>NZ_RRYH01000018.1 GCF_004010155.1 Solirhodobacter olei | reverse complement strand
CCCGCCGCTACCGTGGCCGACTATCGCGCCGCCGTTCTCAGGCCTGAAAGTCGAGCTGGGCGAACCCAACTTCTCCAAGAACAAGTCTACCCCCAAGCGCGAAAAGCGCAAGCCGTTCTCCCAGCTCACAAACGGAATTTTCGACGCCGATGGCGTCGACCCCTCTGACGGAGGACGATCTCATGTTGGCTTATCCCTGGGCCTATCCAGGTCCACCCAGGCCGAGCCGGGCGGCACGGACGCTGCCGCGCAAGTCGCGCAATCACTTTCTCGGCCAACTTACGTTTGGCGAGGAGCGGGGGCAGGGCCAGTGCCTCGTTTTCGAGAGCATGCTCGAATACAACACGGCGCTCCAACTGATCTACAGGCCCGGCGTTGTGGACGTGATCGACCAGCAGGGTCCGGTCGTTTTTGCCAAGGCAAGCGGCAAGCGCGGCACACACTACCTCGACTACGTAGCGGTAGAACGGGCCGGCCGGCGCACCGGAGTTGTGGTGAAGCCCGCATACCATGCAATGCGTCCGGCATTTCGGTTGGAGGTGGCGCGGATTGCGGCGGCCGCAACGCCTTCCGTGGTAGATCGCGTCGTGATCGTGACGGAACGGTCGATCGATCGGCAGCGTTTGGCGCGGTACTCGCAGTTTCACGCCGCGCGCTTCGCTCAACCGGAATACGATGCGGCGCTGGAGCAGGTGGTGGATCGGGGTGTCGATCCTGTATCGATCCGGGATCTTCTCCTGCGCACAGGCGTCGGCCCCGCTGGGTTCCACGCGGCGCTGCGGTCGATCCGGTACGGACGGCTGCAGACGATCGAGCCTGGTCTCGTGAAAATGTCCTCGATCGTTCACAGCACTGGGCTGCGCTGATGCAGCGCTTTGGTTCAACGTCGCCGCTGACGCTGGCTGAGGGCACGAGGATAGTCCTCAACGGCAGGACCGGTCTCGTCTATCGGTCTACGGCGCGCGACGTTGAACTGGTTTGGGACGAGTGGTCCGACGCAGACACGGGTGAAGTGCATGCCGCGATCTCCGACCTGCTCTCGGCCGAGGAGGTTGGCAAACAACTTGGGGCAGGGCGCCTCTGCATCCTGGAATTACCCGGACATCTGGCTCAGCCCCGAACCGCAGTTCCTGCCGCAGAGGCACCGCGACCGAAAGAGCTCCAGCGGGCAAGCTGGCGCGAATGCTACGTTCTCGCCGCCCACCAACTGCTCGAAGATGGGACCCTCGCGCCGCGACGTGCCAGCTTCGTCGAGCATCGCGAGGCTATCATCGGTCTTGGGCTGCAGGAGGACATGCGTCGTGCCGCGGCCAAGGCGAAGGGCCGTGCCGGGCAGCCGATCCAGGTATCGCGTGCCCCAAAGTCGGGGGAGGTCATTTACCGCTGGTGGCGGAGTTGGTGCAAGCTTGGCGAGAGTGCTCTCATCGACAGTTATCGTCACTCCGGAAATCGCAGCGCGCGGCTGACTAAGGACTCCGAGAGCCTAGTGCGCGAAGTCGTTGATATGCGGTTGCATGAGGAGCGTCCGTCGATTGCGAGCATCCTTGAGAGCGCGCAAGCGCGCGTCCGCCTCGAGAACAGGTTACGCAAACAGAAGGATCCTGACGCCGAACTCGTGCCGGTCCCTGGCTACGACACCGTGTGGCGCATGATCGCGCAGATGGCGCCCATCGATCATGCCGTTCGGACCCAGGGCATGGACGATGCGTATAAGCAACTTCACACGCTGGGACAGGGCTTGAAGATCAGCCGGCCCCTCGAGCGGGTCGAGATCGACGAATACACCGTCGATCTCCAAACCTTCCTAAGGCTGACGAAGCTCGATCAGTTTCTTACCCCCGGTGAAAAGATTGCCCTGGGGCTCACCGGAAAGCCGCAACGTCTGATCATCTCGGCCGCCATCGATGTCTACACAGGCGCCATCGTGGCACTCCAGATCACGACTGAGGGGAACAACCTCAACGCGACGCTCCGCACGATCGAGATGATCTACCTGCCGAAGGATGATTTCGTGGAAGCGTCGGGTGCCGCCAAGCCCTGGCCGATGTCCGGCCATCCGCAGACGATCGCGTTCGACCGCGGCAGCGTTTACCTGAGTGACGAGATGTATCTGCGGCTGTCCGTGGCCGGCATTACCAACCTCGCCGTGCCGGCCGGAAAGCCGTTTCTGAAGCCCTGGATCGAGCGCTTCTTCCGAACCTTCGAGCAAATGCTTCTCAACCGGTTTATCGGGCGCACGTTTTCGAATGTTGTTCTCAAGGGGGACAACGATGCCGAAGCGCGCGCTACGCTCTCTCTCGACGACTTTCTGTTCTGGATGACGCGCTGGATTGTCGATGTCTACCATACGCACCAGCCGGAGACGTTGGGTCGGAGTGCCCCGCTTATCATGTGGGAGCGGGCCGTGGCTGAGATGCCGCCCGTAGTCATGGCAGACGAACACCACCTCCGGCGAGCGTTTGGCGACCGGTATCTACGCAAGCTCACGCGGGCAGGGGTGGAAGTATCACGCCTTCACTACCAGTGCAGAGAACTGGAGGACTGGTTCCTGAACCACGCTGATCAGACCGTCGAGGTCTGGTGGTGGCACAAGAAGATCGGCCGCGTCGACGTCCGTCTTCCGAATGACACGTGGGTGACGGCGCATTGCACCGATGAGCAATGGGCGGATGCCTCTTACGACGACCTTGCCATCTACCTCGCCGCACGACGTGCCGAGCGCCAGGAAGACCAGGATGTCCGGGACGCGGCCATTGTTGAGATGGACCGGGATACCGAGAGGCGCGGCAAACTACGCGGGCTCCTGCCACTGGCGCCGACTCCGGAGGAAATGGCTAAGAGAACGAAGGAATTCAGGCGCTACACATACGTGCCGGGTGAGCGCCCTGAGCATCCCGCCGGCGATATCTTCGATGATGTCGTGGCGCCATTTGACGCGGGCGCAGCCCAGATTGCGCGACAGTCACACCCCGACACCAACGCGGAACCGACTGCGCCGTCCATCCCCGACACCGGCCACGCGCAAGAGCAGCCCGGCATGGAAAGAGACATTCTGGAATGACCAACCCACAGCCTTCGAGCAGTAGCATCACTGATCGCCCAGACCTTTTGGATTCGGGTGCCGTCAGTGACTGGCTGCGTGACCGCTACATGCGCAATCCGCGTGATGCCGATTTCGAGGATTTGTCGCGCGAGGTACTTCGCACCGGACCCGACGGCGCCATCACGGCGGACCCGTTGCGCTTCGGACTGGTCGGTGAGACCCGCGGTCTCCTCGTGACTGCGGAATCCGGTGCCGGCAAGACCACGCTCATTCGCCGTAACCTCACGCGTCAGCCCCAGATCGGTGTGACCGATGGCAAAACGCCTGGCAGAGCCTTCTATATTCGGGTCAAGCCTGAGGCCACCCTCAAGGGCCTCGCCACGAAAATCGCGGAGGACTTGGGATATCCACCCATTTCGTCGGGCGCGCGCACAACGGAGGTGTGGGAGGCTGCCCTCAATCGGCTGAAACTGCGGGGCATAACGATCATCTGGATCGACGAGGCGCACCACATGCTTCAGCCGTCACGCGAGGTGAAGGCCGTGCTTCGGCGGTTCAAGGCGCTGATGCAGGACGAACCCAACTTCGTTCTGATCCTGTCCGGCGTTCCGGACCTCGAGCACCTGATCCGTCAGGACGAGGAGACAGACGGACGTCTTTTTCGAATGCGGTTGAGCCCAATCCGGACTGAGACGGAGCGATCGAGCATTCGCCAGTATATCTCTCGATGCTGCGAACTCGTCGAACTCGAGCCGCCCTCCGATCCGTATATGGTTCAACGGCTTGAAGCGGCCACGCGGGGAAGCTTCGGCCGCTCCCTCGAACTGACGCAATTCGCGATCACTCGCGCCCTCCGTCGGCGTGACGGCCTTCTGAGGCTCGATGATTTCCGGCGCAGCTATGACTGGAAACGAAGAACTGACGGCGATGGGCCTTTCGATGAAGAGGACTGGCCCACCCTCAAGCAAATTCTCGAAACCCAAGGATGGTCCCCATGACCGCGCGCCTCTCTCCCGATCTGCCCCTCCACGACGACGAGACCGCAGGATCGTACGTCCGCCGGCTCAGCCTGTTCCACTCCGGGTTGCCCGCCAACCGGCTCTTGGCGGATCTCGGCATCGACCTCCGGGCTTTTGCCCGAGGCGCGCCCCAGGCGATTTCATCGCTGGCGGAGGCCGCCGGTATTGAGGTCGCACGCCTCATGCGCGCGGTTATTTCGCGTTCGGATCGTTGCCGTGGGTTCCGAGGGGAGGTTTGGTCATCGGATTTCGTGTTGCTGGAAGGCCGACGCGTTTGCCCCGTCTGCCTCCGCGAGGACGCGCCGGACGGTGAGGCGTGGCGGCAGCGGGGCCGCATCCTTTGGCGGCTACGGCCTGTCCTGGCTTGCCCCATTCACCGATGCGCGCTGGTCGAGCGTTCTGTCCCGAGCGCCGCCGGAGAATTGGGCCGGGCGTTTCCCACGTCGAGAGAGGTGGAGTTCCTCCCGATGGTCACCGAGTGTCGGACGCCTACGCCGCTCGAGACCATGATCGCGTCGCGCGTCGACGATACTCCGACGGGCTCCGGGGAGTGGTTGGACAGCCAGACGCTGGAGCAGAGCGCGCGCACCTGCGAGATGATCGGCGCGGTGCTGATGTTCGGCAAGAAGTTCAAGGCGACAGAGATGTCCCCGTCGGATTGGAGCGCCGCAGGGGCGACTGGCTTCGGCTATGCTCGGCGCGGGAAGGAAGGTATACGCGCGGCCTTCGACGAGATGCTCTCTATCGAGGCGTCGACGGCTGGGCAGGCGGGGCCACGGTCTGGATATGGCCGCCTTTACGAATGGCTGTCTGACACTAATCCAACGGTGGATTTTGGGGCCATACGTCAAATGCTGAGAGGACACATCCTCGATCACTTCGCAGTCAAGCCGGGCGAGATGTTGCTCGGTGAGAAGGTGATGCGACGACAGATGCATTCGGTTCACAGTCTTGCCGTCAATACGGGGATCCACCGAAAACGGCTGCGGAAGGCCCTCGTCCAGCTCGGACATCTTAACGATGACACTTGGGATGTTGCGTCGCACCACCTTGTTGTACCTGCCGTGGTTGCGGAGCAAATCAGCAGGGATCTAAAGGAAAGTGTACCCCTCCAACTCCTGCCCGAGCTTCTCTTCTGTTCGCGCACGCAAGCTGAAAGTCTGTATCGCGACGGCGTCATCGAGCCGCTTCTCGACAAGGACGAGGAAAGCGGTATTGGCCGGATCGCATTCGCCCGGCGCACGATCCAGGCGTTTCTGAAGTGCATCGAGGCGCTGCCGCTCGTTGAAACAGTCAGAGCGGACGAGTTCGTGGATCTCACAACTGGCGCGAAGAAGACTGGTCGCTCAACGGGCGCGATCGTCGAGGGTATCCTAACGGGCAGCGTCAAGGCCGTTCGTCTTTCCGGCGAGGTCGGACTGGTACGTGTTCGGGTCAGCGTCGGAGATATCACGGCCCTACGGCTCGAGATTGATCGACCGCGGCCTAGGGCCTCGATAGGCTGATCGACCCGCACGTTTTACATCTTGATCTTCGCTCGTAGGGTCCGCTTTGGCGGGCTTTTTTCTTGCCCTAACGTCACGTCCGACCCAAACGGGACAACCTTTGCTCCCAAATGGGAAAACCTTTGCTGCGAGGCATTCGAAGGTCATTGATTATAAAGGGAAATTTCCCGCGCTTGGGATCAACTATGCCCGCAGGTACAGTGTGATCTGGAGGGGCTCGGCAATGCCGGGCCCCTTTTCTCTGTCGGGCGCCGGGTCTGAATGAGCGGCTGGCGCGGATCGTCGAAATATCGCCTTCATACAGTTGTTTGCGGGGCGCTGCATCCGCATTGCCATATCCCCCCTGGGGGGATATGTGGGGGGCATGAAACACGCATCACATCCGGACGTCGTCCTGCGGCTGAAGCGCGCGCAGGGCCATCTTTCGAGCGTCATCGAGATGTTTGCCGAGGGGCGCCCCTGTGTGGACCTTGCCCAGCAGCTCCATGCGGTGGAGGCCGCGATCGCCAAGGCGAAGCGCGAGATGATCCACGATCACATCGAGCACTGCCTCGACGAGGAAGACGAAGGCGTCGCGGCTTCGATCCGCGATCTGAAGCAGATCACCAAATATCTTTGAGGGCGCCATGAAGGCAAAGGTTCTGGACTGGTTCGGCTTGGGTGGGTCGGAAGGCCACGGTCATTCGCACGGCCATCACCACCCCCATGAGCATGGCCACGAACATGGCCATCACCATGGGCCGCATGGGCATACCCATGGCGTGATCGATGCCACCATCGCATCCACCGCGCGTGGCATCTGGGCCATCAAGTGGTCCTTCGCCATGCTCTTCGCCACCGGGCTCATGCAGATCGCCGTCGTCGCCCTGTCGGGCAGCGTGGCGCTTCTGGCCGACACGATACACAACTTCGCCGATGCCACCACGGCCCTACCGCTTTGGGTCGCGTTCGTTCTGGCGCGCCGGCCGGCCTCGCGCCGCTTCCCGTACGGCCTGGGCCGCGTCGAGGACCTCGCCGGGATCGTGATCGTGCTGATCATTCTCTTCAGCGCCGTCGTTGCGGGTTACGAGGCCGTCTCACGGCTGATCAATCCGCATCCGGTCACCAACCTCGGATGGCTTACCGCCGCCGGGCTGATCGGCTTTGCTGGCAACGAGGCGGTGGCGGTGTTTCGCATCCGGGTGGGACGGGAGATCAACTCCGCCGCGCTGATCGCCGATGGCTATCACGCGCGGACCGACGGGCTGACGAGCCTTGCGGTGGTCGCAGGCGCAGCGGGCGTCTGGCTCGGGTTTCCGCTCGCCGACCCGATCGTGGGCCTTGCCATCACCTTCGCCATTCTCGGCATCGTCTGGCAATCCGCGCGCTCGGTCCTGACGCGCATGCTCGACGGGGTGGAGCCTGGCCTTCTCGACGAGATCGAACATGCGGCGGGCCATGTGGAAGGGATTCGCGAGCTTGCCGATGTACGGGCCCGCTGGCTCGGCCACAAGCTCCACGTAGACGTGGCGATTGCCGTGGACGAGGGCCTGCTGCTGGCCCAGGCCCAGGCAATCGCGGACGAACTCGAGGCGGAGCTTTTCGAGCATGTCCCGGCGCTTTCCGCCGCGCGGGTCCGCTTCGCTCACCCGGCCTCGTAACAGACGCAGCGATCAGGGTCGCCTGGGGGGCGCCCGTGCAGAGGGCGCCGGGGGCTGCAGGCCCCTGCAGGGGAACCTGCCGACCCCGGTGCAATTGCCGATTGCGACGCGTCAGTTGGTTATGCCTCCGCCAGCGGTGCCGCTGCCGGAGGTGCCGCCGCTCGTGCCCATCGCACCGCCGGTACCGGTCTGGTGCTTAAGGGCCTGTTGCTTCTGCATCTGCTCCGCCGGGGTCTGGAATGCCGGCGCCGCCTTCATCGCGCTTGGTGATTGGTCCACGGCGAGAACGAAGCCGTTGGGGTTCGCGCTGTTGGGCTTCTTGACGAATTTCAGGCCGCTCAGATTGAGCGCGACCCGATGATCGCCAATACCCAGAAACCCGCCGACGTTAATGACGACGGCCTTCACCTGGCCCTGACGGTTGAGCATCAGGTCGCCAACCGACCCGACGTCCTTCCAGGCCTTTGGCACCGCCTTGACCTGTTGAGGCGCCTGTTGACCGCCGGTCGAGTAAACCTTCGTGCCGATCAGCTTGCTGGCCTGAAGTTCGCTTGGGTCGACGCTTGTGAGAAAGCCAGCCTTTGCATTGGCGCCTGTCGTGGTGCCGGCAGCACTTGAGGGCGCTTTCCCAGCCGTTGGCGCCGCGGCGGAGCCCGTTGTCTGCGCAGCGGCGCCAAGACCCGTTGCGGCCACGAGGAGCGTGGAAATCATGAGCGATTTCATGGCTAAGTCCTTTCTGCTTTCTGCAGCAGCTGCTGTGCCGCTCTCAGACAGCTAGTGGCTTTGCGTCTGTTCGGAACCCAAGCGGGCAGGGGCCGGCAGATGGTCGCTGGAAAGGTCGATTTCGAACGGCCAAAACACGCATAAGGAGAGCCCTTGCGGCGCGAGCACGTCTGGCGGGCAAAGAACCCCACTGGCCGAAACGCCAAACCGGCGGAGAAAGGCCGGGGGAAGCGCCCGCCGAGACGTTGCGGATACCCGCACCCTCAGCCGCGCGTCGCGTGCGCATAGATTGCGCAACGCCGGTGGATCAAACCGGCCGAATCTTCAGCTTGGTGATGCGGTTCTCGCGGCGGCTGACGACCTCGAAGCGGAAACCGTGGAAGCTGAAGACCTGGCCCTCGCTCGGGATCATCTGCGCCTCGTGGATGACGAGGCCGGCGACGGTATTGGCTTCCTCGTCCGGCAGGTTCCAGTCCATCGCCCGGTTGAGGTCGCGGATCGTCATCGAGCCCTCGACCATGTAATCGCCCGCATCGCTCGGCTTCAGCGGATGGTCGGCGTCGACGTCGAACTCATCGGTGATCTGGCCGACGATCTCTTCCAGGATGTCCTCAAGAGTGATCAGCCCGCGCAGCGCGCCGTATTCGTCGACCACCAGCGCGAAATGGGTGCGGCGACGCAGGAACTGGCGCATCTGCTCGTCGAGCGGCGTCGTCTCCGGCACGAAATAGGGCTTCATCGCGACCTTCATCACGTCGAGCTTCTTCAGCGTTTCGAGCGAGCCCTCGGTGCCGCGGACCAGCCGGTCGACCTCGCGCAGCAGGTCCTTGGCGTGGATCACGCCGACGACGTTCTCCGGCTCGTCCTTGAAGACCGGAAGCCGCGTGTAGGGCGAGGCGAGGCATTGGGTGATGATCGTGTCAGGGTCGGTCCCGGCGTCGAGCATCTCGATCTGGCTGCGGTGGCGCATGATCTCCTCCACCGTCCGGTCGGAAAGGTCGAGCGCGGCCAGCAGGCGGTCGCGGTCCTCCTTTTCCACCGCGCCCTCGGAATGGCCGAGCGCGATGGCGCCGGCGATCTCGTCGCGCAGCGCGTGGATCTTGCTGTCGGGATCGGTGCGGACGCCGAAGATCAGCAGCACCAGCCGCACGAAGGCGCGCACGGCGGTGACGACCGGCGAAAGGATCAGGATCGCCAGGCGGACGAGGGGGGCGGTGTGGGCGGCGGCTGTCTCCGGGTTGGTGATCGCGTAGGTCTTGGGCAGCACCTCGGCGAAGATCAGGACCAGCACCGTCATGCAGAGCGTGGCGAGCGCGACGCCCGACTGGCCGAAGAGCCGCGTCATCAGCGCGGTCGCGAGCGAGGCCGCGAGGATATTGGCGACGTTGTTGCCCAGCAGGAGCGCGCCGATCAGGCGTTCGTTGTCCTCGGTGATCTTAAGCGCGGCCAGTGCGCCCTTGGACCCGCGGTCGGCCTGGGTCCGCAGCTTGCCGCGCGAGGCGGCGGTGAGCGCAGTCTCGGAGCCGGAGAAGAAGGCCGAGACGCAGATCAGCGCGAGGATCGCGACGGCGGTGGTCCAGAAGGCGGTGTCGAAGGGTTGGGCGAACATTGGGCAATCTATTTGATGGTCACTGGACCGTTATCGCCGGGATCAGGCGTCGCGGGCAAGCGGATGATGTTCGAGAACCAGCTCGCGCAGGCGTTCGTCGAGGACATGGGTATAGATCTCGGTCGTCGAGATGTCGGCATGGCCGAGAAGCGTCTGGATCGTGCGCAGGTCGGCGCCATTGGCCAGGAGGTGCGTGGCGAAGGCGTGGCGCAGGGTGTGCGGCGTCACCTTCGCCGGGTCGATCCCGCCTGCGGCCGCGAGCGATTTGATCAACAGGAAGAAATGCTGGCGGGTCAGGTGCCCTGCCGCGCCCCGCCCGGGAAAGAGGTGGCGCGAGGGGGCGGGCGCTTTGCGCCCGGTGCTGGCGGCGCGGCTTGCCGCCTCCGCCTCGGCCGTGTCGCGGGCAGCGAGCCAGTCGCGCAGCGCCGCGCGTGCGGGCGGGGAGAGCGGCACCATCCGCTCCTTCCCACCCTTGCCGGTGACGAGGATCATCCGCGGATCGCCACGTGCGGCGGCGACCGGCAGGCCCACGAGTTCAGAGACGCGCAGGCCGGTGGCGTAGAGCAGCTCTACCAGGCAGGTGTTGCGGATCTGAGCCTCGGGGCGGCCGGTGTCGCGGGCGGCCTTCAGGATCGCCTCCACCTCCTCGACGGTGAGGGTCGAGGGCAGGGATTTGTCGCGGCCGGGGCCGGAAAGCTTCAGCGCGGGGTTGTCCGCCCGCCAGCCTTCCTCATGCGCGAAGCGGTAAAGCTGGCGGATCGCCGAGAGGCGGCGGGCGCGGGTGGATTTCGACAGGCCCCGCGCCTCGCAATCGACCAGGTATCCTTCGACATCTTCGCGCATGGCCGAGACGAAATCGCTGCCCTGGCCGGCGAGGTATTCCGCGAAGTCGAGAAGGTCGCGGCCATAGGCCAGCCGCGTGTTCCTGGCCGCGTCGCGCTCTGCGGCCTGGGCCTCGAGGAAGGCGGAGATCCAGCGGCCCGCTGCCGGCATCTCAGCCCGCCTTCGAGAGCAGCATGAGCTGCAGCGCCGTCTGCCGCGCGGCCTTGTCGAGCCCGGCCTTGCGCAGCAGCGCAAGCCCTGCCGTCACCCCCCTCAGGTCGCCGGAAGCCCCGTCGGAGATGCGGGCAATGGCGCGCAGGATCGCCTCGCCGATCTTCTGCTGGCCCAGCAGCGCGTCGAGATCGGCACCAGGATCGGCCCCCGGGGCGAAGGCGGCGGCGATGGCCTGGCCCATCGGGTTCGGCGGCGTCAGCCCGTCGACCCGGCCACGGGCGAGGCCGATCAGGAAGCTTTCGTCCGGGTTGGTGGCGATACGGTTGCCGGCGATGGTTTCGGCCGCGGGCGAGAGAAGCCCGATGCGGAAGGCGAGTTCTCCGGGCTTACCCGAGAGATGCATCGCCGCGAGCTTGGCACCGAAGAGGGTGGCGAAAGGCATGGCGAGGCCGGCTTTCTCCATCGCAGTCCAGGCCGGCGGCAGCGCGCGCGACACGGCGGCGGAATCCTTGGCGCGCACCGCTGCGTCGAGCTTCTGGACCGCCGCGACCCGGTCCCAGGGGTCGCCGGAGGCCGATGGCTTGCCCTTCATGTAGATGCCGATCAGCTGGTTCGGCGGGATCGCGTCGTTCCGGGCCAGCCGCTCGGCCGCGGCGACCTGGGTCTTCCAGCCGATGTTCGGGCGCAGGTCGGAATAGGCGAAGGCCAGCGGCAGCGTGTTGGTCGGGATCGGCTGGCCCACGGCCTCCATCATCCGCCACAGAAGCGGCGAGGGCCGCGAGGGCGGGGGCAGGGGTTTCAGGTGCTCGTCGCTCGAGGCCGTGTCGAGGAAGCGGGTCAGCACCGCGCTGTCTTCCTGCGGGATTACGCCAAGCGCGTTGCCGGCGGTCAGCGCGATATCGGCCGCGCCCCAGTCGCCGGTGCGGGCGAGGCAGAAGATCCGCGCGGGCAGTGTGGGGGCGATCTCGGGGGTGCTGTTCATCGCCTTGCAGGCGCTCTGCTCCTGGCCCAGCAGCAGTTCGACGTCGAACCAGCGGCGAAAAAGCTGCGGCTGCCGGATCCCGGTCTGCTGCAGGAGCGCCTGGGCCTGGTCCAGCGCGCCGTAGTCCAGGAGCCGGTCGACCCGGGCCAGAAGGAAACCGCCCGCGGCGCCGGCGTCACCGGGCGGGTCGGCTTCGGTCAGGACGAGGCGGTAGAGCAGTTCCTGCAGCGCCGGCAGCAGATGCTCCGGCTCGGCCTGCAGGAGACGGGCGAGATCGGCGCTGTGGCTCGCCTGCCAGAGGTTGCGCGGCAGGCCGGTGACCTTGGCGGGAAGTAGCCCCACTGCGTCGAGCCCGGTCGCACCCAGGATCGAGGTGTCGATGCTGCCCTGCCCGGTCTGCGGCCTCGCCGGCGGGCCGGGCGGGATTGCCGAGACCGACCGTGACAGCCAGTCGATCGCGGAAAGCGGCTTGGCCTGCGCCTGCGCCGCCGCGCCAAGGATCATCGCGGCACCGGCTAGAAGCGCGGTGCCGCCGCCG
Organism: Solirhodobacter olei; assembly: GCF_004010155.1. Classification (GTDB taxonomy): domain Bacteria; phylum Pseudomonadota; class Alphaproteobacteria; order Rhodobacterales; family Rhodobacteraceae; genus Solirhodobacter; species Solirhodobacter olei. Next base: position 143,561 of record NZ_RRYH01000018.1, on the reverse strand, counting down.
AGGAGCCGGCTTCGCCTAGTCGACATTCAGTGTGACCGGCTGTTCGGTCTGGCTCTGGATCGGGCTCAGATCGCCTAGATAGGCGAACCCGGCCAGCCCCACGGCCGCGAGGACGATCAGCGTTGCCAGAAGCCTGTAAACATATTTCATCCGCCTGCCCTTTCTTCTCTGCCCTGCCTTTTCTCTTGGCCCGCCTCTTCTCTTGGACGGGCGGTCCTTCTTCTATATGGCATGTCGAGCGGTTTCACGCCATTCGGGCTGAAACGATTTGGTGAGGCGGGTTTCCGCCTCCGCAGGCCGGGTGAAGAGGCGCGGGTGAGCTGGCGGCTGAAGAAGACGGTGGTGCTGGTGGGCATGATGGGGGCCGGGAAAACGGCCGTCGGAACACAGCTTGCCCGGCAGTTGGGGGTGCGCTTCCTCGATTCGGATGAGGAGATCGTGAAGGCCGCCAACATGACCATCGCCGAAATCTTCGAGCGGGATGGCGAGGCCTTCTTCCGCCACAAGGAGGCGCAGGTGATCTCGCGCCTGCTGCGGGCCTCGCCGGGGATCCTTTCGACCGGCGGGGGGGCGTTCCTTCAGGAGGCGAACCGGGCGGCCATTCATGCGCAGGGAATCTCGGTCTGGCTGAAGGCGGATCTGGAGCTACTCTGGGCCAGGGTGCGGCACAAGACGACCCGGCCGCTGCTGAGGACAGCCGATCCCAAGGGCACGCTGGCGGCGCTGGCCGCGGCGCGCGAGCCGGTCTATGCGCAGGCCGATCTTACCGTGGTCTCGCGCCCGCAGGTGACGGTGGAGGCGATGGCCGAGACGGTGGCCGAGGCGCTGCTGACGCGGCCGGACGTATTGGAGCGGAGATAGGCGATGGATCGGGTCAGGGTCGAGCTGGGCGAACGCGCCTATGACGTGCGGATCGGCGAGGGGCTGGCCGCGCGTGCGGGGGCGGAGATCGCCCCGCTTCTGAAGCGCAAGCGCGTGGCGGTGGTGACGGACGAGACGGTCGCCGGCCTGCACCTGGCGACGCTCAAGGCAGGCCTTGCCGCCGCCGGGATCGAGGCGGTGTCGCTGGCGCTGCCTGCAGGCGAGGCGACCAAGGGTTGGCCGGAATTCAGCCGTACCGTCGACTGGCTGCTGGAGCAGAAGGTGGAGCGGCGCGATGTCGTCGTGGCCTTCGGCGGCGGTGTGATCGGGGACTTGGCGGGCTTCGCCGCGGCGGTGCTGCGGCGGGGGGTGCGTTTCGTGCAGATCCCGACCACGCTGCTGGCGCAGGTTGACAGCTCCGTCGGCGGCAAGACGGGGATAAACTCCAAGCACGGCAAGAACTTGATCGGCGCTTTTCATCAGCCCTCGCTGGTTCTGGCCGACATCGACATGCTCGGGACGCTGGCCCCGCGCGACTTCCTGGCGGGCTATGGCGAGGTGGTGAAATACGGGCTTCTGGGGGATGCCGGCTTTTTCGACTGGCTGGAGCGGGAAGGGCCGAAGCTTGCCTCCGAGGCGGCGCTGGCGCGGGCTGCGGTGCGACGCTCGGTAGAGATGAAGGCCGAGATCGTCGCCCGCGACGAGACCGAGGAGGGGGACCGCGCGCTCCTCAATCTGGGCCACACTTTCGGGCACGCGCTGGAGGCGGCGACAGGGTATTCCCACCGGCTGCTGCATGGCGAGGGGGTGGCGATCGGCTGCGCGCTGGCGTTCGAGCTTTCGCAACGGCTCGGCCTGTGTTCGCAGGAGGCGCCGAGCCGGGTTCGAGCGCATCTGCGGGCCATGGGGATGAAGGTGGAGCTGGGCGATATCCCGGGAGATCTGCCGGATGCCGAGGGCCTTCTGCGCCTCATGGGGCAGGACAAGAAGGTGGTCGACGGGCAGCTGCGATTCATCCTGGCGCGTGGCATCGGAGAGGCTTTCGTGGCCGCCGACGTGCCGCCGGCGGAGGTGCTGGCGCTTCTGGACGAGGCGCTGCGGCGGCGCTAGGGGCGCGGCGCAAGCAATTGGGATCGCCGGGAAAATCCGGTTACCGTTTGCACACTGATCCGGCACCGTTTTCGCACCGTAACATACCGTAAATCGGGACGGTGCATGGCGCCATCGCGCGACACCCCGTCCTTCCGGCGATGCATTCTTCCGCGTGGGCTGACACGGATCCGTGATATGTTGCGGCCGGCATGGGGTTCCACGCGACTGATCTGGTTGTGGCCGCACCGGCCTTCTGGCCGGTCTCTCCGGGGAATGGACCGAGATGAGCAATACCGACGCCGTCTTCACAGGCTCGATTCCGGAATTTTACGACAGCTACATGGTGCCGCTGATCTTCGAGCCCTATGCCCGGGACCTCGCGGACCGGGTGGCGCGGCTCGCGCCGAAGAGCGTGCTGGAGACGGCGGTGGGCACGGGCGTGGTGCCGCGGGCGCTGGTCAGACGGCTGCCGGCAGGCGTGCGCTACGTGGTGACCGATCTCAACGAGCCGATGCTGGCCTTCGCCGCTGGGCGCCAGCCGGAGGATCGCCGCATCGAATGGCGTTGGGCGGATGCGCTGGACCTGCCGTTCGAGGACGCGGGCTTCGACGTGGTGATCTGTCAGTTCGGCGCGATGTTCTTCCCCGACCGCAGCAGGGGCTTTGCCGAGGCGCGGCGGGTGCTGCGCCCCGGGGGGCGCTACCTCTTCAGCGTCTGGGACCGGATCGGGACGAATGAATTCACCGATGTCATCACCGAGGTTCTGGGGGCCTATTTCCCCGCCGATCCGCCGCGGTTCATGGTGCGCACGCCGCATGGATATCACGACGAGGCGGTGATCCGGTCGGATCTGGCCCGTGCCGGGTTCCATGACGTCTCGATCGAGGGGATCGATGCAGTGAGCCGGGCGCCCTCGGCCTGGCAGGTGGCGCGGGCCTTCTGCCAGGGCACGCCGCTGCGGAGCGAAATCGAGGCGCGCGATCCGGCAGGGCTGGAACGGGTCACGGCGATCGTCGCCGAGGCGCTGGAGGCGCGCTACGGGATGGGCGAGGTCGAGGCCGGGATCCGTGCCCATGTGGTGACGGCGGTGAAGTAGCGGCGGATCAGCCCCGGGCAGGGGCCCGGGCGCGGCCGGGTCTGGGCCGGGCGGGCCGTGATGGACCAGCCTCTGCTCGATCAGCGCCACGATGGCGGGGCCGTCATCCGGACCGAAGGCTTAGGCCACCGGTCCGGGTGGTGTCGTCTGGAACGGGGCTTAGAACGGGATTTCGTCATCCATGTCGCTGCGGCCGCCGCCGCCGCCACCACCGCCGCCGAAGCTGCCGCCACCGCCGCCGCCATAGCTGCCGCCGCCCGAGCCGCCACCGTAGCCGCCGCCCTGATCGTAGCCGCCACCGCCACCGCCGCCGCCAGCGCCGCCTTCACCGCGGCCGTCGAGCAGCGTCAGCTCGCCGCGATAGGGGCGCAGCGAGATCTCGGTGGTGAAGCGGTCCTGGCCAGACTGGTCCTGCCATTTGCGGGTTTCGAGCTGGCCCTCGATATAGACCTTGGAGCCCTTGCGCAGGTATTGCTCGGCGATGCGGACAAGCGGTTCGGAATAGATCGCCACGCGGTGCCATTCCGTACGTTCCCGGCGCTCGCCGGTGGCGCGGTCGCGCCAGGATTCCGAGGTGGCGAGGCGCAAGTTGCAGACTTTGCCACCCGACGGGAAATCCCGCACCTCGGGATCGGCCCCCAGATTGCCGACCAGGATCACCTTGTTTACCGAACCCGCCATCACGTTCTCCCACGATTCTTGTCGGTCTCCTGCTTACATCAGCCGGTCGGCGTAAGGAATGTGTTAACCCGAAATTGGAAGCCCGTAATGTGGCCCGGGCGGGGTTTGGCCGTGGTGGAATGCGGCGGGCTGGCACGAAGGCGTGGAATCGCTATAGTGCCCGGCGGCATGGGCAAGAGGCGAGGAACGGGGTGCGGATCTGGGGATGTGCCGTAGCGATTGCGGTGCTCGGGGCGGCTGTGCCGTCCGGGGCCGAGCGGCTGCGCGTGTTCTCCTCCGGTTCCCGGACCGCGATTTTCCGATCGCAGATGAAGGTTCTCGATAGCCGGCTGTCGCAGGAATATTCGGATTCGGACCGGTTGCGGCCGGGGGGCGGCGATGCGGCGGGCGCGGGCGGGATCCCGGCCTATCGCGGGCGCTACCGGGGGGCCTATCTGGCGCTGGCGCGGGCGAGCGCCGAGGCGCACGGCGTGCCGGTCGACCTGTTCCTGCGGCTGGTGCAGGAGGAAAGCGGCTGGAGCATGGCGGCTGTCTCCGCCAAGGGCGCGATCGGGCTGGCGCAGCTGATGCCGGAGACGGCGGCGCGGCTGGGGATCGACATCCATGACCCGAAGCAGAACCTGGAGGGCGGGGCGCGCTACCTGCGGATGATGTATGACCGCTACGGCTCCTGGCGGCTGGCGGTTGCGGCCTATAATGCCGGGCCGGACGCGGTGGACAGCGCCCATGGGGTGCCCGCCTATGCCGAGACGCGGGCCTATGTGACGGCGATCCTGGGCGGGTAAGGTTTCATCTTCGTGCGGAGGAGGGTCGGTGCCTGTCCGGGGGCTTCGGTGAACGGTGCGCAATGAATGCGCACCCTACGCGGTGAGGACAGGCGCTGGGCAGGCGAGCTACGCCCGCTGTTACGGGCCGGGGGTGGGTGTCTGACGGATCGCGAGGTGCGCAATGAATGCGCACCCTACGGGATTACTCCGCGGCGATCTGGATCACCGGTTCCATGCTGTCGAGCTCTTCCTGCGACAGGTGGCACTTGATCTGGTGGCCGGCGGAGAGGGTGACCATCGGCGGCATCTCGGTCTCGCACTTGTTGCCGGGAACGTGGCTCTTCCAGCGGCAGCGGGTCTGGAAGGGGCAGCCCGGCGGCGGGTTCATCGCGGACGGGATGTCGCCCTCCAGCACGATATGCTTCTTCTTCACCCGCGTGTCGGCGATCGGGACCGCCGACAGCAGCGCCTCGGTATAGGGGTGGTAGGGGGGCGCGAAGACTTCGTCGGTCGTGCCGATCTCCACCACATGGCCGAGATACATCACCATCACACGGTCGGAGAGGTAGCGGACCACCGAGAGGTCGTGGCTGATGAAAAGGAGCGTCGTCTTGTTCTTGCGCTGGATCTCCATCAGCAGGTCCGTGACGGCGGCCTGGACCGAGACGTCGAGCGCCGAGACCGGTTCGTCCGCGACCACGATCTTGGCGCCGCCGGCGAAGGCGCGGGCGATGCCGACGCGCTGTTTCTGGCCGCCGGAGAGTTGGCGCGGCATGCGGTCGGCGAAGGCGCGGGGCAGCTTCACCAGGTCGAGAAGTTCCAGCATGCGGGTGCGGCGGGCGGCGTCGTTGTAGCCCTCGCCGAAGATCTCGAGCGCGCGGATGATCTGGCGCCCGACGGTCATCGAGGGGTTCAGTGTGTCGAACGGGTTCTGGAACACCATCTGCACCGAGGAGACGGTATCGGTGTTCCGCTGCTCGATCGGGGTGTTCTGGATGTTCTCGTCAAACAGCACGATCTGGCCTGAGGTCGCGGTCTCCAGCCCCATCAGCACCTTGGCGAAGGTCGACTTGCCGCAGCCCGACTCGCCGACGATGGCGAGGGTCTCGCCCTCGCGGGCCTCGAAGCTGAGCGTCTCGTTGGCCTTCACCACCTTGGTCTCGCCGCCGCCGAAGAGTGCGTTGGCGGAGACCTCGTAGTATTTCTGCAGGTCCTCCATCCGGAGGACGACCTCGCCCACCGGGGTCTTCTCGAACTTCTTCGCGGCGGCGGGGGGCGCGGCCCAGTCGATCTCGGCGAAGCGCAGGCAGCGGCTGTCGTGGCGTTCGCTGCCCTCGACCGGGGCCATGGGAATGTCCATGGCATCGCAGCGGCCCTTCACGAAATAGTCGCAGCGGGGGCCGAAGTTGCAGCCCGCGGGGCGTTCGTGCGGCAGCGGGAAGTTGCCCGGGATGGCGATCAGGGGCCGTGCGTTCTTGTCGGCGCCCGGCAGCGGGATCGAGCGGAACAGAGCCTGGGTGTAGGGGTGGCGCATCTTGTCGAAGACCTCGGCCACGCCGCCGGTTTCCACCGCCTCGCCGGAATACATCACGCAGAGCCGGTCGCAGGTCTCGAGGATCAGGCCGAGGTTGTGCGAGATGAAGAGCATCGAGGTGCCGTATTTCTCGCCCAGGTCCTTCACCAGCTCGACGATGCCGGCCTCCACCGTCACGTCGAGCGCGGTGGTCGGTTCGTCGAGGATCAGGAGCGCCGGCTTCGACATCAGCGCCATGGCGATGACGATGCGCTGCTGCTGGCCGCCCGAGAGCTGGTGGGGATAGGCCTTCAGGATCCGGTCCGGGTCCGGCAGGCGGACGTCGGCGACGATCTGGCGGGCGAGATCCATCGCCTTGTCCTTGGACATGCCCTCGTGGATCATCGGCACTTCGGCCAGCTGCTCGCCGACCTTCATCGCCGGGTTCAGCGAGGCCATCGGCTCCTGGTAGATCATCGCGATCTCCTTGCCGCGGATGGCGCGGAGCTCGCTGGTCGTCATCTTGCAGAGGTCGCGGCCCTTGAACAGGATCTCGCCGGCGACGATGCGGCCGTTCTTGCCGAGGTCCTGCATCACGCCGAGCGCGACGGTGGACTTGCCGCAGCCGCTTTCGCCGACGAGGCCCATGCTTTCGCCGGGCATGACGGTGCAGGAGAAGTCCATCACCGCGGGGATCTCGCGCAGGCGGGTGAAGAAGCTGATCGAGAGGTGGTTGATCTCGAGGATCGGCTTCGAAGGGTCCCAGGTGTCGGTCATCACGGGTCTCCCGATCCGGGGAGGGCCGGGGGCGCTGCCCCCGGACCCCCGGGATATTTAGAGGACAGAAGAGAAAGAGGGGCCAGCGGTCATGTCAGTCCCTCAGGCTTTCTTCACGCAGCCCGTCAGCCAGCAGGTTCAGGCCGAGCACGAGGCTCATCAGCGAGACCGCGGGCACGATGGCGGGGGCGGGGTAGAACGACAGCAGCTTCGAGCCGGCGTTGATGGTGGACCCCCAGTCGGGGCTTTCCGGCGAGAAGCCGAGGCCGAAGAAACCCAGGGTTCCAAGCAGGATCGTGGTGTAGCCGATGCGCAGGCAGAAATCGACGATCAGCGGCCCGCGGGCGTTGGGCAGGATCTCCCACAGCATGATGTACCACGGGCCCTCGCCGCGGGTCTGGGCGGCGGCGACATAGTCGCGGGACTTGATGTCGAAGGTCAGGCCCCGGACGATCCGGAACACCGTGGGCGAGTTCACGAAGACCACGGCCACGAAGATGTTGAGTTTGTTCGGATCCATCTCGAAGAGCCCGAGCGGGTCGGCGTTGAAGGCGGCGCCGGCGTACATCCAGAGCCCCACCACCAGGGCGACGCCGACATAGAGGTTGCGCCGCGCGGGCTGGGTGTAGAAGCGGCTGTTCAGCAGGACGACCACGAAGACGATCGGGATCAGGAACAGGACCGCCGCCAGCGCCATCGGAATGCCGAGCTGGCGGATCGCCGGGGTGACCAGCAGGTAGAACAGAAGGATCACCGGGAAGGCGAGCACGAGGTTGGCGATGAAGGTCAGCGCCGCGTCGCGCCGGCCGCCGTAATAACCCGCCGGCAGGCCCAGGGTGATGCCCACGGTATAGGCCACCGCCGTCGCCGCCGGGGCGATGACGAGCACCAGCCGCGCGCCCGCCACCATCCGGCTGAACACGTCGCGGGCGAGGTTGTCGCCGCCCAGCAGGTAGTATGGGTAGTTGTGCGAGCCCTTCGGCAGAATCGACCCGATCGAGGCGTTCTTGAGCTGCACGATCTGGTAGAGCGGGTCCTCGGTCATCACCAGGTTGGCGAAGATCGCGGTGTAGACCCAGAACATGACGATGGTGAAGCCGACCATTCCGATCGGGCTGTCGAAGAGCTTGCCGTAGAGGCCGAGCCTGCGCTTGAACGGGATCGAGACCGCGAAGGTCGCGACCAGCGCGATCCAGACCGGCAGGAACCGGAGCGCGACATGACCGATGATGGCGAGGGTGGAGAGGGTGTTATGTGTCATCGGCGTCTCCTCACGATATCCGGATGCGGGGATTGAGGTAGACGTAGCCGATATCCGAGATCAGCTGGGTCAGCAGGACGACCACCACTGCGACGACGGAGCAGCCGAGAAGCAGCTCGATGTCGTTGTTCTCGGCGGCCTGCACCAGCGTCCAGCCGAAACCCTTGTAGTTGAAGAGCGTCTCGGTGATCACCACGCCGTTCAGAAGCCAGGGGATCTGCAGCATGATCACGGTAAAGGGCGCGATCAGCGCGTTCCTCAGCGCGTGTTTCAGCACGACGGAGCGGAACGAGACCCCCTTCAGCCGCGCGGTGCGGATATATTGCGCGGTCATCACCTCGGTCATCGAGGCGCGGGTCATCCGGGCGATGTAGCCGGTGCCGTAGAGCGAGACTGTGACGACGGGGAGGGTGAAGTTCTCGAAGGTCCGGTGACTGAGGGCGCTGGCCGCCGACCCCTTGAAGAGCGCGCCGCCATGGATCAGCCCCCAGTGGTGCAGGATCGGTGAGAGCCCGACGATGGTGGACCCGAGAAGCGCGATCAGCACGACGCCCGAAACGTATTCCGGCGTCGCCGTCGAGGCGATCGAGAGGGTGGAGAGAATCCGGTCCATCCGCGTGCCCTCTCGCATCCCGGCAAGGATGCCGACGACGAGCGATGTCGGGATCATCACGATGATCACCCAGAGCATGAGCCAGCCCGTGGCCTCCAGCCTCACGGTCAGGATCTGCGAGACCGGATCATGGAAGACGGTGGAGAAGCCCCAGTAGCCCTGGGCGACGCCGCAGAAGGTCGGCGCCGGGGCGGCGGGGTCGTTCGGGTTGAGGCAGCGGCCGGTAGGCTTGCCGGTCTCGGCGTTCTTGCCGGTCCAGCCGGGGACGATCCCGAGCCATTCGCCGTAGCGTGTCAGCATCGGCTCGGCGTAGCCGTGCTGCTGAAGCCAGGTCTGCACCTGCGCATCCGTCATCCGGGCCGAGGCCTGCGTCTTGGCGAGACGTTCCAGGTTCGGGTGAAGGTTGGTCAGAACGAAGACGATGAATGTGAGGCAGAGCGCTGTCAGCAGCATCGTTCCGATGCGCCGGGCCAGAAATTTCAGCATGGATCACCCTTTCCGCGGGCCGGAGCGGGGCGACCGCCCCTGCGATACCGTCGTCAGACAGGAGAAGACGGGGGGCGAGAACCGCCCCCCGCGTGGAGCTGGATCAGGTCTCCATCCACCAGTTGTACATGTGCATCTCGAAGGTCGGATGCATCTCGACGTTGTGGATGCCCTTCTTGTAGTGGCGGTAGATCTTGCGCCAGTAGGGCTGAATGATCACGGCGTTGTCCTGCATGATCTTCTCCAGCACCGCCATGACCTTGCGGCGGTCATCGACGTTGGACAGCGACATGGCCTTGGCCAGGTTGTCGTCGAAGTCCTTGTTGGAGAAGTGGCTTTCGTTCCAGGCGACGCCCGACTTGTAGGCGAGCGCGAGGACCTGGACGCCGAGCGGGCGCATGTTCCACTCGGTGGCCGAGAACGGGTACTTCAGCCAGTCGTTCCAGAAGGTCGAGCCGGGCAGGATGGTCCGCTTGATCTTGATGCCGGCGTCGCGGAGCTGGGCGGCGACCGCGTCGCAGGTCGCGGCCTGCCAGCTGTCGTCGATCGAGATCAGCTCGTATTCCTTGTCGCCGTTGCCGGTGGCGTCGAGCATGGCCTTGCCGGCTTTGGGATCGACCTTCATCGGCGGCAGCTTGGCATAGGCCGGGTGGATCGGGCAGACGTGGTGATCCTCGGCGACATCGCCGCGGCCATCATAGCCGAGCGCGAGCACGGTCTTGTTGTCGACGCAGGTCTGCATCGCCTTGCGGACCTTGAGGTCCTTGTACTCGTCGGTGGCTTCGTTCCAGCGGACGCAGATCGTGTTCGCCGTCGTGACCTCGGACTGTTCCCAGCCGGGCAGGGCGCCGAACATTTTGATGAAGTCGCCGACCGTCTGGTAGGTCATGTCGATTTCATCGGATTCCGCCGCCGCGACATAGGCCGAGGTGTCGGTGCCGAGGTCGATGAACTCGATCTTGTCGAGGTAGGGGCCGCCCCAGCCTTCGAGGTTGGTGCCCCACCACTTCAGCTTGGTGTTCTTGGAGAGCACCTGCTTCACGCCGACCTGGTTCTCGGTCGGAAGGAACGGGCCGGTGCCGACCGGGTTCACCGAGGGGTCGGAGCCGTCGTAGCTGGTGTGCACGATCGCCGCCGGATAGTCGGCCATGCCGGCGATCACGGTGATGTCGGGCTGCGACAGCTTCAGGACCACGGTGTGGTCGTCCTTCGCGGTCACCGCGCCGTCGCGCATCTTCTTGGTCTTGTCGTCGATCAGCGCCGGGAAGCGGCTGGCCATCGAGTTGCCGGAAACGGTGCTGTCGCACCAGCGCTCGAAGTTGAAGACCACGTCCTTGGCGGTGAAATCGTCGCCGTTGGACCACTTCACGCCCTTGCGGAGGTGGAGCGTCCATTCGGTGGCGTCGCCGTTGGCTTCCCACTTCTCCAGCAGCATGCCGCGGAACGTGCCGTCGCGGTCATATTCGACCAGGTATTCCAGCCAGCCGCGGGCGAAGTCGGCGATCTGCGACCAGTCCCACAGGCGCGGATCCTTCAGCGCCTTGGTCTGCATCTGCACGCGCAGCGTGCCGCCGGGCTTCGGCGTCATCGTCGCCGCGGTCGCCTTAGGCGCATCGAGGCCGATCAGGCTGTACGCCGCCGCCGCCGAAAGGCCGAGCGAGCAGGCGCGGGTAAGGAACTCGCGCCGCCCGATATGGCCGGCCTTGTGCTCCGCCGCATACATGCGGGCGGCGGGATGGACCCGGGCACCCGGCGCGTTGCTGTCGTCTAACATGTGTCGTCTCCCTGACTGTGGCGTTGTTGTCTACATCCCGGCGTGCCCACATCCGCACGGGTGTCCGCTCCAACGGAGCTCGTTCCACGATAGCGTATTAATTCGACTTTGGCGTCAACGCTCGCTTTCGGCACTTTGCGGGATATTTGCGACATCACGACAAGAAAAGACTACCTCACCCCGGGGGTCAACCCCGTGGCCGGACATTCGCGCCGAGGAAGGGGCCTCAGGCCGATTTTCGAAAGGCTGTCGGGGTCTTGCCCGTCCGGTGGACGAAGGCGCGGGTGAAGTAGGCCGCCGAGGTGAATCCGAGGCTCCGGGAGATGTCGGAAACAGGCATCCGGGTCTCTGCCAGAAGCCGTCGCGCCTCGAACAGGACCCGGTCCTGGACCAGTTCGGAGGCCGGCCGGCCGCAGGCGCGGCGGCAGACGCGGGAGAGATGAGTCGGCGTCACGTCGAGCGCGGCGGCATAGTCGGCCACGCCCATGCCGGACTGGAAATTCCGTTCGACCAGCGCGGTGAAGCGCTGGGCCAGGCGGGCGACGGCATCCCGGGGCGCGGCCTCGCCCGGCTGGGCGGCCGCCTGGCGTTCGAGCCAGACCGAGATCAGCCCGAACATGTAATAGGCCGCCCGGGTGGCGCCGGGGCGGGGGCTTTCGATCTCGCGCTGAGCGGCGTCGATGAGGCTCGTCAGTTCGCTTTGCGGGCCGCTGTCGCGCACGCGGAGGTGGAGCGGCGTCTTCGGCAGCGGCAGGTCGCAGCCGGTGCCGAAGAAGCAGGCGGTGCCGGTGACATGGGCCGAGGCCTCGAATCCATGCATGGTTCCGGCCGGGATGAAGATGGCGTTATGGGGTCCGTAGCCGCGGGTGATGCCGCCGACGGTGATCCGGCCCTGGCCGCGGGTGAACCACAGCAGAAGCGGTTCGGAGATCGAGCGCATCGCCTCCACCCGCCAGCGGCCAGCGGCGGCAAGCCGTGAGACGGCGATGATACGCGCATCCGGCACGATTGCCGGAAGGGTGGCCGCAGGAAGGGCGGCGGCCCGGAGCGTGTTGGGCTGCTCGATCATTCGGAAGCTTTCCCCGACGTGCTTTTTTTCAAAGCCTAGGGCAGGCGGCGCAACCGCCCAAGGGGAAATTCCGCGCGGGGGCAGGGATCGGCAAGACGTGGCGCATCTGCACAGCATTGGGGCGGGCGCGGGCGGGGGCGTGGCGGCGCGTCCGTTCCGTGGCGGGGTGTGGTGAAGGGCGCGCGGGGCGTGGCGCGATCGTGGCGGCGCGTGGCGAAACTCAGGCCAGCGTGACCCGCGGCCAGGCCCGCATCCGATTGCGGAACCAGGTCCGCTGGCGTTTGGCATACTGGCGGGTGGCGATCTTGGCAGCGGCGACGGCTTCCGCGCGCGTCAACTCGCCCTTGAGGTGCGCGACCAGCTCTGCCGCGCCGATGGCCCGGGCCGAGGGGCGGGCCGGATCCCAGTGCGGCAGCTCTGCGGCGACCTCGTCGAGCGCGCCGGCCTCCATCATCGCGTCGAAGCGGCGGTCGATGCGGGGGCCGAGCCAGTCGGGCGGCGCCTCCAGCACCACGGCGGCGGCACGGTCGAGGGGGAGGAGCGGCGGCCCGGTCTCCGCCTGCCAGGCGGCGAGGCCGCGGCCGGTGGCGCGCAGCACTTCCCAGGCGCGCTGGATGCGGGCGGGGTTGAGCGTGTCGATCTTCGCGGCCGTCTCGGCGTCGAGCTCGGCCAGGAGCGCATCGATCCCACCTGCGGCGCGGCGCGCGTCGGCCTCTTCCCGGATCGCGGCCGGGGTCGGCGGGATCTCGGCCAGGCCCGTCGTCAGCGCCGTGAAGTAGAGCCCGGTGCCGCCCACGATGATCGGGCGCGGGCCCTGGTCGAGCAGGGCCGCCACCTCGCGCAGCCAGTGGCCGACGGAATAGGCCGTCTCGCGCGCGACATGGCCGTAGAGGCGGTGCGCGGCGCGGGCTTCCTCCTCCGCCGAGGGGCGGGCGGTCAGAAGGCGCCAGCAGGAATAGACCTGCAGCGCATCGGCATTGACGATGACGCCGCCGTCCGTTTCCGCGATCTCCAGCGCCAGGGCGGATTTGCCCGAGGCCGTGGGCCCGGCGATCAGCACAGGGCGGTCAGGCGGCGGCCTCAGGGCGTCTGGCAAGGGCACGGCGTTCCTCCGGCGGCGGGGCGGCCCGGGGCGGGGCCGCCGGACGGCGCTTTGGCGTTGAACCTGCCGGCGTTTTCCGACATTTTGCGCCGCAGTCAAGCAGAGGCATAGCCCGGGGGATAGAGCGCATGAACGAGGCAGCAGAGCATCCACCGGCCGTGACATACAAACGGGTTCTTCTCAAGATTTCGGGCGAGGCGCTGATGGGCGACCAGGGCTACGGCCTGCACCCGCCGACCGTGAAGCGCATCGCCGAAGAGGTGAAGTCGGTCAACGACATGGGCGTCGAGATCTGCATGGTGATCGGCGGCGGCAACATCTTCCGCGGGCTGCAGGGCGCGGCGCAGGGGATGGAGCGGGCGACGGCCGACTACATGGGGATGCTGGCGACGGTGATGAACGCGCTTGCGATGCAGGCGAGCCTGGAGGCCTTGGGCGTCTTCACCCGCGTCGTCTCGGCCATTCCGATGGACCAGGTCTGCGAGCCCTATATCCGCCGCCGCGCGATCCGCCACCTGGAGAAGGGACGCGTCGTCGTCTTCGCGGCGGGCACCGGCAACCCCTATTTCACCACCGACACCGCGGCAACACTGCGCGCCAACGAGATGGGCTGCGAGGCGATCTTCAAGGGCACCAAGGTGGACGGGGTCTACGACAAGGACCCGAAGAAGTTCTCGGACGCCAAGCGCTACGACACGGTGAGCTATGACGAGGTGCTGCAGAAGCATCTCGGCGTGATGGATGCCTCGGCGATCGCGCTGGCGCGGGACAACCGGCTGCCGATCATCGTGTTCTCGCTGGACGAGCCGGGCGGGTTCCGGGGGATCCTCGCGGGTCAGGGCACCTATACCCGCGTGCATGGCTGAGGTATACAGCGGCACCCGCGCATCGCCATGAGGGCCGTGCGCGGCCGCCGAATTTCGAGGAGGAAGGATGTCGGACAACGACGCCACCGAGATTGATCTCGACGATCTGGAACGCCGGATGGACGGGGCGCTGGCCGCTCTGCGCCATGAATTCGCTTCGCTGCGGACGGGCCGGGGCTCTGCCTCGATGCTCGACCCGGTGCAGGTGGAAGCCTATGGCCAGATGACCCCGATCAACCAGCTCGGCACCGTCAACGTGCCCGAGCCGCGCATGGTCACGGTGAACATCTGGGACAAGTCCATGGTGCAGAAGGTGGAGCGGGCGATCCGCGACTCGGGCCTTGGCATCAACCCCGTGGTCGATGGCACCATCATCCGCCTGCCGATCCCGGAGCTGAATGAGGAGCGCCGGCGCGAGCTTTCCAAGGTCGCCGCGCAATATGCCGAGCAGGCCCGCGTCGCGATCCGCAACGTGCGCCGCGACGGGATGGAGCAGCTCAAGAAGGCGAAGGCCGCCGGGATGGGCGAGGACGACAACAAGCTGTGGCACGACGAGGTGCAGGCGCTGACCGACAAGAGCATCGGCCGGGTCGACGAGGCGCTGGAATCGAAGCAGCAAGAGATCATGCAGGTCTAGACCGGCAGGGCCTTCGGGCCCGGAGTGTTGCGCAAGGGGCAGGGCAGTGGCCGCCAGGGACGAGACCGGGACATTGCCGTCCCGCAGGAGCGCCGAGCACGTGGCCATCATCATGGATGGCAACGGGCGCTGGGCCACGCAGCGCGGCTGGCCGCGCCTTGTCGGCCACCGCCGCGGCGCGGAGCGGGTGCGCCAGATCGTGCGCGCCTGCCCGGACCTGGGCGTGCGCTGGCTGACCGTCTATGCCTTCTCCACCGAGAACTGGAAGCGGTCGACCGAGGAAGTCCTCGGCCTGATGAAGATCTTCGCCCGCTATATCGAGCGCGAGGCCGGCCGGCTGTCGGCCGAGGGGGTGCGGATGCGCTTCATCGGCGACCGCACGCGGCTTGAGCCGCGGCTGCAGGCGCTGATGGCTGGTATCGAGGCCCGGACGATGGCCAATACGCGGCTCAACTTCACCGTGGCGATCAATTACGGCGGGCGCGACGAGTTGGCCCGCGCGGCGCAGGCCCTGGCGCGGAAGGTGGCCGAGGGGCGGCTTTCGCCCGACGAGGTGAACGCCGACGAGCTTTCCCGCGCGCTCGACACCGCCGATATCCCGGATCCCGACCTTGTGATCCGCACCTCGGGGGAGACGCGCGTGTCGAACTTCCTGCTGTGGCAGGCGGCCTATGCGGAATATGAATTCACCCAGACCCTGTGGCCGGACTTCACGCCGGAGGAGCTTGCCTCCATCCTCGACAGGGTGGCGGTGCGCGATCGCCGGTTCGGGGCGGTGAGCGCATGAGCGCCAGCGGCAAGTGGGCCGATCTGCGGCCTCGGCTGATCTCGGGCCTGCTTCTTGCGCTTGTGGGCGTGGCGGCGGTGCGGCTGGGGGGCGTCTGGTTCACCGGGCTTGCCACGATCGCCGCCGGGCTGATGCTGTGGGAACTCGCCACGATGGAGGGCGCGGGCCTGCGGGCCTATGGCGCCTTCGCGCTGGGCGCGGCGGTGATGATCGCGGCGCGGTTCACCGGCGGAGGGATCGAGATCCTGCTTCTCGTTGTCGCGGCCCTTGGGACGGCGGCGCTGGCGCGGCAGTCGCGGGAGGTGACGCTGGTCTACGGCCTGGCGGTTCTGCTTGCCGCCGACGGGCTGATCGACTTCCGCCAGGACTACGGTGGGACCTGGCTGTTCTGGCTGATCTTCGTGGTCATCGCCACCGACATCGGCGGCTATTTCGCCGGCCGGCTGATCGGCGGGCCGAAGTTCTGGCCCCGGGTCAGCCCGAAGAAGACCTGGGCGGGCACCATTGCCGGCTGGATCGGGGCTGCGCTGATCGGCGCGCTGTTCATCTCCTTCACCACGGCGGGTTACGACCTTATATGGATCAGTGCCGCGGTGGCCTTCGCCTCTCAGATGGGCGACATCGCGGAGAGCGCAATCAAGCGGCGGGCGGGCGTGAAGGATTCCTCGCAATTGATCCCGGGCCATGGCGGGCTGCTGGACCGGTTCGACGGGCTTCTGGGCGCGGCGTTGATGATGCTGCTGGTCTCGTTCTTCGTCCACGTTCCGGTGGTGAGGATCTGACCGATGCGGCGCATTTCGATTTTCGGCGCCACCGGCTCGATCGGCCGCAATACCGTGGATTTGCTAGAGCGCCAGGGCGGGCGGGAGGCCTATGAGCTGGTCGCGCTGACCGGCGGGCGCAATGTCGCCGTTCTGGCGGAGCAGGCGCGTGCGCTGGGCGCGAAGCTGGCCGTGATCGCCGAGCCGGAGCTGCTGGGCGCGCTGCGCGAGGAGCTGGCGGGCAGCGGCACCGAGGCGGCCGCCGGGCCCGCGGCGCTGCTGGAAGCGGCGGAACGGCCGGCGGACTGGGTCATGTCCGGCATCGTCGGTGCGGCGGGTCTTGCGCCCGGGTTCCGGGCGCTGCGCAGCGGCGGAACGCTGGCCCTGGCCAACAAGGAGAGCCTCGTGGCCGCCGGGCCCCTGCTGCTGGCGGAGGCGGAGCGGCACGGCGCGCGGATCCTGCCGGTCGACAGCGAGCATTCGGCCGTGTTCCAGGCGCTGGTGGGCGAGGAGATCGCGGCCGTGGAGCGGGTGATCATCACCGCGTCCGGCGGGCCGTTCAGGGACTGGAGCCTGGACCGGCTGGCGCAGGCGACGCCGGAAGAGGCGGTGGCCCATCCCAACTGGTCGATGGGGCAGCGGATCTCGGTCGATTCGGCGTCGATGTTCAACAAGGCGCTGGAACTTATTGAAACCAAGGAATTCTTCGGGGTCGCGCCGGAGCGGATCGAGGTGCTGGTGCATCCGCAATCCCTGGTTCACGCGCTGGTGGGGTTCGCTGATGGCGGGCTGATGGCGCATCTCGGCCCCCCCGACATGCGTCACGCGATCGGCTATGCGCTGAACTGGCCCGCGCGCGAGGCGCTGCCGGTGGCGCGGCTCGATCTCGCGGCCATCGGGCGGCTCGATTTCGCCGCGCCGGACGAGACGCGCTTCCCGGCGCTTCGCCTGGCTCGCGAGGTTATGACGCACGGCGGGCTTGCCGGCGCCGCCTTCAATGCGGCAAAGGAGGTGGCGCTGGACCATTTCCTGGCCCGCGACATCGGGTTTCTGGACATGGCCGGTACCGTCGAGGATACGCTTGCCCGTCTTTCGGGCGAAATGCGCCTTGGGGCTGCCGCTTTGAGCCTCGAGGATGTTCTCGAAACGGACGGGTTGGCGCGGCGGCGCGCGGGCGAGATCATCGCCCGGCGGAACAGGCGGCAGATGCGAGGATGAGCGAGTGGATGTGATCAGCCAGGTGCCGAGCTTCGGCGGCATGGTTTACACGGCGGCAGCGTTCGTCGTGGCGCTTTCGATCATCGTCGCGGTGCACGAATACGGCCATTACATCGTCGGCCGCTGGTCGGGCATCCATGCCGAGGTGTTCTCTCTGGGCTTCGGGCCGGTGCTGTTCTCGCGGATCGACCGGCGGGGCACACGCTGGCAGGTCTCGGCACTGCCCTTCGGGGGTTACGTGCGTTTTCTCGGCGACAGCGACGCGGCCTCGGGCCGCGACGAGCACGCGATGGAGGGGCTGAGCGAGGATCAGAGGCGCCATTCGATGCATGGGGCGCCGCTCTGGGCGCGGGCGGCAACCGTGGTGGCGGGGCCGGCGTTCAACCTGATCTTCTCGATCTTCCTGCTGGTCATCCTGGCCTATGCTCAGGGGGTGCCGACCGCGCCCGTCACGGTCGGAAAGCTGAAGCCCGCGCCGGCCGCAACCGCCGACGCGCTCAGGCCCGGCGACCAGATCCTTGCCATCGATGGCAAGGCCACGCCGAATACCGAGAGCTTCTATAGCACGGCGGGCTCGCTCGTGTCCGAGCCCTCGGTCAGCTACAAGATCCGCCGCGACGGGCAGGAGATGACGGTGACGGGCCCGAACCCGATGCCAGCGCGGGCCGAAGCGGTGGCGCCGCAATCGGCGGCCTATGCGGCGGGGATCAAGGCGGGCGACGTCTTCACCGCGGTGGATGGCAAGCCGATCTCGACCTTCGAGGAGTTGCGCAAGGACGTGGTGAACGGCGGCGGTGCGCCGTTGAAGCTGACCGTCTGGCGCGATGGCAAGACGCTGTCCGTCACGCTGAAGCCGCGCCGGAGCGACCTGCCGACCACCGGCGGCGCCTTCCAGACGCGCTGGCTGATCGGGGTGTCGGGGGGGCTTTTCTTCAGCCCTGACACCCGCCTGCCGGGTCCGTTCGAGGCGCTTGGGATGGCGGTGTCGCAGACCCGCTACGTGATCTTCACCAGCCTTTCGGGCCTCTGGCACATGGTGACGGGGGCGATCAGCGCCTGCAACCTGCACGGGCCGCTGGGGATCGCCGAGACCTCGGGCGCGGCGGCGAGCCAGGGGGCGCTGACCTTCCTGAGCTTCATCGCCATGCTGTCGACCGCGGTGGGTCTGCTGAACCTTTTCCCGGTGCCGGTGCTCGATGGTGGGCACCTGGTGTTCCACGCCTGGGAGGCTGTGGCGGGGCGGCCGCCGAGCGACCGGGCGCTGCGGCTGCTGATGGGCGGCGGGCTGTTTGCCATCCTGGCGCTGATGGCCTTTGCGCTGTCGAACGACGTCTTCTGCCCCTGAGGGCAGGCGGGCGCCCCAAAAGGCACCATGAGATTGCCGCATTCCGGCCATATTCGGCGCCTATCTCCCGAATGATCCCGGATTCCGGGGTGAATGCTCAGGAGGGCGATCATGCAAGCGGTGATGCAGCAGGGCTATGAGGGGCTTTCGCTTCTCGTCTGGCTGAACTGGGACCGGCTTTTCGCGCTCGGCACCGTGGTGGTCGGGCTTCTTGCCGGTGCGTTCCTCGGCCAGGCGATCGTCGGCCTCTGACGGCAGCCGGCGTACAGCATGACGATCCGGGCGGCTTCGGCCGCCCTTTTGCGTTTTCGGGGAGGCGGGCGCTGGCGCTGTCTTCCGGGGCAGGGTGCGCACCGATTGCGCACCGTCGGCCCGCGATCCCACGCCATCTTTTCCTTCCCCGTGCCTTTTGACATCCCCCCCCATTCCCGCTAGCAAGGATCGACCGGATTTCCTTAACGAGCGGTAGGGACAGATGCAGGACGAAGGCGGGGCCCGGGCAGGCGCGCGCGGCCGGGGCGTGGACCGGATGATGGCGTCCAACATCCTGAAAATTCTGGCAATTCTTGCCGTTTCAATGCTCTGGGTGCTGCAGGCCCCGGCGGCGCGGGCGGCGGATTACAGCTTCAGTCGCATCAAGGTCGCGGGGCTGCAGCGGATCGATGCCTCCTCGGTCAAGACCTATGCCGCGATTCCGCTCAACAAGACGATCAGCGACGCGGACCTGAACGCGGCCTACCAGCGGATCTCCGATTCCGGGCTGTTCCAGACCGTGACGCTGACGCCCGAAGGGTCCACCCTGGTGATCGCGGTGAAGGAATTCCCGACGATCAACGTGATCAATTTCGAGGGCAATAAGCGGATCAAGAGCGACCAGCTCGCCAAGATCATCAAGTCGCAGTCGCGCCGCGTCTATTCCCCGGCCCAGGCCGAGGCCGATGCCGCCGCGATCACCGAGGCCTATCGCCAGACCAAGCGCTTCGCCGCCGAGGTGACGCCGCAGATCATTCCGCGCAGCCAGAACCGGGTCGACCTCGTCTTCAAGATCGACGAGGGCCAGACCGTCGAGGTGCAGCGTCTGACGATCATCGGCAACCATGCCTTCTCCACCCACCGTCTGCGCCAGGTGCTGTCAACCAAGCAGGCGGGGCTGCTGCACTTCCTGTTCACCAACAACACCTTCTCCGAGAACCGGCTGGAGCAGGACAGGAAGGCGCTGACCGAGTTCTACCACTCGCGCGGCTACATCGACTTTCGGATCCTGAACGCGAGCGCCCAGCTCGACCGGCAGCGCAACGGCTTCTTCCTGACTTTCATGATCCAGGAAGGGCAGAAGTATCACTTCGAAAAGGCGACCGCCTCCACCGCGCTGAAGGGGATCGACCTGAAGGCCTTCCAGAGCCAGATCCGCATCAGCAAGGGCGAGACCTATTCGCCCAACGCGATCGATGCGACGGCGCTGCGGATGCAGAACCTCGCCGCCCGGCAGGGGCTGAACTTCATCCGCATCACCCCGAAGATCACGCGCGATGACCGCAACCTCGCCGTCAACGTCGATTTCGTCATCGACCGGGGTCCGAAGATGTTCATCCAGCGGATCGACATCGAGGGCAACTCGACCACGCTCGACCGCGTGATCCGCCAGCAGTTCCACCAGAGCGAGGGCGACCCGCTGAACCCGCGCGAGCTGAAAGCGGCGGAGAACCGGATCAAGGCGCTCGGCTATTTCAAGAGCGTGCAGGTCACCACCAAGCAGGGCTCTGCGCCCGACGAGGCGATTGTCAACGTCAACGTGGTGGAGCAGCCGACTGGCTCGCTTTCCATCGGCGGCACTTACGGGGTGAGCACGGGCTTCGGGGTGGCGCTGTCGTTCAACGAGGCCAACTTCCTTGGCCGCGGCCAGCACGTGGGGGTGTCGATCAACACCACCTCGAGCGACCGCAACTCCTCGATCAGCTTCGACGAGCCGGCGCTGTTTGGTCGCAACCTCGATCTGGGGATCAACGGCGGCTACGTCACAGCGACGCACAGCTACACGACCTACGACACCCGCATTCTCAGCTTCAGCCCGAGCCTGACCTTCCCGATCAGCGCCCGGGGCCGGCTGCAGCTGCGCTACGATGCCGAGCGGCGCGTCCTGCACAATATCGACAGCGACACATCTGCCATCATCCAGTCCGAGAGCAAGGCCGGCACGGTCAGCGCCTTCGGCTACACCTACAGCTACGATTCGAACCGCGACGGGCTGAACCCGAAATCGGTCTTCCGTTTCAAGCTGAGCCAGGACCTTGCCGGCTTCGGCGGGACCGAGAAATACATCGCCTCCTCGGCGCTGGTCTCGGCCGAAACCAAGGTGGCGCATGAGGCGGTGACGCTGAAGGCGGAGCTGGAGGGCGGCGTGCTTTCGATGCTGCACGGGCAGGACAGCAACGTGCTCGACCGCTACTTCCTGAACAACAAGATCATCGGCTTCGAGCCGAATGGCCTTGGCCCGCGCGACACGACGGCGGGGGGCAACAATGCGCTCGGCGGTAATTTCTACGCCGTGGCGCGGTTCGAGGCGCGGTTCCCGGTGGGGCTGCCGGATGACTACGGCGTCTCTGGCGGGGTGTTCGTGGATACCGGCTCCGTCTGGGGGCTGAAGAACACCGCGGGCACCGGGGGCACGGTCGACGACAGTTTCCACCTGCGGTCCACCGTTGGCCTCTCGCTGTTCTGGTCCACCCCGATCGGGCCGCTGCGCTTCGACTTCAGCCGGGCGATCAAGAAGATGCCCTATGACAAGACGCAGAACTTCGACCTGACCCTGGCGACGCAGTTCTGATGCGCGCGCCGGGGGCAGCCCGGGCCGGACTGGCGGCGCTGGCGCTGGCCCTCGGGGTCATGCCGGCGGCCGGGCAGACGGCAGCCGGGCAGCCCGCGCAGGGGCAGGGGCAGCCGGCGGCGAATACGGCAAACGGTGCGGCGCCGGCGCTGAAACCCGAGGCCGGCAAGGCCCTGGGCGGCGGCAATGGCGGCGTGACCATTCCGAGCCCGGTTCTGACGATCGACCCCGATCGCCTGTTCACCGATTCCGACTATGGCAAGCGGGTGGAACGCGACCTGGAGGCGCAGGCCCGCGCGCTCGCGTCTCAGAACCGCAAGATCGAGGATGCGCTCAAGACCGAGGAGAAGCAGCTGACCGAGGAGCGCCCGAAGATGGCGCCCGACGCGTTCCGCAAGCTCGCCGATGCCTTCGACGCCAAGGTCCAGCGCATCCGCAAGGAGCAGGACGACAAGAACAAGGCGCTCGGCACCCGGCGCGAGGCGGAGCGGAAGAAGTTCCTGCAGCTGGTGCTGCCGATCCTGGCCAACCTGATCCGCGAGGATGGGGCCGTGGCGATCCTGAACCGGCAGGCCATCTTCCTGTCGTTCAGCGGCATCGACGTGACAGACCGCGCCATCGCCCGGATCAATGCCAAGATCGGCGATGGCGCTGCGCTGGACAAGAACACACCCGAGGGCACGGCGCCCGGCACCAACGCGCCGGCGCTGAACGCACCCAAGCCTGCGGCCCCCGCAGCGCCGGGTGCGGCCGGGTCGGGTGCGGCGCCCTCCAAGCCACCGCCCGACGCGGCGCCTGGGACCGCCCCCGCAGCGCCCGCGACGGGCAACTAGGCGCCGGCGGCTCCGCCTTGCCTCGCGGTGGGCGAGTTGCTAGTCAGGCGCGGTAGCAGACTGTTGCCCTGGTCCGAAGGAGAGACGGATGACCGAGACCCCCGCAATCGAAGTGGAGGACGGCCAGTCGGTGGCCCCGTTGCACGCCGACCTGGCGCTGATCCAGCGTTGCATCCCGCACCGCTATCCCTTCCTGCTGGTCGACAAGGTCCGCGACATCCTGCCCTCGAAATCCGCCGTGGGCATCAAGAACGTCACCTTCAACGAACCGCATTTCCAGGGCCATTTCCCCGGCGTGCCGATCATGCCGGGCGTGACCATCGTCGAGGCGATGGCGCAGACCTCGGCGGTGCTGGTCAGCCTGACGCTGGACCTCGTCGACCGGAACCCGCTGGTCTATTTCATGAATATCGACGGCTGCAAGTTCCGCCGCAAGGTGGTGCCGGGCGACGTGCTTGAGCTGCATGTCACGGTGAAGCGCGGCGGTGGCAAGATCTGGAAGTTCCACGGCCGGGCCCTTGTCGAGGGCGAGCTGGCGGCGGAGGCGGAATTCACCGCGATGATCGACCTGAGGGGCTGAGATGGGCATCGCCGGTTCGGCCCAGGTCCATCCCTCCGCCGTCATCGAGGCCGGTGCGGAGGTGGGCGAGGGCTGTATCATCGGGCCGTTCTCGGTGGTCGGGCCGGAGGTCGTGCTGGGTCCTGGGGTCGAGCTGAAATCCCATGCCGTCGTCACCGGCTGGACCGAGATCGGCGAGGGCACGGTGATCTGGCCCTTCGCCTGCGTCGGCGAGGTGCCGCAGGACCTGAAATTCAAGGGCGAACGTACGCGCCTGATCATCGGCAAGCGCAACCGCATCCGCGAGGGCGCGACGATGAACACTGGCACCGAAGGCGGCGGCGGCGTGACCCGCGTCGGCGACGACGGGCTTTTCATGACCGGCTCCCATGTCGGCCACGACAGCTGGATCGGCGACCGGGTGGTGCTGGCCAACCAGGTGGCGATCGCCGGCCATTGCGTGATCGGCGACGACGTGATCATCGGCGGGCTCTCGGGCATCCACCAATATGTCCGCATCGGCCAGGGCGCGATCATCGGCGCCGTCACAATGGTGACCAATGACGTGATCCCATACGGCCTGGTGCAGGCGCCGCGGGGCGAGCTGGACGGGCTGAACCTTGTTGGGCTGAAGCGGCGCGGCGTCGAGCGCTCGGACATCACGGCGCTTCGGGCCGCCTACCAGATGCTGGCGCAGGGCGAGGGGGCCTTTGCCGACCGCGCCCGCCGCCTCGCCGAGGAGACCGACAGCGACTATGTCCGCACGGTCACCGATTTCATCCTCGGCGGCTCGGACCGCTCCTTCCTGACGCCGCGATGAGCGGGGCGGAGGCGCAGGGTCCAGTCGCGCTGATCGCGGGCACGGGGGTGCTGCCCGGGCTTCTGGCCGCGGCGCTGGAGCGGGCCGGGAAGGTGCCGCTGGTCGCCGCGATGCAGGGCTTTCCGGTCGAGGGCGTGGCCGCGGATATCGAATTCCGGGTGGAACGGCTTGTGCCGCTTCTGCGCGAGCTGGCGGCGCGCGACGTCTCGCGCGTGGTCTTCGCCGGTGCCGTGCATCGGCCGCGGCTCGACCCGGCGCTGTTCGATCCCGACACCGCCGCGCTGGTGCCGCGGATCCTGCCGGCGCTGACGCGGGGCGACGACAGCCTGCTGCGCGAGGTGATCGCGATTTTCGAGGAGGCCGGGCTGCCGGTCTCCGGTGTGGGCGAGATCGCGCCCGAGCTGGTGCCGGGGGCGGGAATTCTCGGTGCCGTGGAGCCAGGCAAGGTGGACCTGTCAGATGCCGCGCGCGCTGCGGAGATCCTGGCCCTGACGGGCCCGCTCGACATCGGGCAGGGCGTGGTCGTGGCGCAGGGCCTCTGCCTTGCCGTGGAGGCGCTGCCGGGGACCGACGCGATGCTTGGCGCCGTGGCGGCGATGGAGCCCGCGCGGCGGCCGGATCCGGCGAAGGGCCGCGGGCTTCTCTACAAGGCGCCGAAGCCGGGGCAGGACCGGCGGGTGGACCTGCCGGCGATGGGGCTGCGGACGGTGGAGCTGGCGGCAGAGGCGGGGCTTGGCGGGCTGGTCTTCGAGGCCGGGGGGGTGCTCATGCTCGACCGCGCGGCGATGGTGGCGCGGGCGGATGAGCTGGGCCTGTTCCTCTGGGCGCGGGAGCCATGAAGCTGTTCCTGATTGCGGGCGAGCCGTCGGGTGACCGGCTGGGCGCCGCGCTGATGGCCGGGCTTAAGGCGCTGGAACCGGCGGTGGAGTTCGCCGGGGTCGGCGGGCCGGCCATGCAGGCCGAGGGGCTGGAAAGCCTTTTCCCGATGGAGGAGCTTTCGGTCATGGGGCTGGCCGAGATCCTGCCGAAATACCGCGCCCTGAAACGCCGGATCGCGCAGACGGCGGCGGAGGTGCTGCGGCTCTCCCCCGCCGCGCTCATTACCATCGACAGTCCGGATTTTTGCCTGCGGGTGGCGCGGATCGTGCGGGAGGCGCGGCCGGACCAGCGGGTGATCCATTACGTCGCGCCCTCGGTCTGGGCCTGGCGGCCGGGGCGGGCGGCGAAGATGGCGAAGGTCGTCGACCATGTGCTGGCGCTTCTGCCGTTCGAGCCGCCCTACATGGAAGCCGCGGGGATGACCTGCGACTTTGTCGGCCATCCGGTGGTCGCCGAGCCGCTGGCCGACCGGGCGGCGGCAGAGGCGTTTCGCGAGGCCTCTGGCATAGGTTCCGCGCCGCTTCTGATGGTGCTGCCGGGCTCGCGCAAGGGCGAGGTGGGCCGCCTCGGCCCCCGCTTCGGTGCGGCGCTGGAACGGGTGGTCGCGGCGCGGCCCGAGCTGCGCGTGGTGGTGCCGACGGTGCCGCATGTGGCGGGGCTGGTGCGCGAGATGACGGCGACCTGGCCCGGCCGGCCCGTGGTGGTCGAAGGCGCGGCGGAGAAGCGCGCGGCCTTCGCCGCGGCGGATGCGGCGCTTGCGGCCTCGGGCACTGTCTCGCTGGAGCTGGCGGCGAACCGGGTGCCGATGGTCGTGGCCTATGATTTCAATCCGCTCAGCCGGGCGATCATCGGGCGGATGTTGAAGCTCGACACGGTGACGCTGGTGAACCTCGTCACCGGGACGCGGGCGGTGCCGGAGTTCCTCGGCAAGGCCTGCCGGCCGGAGCGGATCGCCCCGGCGGTGGTGCGGATGCTGGCGGACGGGCCGGAGCGCGCGGCACAGGTCGCGGCGATGGCGGATTGCATGGTGGCACTTGGCGCCGGAGGCGAGGCGCCCGGGCTGCGGGCTGCGCGCTCTGTGCTGGCGCACCTAGGCTGAGGTTTCCGGGCCCGGACCCGCCGGGCGGGACCGGCTCAATCCGCGGTCACGTCCCGCAGCGCGTTCAGAAAATCCGCCTGCGCCCGGGTCGGCGCCCAGCCCTCGCGAAAGGTCAGCCCTATTGGGCGCTCGGTGCCGTCGACGCCGCGGGGCAGCAGCGCGAACGTGCCCTGTGCCAGCTCCGGGGCGACCTGACGGCGGGAGATGCAGCCGAGGTGGTCGCTGAGGCGCAAAAGCTCTCGCATCAGGATCATCGAGCCTGACTCCACGATGCTTATGGGGCGGGGCACGTTGGCGGCCGCGAACATCGCGTCGAAATGCTGCCGCGTCGGGGTGCCGGAGGGGGCCACCACCCAAGGAAAGCCGGAGAGCGCCTCGACCGTGATTGGCCGGCCGGAGAGGAGGGGATGACCGTGGCGGGCGACCAGCGCGAGGTCGTCGAGAAAGAGCACCTCCTGCACCACGTCGGCAATCGGGGCGGGGTCGCGCAGGGCGCCGATCAGGAAGTCGATCTCGCCCCGCCGGAGCCCGGCGAGGAGATCGGCATAGGGCCCGTCGAGCACCCTGAGCGGCAGGCGCGGGCGGGCCTCGCGGAAGCGCGCGATGGCGCGGGGCAGGACGTGGCTGCGCGACAGAGGCATGGCGCCGATGGTCAGGCCGCCGGCCTCGCGGCCCGTGGCCTCGGCAAGGTCGGCCTCGGCCTGGTCGAGTTCGACGAAGGCGAGGCGGGCGGCCTGGGCGAGGGCCTGGGCGGGCCGGGTCGCGACCATGCCGTAGGATGTGCGCTCGAAAAGCGGGCGGGCGGCTTCCTGCTCCAGCTGGGTGATGGCGCGATGGACAGTGGGCTGGGCGCGGCCGAGGCGGCGGGCGGCGAGGGTGAAATTCTCCGCCTCGCGCATGGCGATCAGCGCCTGGAGCTGGGCGGTGGTGGCGGTCAGGCGCAGCCGGGGTGCAAGATCCGAGAGCGCCGGGTCGAGCAGCGCGAAGGCGCGCCGCGCGCGGATGACCAGGGCCTCGCCCGCCGGGGTGGGAAAGACACCCTGCGTGGACCTGCGGAAGAGCGCCGTGCCCGCAGCGCGTTCCAGCTTTGCCGTCGCCTGGGTCACGGCGGGCTGGGTGACGTTGCAGGCCTCCGCCGCCCGGGTGATCGAACCGAGATCCGCGACCGCGAGGAATACGCGCAGGTGGCGGAGGTTCTCTTTCATTTCCGGGCGTCTAGGATGCGGTCGGCGCGGTCTGCCGCATCCTCCGGCCCGCCGCTCAGCCCCAGCGCGCCGATCTCCGCCTGCCAGTCCACCGTGGCGCTGGCCATGCGGTCGGGCAGGCCGAGTTCGCGCAGGGTGGCGGCGACTTCGCGCATCTCGGCGGCGCGGCGGGTGCCGTGGACCATCATGCGTTCCAGGTTGTAGGCCGCGCGCTTCGCCCAGTCGCTGCCCGGGTCGGAGGCCTGGAGCGAGGCGAGCACGGCCTCCTCCACCCCGGCGCGGCGGGCGGCGAGGAGGCACTCGGCGGTCAGCGCCTCGACCCCCTTCACCATGACGGAGCGGATCATCTTGATGGCGGAGGCCTCGCCCACCGTGGGCCCCGCGATCTTCGGGGCCATGCCGAGGGCGGTGAGGAAGCGCGCGGCGGGTTCGGCATCGGGGCCGGCGAGAAGGACCGGCGTCAGATGCCGGCGGGGGTGGACCGGCGCCATGATCGCCATGTCGACGTAGCGCCCGCCGTGGCGCGCCACGAGGTCCGCCGCCGCGCGCTTGGTGCCGGGGGCGCAGGAATTTCCGTCGAACCAGAAAGCGCCGGGGGGAAGGTGGGGCGCCGCCGCCTCTGCCGCCGCAAGGGCCTGGTCCGCGGTGACGAGGCAGAAGACGGCCGTCGCGCCGGAAAGCGCCCCGGCCGGGCTGTCATGGCCCGCGACGCCGGCCTCGGCCTGGCAGGCTGCCATGGCAGCGGCCGTCGCTGGGTCGCGCGATTTCAGGTCATAAGCCGTGGCCCGCCCGGTGCCGCCGAGGGCGAGGCCGCCTGCGAAGGCGCGCCCGGCCTCGCCGAAGCCGATGAAGGCGATCCGGGCGGTTTCGGCTGTCTCGCTCACGGTGTTCTCCCCTGTCCCTGGCCCTCGTTCGACGCGGCTGCAGGGTGGCAGATCGTCCCCCGCCCGTCCATGCGCTATAGCGTGAGGTTATGGCAGGGGATGAGCTTCTGATTGGGCCTCGCCTGCATTTTGGCCGACAAGGGGGTGAGACCGAGGAAGGAGAACCCGATGCCCGCCGCCCCGACCGCGCCGAAGCCGGCCCCCAAGACGGCGCTGGTGATCAGCGCCCATGCCGCCGATTTCGTCTGGCGCTGCGGCGGCGCGATCGCGCTTCATGCCGAGATGGGCTACCAGGTGACGGTGGTCTGCCTCTCCTTCGGCGAGCGCGGGGAAAGCGCCAAGCTCTGGAAGCAGCCGGGGATGACGCTGGAGAAGGTCAAGGCCGCGCGGCGCGCGGAGGCGGAGCGGGCGGCCGAGGCGCTTGGCGTTCACGAGCTGGTCTGCCTCGATCTCGGCGACTACCCGCTGCGGCTGAGCGATGACGACAAGTACAGGCTGGTCGAGGTGATCCGGCGGGTGCAGCCGTCCTTCATGCTCAGCCATTCGTCCTACGATCCCTACAACACCGACCACATGTACGCGACGCAGGTGGCGCTGGAATGCCGGATGATCGCTCAGGCCTGGGGCCATAACCCGGGCGAGAAGGTGCTCGGCGCGCCGCAGCTCTACCTGTTCGAGCCGCACCAGACCGAGCAGATGGGCTGGAAGCCGGATGTCTTCCTCGACATCACGCCGGTCTGGGGCAAGAAGCGCGCCGCCATCGAATGCATGGAGGGGCAGGAGCATCTCTGGGACTATTATACCAATGTTGCGGAGAACCGCGGCAATCACTTCCGCCGCAACTCCGGCGGGCAGGCCGGGGGGCGCGCGGCGAAATATGCCGAAGGGTTCCAGAGCGTCTTCCCGCGCACGGTGGACGAATTGTGAGGGGGCAGAGATGACCGCACCGACGAACCCGAGCTTCGAGATTGCCCATCTGGCCCATGTCGAGGTCTATACCGACCGGTTCGAGGAAAGCCTGGATTTCTTCACCCGCGTCTACGGGCTGAAGCTGTCCGGTCAGGACGGGGCATCGGCCTATCTCAGGGCCTGGGACGATTACGAATTCCACTCGCTGAAGCTGACACGGCACCACACCACCGGCGTCGGCCATGTCGCCTACCGGGCGGCCTCGCCGGAGGCGCTGGAGCGTCGTGTCGAGGTGATCGAGGCCAGCCCCTACAGGAAGATCGGCTGGGTCGAGGGCGATGCCGGCCATGGCCGTGCCTATCGCTGGGAGGATCCCTTCGGCCATGTCTTCGAAATCTACTGGGACACCAACCGCCCGCCGCCGGGCGATGCTTCGGCGCTGAAGAATCTCGCCTCCAAATTCCACGCCCAGGGGGCCTGTCCGCGGCGGATCGACCATGTGAACCTGCTGGGCGAGGACGCCGCGGCCTTCCGCGACTGGGCGGCGCTGACGCTGGGTTCCCGGGTCACCGAATACATCCAGCTCGACAACGGCCGCATCGGCGGGGTCTGGTTCAGCTGCAACAACAAGACCTACGATCTGGTCTGCTCGGAGGAGCGCGGCGGCGGTACCGGCCGTCTGCACCATGTGACCTATGCGACCGACACCCGCGAGGACATCCTGCGCGCGGCTGACATCATGCTGGAAAACGGCGTTCATATCGAAACCGGGCCGCACAAGCACGCCATCCAGGGCTCGTTCTTCCTCTATGTCTGGGAACCGGCGGGCAACCGGGTGGAGCTGGCCAATGCCGGGGCGCGGCTGATCCTCGCACCGGACTGGGAGCCGGTGGTCTGGACGGAGGCGGACCGGAAGAAGGGCCAGGCCTGGGGGTTGAAGACGATCGAGACCTTCCACACCCACGGCACGCCGCCGGTGACGAAGGACTGAAGGGCGGGACGCCGGGAAGGAGAGAAGCGATGGGCGCTGTCGTGGTGCAGGATATCGAGCGGGCCGACCCGAAGGTGATCGCGGGGCTCGCGGCGGCGGGGGTCGCCACGGTGCATGAGGCGCAGGGCCGGACCGGGTGCCTGGCCTCGCACATGCGGCCGATCTGGGCCGGCGCGCAGGTCGCGGGATCGGCGGTGACGATCTCTGCCCCGCCGGGCGACAACTGGATGCTGCATGTCGCGATCGAGCAGGTCAGGGAGGGCGACATCCTCGTCCTCGCGCCCACAAGCCCTTGCGACAACGGCTATTTTGGCGATCTGCTGGCGACCTCGGCGATGGCGCGGGGCTGCCGCGGGCTGGTGATCGACGCGGGCGTGCGCGACGTGCGGGACCTGACCGCGATGGGCTTTCCGGTCTGGTCCAAGGCGATCAGCGCGCAGGGTACCGTCAAAGCGACGCTCGGCTCGGTCAACGTGCCGGTGGTCTGCGCCGGACAGGCGGTCAACCCCGGCGACGTGGTGGTGGCCGACGACGACGGGGTCGTCGTCGTCCCCCGCGCGGCGGCGGCGGAGGTGCTGGCGGCGGCGGAGGCGCGGCTGGCGAACGAGGCGGCCAAGCGCGCGCGGCTGGCGGCGGGAGAGCTCGGCCTCGACATGTACCAGATGCGCGAGGCGCTGGCGGCGAAGGGGCTGAAATATGTCTGACTGCCGTGCCACCGTTTCCGCACCGCTTTCGCACCGTAAGAGCACCGTAAATCGGGACGGTCCCCCCGCGCCCCGCGCAACACCCCGCGCCCTTTCTTCTGTCCGCAAATATCCCGGGGGCGCGGAGGCAGAGACCCTGCGCGGCTGCCCCCGGAGGCCCGCCCGATGAGCGAGGGCATCCGCTGTCTCTGGATGCGCGGGGGCACCTCGAAGGGGGCGTATTTCCTGTCCGGGGACCTGCCCGCCGACCCGGCCGCGCGTGACGCGCTTCTGCTGCGCGTCATGGGCTCGCCCGATCCGCGGCAGATCGACGGGATCGGCGGGGCGGATCCGCTGACCTCGAAGGTCGCGGTCCTCTCGGCCTCCGCGCGGGCGGATGCGGATGTGGATTACCTCTTCCTGCAGGTCTTCGTCGATCAGGCGCTGGTTTCGGACCGGCAGGGCTGCGGCAATATCCTTGCCGGTGTAGGGCCGGCGGCAATCGAGCGGGGACTGGTGCCGGCGCGGGAGGGGGAGACGCCGGTCAGGATCCACATGGTCAACACCGGTGAGGTCGCGGTGGCGCGGGTGGCGACGCCGGGGGGCGTGGTCAGCTACCGCGGCACGACGGTGATCGACGGGGTGCCGGGGCATCACGCGGCGGTGCCCCTGATGTTCGACAGCATCGCGGGGTCGATGTGCGGGGCGCTTCTGCCGACCGGCCGGGCGGTCGACGTGATCGATGGCGTGGAGGCGACGCTGATCGACAACGGCATGCCCTGCGTGATCCTGCGCGCCGCCGACTTCGGGCTGAGCGGGCAGGAGAGCCGGGAGGCGCTGGAGGGGGACGCCGATCTCAAGGCGCGGATCGAGGCGATCCGGCTGAAGGCGGGGCCGATGATGAACCTTGGCGATGTCACCGAGGCCTCGGTGCCGAAGATGACGCTGGTCTCCGCCCCGATGGCCGGAGGGGCGATCAGCACACGGAGTTTCATTCCGCACCGTGTCCATGCCTCCGTCGGGGTGTTCGCCGCGGTCTCTGTCGCCACCGCCTGCCTGTTGGAAGGGAGCCCGGCGGCGGGGCTGGCGGTTCGTCCGGCGGACGGGCGGTACCGCATCGAGCATCCGAGCGGTGCGGCGGAAGTACTGCTGGAGATCGGGCCGGGGGGCGAGGTGCTGTCGGCCGGGACGCTCCGCACGGCGCGGAAGCTTTTCGACGGGATGGTCTTCCCGGTGCCGGAGGATGCGGCCGGCTGATCGGGACCCCGCGCGTGCCTTGGGGATGAGGCGCGCGCGGGGGAGGGTCAGAGCGGGCTGATATGGACGCCCGCGGCCGGGATGGTGACGCCGTCGAAGGTCACCGGTTCGGGGTTGTAGTTCAGCAGGATCCGGAGGCGCGAGGTGTCGCGGCGGCGCAGGCCCTCGGGCATCTCCGTCGTCTCGACCCCGGTTTCGGCGCAGGCGGCGCGCAGGAGGTCTTTCAGCGCCGTCTCGTCCAGCCAGCCGCCGAGATAGGTGAGGGGACCCGCCGTCATCGCGACGGGGGCGCCGGTGGTGGTGGTCAGGCGCGCCTCGGCGCTGCCCTCCAGAACCTCGTGCCAGCGCTGGATCGCGCCGCCGCCCGAAAGCGGGATTTCGGTGCCGGGCGGCAGGCTTTCGACCCGCGCCACGGTGCAGTCGAGCCCGGGGAGCGCAGGGGGAAGCGGCACGGGGATGGCGAAATCCTCCGTCTTGGCGTTGGTGCGCGGGCCGAGGATGGCGCGGCCCTGAAAGCGGGCGAGCGCCGCGGTCAAGGGCGCCGAGAGCGTGGCGAGGCCGGGGACGAGGACGAGCCGGTAGGCCGAGAGGTCGCCCGTGTCGGGCGGCAGGATGTCGATGTTCAGACCGAGCGCGCGCAGGCCGCGGTAGGTGCTGGTCACCAGGTCGAAATAGTCGAAATCCTGGCCCTGGGGCTGGATCTTCCAGGCCCAGGCGCTCTCGTAATCGAAGACGAGGGCGACGGGGGCGGCGGCGGTGCCGGCCTCGGGTTCCAGCGCAAGTTCGCGGGCGACCTGCGTCGCTTCCGCCAGCGCGGGTGCCGCGGCGCTGTCGGGGCGCAGGAGGCCTGCATGCATCTGTTCCTGCGCAAAGGGAGCCTGGCGCCAGCGGAAGTAGCTGACGGTTTCCGCCCCGTGGGCGAAGGCCTCCCAAGCCCAGAGGCGGGCCATGCCGGGCAGCGGGTCGGCGTTCCAGGGCGCCCAGTTCACCGGGCCGGGCTGCTGTTCCATCACCCACCAGCGGCCGCGCCCGACAGCGCGGTAGAGGTCGTGGTGAAAGGCCTGGTTGTCGGGGTCGCCCTGGCGCAGGAAGCGGGCCTTGTGGGCCTCGGACGCCCCCAGCCGGCCGATCAGGAAGCCGAGCGGGTAGCTGTCCCAGCTTGCCGCGTCGAGATCGGCGCCGACCTTGAAATGGTCGAAGTCCACCACCCGGCCCATGTAGTTGTGAAGGATGGGGGCCGCGGAATGCCTGCGGATGATCTCTACCTGCAGGCGGTTGAAGGACACGACCTCGTCCGAGGCGAAGCGGCGGAGGTCCATCACATGGGAGGGGTTGGCCTCGGTCACGGTGAGGTTCGGCAGGCCGATCTCATCGAAGCCCGAATAGTCCATCGACCAGAAAACATTGCCCCAGGCGCGGTTGAGGGCCTCGGGGCTCTGGTATTTCTGCGCCAGCCAGTCGCGGAAGGCCGAGAGCGCCGCGGGGGAATAGCTGAGGATCGTGTCGTGGCAGCCGTATTCGTTGTCGGTCTGCCAGGCGGCGACATGGGGGTTCGCGCCGTAGCGGGTGGCAAGCGCGGTGACGATACGGGCGCATTCCGCGCGGAAGCCGCGGTGGCTGAAGTCGTAATGCCGGCGCGAGCCGAAGCCGCGCGGGCGGCCCTCTGCATCGACCGCGAACATGTCGGGCAGTTTCGTGGCGAGCCAGCGCGGCGGCGTGGCGGTGGGTGTGCCGAGCACGACCTTGAGCCCGGCGGCGCCGAGGGTTTCGATCGCGGTGTCGAGCCAGTCCCAGTCGAACCTGCCCGGGGCGGGTTCGATCCGCGACCAGGCGAATTCGCCGATGCGGACCCAGGTGATCCCGGCTTCGGCCATGCGGGCGGCATCCTCGGCCCAGATTTCCTGCGGCCAGTGTTCGGGGTAGTAGCAGACACCGAGGGCGCGTGTGAGGGGCGGGGAGGCGGTGGTCATCTGGGGTCCTTTCGGGGCCGTGGCGGGGTCAGCCGGCGGGCCGTGCGGCGTCATAGGCGGCGGTGATGCGGGCGGCCTTTGCGGCGGTCTCTGCCGCGGACTGGCCGGGTTTGTAGAGCGCGGTGCCGATGCCGAAGCCGTCCGCACCTGCGGCGAACCAGTCGGCGAAATTCTCCGCCCCCGCGCCGCCGACGGCGTAGATGCGGGTCTCGGGCGGAAGGACGGCGCGGATCGCCTTCAGCCCGGCGGGGCCGACGAGGTTTGCGGGGAAGATCTTCAGCCCATCCGCGCCGGCGGCCAGCGCCGCGAAGCATTCGGTGGGGGTGAAGGTGCCGGGCCAGCTTTCCATGCCATGTCGCTTCGTCTCGGCGATCACGGCGGGGTCCATGTTGGGCGAGACGATGAGCTTTCCGCCCGCCGCCGCGACATCGGCCACGGCCGCCGCCGTCAGCACGGTGCCGGCGCCGATCTGGGCCCGGTCGCCGAAGGCCTCGGCCAGCCGCGCGATGCTGTCGAGCGGGTCGGGCGAGTTCAGCGGCACCTCGATCGAGGTGATCCCGGCCGTGATCAGAGCGGCGCCGGTCTCCACGGCCTCCTCTGGCCGGATGCCGCGGAGGATCGCGATGAGGGAACGGGTCATGTCGTCTCTTTCATCAGGGCGCGGGCCATGGCGAGCCCGGCAAGCGCGGCGCTGTCGCCGCTTGTGGTCAGGACCGGCCGGCCCTGGCCGGTGAGGGCCGAGGCATAGGCGCGGGCGACCGCCGCGGCGCCGACGACGGCGAGGGCCTGATCCTGCCAGAACGGCCGGGCCGCGGCCAGCTCGGCGCCGATCAGCGTGGCGGAGAGGCGGGCGCGGGCGGCCGCGGGTGCGAGACCCTCCAGCAGCGCCTCGGCGCGCAGTGAGAAGAGACTGGCGGAGGTGCGCTCGGGCGCGGCCAGCGCCGCGTCGAGGGCGGTTTCGAACGCCTGCTGGTCCCAGCCCTCGCCAGCCATCAGGTGCGAGAGCACCGAGTGCCTGGAGAGGAGCGAGAACAGCTCTCCGGTCAGGAAGGTCTGGAAGGCGGTCACGCGACCCGCTTTCAGCCGGACCCATTTGGTATGGGTGCCGGGGAGGCAGAGGACGCCCTCGAACCCCGGGGTCTCGGCCATGAAGCCGGCGATCTGGGTTTCCTCGCCGCGCATCACATCGGCCGGGTCGCGCTGGCAGAGGCCGGGGATGATATGGACGGAGAGCCGCGGATCGGCGGTGGGGACGGGGGTGAGGCCCTGGCCGTCCACCGGGGCGCAGGGCACCGGCCGGTAGGGCGCCTCGATCCAGCCCTGGCGGCTGCCGGCCATGCCGCAGACCACGACGGGCGTAGCGCGGGAGGGCGCGAGCCAGGTCTGGATGAGCCGCAGCAGCGCGGGCTCATAGCCCGCGCGGTTCAGCCGGCCCATGCCCTCGTCTGAGGAGGCCAGTGCGAGGGTCTCTCCCCCAGCCCCCATCGCCCAGGCGCGCAGGTTGGTGGTGCCCCAGTCGACGGCGATCCATTCTGCTTCGATCCGGGCGGACATCGGGCTTTCGGTTCCTGGGCCGGTTGCGGGGGCTGCGTCTGTCACCTTGTCCTCTATGGGTTCGTTGAGCCGGGGTTGGCAGGGTCTAGAGCCGCTCGCCGTCCAGCACCCAGAGCGTGGCGGGGTCGGCGCAGGGGAGCGTCAGCCCCGCCTGCATCAGTGCCCGGCCGGACAGCACCACCGGCCCCCGTTTCAGCGCCACCTCGCCGCGGCTGCGGGGGGAGGCGTCCTCGGGGTTCAGGAGTGTCACCCGATAGCGGGCATCGGGGTCGAGGCCGGTCAGGCGGAGCGGGCGCGGCAGGATCTGCGCGCTGGTCGCGAAATGGCCGGCGAAGAGGCTGAAGCGGCTGCCGTCCCGGGCGATCTGGATCTCTGCCGTCACGCTCGGGTCGGGGGTGTCGAGCCGCAGGATGCGGCCGGACAGGCGCCAGTCGCGGCCCGCCTTCCACCAGGCGGTGACGGCGGTGAGGGTTGCGGCCTCGTCCTCGGTCAGCTCGCGCAGGTCCATTTCGAAGCCCATGTGCCGCTGGGCCGCCACGCGGGCGCGAAAGGACATCGGAAGCTCGCGGCCGGAGGTGTGGCAATGGCGCGGACCGACATGGCTGCCGGTGACCTCGGGCGGCAGGAAGAGCGCCGCGTCATGCTGGATCCTGAGCCGTTCGATGGCGTCATTGCTGTCCGACAGCCAGACGCGGTGGGTGCGGGCGAGGATGCCGGGGTCGATCCGGCCACCGCCGGAGGCGCAGCTTTCGATCTCCACCTGCGGGAAGGCCTCGCGCAGCCGGTCGAGCAGGGCGTAGATGCCGCGGGTCTGGGCGGCCTCGGTCACCGGCAGCAGGCGGTTGTGGTCCCATTTCAGGTAGTCGATCTGGTATTCGGCGAGGATGGCCGAGAGTACCTCGAACAGATGGTCGCGGACCTCGGCGCGGGAGAGGTCGAGCACCATCTGGTGGCGGCCGAGGGTCTGGTCGGCGGGGCCGAGCGCCCAGTCGGGGTGGGCGCGGAAGAGATCGCTTTCCGGGTTCACCATCTCGGGCTCGACCCAGAGGCCGAAGGTCATGCCGAGGCTGTGGACATGGGCGATCAGCGGGTGCAGCCCCTCGGGCCATTTGCGCCGGTCCACCGTCCAGTCGCCGAGGCTGGTGGTGTCGTCGTCGCGGCGACCGAACCAGCCGTCGTCGAGCACGAAGCGCTCCGCCCCGATCGCCGCCGCGCGGGTGGCGATCTCGGAGAGGGGCCCGAGGGCGTGTTTGAAATAGACCGCCTCCCAGCAGTTGTAATGCACCGGGCGCGGGCGGTCGGGATCGGGGAAGCGGACGAGGGCGCGGATCAGGGCCTGGTTCGCCTCGGCGATGCCGTTGAAGCCTTCGGCCGAATAGGCGGCGTAGAGGGGGGCCGTCTCGAAGCGCGTGGCGGGGGCGGTCTCTGCCCCCCAGGCGTGGCCGAACTGGATCTGGCGGCGGCCGTCGGCAAGCTCCTCGGCCACCATCCGGTGGCCGCCGGACCAGCCGTAGCTGAGGGCGTGGACCTCGCCGGCCGTATTGGTCGCGCCCGCGGCGGGCAGCAGGAGGTAGGGCGGGTGTTCCTGCCCCGAGCGGCCCTGGCGGGCGTCGCGCAGGCGCGCGCCGGGCGACCAGGGCGTGGCGTGGAGCTGGAACTCTCCGATCCAGCGGCCCGAGGGCTCTACGATCTCGCGGCCCTGTTGCGGCCCCGGCAGGACCGGGGCAGCGAGCCAGGCGAGGCGGAGGGGGCGGGAGGCCTCCAGCCGGGTCGTGAGCGCGAACTGGCCGCAGGCGAGGGCCTCGATCTCGTGGATCAGGCGCAGGCCCTCGGCGGTGGAGGTGAGGCGGAGCGTGGTGGGCGTGGCCTCGACGCCTTCGAAGGTGAAGCGCGGGGCCAGCGGCGTGCCGTCGGCCTCGGCCAGCGACAGGCCGGGCTGGCCGGGGAAGGCGGCGCGGGGCTCTGGCGTCAGCGACAGGGGCGCGTTGGTGTCGAGCATGCCGCCGGTCACGTCGCCCCGGGAGAGCGTGGCCAGCGTGGCGAGGTCTTCGCCCGCGGGCAGGCGCGCGCCCCAGTAGACGGCCTCTGGCAGGCCCCCGGCACTGGCGAGGACGAGGGTCTGGAGGCCGGCGTCGAGGCGCCAGGTCTTGGTCACTTCACGGCTCCCAGCGTCAGGCCGGCGATGAAGTGGCGCTGCATGGCAAAGAACATCAGGACCGGCGGCAGGGCTGCGACGAGGGAGCCGGCGGAGACCAGCTGCCATTGCGCGACCCATTGGCCGTTCAGCGAATAAAGGCCCGCCGTGACCGGCTGGGTTGACGAGCCGTTGGTCAGCACCGTGGCCCAGAAATAGTCGTTCCAGATGAAGGTGAAGACCAGGACGCTCAGCGCCGCGATGGCCGGGCGCATGAGGGGCAGCACGATGTACCAGAAGATCTTGACCTCGCTGACGCCCTCGACCCGCGCGGCCTCGATCAGCTCGCTGGGCAGCGCGCGGATGAAGTTGCGCATGAAGAGGGTGCAGAAGCCGGTCTGGAAGGAGATGTGGAAGAGCGCGAGCCCGGTGATGGTGTTATAGAGGCCGAGCTGCAGCGTGAGGTCGCGCACCGGCACCATCAGGATCTGGAAGGGCACGAAATTGCCCGCCACGAAGATGAAGAAGATCACCAGGTTCAGCCGGAAGCGGTAGACCGCGAGCGCGAAGCCGGTCATGCAGGACAGCGCCACCGCGCCGATCACCGTCGGGATCGTCACCTTGAAGCTGTTCAGGATGTATTGCGCGATCGGCGAGTTGCGGAACACGTCGGCGTAGTTGACGAAGGCGAGGTGCGAGGGCCAGCCGAAGTAATTGCCCTTGGCAAGGTCGGAGGCGGGTTTCAGCGAGGTCATCGCCACGCCGAGAAGCGGCAGAAGCCAGATGATCAGCGCTACGGGCAGCGCGATCCTGTAGGCGATCTGGGTGGTGACTCGGGTTTGCTGGATGGGGCGGGGGAACATGGCTCAGCGCTCCGTCTCGTCGCGGTACATCTTCCAGATGAAGCCGGAGATGAAGACCATCATGATGAGGAACAGCACCACGGCGATGGCGGCGCCATAGCCCATGCGGTAGCCGTATTCGGATAGTGCCTCCTCGTACATGTAGTAGGAGAGCACCCGCGTCGCGCCGTAGGGGCCGCCCTGGGTCATGATCGACACCAGGTCGAAGGAGCGCAGCGCGCCGATCACGGTGACGACGACGGCGATGAAGGTCGCTGGCCGCAGCTGCGGAATGACGACATACCAGAGCATCCGCCAGCCCTTGGCCCCGTCGAGGCGTGCGGCCTCGATCTGGTCGGGGGCGACGTTGTTGAGGCCGGTGAGATACAGGATCATGCAATAGGCGATCTGCGGCCAGAGGCCGGCGGCGATGATGCCGTAGGTGGCGTAGGTCTCGCTTGCGAGTACCGCGATGCCGTGGCCGGTGAGCATCTTCGTCAGCTTGAAGAGCAGGCCGAAATCGGGCGCGTAGAACCAGGAGAAGATCAGCCCGACCACCACCTGCGAGATCACGAAGGGGAAGAAGAACAGCGACTTGTAGATCCGGATGCCGCGCACGGTCTGGTTCAGGAAGATCGCGATGAAGAGCCCGGCAGGCACCGCGAACATGTAGAGCACCAGCCAGATCAGGTTGTTTTCCAGCGAGACGACGAAGGCCGGATCGGACCAGAGCTCGGCGTAATTGCCGAAGCCTGCCCATTTCATCGCGCCAAGCCCGTCCCAGTGGTAGAACGAGATCGAGATCGACCGGAAGATCGGGATCACGACGTAGATCAGGAACATCAGCCCGCCCGGGGCGATGAAGAGAGCGGGGGCGAGGCGTCTCTGGTTCCGGCGCCAGTAGCTGCGCCGGGACGGCTCCCTCGCGTCGGCGAGCGCCGGGGTCATGGTCGTTCCTCCCGCTGTCGGTCTGGGGCCCTCCGCCCCGGGCGCGTTGCCGGGGCGGAGGGAGGGACGCGTCAGAGCCGCGTCAGTTCTTGTAGATGCGCTCGCGCGCGGACTCGAGGCGCTTCAGGATCGCGTCCACCCGGTCCGGGTGGGCCATGAATTCCTGGAAGCCCTCCATGCCGATCTTCGCCATCTCCGCCGGGGCGTCACGGTCGAAGAACTGCGCCAGGCCGTGGGCCGTCGACAGCATCTTGAAGCCCTGCTGCAGGAACGGGTCGTTGCCCACGGTGGACTGGTTGTTGACCGGCAGCTGACCGAGGATGTCGTTGATCTTGGTCTGCTCGGGCGCGGAGGCAAGGAAGGCGAGGAAGCGCTTGGCGTCCTTCACGTTCTTGGCCTTGGCCGGGATGTGCATCGTGTCGGTCGGGGCGTCCTCGGCCCGCGGCACGCCGGGGGTGACCTGCGGGAAGGGGAAGAAGCCGAGGTTGGATTCCTTCATGCCGCCCTGCTTGAAGGTGGCCACCGCGAAGTTGCCCATCAGGTAGGTCGCGGCCTTGCCCTGCACCAGGAGCGGCGCAGCATCCTGCCAGTCGAGCGCGGCGGCGTTGGCGGTCACGTAGCCCGGCTTGATCAGCTTGGCCCATTCGGTGAAGACCTTCTTCACGCGCGGGTCGGTCCACTTCACCTTGCCGGAGGTGAGATCCATGTGGAACTGGTAGCCGTTGGTGCGCAGGTCCATGTAGTCGAACCAGCCGGCCGAGGGCCAGAGCGCCTTGGTGCCGGTGGTCGTGCAGTCAACGCCGCCCGCCTTGAACTTGGCGCAGTCGGAAATGAACTGATCCCAGGTCGTGGGAACCGAGACGCCGAACTTCTTGAAGACGTCCTTGTTGTAGTACATCCCCCACTGGTAATACGTGTAGGGAACGCCCCACTGCTTGCCGTCGATGGTCATCGAGGGCAGGGCGGAGGCCAGCGTCTTGTCCAGCCCGTTCTTCTTCCACACGTCCGAGACGTCGAGGAACTGCCCCGCCTTGACGAAGGGCGCCATGCGGTTGCCGGCGTACCAGTTCGCCAGGTCCGGCGCGTCGGCCGACAGGAAGTTCCGGATCGAGGTCTTGTAGCCCTCGTGGTCGAACACCGTCCATTTCACCTTAACGTCCGGGTTCGCCTTCTCGAAGTCGTTGATCAGCGTCTGGAACGCCTTCTTGGGCGCCGGGTCCGAGGTGTCGGTGAAGATCCTCAGCGTATCGGCGGCGGCCGTCGAGGCGACGAGCGCCGCGGCAACCGCAAGTGCCGCGATGCCGCGGCGGGAATATTGGACCATGGTTTCCTCCCTGGTTGGTTCCAATAAATGAAACTCGGTTTTACTTATTGAAAACTATGCCGCCGCTCGGCTATGCTGTCAACAGCCTTGAGGGCGGCCCGATGCGGCCCGGGGCCGGGGAGGATGAGATGAACGCAGAGGATCCAGCGCCGCAGCGGGCCGACGGTACGGTTGGCAAGGCTTTGGAAGTCCTTGACATGGTTGCCGATTTCGAGCGCCCCGTGCGGTTCAGCGAATTGCTGGCTGCCGAGCGGTTTCCGAAGGCCACGCTGTTTCGGCTGCTGCAGACGCTGACCAGCCAGGGGATGCTCTCCTACGATCCCGACCGGCAGAGCTATGCGCCCGGGATGCGGCTGGTGCGGCTGGCGCATTCGGCCTGGCGGCAAAGCTCGCTGGCCCCGATCGCGCGGCCGCATGTCGACCGGCTGGCCGCGCAGGTGGGCGAGACGGTCCACCTTG
Organism: Solirhodobacter olei; assembly: GCF_004010155.1. GTDB lineage: Bacteria > Pseudomonadota > Alphaproteobacteria > Rhodobacterales > Rhodobacteraceae > Solirhodobacter > Solirhodobacter olei. Next base: position 102,681 of record NZ_RRYH01000018.1, on the reverse strand, counting down.
CCCAGCTCGACAACGGCCAGGTGCTTTATGTCGACAAGCGCAACGCCCGCCAGCCGGTGGAGATGTTCAGCCAGGCCGGCAAGATCGGCCCGGCCCATTGCACCGGGGTCGGTAAGGCGATGCTGGCCTTCCTCGAGCCGGGCCCGCTAGAGGATGCGCTGGCGCGCCAGTCCTTCCACCGTTTCACCGATCACACGCTGACCTCGGCCAAGGCGCTGAAGGCCGATCTCGCGCGGATCCGCGCCCGTGGCTACGCCTTCGACGACGAAGAGCACGAGCCGGGGATCATCTGCCTTGCCGCGCCGATCCTGACCCGGGCGGGCCGGGTGCTTGGGGCGCTCTCGGTGACCTCGACGACCGAGCGGATGAACATACCGGCGCTGGAGGCGCTTGCGCCGGGGATCCTTCAGACGGCCGCGGCGATCGCCGCGGATGCGGAGAGCTGGCGCTTTCCGGAACAGGACAAAAGGGGAGGTCGGTGATGTCCGGCGTAAAGCTGAACGGTGTGGTGAAGAAATACGGCCAGGCGCAGGTGATCCACGGCGTCGACCTTGAGGTGGAGAACGGCGAGTTCTGCGTCTTCGTGGGCCCCTCGGGTTGCGGCAAGTCCACGCTTCTGCGGATGATCGCGGGGCTGGAGGAGACCACGGGCGGCGCGATCGCCATCGGCAGCCGCGACGTGACGCAGGTCGACCCGTCCGAACGGGGGGTGGCGATGGTGTTCCAGACCTACGCGCTTTACCCGCATATGACGGTCGAGGAGAACATGGGGTTCGGTCTGAAGATGACCGGCCACCCCAAGGCCGAGATCGCGCAGAAGGTCGGCGAGGCGGCGGGGATCCTGCGGCTTGAGGAGTACCTCAAGCGCAAGCCCAAGGCGCTGTCGGGGGGACAGCGCCAGCGGGTCGCCATCGGCCGGGCCATCGTGCGCGGGCCGGAGGTGTTCCTGTTCGACGAGCCGCTCTCCAACCTCGACGCGGAACTCAGGGTGGGGATGCGGGTGGAGATCGCGCGGCTTCATCGCGAGATCGGAGCGACGATGATCTACGTGACGCATGACCAGGTCGAGGCGATGACGCTGGCCGACAAGATCGTGGTGCTGCGCGCGGGGCGGATCGAGCAGGTGGGCGCGCCGCTGGAGCTTTACAGGGATCCCGACAACCGCTTCGTGGCGGGCTTCATCGGGTCGCCCTCGATGAACTTCCTGGCCGCGAAGGTGGAGGAGGGCGCGGTCGTGGTGCCGGGTCTTGGCGGGGCGCGGCTGTCGCTGCCGGTGAACCTGCCGGCGAACGGGACCGAGGTGATCCTTGGGATCCGGCCGCAGCATATCGAGCTTGACCGTGACGGCGCGACCCATGGCGTCGACATGAGCGAGGCGCTGGGCGGGGTCTCCTACCTCTACCTTCACGGGCCGACCGGCGAGCGGGTGACGGTGGAGTACCGCGATGATCTGCGGCTGGCGCCGGGATCGAAGGTGGGGATGCGCCTGAAGGCGGAGGAGGCGATGCTCTTCGACGCGAGGACCGAGGCGCGGATCCGCTAGGCCGGAGCCGGGTTGCGCCGCGCGAGGGCATCCCCCGCGCGGCGGCAGTACTGGCGGGTGCCGATCAGGACCCCGGCAGCAGGACGGTGTTGATGACGTGGATCACGCCGTTCGACTGCATCACGTTGGGGATCGTGACCTCGGCGGTGTCGCCGGCCTGATCCTTGATGTAGAGATGGCCCATCTTCTCCATCGCGGTCAGCTTGCAGCCGCCGACGGTGTTGATGGTGACGGCGCCGCCGTATTTCATCGCGGTCTGCTCGATATCCTGTGCGGTGAGCTTGGCGGCGACCACGTGGCAGGTGAGGATCTTCACCAGCTTGGCATGGTTCTCGGGCTTCAGCAGCGTCGCGACGGTGCCCTTCGGCAGCTTCGCGAAGGCCTCGTTGGTCGGAGCGAAGACGGTGAACGGGCCCTTGCCCTCCAGCGTCTTGACGAGGCCCGCGGCCTTCACCGCGGCGACCAGCGTCGTGTGGTCCTTCGAGTTCACGGCGTTCTGGACGATGTTCTTGTTCGCGTACATCGGCGCACCGCCGACCATCGGGTTGGCGAGCGCGGGGCCGGCGAGCGCGAGGGCGCAGACGGCGGCGAGGGCGCGGATCTTAAGTTTCATCCTGAATCTCCTCTCGTGTTTGTGGCGGGCGTCCTGCCCGGTCCATGTGGGGAGATACGGGGCGGTCCCGCCGGGAGTTTCAAAATCGGTAAATTTTTTTTCGGGGAGGTTTCGCGGCCGCCCCGCGCCGCCGCCCGAAGGGGCACGCGCAGCCCGCCGTGCCAGCGCCCACCCGCGGGCGGGTGCTGGCCCTCTTCTGCGCTGGGGGATCAGGTCAGGCCGGCGATCAGCTCCAGCGGCGGGACGCCTGCGCCCTTTACCGGCTTCGTCACGACATAGGTGAAATAGCGGGCGAGGCCGATGCGGGCCTCGAGCAGCTCGTCGACGAGGCGCTGGTAGGCGTCGATGTCGCGGGTGACGATCTGCAGGATGTAGTCGAAGCCGCCGCCGAGCGCCCAGCAGGCGGTGATCTCGTCGCGGCGGCGGATCTCGTCCTCGAACTGGCGGAAGCGGGCGGCGGTGTGGTCGGCCAGCTCGGCGGCCATGAAGACGGTGACGTGTGGCCCGAGTTTCCTGAGCGCGATCTCGGCGCGGTAGCCCTCGACGATACCGGCCTCCTCGAGCTTCTTCAGCCGTTCCCAGCAGGGGGTGGGCGAGAGGCCGACGCGCTCGGCAAGCGCGGCCTTGGTGATGCGGCCCTCGCGGGCGAGGACGCGCAGGATCTCCAGGTCGCGGGCGTCGAGGCGCATGCGGGTCTCGCTCTCTCAGATGTCACGGGCACGGGTGCGCGCGCTTCGGATGGCGGTACTGCGCGGCCGGGGGCGCGTCAACCGGGCCGGGGCTGCCCCGGGCCGGGCCTCAGGCGCGGATCATGGTGCCGGCCGTGCCGAGGCGGGGCAGGACATGGGCGGCGATGGCGGTGTCCTGTGCGCCGGTGCCGGTGAGGTCGCAGATCGTGATCGCATCCTCCGCCTGCCGGCCGGCCACGCTTCCCGCGATGATCGCGCCGATCTCGGGCGGCGGCGGGGCGGTCCAGAGGCCGGTTTCGAGCGCGGTGCGCAGCTCGCCCAGGGTTTCGCACTGGCTGACGCGGTCGCAGGCGTAGAGATCGGCGCGGGCGAGGGCCTGCGGGTCGATCTCGTTCTTGCCCTCCTGGTCGGAGCCCATGGCAGTGATGTGGAGGCCCGGGTGGAGCCAGCCCGCCATCAGGACGGGCTGGCGCGCGGGCGTGGTGGTGACGACGAGCTGGGCGCGGGCGACGAGCTCCGCCGGGTCGGCGACGGCCTCGGCCGCGATGCCGAGGCTGCGGGCGAGATCGGCGGCGCAGGCCTCTGCCTTCGCCGGGTCGCGGCCGTGGACGAGGGCGCGCCTGAACGGGCGGACGAGATGGGCGGCCTGCAGCTGCAGCCGCGCCTGGGTGCCGGTGCCGATCACGCCTGCGGTCTCGACCTCTTTCGGCGCGAGGTGGCGGGCGGCGACGGCGCCGGCGGCGGCGGTCCTGAGGTCCGTCAGGTAGCCGTTGTCGAGGAAGACCGCCTCGACAAGGCCGGTGCTGGCCGAGAACAGGATCATCAGCCCATTGAGGCTGGGCAGGCCGAGCTTCGGGTTGTCGAAGAAGCCGGGAGACACCTTGATGGCGAAGCCCTCGAAGCCGGGGATGTAGGCGGTCTTGACGTCGACCTCGCCATGCACCTCGGGCAGCGCCATGGAAAGGATCGGCGGCTGGGTGACGCGGCCGGAGGAAAGCGCAGCGAAGGCAGCCTCGATCGCGTCGACCAGGGCGAGGTCGAGGGTGGTGGCGGCGCGCAGCTCGGCCTCGGTCAGGATGCGGATGTCACGCGCCATAGCGGCGTCCTTTCAGGATGCGGGGACCGAGGGCGATGTCCTCGCCCGCGATGATGCGGGTGAACGTGCCCATGTCGAGGTTGCGGCCGGTGAGGATGGTGGCGATGGGGGCGCTGGCCACGGGCAGCCTGCCCGCGAGCACGGCGGCGAGGCCGACGACGGAGGCGCCCTCGGCCACCATCCGGTCCTCGAAATAGAGCGCCTGCATGGCGTCGCGGATCTCCTCCTCCGTCACCAGGATCACGTCGTCGAGCAGGTCCCGGCAGAGCGGGAAGGAGAGGCGGTTCTTCAGGCCGATGCCGCCGCCGAGGCTGTCGGCGAGGCTCTCGACCTCCTCCACCTCCACCGGGCGGCCGGCGGCGAGGGAGGCGGCCATGGCGGCGCCGCGTTCCATGGTGATGCCGATGACGCGGATCGAGGGCTTGATCGTCTTGGCGGCCAGCGCGACTCCCGCGGCGAGGCCGCCGCCGGAGAGGGGCACCAGGATCGTGCCGAGGTCGGGGCGGGCGGCGAGAAGCTCCAGCCCGATGGTGCCCTGGCCCGCGATCACGTGCGGGTCGTCGAAGGGGGAGATGTCGGTCAGGCCCTCCTCGGCGCAGAGGCGCAGCGCCTCGGCCTGGGCGTCGTCCTGGCTGCGGCCGGTGATGCGGACCTCGGCGCCGAGCGCGCGGATGCCGTCAACCTTGGCCTGGGGGACGAGCTCGGACATGCAGATGGTGGCGCGCAGGCCGCGGGCGCGGGCGGCGAAGGCCACGCCCCGGCCGTGGTTGCCGGTGGAGCAACAGGTGACACCCGGGGTGTCGGCGGGCAGCGCCGCGATGGCATTCAGCGCGCCGCGGAGCTTGAAGGCGCCGATCGGCTGGCAGGTCTCGAGCTTGAGGAGGAAGTCCTGCCCCGTCAGGCGGGACATGTGGGGTGAGGGGACGAGGGGCGTGGCGTCGGCGAGGCCCGCGATGGCGCGGGCGGCGGAGAGGATATCGGCGAGTGTGAGGGTCATGGGCGAGGGGCGGTGCGGTGGGGAGGGGGCAGAGAGGAAAGGTGCGCAATGAATGCGCACCCTACGGGGCGGGTCGGCTGCATCAGCCGGCGTCCTTAACCGCGCTCAGGAACTGCTGGGTGCGCTCCCGCTGGGGATTGCCGAAAAGCGCATCCGGCGGGCCCTGTTCCTCGATCCGTCCGGCATAGAAGAAGCAGACCCGGTCGGAGATGTCGCGCGCGAAGCCCATCTGGTGGGTGACCATCAGCATGGTCAGCTTGAACTCCGCCACCAGCTTGCGGATGACGTTGGTCACCTCGCCGATCACCTCGGGGTCGAGCGCGGATGTCACCTCGTCGAAGAGCATCACCTTGGGGCGCATCGCCAGCGCCCGGGCGATGGCCACCCGCTGCTGCTGGCCACCGGAGAGGCGGGAAGGGTGCTGGTCCTTCTTGTCGATCATGCCGACCATCTCAAGAAGCTCTTCGGAGCGGGCCCGCGCCTCCGCCTTCGGCAGGCCGAGGACCTGCACCGGCCCCTCCATGCAGTTCTGCAGCGCGGTCATGTGGGGGAAGAGGTTGAAGTGCTGGAAGCACATGCCGATGTTGGCCCGCATCCGCCGGAGGTAGCGCGGATCGGCGGGCACCAGCCGGCCCCCTTTCGGCATATGGGTCAACGGCTTGCCATCGACGTAGATCACCCCGCCGTTGATCGTCTCGAGCGTCATCAGCATGCGCAGCACCGTGGTCTTGCCCGAGCCGGAGGGGCCGATGACCGAGACCATCTCGCCCTCCGCCACGTCGAGGTTCAGCTTGTCGAGCACGGTCAGCGGCCCGTAGCGCTTGGTGACGTTGAGAAAGCGCACCATCGGCACGTCCTCTCCGGTCAGCTCCAGCGGATAGTCGGCGGTCTCGTCCATCATCGCATCCCCAGTTTGCGCCGCACCCAGCACTCGAAGAGGCGGATCAGCCCGGCGGTCGGCAGCGAGATCAGAAGGAAGATCAGCCCGACCAGCGTATAGGGCTCCAGGTAGCGGTAGTTTTCCGAGCCGATGGAATTGGCGGTGTGCATCAGCTCCGCCACCCCGATGACGGAGAGCATCGGCGTGTCCTTGAAGATCCCGACGAGGTAATTGCCCATCCCGGCGAGCGCGGGCGGCAGGGCCTGCGGGATGATGATGCGGGCATAGGTATCGCGGGTCGAGAGGTTGAGCGCAGTCGCTGCCTCCCACTGGCCCTTCGGCACGGCCTCGAGCCCGCCGCGATAGACCTCGGAGAGGTAGGAGGCGTAGTGGAGCCCGATCGCGATCATGCCCGAGACCCAGGGCGAAAGGCGCAGGCCCATCTGCGGGCCGACGTAGAAGAAGAAGAAGATCTGCAGCACCAGCGGCGTGGAGCGGACGAATTCCACCGCCTCGCGCACGGAGACGGTCAGCATGCGGTAGGGTGTCCGCTGCGCCAGCGCGAAGACGAGGCCCAGCACCAGCGCGATGCCATAGCCGATGCCGGCGGCCGCGAGCGTGTTCAGCGTCGCGTCGAGCAGGCGGGGCAGGATCTGCCAGGTAAAATCCCAGCGCCAGTGAAAGCCCATCTCAGCTCCTTTCCTGGCGGCGGCGGAGCGTCGTCTCCAGCCAGCGCATCGCGGGCGTCAGCAGGAAGCGGGCGAGGATGTAATAGATCACCAGCGCCGCGCCGAAGGACTGGGCCGAGAGATAGGTGGAGGCGTTGATCTGCTTGGACTGGAACATCAGGTCCGTCACCGAGATCAGCGCGACCAGCGCGGTGCCCTTCAGAAGCTCGATCAGAAGGTTGCCCCAGGGCGGCAGCATGATCAGCAGCGCCTGCGGCAGGATGATCCGCCGCATCCGGCGGGCGGGGGACATGGAAAGGGCATAGGCCGCCTCCCACTGCCCCCGCGGCACGGCCTGGATCGCGCCGCGTACCAGCTCTGCCCCATAGGCGCCGAGGTTCATGCCGACGGCCATGAAGCCGGCCGCGAATTTCGGCAGCGTGATCCCGAAGAGCGGCAGGACGAAGAAGATCCAGTAGAGCTGCACGAGAAGCGAGGTGCCGCGGAAGATCTCGATATAGATCACCGCGACGCCTTTGAGGGCGAGGTTGCGGGAGAGCTTCATCAACCCCGCCGCCACGGCGATGGCCACGGCCACCACGGCGGCGAGGAAGAACTGCTCGACCGTCACCAGCGTCCCGTCGAGAAGACGGGGGCCGAAGGTCTGGAGGAAGTGCCAGAGAGACATCTCGGCCCCCGCGGGTCAGTCAGGTCGTCGGTCGATCTCGGCTCAGCGGTGGGCGCAGACCCAGGCGGTGGTCTTGCCGCCGGGCAGCGAGGCCTTGGTGTAGCCGTACTGCGCGACCGACTTCAGCATCGCCGGCGTGCCGAGGTACTTCTTCTGCGCCGCGTCGAAGGCCTTCACGAAGTCGGCGTCCGCCTTCTTGAAGCCGATGCCGATCCAGTTCATCGAGCTTTCCGGCATCTTGCCGGGATCGGTGACCTGAACCTTGTCCGGCGCGCTCTGGGCGAGCTGCTCGGCGGCGAAGAAGGTCATGGCGCCCGCGTCGGCGCGGCCGGACTTGACCGCGGCGAGGATCTCGGTCGGGCCGGGCACCGTCATGATGTCGGAGGCGGGAACGCCGGCCTCTTTGGCCTGGGCAATGTTGGAATAGCCCGCGCCGGTAGCCATGATGGCGCCGGCCTTCTTGATGTCAGTGTAGTTCTCGATGTGCTTCGGGTTGCCCTTGGCGACGATGAAGGCGTCGCCCACGCGGCCCATCGGCTGGGAGAAGTCCACGTTCTCGCAGCGCTTCTTCAGGATGTTCATGCCGCCCGTAATGATGTCGAACCGCCCGGCGTTGAGGCCCGGGATCAGCCCGCCCCAATCGGTCTCCACCGGCTCGATCTTGGTGTAGCCCATGTTCTTCAGCACGGCGAGGACATAGGCGTTCACGAAGCCCTTGGGCGCGCCGTTGTCGCCGGGATAGGCGAAGGGTTTTTCGTTGGCGAAACCGATTCGGATCGCCTTGCCCGCCTTGGCGCGCTCCATCAGCGGGCCGGCGAGCGCGACCGCCGCCGAGGTGCCCAGAAGCAGGCCCGCCGTGGCGAGGGTCTTGAGGATGGAAGATTTCATGTCGGGGCCTCCGTGTCGGGTTCAGATGTCGATTTTCCGTTGACGCTTCTGTGGCGCCTTGATCATGTTGTATACAACATCATGCAGTTTCCGATTCTGTCAAGAATGGTGCTGTGGTGGTGGTCTGTATTTGTTGAGAGCATCAATAATGGGCAGGACGGTTGCCCCCGCGTTGTGTACAGGTTTCAAGATCGGGCATCCGCCCGGCCTCGCGACGCGTGTTTCGGCCTTGTCGCCGGAACCGGCTTTGCCTTTCATGGCGGCGGCCCGCGGCGCGGCGTGGCCCGGCCGGAAGTTCAAGGGGGACATGTGAGCGCTCTGACTGACACGAAGGAGATCCTGGCGGAGCTGATCGGCTTTCCCACAGTCTCGGCCGACAGCAACCTTGGCCTCATCGCCCGCCTGGCCGAACGGCTGGAGGCGGCGGGGGCGCGCTGCGAGGTGTTCCTCGACGCGAGCGGCACCAAGGGCAACCTTTTCGCCACGATCGGGCCGGAGGTGGACGGCGGGATCCTGCTGTCGGGCCATACCGACGTGGTTCCGGTGGCCGACCAGGACTGGACCTCGGACCCGTTCGAGATGGTGGAGCGGGCGGGCCGCCTGTATGGCCGGGGCGCCTGCGACATGAAGGGCTTCATCGCTGCCGCCGTGGCGATGGCGCCGGTGTTTGCGGAGACGATCGGCGACCGCCCGGTCCATTTCGCCTTCACCCATGACGAGGAGGTCGGCTGCCTCGGCGCCAAGGCGCTGGTCGAGGTGCTGCAGACCCGCGAGATCCGTCCCGCCGTCGCCATCATCGGCGAGCCGACGGAGATGCGGATCATCGAGGGGCACAAGGGCTGCTACGAATATTCCACCCATTTCACCGGCTTCGAGGGCCATGGCTCCGACCCGGACCGGGGGGTGAACGCGGTGGAATACGCGGTGCGCTATGTCGGCCGGCTGCTGGAGCTGAAGGAACAGCTCAAGGCGCGGGCGCCGGAGGGGTCGCGCTTTGAGCCGCCCTGGACGACGATCAACACCGGCGCGCTGGTCGGCGGGGTGGCGCATAACGTGATCCCCGGCAAGGCGCGGGTGGACTGGGAGATGCGGCCGGTGCAGGGCGCGGACGCCGATTTCGTGAAGGCGGATCTGGAGGCGTTCTGCGCCGATGAACTGCTGCCCGCGATGCGCGCTGTGGCGCCGGAGGCCGGGATCGAGCTGGAGGTCATCGGCGAGGTCTGCGGGCTGGAGCCGGCGGGCGCGGCCGAAGCGCGGCGCGTCGTCTCCGAACTCACCGGGGCGCAGACGGCCGACGTGGTACCCTTCGGCACGGAGGCGGGGCTTTTCCAGCAGATGGGCATGTCGGTGGTGGTCTGCGGGCCCGGCTCGATCCAGCAGGCGCACAAGCCCGACGAGTATATCGAGATGGTGCAGATCGACCAGTGCCTGGCGATGCTCGGCCGGCTCGCCGAGAGGCTTGCGTGATGCCCGAGGAGGACAGCGCCCGCGGGCGGTTCGGCAAGATGTATCACGAGATCCGGATGCGGATCTGCCTGCTCGACTACCCGCCCGGCACCCGGCTTTCGGAAGAGGCGATGGCGCGGGAGTTCGGCGTCAGCCGCACGCCGCTGCGCCGCGTTCTGGGGCGGCTGGAGGCGGAGGGGCTGCTGCAATCGGTGCATGGCGTCGGCACGCTCGTCACCGATGTCGAGATCGAGGAGCTGATCCAGGTCTACCGGCTGCGCACCGAACTGGCCGAACTGGCGGGCCTGCTCGATCCGGTGCCGCCCGACGCGAAGCTGATCGCCTCGCTCGACGGGCTGGTGGCGCGGGCCAAGGCGCTGGTCGCGCGGCCCGATCCGCGGGGCTTTGCACAGCTCAACATCGACTTCTTCGAGGCGCATATGGCGCTGACCGCGAACGAGCCGCTGCGCGAGATCAGCCGCAGGCTGTATTACCAGACCCACCGGATCTGGCTGAAATCGGTGACCAGCCGGCGGATCGACCTGGTCGAGGAAGTGCAGGTCTTCGACCGCGAGGTGGAGGATTACGTCCGCGCCCTGCGGATCGGCGATCTGGAGGCGGCGGCGCATGTCCACCGGGCGCATATCTCGATGAGCTTCACGCGGATGCGGAAGAACGCAGCCTGAGGCGCGGGTCCGCGCGGGCGTTCAGCGCCGGCCGCCGCCGCGCCAGCGCCAGCCGCCCTCGGTCTTGCGCCAGGCGATGGCCGAGAACACGGCCAGCGCGGCGAGAAGGACGGCCAGCCGCTCTGCCCCCCGAAGCGCGAAGGTTGCGAGGATCAGCACCGCGACGAGAAGCGCCGTTGCCGCCCAGCCCTGCCAGGTGATCGGACGGCCCGCGCCGAAGCCGAAGCGCTTGGCGGCGAACCAGGGTTTCGGTGGGGAACCTGTCATGGCGCATCCCTCCCGCCGGCCAGTGTAGCCGCGCCGTGCCGCCGGGCAAGTCACGCGCTCAGGACGTCGCGCGGGCGGCGGGGCCGGGCAGGCGGGCGGGGCCGAGCCAGAACCGCGTCATCATCAGCGAGGCGGCGGCGACGAGGCCGACGACGAGGCCGAGCCAGAGGCCCGTGCCCCCCATGTGCAGCGGGAAGGCCAGCACGTAGCTTGCCGGGATGCCGATGCACCAGTAGCTGACGCCCGCCATCCACATCGGAACCCGCGTGTCCTGTACGCCGCGCAGCAGGCCGAGCGCCATCACCTGGCTGGCATCGGCCACCTGGAACAGCGCGGCAACCAGCAGAAGCCGGCTTCCGAAGGCCAGGATCTGCGGCGCCAGCGGGTCGCCCGGGCGGATGTAGAGGCCGATCAGCTCTTTCGGAAGCGTCAGGAAGATCGTCACGCAGACCGCCGCGAAGACCAGCGAGAGGCCGGTGGCGGCCAGCGCCGCGGCGCGCATCTCGCCCAGGGCGCGGCGCCCGTGGGCGCGCCCGACCCGCACGGTCGCGGCCTGCGACAGGCCGAGATGGACCATGAAGGTGATCGAGGCCAGCTCCAGCGCGATGCCGTGGGCGGCCAGCTGCACGGTGCCGATCCAGCCCATCATGATCGCCGTGGCCTGGAACAGCCCGCCCTCGGAGACGCTGGTCAGCCCGATCGGGTAGCCGAGGCGGAATACGCGGAAGAAATACTGCCAGTCCGGCCGCCAGAACCGGGTGGCGAGCTGGAAATGCCGCAGTTTCGGGTGAAGGAGCGCATATGCCGCGACGACGATCAGCGTCAGGATCTGGGTGCCGAGCGTCGCCGTGGCCGAGCCTGCCGCCCCCATCTCCGGCGCGCCCCAGTGGCCGAAGATGAAGGCCCAGTTCAGCGTCGCGTTCATCACCACCCCGGCAAGCGTGGCCCAGAGCACGATATGTGTCCGCTCCAGCGCGGCGAGGAAGCTTTTCAGCACCATGACGAAGAGCGCGGGCGCCATGCCGAACCCGGCGATGCGCATGAAGCTTTGCGCGGTGGCCGCGGTCTCGGGGGTCTGGCCGAGGGCGATGAAGATCGGCCCGGCATACCAGAACACCGGCAGCACCAGCGCGGAATAAAGAAGCGACAGCCAGAGCCCCATGCGGGTGGCGCGGCGGGTTTCCACCTCGTCCCCGTCGGCGGAGGCGACCATAGGCATCACCGCGACCCCGAAGCCGGAGCCGAGGATGAAGAGGATGAAGAAGGACGAGGCGCCAAGCACGACGGCGGCCAGGGCCGGCACCGAGTACCACCCCATCATCACCGTATCGGTGACATGCAGCCCGACCTGCGCGAGGTTCGATCCCACCAGCGGCAGGCCGAGCCTCAGAAGCGCGCGGGCCTGGACCGGAAACCGCGTCTGATTGTCTCCCATGCCAGTGCCTTAGCCGAGGGGCGGGGGCGGGGCAAGCTCTCCGTCAGGTTGCGTTTCAAAGGGGGGCGGGAGGCGAAGGGCGGGGGGAAGTGGCCGCCCGCGCGGCGGCCCTTCCGCTTGGCGGCGGGGGGGCCTAGTCTCCGCCCGATCATTGACGGAGGGATTCATGGTCACGCTTTACGGTGTCGCCCGCTCGCGCGCCTCGCGGCCGCTCTGGATGCTGGCTGAAATCGGCATGGACTATCTGCATGTGCCGGTGATCCAGGCCTATCGACTGGACCAGCCGAAGGCGGCGGATGCGCCGCTCAACACGGCCTCGGCCGAGTATCTGGAGATCAATCCGCAGGGGCAGGTGCCCTGCCTCGTCGACGGCGACCTGGTGCTGACCGAATCCCTCGGCATCGACCTTTACCTGGCGCGGCGCTACGGCGGGCTGCTGGGGCCGCAGACCGATGCCGAATCGGCGCTGATGATCCAATGGGCGCTGCATGCGGTGACCGGGATCGAGGGGCCCGCGCTGGAGATCACCTTCATCCAGCGCGACGGCGGCGATGCGACGCCCGAGGGGCAGGCGGTGATCGCGGTTGCGGCGGAGAAGCTGCGCCGGCCGTTCCGGCGGCTCGACGCGCATCTGGCCAAGCACGACTGGATGGTGGGCGACCGCTTCACCGTGGCCGATATCAACAGCGCCGAATGCGTGCGCTACGCCGAGGGGCACCCGACGCTGCTTTCGGAATTCCCGCATCTGAAGGCCTGGTACGAGCGTTGCCACGCCCGGCCCGGGTTCAGGAAGATGTGGGAAATGCGCGAGGCGGAACCGGCCTGAGGGAGATGCCGTGAGGAGGGCCGGTGCCCGTCCGCGGGGGGTAAACGGTGCGCAATGAATGCGCACCCTACCCGGACCGGACGGGGCATTGGCTCAGGCCTTCACGTAGCGGCTCCAGGGGTGTTCCTCGCGGAAGCCCAGGACCTCGCGGATCTTGCGGTTGGAGAACAGCGCCTCGCGCGGGCCCAGGTCGCGCGTGACCGGCACGCCCTTGTAGAACCGGTCGAGGATTTCCTGCGTCGTGAGGTTGACGGAGGTATCGTCGTTGCCGGCGTTGAAGACCTGGAAGCCGAGCCCGTCCTTCTTCAGGCAGAGATCCACGATCTGGCCCAGGTCGCGGGCGTCGATGTAGCAGAAGGCGTTGCGCAGCCGCACCTCCGGCTCTGCGAAGAAGCCCGAAAAGAGGGTTTCGTATTCGTGCGGCTCGATCACGTTGCCGATGCGGAGCGCGTAGATATCCGCCCCCGAGCGCAGCGCGAAGGCGCGCGCGGTCGCCTCGTTCACCACCTTTGACAGGCCGTAGCTGTCCATCGGGTCGATGTCGTAGTCTTCCTCCAGCGGCAGGGATTTCGGGGCGCGGGGCCCGTCGGCGAAGCAGATGCCGTAGGTCGTCTCGGACGAGGCGACGACGACCTTGCGGATGCCGAGCTTCACCGCCGCCTCGATCACGTTGTAGGTGCCGATGGTGTTGACGCGGAAGGTTTCGTTGTCGGGCGCGATCAGGATCCGCGGGATGGCGGCGAAATGCACCACCGCGTCGAAGGTCGGGGTGCCGGTGCCGGGCTCCAGCTCGTCGAAGCCGGCGTAAGCGGTCAGCGCGTTGAACATCTGCCCGCTGTCGGTGATGTCGGCGGTCAGGTTGTCGACGCCGGGATGGTCGAGCGGCGTGAGGTCGACGTTGAGGACGCGGTGGCCCTGGGACAGGAGATAGGGGATGACATGGCGGCCGGCCTTGCCGGAGCCGCCGGTGAAGAGAATGCGCATGATTCAAGCCTCCGATTTCAGGTTTGCCCCGTTATCGGCGCGAGGGGCGGGGAGGGCAAGACCGGGCCCGGGCGGGCCCGGACCGGGGGCGCATGAATAAGCCCGGAGAAGATCCCCGGGCTTGGTGCCGCCTATGGGCGGAATGTTCCTTGGCCGAAGATCGGCTCAGAGCAGTTTCAGATCGCCCGCGGAGGAGCGGCCGTCGCGGCCGGCCTGCAGCTCGTACGCGATCTTCTGATTGTCGTTGAGCCCTTTCAGCCCGGCGCGTTCAACGGCCGAGATATGGACGAAGACGTCCTTGCCACCATCATCGGGAGCGATGAACCCATAGCCCTTGGTGCTGTTGAACCACTTCACGGTGCCCGTCGGCATGCCGTTTCTCCTTACTAATTCCCCCGCCGCGGGAGTGCGACGGGTCGTGCAGCCCGGTCTTCCAAGTCGTCCGGCTGCCTGAATCAGGAGGCGGTCTTTAAGAAGCGGTCGTCACAGCCCGATATGATGACGCATCCGTGAGAAGAATCAAGAACGAACGAATTGCTCCGTTTCCGACGAATGTCGAAAACGGGGCGCGCTGGAACGCTGGCGGGCCGATCACCCGATATATATCGGCGGAAAACCGCCGGGGGGCTGGGCCGGAGTGGGGCGGCCCAGGTAAAAAGGCGCGAGGGCGCAGGGGTTAGCCCCGCGCGCGGGCGCCGGTGTCAGCGCAGGTCCGGCGCCACGGCCTCGGCGGCGAGCGCGTCGAGGACGGCATCCAGGCTCATCGTTTCGGTGCGGGTCTCGCCCAGCCGGCGGACGGAGACGGTGCGTTCCGCCACCTCGCGCTGGCCGATGGCGAGGATCACCGGCACCTTCCCGAGCGAGTGCTCGCGGACCTTGTAGTTGATCTTCTCGTTGCGGGTGTCGGCCTCGGCCCGGAGGCCGCGGGCGTTCAGCGCCCTGGTGATCTCCGCCACGTAGTCGTCGGCGTCGGAGACGATGGAGGCCACGACCACCTGCCGCGGCGCCAGCCAGAAGGGCAGCTTGCCGGCGTAATGCTCGATCAGGATGCCGAGGAAGCGCTCGAACGAGCCGAGGATGGCACGGTGGAGCATATAGGGCATATGCTTCATCCCGTCCTCGCCGACATATTCGGCGCCAAGCCGGCCCGGAAGCTGCGCGTCGACCTGGAAGGTGCCGCATTGCCATTCCCGGCCGATCGCGTCGGTCAGCTTGAAGTCGAGCTTGGGCCCGTAGAAGGCGCCGTCGCCGGGATTGATCTCATAGGCGAGGCCGAGATGCTCGATGGCGCCCTTCAGCGCGCCCTCGGTGCGGTCCCAGTCGGCATCGGTGCCGATGCGGACATCGGGCCGGGTGGACAGCTTGATGTCGAAGCTCTCGAAGCCGAGGTCGCGGTAGACCGAGGACAGCAGCGAGATGAATCCCGCGCATTCCGCCTCGATCTGGTCCTCGGTGCAGAAGATATGCGCGTCGTCCTGGGTGAAGCCGCGCACCCGCATCAGCCCGTGCATGGAGCCCGAGGATTCATAGCGGTGGCAGGAGCCGAATTCGGCCAGCCTGAGCGGCAGGTCGCGGTAGCTCTTGAGGCCCTGGTTGTAGACCTGGACGTGGCAGGGGCAGTTCATCGGCTTGAGCGCGTTGATGCGCTTTTCCTTCGCGCCTTCCTCGTCCACCTCCACGATGAACATGTTCTCGCGGTAATTGTCCCAGTGGCCGGAGCGTTCCCATAGGACGCGGTCCACGACCTGCGGGGTCTTGATCTCCTTGTAGCCCGCGCCGCGGAGGCGGCGGCGCATGTAGGCCTCCAGCTCGCGCCAGATGGTCCAGCCGTTGGGGTGCCAGAAGACCATGCCGGGGGCCTCTTCCTGCAGGTGGAAGAGCTCCATCTCCTTCGCAAGCCGGCGGTGGTCGCGCTTGGCGGCTTCCTCCAGCATGTTCAGGTAGGCCTTCAGATCCTCGCGGTTCTTGAAGGCGACGCCCTGGATGCGCTGCAGCTGCGGCCGGGTCACGTCGCCGAACCAGTAGGCGCCGGAGACGCCCATCAGCTTGAAGGCGTCGGCCGGGAGCTGGCCGGTCGATTGCAGGTGCGGCCCGCGGCAGAGGTCCTGCCAATGCCCGTGCCAGTACATTCGGATCGGCGCGTCCTGCGGGATGCGATCGATCAGCTCGACCTTGAAGGGTTCGTCCTTGGCCACGTAATGGGCGATCGCGCGGGCGCGGTCCCAGATCTCGGTGCGCACGGGGTCGCGCTTGCCGATGATCTCGCGCATCTTCTTCTCGATCGCGCCGAGGTCCTCGGTGGTGAAGGCCTCCGCGCGGTCGAAATCGTAGAACCAGCCGTTCTCGGTGACCGGGCCGATGGTGACCTTCACCTCGGGCCAGAGTTCCTGCACGGCGCGGGCCATGACATGGGCGAAGTCGTGGCGGATCAGCTCGAGCGCCTCTGCCTCGTCGGCCATGGTGTTGATCTTGATGGCGCAATCGGCCTCGATCGGCCATTGCAGGTCCCAGTGCTGGCCGTCGACGGTGGCGGAGATCGCCTTCTTGGCGAGCGAGGGGGCGATGGCGGCGGCCACTTCGGCGGGGGTGGAGCCGGCCGGGAAGGCGCGCACGGAGCCATCGGGGAAGGTCAGGGAAATGGAGGGGGAGTCTTTGGCCATTGCGGCACTCCTCGTCGGTTTGGCGCCCACGGAACGCCCGGTTGCGGGTATGATGCGGTCTCTCTGCGCCGGGCGGGCGGGGATGTCAACGGGGGCGGGGAAGAGAGCCGGTCCTTGTCCGTTGGGGGGCGATGAACGGTGCGCAATAAATGCGCACCCAACGCGGAGGAGGGGCAGGGGCCGTGCGCGGGTGGGCGCTGGCCCGGCGGGGCTCGCGCGACGCTGTTTCGGGCCGGGGCTCAGTTGATGCGTTCGATCAGGGCCTGTGCGGCGGCGGGGTTGGCGACTTTGTGGCCGGCGATGACGTAGAGGAAGACGTCTCGCGGCCCTGCGGCAGGTGCGGGGCCGAAGGTTTCCAGCCCCTCGGGGACACCGCCCTGGGCCCAGGTCCCGGCCCGGGCGGCCCAGCGGTCGAGCTCTGCCGGGGCGTAGCCGAGCGCCTCTCCCTCTGCCGTGCCCATGATGCGCGCGTAGACGAAATCGGCGGTCGGATCGGCGATCTGGGGGAAGTCGGCATCGCCCGCCGTGATCACCGCCACGCCATGTTCGCGGGCGAGCGCCACGAACTCCGCGCATTGGAAACTCGGGTGGCGGACCTCCACCGCATGGCGCAGGCGCAGGCCGCCGGCTGAGGGGGGCAGGAGCTTCAGGAAGGCCGCGAAATCCTCGGCGTCGAACCTCTTCGTCGCCATGAACTGCCAGTTGATCGGGCCGAGCTTGGCCTTCAGCTCGGTGATCCCGGAGGCGAGGAATTTCTCGACCGAGGGTCCCGCCTCGGCCAGCACCCGGCGGTTGGTGGCGAAGCGCGGACCCTTCAGGGCGAAGACGAAATCGTCCGGTGTCTCGTCATGCCATTTGGCGAAGCTTTCGGGCTTCTGGCTGCCGTAGTAGGTGCCGTTGACCTCGATGGAGGTCAGGCGGCTCGCGGCATATTCCAGCTCGCGCCGCTGCGGCAGGCCGGCCGGGTAGAACGGCCCGCGCCAGGGCTCGAAGGTCCATCCGCCGATGCCGATCCTGATCCTGCCCTGTGCCATGCGCCCCTCCCTCGTTCCGGCGGAAGATAGCGCGGCGCGGCGCGGGGGCGAGGCCCATTCCCGCCCCCGCGGCCCGGCGGCATTGTCCTGCGCGGCGATCCGTTGGAGACTTCGGGGCGACTCGTGGGGAAGGGGAGCGTGGCATGACGAAGGTGGTGGCTTTTTTCCCGGAGGCGGCCTTCGGGCCGGCGCTCAACTCGGTGGGCATCGCCCAGGCGGTAGAGGCGCGCGGGCACAGGGCGGTGTTCCTGTCCGATCCGGGCTTCGTGGAGGTCTATCGCGGCTACGGCTTCGAGGCGCATCCGGTGAACCTGTCGGAGCCGATGCCGGCGGAGCAGATGGCGAGGTTCTGGGAGGACTTCATCAACAGCCATATCCCGAACTTCCGCAAGAGCCCGATCGACCAGTTGGACAATTACGTGAAGGATTGCTGGGCCGCGATCGTCGACAGCGCGAAATGGGCCGAGAAGGACCTGCCGGGCGTCCTTGCCAAGATCCAGCCGGACCTGATCTGCGTCGACAATGTGATCTTGTTTCCTGCAATCAAGCAGTTCGGGGTGCCATGGGTGCGGATCATCTCCTGCTCGGAGAACGAGATCGAGGACCCGGCGATCCCGCCGCACCTGTCGGGCTGCGCGGCGGCGGACCACGCCTGCCATGCTGCGTTCCGGGCGCGGTTCGAAGAGGTGATCGGGCCGATCCACGACGATTTCAACGCCTTTCTGGGCCGCTGCGGGGAGGCGCCCTATCCGGCGGGGCAGTTCTTCGAGGCCTCGCCCCATATGAACCTGCTGCTCTACCCCGAGGCGGTGAAGTTCGACCGGGCCGAGCCGCTCGATCCGGAGCGGTTCCAGTATCTGGAGGGCTGCGTCCGGCACGAGGCGCCCTATGAGGTGCCGATGTTCCGGGAGAACGGCGACAGGCCCCTGGTCTACGTGAGCTTCGGAAGCCTTGGCGCGGGGGATGTGGACCTGCTGAAGCGGCTGATCGACGTGCTGGGGCGGCTGCCCTACCGGGCGCTGGTGAATGTCGGGGACTATGCGGGGGAATACCACGATCTGCCGGGTAACGTGCTGATCTCGAACTGGTTTCCACAGCCTTCGGTGATCCCGCAGGTGGATGCGGTGATCCATCACGGCGGCAACAACTCGTTCACCGAATGCCTCTATTTCGGCAAGCCCGCGATCATCATGCCCTTCGTCTGGGACGGCCATGACAACGCGACGCGGGTGGAGGAGACCGGCCACGGCTTCAAGCTGCCGCGCTACGACTGGAGCGAGGTGGAACTGGCGGAGAAGCTGTTCTCCTGCCTCAACGATCCGGACCTGAAGGCGCGGCTGGCGGCGACCAGTACGGCGATGCAGGCAGCGGAGGGGCCGCGCAAGGCGGCGCGGATTCTGGACGGGATATTGAACCGATGACCACTGTACCTTTGATGCGCAACCCCTTGGCGACGCAGGATATTGTCGACTGGGGCGTGGTGCCGACGATGATCGAGGGCGAAAGCCGCGTCTCGGGCCGGGTGATCCACAAGGGGCCGGGGGGTGCCTCGGAATGCGGGCTGTGGATCTGCACGCCGGGGGTCTGGCGCTGCGAGGTGGAGCGGGACGAGTTCTGCCACTTCCTCGAGGGGCGGGCGACCTATGTGCATGACACGGGCGAGGTGATCGAGATCACCCCGGACACGGCGGCGGTCTTTCCTGCGGGCTGGGCCGGGGTCTGCACCGTCCATGAGACCGTCAAGAAGGTCTACATGATCCGTTAAGGTTAATGCCGGGGTGCGGCGGGGCGGAGCCCTGCCGTGAGCTTCGTGCTGCAAGCCGTTGGGGTGGCTTGGAAAACGGGGTGCCGATTCAGCACAGCTTTGGCACCGCTTTGGCACCGTAAGCGTACCGTATTTCGGGACGGGGGTCGTGGGGTTTGCGCAACGGGTCTTGCGGTGAGCGGTGCGCGATGAATGCGCACCCTACGCGGTGAAAAAGGGCCAGGGTGCGTCCGCGGGGGGGGGCGCTCGCGGAAGTGCGGGTCTGTCCGTTTATGGCGCAAAGAACCCCTTCGGTTTGCCGGGATCCTGACTCACCAGAAGCGCCCGCCCTTGGGGGCGGACGGGCGCTGGCCCGGCGTCGCTGCGCGACGCTGTTTCGGGCCGGGGCAGGCTTTATCCAGCCTCGGCGGGCCAGCTGTCGATCTCCTCGGCGACGAGGCGCTGGAGCTGCCACAGGTTGCGGTCGCGGATGCCGTGGGCCTCGAGCGCGGCGACCGTGTTGTGAAGGTATTCGGTGGAGGATCCGGCGTGGCCGCAGGCATGGGCGATCATCTTCGCGGCCCGCGCCGGGGGCAGGCCGCGGCGGATGCGCTCTCCGGTCGGGCCGGCCCAGAAGACCAGCGCGCGGGCGGGGCCGGCCTCGGTGCGGATGCTGATCCAGCGGACCATCTCGCTGAACTCGGCGTAGGGGGTCTCGCGCCGGACCATGGCCTCGAGCGCGGCCTGCGCCTCGGCCTCGGGCGCTTCAAGCGCCACGCCGGTGCAGGAGCCGCCGGAGACGATCGCCAGCATCAGGCCGGGCGTCTCGGGGGTGCCGCGCCAGCCGTCGATCTCGATGCAGAACTGGCGGTGCCAGCCGGGGGCCGTGGCACGGTGGCGGGCGGCGAAGTCGAAGCCCGGTTTCCAGATCAGCGAGCCATAGGCGAAGACGTAGAGCGGGCCGGGCGGTTTCTCTGCCAGAAGCTCTGCCGCGCGGGCGGCGATGTCCTCATCGGTCAGCGGCGTGCGGCCGGAGGGGCCGGGATCGGGCACGACGCGCAGGGTGCGGTCGACATGGGCCTGGGTAAGATGCGGGCCGGCGGCGGCGGTGCGGGCGGATGAGGAAGGCATGGCGCGATGACGCCGCCAAAGGCGGGGAGTGTCAAGCCGGTAGCGGCGGCCCCTGCGTCGCCGGGCGGGTCAGCGCAGCAGGTTGTTCATCAGCCCCATGATGCCGAGGATCTGCAGCGTGTTGGGGTCGACCCGAAGAAGCTGCCCGCCGGAGACGACATAGACCGTCCCGTCCGGGGGCGGCGGCAGGCGGTAGCGGCGGTAGTCCTGGATGATGACGTAGTTGTTGCGGCCGATCCGGTCGCCCTCGTGCCAGCGGTGATATTCCCGCTCGCGGCTGTAGTAATCGTGATGGCGCTCTTTCTTGGCGAGGCCGGGCGGCATGCAGCCGTTGTGCTTGGCAGCAAGACCGGGCGGGCAGCCGCCACGGTCCGCCAGGGCGGGGCCGGCGAGGGCGAGCGTGCCGAGGCCGAGCACGGCGGCGGCGGCCAGAGCGAAGGGTTTACCGTGTCCCATGACGTCTCCTCACAGTCTTTGAGACTTACATAGGAATCCGCGCGGCCGGCGTCTGCCCCATCGTGCGGAGATCGGCAGGACCCTGCCGTTTCGAACGGAATTCCGCCGATCCGCGTTACAATCCGGGCGTCGGCCGCTCGCTCGTTGGCCGTTCGGGCCGGGGGTCAGATGCCGTCGCCGACGAAGGCCTTCTCGACCACGTATTCCTTCGGGTCGGAATTGGCGCCCTCTGTCAGGCCGAAGCCTTCGAGCACGGTCTTGACGTCTTGGTTGAAGGCGAGCGAGCCGCAGACCATGGCGCGGTCGGTGGCCGGGTCCATCGGCGCAATGCCGAGGTCGGCGAAGACCTTGCCGTTCTGCAGGTTGTCGGTAATGCGGCCCATGTAGGCGCTCTCTTCCCGCGTCGTGGTCGGGTAGTAGAGCAGCTTGCCCTCGACCATCTCGCCGATCAGGGGATCGTTCTTGAGGCCTTCCACCAGCTGGCGGCCGTATTCCAGCTCGTCGGCGGTGCGGCAGGTGTGCATCATCACGACCTGCTCGTATTTCTCGTAGGTCTCCGGGTCGCGCATGAGCGAGGCGAAGGGCGCGATGCCGGTACCGGTGGCGAGGAACCAGATCCGCTTTCCGGGCAAGAGCGCGTCAAGCACCAGCGTACCCACCGGCTTCGGGCGCAGGATGATCTCCTGCCCCGGCTGGATGTGCTGGAGCTTCGAGGTCAGCGGCCCGTCGGGGACCTTGATGGAGTAGAATTCCAGCTCTTCGTCCCAGGAGGGGGAGGCGATGGAATAGGCGCGCAGCAGAGGTTTGCCGTTGTCGCCCAGAAGCCCGATCATCACGAATTCGCCAGAGCGGAAGCGGAGCGACTGCGGGCGCGTCACACGGAACGAGAACAGCCGATCGGTCCAGTGGCGGACCTCGGTCACGGTCTGTGCGTCGGGGAGCGTGCGCACGGTTGCTTTGGCGGTCTGATCCATCGGCGTTTGATCTGTCATGTCGGCGCTTTCGTGACAAGGCCTGCGCCAATCTAGCGCAGGGTTCGTTTGTATGCAAATGAGTTTGGGCGGGGCTCAGGCCCGAAGGCGGGCGCGGTAGTCATGCGCCTGCCAGTCGGCGCGGAAGAGCCATTGCTCCTCCGGCTGGCGGGCGGCGAGCTCCTCGGAGATCTCGACCTCGTCGAACCCCGCGCGGCGGGCCATGGCGTACTGGTCGGCGATCACGTGACCGGCGGCGCGCAGGCGGCCGGCATAGCCCATCAGCCGCAGGCGGCGGGCGAGGGTGAAGCCGCGGCCGTCGGCGAAGCTCGGGAAGGCGATGCGGATCAGGCTGAGCCCGTCGAGCTGGCCGGCGAGGGGCGCGAGATCGGCATCCGGGCCGAGGTCGAGCGCCTCGGCGCCGGCAAGCGCCTCCGGCGCCGCGAAGGCGCCGGAGAAATCCTCGGGGGCGAAGCCGTGGTCGGTGACGATGATGCTCATGCGGCGCTCTCCTCGCTGCCGGTGCCGGAGGACCCGCCGCGCACGAGGCGGCCACCGACGAAATGGATGCCGCATTCCTCCTTGTCGCGGCCGCGCCAGCGGCCGGCGCGGGGATCCTCGCCGGGCTTCACGGGCGTGGTGCAGGGGGCGCAGCCGATGGAGGGGAAGCCCTTGGCGACCAGCGGGTGGCGCGGCAGGCGGTTCTCCACGATGTAGCTTTGCAGGTCGTCACGGTCCCACATGGCGAGCGGGTTGACCTTTATGCGGCCGGCGTCGTCGGTCTCGAAGAAGTCGATCTCGGTCCGCGACTGGCCCTGGTAGCGTTTGCGGCCGTTGATCCAGGCGTCGAAGCCGCCGAGCGCGCGTTCCAGCGGTTCGGTCTTGCGCAGCGCGCAGCAGGCGTCGGGGTCCGTCTGGTGCAGGATGTTGTCGACGTCGCGCGCCAGCACCGCCACCGGATCGGGGCGGATGATGCGGATCTCGGCGAGGCCGAGCTGCTCGGCGACCTCGGCCTGGTAGGCCAGGGTTTCCTCGAACAGCATCCGCGTGTCGACGAAGACCACCGGCACGGTGCGGTCGACCTGCGCGACCAGGTGCAGGAGCACCACCGATTCCGCGCCGAAGGAGGAGACCATCGCGATGCGGCCGACGAGCGGGTCGCGCAGCGCGTGGGCCAGCACGTCGGGCGCCGAATGGTGGCGGGTGCGGGCGTTCAGCTCGGCGACGCGTTCGGCGGCCGAGGGCAGGGGAGCTTCAAGCGGCATTTCTATTCCCTTCTTCGGGGTAGAGCGCGGCCTTGAACGGGGCGGGGCCGAGGCGGCGGAAGGCCGCGAGGAAGGTTTCGGCCGGCTCCAGCCGGGTTTCGAGATAGGCGGAGATCAGGCGCTCGATGGCGGGGACGACCTCGTCATAGGCAAAGCCGGGGCCGGCCTTCTCGCCGATGGAGGCGGTCTCGGTTCCGTCGCCGCCGAGTGTGATCTGGTAGTTCTCCACCCCCGCGCGGTCGAGGCCGAGGATGCCGATATGGCCGACGTGGTGGTGGCCGCAGGCGTTGATGCAGCCGGAGATCTTGATCTTCATCGGGCCGATCTCGTGTTCGAGGTCGAGCTCCTTGAAGCGCTCGGCGATCTGGGTCGCGATCGGGATGGAGCGCGCGGTGGCGAGCGAGCAGTAATCCATCCCCGGGCAGGCTATGATGTCGGAGATCAGGCCCACGTTGGCGGTGGCGAGGCCCGCGGCCTTCAGCGCCGCATGGACCGCCGGCAGGTCGCCTTTGTGGACATGGGGCAGGATCACGTTCTGCTCGTGGCTGATGCGCAGCTCGTCATGGCCGTAGGTCTCGGCGAGCTCGGCCAGCACCCGCATCTGCGCCGAGCTGGCGTCGCCCGGCGTCGCGCCATGGGCCTTCAGCGAGACGGTGACGATGGCGTAATCGGCGTTCCTGTGGCGGGCGAGGTTGGTGTCGGCCCAGGCGCGGTAGGCCGGGTCCCTGGCCTGCGCCGCGTAATGCGCGTCCGTCGGCGCGGTCTTGAAGGCCGGCGGCGCGAAGGCGGCGCGGATCTCTTCCAGAAGCGCCTGGTCGGCGCCGGAGAAGCTGCCGCGGATCTCCTCGAACCGCTCCTCGATCATCCTGGAAAGTTCTTCCTTTCCGGTTTCGTGCAGCGTGATCTTGATGCGGGCCTTGAACTTGTTGTCGCGCCGGCCGAGGAGGTTGTAGACGCTCAGGACCGCCTCGACATAGGGCAGCAGGTCGGCTTCCGGCAGGAACTCCCGCACGGTCTGGCCGATCAGCGGCGTGCGGCCGAGCCCGCCGCCGACGATGACCTCGAAGCCCGGCTCTCCGGCGGCGTTGGTGACCATGCGCAGTCCGATGTCATGCGCCTTGGTCACGGCGCGGTCATTGGGCGCGCCGGTGATGGCGATCTTGAACTTGCGCGGCAGGAACTGGAATTCCGGGTGGTCGGTGGACCATTGCCGCAGCAGTTCCGCGTAGGGCCTCGGGTCGGCGATCTCGTCGGCGGCGGCGCCGGCGAAATGGTCCGCCGTCACGTTGCGGACGGTGTTGCCGGAGGTCTGGATCGCGTGCATCTCGACATCGGCCAGCGCGCCGAGGATGGCGGGCACGTCGGAGAGCTTCGGCCAGTTGTACTGGATGTTCTGGCGCGTGGTGAAATGGCCGTAGCCCTTGTCCCAGGTGTCGGCGATATGGGCGAGCTGGCGCATCTTGCGGCTGTCCAGCGTCCCGTAGGGGATCGCCACCCTAAGCATATAGGCGTGAAGCTGCAGGTAGAGCCCGTTCATCAGGCGCAGCGGCTTGAACTCGTCCTCGGTCAGCGAGCCGTCGATGCGGCGGGCGACCTGCTGCGAGAACTGGGCGACGCGGGTGCGGACGAAGGCCTCGTCGAAGTCGTTGTATTTATACATGGGGGCCGTCCTTCGGGGTCTTGGCCTGCTTGCCGTGGGCGTAGTTCGAGGGGCCGCGGGTGCGGAACGTCTCGCGGAAATGCGTGGGCTCGGGGCCGTTGGGGCCGGCCTTGGCATCGGCCAGGTAGGCGCCGACGACGAGGAGATGCTGCGCCTGGGCGCTGAGCAGGCGCATCTGGGCGTGGGCCTCGTCCTCGATCAGTTCGGCCTCGTGGTGGTGGCGGGACCAGCGGTCGTCTTCGGTCAGGTAGACGACGTCGCCCTCGATCAGGGCGTTGGCGGTGACGACTTTCGGGGTGAAGCGGCGGCTCATGACAGGGCTTCCTTCAGGTCTTCGAGACGGGCCTCTGCCGCGCGGGGCGCGAGGCCGTAAAGCAGGACGGCGGGGCCTTCGAGGCTTGCGGTCACCTCGGGCAGGCGGGAGAGCGTGGTGCCGAGACAGCGCTGGTCGGGGCGGGAGGCGTTCTCGACCACGGTCACCGGGGTCTCGGGGGCGGCGCCATGCATCATCAGGCGGCCCTGCAGGAAGCGGGCGGCCTTCTTGCCCATGTAGATCGCGGCGACGGCGCCGGGGGCGGCCAGGCCGCGCCAGTCCTGTTCGGCGAAACCCTTGACGTCGTGCCCGGTCAGCAGGCGCAGCGTGCCGTTGCGGCCGCGACGGGTCAGCGACTGGCCGATGGCGGCGGCGGCGGCCGAGGCGGCGGTGATGCCCGGCACGACCTGCCAGGCGATGCCGGCGGCCTCGAGGGCCTCGATCTCTTCGTCGAGGCGCCCGTAGATGCCGGGATCGCCGGATTTCAGCCGGACGACATGGGCGCCGGCGCGCGCGTGTTCGACGATCAGCGCGTCGATCTCGGCCTGCGGGGTGGAGGGGCCGAAGCCGGTCTTGCCGACATCGAGGATCAGGGCCTCGCGGCGGGCAAGTTCGAGGATCTCCGGGGCGACGAGGCGGTCGTGGATCACCACGTCGGCGCGGTCCAGTGCGCGGCGGGCCTTCAGCGTCAGAAGCTCGGGGTCGCCGGGGCCGGCGCCGACGAGATCGACCCGGCCGGGGGCTGCTGCGGCGGCGAGGTGGCGGGCGAGGAGGGCGTGCAGCGCCGCTTCGGCGGCCGCTTCGCCGCCCTCGGCATAGGCAGCGGGGCCGGCGGTGTCGTAGTATTCCGCCCAGAAGGCGCGGCGAGCGCGGCCCTGGGGCAGGGCCTCGGCCTCGGTCCGGAAGGACTTGCCGATGCGGGCGAGGGGGCCGGTCAGCGGCGAGAGCGCCGCCTCGACCTGCGCCTTGATCGCGCGGGCGAGGACCGGGGCCGCGCCCTCGGTGCCGATGGCGACGGTGACCGGGTCGCGGTCGACGATGGCGGGGGTGATGAAGTCGGAGGCCGCGAGGTTGTCGACGACGTTGACCAGCGCGCCTTCGGCCCGGCCGATGGCGGCGATCCAGGCATCCTCGTCCGTATCCTCGGTCGCGGCATAGACGAGCGCCGCGCCATGGGCGTCTCCATGAGCGAGGGGGCGGCGGTGGAGCGTCAGGCGGCCCGCCTCTGCCAGCGCCGCGATCGCGGGGATGGGCGCGGGGGCGAAGACCTCGATCGCGGCCCGGGTCTTCAGGGCCAGCCGCAGTTTGGCCAGCGCCACCTCTCCGCCGCCGGCGATCAGAACGCGGCGGTCGGCGAGTGAGAGGTAGATGGGGAAGTGGTCCATCGGTGGCGGTCCGGTTGCAGCTGGTTATGGCTGGCAATATAGAATTTTCTTCCGGTTGGTCGCCAGTATCCCTTGCAAATTAGGACATTGGTTTGGATAAGTGGGGGTAAGTAAAACAGCGTTTTGAACCGAGGGAGAATTCGGAATGGTGGCCCGGCTTGACGAGATGGATCGGAAAATCCTTGCCGAGCTGCAGGAGGACGCGAGCCAGTCCCTGGACGAGATCGCCCGCAAGGTGGGGTCTTCGAAGACGCCGGTCTGGAACCGGATCCGCAAGCTGAAGGAGCAGGGGGTGATCACCCGGCAGACCGTGCTTCTGGACGCCGAGGCGCTTGGGCTGGAGGCCTGCTTCTTCGTGCTGATCCGCACCAGCGAGCACGAGGCGGACTGGCAGAAGGCCTTCCTGAAGGTGCTTCAGAACCGGCCCGAGGTGCTGGAGGCGCACCGGCTGGCGGGGGACATCGACTATATTCTGAAGGTCCGGGTGGCCAATGCGCGCGCCTATGACAGCTTTTACCAGGCGCTGATCTCGGAGGTGCGGATCTACAACGTGACCGCGCTTCTTTCGATGGAGGAGATCAAGGCGACGACGATGCTGCCCCTGTGAGGGCAGTGCCGGGGGGGCGGTTTGGTGCGCAATGAATGCGCACCCTACGGGGCGCGCGCGATAATGCGTGACAGCCGCGCATTCTCTGGCATTCTGGGCTGAACCCTGCGCAACGCCCGCCGCAGCGGGAGGAGGAGGTCGGGATGTCCGAGGCCGGTTCGTCTTCCCCCGATCCTGCGCCACGACCGGCGCAGATGTTCCGGGTGCCGCCGCCGCTTCTTTTCCTTCTGGCCTTCGTCATCGGCGTGGGCGCGGAGCGCATCGCGCCATTGGCGTTCGGGTTTCCCGGGCGGGAGGGGCTCGGGCTGCTGATCTGCCTCGCGGGCCTGGCGATCGGGCCCGGTGCGGCGCTGCGCTTCGCGCTGCGCGGGACGACGCTCAACCCGTTCGGCGAGCCGAGCAGCCTGGTGGCGAACGGGATCTACGGCTGGACGCGGAACCCGATGTACCTGGGGATCACGGTGTTTTACCTCGGCGGCGTGCTGCTTCTGGGCGGGCTGTGGCCACTGGTGTTTCTGGTGGTGCCGCTCTGGATTCTCGACCGGGTGGTGATCCCGCATGAGGAGGCGACGATGGGCCGGGTCTTCGGGACGGAATACGCGGCCTATTGCACGCGGGTGCGGCGCTGGCTGTGACCGCGGGGCATGGCGTCCGTTGCGCGATGATTGCGCAGCCTAGGGCGTAACGCCGGCTGTCGCGCCGGTGCTGTGAAGGATCTTGGCGGACTGGCGGACCAGCGCGGCGAGCTGGCTGAGCTGGGGGGCCAGCGGGCTTGTCTTTCGCCAGATCATCCCGATCGTGCGCGTCGGCCGCGGCTTCGGAAAGCGGGCGACGGAAACGGCGGCGGAGCGGGTTTCCACCGGCACGGCCATCTCGGGGATCAGCGTCACGCCGATGCCCGCGCCGACCATCTGCACCAGCGTTGAGAGCGAGCTTCCGTCCAGAAGCTCTCTCGGCATCGCGCTTTGCATGTTGCAGAAGGAGAGCGCCTGGTCGCGGAAGCAATGCCCCTCCTCCAGCAGCAGAAGCCGCATCTCGCGCAGGCGCTCGCGGTCGGGCACGGGGAGCGCGGCATCAGCGCTGGTGCGGACGAGGACGAAATCCTCGGAGAACAGGGGGGTTTCGGTCAGGGTCGGCTCGGATATCGGGAGCGCCACGATGGCCGTGTCGAGCCGACCCTCGGCCAGCTCGCCCAGAAGCCGGCCGGTCAGCGTCTCGCGCAGGTGAAGATCGAGGCCGGGGTAGATCCGCGTCAGCTCTGCGATGATCGTGGGCAGCAGGTAGGGCGCCACCGTCGGGATCACCCCCAGCCGCAGCCGGCCGGAGAGCCGGTCCTGCGCGGCGCGGCCGAGATCGCCGAGTTCGTCGACCGAGCGCAGAATCTCGCCGACCCGCAGCGCCACCTCCTCGCCGAAGCCGGTCAGCCGCAGCTGGCGGGCGGAGCGCTCGAAGAGCGGCGTGCCGAGCGCGGCCTCCAACTCCTTGATCTGCATCGACAAGGCGGGCTGGGAGATGGCGCAGGTCTCCGCCGCGCGGCCGAAGTGGCGGTGGCGGGCGAGGGCCTCGAAATACCTCAGCTGCTTCAGGGTGAGGTTGTTCATAACTTCACCTTATCGGGACGATCAGGAAATCGAACTTAAACTAATCGTGGGGCTTTGATAAGAGAGGGGAGACGAGCCCGGGAGGAGCCCGTGCCGCAGCCTTGCCGCGGCCCGAGGAGGCGCTTCCTGATCGAACCAACCACGAGCCAGGATCGGAGAATCATATGGATGGAAACGACGTGAAGGGCGGCAGCTGCCCGGTGGTTCATGCGCATGTGACGCAGGGTGCCAATTCGAACCGGAACTGGTGGCCGAACCAGCTGAACCTGAAGATCCTGCACCAGCATTCCAAGGCCGCCGACCCGATGGGCGAGGGCTTCGACTATGCCAAGGCGTTCAAGGCGCTCGACCTGAAGGCGCTGAAGGCCGATATCGTGGCGCTTCTGACCGACAGCCAGGAGTGGTGGCCGGCGGATTTCGGCAACTATGGCCCGCTTTTCATCCGCATGGCCTGGCACTCCGCCGGGACCTACCGCACCGGCGACGGCCGCGGGGGCGCGGGCGCGGGTCAGCAGCGCTTCGCGCCGCTGAACTCCTGGCCGGACAACGTGAACCTCGACAAGGCGCGGCGTCTGCTGTGGCCGATCAAGCAGAAATACGGCGACGCGATCTCCTGGGCGGACCTGATGATCCTGGCCGGGAACTGCGCGCTGGAATCGATGGGCTTCAAGACCTTCGGCTTCGGCGGTGGACGCGTCGACACCTGGGAGCCGGAGGAAGACGTCTACTGGGGCGGCGAGACCGAATGGCTGGCCGACAAGCGCTACAGCGGCGACCGCGACCTGGAGAACCCGCTTGCCGCCGTGCAGATGGGCCTGATCTACGTGAACCCCGAGGGGCCGAACGGCGAACCCGACCCGGTGAAGGCGGCCGTCGACATCCGCGAGACCTTCGCGCGCATGGCGATGGACGATTACGAGACGGTGGCGCTGATCGCGGGCGGCCACACCTTCGGCAAGACCCATGGCGCGGGCGATGCCGCGCTGGTCGGGCCGGAACCGGAAGCCGCGCCGATCGAGGCGATGGGCCTCGGCTGGAAGAGCGCCTTCAAGTCGGGCAAGGGGCCGGACCAGATCGGCTCGGGCCTCGAGGTGACCTGGACCGAGACGCCGACGAAGTGGTCCAACAACTTCTTCCACAACCTCTTCGAATATGACTACGAGCTGACCAAGAGCCCGGCGGGCGCAAATCAGTGGGTCGCCAAGGGCGACGCGAAGACCATCCCCGATGCCTATGACGGGTCGAAGAAGCACCGCCCGACGATGCTGACCACCGACCTCTCGCTGCGGTTCGATCCGGAGTACGAGAAGATCTCGCGGCATTTCTACGAGAACCCGGAGGAATTCGCCGATGCCTTCGCGCGGGCCTGGTTCAAGCTGACCCACCGCGACATGGGGCCGAAGGCGCGCTACCTGGGCGCCGAGGTGCCGGCCGAGGACCTGATCTGGCAGGATCCGATCCCCGCCGCCGACCATCCGCTGGTCGATGCCGGTGACATCAAGGCGCTGAAGGCGAAGGTGCTGGCATCTGGCCTTTCGGTGAGCGAGCTGGTGTCGGTCGCCTGGGCCTCGGCCTCGACCTTCCGCGGGTCGGACAAGCGCGGCGGCGCCAATGGCGCGCGGATCCGGCTTGCGCCGCAGAAGGACTGGGCGGCGAACCAGCCCGAGCAGCTGGCAAAGGTGCTGGGCGCGCTGGAGAAGATCCAGGCCGAGTTCAACGCCGGGGCCAAGGGCGGCAAGAAAGTCTCGCTGGCCGACCTGATCGTGCTGGCCGGCGGCGCGGCGGTCGAAGAGGCGGCGAAGGCCGCGGGCCATGCGGTCGAGGTGCCGTTCCGCCCGGGCCGGACCGATGCCAGCGCCGAGCAGACCGACGTCGAGGCCTTCGGCGTGCTTGAGCCGGTGGCCGACGGCTTCCGCAACTACCTCAAGACCAAGTACAGCGTTTCGGCCGAGGAGATGCTGATCGACAAGGCACAGCTTCTGACGCTGAGCGCGCCGGAGATGACGGTGCTGGTCGGCGGTCTTCGCGTGCTGGGCGCGACGGTGGGTGGCGCGAAGCACGGGGTCTTCACCGACCGGCCGGGCGTTCTGTCGACCGACTTCTTCGTCAACCTGCTCGACATGGGGACGGAATGGGCGCCGAAGGACGGCGAGGACCTGTTCGAGGGCCGCGACCGCAAGAGCGGGGCGGTGAAATGGACCGGGACGCGGGTGGATCTGGTCTTCGGCTCCAACTCGCAGCTGCGGGCGCTGTCGGAGGTCTATGGCACCAAGGCCGCCGGGGCGAAGTTCGTGGGTGACTTCGTGAAGGCCTGGGTGAAGGTCATGGAGCTCGACCGCTTCGACCTCGCCTGAGGGCGTGCGACCCCGGGGGACCGGGGGTGAGATGAGGGCGGCGTTCCGGCGGAGGCCGGGGCGCCGCCTTTTTCGTTTTGGGGCGAGGATTTGCGGTGCGCAATGAATGCGCACCCTACGCGGTGAGGCGGGCGGGGACCGTCCGCGAGTGGGCGCTGGCTGAGGCGCGGGTCTGTCCGTTTATGGCTTAACCACCCCCTTCGGTTTGCCGGGGCGGCGGACTCACCAATGGCGCCCGCCCTCGGGGGCGGACGGGCGCTGGCCCGGCGGCACTCCGTGCCGCTGTTTCGGGCCGGGGGCGTGTTGGTTGGAAGGGCTGCCCCTCAGTAGCCGCGCCAGATCCAGCCGCCGCCGAGCACGCGGCTCGAGTCGGGGGCGTAGAACACGCAGGCCTGGCCGGGGCTGACGCCCTCTTCCGGGGTCAGGAGTTCCACCTTGGCCTCGGTCGCCGAGATTGGCCGCAGGATCGCCGGGCGCGGCGGGCGGGTGGACCGCACGCGAACCTCCATATGCCATTCCGGCGCCGAGGTGAGCGGCGCGTCGCCCAGCCAGTTCAGCTCGCGCACCGGGACCACGCGGGTCTCCAGCGCTTCTTTCGGGCCGACGACGACGCGGCGGCTTTCCGGGTCGAGCTTCACCACGTAGAGCGGCTCGGCCAGCCCGCCGATGCCGAGGCCGCGGCGCTGGCCGATGGTGTAGTGGATCACGCCGCGATGCTCGCCCAGCACCCGGCCCTCCATGTCGACGATCTCGCCCGGGTCGGCGGCGCCGGGGCGCAGCTTCTCGATCACCGAGGCGTAGTTGCCGTCGGGGACGAAGCAGATGTCCTGGCTGTCGGGCTTGTCGGCGACGGGCAGGCCGTAGCGGGCGGCGAGCGCGCGCGTCTCGGCCTTCGAGCCGAGGTGGCCCAGCGGGAAACGCAGGTAGGAGAGCTGCTCGGCCGTGGTCGAGAACAGGAAATAGCTCTGGTCGCGGGCGGCATCGGCGGCGCGGTGCAGTTCCGGCCCCTCGGCGCCCATCTTGCGCTGGATGTAATGGCCGGTGGCCATGCAGTCGGCCTCCAGCTCGCGCGCGGTCGCCATCAGGTCCTTGAACTTCACCCGCTCGTTGCAGCGGATGCAGGGAACCGGGGTCGCGCCGGCGAGATAGGCATCGGCGAACTCGTCGATCACCGCGTCGCGGAAGATATTCTCGTAATCGAGCACGTAATGCGGGAAGCCCATCGTCTCCGCCACCCGGCGGGCGTCGTGGATGTCGCGGCCGGCGCAGCAGGCGCCCTTCTTGGCCAGCGCCGCGCCGTGGTCGTAGAGCTGCAGCGTGACGCCGACGACGTCATAGCCCTCCTCGGCCAGCATCGCGGCCACGACCGAGCTGTCGACGCCGCCCGACATGGCGACGACGACGCGCGTCTCTGCCGGGGGTTTGGCGAAGCCGAGCGAATTGAGGGGCGTGGGGCGGTCGAGGGCCATGGCATCCGGGCCTTGCTGGGAAAGCCGAAGAGATAGGGAAAATACGAGCTAGTCTCAAGCCCCGCGTTTCACCGCCTTTTAAGGCTCGGCGGCAACACTGCCGCGAACGGGACCGAGGAGCCTTGGGCGGATGTATCTCAAACGTGTCGATGGACCACGCCAGGTGACCCTGCCGGATGGCCGGATCCTCAGCCGCGCGGACCTGCCGCCGGCGGAGACCCGCCGCTGGGTGGCCAGCCGCAAGGCCACGGTGGTGGAGGCTGTCGCCTTCGGCCTGATCGGACGGCCCGAGGCGCTGAAGCGCTATGGCCTGTCCGACGAGGAGTTCGACAGCTGGTGCCGCGCGGTCAGCGAACATGGGGTTTCGGCCCTGAAGGTGACTTTGATTCAAAAATTCCGTCAACTTTAGATTGTATTTTGTCTCCGCGTCGCCACAGTAACGGTAGGTTAACCAATGGGAGGCAGTCTGGTTAACCGACAAGAGGCCGTTGTGGAGTGGAAGGCATGCGTATCCTGCTGGTTGAAGACGATCCGGCCACGTCGCGCAGCATCGAATTGATGCTGACCCATGCAAATCTCAACGTCTACTGCACCGATCTGGGGGAGGAGGGCATCGATCTTGCCCGGCTCTACGATTACGACCTGATCCTGCTGGACCTGAACCTGCCCGACATGAACGGGCACGAGGTGCTGCGGCAGCTCAGGATGTCGCGGGTCAACACGCCGATCCTCATCCTCTCCGGCTCTGACGATACCGAGAACAAGATCAAGGGCTTCGGCTTCGGCGCGGACGATTACCTCACCAAGCCCTTCCACCGCGAGGAGCTGGTGGCGCGCATCCACGCGATCATCCGCCGTTCCAAGGGGCATTCGCAATCGGTGATCCATACCGGGAAGGTCGCCGTGAACCTCGACGCCAAGTCGGTGGAGGTCGACGGGCGGACTGTCCATCTGACCGGCAAGGAATATCAGATGCTGGAGCTTCTGAGCCTGCGCAAGGGGACGACGCTGACCAAGGAGATGTTTCTCAACCACCTTTACGGCGGGATGGACGAGCCGGAGCTGAAGATCATCGACGTCTTCATCTGCAAGTTGCGCAAGAAGCTGGCCGAGGCGACGGGGGGCGAGAATTACATCGATACCGTCTGGGGGCGCGGCTACGTGCTGCGCGACCCGCAGCCAGCCGCGCGCGCGGCCGTCGGGGCCTGACGGGCGGGGGCCGGAGGCGGGCCCTTGCGAGGCGGGCAGGCCGGGGGCGCTGCCCCCGGACCCGCGGGATATTTCCGGACAGAAAATGGGGGAGGGCGCGTGGGCCGGGGCAGGGCCGGTGGCGCCCGGGGCGCGTTGGATCTGACCTGCGGCGGCGTCGTGCGTCGGGGTGGCCGATGGCGCCGGAGCTGGGCCGCCTGACGATTCGTGACACCGCCAGGCAGCGCCCCGGTTTCGAAGCGGGACCGGCCCGGCCGCTTGGGAGTGGGTGTATGCAATCCTGACATCTGGACCCTGCCGGTGACGCCGCCTATCACAAGGGGAGGAACCCTGGTGGAGGCGGAAGATGGGCGGCAGCGCGGTCGGAGCGGAGGCGAAGCCCGTCGGAGACCTTACCGAGGCCGAGGCGCGGGCGGAGCTGGAGCGGCTCGCGGGCGTCCTCGGCGCGGCGAACGTGGCCTATCACACGCTCGATGCGCCGGAGATCTCCGATGCCGAATATGACGCGCTGAAGCAGCGGAACGCCGGGATCGAGGCGCGGTTTCCGGCGTTGAAGCGGGAAGACAGCCCCTCCGAGCAGGTGGGCGGCGCGCTGGCGGAGGGGTTCGGCAAGGTCCGGCACGCGGTTCGGATGCTGAGCCTGGAGAACGGGTTCTCGGAAGAGGATATCCGGGATTTCGATGACCGGGTGCGCAAGTACCTCGGGCTCGCGGCGAAGGCGGAGCTGATGTTCACCGCCGAGCCGAAGATCGACGGGCTTTCCCTGTCGCTGCGCTACGAGGGCGGAAGGCTGGTGCAGGCCGCCACGCGGGGCGATGGCGAGGTGGGCGAGAACGTCACCGAGAACGCCCGCACCATTGCCGATATCCCGCGGGAGATCCCGGGCGCGCCGGAGGTGCTGGAGGTCCGCGGCGAGGTCTACATGGCCCACGAGGATTTCGCGGCGCTGAACGCCCGGCAGGCGGAAGCGGGGGGCAAGAGCTTCGCCAATCCGAGGAATGCCGCCGCCGGTTCGCTGCGCCAGCTCGACGCCGAAATCACGCGGGCGCGGCCGCTGAAGTTCTTCGCCTATGCCTGGGGCGAGCTGACCGAGCCGCTGGCCGAGACGCAGATGGGCGCGATCGGGCGGCTCGGGTCCTTCGGCTTCGTCACCAATCCGCTGACGCGGCTCTGCGACGGGCCGGACGAGATGCTCGCGACCTACCGGGAGATCGAGGCCTCGCGCGCCTCGCTGGGCTATGATATCGACGGGGTGGTCTACAAGGTCGACGACCTCGCGCTGCAGCGGCGGCTGGGGTTCCGGTCCACCACCCCGCGCTGGGCGATCGCGCACAAGTTTCCGGCCGAGCTGGCCTGGACGCGGCTGGAGGCGATCGACATCCAGGTGGGGCGGACGGGCGCGCTTTCCCCCGTCGCGCGGCTGCTGCCGGTCACGGTCGGGGGCGTCGTCGTCTCCAACGCGACGCTGCACAACGAGGATTACATCGCCGGGCGCAACGCGCGGGGCGAGGAGATCCGCGGCGGCAAGGATATCCGCGAGGGCGACTGGGTGCAGGTCTACCGCGCGGGGGACGTGATCCCCAAGATCGCCGATGTGGACCTGTCGCGCCGGCCGGAGGGGGCGAAGCCTTACGTCTTCCCGCAGACCTGCCCAGATTGCGGGTCCGAGGCGATCCGCGAGGAGGGTGACGCGGTGCGCCGCTGTACCGGCGGGCTGATCTGTCCGGCGCAGGCGGTGGAGCGGCTGAAGCATTTCGTCTCGCGCGCGGCCTTCGATATCGAGGGGCTGGGGGCGAAGCAGGTCGAGGCCTTCTTCAACGACGAGGTGCTGCCGATCAGGGAACCCGCGGATATCTTCACCCTGGCGGCGCGCGACCGGTCAAACCCGTTGCAGAAGCTGAAGAACAAGGAGGGCTGGGGGGAGACCTCTGCCGCCAACCTCTTCCGCGCCATCGAGGAGAAGCGGCGCATTCCGCTGAACCGGGTGATCTTCGCGCTGGGCATCCGCCATGTCGGCGAGGTCGCGGCGCAGGACCTTGCCCGCCACTATGGCACCTGGGAGGCGCTAACCGCGGCGATCGACGCGGCCCGCCCGGCCGAGGCCCGGCATGGGCAGGCGGAGGCGGCGGTTCTGGCCGAGCGGCAGGCGGCCGCCG
Organism: Solirhodobacter olei; assembly: GCF_004010155.1. Classification (GTDB taxonomy): domain Bacteria; phylum Pseudomonadota; class Alphaproteobacteria; order Rhodobacterales; family Rhodobacteraceae; genus Solirhodobacter; species Solirhodobacter olei. Next base: position 66,960 of record NZ_RRYH01000018.1, on the reverse strand, counting down.
AGGAGGGCCGCCGCGCGCGGGTCACCGAGACACGGACTGCCGTCTGGGAGGCGGACCCGGTGCTGCCGGCAGCCTCGGTCGAAGCGTGGAACGAGCTGATCGGGATCGACGGGATCGGGGCGGTGCTCGCGGTCTCTCTCGTCTCGGCGTTCCATCAGGAGGCGGAGCGGGCCTCCATCGACCGGCTGGTCGCGGAACTGGAGATCGAGCCGGTGGTGGCGCGCGGCGCGGTGGAGAGCCCGGTGGCGGGCAAGACGCTCGTCTTCACCGGGACGCTGGAGAAGATGACGCGGGCCGAGGCCAAGGCCCGGGCGGAGGCGCTGGGCGCCAAGGTTGCGGGCTCCGTCTCGGCCAAGACGGACCTGCTGATCGCGGGACCGGGGGCGGGGTCGAAGGCGACGAAGGCCGCGGATCTGGGCGTCGAGGTCATCGACGAGGATGCCTGGCTCGCCCTGATCGGCGAGGCGTGATGGCGGGGCGGCCGGAGATCCTGTTTCCGCTCTTCGCGAGCCTGGAAACGCTGCCCGGCGTCGGCAAGAAGACGGCCGAGGCGCTGGCCGCGATCGAGATCGAGCGGCCACGGGACCTGATCCTGACGCTGCCCTATGCGGGGGTGGACCGGGCGCGGAAGGCGTCCGTCCGCGACGTGGTGCCGCCCTGCGTCGCGACTGTCGAGGTCGAGGTCGCGGCGCATTTCCCGCCGCGCACGAAGGGACGACCCTATCGCGTGGCGGTGCGGGACGAGAAGGTGGAATTCCAGCTGGTCTTCTTCCACGCCAAGGCGGATTACCTGCAGAAGCTTCTGCCGGTCGGACAGCGGCGTGTGGTTTCTGGCAAGCTGGAGCTGTTCGACGGGATTGCGCAGATGGTGCATCCCGATCACGTCCTGCGCCCCGAGGAGGCGGGGGAGCTGCCCGCCTATGAGCCGGTCTATCCGCTGACGGCGGGGGTCAGCCAGAAGGTGATGGCGAAGGCCGTGGCGGGGGCGCTGACGCGGCTGGCGCCGCTGGCCGAGTGGATCGATCCCGCGCTGAAGATGCGCGAGGGCTGGCCGGACTGGGATGCCGCCGTGGCCGCGGCCCATGCGCCGGGATCGGCGGGCGATCTGGCGCCGGCGGCGCCCGCGCGGGCGCGGCTGGCCTATGACGAGCTGATGGCCCATCAGCTGACGCTGGCGCTGGCGCGCGCGGCGGTGCGGCGCGGCAAGGGGCGAGCGAGCGAGGGGACGGGCGCGCTCCAGCGCAAGGTTCTGGCCGCGCTTCCCTACCGCCCGACCGGCGCGCAGGAGCGGGCGCTGGGCGAGATCGCGGGCGACATGGCATCCGGCCTGCGCATGAACCGGCTGCTGCAGGGCGATGTGGGGGCGGGCAAGACGCTTGTCGCCTGTCTTGCGCTGATGATCGCGGTCGAGGCCGGCGGGCAGGGCGCGATGATGGCGCCGACCGAGATCCTCGCCCGCCAGCATCTCGCCAGCCTGCGCCCGATGGCGGAGGCGGCGGGCGTGGTGATGGAAATCCTGACCGGACGCGACAAGGGGGCCGAGCGGGCGGCGAAGCTTGCGGCGCTGGCGCGGGGCGATATCCAGGTGCTGGTGGGCACGCATGCGCTGTTCCAGAAGGACGTGGTGTTTCGCGACCTCAGGCTGGCCGTGGTCGACGAGCAGCATCGCTTTGGCGTCGCCCAGCGGATGGAGCTGGGCGAGAAGGGCCTGGCCGCCGACATGCTGGTGATGACGGCGACGCCGATCCCGCGCAGCCTGAGCTTGGCGCAGTTCGGCGACATGGATGTCTCGGTCCTCGACGAGAAGCCGGCGGGCAGAAAACCGGTAACGACGGCGCTGATCTCTGCCGGGCGCATGGACGAGGTGGTGGCGCATCTGCGCCGCGCCGTGGACGAGGGGCGGCAGGCCTACTGGGTCTGCCCGCTGGTGGGCGAGAGCGAGGTGAGCGACCTTGCCGCCGCCGAGGATCGCTTCACGAAACTGCGCGCGGCCTTGGGGGAAGGGGTGGTGGGGCTGGTCCACGGCCAGCTGCCACCGGCGGAGAAGGATGCCGCGATGGCGCGCTTCGCGGCCGGCGAGACCAAGGTGCTTGTCGCCACCACGGCGATCGAGGTCGGGGTCGATGTGCCCAACGCCTCCATCATGGTGATCGAGCGGGCGGAGACCTTCGGGCTGGCGCAGCTGCACCAGCTCAGGGGGCGCGTGGGGCGGGGCAGTCTGACCTCGACCTGCCTGCTGGTCTACCAGCCGCCGCTCACGGAGGGCGGGCAGCGCCGGCTGCAGGTGCTGCGCGACACCGATGACGGTTTTCGCATCGCCGAGGAGGACCTGGCGATGCGCGGCGCGGGCGATCTGATCGGCACGGCGCAGTCCGGCCTGCCGCGGTTCCGCATCGCGGACCTGGAGCGGCAGGCGGGGCTGATGGCGGTGGCGCAGGCCGATGCGCGCAAGTTGCTGGCCGACGATCCGACGCTGGCCAGCCCGCGCGGGAAGGCGGCGCGGGTGCTTCTTTGGCTGATGGAGCAAGACAGGGCGATCCGGCTGATGGGGGTCGGCTAGGGGCCGCGTTTGCGCGGCGTTAACTTCTTGTTCACATATGTTCTCAAAAAGTTCTTTACTTGATCTCGGTCATGTGAGAACAAAGGGGCAACTCAGCAGGGAGATGCCCGATGATCGCCGAATGGAAATCCGTTCTCGAACGTACCGCCCCCGGGCTTGCGGCCGATGCTGCCGGTGTCGTGGCGCTGGTGGCGATCCTTGTCGTCGGGCTGGCGCTGCCTTCCCTGATCTGATCCTGCCTGCGGTCTCTGCCCGGCGCCTTCGCATCCATCCCCAAGATGCCCCGAGGCCATCCCGCCCCTGGCGCCCGAGACACGCCACTGCCGCCGCCTTCCGTCCGGAAGTGCGGCGGTTTTTTATGGGGTTGGGGAGAGGCGATGAGGAGGGCCGGCGATCGTCCGCAGGGGGGGCGCTGGCGGAGAGGAGGGTCTGTCCGTTTATGGGGTAATGAACCCCTTCGGTTTGCCGGGGCGATGACTCACCAGAAGCGCCCGCTGTTTCGGGCCGAAATTGGGGGGAGGAGGTGCGCAATGAATGCGCACCCTACGGCGGGGGATTAGCCGACCGCGCGTTCGAAGGCGGTCTCGTAAATCTCCGTCAGTTCCGCCAGGGGGGCTTCGGAGCCGCCGATCTTCACTGTCTCGCCGCCGAAGCGGCCGACGGCGGTGATCGGGACACCGGCCCTGCCGGCCGCGACGGTCAGCGCCTCTGCCTGGTCGAAGGAGCAGGAAACGAGGTAACGCGCCTGATCCTCGCCGAAGAGGAAGCCGGTCTCGGCGCTTTCCAGCGTGAGGCCGATCCCCGCCGCCTGCGCCATCTCGAAGGCGGCGAGCACGAGGCCGCCGTCGGAGAGGTCGGTCGCGGCGGTGAAAAGCGCGCGATTGGCCAGCAGGAAGTCGCCGTTGCGGCGCTCGGCGGCGAGGTCGACCGGCGGGGCGTCGCCGTCCTCGCGGTTGAAGACCTCGGCCAGAAGCGCCGACTGGCCGAGGTGGCCCGCCGTCTCGCCGATCAGGAGCGCGATCTCGCCCGCCACGGGGGCGCCGGCGATCAGGTCATCGAGCGTGTTCAGAAGCCCCACGGCGCCGATCGTGGGCGTGGGCAGGATGCCGGTGCCGTCGGTCTCGTTGTAGAGCGAGACGTTGCCGGAGACGATCGGCATGTCGAGCGCGGTGCAGGCCTCGCCGATGCCCTGGATGGCGCCGACGAACTGGCCCATGATCTCGGGCTTCTCGGGGTTGCCGAAATTCAGGTTGTCGGTGGCGGCGAGGGGCCGCGCGCCGCAGGCGACGAGGTTGCGGAAAGCCTCCGCCACCGCCTGGCGGCCGCCCTGAAGCGGGTTCGCCTTCACGTAGCGGGGCGTCACGTCGGAGGTGAAGGCCAGCGCCTTGCCCGAGCCATGCACCCGCACCACACCCGCACCGAGGCCGGGGGCGCGGACGGTATCGGCCATCACCTGGCTGTCGTACTGCTCCCAGACCCAGGACTTGCGGGCGTAGTTCGGGGCGCCGATCAGCGCCTTCAGCCCGTCGACCGGGTCGATCTGGGGCACCGGCTCCATCTCGGCAGGCGCCGGGGTGGGGATCCAGGGCCGGTCGTATTCCGGCGCGGTGGAGGAGAGCTTGGACAGCGGCAGGTCGGCCTTGGTCTCGTTGCCGTGGATGATGAGGAAGCGGTCCTCGGGGATGGTCTCTCCCACGATGGCGAAGTCGAGATCCCATTTGTCGAAGATCGCCTTGGCCTCGGCCTCCTTCTCGGGCCGAAGCACCATGAGCATCCGCTCCTGGCTTTCCGAGAGCATCATCTCGTAGGCGGTCATGCCGCGCTCGCGGCAGGGGACGCGGTCGAGGTCGAGCCGGATGCCCAGGCCCCCCTTGTCGCCCATCTCGACGGCGGAGCAGGTGAGGCCGGCGGCGCCCATGTCCTGGATCGAGATCACGGCGCCGGAGGCCATGAGTTCGAGGCAGGCCTCGAGCAGGCGCTTTTCGGTGAAGGGGTCGCCGACCTGGACGGTGGGGCGCTTCTCCTCGATGGTCTCGTCGAATTCGGCCGAGGCCATGGTGGCGCCGCCGACGCCGTCGCGGCCGGTCTTGGCGCCGAGGTAGACCACGGGCATCGAGGTGCCTGAGGCGGCGGAGTAGAAGATCTTGTCGGCATCGGCGAGGCCGGCCGCGAAGGCGTTGACCAGGCAGTTGCCGTTGTAGGAGCGGTGGAAGCGGACCTCGCCGCCGACGGTCGGCACGCCGAAGGCGTTGCCGTAGGAGCCGACGCCCTCGACCACGCCCTTCACAAGATGTGCGGTCTTCGGATGCGACGGTTCACCGAAGCAGAGCGAGTTCATTGCCGCGATCGGACGCGCGCCCATGGTGAAGACGTCGCGCAGGATGCCGCCGACGCCGGTCGCCGCGCCCTGGTGCGGTTCGATGTAGGAGGGGTGGTTGTGGCTCTCCATCTTGAAGATCACCGCCTGCCCGTCGCCGATGTCGACGACGCCGGCATTCTCGCCCGGGCCGCAGATGACCTGGGGGCCCTTGGTGGGCAGGGTGCGGAGCCATTTCTTGGAGGATTTGTAGGAACAATGCTCGTTCCACATGGCCGAGAAGATGCCGAGCTCGGTGAAGCTCGGCTCGCGGCCGATGATCTCCAGGATGCGGGCGTATTCGTCGGGCTTCAGCCCGTGCGCGGCGATCAGGTCTTCGGTGATCTTCGGCTCTTCCATCCGGCGCTCCCACCTCGTTTGGCGCCTTTTAGGCGGCGGGTGTTTGGGAGGGAAGGGAGAAAGTGCCCGAAACCGACATGTGGCGGCCCTTGCCAGGGGAAGGGCCGACCGGGATCACGCCTCGAGCCGGGGCGCCGCGGTGCTGGAGAACTGCGCCGCGGTGAGCGCGATCTCGATCGTCCGGCCCGGACGGCCGGCGGGGCGCAGCTTCAGCCAGACCTGTGCGGGGCGGAGGCCCAGCCCCGGATGCGGGCGGATGGCGAGGTGGAGAAGCCCGGCCTCGGCCAGGCGCACGTCCTCTACCGTTCCCAGCGTCTGGCCGTCGGCGGAGACCAGCGTGACGCCGATGTGCTTCGCCCGCGCCCAGGCCAGGAAGTCGGCCTGGTCTGTCGCGCTGCCGATGCCGCCGGAGCTGGCGGGGTGGTCGGAAACCGAAGGCGCCCGCGGCGGAAGCGCGATGGGGGGACCCATGTGCGTGATGTTCTTCACTGCCTTGGTCATGAAGCATCCTCTGGTTCGCAGGCGCCAGGACGGGGGTGGGCCAGAAGGCGCTTCTGCGGCCTCGGGCGATCCTTCCCGGTTCGGATCGGTGATGCCTCACGGTTGCGTGATGAATTCGGCGAAAACCGGATACTCATCGCGGCATTGTTGTGGAGGTCTGGAAAAATGCAACCCCTGGGTGTTTTGAGATTTATCCGAAGCCGTGCCCCGATCCGCAGACCGCCCGCCAAAGCGGCAGGCCGGCGCTGCGCTGCGGCAAATTCCGGCAGCCCGGCGCAAAAGCAAAAAAAAGGCCGAGCAAAAGCTCGGCCCAAGTCCAACAGGGAGGTAGAAGGCTTTGAGACAGTGTCAATCAAATCCTTCTGCAGTGCAGTTAGGGTTCCACGGCGCTTGGTTCAAGGGAAATGATGCTGATGCAGCATCATGGCCGCTATGCATTTGTCGCATATGTGGCCGTGGCGCGTCGGGGACCGTCGTCTCAGCCGGCGTCCTGGCGCTGGCGGTGGGCGACGATCTCCTCGATCACGAAGTCGCGGAAGGCTGCGACGCGCTTGGAATGGCGCAGTTCCTCCGGATAGGCGAGGAACACCGGGACCTCGGTGGACTCCACATCCGGCAGGACGCGAACGAGATGCGGGAAATCCTTGGTCAGGTAATCCGGCAGGACGCCGATGCCGAGGTTCGACAGCACCGCCTGCAGCACCCCAAAATAGTTGTTCACCGTCAGGGTCGAGGCGATGTTGTAGGCCATCAACGTCTGCGTCAGCGCGGCGCCGGCGGCGACCTGGGGGGTGTGCGGCGCCTGGCAGAGCAGGCGGTGATGCGACAGATCCTCCAGCTCCACGGGCGTGCCGCGCTCGTCGAGGTACTGGCTGGAGGCGTAGAGCCGCATCCGGATGTTCATCAGCCGCTTGCGGATGAGGTCGGCCTGGCTCGGCTCCTTCATGCGGATCGCCACGTCCGCCTCGCGCATCGGCAGGTCGAGGACGCGTTCCTCCAGCATCAGGTCGATCTTCAGGTCGGGGTAGCGGGCGTAGAGCTTGGAGAGCCGCGGGGCGAGGAAGAGCGTGCCGAAGCCGGTGGCGGTGGTGACGCGCAGCTCGCCGAAGACCTCGTCCTCGGTATCGCGGATGCGGGCCTCGGCGGCGTCGAGGCGCTTGACCATGGCCGAGGTCGCCTCGAACAGCAGCTCGCCCTGTTCGGTGAGAATCAGGCCGCGGGCATGGCGGTGGAAGAGGGTCGTCTTCAGGCTTTCCTCGAGCGCACGAATCTGGCGCGAGACGGCCGATTGCGACAGGTGCAGCGCATCACCTGCATGGGTGAGGCTGCCGGCGTCGGCCACCGCATGGAAGATTCTGAGCTTGTCCCAATCCATCACGCAACTCTGTTTTATTTGTCGGACGCTAACATGGCCGCCGCTTACCTAGTGAGGAAATCTGGCTTGTAAATGACTTTTTTGAACAAGAAGTTCTTTGTAGGTCAGCTTTTTTGACCTACCATTGAGGGGTTCCTAGCGCCTTGGGGAGATGCGCCATGAGCCTTCAGAATGTCCAGCTTTCCGACCGGTTCGACCTGGAAAAATCACCTGTTCTGTTGAACGGGACACAGGCGCTGGTGCGGCTGATGCTGATGCAGAAGGCGCGCGACAGGGCGGCGGGGCTGAACACGGCGGGCTATGTGACGGGCTATCGCGGCTCGCCGCTTGGCGCGGTGGACCTGCAGATGGCGCGGGCGAAAAAGGAGCTTTCGGCGGCCGACGTGCTGTTCCAGCCGGGCCTGAACGAGGATCTCGCCGCCACCGCCGTCTGGGGCAGCCAGCAGGCGGAACTCAGGGGCGAGGGCAAGTTCGACGGGGTCTTCGCGCTCTGGTACGGGAAGGGGCCGGGGGTCGACCGCTCGGGCGACGTGATGCGGCATGCCAACATGGCCGGCTCCTCGCCCAGGGGCGGTGTGCTGATGGCGATGGGGGACGACCATACCGGCGAAAGCTCCACCACGCTGCACCAGTCCGACTGGGCAATGCTGGACGCCTACATGCCGATCGTCTCGCCCGCCGGGGTGCAGGAGATCCTCGACCTTGGCCTTTACGGCTGGGCGCTGAGCCGTTTCGCAGGCGTCTGGGTCGGGCTTAAGACGATGAAGGACACGATCGAGGCGACCGCGGTGGTCGATGGCGACCCGAACCGCCTGCAGTTCGTGACGCCCGAGTTCAAGATGCCGCCCGGCGGCCTCAACATCCGCCTGGTCGACACGCCGGTACTTCAGGAAGCGCGGATGATCGACTTCAAGCGGTTCGCGGCGGAGGAATTCGCCCGGGCGAACCGGATGGACAAGCGCGTCTGGGGCAAGCCGGGCGCCAAGATCGGTTTCGTCGCCGCCGGCAAGAACTGGCTGGACCTCGTCCATGCGCTGAGCCTTCTGGGGATCGACGCCGACGAGGCCGAACGGCTGGGGATCACCACCTACAAGGTGGCGCAGACCTGGCCCCTGGACATGACCTCGTTCCACGAATGGGCCGAGGGGCTCGACCTGATCGTGGTGGTCGAGGAGAAGCGCAAGCTGATCGAGGTGCAGGTGAAGGAGGCGATCTTCGAGGATCGCCAAGGCCGCCGCGTCTACGGCTGGCACAAGGGCGACACCTGGGAACACGGCCGGCGGATGGAGCTGTTCCCGACGCGTTACGCGCTCGACCCGATCCTGATCGCCGAGAAGCTGGGCGAGATCCTGGTGGAGGAGGGGCGCGGCACGGACCGCCTGAGGGCCGGGCTGCAACGCCTTGAAGAGGCACGGAAAGCCGATAACGCGCAGGACATCGCGGCGCGGCTGCCGTACTATTGCTCGGGCTGCCCGCACAACACCTCGACCAAGGTGCCGGAAGGCAGCCGCGCCTATGCCGGGATCGGCTGCCATTACATGGTGCAGTGGATGGACCGCTCCACCATGGGGTTCACGCAGATGGGCGGCGAGGGCGCGAACTGGGTGGGCGAGGCGCCGTTCTCGACGCGCGCGCATGTCTTCCAGAACCTCGGCGACGGCACCTACAACCATTCCGGCGCGCAGGCGATCCGGGCGGCGCTGGCGGCCGGAACCAACATCACCTTCAAGATCCTGTTCAACGACGCCGTGGCGATGACCGGCGGACAGAAGAACGAGGGCGGGCTTTCGGCCGACCGCATCGCCCGCGAGATCCAGGCGATGGGGGTGAAGAGGATCGCCATTGTCTATGACGAGAAGGAGAAGCCGGAGCTTTCGCAATTCCCCAAGGGGGTGGAATTCCACGAGCGCGAGGCGTTCATGGCGGTGCAGGAGAGCTTCCGCGAGATCGAGGGCGTCTCTGCCATCATCTACATCCAGACCTGCGCGGCCGAGAAGCGGCGGCGGCGCAAGCGCGGGCAGTTCCCGGACCCCGACAAGCGGGTGTTCATCAACACCGATGTCTGCGAGGGCTGCGGCGACTGCGGGGTGCAGTCGAACTGCGTCTCCATCGTGCCGGTGGAGACGGAGCTGGGGCGGAAGCGGGCGATCGACCAGTCGTCCTGCAACAAGGATTTCTCCTGCCTGAACGGCTTCTGCCCGTCCTTCGTGACGCTGCAGGGCGCGAAGGTGAAGAAGGCGGCGACCCGGGTGGTGGAGGTGCCGGACCTGCCGGCGCCCGTGCTGCCCGCGATCCGGGGCACGCATAACGTGGTGATCACCGGCGTCGGCGGGACCGGCGTGGTGACCGTGGGCGCGATCCTGGCCATGGCGGCGCATCTCGACGGCAAGGGCGCGGGGATGATGGAGATGGCCGGCCTCGCCCAGAAGGGCGGCGCGGTGCATATCCACTGCCGGATCGCCGAGCGGCCGGAGGATATATCCGCCGTGCGCGTCGCGGTGGGCGAGGCCGACGCGGTGATCGGCGGCGATCTGGTCACCACTGCCGGGGCAAAGACGCTGGGGCTGATGACGACCGGGCGCACAGGCGCGGTGGTCAACAGCCACCAGATCATCACCGGGGAATTCACCCGCAACACGGAATTCCAGTTGCCTTTCGGGCGGTTGGAGCTTGGTCTTGAAGCGCGGCTGAAGGAGCGGCTGAGCCTTTTCGACGCGTCGGAACTGGCGCGGGCGCTTCTGGGCGACTCGATCTATTCCAACATGATGATCTTCGGCGCGGCCTGGCAGAACGGGCTGATCCCGCTATCCGAGGAGGCGATCCTGAAGGCGATCGAGCTCAACGGCGCGGCGGCGGAGGCCAACAAGCGGGCCTTCGAACTGGGCCGCTGGGCGGTGGTGCATCCGGAGGAGGCCGCCGCGAAAGCCGCGCCCAAGGTGGTCGCCCTGCCGAAGACGCTGGCCGAGAAGATCGCGTTCCGCGCCGATCACCTTAAGGCCTACCAGTCGCGCCGCTATGCCGCGCGCTACCGGAAGTTCGTCGACCGGTTCGAGGAGCCGAAGCTGAAGGAGGCGGTGGCGAAGGCCTATCACAAGCTCCTTTCCTACAAGGACGAATACGAGGTCGCCCGGCTGCATCTGCAGACCGCGAAGAAAGCGCAGGAAGAGTTCGGCGGCGATTTCCGCATGACCTTCCACCTGGCCCCGCCGATCTTCGGCCACAAGGGCGCGGGCGGGCGGCCGGCGAAGCGCGAATTCGGGCCCTGGGTGCTGCGGCTCTTCCGGGTTCTCGCGTCGATGAAGCGGCTGCGCGGTACGGTGCTCGACCCGTTCGGCCGCTCGCAGGAGCGGCGCGCGGAGCGCGCGGCGATCAAGGCCTATGAGGCGGAGATGGCCGAGGTTCTCGGGGGCCTGAAGCCGGAGACGCTGGATATCGCGGTCGAGATCGCCGAGCTGCCGCTGCAGCTGCGGGGCTTCGGGCCGGTGAAGGCCGCCAATGCCGAGAAGATCGCAAAGCGGCGCGCGGCGCTGATGGCGCGGTTCCGGGCGGGCGGCGAGCCGGTGCGGGAGGCGGCGCAATAGCCGCAGGGGGCGACGTCACGAAACCTTCATTCGTGCTGGAGAAAATACCCCCGGCGCGCTATCAGCGCGCCGCAAACGGTCATCGAGTCGCGTGATGAAATCCAACCGGGTCACCAGCGAGATCAGCTACGCCCATTCCGCGCGTTCGCGCAGCGGACGGGTGATGATCCGGGCGATCGAGAATTCCACCGGCCGCCTCCGCCTGATCCGCCGCGCCGGCGGCTACGAGCATGAGGTCGCCCGCGGCCAGAGCTTCTGGGAGGTCATCGCGGCGCGCTACGGGCTGACGCTGGAGCTTGCCGGCGGGTCGCTGTCGCATATCCCGGCGAACGGGCCGCTGGTGGTGATCGCGAACCATCCCTACGGCATCCTCGACGGGCTGATGCTGGGGCTGCTGCTGGACCGCATGCGCGGCGATTTCCGCATCCTGGCCAACAACGTCTTCCGTCGCGCGCGCGAGCTTGACGAGGTGGTGCTGCCGATCTCCTTCGACGAGACGCGGGAGGCCACGCGGCTGAACCTGGAAACGCGGGCGACGGCGCTCGACTATCTCGGCCGCGGCGGCGCCGTGGGAGTGTTCCCGGGCGGCACCGTCTCGACCGCGCTGAAACCCTTCGGGCAGCCGATGGACCCGGGCTGGCGGAACTTCACCGCGAAGATGATCGCGCGATCGGGCGCCACGGTGGTGCCGGTGTTCTTCGACGGTCACAACAGCCGCCTTTTCCAGCTTGCGAGCCACCTGCACCCGACGCTGCGGCTGGCGCTGCTCATCAAGGAATTCGGCCGCCGGGTGGGCGGACCAGTGCGGCTGGTGGTGGGTGAGCCGATCCCCGCCGCACGGCTGGCGCCGCTCAAGTGCGACCCGAAGAAGATGATGGATTTCCTGCGCCGTTCGACCTACGAACTGTCCCCGAGGCCCCTCAAATCCTTCGATCTCGGCTACGAGTTCGACGAGAAGTACAAGGGCTGACGCCGGCGCACCTGCCGGCGGGGCAGGAGACGGGCGATGGCGGTTGGGATCTTCGATTCGGGGCTCGGCGGGCTCACGGTGCTGGACGCGGTGACGCGGCGGCTGCCGGATGTGCCCTTCGTCTATTATGCCGACAGCGCCCATGCGCCCTACGGGGTGCGCACGCCGGACGACATCTTCGAGCTGACCTGCGCCGCGGTCGAACGGATGTGGGCGGAAGGCTGCGACCTGGTGATCCTGGCCTGCAACACGGCCTCTGCCGCCGCGCTGAGGCGGATGCAGGAGAAATGGGTCCCGGGCGACAAGCGTGTGCTGGGTGTCTTCGTGCCGCTGATCGAGGCGCTGACCGAGCGGCAGTGGGGCGACAACTCCCCCCCGCGCGAAGTCGAGGTGAAGCATGTGGCGCTGTTCGCGACGCCGGCGACGGTGGCCTCGCGCGCCTTTCAGCGGGAACTGGCGTTCCGCGCCATCGGCGTGGACGTGGAGGCGCAGCCCTGCGCGGGCGTGGTCGACGCGATCGAGCAGGGCGACGAGATCCTGGCCGAGGCGCTGGTGCGCAGCCATGTCGAGGCGCTGAAACGGCGGATGCCGCATCCGGAGGCGGCGATCCTGGGCTGTACGCATTACCCGCTGATGCAGCAGGTGTTCCAGGCCGCGCTGGGTCCGGAGGTGCGGCTTTATTCGCAGGCCGCGCTGGTGGCGGAGAGCCTGGCCGATTACCTTGCCCGGCATCCGGAGTTCCTGGGTCCGGGCACGGCCTCCCGCTTCCTGACGACGGGCAACCCGGCCTATGTGTCGGACAAGGCGGTGCAGTTTCTGCGCCGGCCGATCCGCTTCGAGGCGGCCTGAGACCATGCTACCGATTGGCGCAGGCCCCTCGACAGGGGCGCGAGGCGGGTCCACATTTTTCCGGCTCGAGTCGGAGGCGCGATGAAAGGGCTCAAGAAGAAGCGGCGGGTGCAGATCATCGTCGTTGCGGCGGTGTCGCTGGCGGTTTCCACCGCCATGATCGGCTATGCGCTGCGCGGCGGGATCAACTATTTTCGCACGCCAAGCCAGATACTTAGCGAGCATATTTCACCCCGCGAGGTGTTCCGGGTCGGCGGGCTTGTGAAGGCCGGTTCGATCAAGCCGACGGACGGGGTGGATTTCACCTTCGTGGTCACCGACGGCAAGAAGGAGATCCCGGTGGACTATGTCGGCGCCTCGGCCAAGCCCGATCTTTTCGAGGGCGGCAAGGGGACGGTGGCGACCGGGACGTGGAACGGCAAGGTGTTCCGCGCGACGCAGATCCTTGCCAAGCACGACGCCAATTACATGCCGCGCGAGGTGCTCGACGCGCTGAAGAAGGACGGCATGTACGTCAAGCCCGGTTCGAGCTGACGCCGGCGCGGCCCGGACGCGGGCGGCGAGGCCCGGACGCGGGCGGCAATCGTTAAAGCGGTGTTGAGGCAGCGCCCCGGGATCCGGGGCGTTTCTGCATCTCGTCTTCCAACCCACTGAAGTGGCGGAAAAAAGAGAATACCGTAAAAGCACCGCTTTTGCACCGCTTTCGCACCGGTCCGGCGTTCCGAACATGTCCGGCCGCCCGCCGCCGGGCGGGGCAGCGTGCGGTGCCCAAGGGCGGTGTTAACCCTCCCGCAGGAGGCTTCCCCGATCAGAGCCGGGGGAGCGCCATGGACCGTGTCGAGGAGATTGCCCGCCAGATCGTTGCCCGGGAGGGGGGCTTTGTCGACGATCCCGCCGATCCGGGCGGGCCGACGAACCACGGGGTGACGCTGGCGACCCTGCGGCGGCTGAAGCTGGACCTCGACGGCGACGGGGCGGTGACGGTGGCCGATCTCAAGGCGCTGACGTCGCAGCGGGCGGCGGAGATCTTCGTGGCGGAGTATTTCCGCGCGCCCCGGCTGGACCTGCTGCCGGAACCGCTGCAGCCGGAGGTCTTCGACATGTACGTCAATGCCGGGGCCGAGGCGGTGCGGCTGCTGCAGCGTCTGGTGACGCGGATGGGCTTTGCCTGCGCGGTGGATGGCGTGGTCGGGCCGCAGACGGCGGGGGCGGCGCGGAACGCGGCGGCGCAGGCGCCGGGGCATATCGTCGATGCCTACGGGATCGCGCGGCGGAACACTTACTACGCGCTGGCCGATGCCCGGCCGGCCCTGCGGAAATTCGCCCGGGCGCGGGATGGCGGCAAGGGCGGCTGGATCATGCGGGCTGAGAGTTTCATCGCGCCGCGATACCGGCTGACGGCGGAACAGCATGCGGGGAGGTGCGCGGCATGGGGCTGATCGGGAAGGTGCTGGGGCTGGGCGACGCGGCGCAGGCCGTGGGCCAGTCGGCGGCGCGGCTGGCGGAGGTGTTCACGCCCAACCGGACGCAGGAGATGGCGCTTTCGGCCGTCGCCTACGAGGCCGCGCTGGCAGAGGCGGGGGCGGAGTTCTCAAGCACGGGGACGGGGCGGTTCGACCGCTTCGTGAACGGGTTGAACCGGCTGCCGCGGCCGCTGCTGGCGCTCGGCACGCTGGGGCTTTTCATCTACGCGATGGCGGATCCGGCGGGGTTCTCGCTGCGGATGCAGGGGCTCGACCAGGTGCCGGAGCCGCTGTGGTGGCTGCTGGGCGCGGTGGTGTCGTTCTACTTCGGGGCGCGGGAGGCGCATTATTTCCGCGCCGGGCGGGGGGCGGCGTCGTCCGCGCCGCGGCCCGCGCCGGTGCCCGGACCGGAGGCCGCGGCGCTGGCCGGGGACAATGCGGCCCTTGCGGAGTGGGAGCAGGGGCGGATGCGCTGAGGGGCAGGCAGGCGCAGCCCGGCGCTGGGGCGCCGGGCGGGGCTGCGTCACGGATCGCTGCCGGTCGCCCAAAAAGTGACTGCACGACCGCGACATCGGCGCACAGGGCCATTGGCGGCCCGTGCGGGTCCGAATATGATCGCGCCATGGTTACGGAACTCGGTCACTTCGCCCTCGTGCTGGCGCTCGCCGTCGCGGTCCTGCAGATGGTCATTCCCCTGATCGGCGCCCAGAAGGGCTGGACCGGGTGGATGGCGGTTGCGGAGCCTGCGGCGACGACTCAGTTCCTGCTGATCGCCTATGCCTTCTTCGCGCTGATGTGGGCCTATGTGACCGACGATTTCTCGCTTCGCGTGGTGGTGGAGAATTCTCACACGCTGAAACCGCTGCTTTACAAGATCGCGGGCACCTGGGGGAACCACGAGGGGTCGATGCTGCTCTGGGTGCTGATCCTGTCGGGCTTCGGGGCGGCGGCGGCGGTCTTCGGGGGGAACCTTCCGCCGCGGCTGAAGGCGCGGGTGCTGGCGGTTCAGGCCTCGATCGGGGTGGCGTTCCTGATCTTCATCCTGTTCACCTCCAACCCCTTCGTGCGGCTGGCTTTTCCGCCGATGAACGGGCAGGGGATGAACCCGCTTCTGCAGGATCCCGGCCTCGCCTTCCATCCGCCGTTCCTCTACCTCGGCTATGTCGGGCTTTCGATGGCGTTCTCCTTCGCCATCGCCGCGCTGATCGAGGGGCGGGTGGACGCCGCCTGGGCGCGCTGGGTGCGACCCTGGACGCTGGCGGCCTGGATGTTCCTGACGATCGGCATCGCGATGGGGTCCTGGTGGTCCTATTACGTGCTGGGCTGGGGCGGGTTCTGGTTCTGGGACCCGGTGGAGAACGCCTCGCTGATGCCGTGGCTCTTCGCCGCGGCGCTGCTGCATTCCGCCATCGTCGTGGAGAAGCGCGAGGCGCTGAAGAGCTGGACGATCCTGCTGGCCATCCTCGCCTTCGGGTTCTCGCTGATCGGGACGTTCCTGGTGCGCTCGGGCGTCATCACCTCGGTTCACGCCTTCGCCGACGATCCGCAGCGCGGGATCTATATCCTCGCGATCCTTGGCGTCTTCATGGGCGGCGCGCTGACGCTTTATGCCGCGCGGGCGGGCGCGATGGAGGCCAAGGGCCTGTTCGGCGTGGTGAGCCGGGAGACGGCGCTGATCCTGAACAACGTGCTGCTGGCCGTGGCCTCTCTGGTGGTCTTCGTCGGCACCGTCTGGCCGCTGATCGCGCAGATGGCCTTCGACCGGAAGCTTTCGGTGGGCCCGCCCTATTTCAACCTCGTCTTCCCGCCGCTGATGATCGCGCTTGCAGTGATGATCCCCTTCGGCACGCTGATGCCGTGGAAGCGGGCCCGGCTGGCGCGGGTGGCGCGGCCGCTCTGGGCGGCGGTGGCGCTGGCGGTGGCGCTTGGCGCGCTGGCCTGGGCGATGCAGACCGGGCGTTCGGCCTTGGGGCCGGTGGGTCTGGGGCTTGGCGCCTGGCTGGTGGCGGGCTCGGTCGTCGATCTGCTGAGCCGGTCGGGGCGTGGCCCTGTCGGGGCGCGGCTCGGGCGGCTGGCGCGGCTGCCGCGGGCCGACTGGGGGCGGGCGGTGGCGCATGGCGGGCTTGGCATCGCGATCTTCGGGGTCTGCGCGGTGCTGGCCTGGCAGGTCGAGGTGATCCGCGTGACCAAGGTCGGCGAGAGCTTCGCGCTTGGCCCCTACACGGTGACGCTGAATGACGTGCACAAGGCCCAGGGGCCGAACTACCGCGCCACGGTGGCCGATGTGAAGGTCAGCCGTGCCGGCGCGCTGGTGACGGAGCTGCATCCCGAGAAGCGCTTCTACCCGGTGGCGGGGATGCCGACGACCAATGCCGGGATCTCGCGTGGGATCTTCCGCGATCTCTACATCGTTGTGGGCGACGAACAGGCCGATGGCGGCTACGACACCCGCAGCTACATCAAGCCCTTCGCCGACTGGATCTGGCTTGGCGCGATCCTCATGGGGCTGGGCGGGCTGCTGAGCCTGACCGACCGGCGCTACCGCGTCGCGGCGGGCGCCCGCAAGCCGGAGGCCGCGCAGGTGGCGGCGGAATGAGGCGGCTGGCGCTGATCCTGGCGCTGGTGCTCGCGCCGCTCGCGGCGCAGGCGGTGCTGCCGAGCGAGATGCTGAAGGACCCGGCGCTGGAGGCGCGGGCGGAGAAGATCTCGCAGGGGCTGCGCTGCCTCGTCTGCCGCAACGAGAACATCGACGACAGCGACGCGGCGCTGGCGCATGATCTGCGGGTGCTGGTGCGGCAGAGGCTGCTGGCCGGGGATACCGACAAGCAGGTCGTGCAGTACATCGTCAACCGCTACGGCGAATACGTGCTGCTGAAGCCGCGGGCGAACGGGGCGAACCTGATCCTCTGGGGCTCGGCGCCGGGAATGCTGATCTTCGGGCTGGGCCTCGTCGCGGTCTACCTGCGCCGCCGCAAGCGGCAGGGGGAGGAGACCCCGGCGCTTTCGGCCGAGGACGAGGCGCGGCTGGCGCAGATCCTGAAGGAATGACGCGCCGTCCCGCTGGTCGAAGCGCGCGGCGCGCGGCATAGTCGACCCGATCAAGGGAGGCGGCGATGGCATTCGACACGATCCGGTACGAGACGGCGGAGGGCGTGGGCGTGATCACGCTCGATCGGCCGGAGCGGATGAACGCGCTCAATTCGGCCATGCGGGCGGAGATCGCCCGGGCGGTGGAGGAGGCCCCCGGCCATGGCGCGCGGGCGCTGGTGATCACCGGCGCGGGGCGGGCCTTCTGCTCGGGGCAGGACCTCAGCGATGCAGCGCTCGGCACCGGCGATCTGGAGCAGGTGCTGCGCGACGAATACGAGCCGATGCTGAAGGCGATCGCGGCGGCGCCGCTGCCGGTGATCGCGGCGGTGAACGGGGCGGCGGCAGGGGCAGGGGCGAACCTCGCGATTTGCTGCGACGTGGTGATCGCGGCGGAGAGCGCGGTCTTCGTGCAGGCCTTCACCAAGATCGGGCTGATGCCGGATGCCGGTGGCACCTGGCTGCTGCCGCGGCAGGTGGGCTTCGCCCGCGCCATGGGGGCGATGCTGTTCGCCGAGCCGGTGACGGCGCGGCAGGCCGTCGACTGGGGCATGATCTGGGAGGCGGTGCCGGACGATGTCTTCGCCGCCCATTGGCAGGCGCGGGCGCGGGTGCTGGCGGAGGGGCCGACGCTGGCGCATGGCGCGCTGAAGGCCGCCGTCCGGGCGGCGATGGCGAATGATTTCGAGAGCCAGCTTGGCGTCGAGGCGCGTCTTCAGGCGCATTGCGGGCTGACGGAGGATTTCCGCGAAGGGGTTGCGGCCTTCCTTGAAAAGCGCAAGGCCCGGTTCAGCGGGCGCTGAGCGCGCCCGCCGGGCCGCCGGGGGCCCGACCCGGGCCCGGCTCTCTCAGCGGGGAAGCAGGCTCGCGGCGCGGGCAAGCTCGGTGATGCCCTCCCAGTCGCCCTTGGCCATCAGCTCCTTCGGCGCGACCCAGCTGCCGCCGACGCAAAGCACGTTGGACAGGCCGAGGTAGTCGGCGACGTTCTTGGGGCTGACACCGCCAGTGGGGCAGAACTTCACCTGCGGGATCGGCGCGCCGATGGCTTTCAGCGCCGGGGCGCCGCCGTTGGCCTCTGCCGGGAAGAACTTCTGCACCGTGTAGCCGCGTTCGTAGAGCGCCATGACTTCAGAGGCCGTGGCCGCGCCGGGCAGGAGCGGCAGGTCCGCGCCCTCGCAGGCGTCGAGGATGCGGTCCGTCGCGCCGGGCGAGACGCCGAAGCGCGCGCCCGCGGCCTTGGCTGCGGTGACATCGGCGGGGGTCAAGAGCGTGCCGGCGCCGACGACGCCGCCCTCGACCTCGGCCATGATGCGGATCGCCTCCAGCGCCACGGGGGTGCGCAGCGTCACCTCGAGCGCGGGCAGGCCGCCGGCCACCAGCGCCTCGGCCAGCGGGCGGGCATGGGCGAGATCGTCGATGACGAGAACCGGGACGACGGGGGCGAGGCGGCAGATCTCCGCGGCCTTGGTCGATGCGTCTTGCGGGGTCATGGAGCCTCCTTCGGGCGTCGTGGGTCTTCGCGCCGGCGCGGGGCGCCGGCTGCTTCTTCTTGGTTCAAATACTCCCGCCGGAGGCAAGAGATTTTTTGCCCTGCCGCCCCGGCCTGGTGCCCGGGGCGGCGGCCCGTGTCAGACCACCGTCGCGGCGCCGCTCGTCGAGGGGCCGGCGTTCTGGCGGAAGACCTCGAAAAGCTCGCGGCCGATGCCGTGGGTGTTGGCGGACAGGTCCGCCTGGACCGCCGGGCGGCTGTCGAAGTCCTCGGCGAGGACCTCAAGCGTGCCGGCGTTGGCGTCGAGGCGGACGCGGTCGCCGTCGCGCAGCCGGGCGATCGGGCCGCCCTCTGCCGCCTCGGGGGAGACATGGATCGCAGCCGGCACCTTGCCGGAGGCGCCGGACATGCGGCCGTCGGTCACCAGTGCCACCTTGAGCCCGCGGTCCTGCAGGACCGAAAGCGTGGGGGTGAGCGAGTGCAGTTCCGGCATGCCGTTGGCGCGGGGGCCCTGGAAGCGGACCACGACCACGGTGTCGGAGGTGAACTCTCCCGCCTTGAAGGCCGCCTTCACCTCTTCCTGGTCGTGGAAGATGCGGGCGGGGGCCTCGATCACGTGCCGCTCGGGGGCGACGGCGGAGACCTTGATGACGCCGCGGCCGAGGTTGCCGGAAAGCTGCTTGAGCCCGCCCTCCGGCTGGAACGGCGCTTCATGCGGACGCAGGATCCTGTCGTTCAGCGTCGTGGCCGGGCCATCGGCCCAGCTGAGCGCGCCGTCGATCATCTTCGGTTCCTTGGCGTAGAGCGCAAGGCCGTCGCCCACGACGGTCTTGGCGTCGGGGTGGAGGAGGCCGGCCTCCAGCAGTTCGCCGATCAGGAAGGCGAGCCCGCCCGCGGCGTGGAAATGGTTCACGTCGGCCAGTCCGTTCGGGTAGACCTTGGCCATCAGCGGCGTCACCGCCGAGATCTCGGCGAAATCCTCGAGATCCAGCAGGATGCCGGCGGCGCGGGCCATGGCGGGCAGGTGCAGGACGAGGTTCGTCGAGCCCCCCGTCGCCATCAGCCCGACGATGCCGTTGACGAAGGCGCGTTCGTCCAGGATGTCGGCCACGGGGCGGTAGTCGTTCCCCAGCGCGGTGATCTGGGCGGCGCGTTCGGCGCCGGCCGTTGTCAGCGCCTCGCGCAGCGGCGTGTTCGGGTTCACGAAGCTCGCGCCGGGCAGGTGCAGGCCCATGAACTCCATCAGCATTTGGTTGGTGTTGGCGGTGCCGTAGAAGGTGCAGGTGCCCGGCCCGTGATAGGCCGCCATCTCGGCCGCCATCAGTTCTTCGCGCGTCGCCTCGCCGGCGGCGAAGCGGTTGCGGACCTTGGATTTCTCGTCGTTCGGCATGCCGGAGGTCATCGGGCCGGCAGGCAGGAAGACCGCGGGGATATGGCCGAAGGTGGCGGCGGCCATGACCAGGCCCGGCACGATCTTGTCGCAGACCCCGAGGTAGAGCGCCGCGTCGAAGCAGTTGTGCGAGAGGGCCACGCCCGCGGCCAGGGCGATCACGTCGCGCGAGAAGAGCGAAAGCTCCATTCCTGGCTGGCCCTGGGTGACGCCGTCGCACATCGCGGGCACCCCGCCCGCGACCTGCGCCGTGGCCCCGGCGCGGCGCGCAGCGGCGCGGATCAGATCCGGGTAGTGCTCGTAAGGCTGATGGGCGGAGAGCATGTCGTTATAGGCGGTCACGATCCCGATGTTCGGCGCCCGGCCCTGGGCGAGGGAAAGCTTGTCCTCGCCCGACGCGGCATAGGCGTGCGACTGGTTCGAGCAGCTCAGATGCGCCCGGGCCGGACCTGCCTCGGCCGCGCGGGCGACCTGATCGAGATAGCGGCGGCGGGGCGCCTCGGAACGGGCGCGGATCCTGTCGGTGACGCGGGCGATGGTGCTGTCGAGGGGCATGGGCGCTCCTTTCTTGGGCCGGTCGGAGGCGGCGGCGGGCAGTCAGGTTCGGCTGCGCTCTAACATAGACCGTTAGCGCTAACAATTCAAATTCTCGGCGCAGGCTTGTTGAATCTGCAAGGCGGAGTTGCGGGATAGGCGTTGGAAAGGGCAGCGCGTTTGACCTAACCTTCGGGGCAGGGAGGCGATCCTGATCAAGGAGTGCCTGAGATGAACATCGGTTATGTGAGCCCGGAGATCGTGGAACGGGTCCAGCGCGAAGCGCAGGCAATGCGGGCGGAGATGATCCGCCGGGCCGTCGCCCGGCTGGTCCGCCACCTGCGGCTGCCGCACGGGCGCTCGGCGCTGCGCGGGGCCTGAGCCCCGAACGTTCGCGCGGCGGGGGCGAAAGGGCCTTCGCCGCTGCTGCCTCTTCCCCGCGCCGCGGCTTCCGGCTAGGGAAGGCGCATGAGTGACATGGCTTCCCAATCCCGCCCCGTGGTCCGGCTGCTGCCGAAGGCGGAGGCGCGCGCGATCCGCTTCGGCTTCCCCTGGGTCTATTCCGACGAACTGGTGATGGACCGGCGCACCAAGGCGCTGGCCCCCGGCACGCTGGCCGTGCTGGAAGACAGCGACAGGCGCGCAATGGGGCTGGTCGCGATGAACCCGGCCTCCAGGATCATCGCGCGGATGATCGATGCCGATCCGGAGGCCGAGGTCGCCCGTGCCTGGTTCGCCCGCCGCCTGTCGCTGGCGCTGGCGATGCGCGAGCGGCTGTTCCCGGCGCCGTTCTACCGGCTGATCCATGCCGAGGCGGATGGGCTGCCCGGCGTCATCATCGACCGTTTCGGCGACACCGCCGTGATCCAGCCGAATGCCGCCTGGGCCGAGGCGCTGATCGCCCCGCTGGCCGAGGCGCTGGCCGAGGTCACCGGCGTTTCCACCATCGTGAAGAACGGCACCGGGCGCGCGCGGGGGCTGGAGGGGCTGGCGGAGGAGACGGTGGTGCTGAAAGGCGCGGTCGACGCGCCGGTGCCGGTGGCGATGAACGGGGCGACCTATATGGCCGACCTGATCGGCGGCCAGAAGACCGGGCTGTTCTTCGACCAGCGGCCGAACCACGCCTTCGCCCAGGGCCTGGCAAAGGGCGCGCGGGTGCTTGATGTCTTCGCCCATGTCGGGGGGTTCTCGCTTGCCGCGCTGGCGGGGGGCGCTGCCTCGGCGCTGGCCGTCGACAGTTCCGCCGCGGCGCTGGGGCTGGCGGCCGAGGGCGCGGCGCGGATGGGCATGGCGCAGCGGTTTGCGACGCGCCAGGGCGATGCCTTCGCGGTGCTGGAGGCGCTGGCCAAGGAAGGCGAACGCTTTGACGTGGTGATCTGCGACCCGCCCGCCTTCGCGCCGAACAGGAAGGCGCTGGAGGCGGGGCTGCGCGCTTATGAGCGCGTGGCGCGGCTGGCCGCGCCGCTGGTGGCGGAGGGCGGCTATCTCGGCCTCTGCTCCTGCTCGCACGCGGCGGACCTTGGCGCGTTCCGCACAGCCTGCACCCGGGGCATCGGGCGCGGCGGCCGGCGCGGGCAGATCATTCACACGGGCTTTGCCGGGCCGGACCATCCGGTGCTGCCGCAGCTGGCCGAGACCGCCTATCTGAAGGCGCTTTTCTACCGGCTGGTGGCGTGAAGGCCGTCCTCGACGCCTGCGTGCTTTACCCGACGGTTCTGCGCGAGGTGTTGCTGGGCGCGGCGCGGGCCGGGCTTTACCAGCCCCTCTGGTCGGCGCGGATCCTCGAGGAATGGGCGCGGGCGGCGGCCAAGCTCGGCCCCGCGCAGGAGGCGCTGGCGCGGGGGGAGAGCGCCTTGACCCGGGCCGGGTTCGCGGGCGCCGAGGGGGCGGCCAACCCGGCGCTGGAGGCGCGGCTCTGGCTGCCCGACCCGGCCGATGTTCATGTGCTGGCCACCGCGATCTCCGCCGGTGCGGATGCGATCGTGACCTTCAACGCCAAGGATTTTCCGCGCGGCGCGCTGGCCGAGGAGGGGCTGGCGCGGCTTGACCCGGACGGTTTCCTGCTGGGCCTCGACCGGGACACGGTCGCGGGCGTGGCAGAGGCCGTGCGCGCGGAGGCGGAGCGTCTTTCGGGCGAGGTGCAGCCGATCAGGGCGCTGATGAAACGCGCCGGGCTGCCGCGGCTGGGCAAGGCGCTGGGTTAGAGGCGCACCGTCAGAGACCGATCATCCGGCGGATGTCACCGGGCGTTGCCCCCTCGGCGCGGTAGGTCGCGATGGCGCGGGCGTCGTCGCGCTTGGCGAGGCGTTTGCCGGCCTCGTCGCGGATCAGCCGATGGTGGTGATAAAGCGGCGTAGAAAGGTCCAGCAACGCCTGAAGAACGACGTGCAAGTAGCTGGCGTCAAAAAGGTCCTCGCCGCGGACAACGTCGGTTATCCCCTGCAGCGCATCGTCCACCACCACGGCAAGGTGATAGGCACCGGGACCGATGTCCTTCCGCGACAGCACGATGTCGCCGGTCTCGGCGATCAGCCGGTCTGGGTCAACGCTATGGCGGCCGGCATGGGCGGCGCCGGTCTCGTCGAACGCAAGCGGGCCGGGTGCTTTGGCGAGGGCCTTGGCGAGGTTCAGGCGGATCGCCTCTCCGGGCCTGTATCCATCCATGGTGCGGTGGCGGCAGGTGCCGGGGTAAACGCCCGGGGCCGCGCCTTCCTGCGGCGCGGCGGCGGCGATATCGGCGCGGGTGCAGCCGCAGGGATAGCAGAGGCCCATTGCGATCAGCCGGTCGAGCGCGGCCTGGTAATCGGCCAGGTGGTCCGACTGGCGGCGGACGGACCCCTCCCAACGGAAGCCGAGCCAGGCGAGGTCGTCGTAGATCGCGGCCTCGTACTCCGGGCGGCAGCGGGCGCGGTCGGTATCCTCGATCCGCAGGAGCGCCGTGCCGCCGCCGGCCTCGGCGCGGGCCTGGGCGGTGAGGGCGGAGAAGGCATGGCCGAGGTGCAGCAGGCCGGTCGGCGAGGGTGCAAACCTCGTTCGATACATCAGTCTTGGCCCGCAAGCCATTCATTAAAGGCGATTTTGCTGCGATCCGTGTAGGCCTTGTAACGGTCCTTGCGGCCCTTGCGCCCGCCCTTCGCGTCGATCGGGGGAAAGAGGCCGAAGTTCACGTTCATCGGCTGGAAGGTCTTGGCATCGGCGCCGCCGGTGATGTGGTGGACCAGCGCGCCCATTGCCGTTTCGGGCGGCGGGGCGGCAAGCTCGCGGCCTGCGAGCTCCGCCACGGCGAGGCGGGCGGCCAGAAGGCCCATCGCGGCGCTTTCGACATAGCCCTCGACGCCGGTGATCTGGCCGGCGAAGCGGATATTCGGCTTCGAGCGCAGGCGGAGCTGGGCGTCGATCAGGCGGGGCGAGTTGATGAAGGTGTTGCGGTGGATGCCGCCAAGGCGCGCGAAGCTGGCGTCCTGCAATCCGGGAATCATACGAAAAACATTGGTTTGCGCGCCATACTTCATCTTCGTCTGGAAGCCGACGATGTTGTAGAGCGTCCCCAGCGCGTTGTCGCGGCGAAGCTGGACCACGGCATAGGCCTTCTCGGCCGGCTTGTGGGCGTTGGTCAGGCCCACCGGCTTCATCGGGCCGTGGCGCAGGGTCTCGCGGCCGCGTTCGGCCATGACCTCGATCGGCAGGCAGCCGTCGAAATAGCCCGCGGTCTCGCCCTCGTGGAACTCGGTCTTTTCGGCTGCGAGGAGCGCGTCGATGAAGGCCTCGTATTCCGGCTTGGTCATCGGGCAGTTGAGGTAGGCGGTGCGTTGCTCCTCCGTCTCGCCCTTGTCGTAGCGCGACTGGCGCCAGGCGATGGACATGTCGACGGTCTCGGCATGGACGATGGGGGCGATGGCGTCGAAGAAGGCGAGCTGCTCGGCGCCGGTCTCTGCCCGGATGGCCTCTGCCAGCGCGCCGGAGGTCAGCGGGCCGGTGGCGATGATCCAGTTGCCGCTGGAGGGCAGCTCCGTAACCTCTTCTTCAGATACGGAAATCAGGGGGTGGGCGCGGAGGCGTTCGGTGACGGCGGCGGAGAAGGCCTCGCGGTCCACCGCAAGCGCACCGCCGGCGGGGAGGGAATGCCTGTCGGCCATTTCCATGATCAGGCCGCCCGCGGCGCGCATCTCCCAATGGAGGAGGCCCACGGCGTTCCGCTCGTCATCGTCGGAGCGGAAGGAGTTGGAGCAGACCATCTCGGCCAAGTCGCCGGTCTTGTGGGCGAAGGTGGCGACATGGGGCCGCATTTCGTGGATGACGACGTTGAGGCCGGCCTCTGCGGCCTGCCAGGCGGCCTCGGATCCGGCCATGCCGCCGCCGACGATGTGTAGGGTCTCGCTCATGAGGGGCGATTTAGGGGGAAATCGGGCCGAGGGGAAGGGGGCGCGGTGAGGAGGGCCTGGGTCGTCCGCGGGAGGCGGAAGGTGCGCAATGAATGCGCACCCTACGACCGGCGGTGCTTTACGCCTCCCCGCCTTCATCCGCGGACGGGGTGTCAGCCACCTCCGCTTCCTCGTCTCCATTGTCGGCGACGCGGGCGACGGAGACCACGTCTTCCGACGGGCCGGTGTTGAACACCCTCACGCCGCCGGCAGAGCGGGAGCGGAAGGAGATGCCCTCGACCGGGCAGCGGATCGACTGGCCGGTGGAGGTGGCCAGCATGATCTGGTCGCTGCGTTCGACCGGGAAGAAGGCCACCACCTTGCCGCCGCGCGGGCCGGCGGAGATCGCCTTCACGCCCTGACCGCCGCGGCCGCGCAGCGGATAGTCGTGCGAGGAGGTCAGCTTGCCGGAGCCGCCCATGGTGACGGTGAGGATCAGATCCTCGGCCGCCGACATCTCGGCAAAGCGTTCGAGGGGAAGCTGGCCGGCTTCGACCGCCTCCTCGTCCTCGTCGGCCTCGGCTTCGTCCACCACGCCTTCCTGGGCGCGGCGCATCTTGAGGTAGGCGGCGCGCTCCTCCGGCGTGGCCTCGAAATGGCGGATCACGGCCATGGAGACGACGCTGTCGCCCTCCGCCAGCCGCACGCCGCGGACGCCGGTGGAATCGCGGCCCTTGAAGATCCGCACGTCGGTGGTGCGGAAGCGGATCGCGCGGCCGCCGACGGTGACCAGCATCACGTCATCGTTCTCGTCGCAGATGCGGGCGTTCACGAGGGAGACACCCTCGGGCAGCTTCATCGCGATCTTGCCGTTGCGCATGACATTGGTGAAATCGGACAGCGCGTTGCGCCGCACGTCGCCGGCGGAGGTGGCGAAGATTATCTGCAGGTTCTCCCATTCCTCCTCGGCCGCATCGACCGGCATGATCGCGGCGATGGAGGTGCCGGTGGGGATCGGCAGGATGTTGACGATGGCCTTGCCCTTCGCCGTCCGGCCGCCGAGCGGCAGGCGCCAGCACTTCAGCTTGTAGACCATCCCGTCGGTGGTGAAGAACAGAAGCTGGGTATGGGTGTTGGCGACGAAGAGGGTGGTGACGACGTCATCCTCCTTCGTGGCCATGCCCGAAAGGCCCTTGCCGCCGCGGCGCTGCGCACGGAAATCGGCGAGGGGCGTGCGCTTGATCCAGCCGGCGGAGGTGATGGTGACGACCATGTCCTCGCGCTCGATCAGGTCCTCGTCGTCGAGATCGCCGGCCCAGTCGATGATCTCGGTGCGGCGCGGCACGGCGTAGTTCGTCTTAACCTCGGTCAGCTCGTCCGCGATGATCGCCATGATGCGCTCGCGCGAGCGCAGGATGTCGAGGTAGTCGCGGATCTTGGCGGCGAGGTCCTGCAGCTCGTCGGTGACTTCCTTCACGCCCATGGCGGTGAGGCGCTGCAGGCGAAGGTCGAGGATGGCGCGGGCCTGGGCCTCGGACAGGTTGTAGGTGCCGTCGTCGTTGATCTTGTGGGTCGGGTCGTCGATCAGGCGGATGTAATCGGCGATGTCATGTGCCGGCCAGCGGCGGGTCATCAGTTTCTCGCGCGCCTCGGCCGGGTCGGCGGAGGCGCGGATGGTGGCCACGACCTCGTCCACGTTCGACACGGCCACGGCGAGGCCGCAGAGGATATGGCTGCGCTCGCGCGCCTTGTTCAGCTCGTAGGCGGTGCGGCGGGCGACGACCTCTTCTCGGAAGGCCACGAAATGGCTGAGGAACTCGCGCAGGGTCAGCGTTTCCGGCCGGCCGCCGTTCAGGGCCAGCATGTTGCAGCCGAAGGAGGTCTGCATCGGCGTGAAGCGCCAGAGCTGGTTCAGCACCACGTCGGGCGTGGCATCGCGCTTCAGCTCGATCACCACGCGGACGCCGACGCGGTCGGATTCGTCCTGGACATGGGCGATGCCCTCGAGCTTCTTGTCGCGCACCAGCTCGGCGATCTTCTCGATCATCGAGGCCTTGTTGACCTGGTAGGGGATCTCGTCGAGCACGATGGCGAAGCGGTCCTTGCGGAGCTCTTCGATATGGGTCTTGGCGCGGATGATGACGGAGCCGCGGCCCTCGGTATAGGCCTTGCGGGCGCCGCCGCGGCCCATGATCTGCCCGCCGGTCGGGAAATCCGGGGCGGGGATGTAGCTCATCAGCTCTTCCGAGGTGAGGTCCGGGTTCGCCATCAGCGCCAGCGTGCCGTCGATCACCTCGCCAAGGTTGTGGGGCGGGATCCGAGTCGCCATGCCGACGGCGATGCCCTCGGCCCCGTTCACCAGCATGATCGGGAAACGGGCGGGCAGGACCGTGGGTTCGTTCCGCTCGTTGGCGTAGTTCGGCATGAAGTTCACGGTGTCCTTGTCGATGTCGACAAGGAGCTGTTCGGAGACTTTCGCCAGCCGGCTTTCGGTGTAGCGGTAGGCCGCGGGCGGGTCGCCGTCCATCGAGCCGAAGTTGCCCTGGCCGTCGATCAGCGGCACCGACATCGAGAAGGGCTGCGCCATGCGGACGAGCGCGTCATAGACGGCCATGTCGCCATGCGGGTGGTAGCGGCCCATGACGTCGCCCACGGCGGTGGCGCATTTGCGGTAGGGCTTGTTGTGGGTCTGGCCGTTTTCCCAGAGCGTGTAGAGGATGCGGCGGTGGACGGGTTTCAGCCCGTCGCGCAGGTCCGGAATCGCGCGCGAGACGATCACGCTCATGGCGTAATCCATGAACGAATGGCGCATCTCGTCTTCGACAGAGATTTGCGGCCCTTCGTAACGGGCACGCTCCGGCGTCATTTCGTCCGCGTTTTCAGGAGGTTCCGGCGTATCGCTCACGTCGTTCCGATCTTTGGCTTGCGATGCTCAACATCTGGTTGGCCGGACTATATCCGAACCTAGCTCTGGGGTGCAATGGCGGGAAGCCGCAGCCTTTGGCAGCCGCCGCGATGGAGTGACAACATACTGTTTTTATTGAAAATAAATTGGATTGTGCGAGCATGTCCTCAGGGGGGGGCAAAAAGGGGTGGCGCATGCGCGAAACCGAGACCGAGCTGATGCTGAAGGGATATGGGCTGACGACGGCGGAGTTCTTCTACCGGATGCCGGACTACCGATCCGTGCTGAACAGCTACCTTTGGCAGGAGTATGACCTGGCGCCGGACTATCCGCGGCTCTTCAAGTTCATCGAGTTCTGGCAAGAGAAGATCGAGGGGCCGCTGCATTCTGTTCGCTTCACCCACCGCAAGCTGATCGCGCCGGGGGAATGGCGGAACGTGGTGGGAGAGTTCCGGGTGCACTGACGGCGCCCGCTTCGCCCGGCGGTGTGGAGCGGCGGCGGCGGAGTATTTGGGCCAAGAAAAAGCGCAGGCTTGCGTCTGTCGGGCGGGGCTGCGCATAAGCCCGGCCGGAGATCGGCGGGGCTTTCATGGGCGTTTGGGGCAAGGCGATAAGCGGGGCGGAGGATCTGGTGGCGGCGGGGCTGGCCGCGCCGGGGGATCTGGCGGCGCTGGCGCCGGTGCTTGCAAGCTACAAGATGCGGATCACGCCGGAGATGGTGCAGGCCAGCGCCTCGGCGGGCGTGGCGCGGCAGTTCGTGCCGCGGCCCGAGGAGCTGGAGCGACGGCCGGAGGAGCTGACGGACCCGATCGGCGACGGGGCGCACAGCCCGGCGCCGGGGCTGACGCATCGCTACCCCGACCGCGTGATCCTGGCTGTGACCCATGCCTGCGAGGTCTATTGCCGCTTCTGCTTCCGCCGCGAGGTGGTGGGCCAGTCGGCCGCGCTTCCGGAGGCGGAGCTGGCCGCGGCGCTCGATTACATCGCGCGAACGCCGGCGGTCACCGAAGTGATCCTGACCGGAGGCGATCCGCTGTCGCTTTCTGCCCGCCGGCTGGGTGAGGTGATGCGGCGGCTGGCGGCGATCCCGCATGTGGGCGTGCTGCGGCTCCACTCCCGCGTGCCGGTGGTGGCGCCGGAGCGGATGACGCAGGAGATGATCGCGGCGCTGCAGGTGGGGCGGCCGGTCTACCTTGTCGTCCATACCAACCATGCGGAAGAGATCGGCGCGGCGGCGGAGGCGGCGCTGGGGCGGTTGGCCGATGCGGGCGTGGCGCTTCTGTCGCAGAGCGTGCTGCTGCGCGGGGTCAACGATGATCCCGCAACGCTGGCCGCGCTGTTCCGCCGGCTCGTGGCGCTGCGGGTCAAGCCCTATTACCTGCACCATTGCGACCTGGCGCCGGGGACCTCGCATTTCCGCACCACGATCGGCGAGGGGCAGGCGCTGATGCAGGCGCTTCGGGGGCGGATCTCCGGCCTTTGCCTGCCCTCCTACGTGCTGGATATCCCGGGCGGCTTCGGCAAGGTGCCGGTCGCGCCGCCCCATGTGGTGGAGGCGGGGCCGGGGCTATACGAGGTGACGGACTGGCAGGGCGGCCGCCATCTGTACCGAGATCCGGAGCGGGATCAGGCGGCCGCCTTGGCCCCGGCGCGCAACAGCATGCCGTAGAGGTCGCGCGGGTCGTCGGGGTCGGCGATCATGTCGAGCATCTGGGCGAGGCCGGTGCCCTGGATCGCGCCATGGACGTAGCGCAGGGCCGAGAAGTCCTCGATCGCGAAGCCGACGGAATCGAAGAGCGTGATCTGGCGCGGATCGGTGCGCCCCGGCGCGGCGCCGCTGAGAACCTGCCAGAGCTCGGTGACGGGGTGGTCGGGGTCGAGCTGCTGGATCTCGCCCTCCACCCGCGTCTGGGGCGGGTATTCGACGAAGATCGAGGAGCGGGTGAGGATGTCGCGGTGCAGTTCCGTCTTGCCGGGGCAGTCGCCGCCGACCGCGTTGATATGCACCCCGGCGCCGACCATGTTGTCCGTCAGGATCGTCGCATATTGCTTGTCGGCGGTGACGGTGGTCAGGATCTGGGCGCCGAGGATCGCCTCCTCCGCGCTCGTGCATTGGGTGAGAGTGAGGCCAGAAGTGGCGAGATTTCTTGCGCATTTCCGGGTGGCGGCGGGGTCGATATCGTAAAGGCGAACCTCCTCGATCCCGCAGATGGCCTTGAAGGCCAGCGCCTGGAACTCTGCCTGGGCGCCGTTGCCGATGATGGCCATCGCGCGCGGGTTCTTTGGCGCCAGCGCGCGGGCGGCCATGGCGGAGGTGGCGGCGGTGCGCAGCGCGGTGAGGATGGTCATTTCCGACAGAAGGACCGGGTAGCCGGTGGCGACTTCGGCCAAAAGTCCAAATGCGGTAACGGTTTGCAGGCCTTCCTTCATGTTCTTCGGGTGGCCGTTGACGTATTTGAACCCGTAGAGCGCACCGTCCGAGGTCGGCATCAGCTCGATCACCCCGACCGGGGAATGCGAGGCGATGCGCGGGGTCTTGTCGAAGGCGGGCCAGCGGCGGAAATCTTCCTCGATCGCCTCGGCGAGTTCGCGCAGCACCCGTTCGATGCCGCGCGAGAGGACCAGCTTCATCATCCCCTCGACGCTGAGGAAGGGAACGAGGGCGAGCTTGGACGGGGGCGTCATGCGTAACTCCGTGTCGGGCGGTCGAAGACCTTGCGGCCCATGAGAGAGGCGACGAGATCGACCATCAGCCGGGCGGTGCGGCCGCGCTCGTCAAGGAAGGGGTTGAGTTCCACGAGGTCCAGCGAGGTGACCAGGCCGGATTCGTGGAGGTGTTCCATCACCAGATGCGCCTCGCGGAAGGTCGCGCCGCCGGGGACGGTGGTGCCGACGGCGGGGGCGATGGCGGGGTCGAGGAAGTCGACGTCGAGCGAGACATGCAGCAGGCCGTTCGCCGCGGCGACGCGGTCGAGGAAACCGCGCAGGGGCTTGACGATGCCATGCTCGTCCAGAACCCGCATGTCGTTGATCTCGATGTCGTTTTCGAGAAGTGCCGCATGTTCGGCGGGGTCGACGGAGCGGATGCCGAACATGCAGATCCGTTCGCCCGGAACGGGGGCCGGGAAGGGCGGGAATGCTTCGAACCCGTCGCGGCCGGCGATATAGGCGACTGGCGTGCCGTGGAGGTTGCCGGATTGCGTCGTGGTCGGCGTGTGGAAATCGGTGTGCGCGTCGAGCCAGAGGACAAAGAGCGGACGGCCGGCGCGCGCGGCATGGGCGGCGGCGCCGGCGACGGAGCCGAGCGCCAGCGAATGGTCGCCGCCGAGCGTGATAGGCAGCCCCTCGGGGCAGGCGGCCTCGACGGCGGTGGCGAGTTCCCTGGTCCAGCCCACTGTCTCGGCCAGGGAATGGACGGCGGGGTTGGCGCATTGGGCGGGCGCGAGGGCGGGAAGGGCGATGTCGCCGCGATCCTCGACCGTGTGGCCGAGCTCGTTCAGCGTGCGGGCGAGGCCGGCGGTGCGATAGGCGGCGGGGCCCATCAGGCAGCCGGCGCGCTTCTGGCCGCTGTCGATCGGCGCGCCGACGAGGATGCAGTGCTTGGGTTCGGTCATCGGGTCTCCCTTTCCGTGGGCGGCAAGATCTTTCCAGCTTGCGGCGGTTTCCAGCGGTATTATGCTCAGATTGGACGATGGATCGAGCAAAATGGCGGCGCATTTGACCGTATTGGACGAACAGGACGAAAGGTTGATCGCTGCGCTCAGGCGAGACGGGCGCGCGAGCTTGAGCGAGCTGGCGGCGGCGCTGGGGCTGTCGCGAGCCACGGTGCGGGCGCGGATGGACCGGCTTGCGGCGCGCGGCGAGATCGTGGGCTTCACGGTGCTGACGCGGGGCGACGTTACGGCGGCGCCGGTGCGGGGGCTGATGATGATCGGGATCGAGGGGCGCGGGACGGAGCGGATCGCGGCGCGGCTTCTGGGCATGCCGGCGGTGCAGGCGCTGCATTCGACCAATGGCAAATGGGATCTGATCGCCGAACTCGGCACCGGCACGCTGGAGGAGTTCGACGCGGCGCTGACCCAGATCCGGCGGCTTGACGGGGTGGCGACGAGCGAGACGAGCCTCCTTCTGTCCACCCGTCGGCCAGGGAGCCGATAGCGATGGCGGGAGGCGAGATCGCGGTGCTGATCCCGGCGGCGGGCTTTGCCCGGCGGATGCGGGGGGCGGACAAGCTGCTGGAGCCGGTGGCGGGCGAGGCGATCCTGCACCGCCAGGCGCGCATCGCCGCGGAGGCCGGCGCGGCGCGGGTGATCGTGACGCTGCCCGCTGGCGGCGGAGCGCGGGCTTCGGCGCTGGCGGGGCTCGACGTGGTCATGGTCGAAGTGCCGGAGGCGGGCGAGGGGATGGCGGCCTCGATCCGCGCCGGCGTGGCGGCGGCGGAGGGTGCCGCAGGTCTGATGATCCTGCTGGCCGATCTGCCGGAGCTGGAGGCGGCGGACCTGGAGCGGCTGATGGCGGCCTGGCGGGCGGACGGTGCGCGGCCGATCCTTCGGGCATGCTCTGACGCGGGGCGGCCGGGGCATCCGGTGATTTTTCCGGCGGATCTGTTCGGAGAGCTTGCGCGGCTTTCGGGCGACACCGGGCCGAGGCCGGTGATCGCGGCGCATGGGGAGAGGCTGCGGGAGGTGGCCCTGCCGGGGGCGCGTGCCGTTACCGACCTCGACACGCCGGAGGACTGGGCGGCCTGGCGGGCGCGGACGGGGCTTTAGCGGAAACGGCCGGGGACAACCCGGGGAACAGGACGTCGGGTGAGGAGGGCCCTGGAAGACGGAAACGGGGATTTGGGGCTCCCCGTTTCGCGCCTTCCAGTCACTCGCCCTCGTATACAGACCCATAGGCGCCCGGTCGTGCCGCCGGGCCTGGCACTCGTTATTTGATCAGCAGCGTGGCCTCGTGCTTCTTCAGCGTCTTGCGGGCCGCCGAATAAGCCCCGATGCCCTCGAGCGTCTTCAGTTCCGGGAAAAGTTCGAAGAGCTCATTTCGCTGCGCATTTCCGATCCCCTTCAGGCTGTAGTCGCCGGGCTGGAAGCTTTCGGTCCAGGCGCCGTTCGACAGGACCACCTCGTGATGGTCGAAGAGGAAATGGGTGTAGGTGATGCCGATCCGGGACACCGCCTGGATGCCCTGGTTGTTGACGAGATGCTTGGCCGCCACCAGCACCTCGTGCTCGTCGAAATAGAGTGCGGTGCGGTCGTTGGCGACGAGGATCCGGTGGTTGGGGGAGACGAGTAGGTCGGACTCCGGCAGGCCGCCGCCGAGCGCGCCCTTCTGGATCAGGATCGGCTTCAGATGCGGGTTGGCGGCGAGGGTCTTGCCGTCGAGCGTCTTGCTGCCGATCCAGCGGATCTCCTGTATCCCGTTGTCGCGGGTGATGACGCGGTCACCGACCTTGAGATCCTCCACCCGCCGCTCGCCCTTGGGCGTGGCGATGCGCATGCCGGGGGTAAAGCAGGGGATGATGCATTCGATGTTCTCGAATTCCATCGAACCGGTGATGCCGCCGTCGTGGTCGAGGAAGTTGACGGTGCCGTTCTCGGGGTTGGCCGGGTCGCGGACGATGTGGAACGGGCCGGTGCCGCGCAGGTCGAGGATGTCGCGGTCGCCGGGGCCGTTGTCTTCGCCGCCGCAGGCGTCCTCTCCGCCATCGACGAAATCGCCGGCGTGGAGGTTTTCGAAGATGTCCGAGCCGGTGCCGCCCTCCATCCGGTCGTTGGAGGTCTCGCAATCGGTGGGATCGCCGCCGACCAGCGTGTCGTTGCCCGCGCCGCCCATCAGGTGGTCGTCTCCGGCGCCCGCGTAGAGCACGTCGTTGCCGCTGCCGGCCGCGAGCGTGTCCGTGCCCTCGCCCCCGAACAGCCGGTCGTTGCCGGCATCGCCGAGGAGCGAGTCGTTGCCGCTGCCGCCGTAGAGCTTGTCGTCGCCCGCGCCGCCGTGGACGAAGTCGTTGCCGAGATTGGCGTAGACTGCGTCATCGCCGTCGCCCGCGCGAACGACATCGTCGTTGACGCCGGCGCCGGGAATGATGGCGTCGCCATGATCGATACGGTCGCCATCCGGGTCGCCGGTGTAATTGGTGTCGATGAGGTCGTCGCCCGGGGTGCCCGCGACGATACCGTCGGGATGGCAGATATGGCCGTGGTTGTCGTGCCAGGTGCCGTTGGCCCCCTGGCGGACGGATCCCGCGTCCACGCTGCATTTCGTTCCGCTGGCGTCGAGATAGTAATACGACGTCGTCATCGATGCCTCCTTCAAAAACTCCACGCGGCGCGGGCGGCGAAACGGCCGGCCGTGCCACACTCGTTACAGGCGCCGCATGGCGTGGCAGGGCGAAACAATGCTTTCCAGGCGCCGGGCCAGGGGTCTGGCGGCGGATGCGGCAGGGGGCGCCGCATGAAGCCTGACTGCGAGTTCCGTCTTTCCCTGCGCCGTTGGCGCGAAACCGATCCTGGCCATACACACGGCCAGAATGCCCGGCTGCCCGGACAAGCTATTTTTAAACTTGGCGGGGAGCCGGCCAAAGCGAAAAGTGGCGCAATACGGGCAATTCAAGGTGGTCACGTGGCCAATTAAGGCGGTAGTGGGGCAAGAGGTCTGGTGGGACCTTTCTGAGATTGTTTCCGATATTTGGGAGTGTGAGTGGCTCGCCTGAGCCAGTATGCCGTCAATTTGGGGGCAATAGAGGCAGAACGTCAAAATTGATGCCTAATCGTGTACGCGATCGATTTATATTGTTTCCATTGTGGCCCAATTTGCGCGGCGCTTGGGGCGGCGCATGGCGCGCGGTCTGCCAGATATGTTGCGCGGCGCGCGGATGGGGCCGCGGACAGAGTTGCCCACAGGTGAGCGGCAATTCTGCCGATCCGCATTGATTGTTTCAAATCTTCTGAGGTGGCGCCCCGAATCGCGTCACGTTTTAGGGAGCGCCAGGGCAGAATAAGGCCAATCCGGGGCGGGTGGCCCGCAGGAAGAGAGCTGTGAGACAGCTGGTGCCCGAGGCCGGACTCGAACCGGCATGGATTGCTCCGAGCGAGTTTGAGTCGCTTGCGTCTACCATTCCGCCACTCGGGCACTGGACGCGGGTTTAGCGGCCGGCTTCCGGCGCGTCAATCGCGGCGGGAGGGGCGGCCGGCGCGGCCGCGGAAGGCGGCGATATTGGCCAGCGCGAGGGAGGGTTCGATCCCCTCCTGGGCCTCGAGCGCGGGGGGGAGGAGGCTGGGCCGGGGCGGCGGGCGGAGGGCGGCAAGGGCCTCGGCCTCTTTCAGGACGGCGCGCCAGCTGATGCGGGCGCCGTTGGGCAGGGCCTCCGCTCCCAGGCGGGTTTCGCGGCCGCGGTCGCTGAGCTGTTCGCGCCGCTGCTGGTCGTAGGCGCGGAAGGCATCGGCGAGGCTGTCGTGGCCCTGCAGGGCGCGGGTGAGGGCGAGCGCGTCGAGGATCGCGTCGCTGGCCCCGCCGGAGCCGAGCTTGAAGGAGGGATGGGCGGCGTCGCCGATCAGGGCGATGCGGCCGCGGGACATGCGGGGCAGCTCGTCGCGGCGCAGCAGCGGGTGCTCGAACACGTCCTGGCTTCCGCGGATCATCTCGGGCACGTCGATCCAGTCGGAGCGCCAGTCCTCGAACTCCTCGGCGAGGTCGAAGATGCGGCGGGGCGGGACCCAATGCGCATCGGACCATTCGTAATCCCGAGGGCGGCGGAGTTTCGCGGTCCAGGCCAGCAGTGTCCGGTCGTCGCCGATGGACGGGATGGGCGAAACGGTGAGGCGGCGGTCGCCCTGGCGCAGGACGACGGTGCAATGGCCGCCGCGCGGCGGCCTGCCGGGGCCTATGCCGCGCCAGACCATGAGCCCGTCCCAGCGCGGCGGCGGCTCGCCCGGGTAAAGACGGGCGCGGACGGTGGAGTGGATGCCGTCGGCGCCGACGAGGCCGCGGCCGCGGGTGGTGCCGCCGGGGCGGTTCTGGCGGCGGTCGAAAAGATCGATTGTCAGCTTCTCGCCCCTGTCGGCGACGTCCTGCAGCGCGGCATCGAGGACGATGCGGTCGGCGCCCGCGCGGCGTCGCAGTTCCTCGGCCATCAGGCGATGGAGGCGGCCGCGATGAACGGAGAGCTGCGGCATTTCGCTGCCCGTGGCCTGGCCGCAGGGGGCGGTTTCGGTCACGATGCCTTCGGGGGTGACGCCGGCGACCTCGGTCATCGGCAGGCCGATAAGGGCGAGCTCGGGGCCGAGGCCAAGATCGGAGAGGGCGCGGACCGCGTCGGGGCGCAGCAGCAGGCCGAGGCCGGGCATGCGCAGATCGGGCGCGGCCTCGAACACGCGGAAGCGGATGCCGGCCCGGTCGAGCATCAGGCCGAGCGCCAGCCCGCCGATGCCGCCGCCGGCGATGAGGACGGTCATGTCCGCCCTTTCAGGCGGGTTTCCCGCGGGTCCGCAACCCGGACCGCGTGGCGCATCTGGAGTCGCATCGGCAAGCCCCTTGCTGCGTCGGCCGTGGGGCAAGTGTCAGCTTGAGGTGTTAACAAGGCGTGAAGCTGCGCCGGGCAGCGTGGCCTTCGCTTGACCTCGCGCGCGCGCCATGCTCGAAGCGCAGGGACAAGTCGCGAGGCCCGATGTTCCGCAAGCTCTACGCCTGGACCCTGAGCTGGGCCGGGTCGCGTCATGCGACCTGGGCCCTTGCGTTGATTTCCTTCGTGGAGAGTTCGGTCTTCCCGATCCCGGCGGACGTCCTCTTCATCCCGATGTGCCTGGCGCGGCCGAACAAGGCGATGCGCTACGCGGTGATCGCGACGGTGACCTCGGTGCTGGGCGGGATGTTCGGCTGGGCGCTTGGCCATTATGCCTTCGACCTGCTCGCCCGCCCGGTGCTGGAGGCCTATGGAAAGCTCGGCGCCTTCGAGGCGCTGAAGTCGCAGGCGGGCGATGCCGCGATCCTGGTAATGCTGGTGACCTCGGGGCTGGCCCATATGCCGCCGATGAAGGTGGTGACGATCCTCGCCGGGGTGATCAGCTTCAACTTCCCGCTTTTCGTGCTGTCGGCCATTGTCGCGCGCGGGCTGCGGTTTTTCGCGCTGGCCTGGTTGCTGCGGCACCACGGCGAGCGCATCGTCGCCTTCATCGAGCGCCGCCTGGCCTGGATCGTCCTGGTTCTTCTGGTGGTGCTCGGCCTGGTCTATTTCGCCGCAAGGAGCTTCTAGATGACGCGCGCGGGTCTTGTCTTCCTGGCCACTCTCGGATCGGTGGCGCTGCTCGGCGGCGCGCTGGCCTTCCAGTACATCGGCGGGCTGCTGCCCTGCCACCTGTGCCTGCTGCAGCGCTATCCGCATGCCGTGGCGATCGCGATCGGGGTGGTGGCGCTGGTGATCCCCTGGCGGGTGCTGCCCTGGGCCGGGGCGCTGGCCGCGGCGGCGACCTCGGGACTCGGGGTCTACCACACCGGGGTGGAGCGCCACTGGTGGGCGGGGCCGGCGAGCTGCACCTCCTCGATGACGGTGCAGGGGATCTCCGCCAAGGACCTTCTGGCGCATATCCTGGCCGCGCCGGTGGTGCGCTGCGACGAGGCGGCCTGGTCCTTCCTTCATCTTTCGATGGCGAGCTGGAACGCAATCTTTTCCGCCGTTCTGGTGCTGGTCTGGATCGGCGCGGCGCTGAAGACGCGCTGAGGTCCGGACAGGAACGATGGACGGCGCCGGGCGAGGGGCCGGCGCCGTTTTTCTTTGGGTTTTCAGGGTGCTTTCGGGGGCGGTTCCGGGGGGAACGAGAAAACCGCCCGATCGGGTGATTTCGTCGCTTGACGCCGGTCGGACAGGTGCGTAAGAACCCGCCCACGCCCGGGACGTGATCGAAGGGCGGGGAAGTGCGGTTGTAGCTCAGTTGGTTAGAGTACCGGCCTGTCACGCCGGGGGTCGCGGGTTCGAGCCCCGTCAACCGCGCCATTTCCCCTCGATCGCGTCCCGGGCGTCGTCATTCGACGATGCACCCGGGACGGGCTTTCCCTGACAGATCTGGACCCGATGCGCGCCGCTGCGGTGCGATCGCTTGTGGGCGTGCCCTTGGCGCGGGCCCCCGCGGGCTGCGCCCGCTGTTCCGGGCCGGGGCGAGGTGAGCGGGCCTGCCTGGAATTCTACTTTAGGGAGAGTTGCGAGTTTTCCCGGATTATCGGCGCGTCTGGGGCGGACGCCGCCAAAGGCAATCCCCTTTCCGGTTTTCGAGCTCTGCTTCGGCGGAAAATAGCTTATTAATTACAGCACATTCCATCCTTAGCGCCGTTAGGGCGGGGTGGCGGTTCCGCAAGGGCATATCACGCGGGTGTTACCAAAGATAACAAAACTGTTTAGTTCACTTTTACCCGGAAAACGGGCACCTATCTGACCTCTCACGAACGGCGACTTGCCGGGCCAGAGATGGCCGACGCGACAAGCGATGACCGTTCGAACTGGACGGAGCCGGAAAACCGGCCCGTGTTATTAGGAGAAAAGACATGAAAACGATTCTGGTTCCGGCCGCCGCTGCGGCTCTTCTCGCGCTCGCCCCGATGGCGGCCCTGGCGAAGACCTCGGGGAACTACTCCGACGCGGTGATCAAGTCGGTCAACCCCTC
Source organism: Solirhodobacter olei (assembly GCF_004010155.1). GTDB lineage: Bacteria > Pseudomonadota > Alphaproteobacteria > Rhodobacterales > Rhodobacteraceae > Solirhodobacter > Solirhodobacter olei. Next base: position 28,530 of record NZ_RRYH01000018.1, on the reverse strand, counting down.
GGCGCTGACCGTGACGCTGGCCAATGGCAACACCTTCGGTGTGGCTTATGCCGGGCTCGAAGCCCAGCTGCAGCCGGGCGCGCATGTGAGCCTGCACTGGCAGGACGTCAACGGCACCTCGACCGTGACCAACGTCACCAGCGCCGGCTGATCTCTCACCGTCACCTTTCACGGGTACGGTGCAAAACGGGGGCCGCGAGGCCCCCGTTCTATTTTGATACGGCCCTGTCCGGATCAGTCGAGCGCGGCGAGGATGCGCGCCCAGGAGCGGATGCCCTTGTGATAGCTCTCGAGGTCGTATTTCTCGTTCGGCGAGTGGACCTGGTCGTTGTCCTTGCCGAAGCCGATCAGCATCGCGTCCATCCCGAGGATGGTCTTGAAATAGCCCGCGATCGGGATCGAGCCGCCGCAGCCGACATAGGCGGCGGGCACGCCCCATTCTTCTCCCAGCGCCTTGCGGGCCTTCTCGAAGGCCGGATCGTCGATCGCCATCTGGCCCGCGGGCGAGGCTCCGTGGCCGTGAAATTCCACCTCGCAATCCGCCGGAAGCTGCGAGCGGACATAAGCACGGAAGCTTTCGCGCAGCTTGTGGGGATCCTGGGTGCCGACGAGGCGGAAGGAGATCTTGGCATGGGCCTCGGACGGCAGCACGGTCTTGAAGCCGTCGCCGGTATAGCCGCCCCAGATGCCGTTGACCTCGCAGGTCGGGCGCGACCAGATCATCTCGAGCGGCGTGCGGTCCTGCTCGCCCGCCGGCACCGAAAGGCCGACATCGCCGAGGAACGCCGCGTGGTCGAAGGCCAGGGCCTGCCACTGGGCGCGGACCTCGTCGGGCAGTTCGGGCACGCCGTCGTAGAAGCCCGGCACCGTGATGCGGCCGGTTTCGTCATGCAGGCCCGCGATGATCTTCGCCAGAACCCGGATCGGGTTGATCGCGGCGCCGCCGTACATGCCGGAATGCAGGTCCTTGTTGGAGGCCCTGATCGTCAGCTCCTCGCCCAGGAGCCCGCGCAGCATGGTGACGATGGCGGGGGTCTTCGACTCGAACAGCCCGGTGTCGCAGATCAGCGCCATGTCGGCGGTCAGCTCCTCCGCGTTCTCCTTCATGAAGGGGATGAGGGAGGGGGAGCCGGATTCCTCTTCGCCCTCGAAGAAGATCGTGAGGTTGCCGGGCAGCTCGCCGTTCACCTCCTTCCAGGCGCGGCAGGCCTCGATGAAGGTCATCAGCTGGCCCTTGTCGTCGGCGGCGCCGCGGCCGCGGATGAGCTTGCCCTTGGGGCCGTCCTGCAGTTCCGGATCGAACGGGTCGCGATCCCAGAGCGAGAGCGGGTCGACCGGCTGGACGTCGTAATGGCCGTAGAAGAGCAGGTGCTTGCCGGGGCCCTTCTTGCGGGCGACGACCATCGGGTGGCCCGGGGTCGGGCGCTTGGCGGCCTCGAAACCCAGAGCGGTCAGCTCTGCCACCAGCCAGTCGGCGGCGCGGTCGCAGTCGCCCTTGAAGGCCGGGTCGGTCGAGATCGAGGGGATCCTGAGCAGGTCCATCAGCCTGTCGACGGACGCGGGCAGGGTCTCGTCGATCTTTTTCAGTACGCCATCGAGCGCCATGGCAATCTCCTTCATGGTGATGCGGCGGACCCTAACAGGCGGGCCGGGACTGTCCAGAGCGGCCCCGGAGGGGCGGGAAGGCGGGTCAGGCCGCACGAACCTGTCGCGGAGGGTTGATCCAAGGTCATGGCGGGGCGACACTTTGTGCGTTTGCGAAATGCGCTTTTGACCGATATCAAAGTGCGCGTCGACGGGACTCCCTAGAAGCGGGGTCAGGCCGAGCCGCGAAAGGGACCTAGATGGATTACGACGGGAAGATCGACGCCGCCCTGCAGCGCCTTCATGACGAGGGCCGCTACCGCGTGTTCATCGACATCGAGCGGCGCCGGGGGAACTTTCCGCATGCGGTCTGGAAGCGGCCCGACGGCAGCGAAAAGGACATCGTGATCTGGTGCGGAAACGATTACCTCGGGATGGGGCAGCACCCGGTTGTGCTTGCCGCGATGCACGAGGCGCTGGAGGCCACCGGCGCCGGTTCGGGCGGGACGCGCAACATCTCGGGCACCACGGTCTATCACAAGCGGCTCGAGGCCGAGCTGTCGGACCTGCATGGCAAGGAGGCGGCGCTGGTCTTCTCCTCCGCCTATATCGCCAATGACGCGACGCTTTCGACGCTCAGGACGATCTTTCCCGGCCTCATCATCTATTCCGACGCGCTGAACCACGCTTCGATGATCGAGGGGATCCGGCGCGGCGGCAGCGGCGCGAAGCGGATCTTCCGGCACAATGACGTGGCGCATCTGCGCGAGCTGCTGGCCGCGGACGATCCGGCGGCGCCGAAGCTCATTGCCTTCGAGTCGATCTACTCGATGGATGGCGACTTCGGCCCGATCGAGGAGATCTGCGACCTGGCGGAGGAATTCGGCGCGCTGACCTATCTCGACGAGGTCCATGCCGTGGGCATGTACGGCCCGCGCGGCGGCGGCGTGGCGGAGCGGGACGGGCAGATGCACCGGCTCGACATCATCAACGGGACGCTCGGCAAGGCCTTCGGCGTCTTCGGCGGCTACATCGCGGCCAGCGCGAAGATGGTGGACGCGATCCGCTCCTACGCGCCGGGCTTCATCTTCACCACCTCACTGCCGCCGGTTGTCGCGGCGGGGGCGGCGGCCTCTGTCCGTCACCTGAAGACCGATCAGGATCTGCGCGACCGCCACCAGGCGGCGGCGGCGACGCTGAAGCTGCGGCTGCGCGGGCTTGGCCTGCCGATCATCGACCATGGCAGCCATATCGTTCCGGTCCATGTCGGCGATCCGGTTCATTGCAAGCTTCTGTCCGATATGCTGCTGGAAAATTTCGGGATTTACGTCCAGCCGATCAACTATCCCACGGTGCCGAAGGGGACCGAGCGGCTGCGCTTTACGCCCTCGCCGGTGCATGACCCGGGCATGATTGATGGGCTTGTTAAGGCAATGGACAGGCTTTGGTCCCATTGTGCGCTGAATCGCGCCGAGTTGTCTGCTTGAGCGCTTCTGCAAGTGCATCCCTCACAACCCTGTGTTAATCCTGTAGTCGCGCAGGCACCCCTTGAGTCGCGTTAGAGGCGGTCAAAAAACGGGGGCCAGCGGCCGGTTCGGCGGGATGGGAAATGGGGCAGTGGCAATGATCGGGCGAAGGATCAGACCTTCGGCTGTAGAAGATCAGAAGCCGAAAGGTTTCGACGACTACGAACTGCGCCTGGGGGATCTCATGCGCGGCGAGCGTGCCACGCTCGGTAAATCCCTGCTCGACGTTCAGCGCGAACTGAAGATCAAGGCGACCTATATCGCGGCGATCGAGAACTGCGACGTCTCGGCCTTCGAGACGCAGGGCTTCGTTGCGGGCTATGTCCGCTCCTACGCCCGCTACCTGCAGATGGATCCGGAATGGGCCTATACGCGCTTCTGCGCCGAGGCTGATTTCACCCCGACCGACTCGATGGCGATGGCGGTTCCGGCGAAGCTGGCGGCGGCCAAGGCCAAGCCGAAGGTCGAGAACCGCGATCCGCTGGCCAATCCCAATGCCACCTTCGTGCCGCGCGGCCCCAGCCTGATGTCGGGCGTGGAACCGCGGGCAATCGGGTCGGTTTTCGTGCTGCTTCTGCTCTTGGGCGGGCTCGGCTATGGCGGCTGGCAGGTGCTGCAGCAGGTTCAGCGCGTGCAGGTGGCGCCGGTCGATCAGTCGCCGGGCGTCGTCGCCTCGCTTGATCCGCTGGCGAATGTCGCCGATCTGCCGGGCAGTGCCCCGGCGAATGGCAAGGAGGCCAAGGTCTCGGTCCCCTCGGCGGATGCGCTCGACCGGCTTTACCGGCCGCAGCCGCTTGACGTGCCTGTGCTGGTGCCGCGCGACGGGCCGATTGCCGCGATCAATCCCAATTCGCCCGACGGGCTGGACCAGCAGGTGGCGAGCGCAAGTGCGACGACCGACAGCGCTGCGCCGGCCCAGGCCGCCGCGCCGACCGATCCGGTGGCCGCCGCGCTGGCCGCGGCCGCTGGGGCGGTGCAGCCCGGTGCCGCAGGGGCCGGGACAGCCGCGCCCAAGGTCGTCGCCGATGCCGCGCCCAAGGTGCAGCTGATGGCCGTTCGGCCCTGCTGGGTGCGGGTGACCGGGGCCGATGGCACCGTCCTGTTCGAGAAGATCCTCGACGCGGGCGAGAAATGGACCGTGCCGCAGGGCGACCAGCCCGCGCGGCTGCGCGCCGGCAATTCCGGCTCGCTCTATTTCCTCGTCAACGGGAAGGCCTATGGCCCGGCGGCCTCGGGCGCGAGCGTGGTGAAGAAGCTGGCGCTTTCGGTGAACAGCCTCGAGTCCTCCTATACCGTCGCGGACCTCAGCCATAACCCGACGCTGGCCAAGGCCGTGGCGCTGGCCGACGCGTCGCCGGCGATCGCGAAGAAATAGGCGCGGGGTCTTCCGGGGCCGCTTTTCCGGGGGGCCCGGGGTACGGTTGGCGTTGCCGCGCGGGCGGGGATGGCCTAGATAGTCGCCCAGATGCCCGAGGCTTCCGCAGGCGCTGAACCAATGTCCCTGAATCCGATCCGTCCCTGGCGTAACATCGAACGCCGCAAGTCGCGCCAGATCATGGTGGGCAATGTCGCCGTTGGCGGCGATGCCCCGATCTCGGTCCAGACGATGACCAATACCGACACGTCCGACGTGCGCGCCACTGTGGAACAGATCCAGCGCTGCGCCGAGGCGGGGGCCGACATCGTCCGCGTCTCGACGCCGGACGAGGCCTCGACCCGCGCGCTGCGCGAGATCTGCGCCGAAAGCCCGGTGCCGATCGTGGCCGACATCCATTTTCACTACAAGCGCGCGATCGAGGCGGCCGAGGCGGGCGCGGCCTGCCTTCGGATCAACCCGGGCAATATCGGCGATGCGAAGCGGGTGAAGGAAGTCATCCGCGCCGCGAAGGACCATGGCTGCTCGATCCGCATCGGCGTGAACGCCGGCAGCCTGGAGCGGCACCTGCTGGAGAAATACGGCGAGCCCTGCCCGGATGCGATGGTGGAAAGCGGGCTCGATCACATCCGCATCCTCGAGGACAACGACTTCCGCGAATACAAGATCTCGGTGAAGGCCTCTGACGTCTTCCTTGCGGCGGCAGCCTACCAGGGCATCGCCGAGGCAACCGACGCGCCGATCCACCTCGGAATCACCGAGGCGGGTGGCCTGGTTTCCGGCACGGTGAAATCGGCGATCGGGCTGGGCAGCCTTCTGTGGATGGGGATCGGGGACACGCTGCGCGTCAGTCTCTCGGCCGATCCGGTCGAGGAGGTGAAGGTCGGCTACGAGATCCTGAAGTCGCTGGGGCTGCGGCACCGCGGCGTCACCATCATCTCCTGCCCCTCCTGTGCGCGGCAGGGCTTCGACGTGATCAAGACCGTCAGCGCACTGGAAGAGCGGCTGGCCCATGTCTCGACCTCGATGTCGCTGTCGATCATCGGCTGCGTGGTAAACGGGCCGGGCGAGGCGCTGATGACGGATATCGGCTTCACCGGCGGCGGCGCGGGCTCCGGCATGGTCTATCTGGCCGGCAAGCAGAGCCACAAGATGACCAACGATCAGATGATCGACCATATCGTCGAGCTGGTCGAGAAGCGCGCGGCCGAGATCGAGGCGCAGGCCGAAGCCGCGGAATAGCGGCCGCGCGGTGGGGACGGGCGCGCGCGGCTAGTGCGGCGCCAGGACCCCACAAGGCTCAAGCGCGCGAACGTGAACGTCAGATCCCGCCGGTCCGGTGCCGATCCGCCGATGACGCCCGGGCGGAAGATTGCCGGTTTCGCCCTTTTCCGCCGCTCTGGCGGCCCCCCTTTGAACCCGGGCGCGCCCTCTCCCATGTCCGTTGCCGTCTCACAGCGGAAAGAAGGAGAGACCACCATGCCTCTTAAGATGCTTGCCGCCGCTTCGGCCACCGCGCTCATGATCGCGCCGGCGGCCTTCGCCGATGTCACGCAGGCGACTGTCGTGACAAATGGCGCCGTCCTTGCCGGACCGGGCGCGCATTACACCGTGATGGAGCAGGTGCCGGCCAACAGCGCCATCAACGTCCAGGGCTGCCTGGCCAATGGCGACTGGTGCGAAGTCGAGACGAACGGCCAGACCGGCTGGATGCAGTCGAGCGACCTGGGCGTGACCACCAGCACCGGCCAGGTCATGCTGTCGCAGCCGACCAGCGAAACGCAGATCTCCACCGTCACCTTCGACAAGAAGAAGGTCGACCGCCATGCGGCCGGCGGCGCCGTTGCCGGGGCCGCGGTGGGTGCGGCGGTCGGCGGCCCTGTGGGCGCCGTCGTCGGCGCCGCCGTGGGTGCCGTGGGCGGGGCGGCTGCGACCGCGCCCGACAAGCAGGTGACGACCTATGTCACCGCCAACCCGGTCAACCCGGTGACGATCCAGGGCAACCTGCATGTGGGCATGGTCGTGCCCGGCACGATCACGCTGACGCCGGTGCCGAGCAGCCGGTATTCCTACATCTACGTGAACGGTCACCCGGTCGTCGTCGACAACCAGAGCCGCACCGTGGTCCGGATCCTCGGCTGATCGTCCGGGATTGTTTGTCCATCGAGGCGGGGCGGGTCCTTCGGGGCCCGCCCCATCCATGCGCGGGGCGGGGCCCGATCGGGCCAAGTCGTGTCTGGCCAAGGTCCGGGGCAGCAGCTAGGCTCCGCGCGTTTCCAAGCCACGAGCCCCGGAGTCCCTCATGACCAGCCCCACCGAAATCCAGTTCCAGCCGCAGGACGGCGTAGAGGTCTCGGGCTTTGCCGGCCGCATCGTGATCTTCGCGGGGGCGGAGGCCGATGGCACGGGCCGGCTGCCCGCGATCGCGCGCAAGCTCGACCGGCCAATGCGGGGGGCGCTGAAGCGGTTCCTGGCCTCCGAGGCGTTCCGCGCGCTGAAGCCGGGCGATGCCACCGATCTCGCCTGGCCGGCGGGGCTGGCCGCCGAGGCGGTGCAGATCGTCCGCCTCGACCCGCGCGCGCCGGCAGCCGAGGCGCGCAAGGCCGGGGCCGCGATCGCCAGGGCGCGTGGCACGGCGGCGCTGCTGGTTCTCGCCGGAAGCCATCCGCGCGCGGCGGAAATCGCCGAGGGGCTGGCGCTGCGCGATTACGACTTCACCCCGCACAAGACCGCCGAGCAGAAGCCGCGCGGGACGGTCACTTTCCTCTGCGCCCAACCCGAGGCCGTGGCGGCGGCCGCCGCCCCGATGGCGGCTGTCGTCGAGGGAGTGTTCTTCACCCGCGACCTCGTCAACGAACCCTCCAACGTGCTGACGACGGAGGATTTCGCGGCCCGGCTTGCGGCGATGCAGGACCTCGGTCTCGATGTCGAGATCCTCGAGGAGGCGGAGCTGGCCAAGCTCGGCATGGGCGCGCTGCTGGGCGTTGGGCAGGGGTCGGCCAGCCCTTCCAAGGTCGTGGTGATGCAGTGGAAGGGCGGGGCCGAGGGCGCGGCACCCTTCGCGCTGATTGGCAAGGGCGTGTGTTTCGACACCGGGGGGATCTCGCTGAAGCCGCCGGGCGGGATGGAAGACATGACGATGGACATGGGCGGCGCGGGCGTTGTCGCCGGCACGATGCGGGCGCTGGCGCTGCGCCGCGCGAAGGCCAACGTCGTGGGCCTGGTCGGGCTGGTCGAAAACATGCCTTCGGGGACCGCGCAGCGGCCGGGCGACGTTGTGCGCTCGATGAAGGGCGACACGATCGAGGTGATCAACACCGATGCGGAGGGCCGTCTCGTCCTGGCCGACGTGCTCTGGTACGCGCAGGAGCGGTTCAAGCCCTCGGGGATGGTCGATCTTGCCACCCTCACCGGGGCGATCATCGTGGCGCTCGGGCATGAGAACACCGGCGTCTTCGCCAATGACGACGCGCTCTGCAACGCGCTTCTGAAGGCTGCGGCGGCGGAGGGCGAGGGTGCCTGGCGGATGCCGCTCGGCGACGCCTATGACAAGATGCTGAAATCCCGCATCGCCGACATGAAGAACGTCGGCGGGCGCCCCGCGGGCGCGGTGACTGCGGCGCAATTCCTGCAGCGCTTCGTGAAGCCTGACGTGCCCTGGATCCATCTCGATATCGCGGGCACGGCGCTTCTGAAGACCGACAGCACGTTTGCGCCGAAGGGCGCGACCGGCTGGGGCGTGCGCACGCTGGACCGGCTGATCCGCGACCGCTTCGAGGGCTAGGGCGCGTGGGCGCGGCCTATTTCTACCACCTGACCCGCTCGCCCGTCGAACAGGCGCTGGCGATGCTGATCGATCGCGCGCTGGCCCAGGGCTGGCGCGTTGCCGTCCGGGGGCGGGAGGCCGCGCGGATGGACTGGCTGGACCAGAAGCTCTGGCTCGGCCCGGAGGAGGGTTTCTTACCGCATGGCCTCGCCGGCGGACCGCATGACGCGGACCAGCCGGTGCTGCTGACCACCGCCCCTGACTGCCCGAACAACGCCGCCTGCGTGATGGCGATCGACGGGGCGGAGGTGACGGAGGCGGAGGCGGCTGGGCTGGAGCGGCTCTGCGTTCTCTTCGACGGCAATGACGACGCCGCGGTGGAGCGTGCGCGCGGCCAGTGGAAGGCGCTGACCGATGCCGGGACGGCGGCGCAATACTGGTCGGAGGAAGACGGGCGCTGGCAGAAGAAGGCTGAGCGCGGCTGAAGCCCCCGGGCCGGGGTTCTAACCGCGGGGCTACCGGCGGGGGATCACGCCGATGCGGTCGAGTTCGGCCTCGATCGCGGCGTTGGCGCCCGGGCCGGGCCGCGCGGCCTCTGCCTTCAGCTTGTCGAAGCGGGCGCGCAGGGCGTCTTTTTCTGCGCCCCTGCAATCGTTCCAGGGCCGGCCCTGCAGCGCCATGACGAGGACGTAATAACCGATGAAATGCGGCCGCTCGCCGGCGGCGAGAAGCCGCGCGTAGGCGGCATCGGGGCCGAGCGCGCGCAGAGCTTCAGCCGAGCCGATGCCGGCGCGGGCGAAGGCGGCTTCACTTGCGGGGCCGAGGTTGCGGATGGTCGAGATCGCGGAGGGCATCGGGGGTGCGGGGCAGGCCGGTCGGTCGGAGGTTTCGAGTTCGCCGAGCCTAGACCGCCGCGCGCCCGCCGAAAAGCCTGCCTAGATCGAGGCCCAGTCGGTGATGATCGGCGTCGGACGCTGCGCCGGGGTCGGGGTGTCGGAACGGCGGCGCTCGTCGGTCTCGCGCGGGCGTTGCCGGGATTTGGGGGGCTGGGCGGAGTCCTGTGGGATCTCGGCCTGCTGCTGCTGGGTTGCGCTGTCGTCGCGCCGTGCCATGGTACTGCTCCATACCGGCGGTCGGCAGACCGCCATGCTGCATTTTCCCCAGGTTCGAACAGCCTGGTTTCAAAATGCGGCGGCAATGCGGCAGGCGGAGGGGGAAGTCAAGGGCAGCTGGCGGCCATCCGGCGCGGCTCCGCCGGAAGTGACAGAAGTCGGTTCAAACCTTCGTTATCCTCGACCAGATCGGCCAGGGTGATGCGGTCGAGCGAGGCGTAGAAGGCCTCGAGCGCGGCCTTTAGCGCCTTTCGAAGAACGCAGACCTCGGTCAGCGGGCAGGAGTTGGCCGCCGGCTCGAAGCATTCGGCGAAGGGCACGCCTGCCTCGAAGGCGCGGCAGACGGCGCCGGCGGTGATCTGGTCTTTCGGCAGGCCGAGGCGCAGCCCGCCGTTGCGGCCGCGTACGGTCTGGACGAAGTCGAGCTGGCCCAGCGTATTGATCACCTGGGCGAGGTGGTTTTCCGAGCAGTTGCAGGCTTTTGCGATCTCGTGCTTTCGGAGCGTTTTGCCCTCGTTGACCGCGCAGGCCATCAGCGTACGCAGGGCGAGGTTGGTTCTGATCGTCAGACGCATCGCGCTTTCCCTCCCTAAACCTGTGTCTTGGATGCATTGATTCGTGGGGAATTTCCTTGATCTGGATCACGCACGCGTGAGGATTGGCCGCAGGCAGCAGGGCGAAGCGCGGTGGCGTCGCTTGGGGCTTGCGCCTCTCCGCGCGCTCCAGAACAATCCCGCACGACGCCCGGACCATCCCGTCCCCGGGCCGAAAAGGAGACGCTGCCATGATCCCGGTCCTCGACGGCCATAACGACTTTCTTTTGCGCCTGCTCCGGGCGCCCGACCGCCGCGACGAGATCTGGCTGACCGGCGAGGGCCGCGGGCATCTGGATCTGCCGCGGATGCAGGCGGGGGGCTTCGCGGGCGGGTTTTTCGCGATCTACATCCCGTCTCCGGTCACCACGGACGCGCCCGATTACGAGGCGATGATGGACAACCCGCCCTATGCCGTGCCGCTGCCGCCGCCGGTCCCGCTGGAGACGGCGCAGCCAGTGGCCCTGGCTATGGCTGGCCATCTGATGTGGATGGAGCGGGCGAGCGGCGGGAAGTTCCGGATTTGCCGCACCGTGGCCGAGGTCCGAGACTGCCTGTCGCGCGGGGTGATTGCCGCAATCATGCACATGGAGGGCGCCGAGGCGATTGATGGGGGGCTCGACGCGCTCCATGTCTTCCACGCAATGGGGCTGCGCTCGCTCGGGCCGGTCTGGAGCCGGCCGACGATCTTCGGTCATGGTGTGCCGTTCGGCTTCCCCGCCAGCCCCGACACCGGGCCGGGGCTGACCGAGGCGGGCAAGGCCCTGGTTCGGGCCTGCAACCAGCTGAAGATCCTGATCGACCTCAGCCACCTGAACGAGAAGGGCTTCGACGATGTCGCGCGGATCTCCGACGCGCCGCTGGTCGCGACCCATTCCAACGCCCATGCCGTCACCCCCTCGGCGCGCAACCTGACCGACCGGCAGCTTGCCGTGATCCGCGAGTCGAAAGGGATGGTGGGGCTGAACTACGCCACAGTCTTCCTGCGGCCCGACGGAAAGAAATCCCCCGACATGGGATGGGAGCCGGTGATGCGCCATCTCGATCATCTTCTGGCCAACCTTGGCGAGGATCACGTCGGGCTCGGCTCGGACTTCGACGGGGCGCTGGTGCCGAAGGAGATCGGCGATGTCACCGGCCTTCCGGCACTGCAGCAGGCCATGGCCGCGCATGGCTACGGCGCGCCCCTGATCCGCAAGCTCTGCCACGAGAACTGGCTGGGTGTGCTGGAACGGACCTGGGGGGGCTGATGGAGGAAAGGACCGACATCGAGACCTTGTCGCGCCTGCTGTCCGACCTGCCGCCGGGGCGCCGGCGGATCGTCGCCATCGCCGGCGCGCCGGGCTCGGGCAAGAGCCATGTCGCCGAGGCGCTGGTTGAGGCGGTGAACGCCCGCGTGCCCGGCCGCGCGGCGGTGCTGCCGATGGATGGCTATCATTTCGACGACGCCGTGCTGGAGGCGCGCGGCAGCCGCGCGCGCAAGGGCGCCCCCGACACGTTCGATGTCGGCGGCTTCGCCGCCATGCTGGTCCGCCTGCGCGGGAACGCCGAGGAGGAGGTCGCGGTGCCGGTCTTCGACCGCGCGATCGAGATCGCCCGCGCAGGCGCACGGCTGATCCCGCGTTCGGTGGAGCTGATCGTGGCGGAGGGCAACTACCTGCTTCTGGACATGCCCCCCTGGGACCGTCTCGACGGGCTCTTCGATCTCACCGTGCGGCTCGACGTGCCCGAGGCGATGCTGCGCCAGCGGCTGGAGGCGCGCTGGCAGGGCTACGGCCTTCCCCCCGGGGTGGTCCGCACCAAGATGGAGGAGAACGATCTGCCCAATGGCCGCCTGGTGCGGGCCCGCAGCCGGCCGGCCGATCTGGTGCTGGCGAACTGAGCGGCCCGGCGGCGATCCGCGTGTAAGGGCGTGACGATCCCGTGCCGGGGGTTCTCTCGCAGGACGCAAGGCGTTAGACCTTCTGCCAATTCCGATTTCCAAAACGGAAAGGTTCGTTCGATGATTTATCCCGTCCTCCTCTGCGGCGGCTCCGGTACCCGGCTCTGGCCGCTGTCGCGCAAGAGCTATCCCAAGCAATTCGCCGCACTGACCGGCGAGGAGAGCCTGTTCCAGGCCTCCGCCCGCCGCCTGTCGGGAGAGGAATTCGAGCCGCCGGCGGTGATCACCAGCGCCGATTTCCGCTTCATCGTGACCGAGCAGATGGCCGAGGCCGGGATCGACCCGGGCGCGGTGCTGATCGAACCGGAGCCCAAGAACACCGCGCCCGCCGTTCTGGCCGCCGCGGTCCACCTCGGCGCGAAGGATCCCGAGGCGATGATCCTCGTCGCCCCCTCCGACCATGTGATCCCCGATGCCGCGGCCTTCCGCGCCGCCGTCGCCGCCGCCGTGCCGGCGGCCGAGGCCGGGCGCATCGTCACATTCGGCATTCGTCCCGACCGGCCGGAGACGGGCTATGGCTATCTGGAACTGTCCGAGGCGCCGACGGGCGGGGAGGCGGTGCCGCTGAGCCGTTTTGTCGAGAAGCCCGGCGAGGCGAGGGCGGTGGAGATGCTGGCCGAGGGCCGCTACCTCTGGAATGCCGGGATCTTCCTTTTCAAGGCCTCGACCATACGGGCGGCCTTTGCCGAACATGCGCCGGAATTCCTCGCTCCCGTCGAGGCGGCGGTAGATGAGGCCAGGGCCGACCTCGGCTTCCTCAGGCTCGCCAAGGATCCCTGGGCGACGCTGCCCGACCTCTCCATCGACTACGCGGTGATGGAGCGGGCGGCAAACCTCTCGGTACTGCCCTTCGAGGGCGCATGGTCCGATCTCGGCGGCTGGGACGCGGTCTGGCGCGAGGCGGGACCCGATGCGCAGGGCGTTGTCACCAATGGCGCCGCGGTGGCGCTCGATTGTCAGAACACGCTGCTGCGGTCCGAATCCGCGGCGCAGGAGATCGTCGGCATCGGGCTCGACAATATCGTCGCCATCGCCATGCCCGATGCGGTCTTGGTCGCCGACATGTCGCGCGCGCAGGAGGTGCGGCGCGCGGTGGCGGCACTGAAGAAGAAGGGCGCGAAACAGGCCGAAACCCTGCCGCGCGACCACCGCCCCTGGGGCTGGTTCGAAAGCCTCGTCATCGGGTCGCGATTCCAGGTCAAGCGGATCGTGGTCACGCCGGGCGCCTCGCTTTCGCTGCAGAGCCACGTGCATCGCTCCGAGCACTGGATCGTGGTGGAGGGCACCGCGCTGGTCACCATCGACGACAAGAAGCAGCTCGTGGGCGAAAACCAGTCCGTCTACATCCCGCTCGGCGCCGTCCACCGGATGGAGAACCCGGGAAAGGTGCCGATGGTGCTGATCGAGGTGCAGACCGGCAGCTACCTCGGCGAGGACGACATCGTGCGCTACGAGGACGCCTATAGCCGCACATGACGCAGGACGCCGCGCCCTTCATCGCCGCGATCCGCTGCCTTGGGGGCGGCGCGGCCGATGACGCGCTGGCCGAGGCCGCGGCGCGGCTGAGGGCCGAAGGCTTTCGCCCATGCGGTCATGTTCAGCGGGCGGAGCCGGGGCGCGCGCGTGACGTCACGCTGGTCGAGGACGTGACGACCGGCGCCCGGCGCGCGATCACCCAGGATCTGGGCGCGGGGGCGACGGCCTGCGCGCTCGACCCCTCGGCCCTGGCGGAGGTCGCGGCGGGGCTTCTCGCCGCGCTCGATGGGCCGGTGGATCTTTTGATCCTCAACCGCTTTGGGCGGGGCGAGGCGGAGGGCGGCGGCCTGCGCGCGGCGCTGGAGAAGGCGGCGCTCCGGGGCGTTCCGGTGCTCGCCCTGCTGAAGGACGACTACGCGGCAGCCTGGGACGATTTCACCGGTGGGACCGAGCGGGTGGCGGCGGAGCCGGAGGCGATCCTCACCTGGGCGCGGCGCGCGATCGGCGCCGCGCGGACTGCCGCCTGAGGGCGGGGGCTATTTCTCTACGAAGGTGGTCTTGTCCTCTCCGAAGGTCTTGCGCCAGAGAGCGATGAACTGTGCCCGGCGCTGGCGGTCGAGACCAACCAGAAGGACCGGTGAAAGCGGGATCGGCCTGAGAAGCGAGGTGCCGGTGCCGCCGTCGCCACCGGCTTGGGTGGCGTAGATCTCGGACGGGCTGACGATCAGGTGGGTGGCGGAGAGCGCCCTGCGGCCGGCGGGCGACAGCAGGAAATCCACCAGCCGCCCCGCGCCGGCCGGATCCTTCGCCCGCGACGGGATCAGCGCCGCGCGTGACAGCATCAGCGTGTAATCCTCGGGCGCCACCACCACCAGCTCGGGATTGTGCGCCGCGCGTTCCAGCGCATAGGAGCCGAGCACGTTATAGGCGATCAGGTAGCGGCCCGAGATCACGCCGTCGATGATCTCGGCCGAGCAGCAGGTGGCCACCGCACGGGTCCGCCCGAAGGCCTCGATGAGCTGGCCGAAGGTGGTGGCCTGCTCGGAATCGGCGAAGGCGAAGAGATAACCGAGTCCCGAGGCCTCGATGTCATAGGTTGCCACGCGCCCGGCATAGCGGCTGTGCTCCGGGCGCAGGAGGTCCAGCAGATCGAAGCGGCTGTGCGGCGCCTCTCCGGGCGGCACCAGCGTGCGGTTGTAGACCATCACCGCCGGTTCGCGGGTGATCCCGAAGACCTCGTCGCGCCAGATCAGGTCGTCCGGCAGGGCGGCGACGGCGGCGGAGTGGTGGGGCTGGCTGCAGCCGTCGTTGACCAGCTTCACCTGCTGGTCGACGGCGGAGGAGATGATCAGGTCGGCCACCGGGAAACGCCCGGTGCAGGCTTTCGCGGCGGCCTCGTAAAGTGGGTTCGACCCCCATTGCTCATAGCCGACGGCCATGCCGGGGTTGGCCTCGGCGAAGGCGCGCAGGACCGGGGCAAAAAGCGCGATATCGGTGGTGCCGCGCACCAGCAGGCTGCGCAGCGGTGCCGTTGTCGGGCCGTAATGGGCCGTGGCCTCCGGCGCCAGCGGTGCGGCGGCGGCCGGCTGGGCGGCGAGGAGGGCGAGGAGCAGGACAAGTGCGCGGATCATCGGCGGCCCCCCGGCGGGGGCAGGAGGATCGCCGCCTCGAACCCGCCCGCTGCGGGGCGCGCGAAGGCAAGCGTGCCGCCGTGGGCGCGCGCCACGGCGGCTGCGATGGCAAGGCCAAGGCCGGCGCTCTTCGGCGAGACGCCGGTCTTGCGGGCGTAGCGGGTTGCCGCGTCGGGCCAATGCGCCTCGGGGATGCCGGGGCCGCGGTCGGCCGTGCCGATCTCCGGTCCCGCGGGCGTCGCCCGCACGAAAAGCCGCACCGGCGCGCGGCCGTAGCGCAGGGCGTTGCCGGCGAGGTTCTTGGTAGCCTCGACAAGCGAGAGAGTGTCGCCGAGGCAGGGCACAGCCTCCTCCGGCAAGTCCAGTTCCAGCTCCGCGCCGGTGGAGAAGAGGTCGTGGTCGGTCTCCTCCGCGGCGCGGATCGCGACGGTGCGCAGGTCGATCCGGTCGAGTGCGGCGGCATCGGCGCGGTGGATGATCAGCGCGTGGTTCAGAAGCTGGTCGGTCAGACGGCCGAGGCCCGCGGCGCGGTCGTGGATCCGGGCCAGGATGCCGCGCAGCCGGTCGGGGTCCTGTTCCTCCGCCGCCAGTTCCGCCTGCACCCGTAGCGCGGCTATGGGCGTGCGGAGCTGGTGCGAGGTGTCGGCGATCAGCGTGCGCATCGTCGCCACCTGCCGGTCAAGCCGGGCGATGAAGCGGTTGAGGGTGGCAACGAGGCTGCCGATCTCCGCCGGGACGGCGACGGAAATCGGCGTCAGGTCCTGCGCCGCGCGGGCGCCGAGGGCGCGCTCGATCCGCCGCAGGGGGCGCAGCGAGGAGCGCACGGCGAAGACCGCGAGCAGGCAGATCACCAGCCAGGCCAGCCCCGCCGCGGTCAGCGCGCCGCGGGTGATCTGCCACGCAAGCTCGGCCCGCGACCGGGTCGTCTGGCCGACGACGACGGTGACGGTGCCGGAAAAATGCCGCTCCGCGAAGCGGCGGTGGACCTGGACGAGGCGGATCGGCTCTCCGGTGAAGCGGCCATTGTAGAAGGTCTCGCCCTTCGGCGGCGACCTTACGCTGTCATAGCCGGTGATCACCGCACCGTCCGGGCCGAAGACTGCGTAGGTGATCCGGTCCTGTGGCGCGAGCGAGAGCAGCTGGAACGCCGCCACCGGCAGTTCCACCAGCGGCGCGCCGTCGCGGATGGTGATCGAACCCGCGATCTGGTTCGCCGCGCCGATCAGCAGCCGGTCGTAGCTTTCCTGCGCGGCATGGCGGCCATAGGCGAAGGCGGCGAGCGCCACTGCCAGACCGCCGAGCGCCAGCACCGCCGCGAGCGTGGCGGCGAGGCGGGCGGCCAGCGAGAGCGCGCGGGGCGCGGGATCAGGGATCGGTGACAAGCTGGTAGCCGAGGCCGCGGAGGGTCCTGATGGCGAGGCTCGATCCCTCGAGCTTGCGGCGGAGCCTGGCGATGTAAAGCTCGACCGCATTGGTCCCGACTGGCTCATCGTTGAAGGCATACATGCGTTCGAGGATGCGCTCCTTCGGGATCACCCGGCCGCGGTTCGCCAAGAGCGTCTCGAACAGCGAGAATTCGCGCCGGGTCAGCGCTACCGCCCGGCCGTCGACGGACAGCGTGCAGGCGGCCGGGTCGAAGCTGACATTGCCGATTTCCACCGTCCCTGCGCGGTCGGGCCCGGCGCGGCGGGTCAGCGCGCGGACGCGGGCCTCGATCTCGCGCAGATCGAAGGGCTTGACGACATAGTCATCCGCCCCGCTGTCGAGCGCGCTGATCCGGTCGTCGACCTTCGCCCGCGCGGTCAGCATCAGCACCGGCGTCGGCTTGCCCGATGCGCGCAGCGCGCGCAGGATCTCTGTCCCGGTGCCGTCGGGCAGCTCGATGTCGAGGATCGCCGCGTCATAGTCCTGCAGCGCGATCAGCTCCCGCGCGTCGGCCACGGTTCCGGCATGGTCGACCGCATCGCCGCGGCGGGCGAAGCCGGCGACGACGGCCTCGGCCACGTCCTCGGTGTCTTCGACGAGCAGGAGCCGCATCGGCCCAATTCCTCCCTGCCGGCTGTGCCGGCCTTCTTCCGGTCCGCGACTATAGGGCGGGCAGGGGGGCTGCGGAAGGGCGGCGATGACAGGTTCGTGACAGGCTCGCGGCCTAGAAGGCCCCATTCCGGCCCCCAAGGGAGAAGGCCGGTCCGAAAGACCTGGAGGAGACACATGCTCAATATCCGACTTCCCGGCCTCGGCCGGGGCCTCGCGCTCGCGTTTGCCGCCAGCGCGCTTCTCGCCGGCCCCTCGACCGCGTTCGAGCCCGGCAACGCCGAATGCATCGCCCCTGCGGCGCCCGGCGGCGGCTGGGACTTCACCTGCCGTCAGGTCGGAAAGGTGATGCAGGACCTCAAGATCATCCCGGGCACCATGCAGGTGACCAACCTCGCCGGCGGCGGCGGCGGCGTGGCCTATGCCGAGGTCGTCTCCAAGCGTTCGAAGGACAACAACCTGATCGTCGCGGCCTCCTCTGCCACGGCGACCCGGCTTGCCACCGGCGCCTTCCCGGGCAACACGATGGAGCAGATGCGCTGGGTCGGCTCGATCGGCGCGGATTACGGCGTCATCGCCGTCGCCAAGAATTCGCCGATCAAGACGCTGCCGGAGCTCTTCGCCAAGATCAAGGCGGACCCGACCTCGGTCTCCATCGCGGGCGGTTCGGCCGTGGGCGGCTGGGACCACCTGAAGGTGCTGATCGCGGCCAAAGCCGATGGGATCAACAACCTCCGCTCGATCAAGTACGTTCCGTTCGATGGCGGCGGCGAGGCGATCACGCAGCTTCTCGCCGGTTCGGTGCAGGCCTTCACGGGCGATGCCTCGGAAGCCAAGGGTTTTGTCGACTCGGGCGACATCCGGGTGATCGCGGTGCTGGCGCCGGAACGCCTGCCGGGCGCCTTCCACGCGTTCCCGACCGCCAAGGAGCAGGGGATCGACGCTGTCGGCGCCAACTGGCGCGGCTTCTACGCCCCGGGCGGGATGTCGGATGACGCCTACAAGTTCTGGGTCGCTTCGGTGAAGAAGGTCTATGCCTCGCCCGAGTGGAAGAAGGTCATGGAGCAGAACGGGCTCGCGCCGCTCGACCTCGACGGGCCGCAGTTCGAAGCCTTCGTCAAGAAGTCGATCAGTGACATCCAGACGATTTCCAAGGAAATCGGCCTGATCAAGTAAGCGGTTCACGCAGGCTTCGGATGCGGGCGGCCCTGTCGCCCGCATCTCATCATCCGGGGGGAGGAAGACTATGGGTGATCGCGCTCTCGGCGGTGTCGGCCTTGCGCTGGCCGCCTTCTACATCTGGCAGGCCACGCGGATCCAGGAGAGCTTCATCTCCGATCCGGTCGGGCCGAAAGGCTTTCCCTTCATCATCGGCGGGCTTCTGGCGCTGGCGAGCCTTGCCGTGATCCTGCGGCCCGATGCGCGGCCGCACTGGCCCTCGGCCGGCCGGCTTCTTGAGATCGCCGTCGCCGTCGCCGTCATGGTGGCCTATGCGATGCTGCTGCCGGATCTGGGCTTCGTCTTCGCGACTGCGCTGGCCTCTGCCTATTTCTCCTGGCGGCTCGGCGCCTCGGCGCTGCAGGCGGCGCTGGCGGGGATCGCCATCGCGCTTGGCATCTACGTCGTCTTCCACCTGCTGCTTGGCCTGACGCTGGCCAAGGGATTCCTGGGGATCTGAGCCATGGACGTGTTTTCCTCGCTCGGCCATGGCTTCGAGGTCGCGCTGACCTTCCAGAACCTCGGCCTTGCCTTCATCGGCTGCCTTCTGGGCACCGTCATCGGCGCCCTGCCGGGGCTTGGCCCCTCGAACGGGGTGGCGATCCTGATCCCGCTCTCGTTCTCGCTCGGGCTCGACGCGACGGCGGCGCTGATCCTGCTGACCTCGGTCTATTACGGGGCGATGTACGGCGGGCGGATCAGCTCGATCCTGCTAAACATACCCGGCGACGAGCCTGCCGTGATGACCACGCTCGACGGCTATCCGATGGCCCGGGCGGGCAAGGCGGGCGAGGCGTTGGCGATCTCGGGCATCGCCTCCTTCGTGGGCTCTTTCATCGCGACCTGGGGGCTGGTGTTCCTGGCGCCGCAGCTCGTCAAGGTCGCGCTGCTCTTCGGGCCGGCGGAGTATTTCGCGCTTTATGTGCTGGCCTTCGCGACGCTGGGCGGGATCTCCTCTGCCAACCAGGCCAAGGCAGCCTTCGCCGCCGCGCTCGGCCTCGGCATCGCGATGATCGGGGTGGACGGGCAGACCGGGGTGCCGCGCTTCTCCTTCGGGACGGTGCATCTTTATGACGGGATCGACTTCCTCGTCGCCATCGTCGGGCTTTTCGCGCTCTCCGAGGTGCTGATCTTCCTCGAGCACCGGGGAGAGGGCGAAGTCCATGGCAAGGTCGCGATCGGCCGGCCGGTCGCCTCCTGGGCGGTGCTGAAACACTGCACGCCGGCGATGCTGCGCTCGACCGTCATTGGCTTCGTTGCGGGCGTGCTGCCGGGGGCAGGGGCCTCGCTCGGCTCCTTCATGGCCTATGCGACGGAGAAGAACATCTCGAACCGCGACAAGACCTTCGGGACCGGCGATCCGCGGGGGGTGGCGGCGCCCGAGGCGGGGAACAATGCCGCGGCCGGGGGCGCGCTGGTGCCGATGCTGGCGCTGGGTGTGCCGGGCTCGGGGACGACTGCGGTTCTTCTGGCGGTGCTCCTGTCGCTCAACATCACGCCGGGGCCGCTGCTGTTCGCGCAGCACCCCGATGTCGTCTGGGGCCTGATCGCGGCGCTCTTTATGGCGAACGTGATGCTGATCGCGATGAACCTGCCACTGGTCGGCATCTTCGCCCGCGTGCTGCTGATCCCGCCGCGCTTCCTGATGCCGCTCGTCGCGATGATCTCCTTCGTTGGGATCTACGGCATCAACGGCTCCACCTTCGATCTTTACGAGATGGTGGTCTTCGGCATGCTCGGCTGGGTGCTCAGGAAATTCGACGTGCCGCTGGTGCCGGTGATCATGGGCGTGCTGCTTGGCAACCAGATGGAGGCCAACCTGCGCCGGGCGCTGACGATCTCCAACGGCGACTGGGGGGCGCTGCTGCATTCGCCGCTGGCGATCGCGCTCTGGGTGCTGGCGGCGGTGGGCTTCCTGCTGCCGATCGTCGTCGGCAAGCGCGTGAAGGCGCGGATGGCGCGGGCCAAGGGCGAGCTGGCCGAGGCGATGGACGCCGACTAAGCCCGGGGCGCCGCAGGCCGCCCCGCTCTGTTTCAGCGCTTCTTCTTGCCGCCGCCCTGCGGCGCGCGCGTGGCCATCTCGCGGGCCATCTTGGCCGCGGCCATCAGCTCTTCCGCGATCTCCTCGGCCTCTTCCGGCTCGAAGTCGAGCGGCAGCTCCATGCCCTCGCCCTCGACATAGATCCGCACCATGCCCAGCGTCGTCGGCCCGATCTGCAGGTTCGCCGCGATCTCGCTTTCCTTGTCGATGCTCATGAGGCCCTCCGTTTGACTCTCGCTAGCCCCGGGCGCGGACGCAGGCAAGCGAAGGTTGCTTGACTCAGGCAAGTAAATTGTCATTCTTCCTCGCAATTACGCCGGGGGAGGAGCCCGATGGACCGCATCGACCGTATCCGCGCCTTCAACCGCTTCTATACCGGGCGGCTCGGGCTTCTGGAGAAGAGCTACCTCTCCAGCGGACTGACCCTGCCGGAGGTGCGCGTGCTCTACGAGCTGGCGGAGGGGGAGCTCAGGACCGCCCGCGGTCTCGCCCAGGCCTTCGGCCTCGACGAGGGCTACCTGAGCCGGATCCTGAAGCGCTTCCGCGCAAGGGGCTGGGTCGTCCGGCGGCCGGACCCGCAGGACGCCCGCCAGTCACTGCTGTCGCTGACCCCCGCGGGTCTCGCCGCCTTCCGCCCGCTCGTGCAGCGCTCACGCAGCGATATCGGCGAGATGGTCTCCACCCTCGACCCGGCGGGGCAAGAGGCGCTCTGCGCCGCGATGGACCGTGCCCGGGGCCTGCTGGAGGAGGGGGCGGGCGAGATCACGCTGCGCGACCTCGCCCCCGGCGACGCGGGCTGGATCATCTCCCGCCACGGCGCGCTTTATGCCGCCGACGAGGGCTATGACATGCGCTTCGAGGGGCTGGTGGCGGGCATTCTCGCAGGCTTCATCGAGCGCCATGACCCGGACTGCGAGCGCGGCTGGATCGCCGAACGGGCGGGCGAGCGGCTCGGCTGCATCTTCTGCGTGCGGGAAAGCGCGGAGGTGGCGCGGCTCCGCCTCTTCCTTGTCGAGCCCGCGGCGCGGGGCACGGGCCTGGGCAAGCGGCTTCTCGCGGCCTGCACCGATTACGCGCGGGCGCGCGGCTACCGCCGCATGGTGCTTTGGACGCATGAGAGCCACCGCGCGGCCTGCGCGCTCTATGCCGCCACCGGCTGGCGAATGGTAGAGGCCGTGCCGACGCAGGCCTTCGGCCAGGCGGTGGTCGACCAGACCTGGGAGCTCGCGCTGTGAGGGCAGCGCGCGGCCTCGTCGCGGCGGCGCCGACCGGCGCTCTGGGCCCGCGCGGATCGTCCAATTCGTCGCGCTCGCCTCTGTCACGTCGGCGCTTTCGGGCGTGATCCCGTCGGGAGGGACGCCTGGGGCGG
Source organism: Solirhodobacter olei (assembly GCF_004010155.1). Taxonomy (GTDB): domain Bacteria; phylum Pseudomonadota; class Alphaproteobacteria; order Rhodobacterales; family Rhodobacteraceae; genus Solirhodobacter; species Solirhodobacter olei. Next base: position 6,863 of record NZ_RRYH01000018.1, on the reverse strand, counting down.
CGCTCTGGCCGGGGCTCTCGCCGGTCCTCGCCGGGGCGCGTTGACCAGCCGCGGCGCAGGCGCCGAGGCCCTTCAATGAGCCCTTGCAATCGCGGGGAGGTGGCGATAAATCCCCGCCAGTGCCGCCTTAGCTCAGTTGGTTAGAGCACCAGATTGTGGATCTGGGGGTCCCCCGTTCGAGCCGGGGAGGCGGTACCACTTCTCCCCATCTGCCATGCTTAGGTCTTGCCGGGATTGGTGCGCCGCAGCCAGCGACCTCAACCGCATGCGCCCCGGCGCCCTTTTCGGGGCACCGAGGGCGCTTTGACGTCTTGCGAAATCCCTCAGGCCGCTTCGGCGAGGCCGTTCAGGCGTGCCATCACCCCGTCGGATAACGCCAGCGCGGCGGCAGCGATGTTCTCGCGCAGGTGGCTGCGGCGCGAGGTGCCGGGGATCAGCAGAATGTTCGGGCTTCGCTTCAACAGCCAGGCCAGTGCCACGCTCTGAGCGGATTGCCCGAGTTCGGCCGCGATCCGGTGCAGCCCCTCGGTCTGCAGGGGCGTGAAGCCGCCGAGCGGGAAATAGGGCACGTAGGCGATGCCGTCCTCCGCCAGCAAGTCGATCATCTCATCGTCCCCGCGCTCGACGAGGTTGTAGTGGTTCTGCACACAGACCACCTCGGCCACGTCCCGCGCGGCCCTTAGCTGTGCCATGTCCACCGTACTGATGCCGATATGTCCGATCAGGCCTTCCGCCTGCATCTGCCGCATGGCGCGCATCGGTGCGATGATGTCATCCTCCGGGCCACCCATGCGCAGGTTCACGATCGCCATCCGGTCGAGGCCGAGCCGTTCGAGGTTCTCCTCCACCGAGCGGCGCAGGAATGCCGGGCTGCGTTCCAGGATCCAGTCGCCGGAATCGTCGCGCCAGGCGCCGATCTTGGTGACCAGGGTCAGCTGTTCCGGATAGGGATGCAGCGCCTCGCGGATCAGCTGGTTGGTGACATGCGGACCATAGAAATCCGACGTGTCGATGTGGTCGATGCCGAGCGCGAGCGCCTCGCGCAGCACGGCCAGCGCCTCGTCGGGGTCCTTCGGCGGGCCGAAGACATGCGGGCCGGCGAGCTGCATCGCGCCATAGCCCATCCGGTTCACCGTGATTGTGGTGCCCGGGAAGGTGAAGCGCCCGGCGGCGGTGGCGGGGGAGGACGGAGGGGAAGCGGCAGGGGTAAGATCGGTCATGGAGATCTCCTTTCGCGACAGAGATGGCGCAAGGAGCGCTGATTGATAATCCGGGCAATTCCGAATAGGTTGTTCGGCATGCCGAACACTGCAGGTCAGCCCTCGCTCGACGATCTCTCGGTCTTCCTGGCCGTGGCCGAGGCGGGCGGCTTCCGTGCCGCCGCGCGGCGGCTCGGGCTTTCGGCCTCGACGGTGAGCGAGACGGTCTCGCGGCTGGAACGGCAGGTGGGTGTGCCGCTTCTCAGCCGCACCACCCGCAGCGTCCGGCTGACGGAGACCGGGCGCGAGCTCGCGGGGCGCCTTGCGCCGCTTCTGACCGGAGCGCAGGCGGCGCTTGACGCGGCGGCAAGCTCGGGCGAGGCGGTGCGGGGGCTGCTGAAGCTCAACGTGCCCGGCGCGGTGATGGTCGACATTCTGCCGCCGCTGATCGATGGCTTTCTCACCGCCCATCCCGGCGTGCGGATGGAGGTGCAGGTCGACGACCGGCTGATCGACGTGACGGCGGCGGATTGCGACGCGGGCATCCGCTACGGAGAGCATCTGGCGCAGGACATGATCGCCGTGCCGATCGGCCCGCGCCGGCAGCGCTCGGCGCTGGTGGCGGCGCCCGCCTACCTTGCCCGTCGCGGGTTGCCGCGCCACCCCGGCGATCTTCTGGAACACGATTGCCTCCGCGTCCGCTTTGCAAGCGGCGCGTTGGCGGCATGGGAACTGTCTAAGGACGGCGAGGTACTCGTGGTCGATCCGCCGGCGCGGGTTGTCGTAGGGGCCGCCGCGCCGCATGCGGTGATCGACCTTGCCGTCGCCGGGCAGGGGATCGTCGGCATCTTTCACAACTGGGTGGCGCCGCATCTGGAAAGCGGTGCGCTCGTCCCTGTGCTGAAGGACTGGTGGTCCGATTTCGAGGGCCCGCGGCTCTATTTCTCCAGCCGCTTCATGCCGCCGCCGCTGCGCGCCTTCGTCGATTACATCGCCGGGCCGGGTGCGGAGCGTGGCACCTAGCGGGGAAGGCCCATGCGCCGGCCGCCCGCTGCGCCCGGTCCTCGCTCGCGTCAACGGGCGCTGAGGGCGGGGAAAGGGGGTGGCGCGGCCGCCTCCCGTTCCGGCCTTTGCGATCACGAGTCCGGCACCGCGCGCCCGGGCCCTCGCGCCTCCCTGAAGAGAGGCGTAAGGCCACGCGGTCTCTAACACTGGTAGCCTGCGCATGAACCGGACAACCGGGATCACGCCCGAGACCGACTCGGGGTTGCGGACGATCCGCCTTCTGATCGGCATCCGGGCCGTTCGCAGCATTGGCCAGGGCGCGCTGGTCGTCGACTTTTCGCTTTATCTGCACCGTCTCGGCTGGAGCGCGGTGGAGATCAGCCTGGTCCTTGGCGGGGCGCTGCTGTTCGGTTCCGTGCTGACGCTGATCGTCGGCCCGTTGAGCGACCGCGCCGGCCGCCGCCGCTTCCTTCTGGCATATGAGAGCGTGCAGCTTCTTGCCGCCCTCGTCGCGGCGCTGAGCGCCGCGCCGCTGGCCATCGGCCTGGCCGGGATCGTCGGCGGCTTCGGGCGGGGCGGCAACGGCGCGGCGGGCCCGTTCTCGCCGGTCGAGCAAGCCTGGATCGCACAGAGCGCCCCGGCCGGGTCGCGCGGCCGGATCTTCAGCATCAACGGCGCGGCGGGCGCGGCCGGCATGGCGGTCGGCGGGCTTCTGGCGACCTCGCCCTCGTGGCTGCAAGGGGTGCTGCCCGGTGCGCTCGCCTTCCGGCCGCTGTTCCTGCTCTGCACGCTTTCTTCGGCCGTCTGTCTCGTGCTGATCTCCCGCGCCGAGGACCGCGAGGCCAGGCCCGCCCGCCTGCGCGACGCGGCCCCAGAGGCGGCGCCGCTTCCCGATGCCGCTGAGGCCGCGATCCGCAAGCGCGAGAACGGGATGATCCTGCGGCTCATCCTGTCGAACATGCTGAACGGCAGCGGGATCGGCATGACCGGGCCGCTGATCTCTTACTGGTTCGCGATCCGCTTCGGCGAGGGGCCTGCATCGATCGGCTCGCTCATGGCGCTCGGATTTCTCCTGTCAGGCGCCGGGCTCTTGGTGACGGGCCGTCTCGCCGACCGCTTCGGCGCGGTGAGGATGGTGGTGATCATGCGGCTTGTCGGCCTTGCCATGCTGATCGCGATGCCGTTCGCGCCAAGCTTCTGGATCGCGGCCGGGCTCTACATGTTCCGCAGTGTCTTCAACCGCTCCACCACTGGCGCCCGCAGCGCGGTGATGGCCGGCATCGTCCGCCAGCACCGCCGCGGGCTTGCCGCCAGCGCGGCCTCCGTCTCGCTGCAGATCCCGCGCTCCGTCGGGCCGGTGGTGACCGGCGCGCTGTTCGAGGCGGGGTTTCTGGAGCTTCCCTTCGTCATCGCCGCGGTTTTCCAGGGCGCCTATATCTACATGTACCACCGAAGCTTCAGCGGCGCCGAGCTGGAGTAGGGCCCGCGCCCCGCGCCTTCAGCGCTCGAACATCGGCCGCATCGGCCGGTCGAGGCCATGCCTGCCGGGTCGTCCATGCCGGCTTCGCCTGCGGCGCGATCATGCCGAGGGCCGGTCGCGGCCCGGTCACATTCCCGTCGGGGCCGCCCGGGCGGTTTCACCCCGCGCCGATTTGGTCTTTAAGATGCGCCGGGATCGGGACAGGCGCATGAACAGGACTTGCAGGCATCTCTTCTTTCGGCCGGCGGCGCGGGGCGCGCGCCTCGGGCGGGCGCTGGCCCTGACGCTCGCGCTGATCGGCCCGGTGCTGGCGCTCTGGCCCACGCAGGCGCGGGCGGACCAGACCCTGACCGCACTGGCGGTGTTCCAGCCCAAGACCTCCTTCATCGTCGATCACGCGGCGGGCTTCGGCCCGACATCGAAGCCGACGATCAACCTCGTCCTGTCGCTGTCGCGCCCGGTGCCCTACCGGGTCTTCACGCTCGCCAACCCGCCGCGCCTCGTCCTCGATTTCCACGAGGTGAAATGGTCGGCCTTCGATGCCGCCACCTTCTCCCGCTCCCGGCATGTCAAGGCGGTCCGCGCCGGGGCGATCGCGCAGGGCTGGTCGCGCATGGTGATCGCGCTCGACGGACCCTACGCGGTCCGCCAGGCGGAAATGGCGACGCGCAACCTCGATGGCGGCGCGATGGTGCAGCTGCAGCTTGCCCCAACCTCCCACAAGGCCTTTCTCGCCTCCGCCGGTGCGCCTTCCTCCGGTCGCTGGGCGCTGCCGAAACCTGCGCCCGTCGGCCCGCCCAAGCGCCGCCAGACCGGCGATCGGCCGCTGACAGTGGTGCTCGACCCCGGCCACGGCGGGATCGACCCCGGCTCAATCAACGGTGTGATCTACGAGAAGGACATCACCCTCAGCTTCGCGCGTGCGCTGCGCGAGGTGCTGATCCGCGACGGCCTTCACGTGGTGATGACCCGCGACAAGGATGTCTTCGTGCCGCTGGAGACGCGGCTCTCGATCGCGCGGGCGGCAGGGGCGGACCTGTTCCTGTCGATCCACGCCGATGCAGAGGCTTCGCGCGAGGCGCGCGGCGCCACCGTCTATACGCTCGCCAAGAAGGCCACCGACCGCGCCTCTGCCGAACTCGCCGCCCGCCATGACCGCGACGACATCATGGCGGGGGTGAACCTCGCGAATACCGACGACCGCATCGCCACGGTGCTGATGGATCTGGCGCGGACCGAGAACCAGCCGCGGTCGGACATGTTCGCGGCCGACCTCGTGAAGTCGATCACCGCCGCGGGCATACGCATGCGCCACCGCCCGCATCTGGAGGCCGCGTTCTCGGTGCTGAAATCTCCCGATATCCCCTCGGCGCTGCTTGAGCTCGGCTATCTTTCCAGCTCGGCCGACCTGAGGAACCTGCAGGACCTTGCCTGGCGGGGAAAGATGGAAAAGGCGATCGCCGTGGCGATGGACCACTGGGCCAGACAGGACGCGGCCCAGGCGACCCTGCTGCGGCATTGAGCGGGCGGCGGGTTGCGGCAAGGGCTGCGGATATGTATCCACTGGCGCACCGCGCCATGACCCCGGGGCCGGCACCGCGGGCGGGCGCAACACGGACAGGACGATGAGCGGACGGATTTCGCATCGATTGAACAAGGCCCTCGGGCGCCTGATCCCGGAGCGGCTCGTGTTCCTGCGGTCCGACACCGAGACGCGCTTCCTGCGGCTGACCCCCTCGGCGCAGGTGATGGTGCTCGCCGGCTCGGCGCTGCTGATCGGCTGGGCGATCCTGGCCACCTCGATCATGGTCGTGGGCACACTCTCGGCCGGCGACGCGCATCAGCAGTCGATCCTCGAGCAGGGCATCTTCCAGGGTCGGCTGAAGGCGCTGACCCAAGCCCGCGAGGCCCATACGGCCGAGATCGCCTCGGCCTCCCAGCGGTTCGAGACCGCGCTTGGCCAGGTGTCGCAGATGCAGACCGAGCTGCTCGCCTCGGAGGATCACCGCAAGGAGCTGCAGACCGATATCGACGTGGTCCAGCAGATCCTGCGCCGCGCCATCCGCCAGCGCGACGCCGCCCGCGACGAGGCCGAGCGGCTGCGCCACAAGCTGACCCGTGTCAGCGGCGCGAACTATACCACGGCCGGCCGCGACGAGGACGCCGCCGCCACGCTGGACGCGATTTCGGCGGAGCTGTGGAAGACCGCGAGCGCCCGCGATGACGCCGTCGCCCGCCATGCGGCAGCCGAGGCCGCGGCCGCGCACGCCCAACGCGGCGCCAAGTTGATCGAGCAGCGCAACGCGCTGCTCTTCGCGCAGCTCGACAGCGCCGTCACCGCCGCCGCCGCGCCGATGGGGACGATGTTCAAGTCGATCGGCCTCGATCCGAAGCGCGTCGTCGCCGAGATGCGGGCAAGCTACGACGCCGGGTCGGGCGGCGTGCTCTCGCCCCTTACGCTCAAGCCCCATGACGCGCAGGGCGCCCATGACGTGAGCGCCGCAAACCGCCTGCTGGAGAGCCTGCGCGCGCTCAACGACTACCGTCTTGCGGAAGAGCATCTGCCCCTCGGCCTGCCGCTGAAGACGAGGTTTGTCTACACCTCGCCCTTCGGGCCGCGCACCGATCCCTTCACCGGCAGGAGCAATTTCCACCCGGGCATCGACATGGCCAGCGCCTATGGCACGCCGATCTATGCGACGGGCGAGGGGGTGGTGATCCATGCCGGCTGGATAAGCGGCTACGGGCGCGAGGTGCTGATCCAGCACGCCTTCGGGGTGAAGTCGCTCTACGGCCATATGTCGCAGGTTCGCGTGAAGGTGGGCGAGCATGTCACCCGCGGCCAGCGCATCGGCGACATGGGCAGCTCCGGCCGCTCCACCGGCACGCATCTTCATTACGAGATCCGCATCGGCAACCGCCATGTCGACCCGGTGCCCTACATCAGGGCCCTCGCTGCCCCCAGCCAGGGCCGCCGCGTGGCGGATTTCGAGATCCACCGCGAAGGCCGGATCGTGAAATAGGACAGGTGGCGGGGCAGGCGGTCAGCAGCCTGGAACCGCCCGGATCCGCCGATTCAGCCTTGGGGAGAGAAGCCGGCCGTTGGGACCTGCAAAGGCGCCTGCGCAGCCAACGGGTCGGGCCCGGGGCGCCTGCGTCAAAGGCGGTTGAACGGTATC
>NZ_RRYH01000017.1 GCF_004010155.1 Solirhodobacter olei | reverse complement strand
GCCATCCGTGAAGGCGGCCGTACCGTCGGCGCCGGCGTCGTGTCGAAGATCATCGCGTAATCGCGGACACATGCATTTGGACGGGCCGCCTTCGGGCGGCCCTTCTTTTTTGGCCGCCCGGCGGTTTTGACTGCCATCAATGATCCTGCCGCCCGATCTGTCCCGAATGGAAGACGGACATTCCCGGGAGGTCGTGATGAAACGTCGGTTCGCTCCTTTGCTCGCCATCCTGCTTGCAACCTCCGCCGGCCTCGCGCGGGCAGGGGACGCGATGTCCATCGGGCAGATGGAATTCGACAACAGCTGCGCGCAGTGCCACGGGGCCCGGGGCATGGGCGACGGGCCGATGGCAAGCGTTCTTAAGAACGGGGCGCCCGATCTGACCGGGCTGCAGATGGCCAATGGCGGGGTCTTCCCCTTTTCCCGGATCTACCAGCTGATCCGGGGCGAGGGAATTTCGGGTGCGCACGGCTCCTCCGAGATGCCGGCCTGGGGCTTTCGCTACAGCCTGAGCGCGCCGACCATGCTGGGCCCGTATTACACCAAGGCGGATGAGCAGGCCTTCGTGGAGGGCCGCATCCTTGCGCTGGTGGAATACGTCTCCTCCCTGCAGAAGAAGTAGCTGGCGGCCCTGCGGCCCTCTGCTTTGACGCGGGCCCGTGGGTCTGGCACTCTGCCCGCCGGAGCATGGAGGGCGAGATGAACAAGACGGTTTTCTGATCCGAACGGTTCTCAGATAAAGGTCTTGGCCATGCAACGCTTTCCCGGCGCGCTGACGCGCCATCCCGTCACCCTGCCCGATGGCAGCACGCACGAGGGCACCGTCTTCCTCAAGGCGGCCATCGATCATCCGAACGTCGAGGTGGGCGACTACGCCTATTACTCCGATTTCGAGCGGGTCGAGAATTATGCCGCCCGGCTGGCGCCCTATCTCTATCCCGGTGCGCCGGAGCGGCTTGTCATCGGCGCCTTCGCGCAGATCGCGCATGGGGTGCGGTTCATCACCGCCTCGGCCTATCATGCGATGTCGGGGCTTTCGACGTTCCCCTTCCGCATCTTCGATCCCGCGCAGATGGAGCATTACCGGGACGAGGCCGCCGCCCGCGGCGATATCATCGTCGGCCCGGATGCCTGGCTGGGCCACGAGGCGCGGGTGATGGCCGGGGTGACCATCGGGGCCGGGGCGGTGATTGGGGCGCAGGCGGTGGTGGCCTCTGACATCCCGGCCTATGGGGTCGCCGTGGGCAATCCTGCCCGCGTGGTGCGCATCCGATTTCCGGACGCGGTCGTGGCGCGGCTTCTGCGGCTTGCCTGGTGGGACTGGCCAATCGACCGGATCCTTGCCGCCCTGCCGGCGATCGAGGCGGGGGATATCGACGCGCTGGAGACAGCGGCCGGGTCCGCCTGAGCCGCGCTTTCATCCCGGCAAAATACCCCGCGGGGGTCCGGGGGCGGCAAACCCCGGGCGCCGCCCGCCTTGCGCGCCGAATCCGCTTGATTTCGCCCCCGGGCTGCCTTAGCACCCCGCCCACGGCCTAGGGGTATAGCTCAGTTGGTAGAGCATCGGTCTCCAAAACCGAGGGTCGCGGGTTCGAGTCCTGCTGCCCCTGCCAGGCCCTCCCGGGGTTGAAAGACGGCGCGCTTGCGCGTATGTGGCCGCAACGGAATAGCGTCGATACAGGCATGGCACAGGTCAATCCCCTCAAGTTCGTTCAGCAGGTGCGCTCGGAAGTCAGCAAGGTCGTCTGGCCGAGCCGGCGCGAGGTGCTGCTGACCACGCTGATGGTCTTCGCCATGGCGGTGATCACGGCGACCTTCTTCTCGCTGATCGACATCCTGATCCGGACCGGGCTGCAGCAGGTCCTCTCGCTGTTCAGCTGAGGTTCCGGGGGCCGGCGTGCCCCTGTTCGATATCCCTTAGCGCCCCTCCGGGCCGCCGCCCTTTTGCGCTGACCAGTGCTGCCGTTGCCGGTGTCTGGCCCTTGTAATTCTGGCCCATGTTTCGTAAGGGGAGCGCAACCTCGGAACACAGGGCGCGCGGCGATTCGGGCCGCGCGCTGTTTTTTGTTCCGGGGACGGCAATGAAGCCGTTGATTTGGAAGACTTTCCGGCACGAGCAGGCCGGCCGAGACAGGGTGATAAGCTAGATGGCCAAGCGGTGGTATTCGGTCTCCGTTCTCTCGAATTTCGAGAAGAAGATTGCCGAGCAGATCAAGCAGGCCGTCAGCGACGCCGGACTCGAGGAAGAGATCGACGAAGTGCTGGTGCCGACCGAGGAAGTGATCGAGGTCCGGCGTGGCAAGAAGGTGACCTCGGAGCGCCGTTTCATGCCGGGCTACGTGCTGGTTCACATGGAGATGTCCGACCGCGGCTACCACCTGATCTCCTCGATCAACCGCGTCACCGGTTTCCTGGGGCCGCAGGGCCGGCCGATGCCGATGCGCGACGAGGAGGTGAACTCCATCCTCAACCGCGTCGAGGAAGGCGAGGCCGCGCCGCGCAACCTGATCCATTACGAGATCGGCGAGCAGGTGCAGGTGACCGACGGGCCGTTCGAGGGCTTCGCCGGCATGGTCGAGGACGTGGACGAGGAGCACAGCCGCCTGAAGGTGACTGTCTCGATCTTCGGCCGGGCGACCCCGGTCGAGCTGGAATTCACTCAGGTGTCCAAGGGCGCCTGAGAGATCCCGTGGGAGGCGGGCCGGGGCAGGGGCCCCGGAGCGCCGGACCACTAAACCAAGTCCCGGCCTGGTCCGGGAGGTGACAGAAGGAGAGGCCGGATGGCCAAGAAAGTAGCAGGGCAGCTCAAGCTGCAGGTGCCGGCGGGGCAAGCCAACCCGTCGCCGCCGGTGGGTCCGGCGCTGGGTCAGCGCGGGCTGAACATCATGCAGTTCTGCAAGGACTTCAACGCGAAGACCCAAGGGATGGAACCGGGCGCGCCGATGCCCGTCATCATCACCTATTACCAGGACAAGTCCTTCAGCCTGGACATCAAGACGCCGCCGGCCTCGCACTTCCTCAAGAAGGCCGCGAAGCTGAAGTCCGGCTCCAAGACCCCGGGCCGGGAAACCGCCGGGTCGGTGTCCGTCGCGCAGGTGCGCGAGATCGCCGAAGCCAAGATGAAGGATCTGAACGCCAATTCCGTGGAAGCGGCGATGAACATCATCCTCGGCTCGGCGCGGTCGATGGGTATCGAGGTGAAGGGGTAAGTCATGGCTCAGCACGGAAAGCGCACGAAAGCGGCGCGGGCGGCCTTTGACGGCCAGGCGAACCTCTCGGTCGAGGACGCGGTGAAGCTGGTCAAGTCGGCGGCTTCGGCGAAGTTCGACGAGACTGTCGAGATCGCGATGAACCTCGGCGTCGACCCGCGGCACGCGGACCAGATGGTTCGCGGCGTGGTTCAGCTGCCGAACGGCACCGGCAAGACGGTGCGCGTGGCGGTCTTCGCCCGCGGGACGAAGGCGGACGAGGCGACGGCCGCGGGTGCGGATATCGTCGGCGCCGAAGACCTGATGGAAACCATCCAGTCGGGCAAGATCGAGTTCGACCGCTGCATCGCGACGCCGGACATGATGCCGATCGTGGGCCGTCTCGGGAAGATCCTCGGGCCGCGCAACCTGATGCCGAACCCGAAGGTCGGCACGGTGACGATGGATGTCGCCAACGCGGTCGCGGCCGCGAAGGGCGGCGAGGTCCAGTTCAAGGCCGAGAAGGCGGGCGTGATCCATGCCGGCATCGGCAAGGTCTCCTTCGACGAGGCGAAGCTGGTCGAGAACCTGCGCGCCTTCGTCGGCGCCGTCGGCCGGGCCAAGCCCGCCGGGGCGAAAGGCACCTACATGAAGAAGGTGTCGATTTCCTCGACCATGGGCCCGGGCGTGTCGATCGACATCGCCTCGGCGGTGGCCGAGTAAGCAATCTCCGGCCCCTCGGGGCCGGGATGGCGGGGCGGCCCCAGATCTGGAGCGGCCCTGTCCTGTCCGAGACGGTGGGTGGCGCGCAAACGCCGTAATTCCTGCCTGAGATGGGGAACGAGACAAGCTTCCGGGGGTGATCCTCGGGTGATCTTGGGCTCGGGACCCTAGCGGACCCGACGCCGGGGCAACCCGGCGATACTAGAGCCGGGGGGAAACCCCCATACTTGGAGTGAAACTGTGGATAGAGCCCAGAAAGAGAAAGTGGTCGAGGAACTCGGCCAGATCTTCGAAAGCTCTGGCGTGGTTGTGGTTGCACACTACGAAGGTCTGACAGTTGCCGACATGCAGGCCCTTCGCGCGCAGATGCGCGAAGTCGGAGGGTCCGTACGCGTTGCCAAGAACAGGCTCGCCAAGATCGCCCTTGAGGGGTCGCCGTGCGAAAGCATCGGGGATCTTCTTACGGGCATGACCGTGTTGTCCTATTCCGAGGACCCCGTCGCTGCGGCGAAGGTGGCTGACGAATACGCCAAGAAGAACGACAAGTTCGTGATCCTTGGCGGCTCGATGGGCGGCACGGCTCTCGACCAGGCCGGTGTTAAGGCCGTGGCTGCAATGCCGTCGCGCGAGGAGCTTATCGCTTCAATCGTGGGCTGCATCGGGGCTCCGGCGTCGAACATCGCTGGCGCGATTGGCGCACCTGCTTCGAACATCGCGGGCATCCTCTCCACGCTCGAAGAGCGTGAGGCGGCCTGAGGCAAGTCTCGACCGACGTGGGGTTGACCCCAGCACGTTGGAACCCATCTTAAAGAACGGAAACGAAAATGGCTGATCTGAAGAAACTCGCCGAAGAGATCGTGAACCTCACGCTGCTCGAAGCGCAAGAACTGAAAACCATCCTCAAGGACGAATACGGCATCGAGCCCGCCGCTGGCGGCGCGGTTATGATGGCCGGTCCGGCCGCCGGCGCTGCTGCCGCCGCGGAAGAGGAAAAGACCGAATTCGACGTCGTCCTCGTCGAAGCCGGCGCCCAGAAGATCAACGTGATCAAGGAAGTCCGCGCGATCACCGGCCTTGGCCTCAAGGAAGCCAAGGACCTGGTCGAAGCCGGTGGCAAGGTCAAGGAACAGGCTTCCAAGGACGAAGCCGAAGAAATGAAGAAGAAGCTCGAAGCGGCTGGCGCCAAGGTCGAGCTGAAGTAATCATGGCGCGGCACGCGCTGCGCTAAGAAAAAACGGCTGGGCCCGAAGGATATTTCGGGCCCGGCCGAACCTGTCTCGGAAGGGGCTCTGACCGGTCAGAGCGGCGAGCCCCTTCCAAGGCAGGTCAGGTTCGGGAGCCGGTCCTGGGTAGGCCGGCATGAATGGAACCAGACGGCCTTTTCGCAAGCGGCCCTCGCCGAAGCCCGGCGGCTGGGGGCCCGCGAAGAAAAAAGAAGGTGACCACGAGCATGGCGCAAGCTTATGTCGGCCAGAAGCGTATCCGTCGCTATTACGGCAAAATCCGCGAAGTCCTCGAGATGCCGAACCTCATCGAGGTTCAGAAATCCTCCTATGACCTGTTCCTGAAGTCCGGCGACGCCGAGAAGCCCGCCGATGGCGAGGGCATCCAGGGCGTGTTCCAGTCGGTCTTCCCGATCAAGGATTTCAACGAGACCGCGGTGCTTGAGTTCGTGAAGTACGAGCTCGAGAAGCCGAAGTACGACGTCGAGGAATGCCAGAGCCGCGACATGACCTATGCCGCGCCGCTGAAGGTGACGCTGCGTCTGATCGTGTTCGATGTCGACGAGACTACCGGCGCCAAGTCGGTCAAGGACATCAAGGAGCAGGACGTCTACATGGGCGACATGCCCCTGATGACGGCCAACGGGACGTTCATCGTGAACGGCACCGAGCGGGTCATCGTTTCCCAGATGCACCGTTCGCCGGGCGTCTTCTTCGATCACGACAAGGGCAAGACGCACAGCTCGGGCAAGCTTCTCTTCGCCTGCCGGATCATCCCGTACCGCGGGTCCTGGCTCGATTTCGAATTCGACGCCAAGGACATCGTCTTCGCGCGCATCGACCGCCGCCGGAAGCTTCCGGTGACGACGCTCCTTTACGCGCTGGGGCTGGATCAGGAAGGCATCATGGATGCCTATTACGACACGGTTAACTACCGTCTGGAGAAGAACAAGGGCTGGGTCACCAAGTTCTTCCCGGAGCGGGTGCGCGGCACGCGGCCGCCCTATGACCTGGTCGACGCGGCCACCGGCGAGGTGATCTGCAAGGCCGGCGACAAGATGACGCCGCGGATGGTCAAGAAGATCATCGACGAGGGCAAGATCACCGAACTGCTGCTGCCGTTCGAGCAGATCCTGGGCCGCTACGTTGCCAAGGACATCATCAACGAAGAGACGGGCGAGATCTGGGTCGAAGCCGGCGACGAGCTGACCTGGGAAGTCGATCGCGACGGCGAGGTGAAGGGCGGGACCGTGAAGGTGCTGCTGGACCAGGGTATAACCGATATCCCGGTGCTGGACATCGACAACGTCAACGTCGGCCCGTACATGCGCAACACCGTGGCCGCGGACAAGAACATGAACCGCGACACCGCGCTCATGGACATCTACCGCGTCATGCGCCCGGGCGAACCGCCGACCGTGGAAGCGGCCTCGGCCCTGTTCGACACGCTGTTCTTCGACAAGGAGCGCTACGATCTCTCGGCCGTCGGCCGGGTGAAGATGAACATGCGCCTTGATCTGGGCAAGCCGGACACGCAGCGCACGCTGGACCGCGAAGACATCGTCGCCTGCATCAAGGCGCTGGTAGAACTGCGCGACGGCAAGGGCGAGATCGACGACATCGACCACCTCGGCAACCGCCGGGTGCGCTCGGTCGGCGAGCTGATGGAGAACCAGTACCGCGTTGGCCTGCTGCGCATGGAGCGGGCGATCAAGGAACGCATGTCCTCGGTCGAGATCGACACGGTGATGCCGCAGGACCTGATCAACGCGAAGCCCGCGGCCGCCGCGGTGCGCGAGTTCTTCGGTTCGTCGCAGCTCAGCCAGTTCATGGACCAGACCAACCCGCTGTCGGAAGTCACCCACAAGCGGCGCCTGTCGGCCCTCGGGCCGGGCGGTCTGACCCGGGAACGCGCGGGCTTCGAGGTGCGCGACGTTCACCCGACCCACTATGGCCGGATGTGCCCGATCGAGACGCCGGAAGGCCAGAACATCGGCCTGATCAACTCGCTCGCCACCTTTGCGCGGGTGAACAAGTACGGCTTCATCGAGACCCCGTACCGCAAGGTGGTCGACGGCCAGGTGACCGACGACGTGGTCTACATGTCCGCGACCGAGGAGATGCGCCACACCGTCGCCCAGGCCAACGCCAACCTCGACGCGGACGGCAAGTTCGTGAACGAGCTGGTCTCCACCCGCAAGGCGGGCGAGTTCATGCTGAACCCGGCCGAGGCGGTGGACCTGATCGACGTGTCGCCGAAGCAGCTGGTCTCCGTCGCCGCGGCGCTGATCCCGTTCCTCGAGAACGACGACGCCAACCGCGCGCTGATGGGCTCGAACATGCAGCGTCAGGCGGTGCCGCTTCTGAAGTCGGACGCGCCGCTGGTCGGCACCGGCATGGAAGGCACCGTGGCGCGTGACTCTGGCGCCGCGATCATGGCGCGCCGCGCCGGCGTGATCGACCAGGTCGACGCGCAGCGGATCGTCATCCGCGCGACGGAACTGCTGGAGCCGGGCGAGCCGGGCGTGGACATCTACCGCCTGCGCAAGTTCAAGCGTTCGAACCAGTCGTCCTGCATCAACCAGCGTCCGCTGGTGAAGGTGGGCGACACGGTCGGCCGCGGCCAGGTCATCGCCGACGGACCCTGCACGGATCAGGGCGAGCTGGCGCTGGGGCGGAACATCATCGTCGCCTTCATGCCCTGGAACGGCTACAACTACGAGGACTCGATCCTGATCTCCGAGCGCATCCTGCGCGACGACGTCTATACCTCGATCCATATCGAGGAATACGAAGTCTCCGCCCGCGATACCAAGCTCGGGCCCGAAGAGATCACCCGTGACATCCCGAACGTCGGCGAGGAAGCGCTGCGCAACCTCGACGAAGCCGGGATCGTCTACATCGGGGCCGAAGTGCAGCCGGGGGATATCCTCGTCGGCAAGATCACCCCGAAGGGCGAAAGCCCGATGACTCCGGAAGAAAAGCTTCTCCGCGCGATCTTCGGCGAGAAGGCATCGGACGTGCGCGACACCTCGCTGCGCCTGCCGCCGGGCGCTTACGGCACCGTGGTGGAAGTGCGGGTGTTCAACCGGCACGGCGTGGACAAGGACGAGCGCGCGCTGCAGATCGAGCGCGAGGAAGTCGAGCGTCTGGCGCGCGACCGGGACGACGAACAGGTCATCCTTGAGCGCAACATCTACTCGCGTCTGCGGCAGATGCTGCTTGGCAAGGTTGCGGTGAAGGGCCCGAAGGGCGTGAAGGCGAACTCGGACGTGACCGAGGAGCTGCTGGAAAGCCTGAGCCGTGGCCAGTGGTGGCAGCTCGCGCTGGCCGAGGAGAGCGACGCGAAGGACGTCGAAGCCCTCCACGACCAGTTCGAGGCGCAGAAGCGTGCGCTGGAGGCCCGGTTCGACGACAAGGTGGAGAAGGTCCGCCGCGGCGACGACCTGCCCCCGGGCGTGATGAAGTCCGTCAAGGTCTTCGTCGCGGTGAAGCGCAAGCTTCAGGCGGGCGACAAGATGGCCGGCCGTCACGGCAACAAGGGCGTCATCTCGAAGGTGGTTCCGATGGAGGACATGCCGTTCCTCGCGGACGGCACCCCGGTCGACTTCGTTCTGAACCCGCTCGGCGTGCCGTCGCGGATGAACGTCGGCCAGATCCTCGAGACCCACATGGGCTGGGCCGCGCGCGGCCTGGGGCTGCAGATCGACGAGGCTCTTCACGAGTATCGCCGGTCGGGCGACCTGACCCCGGTCAGGGAAGCGATGCGGCTGGCCTATGGCGAGGAGGCCTATGAGGACCACTTCGCCGGGCGCGACGAGGAGAACTTCGTCGAGGCGGCCACCGAGGCGACCCGTGGCGTTCCGATTGCCACGCCCGTCTTCGACGGCGCCAAGGAGCATGACGTCAACGACGCGCTGAAGCGCGCGGGCTTCAACGAATCCGGCCAGTCGATCGTCTTCGACGGGCGGACCGGGGAACAGTTCGCGCGGTCGGTGACCGTGGGCGTGAAGTACATGCTGAAGCTGCACCACCTCGTCGACGACAAGCTGCACGCCCGGTCCACCGGCCCGTACAGCCTCGTCACCCAGCAGCCGCTGGGCGGCAAGGCGCAGTTCGGCGGTCAGCGGCTCGGCGAAATGGAGGTCTGGGCGCTGGAAGCCTATGGTGCCGCCTACACGCTGCAGGAGATGCTTACCGTCAAGTCGGACGACGTCGCGGGCCGGACCAAGGTCTACGAAAGCATCGTCAAGGGCGAGGACAACTTCGAAGCGGGCGTGCCCGAGAGCTTCAACGTGCTCGTGAAGGAAGTCCGCGGCCTCGGCCTCAACATGGAACTCCTGGATGCGGAGGGTGAGGAGTGAGCCACCCCGTGGGGCGCGCCTAGCCGCGCCCCGCAACTCACTTCGACTTTTCGCGCCATTTCAAGGAATTGGACATGAACCAGGAACTGACGACCAACCCGTTCAACCCGGTGGCCCCGCCGAAGACCTTTGACGAGATCAAGATCTCGCTGGCCTCGCCGGAGCGGATCCTCTCGTGGTCCTACGGGGAGATCAAGAAGCCCGAGACGATCAACTACCGGACCTTCAAGCCGGAGCGGGACGGCCTGTTCTGCGCCCGGATCTTCGGGCCGATCAAGGACTACGAGTGCCTTTGCGGCAAGTACAAGCGCATGAAGTATCGCGGCGTCGTCTGCGAGAAGTGCGGCGTTGAAGTGACGCTCCAGAAGGTGCGCCGCGAGCGGATGGGCCATATCGAGCTCGCCGCCCCGGTCGCGCATATCTGGTTCCTGAAGTCGCTGCCGTCCCGCATCGGCCTGATGCTGGACATGACGCTGCGCGATCTGGAACGCATCCTCTACTTCGAGAACTACGTGGTCATCGAGCCGGGTCTGACCGACCTGACCTATGGCCAGCTGATGACCGAGGAAGAGTACCTCGACGCGCAGGACCAGTACGGCGCCGACGCCTTCACCGCCAATATCGGCGCGGAAGCGATCCGCGAGATGCTGTCGGCCATCGATCTTGATGCGACCGCCGAGCAGCTGCGCGAGGACCTGAAGGAAGCCACGGGCGAGCTGAAGCCGAAGAAGATCATCAAGCGGCTGAAGATCGTCGAGCATTTCATCGAATCCGGCAACCGCCCAGAATGGATGATCCTGACCGTGCTGCCGGTGATCCCGCCGGAACTGCGCCCGCTGGTCCCGCTGGACGGCGGCCGGTTCGCCACGTCGGACCTGAACGACCTCTACCGCCGGGTGATCAACCGGAACAACCGTCTGAAGCGGCTTATCGAGCTGCGCGCGCCGGACATCATCGTCCGGAACGAAAAGCGGATGCTGCAGGAAGCCGTCGACGCCCTCTTCGACAACGGCCGTCGCGGCCGCGTCATCACGGGCACCAACAAGCGCCCGCTGAAGTCGCTTTCCGACATGCTGAAGGGCAAGCAGGGCCGGTTCCGTCAGAACCTTCTCGGCAAGCGCGTGGACTTCTCGGGCCGCTCGGTCATCGTGACCGGGCCGGAGCTGAAGCTGCACCAGTGCGGTCTGCCGAAGAAGATGGCGCTCGAGCTCTTCAAGCCCTTCATCTACTCGAAGCTGGAAGCCAAGGGCCTCAGCTCGACGGTGAAGCAGGCGAAGAAGCTGGTCGAGAAGGAGCGTCCGGAGGTCTGGGACATCCTCGACGAGGTGATCCGCGAGCATCCGGTGCTGCTGAACCGTGCGCCGACGCTGCACCGCCTCGGCATCCAGGCCTTCGAGCCGATGCTGATCGAAGGCAAGGCGATCCAGCTGCACCCGCTCGTCTGCTCGGCCTTCAACGCCGACTTCGACGGTGACCAGATGGCCGTGCACGTTCCGCTGAGCCTTGAGGCCCAGCTGGAAGCGCGCGTGCTGATGATGTCGACCAACAACGTGCTGTCGCCCGCGAACGGCTCGCCCATCATCGTGCCGTCGCAGGACATGGTCCTTGGTCTCTACTACGTGACCATGGAGCGGAAGGGCATGAAGGGCGAAGGCATGGTCTTCGCCAATGTCGAGGAGGTCGAGCTCGCGCTCGCCGCCGGGCAGGTCCATCTGCATGCCAAGATCCAGTGCCGGATCAAGCAGATCGACGAGGAAGGCAACGAGGTGATGATGCGCTTCGAGACGACGCCCGGCCGGGCCCGTCTGGGTGCGCTTCTGCCGATGAACACCAAGGCGCCGTTCGAGCTGGTCAACCGCCTGCTGCGCAAGAAGGACGTCCAGAACGTCATCGACACCGTCTACCGCTACTGCGGCCAGAAGGAATCGGTGATCTTCTGCGACCAGATCATGGGCATGGGCTTCCGGGAGGCCTTCAAGGCGGGCATCTCGTTCGGCAAGGACGACATGCTGATTCCGGAAACCAAGTGGACGATCGTCAACGACGTCCGCGACCAGGTGAAGGAATTCGAACAGCAGTACATGGACGGCCTGATCACCCAGGGTGAGAAGTACAACAAGGTCGTCGATGCCTGGTCGAAGTGCTCGGATGCCGTCGCGGCCGAGATGATGAAGGAAATCTCTGCCGTCCGGTTCGACGATGCCGGCGCGGAGAAGGAACCGAACTCGGTCTACATGATGTCCCACTCCGGGGCCCGGGGTTCGCCTGCGCAGATGAAGCAGCTGGGCGGGATGCGCGGCCTCATGGCCAAGCCGTCGGGCGAGATCATCGAAACGCCGATCATCTCGAACTTCAAGGAAGGCCTGACCGTGCTGGAGTACTTCAACTCCACCCACGGCGCGCGGAAGGGTCTGGCCGACACGGCGCTGAAGACGGCGAACTCGGGCTACCTGACCCGTCGTCTGGTCGACGTGGCGCAGGATTGCATCGTGCGCTCCAACGACTGCGGCACCGACCGCGCCATCACCGCGGAAGCTGCGGTGAACGACGGCGAAGTGGTGCAGTCGCTGGCGGAGCGTGTCCTGGGCCGGGTTGCGGCGGATGACGTGCTGCTGCCGGGGACCGACACGGTGATCGTGAGCCAGGGCGAGCTGATCGACGAGCGCAAGGCCGACCAGATCGACCAGGCGAACATCGCCTCGATCCGCATCCGCTCGCCGCTGACCTGCGACGCGGAAGAGGGCGTCTGCGCGATGTGCTACGGGCGCGACCTTGCCCGCGGCACGATGGTGAACGTCGGCGAAGCCGTCGGCATCATCGCGGCGCAGTCGATCGGTGAGCCGGGCACCCAGCTGACGATGCGGACCTTCCACATCGGCGGTATCGCCCAGGGTGGCAGCCAGTCGTTCCTGGAAGCCAGCCAGGAAGGCAAGATCGAGTTCCGTAACGCGAACCTGCTGCTCAATGCGGCGGGCGAGCAGATCGTCATGGGCCGGAACATGCAGCTCGTCATCATCGACGAGAACGGCCAGGAACGGGCGAGCCACAAGCTCGGCTACGGCACCAAGGTCTTCGTCAAGGAAGGCGAGGCGGTGAAGCGGGGCACCAAGCTCTTCGAATGGGACCCCTATACCCTGCCGATCATCGCCGAGAAGGCGGGTGTGGCGCGGTTCGTCGACCTCGTCTCGGGCATCTCGGTGCGCGAGGAGACCGACGAAGCCACCGGCATGACGCAGAAGATCGTCTCCGACTGGCGGTCGGCGCCGAAGGGCAACGACCTGAAGCCGGAAGTGATCGTCATGGATCCGGCGACTGGCGAGCCGGTGCGGAACGAGGCCGGTGCGCCGATTTCCTACCCGATGTCGGTCGACGCGATTCTGTCGCTCGAAGACGGGCAGGAGCTGAAGGCGGGCGACGTCGTGGCCCGGATCCCGCGCGAAGGCGCCAAGACGAAGGACATCACCGGCGGTCTGCCGCGGGTGGCGGAACTCTTCGAGGCGCGGCGGCCGAAGGACCACGCGATCATCGCCGAGCACGACGGCTACGTGCGGTTCGGCAAGGACTACAAGAACAAGCGGCGGATCATCATTGAGCCGACCGATGAAACCTTGCAGCCTGTCGAATACATGGTGCCGAAGGGCAAGCATATCCCGGTGGTCGATGGCGACTTCGTCCAGAAGGGCGACTACGTCATGGACGGCAATCCGGCGCCGCACGACATCCTGCGGATCATGGGGGTCGAGGCGCTTGCCAACTACATGATCGACGAGGTGCAGGACGTCTACCGGCTGCAGGGCGTGAAGATCAACGACAAGCATATCGAAGTGATCGTCCGCCAGATGCTGCAGAAGTGGGAGATCCTCGACAGCGGCGAGACCACGCTGCTGAAGGGCGAGCATGTCGACCGGGACGAGCTGGAGGCGGTGAATGCCAAGGCCGAGGCGCAGGGTCTGCGCACGGCGGCGGCTGAGCCGATCCTGCTCGGGATCACCAAGGCGAGCCTGCAGACGCGGTCGTTCATCTCGGCGGCCTCGTTCCAGGAGACGACGCGCGTGCTGACCGAAGCCTCGGTCATGGGCAAGCGCGACAAGCTCGTCGGCCTGAAGGAGAACGTCATCGTCGGCCGGCTGATCCCGGCCGGGACCGGTGGCGCCACCGCCCGGGTGCGTCGCATCGCCAGCGAGCGCGACCAGAAGGTGATCGAGGCGCGCCGCGCCGAGGCCGAGGCCGCCGCCGCTCTGGAAGCGCCGGAGCCGCAGGTCTTCGGAGAGGAGACCGATCTGGGCCTGGTCGATACCCCGGAAAGCCGGGACTGAGACCTTCCTGACTGACAATAAGGGGGCCCTCGCGAAAGCGGGGGCCCTTTTTCGTTGAGGGTGGACCGACGCCCGTTCCCCGGCCCTCTGCCTCGTTGGGTGGTGGGGCAGCGGGAGTATTTTTGCCAGGAAAAAACGGAGGCGGGGTGTGGGCGAGCGTGGTAGCCTGCCCGACGTAACGAGGGAATGCGTGTGTCGATGGCTGAGTATTCAAACCGGATCGTCGGGCTGGTCCGGTTTTCCTATGCCGGCCTCTCGGGCTTCGGCAGCGGGCCGGACGACCCGCAGGCGCGCGCGGCCCAGCTTTTCGATCCTGCGCGGCTTGCCCGGCGGTTCCAGCTTTTCGAGGCGCTGACCCTGCCCTCGCTTCTGGCGCAGGAGGATGCGGGGTTCGAGACCGTTTTCCTGACCTCCGATGCCTTGCCGGCGGAGGCGCGGGCAAGGCTGGAGGCCGGGGCCGCGCAGCTGCCGGGCGCGCGCGTGCTGGCGCTTCCGCCGATGCATCACTACCCGGCGACGCAGGCGGCTTTCGATACGGTCATTGGACGCGGTGAAAGCCATCTGGTGAGCTTCCGGCTGGACGACGACGACGCCATCGACCGCGGCTATGTCGCCCGGCTCAGGCGGCAGGCGGAGGGGCTGCAAAGGGTGGCGGATCCGGGACGGCCTTTCGTCATCGGGTGCAACCGCGGGTTCTTCCTGGAGATCGGGGCAGAGGCGAACCGGCTTTACGACGTGGTGGAGAAGCTGCCACTGGGGATAGGCCTGGCCATGGTGGCGCCGGTGGCGGGGCGCGAGAACATCTTCCGGCGGAACCACCGGCTGCTGCCGCAGTTCTTCACCACCTTCACCGATGCCGAGACCCCGGCCTTCCTGCGCACCGTCCATACCGACAACGACAGCGCACCACATGCCAGCGGGGTGAAGGAGAAGATGGGCCCCGAAGCCATCGCCCGCGCCGTCGCGGCGCATTTTCCCTTCACCGCGGAAGAGCTTCTGGCGCTTCGCCCCGCCTGCTGCTAGCTCTGCCCGGCAGGCGGGAGGGGACGGCCATGGGCGACAATGCGCGCGGCGCAATCTACATGTGCCTATCCATGGCCGCCTTTACGCTGAACGACAGCTTCATGAAGGCCGTGACGGAGCATCTGCCGACCTTCGAGGCGGCGGCACTGCGGGGGCCGCCGGTCATCCTGGCTCTGGCGCTGATCGCCTGGCAGCGCGGCACCCTGAAGCTGACCATGGCGCGCGGCGACGCGGTGACGGTGACGCTGCGCTGCCTGGGCGAGATCCTGAGCACAGCGACCTTCCTTTACGCGCTGAAGCACATGCCGCTTGCCAATATCTCGGCCGTCATGCAGTCGCTGCCGCTTGCGGTGACGCTGGCAGCGGCACTGTTTCTGGGCGAGCCGATCGGCTGGCGCCGGGCTGGCGCGATCCTGGTGGGCTTCGCGGGCGTGATGCTGATCATCCGGCCCGGCACCGCGGGGTTCGACCGCTGGTCGCTGCTGGCGCTTGGTGCCGTGGCCTCGGTCGTGTTGCGCGACATCGCCTCGCGCCGGGTGTCGCGGGCGGTGCCCTCGATCGTCGTCGCGGTCTATTCGGCGACGGCGGTGACGCTTTTCTCGGCGCTGGCCGCGCCCTATGCCGGCGGCTGGCCTCCGGTGAGCGGGGCGGATGTGCTGGCACTTCTGGCCGCCTCCGCCTGCCTCGTGGTGGGCTATATCGCGGCGGTCAGCGCGATGCGGGTGGGCGAAGTCGGCTTCGTGGCGCCGTTCCGCTACACCTCGCTCGTCTGGGCCATCGCGCTCGGCTGGCTCGTCTTCGACCAGTGGCCGGGACCGCTGACGCTGGTGGGCGCGGCGGTGGTGATCGCCACCGGCCTTTTCACGCTGTTCCGCGAACGGCGAGTTCGGCGGGCCTAGATCGCGCTGGAATGGCCGGCCTTCGACAGATCGTAGGCATCGAAGCTGCGCGCGATCATCCGGGTAAGCGGGCGGGCGCGCTGAGGGATGGCGAGGCCGTCGGGGGTGATCTCCAGCATCCCGGGAAAGGCGGCCAGTGCCCGGTCGTACATCGCGGCGAGTGCTTCGGGCGTGGCGCCGTAGTCGCGGATGATTTCGGCACTTGAGACGCGGAAATCGCACATGAGCGCCTCGATGATGCGGCCGCGGATGCGGTCCTCGGCGGTGAAGGCATGGCCGCGCGCGGTGGAGAAGCGGCCCTCGCGGATCGCTTTCACATGGTCCGAGGTGCGTGGCGCGTTCTGGGCATAGCCCTGCGGGAAGCGCGCGATGGCGGAGGCGCCTAGGGCGACCAATACCTCGGCCGTGTCGTCGGTATAGCCCTGGAAATTGCGCCGGAGCCGGCCGGTGGCGTGGGCGATGGCCAGCCCGTCCTCGGGCCGGGCGAAATGGTCGATCCCGATCTCGCGGTAGCCGTCCCAGAGGAAGAGCTTTCGGGCGGTCTCGAAGAGCGCCAGCCGCTCCTCCGGCCGGGGCAGGGTGTCGGACGGGATCATCACCTGCCGCCGCGCGATCCAGGGCACGTGGGCATAGCCGTAGAGCGCCACCCGGTCGGGCGAGAGCGACAAAAGCTTCTGCACCGAATCCGCCAGCCGTTCCGGCGTCTGGTGCGGCAGGCCGTAGAGGATGTCGGCGTTGAGGCTGGTGACGCCGCGGGCGCGGATCTCATCGATCACGTCGCGGGTCAGATCGTAGCTCTGTTCGCGGCCGATGGTCTTCTGGATCTCGGGGTCGAAATCCTGCACGCCGACAGAGGCGCGGTTCATCCCGGCCGCCCGCAGCGCGTCGAGGCGCGGCGCGTCGATCTCGCCGGGGTCGATCTCCACCGAGAACTCGCCGGCGGGGGCGAGGGGAATCGCTTCCAGGGTCGCGCCCGCGATCTCTTCGATCAGGGCGGCGGGCATCAGCGTGGGCGTGCCGCCGCCCCAGTGCAGCCGCGACAAGGTGACGCCGGGGGCGAGGCGGTCCTTCAGCAGCGCGATCTCGGCCTTGAGGGTCTGCGCATAGGCGATCACCGGGTCGTCGGACGCGGTGCCCTGCGTGCGGCAGGCACAGAACCAGCAAAGCCTTCTGCAAAAGGGCACATGCATGTAAAGGGAGATCCGGCTACCCGCGGGGATAGCCGAAATCCACTCCCCGTAAAGCGCGGCATCCACGTTGCCCGCGAAGTGCGGTGCGGTCGGATAGCTCGTGTATCGGGGGACGCGGGCATCGAAGAGCCCGAATTGGACAAGTTGCGGTTCAGTGTTCATTTCCGTAGGTTGTAGGTGCTGGGTTTGGGGCTGCTATGATGCAGATCAAAGTGGATCGTCCGCATGGATCTCAATGATACTCGTTTCAACCCGCAGAATTGCGGGAGCTGCCCGATTCGGCACAGGGCCGTCTGTGCGCGCTGCGACGGGGACGAACTCGATCTGCTCGAAACGATGAAGTTCTACCGGAGCTTCGAGGCCGGGCAGACGGTGATCTGGTCCGGCGACCGGATGGATTTCGTCGCCTCGGTCGTGACTGGCATCGCCACGCTGACGCAGACGATGGAGGATGGGCGTCGCCAGATGGTAGGCCTGCTGCTGCCGTCGGACTTCGTCGGCCGGCCGGGGCGCGATTCGGCCCCCTACGACGTGACCGCGACGACCGACCTGGTCATGTGCTGCTTCCGCCGCAAGCCGTTCGAGGAGATGATGGTGCGGACGCCGCACGTCGGCCAGCGGCTGCTGGAGATGACGCTGGACGAGTTGGACGCGGCGCGGGAATGGATGCTGCTGCTGGGCCGAAAGACCGCGCGCGAGAAGATCGCGAGCCTGATGGCGATCATCGGCCGGCGCGACGCGGCGCTGCGGCTCAAGGGCGGCAAGGCGCCCCTGGTCTTCGACCTACCGCTGACGCGCGAGGCGATGGCCGATTACCTAGGCCTGACGCTTGAGACGGTCAGCCGGCAGATCTCGGCGCTGCGCCGCGACGGGGTGATCGAGTTGGAAGGCAAGCGGCATGTGCTGGTGCCGGATCTCGACCGGCTGCTGGAAGAGGCGGGCGACGATACAGACGGCGGCCTCGTGGTCTGAGGCCTCGCCGCGCCGGCCGGCCCCGGCAGGGGCCGACCAGAGCTTACCATCAATGGGCCATGAACACCGGCACGTCGGTCTGTTCCAGCATCGCACGGGTCGCCCCGCCGAGGATCGCCTCGCGGAAGCGGGAATGGCCGTAGGCGCCCATCACGAGCAGGTCCGCCTCCTGGTCGTGGACGTGACGCAGGAGCACCTCTGAAACCTTGGGCAGGGTCTTGGCCAGAACCGAGACCTCCGTCCGCACGCCGTGACGGGCGAGCATCTGGCTGAGCGGACCGCCGGGGTCGGAGCGTTCCGGGCCGTGGCGCGACGGATCGACCACGGCAATGTTCACGCTGTCGGCGGAGCGGAGCAGCGGCAGCGCCTGGCGCACCGCGTTCAAGGCTTCGCTCGACTCGTTCCAGGCCACGACGACGCGCGAGCCGATCCGGGCGCCGAGGCCCCCCTCCGGCAGCACGAGCACCGGGGTCTGGCCCTCGAAGATCGCCGCCTCGATGATCGCCTCGTCTTCCTGACTGCGGTGTTCGCCGAAGGGCTTGGGCAGGATCACCATG
Organism: Solirhodobacter olei; assembly: GCF_004010155.1. GTDB lineage: Bacteria > Pseudomonadota > Alphaproteobacteria > Rhodobacterales > Rhodobacteraceae > Solirhodobacter > Solirhodobacter olei. The sequence continues at coordinate 157,715 of NZ_RRYH01000017.1, read as the reverse complement.
TCGTTGAACCGGGCGCGCACGGCGACGAGGCCGTTCAGCCCGCCGAGCTGCGCCACCGCCGCCTCGGAGGACCAGCGGATGTCCTCGCGCCCCAGCACCTCCTGCACTTTCGCGTCCAGCTTGCGGGCGTCTTCCTCGGCGCGTTCGAGCATCTCCTGCTGCAGCACGATCGCGGCGCCGGCGTAGTAATACCCGGCCTGGGTGCGGTCGATGCCGAGGCATAGCACCTCCAGATGGGCATCCTCGTGGCGGGCCAGCTCGACGGCGGCCGAAAGGGTTGCCTCCATCGCCTCCGCATTCGTGAGCACGGTCATCAGCGATTTGTAGGCCATCAACGCTCTCCCGGTTTGGTGTGACAAACTGACCTTATGTGCTGAAACAAAAGGACGCTTTGACCGAGATCAACCCTCTGTTCACGCGATCTTGACATGGATCAAGGCATGCCGACCGGTCCCTTTGCACAAGCAGGAGGATCACGGGATCGCGAGTGTGGCGATTCATTTCGTGAACAGACGAGGGACACAGAATGTGGGAATACCTGAAACTGATCGCGCTTGGCGTGATCGCGCTCTGCGCCGCGATCGCCGCCAATTTCGCGCGTGACTTCGGCTACGAGGTTCACGCCCTGCTCATCATGGTCGTGGCGGCCGGCGTCTTCGTCTGGCAGATCCGCCGGACGGACGAGCCGAAACCGATCCCGACGAACGAGTACATGGACGACGTCATCCGCGCCGGCGTGATCGCAACCATGTTCTGGGGTATCGTCGGATTTCTCGCGGGCGTGTTCATCGCGAGCCAGCTTGCCTTTCCCTCGCTGAACTTCACATGGGCCGACGGTTACATGAACTTCGGCCGGCTCAGGCCGGTGCATACCTCGGCGGTGATCTTCGCCTTCGGTGGCAACGCGCTGATCGCCACCTCGTTCTATGTCGTGCAGCGCACGTCGGCCGCACGGCTCTGGGGCGGCAATACCGCCTGGTTCGTGTTCTGGGGCTACAACCTCTTCATCGTGCTGGCGGCCTCCGGCTACGTCATGGGCATCACCCAGGCCAAGGAATACGCCGAGCCGGAATGGTACATGGACCTCTGGCTGACGATCGTCTGGCTGGCCTATCTCGCAGTGTTCCTCGGCACGATCATCAAGCGCAAGGAACCCCACATCTACGTCGCGAACTGGTTTTACCTGAGTTTCATCGTGACGATCGCGATGCTGCACGTCTTCAACAACCTGTCGCTGCCGGTCTCCATCTTCGGATCGAAGTCCGTGCAGGTCTTCTCCGGTGTTCAGGACGCGATGGTGCAGTGGTGGTACGGCCATAACGCGGTGGGCTTCTTCCTGACCGCGGGCTTCCTGGGCATGATGTATTACTTCGTGCCGAAGCAGGCGGAACGGCCGGTCTACAGCTACAAGCTGTCGATCATCCACTTCTGGGCGCTGATCTTCCTCTACATCTGGGCCGGTCCGCACCACCTGCATTACACGGCGCTGCCGGACTGGGCTTCGACCCTCGGGATGGTGTTCTCGATCATGCTCTGGATGCCCAGCTGGGGCGGCATGATCAACGGGCTGATGACGCTTTCGGGCGCCTGGGACAAGCTGCGCACCGACCCGATCATGCGGATGATGGTCGTCTCCATCGGATTTTACGGCATGTCGACCTTCGAAGGCCCGATGATGTCGATCAAGACCGTGAACGCGCTGTCGCACTACACCGACTGGACGATCGGCCACGTCCATTCCGGCGCCCTCGGCTGGAACGGGATGATCACCTTCGGCGCTCTCTATTTCCTCACGCCGCGGCTGTGGAACAAGGAACGGCTCTATTCGCTGCGCCTCGTCTCCTGGCACTTCTGGCTCGCCACCATCGGGATCGTGCTCTACGCCGCCTCGATGTGGGTGTCGGGCATCATGGAAGGCCTGATGTGGCGCGAGGTCGATGCCCAGGGCTACCTGGTGAACTCCTTTGCCGACACGGTCGCCGCGCGTTTCCCGATGCTGGTGACCCGTGCCGTGGGCGGGGGGATGTACCTGACCGGCGGGTTCATCATGGCCTACAACCTTTGGAAGACCGTGACGTCGTCGCCTGAGAAGGCGGCGAGCCCCGCGGCCGTTCCGGCCGAGTGAGGGGGCAACGCACATGGCATTCCTGGACAAACACAAGAAGATCGAGACGAACGCCACGCTTCTGCTGATCCTCGCCTTCCTCGTGGTGACGATCGGCGGGCTGGTGGAGATCGTCCCGCTCTTCTACCTCAACAACACGATCGAGAAGGTGACGGGCGTGAGGCCCTACACCCCGCTCGAGCTGACCGGCCGGATGATCTACATCCGCGAGGGCTGCTTCTACTGTCACAGCCAGATGATCCGGCCGATGCGGGACGAGGTGGAGCGTTACGGCCATTACAGCCTCGCCGCGGAATCGATGTACGACCATCCGTTCCAGTGGGGATCCGAGCGGCAGGGGCCGGACCTCGCCCGCGTCGGCGGGCGCTATTCCGACCACTGGCACGTCGACCACCTGACCAACCCGCAATCGGTGGTGCCGGAATCGATCATGCCGAAGTTCGGCTTCCTGTCGAATACGATGATCGACGGCAAGTACGTGGCCGACCTGATGCGCACGAACAAGGAGGTGGGCGTGCCCTACACGGCCGACGAGATCGCCAACGCCCGCGCCGATTTCGAGGCGCAGGACGATCCCGCCGTCGACCCCTCCGGCCTGCAGAAGCGCTATGGCGCGAAGGTCAACGTGCGCAACTTCGACGGCAAGCCCGGGATCTCGGAGATGGACGCGCTGATCGCCTATCTGCAGGTCCTTGGAACCATGGTCGATTTCTCGACCTTCACGCCGGATCAGAGCCGGTAGGAGGCAGCGATGGAAAAGTTCGAAAGCATGCAGGCCTTTGCGCTCAGCTGGGCGCTGGTGTTCCTGTTCACCGTCTTCGTGGCGGCGGTCATCTGGGCCTTCTGGCCAAGCAACAAGCGCGGCCAGGACGAGGCGGCGCGGTCGATCTTCCGCAACGAGGATCGTCCCGCCAGCGACGCCCGCGGATCCTGAGGAGGCCGAAAGATGAGCAACGACAAGCATCACGGCCACGGCGCCGACGAGGTCGGAACCACCGGCCATTCCTGGGACGGGGTGGAGGAGCTGAACAACCCGCTGCCGAAATGGTGGCTTTACACCTTCTACGCCACCATCCTTTTCGCGGTCGTCTACACGATCCTCTACCCGGCATGGCCGCTGGTGCATCGGGCCACACCCGGCGTCCTCGGCTGGTCGAGCCGCGGGGCGGAGGCGCAGCAGATCGCGGCCTGGAACAAGCAGCTTGCACCGCTGCAGACCAAGCTTGACGCCACACCGCTCGACAAGGTCAAGGATGACGCGACACTGATGCAATACGCCAATTCGGCGGGTGCCGCGGTGTTCCGCACCAACTGCGTCCAGTGCCACGGCGCCGGCGCGGCGGGCAATCCGGGCTATCCGAACCTGCTGGATGACGACTGGCTTCATGGAGGCACGATCAACGCGATCTACACCACGATCCTGCACGGTGTCCGCAGCCCGACCGACCCCGACACGCGGCCTGCGCCGGAGATGCCGGCCTGGGGGGCGACGCTGAACCCGGAAGAGATCGCGAACGTCGTGCAATACGTGCTGCAGATCTCCGGCCAGAAGGCAGACGCCGCCAAGGCCACGGCCGGCGCCAAGGTCTTCGCCGCCAACTGCGCCGCCTGCCACGGCGCCGACGGCAAGGGCAACGTCGACATGGGCGCGCCGAACCTGACCGACGCGATCTGGCTTTACGGCGGCGACCAGGCGACGCTGACCAAGACGATTACCTACGGCCGGGCCGGGGTGATGCCCTCCTGGAACCACAAGTTGAGCGAGGCGGATATCCGCGCCGTCGCGCTTTACGTCCACGGTCTGGGAGGCGGCAAGTAAGCGGGATCCGGGAGGGCGACCTCCCGGCGACGGCCCGGCTCCCCCCCGAAAAGCTTGCGCTTCCCCAAACGGGGGGGCCGGTGCCGATCATGCATCCGCCGGGCAGACATCAGCCGGATCAACCGGCGCCGGGCTACTTCCGGCGCTTGTGTTCTTCGAGGCGGGGCAGGATCTCGACGAGGTTGCAGGGCCGGTGGCGGTAGTCGAGCTGGAATTTCAGGATCTCGTCCCAGGCGTCGCGGCAGGCGCCGGGGCTGCCGGGCAGCGCGAAGAGATATGTGCCCCCCGCAACCCCGCCCGTGGCGCGGGACTGCACGGCGGAGGTTCCGATCTTCTGCATCGAGACCAGCGTGAAGACAGTGCCAAAGGCCTCGATCTCCTTCTCGTAGACGTCGCGATGCGCCTCTACCGTCACGTCGCGGCCGGTCAGGCCGGTGCCGCCGGTCGAGATCACCACGTCGATCCCCGGATCGGCAATCCAGGCGCGGAGGCGTGCGGCGATGGCGGCGCGCTCGTCCTTCTCGATGGCGCGGGCGGCGAGGATATGGCCCGCTGCTTCCAGCCTCTCGACCAGTGTCGTGCCAGAGCGGTCGTCCGCCTCGCTCCGCGTGTCGGAGACGGTGAGGACAGCGATGCGGACGGGGATGAAATCCTTGGTTTCGTCGATGCTCATGCGAGTTCCCGAAGCTTGGCCTGAACGGCGAGGAGGTCGGCCCAGGCCTCGCGCTTGGCGGCGGGGTTGCGCAGCAGGTAGGCCGGGTGGGTCATCGGCAGCACGGGGCGGCCCATCACCTCGGCCCAGGTGCCGCGAAGGCGCAGGATTCCGCGCCGGCCCAGAAGCGCGCCGCAGGGGGTGTTGCCCATCAGGATCAGCACGTCGGGGGCCGCGAGCTCGATATGCCTTCTGGTGAAGGGCAGGAGCATCGAGAGTTCCTCCGGCGAGGGGTCACGGTTGCCGGGCGGGCGCCAGAACATGACGTTCGTGATATAGGCGGCGTGTTCGGCATCCGGTGCGTTACGGGACAGGCCGATGGCGCCGAGCATCCGGTCCAGCAACTGCCCGGCCCGGCCGACGAAGGGGCGGCCCTGCAGGTCCTCGTCGCGGCCCGGGGCCTCGCCGATGATCATCAGCCGGGCCTTGGGGTTGCCGTCTGAGACCACGGTGTTGCGCGCGCCGCGCTTCAGCTCGCAGAGGTCGAAGGCCGCGATTGCCTCGGCCAGCGCCTCGAGGGTTCCGGCGGCCCGGGCGGCGGCCTCGGCCACCTCGGCCGGGTCGGGGCCGGCGGCGGGCTGAGCCGGCACGAAGGCGGGGGACGCGGAGGCGGGCGCGGGCTGCGCCGGATCGGGCGCGTTGCGCGGGGCGGCCGGGGCGGCGGCCGCGGGCCGGGGCTCCGCCGCGGGCAGCTCGAAACGGTTGATTGGCGTCTCCGAGATCGCCTCGTCCGCGCCGAGCTCGATCTGCCAGGCGAGGGCGGCAAGGGCGGCGTGAGTCTCGGAATTCGGGTCCATGGCGGCGAAGGTAGTGCGGATCGCGGGCAAAGGGAATTGCGCTGAAGCACGCGCGCCCGCCGCCGCCCTTGCCCCGATCCGCGCCGCTTCCTATAAGCCTGCGAAACGACGGAGGGGCCATGACGTTCCGAGCGCGCCACCTGCTGGGCATCGAGCAGCTTCAGCCGGACGAGATCCGTACCCTTCTCGATCTTGCCGACAGCTATGTCGATCTGAACCGCCGCACCATCAAGCGCACCGATGCGCTGGCGGGGATGACCCAGATCAACATGTTCTTCGAGGCTTCGACGCGGACCCAGTCCTCCTTCGAGATCGCGGGCAAGCGGCTGGGCGCCGATGTGATGAACATGGCAGTCTCGCAGTCGAGCGTGAAGAAGGGCGAGACGCTGATCGACACGGCGCTGACGCTGAACGCGATGCACCCCGACCTGCTGGTGGTGCGCCACCAGAATTCCGGTGCGGTGGCGCTGTTGGCGGAGAAGGTGAACTGCGCCGTGCTGAACGCGGGCGACGGCAGGCACGAGCATCCGACGCAGGCGCTGCTGGACGCGCTGACGATCCGCAGGCGCAAGGGCCGGCTGCAGCGGCTGACCGTGGCGATCTGCGGCGACATCGCCCATTCGCGGGTGGCGCGGTCGAACCTGCTGCTGCTCGGCAAGATGGAGAACCGGATCCGCCTGATCGGCCCGCCGACGCTGATGCCCGCCGGCGTGGGCGAGTTCGGCTGCGAGATCTACGATGACATGAAGGCGGGCCTTGAAGGGGCGGACGTGGTGATGATGCTGCGCCTCCAGAAGGAGCGGATGGACGGCGGCTTCATCCCCTCGGAACGGGAATATTTCTACCGCTACGGCCTCGACGCGGAGAAGCTCGCCCATGCCAAGCCCGATGCGATCGTGATGCATCCCGGCCCGATGAACCGCGGCGTGGAGATCGACGGCACGCTTGCCGACGACATCAACCGCTCGGTCATCCAGGAGCAGGTGGAGATGGGCGTGGCGGTGCGGATGGCCGCGATGGACCTGCTGGCGCGCAACCTCAAAGCCGAGCGGGGGCGGGCAGCGGCGGGGGTGATGGTGTGACGGCGCCCGGCTGGGAAGGGGTTCTGGAGCCCGGCGAGCGGGTGCTCTGGCAGGGCCAGCCGGACGGGGCGCTGCATTTCGATGGTTTCGAGATCGGCCAGACCGTTTTCGGCGTGGCCTTCGCGGGTTTCGCGCTGTTCTTCCTCTGGCAGGGCATGGGGGCCGTCGCGGACGGGCCGCAGGGGATCCTCTTTCCGCTGGTGGCGCTGGTCTTCCTCGTGGTCGGGGCGAACCTGGCCGGGGGGCGCTATTTCCTCGACTGCTGGAAGCGGCGGAACACGCATTACAGCCTGACGACGCGGCGGGCCTTCATCGCCACGAACCTGCTGGGCTGGCGGCGCCTTCGGGAGTGGCGGATCGACGCCTCGACGAAGGTCGACCTCGTGCCCGGGCCCTGGCCGAGCCTCGGCTTCACCGGCTCGCGCACGGCACCGGGGGCGGCGCGGGCGAGCTTCGATTATCTGGAAGACGCGCGGGCGGTGCAGGCGCTGATGCGGAGTGTGCAGGCGGGGACGGCATGACGGCAGAGAACGACACGATCACCTTCATCAACGCCCGGCTGATCGATCCGGAAACGGGCGAGGAGCGGCCGGGCGGTCTGACCATCTCCGGCGGCCTGATCGCCGCGGTGGGCGAGGTGGCCGAGGATGGCCGCGTCATCGACTGCAGCGGCAAATGCCTTGCGCCCGGGATCGTCGATCTGGGCGTGAAAGTCGGCGAGCCGGGCGAGCGGCACAAGGAGAGCTTCCGCTCCGCCGGCCTTGCCGCCGCAGCCGGGGGCGTCACCACGATCATCACGCGCCCCGATACCCTGCCCGCGATCGACAACCCCGAAAGCCTTGAATTCGTCACCCGCAGGGCGGCCGGGGCTTCGCCCGTCAACATCCGCCACATGGCGGCGCTGACCAAGGGTCGCGAGGGGCGGGAGATGACCGAGATCGGCTTCCTTCTCGATGCCGGGGCGGTGGCCTTCACCGACTGCGACCATGTCGTGGCCGATACCAAGGTGCTGTCGCGCTGCCTGAGCTACGCCCGCAGCCTCGGCGCGCTGGTGATCGGGCATGCCCAGGATCCGGGGCTTTCGAAGGGCGCCGCCGTGACCTCGGGCAAGTTCGCCTCGCTCCGCGGCCTGCCGGGCGTCAGCCCGATGGCTGAGCGGATGGGCTTCGACCGCGACATGGCGATGGTCGAGATGACCGGCGCGCGCTACCACTTCGACCAGGTCACCTGTGCGCGGACGCTTCCGGCGCTGGAGCGGGCGAAGGCGAACGGCTTTGACGTGACGGCGGGCGTTTCGATCCACCATGTCACGCTGAACGAGTTCGACGTCGGCGATTACCGCACCTTCTTCAAGCTGACCCCGCCACTGCGGTCCGAGGACGACCGCAAGGCGGTGGCGGAGGCGCTGGCCTCCGGCCTGATCGACATCCTCTGCTCGATGCACACGCCGCAGGACGAGGAATCCAAGCGCCTGCCCTACGAGGAGGCCGCCGCCGGCGCCGTGGCGCTGCAGACGCTGCTGCCGGCCGCGATGCGGCTTTATCACGACGGCACGATGGGGCTGGCGCAGCTGTTCCGGGCGATGAGCCTGAACCCCGCGAAGCGGCTGGGCCTGCCTGGCGGGCGACTGGCCGCGGGCGCGCCGGCGGATCTGGTGCTGTTCGATCCGGATGCGCCCTTCGTGCTGGACCGGTTCACGATGCTGGCGTCGAAGTCCAAGAACACACCGTTTGACGGCGCGCGGATGGAGGGTAAGGTGCTTGCAACCTACGTTGGTGGGCGGCAGGTCTTCGGGGCGGAGGTGCGCGATGCCTGATATCACCCATGGCTGGCAGGTCCTCGCGCTGGTCGCGGTGCTGGCCTACCTGCTGGGCGCGGTGCCCTTCGGGATGCTGATCAGCCGGGCGATGGGTCTTGGCGATCTGCGCAAGGTCGGTTCCGGCAACATCGGGGCGACGAATGTGCTGCGGACCGGCAGCAAGCCGGCGGCCGCGCTGACGCTGATCCTCGACGCAGGCAAGGGTGCGGCGGCGGTGCTGATCGCGCGCTACGCACTGGGCGAGGATGCCGCGCAGGTCGCGGGCCTTGCGGCCTTCGTCGGCCATATCTTCCCGGTCTACCTTGGCTTCAAGGGCGGCAAGGGGGTTGCGACCTTCCTCGGCGTCCTGCTCGCGCTGGCCTTCCCGGTCGGGCTTGCCGCCTGCGCGACCTGGCTGGTGGTGGCGCTGGTCGGGCGCATTTCCTCGCTCGCGGCCTTGATGGCGGCCGCCTTGAGCAGCGCCTGGGTGTTTCTTTTCAGCGACGGGCGGACGCTCACCCTCGTCGTTGTACTGACCGTGCTGATCTACATCCGCCATGCCGGGAACCTGCGCCGCCTGAAGGCGGGGACCGAACCGACGATCGGACAGAAAACCAGCTGAGGGGGACGACATGACCTTTCAGGATGCGATACGCAGCTGCTTCGCGCGCTACGTCGGGTTCCAGGGCCGCGCCGGACGGCCCGAGTTCTGGTGGTTCTTCCTGTTCTGCGTGATCGCGAAGGCGGTGGCTCGATGGATCGACCGTATCCTGTTCGGCGTGCCCTTCGCGGTGATGCGCGAGGGCGCATACCACCATCCCGGCCCGATGGGCTGGGGCGGGCATTACTGGTCGATCTACGCGCCGGGGGGCGGGCTCGCCTGGATCGTCGGGCTGGCGCTTTTCCTGCCGCAGCTCGCGGTGGCGGTGCGACGGCTGCATGACACCGGGCATTCCGGCTGGTGGCTTCTGCTGGCCATCATCCCGTTCCTGGGCTGGCTGGTGCTGTTGATCTTCTTCATCCAGGCCAGCGGGCCGGCCAATGCCCATGGCGCCGGCCCGGACGGCCCGGCATCGCCGGGCGCGTCCGCTTAAGCCGATCAGTAGCTGTAGTCGGCGTAGATCCGGCTCAGGTCGCCGTTCCAGTCGCCGTTATAATGGGCCAGAAGCTCGTCGGCCGGGCTGCGCCCGGTTTCCACGCTGTCCTTCAGCGCGTTGAGGAAATGCGTCTCGTCCGGCAGCAGGCCGCCCGCGCCGGGGCGCGCGCGGGCCTTCAGCCCAGCCTCGGCGATATTCACCACCTCGCGGGCGAGATCGAGCATCTTCACGCCATGCGTTTCCGCCTGCAGCGCATCGACGGAGGCGGCAGTGCGGAGCGCCTCGCGCGTCTCATTGTCCCAGTGCTTGACGAGGTCCCAGGCGGCGTCGAGCGCGGACTGGTCGTAGAGGAGGCCGACCCAGAGCGCCGGCAGCGCGCAGAGCCTGCGCCACGGTCCGCCGTCGGCACCGCGCATCTCCATGTATTTCTTGATCCGCGCCTCGGGGAAGATCGTGGTCAGATGGTCCGCCCAGTCCGAGAGCGTCGGCTTCTCGCCCGGCAGCGCCGGCAGTTCGCCCTTGAGGAAGTCGCGGAAGGACTGGCCGAGCGCGTTGATGTAGGTGCCGTCGCGGTAGACGAAGTACATCGGCACGTCGAGCGCATAGTCGACGTAGCGCTCGAACCCCATGCCGTCCTCGAAGACGAAGGGCAGCATGCCGGTGCGGCTGGCGTCGAGGTCGCGCCAGATCCGCGAGCGCCAGGACTTGTGGCCGTTGGGCTTGCCCTCAAAGAAGGGTGAGTTGGCGAAGAGCGCGGTGGCGACCGGCTGCAGCGACAGCGCGACGCGCAGCTTCTGCACCATGTCCGCCTCGGAGGCGAAATCGAGGTTCACCTGCACGGTGCAGGTTCGCCGCATCATCTGGGTGCCATGGGTGCCGACGGTCGGCATATAGGCATCCATCAGCTTGTAGCGGCCCTTCGGCATGAGCGGCATCTCGTCATGCGTCCAGACCGGCGCCGCACCAAGACCGATGAAGCGCGCGCCGATGCGGTCGGCGATGGTGCGGACCTCGCGCAGATGCTCGTTCACCTCGTCGCAGGTCTGGTGGATCGTCTCCAGCGCCGCGCCAGACAGTTCCAGCTGCCCACCGGGTTCCAGCGAGATGTTGGAGCCGTCGGGATAGGAGAGGCCGATGATGTTGCCGCCCTCGGTCACCGGGGCCCAGTCGAACTCGTCGCGCAGGCCTTCCAGCATGGCCTTGATGGAGCAGGGCCCGTCATAGGGCAGCGGTTCGAGCGTCGCGGCGACATAGCCGAATTTCTCATGCTCGGTGCCGATGCGCCAATCAGCCTTCGGCTTGCAGCCCGAGGCCAGGTATTCGGCCAGCTGGCCGTAATGCTCGATCGGCCCGCCGCCGGATTGGGGAATTGACATCTGGGCTCCGATCTCTGCTGCGCTGTCCGGCGCAAGACCTGTAGCGCGGGGCAGGGCAAGTCAAGAGGCGGGCCTGCGGATGAAGGGCCGCAGGTGTGCCGCGCCGCTGCGTCAGGGCGCGGTTCAGCTGCGGGCGCCGGGCCTGCGATGGCCGATCCGGGAGCCGGCGGGCCTGCGCCAGACGATGCGGGGCATCTCGGCCGGGCCCTCGATCGCGTCGAGGATCCGGGCGCTGTCGAGGCCGGGAAGGCCCGCGAAGGTGTCGAAGAGCGCCTCTGCCCCTTCGGCGGCGGTGGGGATGTAGAGCGTCGGCGCCTCGGACTGCGACAGCCGCCAGACGCGCCGCCCGTTCCGCGTCATCAGCGCGATCTCGGAGATCAGGGAGAGACCGGCGAAGCCGCCCTCGGTCGGGCCCATGTAGGTGATCTGGCCTTCCACCACCCGGACGATGCCGGGGTCGGAGACCTCGCGGCGGAATCGCATCCGGCGCAGGCCCAGCACGCCCAGAAGCGCGCCGAGACCGGCGGTCAGGATCCCGATCCCGGCGAACAGAAAGCCGCCCTGGGTGTAGATCCAGGCGCCGAGCGCGGTGATCCCGGCGGCGATGATCACCTCGCGCCAACGGTGCAGGGTGGCGACGGCCTCCGGGCGCAGGAAGCTGGACATCGGCCTCAGCCCTTCCAGTCGCCAAGCGCGGCCTGCCAGAGGGCAAGGGCGGCGACGGCGGCGGTATCGGCGCGCAGGATGCGCGGGCCAAGGCTGACGGGCGTGACGAAGGGGGCCGCGCGAAGCCGCGTGCGCTCGGCCTCGGAAAACCCGCCCTCGGGGCCGATGAGGATCGCCCAGGGGCCGGGAGCGAGGCCCGCCAGGGTCTCCGCCGGGCCGGCTAGCGCCTCGTCCGCCCAGAGGAGGCGGCGCCCCTCGGGCCAGTCATCGAGAAGGCGGGACAGGGGCGCGAGATCGGCCACCCCGGGCACGAAGGTGCCGCCGCATTGCTCCGCCGCCTCTACCGCATGGGCCTGCAGCCGGTCACGGCGGATGCGCTCGGAATTGGTGAAGTCGGTCTGCACGGGCTGAATCCGGGCGGCGCCGAGTTCGGCCGCCTTCTCGACGATGAAGTCGGTCCTTGCCTTCTTGATCGGCGCGAAGAGAAGCCAGAGGTCGGGCGGCGGCCGCAGGACGCGGGTCTGCTCGCGGCAGGCGAGGCTTCCGTCGCGCTTGCCGGCCTTGGCGACCTCGGCGCGCCACTCGCCGTCTTTCCCGTTGAAAACAAGAAGATCCGCCCCGACGCCGAGCCGCATCACGATGAAGAGATAATGCGCCTGTTCGGGCGTCAGCGGAACCGATTGCCCCGGCCCCAAAGGGTGCTCTACAAAGAGCCTGATTTTCGACCCCGACATGAGGCCGACCCTATGCCCGAGCCCGAGGGAATGCCAGAGCCGGAGAGCCAAGGCGGCGGCGTCGCCGACGCGGTGAGCGGCAACTGGGTGGACCAGCTGGCGCCCGACTGGGCGCGGCCCTATCTGCGGCTTTCGCGGGCCGACCGGCCGATCGGTACATGGCTTCTGCTGCTGCCGTGCTGGTGGGGCGTGATGCTGGCCGCAGCGGCCGATCCGATCGGGTTGCAGGGGCGCGACGTCTGGATCGCCATCGGTTGCGCCGCCGGCGCCTGGCTGATGCGGGGCGCGGGCTGCACCTGGAACGACATCACCGACCGCGACATCGACGCGCAGGTGGCGCGAACGCGATCCCGCCCGATCCCCTCGGGACAGGTGACGACCGCGCAGGCGATGGGCTGGATGGTGGCGCAGGCGCTGGTGGCCTTCCTGATCCTGCTGACCTTCAACCGCGCGGCGGTGCTGATGGGGGTGGCCTCGCTGGTGCTGGTGGCGATCTATCCATTCGCCAAGCGCTTCACCTGGTGGCCGCAGGTCTTCCTGGGCCTGGCCTTCAACTGGGGCGCGCTGCTGGCCTGGACGGCGCATACCGGCCGCATCGGGGGGCCGTCGATCACGCTCTACCTTGCCGGGATCGCCTGGACCTTGTTCTACGACACGATCTACGCCCATCAGGACAAGGAGGACGACGCGCTGATCGGGGTGAAATCCACCGCGCGGCTCTTCGGCTCGGACACGATCTGGTGGCTGCGGGTCTTCGCCGTTCTCGCCGTCCTTCTCATGAGTCTTGCGATGATCGCGGCGCTGACGCCGAAGATCTCGGCGCTGTCGATGACGCTGGCGCTGGTCGGGGCCTGGGGGCTTGGCTGGCACCTCGCCTGGCAGCTGACCCAGCTCGATATCGACAACCCCGTGACCTGCCTGAAGCTGTTCCGGGCCAACCGCGATGCCGGGCTGATCCCGGCGGCGGCGCTGCTGCTGGCGGCGCTGGTCTGACCGGCCGCCCGGCCCCCGGGATCGGCGGTCTGCCGCCTGCGCATGCCGGGGAATGGTAACACCTGCCGGAAGGGGCAGATTTCACGGCTCCTTAGATTGATCCCCGGCGACGGGCCGCTTAAGGAGGGTCAGCCGCCTACGGAGACGACCCCGGCCCATGCGCCACACACAGACCCTGATTGCCATCGCGGCCTTTGCCGCCGCCGGTGCCCTGAGCTATGCCGGCGCGCTCTGGTCGGCGAACGCGGTGGAGCGGCGCAGCCGTCAGATCGTGTCGCACCGGCTGTCGCTCGCCGGGCTGGAATGGGTCCGGGTGAGGACGAACGGGTTGCAGGTGATCCTCTCCGGCACGGCGCCCACCGAGGCCGCGCGGTTCCGCGCGCTGGCGGTGGCGGACGGGATGGTCGATTCGGCGCGGGTGCATGACCTGATGCGCACCCGCCCGGCGAAAAAGATCGCCCCGCCGCGCTTCTCGATCGAGCTTCTGCGCAACGAGGATGGCATTTCGCTGATCGGGCTGATTCCCACGGCCACCGGGCGCGCCACGGTCGCGTCCAAGGTGGCGGCGCTCCACGCCCCCGGTAAGGTCAGCGACCTTCTGGAGACCGCCGAGGCCCCCGTGCCGCCGGGCTGGGACGAGGCGCTGGCCTACGGGCTGGTGGCGCTGAAGGAGGTGCCGCGCTCGAAGATCTCGATCTCGGCGGGGGAGGTCACCGTCACCGGCATCTCGGACAGCGCGGCGCAGCAGAAAGCCTATGAGGCCGATCTGGCGCAGGCGGTGCCCAAGGGGCTGAAGGTCTCTGTCGACATCTCCGCGCCGCGGCCGGTCATCACGCCCTTCACGCTGCGCTTCGTGATCGACGGCGCCGGTGCCCGCTTCGATGCCTGCTCTGCCGATACCGAGAAGGCCCGTCACGAGATCGAGGCGGCGGCGCTGACCGCCGGGGTGAAGGGCAAGATACTCTGCACCGTCGGCATGGGCGTGCCCTCGCCGCATTGGGCCGAGGCCGCCGTACTGGGCATCGACGCGCTGAAGGATCTCGGCCGCGGGTCGATCACCTTCTCGGACGCCGACGTGACGCTGCTGGCCCCCGCCACCGTTCCACAAGCGAAATTCGACCGGGTGGTGGGCGATCTCGGCGCCAAGCTGCCCGATGTCTTCTCGCTCAACGCCAAGCTGGAGAAGCCGCAGAAGGCCACGAAGTCGGAAGGACCTGCCCGCTTCACCGCGACGCTTTTGCCCAGCGGCAAGATCTCGCTCCGCGGGCTGCTGCTGGACGACAGGATGCATGATGCCGTCGACAGCTACGCCAAGGCGCTGTTCGGGGCGAGCGACGTGCTGACGGCGACTCGGAATGACAAGAACCTGCCCGATGGCTGGCCGGAACGGGTGCTTGCCGGGCTTAAGGCGCTGGCGCTGCTGCATGACGGATCCGTTCTGGTCGAACCCAACCAGCTGACTGTCACCGGCACCTCTGGCGACAAGGGTGCGAAGGACGAGATTTCGCGCATCCTGTCGGAGAAGCTCGGGCCGGGGCAGGCCTTCACCATTCAGGTCGGCTACGACAAGCGCCTTGACGCGCAGGCCGCGGCGCCGTCGCAGGAAAGCTGTCTCGCCGCGATCCAGGCGGCTCTGAAGGCGCACAAGATCAACTTCAAGCCGGGATCGGACAGTTTCACCCCGGACGCGGCGCCGACGCTCGACAAGATTGCAGAGCAGATCCGCCGCTGCCCGAAGATGAAGCTGGAGATCGCGGGCTATACCGACAGCCAGGGCAAGCCGGCGATGAACCTGACGCTCAGCCAGTCGCGGGCGCGGGCGGTTCTGCAGGCCCTGGCCTCGCGCCGGGTGCTGATCGGCAACATCGTCGCCCGCGGCTATGGTGAGGCCCATCCGATCGCCGACAACAGTACGGCGGCCGGGCGCGAGGCGAACCGGCGGATCGAGATCACGCTTCAGTCGGACGCGCCCGATGCAAAGGGGGCGGCCGATCAGGCAGGCGGTGCGGCCACAGGCGGGACGCCCGCCACCGCGAACGCCGCCGCGTCCGCATCTGCCAAGTCCGCGCCCCAGGCCGGGTCACAGGCAGCAGCACAATCGGCCGCGCCTGCGAAGGGCGATGGTCTTGCCCCGTCCGATCTGACCGTTACGCCGAAGCCACGCCCCAAAAGCACGAATTGATCCGAGGAAGGCCATGGACAGAACCGAATTCATCGTCGTCACGGCCACGCTCCTGTTCATCGCCTTCGCGCTGGGCTGGTTCGCTTATTGGCTGCTGCACCGCTTCACCCGGGTCAGCCAGGCCGACATGGGCGAGCTTGACCAGATGGCGCGGTCGCTGCACGAGGCAGAGGAGGAGCGCGACCAGGCCGTCCTCTATATCCAGAGCCGCGAGGCGGAGCTGACCAACCAGCTCAGCCAGACCGAGGCGGAGTTGCGCGCCGCGATGGACGGATTGCGCGACGCGCGCCGCGAGGCCGAGGAGATGCGCGCCTATATCGAGCGAATGAACCAGGGCTGAGATCCCCGGTCCGGTCGGCCCCCCGGCGTCCCACGCCCGGGAGGCCTGCCGCTATCGTCCCTTTCCCCACCCGACCCCGCCGACTTCCAGTGCGCCGGTCCCCGGGCGGGAAAGCGCCGCACCGTCAGTTCTTGGTCTTCTGCGTTTTCAGGAAGGCGATGATGTCATTGACCTGCGCGACGGTCAGACGGTTTGCAACGTGACCCCAGCGCGGCATGATCGTGTCGAGGTTGCCACCTTCCTCGTCCTTGCCGTCCATGATCGCCCGGCGCATCAGCGTGTCGTCGTTGTGGTACATCTTCTCCAGCCCCGGCGACTGCAGGTCGGCGGACTCGGTGTCGCCCAGCTTGATCCCACCGGAGGCGTCGCGCTTGTGGCAGACGGCGCAATGGCCCATGAACAGCCGCTTGCCCGCGTCCACGTTGCTCGCCGCGCGGGCGGGGGCGGGTGCGAGGGTCGATGCGCAGAGCGCAAGGATGGCCAGCACGGGCAGAGCGCGCGCGGGCCGGAGGTCTCTCTGTCTTGAATGCATGACTTAGATCTCCTTTCGGTCCGCCGGGGTGGCGGGCGCAACCAACCTCTGCCGGTCGCGCGGAAAGGGCATTGACTCAGATCAGGAAAGGGAATCGTGGCGTAAGGCCGATGTCGCGGCGCTACTTCGCTACGATCTCGCCCTTGGCGGTCTTGTGACGGGTGTCGAGGAAGCCATAGCGCCCTGCCGGCAGCGCCATCTTCAGAACCAGCTTGTGGGCCGGCGGTATGGCCTTTACGAGCTGCAGCCGCGGGCTGTCGAACTCGGCCGTGCTCTTGCCCTTGTTCACCACGGTCAGGGTGAAGATCTTGCCGGCCGCGACATGCACCTCGGCCGGTGCGGCGTGGCCGTCTTTCAGCGTGACGGTCAGCGGGGACTCAGCAAGCGCGGGCAGCGCGGGAAGGGCGAAGGCGGCGGACAGAAAGAGGGCCGATGCGGCGGCCCGCAGGTAGTTGGTCATTGGGCGTCTCCTGTCGGCGCGTTGGCTCGCGCCGGTGCCGGACCTATCCGATCGCCTGGAACGCGTAAAGGGAAGGGCCGGATCACCAGCGGGTGAGCGCGGCCTCGTCCGCGTCCTTCGCCGCGACCCAGGAGGTCCCGTCCGCCCCGATCTCCTTCTTCCAGAAGGGGGCGCGCGATTTCAGGTAATCCATCAGAAACTCCGCCGCCGCGAAGGCCTCCGCCCGGTGGCGGGCGGCGGTGGCGACCATCATGATTCGCTCGCCGGGCGCGAGCGCGCCGTAGCGGTGGATGATCAGGCTGCCGGTCAGCTGCCAGCGCGCGGTCGCCTCCGCCTCGATCGCGGCGAGGGCGCGTTCGGTCATACCGGGGTAGTGCTCGATCTCCATGCGGCTCAGCTTGCCGCTGTCGTCGCGCACGACGCCCGTAAAGGTGACGACGGCGCCCACGTCCGGCCCGGTGCCGAAGCGTTCCAGCTCCGCACCCGGATCGAAGCTTTCGGACTGGACCCGGACCGCCATCTCAGCCCCCGGTCATCGGCGGGAAGAAGGCGACCTCCCGCACCCCGGCGAGGGGCGCGTCGAAATCGGAGAGCTCCTGGTCCAGCGCCACCCGCAGGCTCGCCAGATCCTCGAAGGCGGCGGCATAGCGGTCCTCGCGGGCGCGCAGTTCTTCCACAAGGGCCGCGACTGTGGTCGCGCCGGTGTCAAGCCGTTCCTTCGGCAGGCCGATGCGCTCGCGGACCCAGGCGAAGTAGAGAACGTCGATCATGACTTCACCTCGCTCTTCAGATGCGGCAGGGCCTTGACGAAATAGTCGATGCCGGTGACCAGCGTCAGGGCCGCCGCGATCCAGATCAGCACCAGGCCGACCTGGGTGGCGGAGCTGGCCGACCAGTGCTTGATTGCCAGCCCCTCGTCCTCGACATAGGACAGGCCGGTGCCGAGGAAAAGCGTGGCGATGGCGAGCATCTGAAGCGTGGTCTTCCACTTGGCGATCTTGGTGACCTTGAGATAGGCCGATTTGTCACCGAGGAACTCGCGCAGGCCCGAGACGAACACTTCGCGGAAGAGGATCACCGTCGCGGGCAGGATCAGCCACGGGTTCATGCCGGAATAGCCGGTGAGCACCACGAGGGCGATCACCACCATCGCCTTGTCGGCGATCGGGTCCAGCATGGCGCCGAACTTCGATTCCTGTCCCCAGCGGCGGGCAAGGTAGCCGTCGATCCAGTCCGTCACCGAGGCGACGACGAAGAGGCCGAGCGCGAACCAGTCGGCATAGGGCCGGGTGAAATAGAGAAACATCACCGGCACGCCGGGAGCGGCGAACAGGCGCAGGACCGTCAGCGTATTCGGGATCGTCCATCTCATGCCGGATACCTAGCCCATTCGCGGGCCGCTGGGAACGTCCGAAACAGCCGCAGGGCGGCACGGGCGGGTGCCGGCGGGGGCGACCCTGTCACGGCCGGATAGGTACCGGGGGATGGGTCAGCTGCAACTCGTAATGGCTGCCGTTGGAATGGGTGCTCGCAGAATGCTCGAGCACGCCCTCGAGGCGGAAGCGGTCGAAGTAGTTGAGGTGCTGCGCGCCCCTGCCATGCACGACAAGCGTGTCGGTGGCAGTGATGCCCTGGTTGGTGCCGCCCATCTGCGCGGTGTTGCCGAAGCGGTCGATGACATAGCCCTGTGTTACCAGCGTATCGCCAAGGTAATGCGCCGGGTCGTGGACGATCGACTTTATGGGAAGGTCGATCGGCCGGTGCGCCGAGGCGGTGGAGGCCATCGCGGCGGGCGCGGCAAGGCAGAAGGCGCAGGCCAGGGCGGCAGGCAGCGCGGTGCTGTGGGAACGGGACATCTGAACCTCCGATCTGCGCCCGGTCCGCGGGGTTCCGAGGGCGGAAGGGGCCGGAACGGCGCGGGCAGCCGGGCGGAAGCAGCGGCAGATTATGCGCGGAGCCGCGGCCTCGCCAGTAGGCCTGCGCGATCTTCGCAGGACTGTGATTCCATGTGCTTAGCCGATCCGACGAGACGGGCGCAGGCCCCATGACGGGCCTTACGACCCGACGCGGTGGGGCGGCGCCGTCAGCTTCAGGTGATAGGGATTGTGATTGGCGGCGCGCAGCCCGCCTTTCACGAACAGCCCGGTGAGGATGTATTTCCGCTTCGGCCGGATCGTCTCGATCCCCGTGCCGATGACGGGCAGGTCATGCGATGAGACACTGCCGCCCGGCTCGTCGGAGAAGAGGATATACCCCTTCTCGCGGCGCAGCAGATAGCCCTCCATCCGAACCACCTTCCCGCTGTAGCGGGTGGGATGCCAGGTCACCGTGCCGACGCGATGGAGTGGCAGGGCCAGCGCCGGCATGGCGGCGGCGAGGGCGATGAGCGTCAGGAGCGTGCGTTTCACTGGGTCACCTCCGGAATGATGTCGAGGCCGTCGGGGATGTGCAGGTAGCCCGGCTTGCTGCCGCGCACGCCCTTCACGCCGTATTGCCACAGGATGCGGTCGGTCTTCTTGTCGATCACGACGATCCTCTGGTTGAGGTCGTCCGTGGCGATGACGTTGCCGTTCGGCAGTTCCTCGGCCAGCGAAGGCCGGTCGAGCCCGCCGCCTTGGCGGGGGTGGTAGTCCCACAGCACGTGGCCCTGGCGGTCGACCTCGATGATCCGCCCCGGCCGGGTATAGCCCGCGACGATGATATGCCCGTCGATGGTCGGCTGCGGGTCGGAGGGATAGCTGATCGGCAGGGTGAACTGGACCACCGGCTTCCAGGCGGCGTTGAGCTCCATCAGCTTGTGGCCCTGGATCTCGCTGACCAAAACGTGCCCGTCCGGCAGCGGCCTGTCGCCATTAGGGGAGGCCAGCGTGCCGGGTCCGCCGGAGCAGTCCCGGGTGCGCCCGGCCTGGCGTATGATATGCTTGTCCGGCGTGATCTCGATGATGCGGCAGTTGCGGATGTCGGCGGTGATGATGTTGCCGTTGGGCAGCTGGTAGGCGTCGTCCGGGTAGTCGAGCTGACCGTGCCGCCAGCCTTGATGGCCGAGGTCGCCATAGGACCAGACGGGCTTGCCGCTGGCGATGTCGATCTTCTCGATCACCTGGCCATGTTCGAGGTTGGTGATGATGGTCTTGCCATTGTCGGCGAAGAAGGCGTCATCCGCCCCCTGGCCGCCGGGAACGCCGTGGAAGTGGTATTCCCAGAGAATCTGCTTCTGGGGGCTGACGAGCAGCAGCCGCTCGTTGCCGCGGTCGGCGATCAGAACGTCGTAGCCGCCGAGGGCCGCCGCGTCATGCGGCGTCGCCGCCGCGCGCTTGTCGAGCGTTGTGGGCGGCAGGGCCGGCAGAGAGGGCAGGGCGAGGGCGGGTGCCGACGAGGCCGTTGCCGGTGCCGGGACCTGGGCTGAGGCGACGACCAGCGGCGCAGTTGCAGCGGCACCTGAGGCACCTGACGCACCGGATGCACCGGCGGTATCGGCAAAGGCCGCGGCGGGCGCCATGGCGCAGAGGGCCAGGGCGGCAAAGGCGGCAGTAGTTGGGCGTCTCACGCGATCTCCCCTACGCAAGGTGTCAGCCACGGTAGGGGAGCCCGAGGAGCCGCGCCAGAGCTCCCGGCGACTATCCCAACAGATTGAAGATACTGACGTAACCGTCAGCTCCGTTCGTGGAAGAAGTCATAGACGGTCTGCGCCATCGCGGCCGAGATCCCGTCGACCGCCTTCAGGTCCTCCACGCCCGCGCGCGACACCGCCTTGGCCGATCCGAAATGCGCCAGAAGCGCCCGCTTGCGGGTGGCGCCGACACCGGGGATGTCGTCGAGCGGCGTGGCGCCCACGGCCTTCGCGCGCTTCTGGCGATGGGCGCCGATGGCCCAGCGGTGGGCCTCGTCGCGCAGGCGCTGGACGAAGTAGAGCACCGGGTCGTTGTGGCGCAGCGCGAAGGGGCGACGCCCGATGCGATGGAATTCCTCCTTGCCCGCGTCGCGGTCGATCCCCTTGGCGACGCCGATCATCGCCACGTCGGCCACGCCCAGCTCGCCGAGGATCTCGTGCACTGCGGAGACCTGGCCCGCACCGCCGTCGATCAGCAGGAGATCCGGCCAGGCCTCGGACTCGCGGTCCGGGTCTTCCTTGATCAGGCGCTGGAACCGGCGTGTGAGGACCTCCTTCATCATGCCGAAGTCGTCACCCGGGGTGATCTCCGTCCCCTTGATGTTGAACTTGCGGTACTGGCTTTTCAGGAACCCCTCGGGCCCCGCGACGATCATGCCGCCGACCGCATTCGTCCCCATGATGTGAGAGTTGTCGTAGACCTCGATCCGCTTCGGCGGCGCGGGCAGATCGAAGGCCTCGGCGAGACCGGAGAGAAGCCGCGCTTGGCTCGCGCTCTCGGCCATCTTCCGGGCAAGGCTTTCTCGGGCGTTGCGTGCGGCGTTCTCTACCAGCTCTGCCTTCTCGCCGCGCTGAGGCACGGCAAGTTCCACCTTGCGGCCGGCGCGATCGGACAGAAGCTGGACGGTCAGGTCCTCGTCCTCGATCGGGTGGGAGAGAAGGACCAGCTTCGGGGGCACCTTGTCGTCGTAGAACTGGGCAAGGAAGGCTTCGAGGATCTCTGCCTCCTCGGCGCCGGCGCCGGTCTTGGGGTAGAAGTCGCGGTTGCCCCAGGACTGGTTGGCACGGATGAAGAAGACCTGCACGCAGGCCTGGCCGCCCTCCAGGTGGATGGCGATCACATCGGCTTCCGAGACGCCCTGCGGGTTGATCCCCTGCGCGCTCTGCACCTGGGTCAGCGCCTTGATCCGGTCGCGCAGCGCCGCTGCACGCTCGAACTCCAGCTCTGCCGAGGCCTTCTCCATCTCCGCCGCCAGATGCGCCTGGACGGTGGTGGATTTGCCTTCGAGGAAGCGCTGCGCATCGTCGATCAGCGCGTCGTAGTCTGCCTCTGAGATCTTGCCGACGCACGGGGCCGAGCAGCGCTTGATCTGGTAGAGAAGGCACGGCCGCGTGCGGCTTTCGAACATCGCGTCCGAGCAGTTCCGGAGCAGAAACACCCGCTGCAGCTGGTTCAGCGTCCGGTTCACCGCGCCGGCGGAGGCGAAGGGGCCGTAGTAGCTGCCCTTCTCGCTGCGCTTTCCGCGGTGCTTCTTGATCTGCGGGAAGCGGTGTTCGCGCGAGATCAGGATGTTGGGGAAGCTCTTGTCGTCCCTCAGAAGCACGTTGTAGCGCGGCTTCAGCTGCTTGATGAGGTTCTGTTCAAGCAGAAGCGCCTCGGCCTCCGTCCGCGTGGTCAGGAACATCATCGAGGCGGTCTCGCGGATCATCCGGGCGATGCGGGCGGAATGTCCGGCGGGCCGCGCGTAGCTCGAGACCCGCGCCTTCAGGTTGCGCGCCTTGCCGACGTAGAGAACTTCGTTGCGCTCGTTCAGCATCCGGTAGACGCCGGGCGAGGCGTCCAGCGTCCTGAGGTAGGACTGGATCACTGCATGGCCCGTAGGGGCGGTTTCGGCCTTGGGCTGCGTCTCGGTCATCGTGCCTGCCTGATTCCCATCGGCTGCAATCTTATCGGTGTGAGGGCAAGGAAAAACCTGTCCCCGTTTTCTGTGGACAAGTCTGGTGGAAACTTTTCGTCAGCCCGAAATATCCCTGAATTATCGTTCGGTTCGTTGCTTTGCCTAAATTTTAATCGAACATGTAAGGCATTGATTTTACTGCAGATAAATTCGGGTCATGGGCAAGCAACTGAATCTCTTAGGAGAATCGTAACAGTTCGGTGAAGGTTCTGGCCCAAGTGGACAAGTCAAGGCCCCATGGCGGCACCGGATGCCGCAACCTAGGGTTCCAAGCCAAGTATATCAGGGGTTTGCCAGGCCAGATGCTGACCGCCATCGGTGCAGATCAACTGCCCGGTGACAGAGGCCGCATCAACCAGATAGCCGAGTGCCGCGCAGATATCCTCGGGGTTGGAGCCGCGCTTGAGGACGGTCGCGGCGCGCTGCCGGGCGAAGTGCTGTTCGCTCTGCCGCGCGCCGCGCAGCGTCGGCCCCGGGCCTATGGCGTTGACGCGCACGCGGGGGGCGAGCGCCTGGGCCGCCGTCCGGGTCAGCGCCCAGAGGCCCATCTTGGCCAGCGTGTAGGTCATGAACTCCGGCGTCAGTTTCTGCACCCGCTGGTCGAGCATGTTGACCACTGCGGCGCGGGCGCGTGGCTCGCCGTTCGCGTCCATCTCCGGCTCCGGCGCCTGGGCGGCGAAGGCCTGGATCAGCACGAAGGGCGCGCGCAGGTTCGATTCCATGTGCCTGTCCCAGCTTTCCCGGGTGGCGCTGGACAGGCTGTCGTATTCGAAGATCGAGGCGTTGTTGACGAGAAGCGTCAGCGGCCCGCCGAGCGCTTCCGTCGCGCGCGGCAGCAGCGCCTGCATCTCGGCCTCGACCACCAGGTCTGCCTGAAGCGCCGCGGCCTCGCGGCCAAGGGCGCGGATCTCGGCTACGACCTCCTCCGCCGCGGTCTCGGAGCCGGAGTAATGGACGGCCACGTCATAGCCGCGCCGCGCCATGTGAAGCGCCATCGCCCGGCCGAGCCTTCGGCCCGCGCCGGTAATCAGGGCACGTCCGGCGGGAGCGGCGCTCATGCCTTGCCCCCGCCGCAGGGGCAGGGGCCGCGACCGATCTTGTAGCGCCCGCATTTGGGGCATTTGCCCGCCGCGCCGCGCGGCTTTCTCGGCCCGCCGACGCGGAGCCGGCCGAACATCGCGAGCGCCAGGATGACGATGAGGAAGAGGCTGACGATCTTTACCATCGCTCAGAGCCCGTAGCGCGCCCAGAGCGCCCTGTCCTCGACCCCGGCGAGCGCGTCGCCAATTACCTCGGCCGTGAACCGGCGCAGGAGGCCGCGGCGTTGGCCGTAATGGGCCATGCGGACCTTCTCCCCATAAAGTTCCTTAAGCTTCGGCACGAGATGGGCGATGCCGTCGGCAAGGCCCTTTTCCACCGCTTGCCGCCCGACCCAGACATCGCCTGTGAAGAGGTCCTCGTCGGCCAGACGCCCGGCGCGGCGGGTCTTCACCTGGGCGATGAAGCTCTGGTGGATCGGCTCCTGCAGGGCCTTGAGGCGGGCCACGTCCTCCGGCTTTTCCGGCTGGAACGGGTCGAGGAAGCTTTTCGACTTGCCGGCGGTATGGACGCGCCGCTCCACCCCGTGGCGCGTCAGCAGGTCCGAGAAGCCGAAGCTTGCCGAAATCACGCCGATGGATCCGACGACGGAGCTTTCGTCGAGCCAGATGTGATCGGCGGCGGTGGCAAGCCAGTAGCCGCCGGAGGCCGCGACATCCTCGACGAAGGCATGGACCGGGATCGACTTCTCCGCCGCGAGCCGTCGGATGCGGCCGGCGATCAGCGCGGTCTGAACCGGCGCCCCGCCGGGCGAGTTGATGGCCAGCGCCACGGCGGAGGGCTTGCCTTTGCGGAACGCGCGCTCGATCACCGGGGCGAGGGCGGCGTCGCTGAGGCTGGCGCCGCGGCGGCTGGCGGCGATGACGCCGGCGAGGCGGATCACCGCGACGCGGGGCGGCCGCGATAGGAAGGGGATCGGCATGGTCATGGATCCGATGTAGAGCCTGGCTTGCCGCGGAACAAGCGGAAGCCGCAGGCGCCGGGCGAAGGCAGTCTAGCCCGTCCGCGCGCGGCGTTGCGCGGGCGGGCGGCTTGAGCGCGCGCGCGGCGCGTGCCAGAACATCGCCACAGGGGAAGGGGAGGACCAGATGGCCAACGTGCTTTACGATGCCTTGTTCGCGCCGATGGAGGGTAGCGACAGGCGCCTTCTGGTGCTGCCGGACGGGCGCGAGATCAGCGCCGGGGCGTTCTCGGCGATGGTGGCGCGCTTCTCGCATGCGCTGGTCGCGGCGGGCGTGGCCCCCGGGGACCGGGTCGCGGTGCAGGTGGCGAAATCGCCCGAGGCGCTGGCCGTCTATGCCGCGACGGTGGCGGCGGGCGGGATCTTCCTTCCGCTGAACACGGCTTACACGGCCGAGGAAGTCTCTTATTTCCTTGGCAATGCGACGCCAAAGCTGTTCCTGTGCGATGGCGCGAAGGAAGCGGCGCTGGCGCCCGTGGCCAAGTCCGCCGGGGCTGGGCTGCAAGTGCTGAGCGCCGATGGCTCGGGGAGTTTTCCGGAGGGCGCCGCTGGGTTCAGCGACCATTTCGAGCCAGTCGCGCGGAGCGGCGATGATCTGGCAGCCTTCCTCTATACCTCTGGCACGACGGGGCGGTCCAAGGGGGCGATGCTGACGCATTCGAACCTGCTGTCGAATGCAGAGGTTCTGGCGCAGGAATGGCGCTTCACGGACGCGGACGTGCTGCTGCACGCGCTGCCGATCTTTCACACGCACGGGCTGTTCGTGGCCTGCAACGTGGTGTGCCTGACCGGTGGCGCGATGATCTTCCTGCCGGGGTTCGACCGGGACGAGGTGATCCGGCTGCTGCCGCAGGCGACCAGCATGATGGGCGTGCCGACCTTCTACACGCGGCTTCTGGACGACCCGCGGTTCGACCGGCAACTGGTTGAACACATGAGGCTTTTCACCTCCGGCTCGGCGCCTCTGCTGGCCGAGACGCATGTCGAGTTCGAGGGGCGGACGGGGCACCGAATCCTCGAGCGCTACGGCATGACCGAGACCAACATGAACACCTCCAACCCCTATGAGGGCGAGCGGCGGGCGGGGACCGTTGGTTTCCCGCTGCCGGGGGTGGAACTGAAGATCGTCGATCCGTCGACCGGCGAGACCCTGCCGCGGGGCGAGGCGGGCATGATCGAGGTGCGGGGGCCGAACGTCTTCAAGGGCTACTGGCAGATGCCGGAGAAGACGCGGGAGGAGTTGCGCGAGGACGGGTTCTTCATCACCGGGGACATCGGCGTCATCGATGCCGAGGGTTATGTAAGCATCGTCGGGCGGGCGAAAGACCTTATTATTACAGGGGGTTACAACGTCTATCCCAAGGAGATCGAGCTGATCCTGGACGAGCAGGAGGGGGTGCTGGAATCGGCGGTGATCGGCGTGCCGCATCCGGACTTCGGCGAGGCCGTTTTCGGCGTGCTGGTGGCACGTGCGGGGGAGACGCCGGATCCGCAGGCGATCATGGCGGGGCTGGCCGGGCGGCTGGCAAAATTCAAGCAGCCCAAGGGCTTGGCCGTGGTGGCGGAGCTGCCAAGGAACACCATGGGGAAGGTCCAGAAGAACCTTCTTCGCGACCAGTTCAAGGGCCGCTTCGCGAAGTGAGGGGCCGGTGCCAACATGGCACCGTTTCCGCACCGATTTCGCACCGTTAAAGCACCTTATTCCGGGACGGTGGGGAAGGGGGCCGTTAAGGGCCCGCCGAGTGCCAGGGAGGGTCAGGGCCCGCTGCTACGGTCCGGGCCGACGCGCCGGGACGGCCGCGCCCCTGTGCCCGCGCCCCCCAACGCGATTGAAAAGCCTCCGGCTTCTGGTATGAGCCGGATTCATGGATCATTTTCTTTACAGGGGCGGTGCGCTCCATGCCGAGGATGTGCCGGTGGCCGAGATCGCGGCCAGCGTGGGCACGCCGTTCTACCTTTACTCCGCGGCGACGCTGGAGCGGCATTACCGCGTCTTCACCGAGGCGCTGAGCCCGCTACCGCATCTCGTCTGCTTCGCCATCAAGGCGCTGTCGAACACGGCCGTTCTCAAGCTCCTTGGCGATCTCGGCGCGGGGATGGACGTGGTCTCGGAAGGGGAATACCTGCGCGCCCGGGCCGCGGGCGTTCCGGGCGAGCGGATCGTCTTCTCCGGCGTTGGCAAGACCCGGGGCGAGATGCGCACCGCGCTGGAAGGCGGCATCCGGCAGTTCAACGTGGAAAGCGAGCCGGAGCTTCTGGCGCTGAGCGAGGTGGCGAGCGCTATGGGCGTCACCGCCCCGATCACCGTGCGGGTGAACCCCGACGTCGACGCCAAGACGCATGCCAAGATCGCGACCGGCAAGAAGGAAAACAAGTTCGGGATCCCGATCACACGCGCGTCGGAGGTCTACGCCCAGGCCGCCCGCCTGCCGGGGATCGAGGTGGTGGGGATCGACGTTCACATCGGATCGCAGATCACCGACCTCGACCCCTACGAGCAGGCCTTCCTGCGCGTCGCCGATCTGACCCGTCAGCTGCGCGCCGAGGGCCATGACATCCGCCGGCTGGACCTCGGCGGCGGGCTGGGCATCCCCTATACCCGCGGCAACGAGGCGCCGCCGCTTCCGGCCGAATACGGCGCCGTCATCAAGCGCACGGTCGGCGATCTCGGCTGCGAGGTGGAGATCGAGCCGGGCCGCCTGATCGCCGGAAATGCCGGCCTTCTGGTCAGTTCCGTCATCTACGTGAAATCCGGGGAGGAAAGGGACTTCCTGATCCTCGACGCGGCGATGAACGATCTTGTCCGCCCCTCGATGTACGACGCCCACCACGACATCGTGCCGGTGGTGGAGCCAGAAGCCGGGGTCGAGATGCTGCCCTATGACGTGGTGGGCCCGGTCTGCGAGACCGGCGACACCTTCGCCCGCGCCCGCCCGCTGCCGCCGCTGGCCGCGGGCGATCTCGTCGCGTTCCGGTCGGCCGGGGCCTATGGCGCGGTCATGGCGTCGGAGTACAATTCCCGCCCATTGGTGCCGGAAGTGCTGGTGAAGGGCGATCACGCGGCTGTAATTCGTGCTAGACCGTCCTATATCGAGATGTTGAACCGCGATGTGATCCCGGATTGGCTTTAGGGCCGGCGCTGGCCCGGCCGGAAAGGCGCGATGAGTGAGCGACCCCCGTTGGTGGAGGATACGCTCGCAGGGCTGGGCTGGCCGCTGCGGCTGACTCGGCTGGGGCTGATCGCGGAACGGATCACGCGGAGCTTCTGGCCGGTCTGGTCGATCCTGCTCGCCGCCATCGCCATTGACGCCTTCGACCTGCAGGATGCGCTGCCGCTGGAAGTGGCCTGGACCGGGCTGATGCTGATCCTCGCCGGGCTCCTGTGGGGCCTGTGGTCCGGGATCCGCCGCTTCCGCTGGCCGTCGCGGGAAGAGGCGCTCGACCGGCTCGACGCCACGCTTCCGGGCCGTCCCCTGGCCACGCTGCGCGACACCCAGGCGATCGGTGCGGGCGACGAAGGGTCCACCGGCGTCTGGCAGGCGCATCTGGCGCGGATGGCGGCGCGGGCCGCGGGCGCGCGCGCTGTCCTGCCGGACCTGCGGCTTTCCCGGCAGGACCCGTTCGCCCTGCGCTACATGGCGCTTCTCGTGTTCCTGCTCGCAGTCGGCTTCGGATCGATCTGGCGGATCGGCAGCACCGGCCCGCTGCCGGGCGCGGGCGCCGCGCTGGCGGCCGGCCCGTCGTGGGAGGGCTGGGTGCAGCCGCCCACCTATACCGGCAAGCCCACGCTCTACCTCAACGATATCCAGGCCAAGACCCTCGACGTGCCGCAGGGATCGAAGATCACGCTCAGGCTCTATGGCAAGGTCGGCGCGCTGACGGTGGCGGAGACAGTCTCTGGCCGCACCGGAGAGGCTGGTAGCGCCTCGGCCGCGGATCAGGCCTTCGATGTCACCCGCTCCGGCACGCTTTCGATCGACGGGGCAGGCGGGCGGTCGTGGCAGATCCATCTGGTGCCCGACACCCCGCCGCAGGTCGCCATCCTGCGCCCGCCGGAGCGCAAGGCAAGCGGCGAGATGCAGCTCGCCTTCCATGCGAAGGACGATTACGGCGTGCGAAGCGGCACGGCGACGATCACGCTCGACCTTGCCAAGGTGGATCGCCGCTACGGCCTTGCCACCGCGCCGGAGCCGAGAAAGCCGATCGTGCTTGACCTGCCGATGCCCGTCACCGGCAAGCGCAGCGATTTCCAAGGGCTTCTGGTCGACGACCTGCAGAAGAGCGCCTGGGCCAACCTGCCGGTGAAGATCACGCTTTCGGTGAAGGATGACGCGGGGCAGGTGGGCCAGTCGAAGGTGATGGAGACGGTCCTGCCGGGCCGGCGCTTCTTCGACCCGCTTGCGGCCGCTGTGATCGAGATGCGGCGGGACCTCCTCTGGTCCAAGGCCAATGCCGAGCGCGCGGACGAGATCCTGCGCGCGGTCACGTGGAAGCCGGAGGGCTTCATCAAGAACGAGAAGGCCTATCTTCTGCTCCGCGTCACCATGAAACGGCTTGAGGCGGGGATAAAGACGGGGCTGACCGCGAAGGCGCGCGACGACGTGGCAGAGGCGCTGTGGCAGGTCGCGGTGGAGCTGGAGAAGGGCACGCTTTCGGATGCGCTTGACCGGCTGCACCAGGCGCAGGACCGGCTGTCGCAGGCGATCCGCCGGGGCGCGAGCAAGGACGAGATCGCCAAGCTGATGCAGGACCTGAACCAGGCGCTGCAGAACTACGTCGCCCGGCTGGCCGAGCAGCAGCAGAACGGCCAGGACCGGCAGACCGCGCAGAACCAGCAGGGCCAGATGATCACCGGCGACCAGATGCAGCAGCTTCTCGACCGGCTGCAGCAGCTGATGGAGCAGGGCAAGATGGCCGAGGCGCAGCAGCTTCTCGACCGGCTGCGCCAGCTGACCGAGAACATGCAGGTGGCGCAGGGCCAGGGCGGTATGCAGATCCCCGGCGGCAAGGCGATGAAGGGGCTGACGGATACGTTGCGCCAGCAGCAGCAGCTGTCCGACAACACCTTTCAGGACCTGCAGCGCCGGTTCGAGAAGCAGGGCCAGCAGGGCTTTGGCGAACCCGGCCAGACCCAGGGCCAGCAGGGTCAGGGCCAGGGGCAGCAGCAGGGGCAGCAACAGGGCCAGCAGCCCGGGCAGGGGCAGCAGGGCCAGGGCGGCCAGAGCCTCGCCGACCGGCAGGGCCAGCTTCAGCGCGAGCTGCAGCGCCAGGCGCAGGGCATTCTGCCCGGTGACGGCACGCAGGCCGGCAAGGATGCGCGGGACGCGCTGGGCCGCGCCGGGCGGGCGATGAGCCAGGCCGAGCAGGCCCTGCGCCAGGGCGACAACGCCCGGGCGCTGGACCAGCAGGCGCAGGCGATGGACGCGCTGCGCCAGGGGCTCCATTCCATGGACCAGGCGATGCGGGGCGGCGACAAGGGCCGCTCCACCGCGCAGAACGGCCAGCAGCCGCAGCCGGGCGGGCAGAACGGGCAGATGTCGGACCCGCTGGGCCGCCAGGTCGGCGAGAACGGCGCGCTGGGCACCAGCCGGAACATGCTTCTGGGCGAGGATGTCTACCGCCGCGCCCGCCAGCTTCTGGACGAGCTGCGCAAGCGGTCCGGCGACACGTCGCGGCCTAGCTTCGAACGCGATTACATCAAGCGGCTGCTGAACCTGTTCTGAGCCCCGGCCCCGCGCGCGCCCGGAGAGGCGGCGCGGCGGTTCAGTGGTTCATCTGCGCCACGGCGGAGAGCAGCTGCCGGTTCAGCCAGAGGCGCCCGCTGTCGATCAGGCCGACGTAACCGTTGAGATAGGGGCCTGCCGCCGGCACCCGTGCCGCGATCGCAGGGGCGAGGACATAGGCGATCAGCCCCAGCACCACGATCAGCAGAACCAGCCGGAAACCGACGCGGAAGCCCCGCATGCCGTCGCGCTGCGCCGGCGGCGGGGCGACGGCCACCGCCGCCGCACCGTGGACGCTGCCGGCCGCGGTGAGGGTGGAGTTGATCTGCTCGATGTCCGGCAGAAGGTCGCGCCGCGCGCCGGCGGCGGCGTGGCCTTGATCGGCCTCTGCATCCCCGTCCGCGTCCGCGTGCGTCTCCTCGCCTTCGGCCTGGGCCTCTTCGGCGGCCTCGTCAGCCTCGTCGGCCGCGGGGGTCAGCGTGCGGCGGGTGGTGGGGATGACGGGTTCGTCTTCCTTGTCCTCGTCTTCATCCATCCAGGACGGGCGGGATGGCGAGACGGAAATCGGGGAGACCGGGGATGGAGCGGCCGAGGGCGGGGCCGCCGGCGTGCCACCCTCGGCGGCGCGGGCGGTGCGCTCGCGCTCGGCCTCTTCGCGCAGCACGGCCTGGATGTTTTCGTCCAGCGCCCGGCGCTGCGGTGCGGGGGTCAGCCGGGGCGAGATCAGATCCTCGAAATCGTCGTCTTCGTCCTCGTCCTCGAGAATGGGCGGCGGGCGCGGGCCGGAATGGGTGATGATCGTGGCCGGGGGAGCCTCGGGCGCCCTGGCGGGCGGCGCGGGGGTGGGCTGGGCCTCGCTGGGCGCGGCCTCTCCGAAGGGTTCGTCCTCGTAACCCTCGTCGTAATCCTCGTCGTAGGCGCTGCCGGGTCCGGCCTCCTCCGTCGCCTTGGCGATGCCTTCGGCACCGGCCGCGGCCGGGTTCGGGAGGCCCTCCGCCTCTTCGTCCGACGCATGTTCGAGATGCGGTGGCAGTTGGAACCAGGCATGACCGCAGTTCGAGCACTGCACGTCACGGCCACCGTCCGGGATCGCCCGCTCGTCCACCTCGTACTGCGCGTCGCAATTGGGACACGTGATGCGCATCAAGCCCTCGCTTCCGGCAGAGCACCATTAACCCCATCTGCCGTTCCCCATGTTGTAGCAAGCCGGGCGAGCAACTCCAAGCATTTGAAGACCAAAAGCGGGCTGCGTGACCTTCCGGCAATTGCAACCCGTCGCCCGCTCGGGCAAAACACCCGCGACGGAATCGGAGGGGCGCGTGATCGAATTCCAGCATGTCGCCTACAACTACGGCGGCGGCGAGCTTCTGACGGACATCAGCCTGAGGCTGCCGCCGGGCTCATTCCACTTTCTCACCGGGCCGTCCGGCGCGGGCAAATCGACCTTTCTGAAGCTCTGCTACGGCGAGCTTCACCCGACTGCCGGGCGAGTGACGGTGGACGGGGCGGACGTGGCCAAGCTCACGCGCGATGAGGTGGCGAAGGTGCGCCAGCGCATCGGCATGGTGCATCAGGACTGCCGTTTCCTGGACCATCTGCCGCTGGCAGAGAACATCGCCCTGCCGCTGACGGCCACCGGCCGCGAGGTGCCCCAGGCCGATATGGCCGAGTTGATGGGCTGGGTCGGGCTGAAGCCGCTTGCCGATCACCTGCCGCCCTCGCTTTCGGGCGGCGAGCGTCAGAGGGCGGCGCTGGCCCGCGCGGTGATCATGTCGCCCGACGTGATCCTTGCCGACGAGCCGACCGGCAACCTCGACTGGGAAATGTCGCTGAGGCTGCTGACGCTGCTGACGGAGCTGAACAAGATGGGCAAGACCGTGCTGATCGCCACGCATGACATGAACCTGATCCGCAGCGCCAAGTCGCAGGTCTCGGCCCGGGTGCTGCGCATCCGCGACCGCCGCGTGCAGCTTGCGGGGAGCGAGCTGTGAGGCCGTTCCGGGCAGTGGGCGAGCTTCTGCGCGGCGACAGCGGCGCAGACCGGATCGTGCCGCCCTCGGGATTTACCGTCCGCCTGACCAGCTTCACCTCTGCCGCCATGGCCTTTCTCGCCGTTTTCGCGCTGGCGCTGTCGCTGGCCTCGGGGCGGCTGGCCCACCGCTGGTCGGCCGCGCTGGCCGATACCGCGACGATCCGTGTCGCGGCCCCGGCCGGGCAGATGAAGACCCAGGTCGCCAAGGTGATGGAGATCCTGAAGCAGACGCCCGGCGTCACCTCCGCCCGGCCGCTGACCGATGCCGAGCAGAAGAAGCTGCTGGAGCCCTGGTTTGGCCCCGACCTGCCGCTTGACGCGCTGCCGGTGCCGCGGCTGATCGACCTGAGGGTGGCCGACAGCGGCTTCGACGCCGACGGGCTGAAGAACCGGCTGGCGGGCGCCGTGCCGGGCGCGGTGCTGGACGATCACACCCGCTGGCGCGCGCCGCTGGTCGCGGCGGCAGACCGGCTGCGGCTGCTCGGGCTGGTCTGCATCCTGCTGATCGCGGGGGCGACGGCGGCGATGATCACGCTTGCCGCCAATGCGGCGCTGGCTGCCAATGACCAGGTGATCGCCGTCCTGCGCTTGATCGGCGCGCGGGACGTCTATATCGCCCGTGCCTTCATCCGCCGCTTCACGCTGCGCGCGCTCGCCGGCGCGCTGATCGGCACGCTTGCCGGCACCGGCGCCATCGCGCTTCTGCCCGCCGCCAGCGCGGCCGGGGGGTTCCTGACCGGGCTCGGCTTCCAGGGGTTCGGCTGGCTCTGGCCGCTGGTGATCCCGCCGCTGGCCGCCATCGTGGCCTTCGGGGCGACCCGCTCTGCCGCCTTCGCCACGCTGCGGGGGCTGAGCTGATGGGGAACCCGCTGCGCTGGGTGATGTCGCTGCTGTTCATCGTGCAGATGTACGCAATGATGGTGCTGATGGCGGTGTTCTTCACCCCCTGGGCCATCGCCGACCGCCGCGGCGCCTTTGCGGGTGTCCACACCTATTGCCGCTGGGTGCGCTGGACCGCGCGCTGGATGGTGGGGCTGAGGACCGAGATCCGTGGCACGGTGCCCACGGGCGAGGCGCTCATCGCCTCCAAGCACCAGAGCTTTCTGGACATCATCATGATCTGCTCGGTCGCGCCCCGCCCGAAGTTCATCATGAAGCGAGAGCTGATCCGCGCCCCGATCCTGGGCTGGTACGCGCTGCGCATCGGCTGCGTGCCGGTCGACCGCGGACGCCGCGGCGCGGCCATCGCGCAGATGATGAACGGGGTGGCCAGGGGCCGGGACGAGGCCGGGCAGCTTATCATCTACCCCCAGGGCACCCGTGTCGCCCCGGGCGCCAAGCTCGGCTACAAGGTCGGCACCGGGCTTCTTTACGACCAGCTCGGACAGCCCTGCGTGCCGGCCGCGACCAACGTGGGCGTCTTCTGGCCGCGCCACGGCATCTACCGCAAACCCGGCCTCGCCGTGGTCGAATTCCTGCCCGAGATCCCACCCGGAATGGCGGTGGAACCCTTCATGGCGAAGCTGGAAGAGGTGGTGGAAGGGGCGTCGAACCGGCTGATGGCAGAGGCAGGGTTCACCGTCTGAACGCCCGCGCGGGCCTGCCGGTCATGGAGGGGGCGCGACCCCAGGAACGCCGCGCCCCTCGCTGGCGGATAGAACCGTCTCAGATCACCTTGACGTAACCGGCCATGTAGCCCTGGCGGTTCATCGAGTAGGTGTCGCAGGGCATCACGCAGTGCCACTTGAACTCGCCCGCCGCGGCCGGGGTGAAGGTGAAGGTGGTTGTCGTCGGGGTGACGCCATCGCTGCCGGTCTTGTCATGGCCGGCCTTGATCACGACGTTCAGATGCAGGCCCGGCGCGGTGAAGCTGTGCGGCGCGTCGTCGTAGTTGACGAAGACGAGCGTCACCTTCTGGCCAGCCTTCAGCACGAAGTCGGCCGGGAAGAAGGCGTCGTGGTGCTTCTTGTCGGTGCCCATCAGGCCCGCCTGGTCGGCGTAGACGTAGATGGTTTTGGTCGCCGTCGCGGTTTGGGCGTTGGCGGGAACGACGCCGGCCGTCAGGGCGAGGGTCGCAGCAAAGCCTGCCGCAAAAGCGGCATTGAGAGCGGTCTTGATCATGTCAGGTCTCCTGAGTTCCGTCGCATCCCGTTCGGGAGGCGCTTGAGATGCGAAGCATGTTCCTGCTTCGCGGATCGGAATACGCCCGCCTCGGCGGCCAAACGTTGCGATAGGTCAAAGTCCCGCTCGCGATATGATCACGCAAAATAACGTTTTTGTGTGGTCGATTTCCCAGGGCGGATACGGAGGTCAGGGTGAAAACCGGGCCGGGGCAGGGGAGAGGGAATGGAATATATCGAAACGGTGGAAGCGCTTGAAACGCTTTACGGCACGCCGGGCGAGGCCGCGCTGGCCAAGGTCGCGCGGCGGATGACGCCGCTTTACCGCGACTGGATCGCGCGGTCCCGGTTCTGCATCCTTTCGACCGTCGGGCCGGAAGGGACGGATGCGAGCCCGCGCGGCGACGATGGTCCGGTGGTGCGCGAGCTCGACCCCGGAACGCTGGCGCTGCCGGACTGGCAGGGAAACCAGCGAATCGACAGCCTGCGCAACATCCTGCGCGATCCGCGCGTGTCGCTGATGTTCTTCGTGCCCGGGTCGAACAACGTCATCCGCGTCAACGGCCGCGCCCGGCTGACCGCCGATGCCGCGCTTCGGGAAAGCTTCGCGCGCGCGGGCAAGCTGCCGCGCACCGTCGCGGTGATCGAGATCGCCGAGATCTACGCGCAATGCGCCCGCGCCCTGATGCGGGCGCGGTTCTGGACGGCGGGGGACGAGAGCACGGGACTGCCCTCGATGGGCGACCTGCTGCGGGAGATGACCGAGGGGCGTTTCGACGGCGCCGCCTATGACGCGGAATGGCCGGGCCGGGCGGCGCGCTCCTTGTGGTGAGCGCGCGCGCCGTCCAGCCATGCGCAACCGTCAGGCGGCGAGGCCCTTGGCTCCCATGTCGAGGAACTTCTGCCGCCGGTCGCGGATCAGCGCTTCGGGCTTCTTGGAGCCGAGCTCCTTCAGCATGGCGCCGATGGCGGTGCCCACGGCCTCGATCGCGTCCTTCGGCTTGCGCTGGGCGCCACCGAGCGGTTCTTTCACCACGCGGTCGATGACGCCGAGCTGCTGCAGGTCCTGCGCGGTCAGCCGCAGGGCCTCGGCCGCCTCCTGCATCTTGTTGGCGTCCTTCCACAGGATCGACGCGCAGCCTTCCGGCGAGATCACCGAATAGATCGAATGCTCCAGCATCGCGATACGGTTCGCCGTGGCGAAAGCCACCGCGCCGCCCGATCCGCCCTCGCCGATGACGACGGAGACCAGCGGCACGCCGATCTCGAGGCATTTCAGCGTGGCCCGGGCGATCGCCTCGGACTGGCCGCGTTCCTCCGCGCCCTTGCCGGGATAGGCGCCGGGGGTGTCGACGAGGGTGACGACCGGCAGCCGGAAGCGGTGGGCGAGGTCGAGAAGGCGGATCGCCTTTCGGTAGCCCTCGGGCCGGGCCATGCCGAAGTTGCGCTCGATCCGGCTCTTGGTGTCGTTGCCCTTCTCATGGCCGATGACGACCACCGGCGCGTCGTTGAACCGCGCGAGGCCGCCCATCACCGCGTGATCGTCGGCGAAGTTCCGGTCGCCGGCCAGCGGCGTGTATTCGGTGAACAGCGCATTGATGTAGTCGCTGCAATGCGGCCGGTCGGGATGGCGGGCGACAAGGCATTTTTGCCAGGGTGTCAGGCCCTTGTAGAGGTCCTTGAGCAACCCGTCCGCCTTGCGGTCGAGGGCTGCGGCCTCCTTTTCCACGTCCATTTCGGAATTGGAGCGGGCGAGCGCGCGCAGCTCTTCCGCCTTGCCCTCGATCTCGGCGAGCGGCTTTTCGAATTCGAGATAATGCATCTGGGGCTCCCGATCGCGTCGGCACTATATGGCCGGAGGCGCCGGCGATTGCAACTCGGCCCGGCCAAGCGCGCGGCCGCGCGACCTGGCAGGGCCGCAGGCGGCGATATCAACGGTGTAACCGGGGGCCAGACATAGCGACGCCCCGGGTCGACCCCGGGGCGCGCCCTCCTCCCTCGGTCCGGGCGGCCTCCTCTCCGACCCGGACGGGGATTCGCTTGCTGCGGCGCATTCGCGCAGCATCCCGGCAGTGTTGCACGGGATTTGGGCGATCTGTCAACAAAACGTTACACTTTGGAGCAGCATGCCGTGAACCCCTTTGTGGAGCTGGGCATACCGGCAATCGGCACCGGATTTTCCCCCGGATCTGCGGCCCCCGGGGGACTTCAGGCGGCACCGATCATCTCGGCCTGGCGCAGGATCACCTCCGCCTGACGGATCGAGGCAATGTCGACCAGCCGCCCCTTATAGACCGTCGCGCCTTCTCCCCGGGCCTTGGCGGCCTCCATCGCGGCGAGGATCTCCCGCGCCTCGGAGAGCTGGGCGGCGGAGGGGGAGAAGACCTCATTCGCCAGCGCCACCTGCTTGGGATGGATCGCCCATTTGCCCACCATCCCCAGCGTGGCGGAGCGGCGGGCCTGCGCCCGGAACCCCTCGTCATCGGAGAAGTCGCCATATGGCCCGTCGACCGGCAGCAGGCCATGCGTGCGGCAGGCGGCGACAATGGCGGCCTGCGCCCAGTGCCATGGGTCGGCCCAGTGCTTCGCGCCATCGTGGAGCATGTAGTAGTTTTCCTGCGTGCCGCCGATGCCGGTGGTCTGCATTCCCATGGAGGCCGCGAAATCGGCCGCCCCGAGGCTCATGGCCCGCAGCCGGGGGGAGGCGGCGGCGATCTCCTCCACATGGGCGATACCGGCGGCCGATTCGATGATGACCTCGAAGCCGATCGGTCTGGTCCGGCCCGTGGCGCGCTCTACCGCCGTCACCAGCGCGTCGACGGCATAGACATCGGCTGCGCAGCCGACCTTGGGGATCATGATCTGGTCCAGGCGGTCGCCGGCCTGTTCGAGCAGGTCGACCACGTCACGATACCACCAGGGGGTGTCGAGGCCATTGATCCGGACGGAGAGGCACATGCGGCCCCAATCGATCTCTCGCGTGGCGGCGATGACATTGGCGCGGGCGGCGGGCTTGTCATCGGGGGCGACGGAATCCTCGAGGTCGAGGTTCACCACATCGGCCGCGCTTGCCGCCATCTTCGCGAAGATCGCCGGGCGGGAGCCGGGGCCGAAGAGCTGGCAGCGGTTCGGCCGGTCGGGCGGCGCGGGCTGGGGGCGGAAGGACATGCGGTCTCCGTGAAACGATATGTCGTGTGATGTCGAAATTGGGTTATTAAATTGCTCAGTGGATCGCAAGCCTTTTCTGCACCGCAGCGTCACCCCCCCTTCGGCCTGTCACAGCGAGCGCCCACCCGCGTAAGCAACATCATGCACATGCCACCGATCGCAGATCCCTTGCGCGATTCACCCGGCCTGTGGTCGAACTCTCCGCCCTGCCGATCCTGCTTCGCATAATTCTTCGACGATACTGACCAATCATCGAACAATCTTCGCCTGGTCCCTCCCGCACGCGCGAACTCTCCAAAGACATTCGTCGCGCGATCGCCCATCCTGCGCCGAACGACGGAGATGCGCCATGATCGAGACCCCTTACCTGCTCTTCCTCGGGGACGCCCCCGACCAACTCGCCGCCAAGGTCGCCCAGGGCATCCGCGACTGGCGCCCGGAATACGCCGCCGGGCAGTACCGCATGGCGGGCTGCAAGGCCGACATGAAGCTGCCGGACATGGATCTGGCAGAGGCCCATGCCGCCGGCGCCCGCACCTTGGTGATCGGTGTCGCCAACCGCGGCGGCGTGATCTCGGACAGCTGGAAGGCCGTGCTGCACACCGCGCTGGAACAGGGCTTCGACATCGCCTCGGGCCTGCACAACCTGCTGCGCGACGAGCTTGACCTGGTCGAGACCGCGAAGGCCCACGGCCGCACCTTGCATGACGTGCGGGTGCCGTCGGTCAAATACCCGATCGCCAATGGCGTGAAGCGGACGGGCAAGCGCTGCCTTGCCGTGGGCACCGACTGCTCGGTCGGCAAGATGTATACGGCGCTGGCGATGGACAAGGAGATGCGCGAGCGCGGCTTGAAGTCGAGCTTCCGCGCCACCGGCCAGACCGGCATCCTCATCA
Source organism: Solirhodobacter olei (assembly GCF_004010155.1). Lineage (GTDB taxonomy): Bacteria > Pseudomonadota > Alphaproteobacteria > Rhodobacterales > Rhodobacteraceae > Solirhodobacter > Solirhodobacter olei. The sequence continues at coordinate 119,436 of NZ_RRYH01000017.1, read as the reverse complement.
CCGGCGACGGCGTGCCGCTGGACGCGGTGATCGCCGATTTCATGGCCGGGTCCATCGAATACCTGACGCCGGACAACGACCCGGACCACTGGGACCTGATCGAGGGCCAGGGCAGCCTGTTTCATGTCTCCTATTCCGGCGTCACCATGGCGCTGGTCCATGGCGGGCAGCCCGACGCGCTGATCCTGTGCCACGAGCCGACGCGCGCCCATATGCGCGGCCTGCCGGGCTACAAGCTGCCCTCGCTCGAGGCGCTGCGGGACATGGCGCTGCAACTCGCCCGCGTGGCGAACCCGGCCTGCCAGGTGGTCGGCATCTCGGTCAACACCCAGCACCTGTCGGAGGAGGACGCCCGGGCGTACCTTGCCGAGACAGAGGCGCGGATGGGGCTTCCCGCCGTCGACCCGTTCCGGCATGGTGCCGGCAGGCTGGTCGACGCGCTGGCCGCAATCTGACCCTTTTCCCGGGCCCCGCGGCCCTCGGCCCCGCCGAGGCCAGCCGTCGGGCCCGGTGAGGCCCGAGGAGGCGCCGATGCTCACCGTCACCCGCGACACCTTCCGCCTGGCCCAGGTCTTCACCATCTCCCGCGGGTCGCGGACCGAGGCGAAGGTGCTGACCGTCCAGATCGCCCGCGACGGGATCACCGGCCGGGGCGAGTGCGTGCCCTACGCCCGCTACGGCGAAAGCCTCGATTCGGTCGCGGCCCAGATCGAGGGCCTGCCCGAGGGGATCTCGCGCCTGGAACTGCAGGAGGCGCTGCCGCCCGGCGCCGCGCGCAACGCCGTCGACTGCGCGCTGTGGGACTGGGAGGCGAAGCGCGCCGGCAAGCGGGTGTGGGAACTCGCCGGGCTGCCCGCGCCGAAGCCGCAGATCACCGCCTTCACGCTGTCGCTGGACGATCCGGACAACATGCGCGCGGAGGCGGCGAAGAACGCCCATCGCCCGCTTCTGAAGATCAAGCTCGGGACCGCCGATGACATCGCCCGCCTCGCCGCCGTCCGCGCCGGCGCCCCGGGCGCGCGCATCATCGTCGACGCGAACGAGGGCTGGACGACCGACATCTACGCAGATCTCGCCCCGCATCTGGAACGCCTCGGCGTGGCGCTGGTCGAACAGCCGTTGCCCGCCGGTGCCGACGAGGCACTGGCCGAGATCGCCCGCCCCGTCCCGATCTGTGCCGACGAAAGCTGCCATGACCGCGCGACGCTGGCCGATCTCGCCGGCAAGTACGACATGGTGAACATCAAGCTCGACAAGACCGGCGGGCTGACCGAGGCTCTGGCGCTGCGCGATCTCGCCCGCGCCCAGGGCTACGGCGTGATGGTCGGCTGCATGGTCGGATCCTCGCTGGCCATGGCCCCGGCGGTGCTGGCGGCGCAGGGCGCCGAGTATACCGACCTCGACGGGCCGCTCCTGCTGGCCGAGGACCGCGCGACCCCGCTGGAATACGACAGCGCCGGCGTACACCCCCCGAAGCGGGAGCTCTGGGGGTGACCCCAGGCGGCTGCACTTCCGCCCGGCCCAACGTCCGATGAGCCTTCTCGTCACCGTAGGGCAGCCCCGCGAGGGCGCGGCGGCTGCCCGTTTCGCGAAAGAGCTTGCCGGGATCAATCAGGCCCTCGACGAGGCCAAGCTCGACTGGCACCGCGAGCCGGAGGCCGAAGGCCAAGGCTGGCAGGCCACGCTGCCCGGCCCCGAGGCGCTCCATGCGCTGGGCGAGATCGCGGGGCTGATCTGGAAGGGTCGCCCGATCCCCGGGGACCGCCCCATCGACGGGCGCGACACGCCCACGGAGACGGCGCTTTTCGAGGCCATCCTGCCGCATGTCTTCGCCGCCCGACGGCCGCAGCGGCGCATCCTCTTCGGTCGCCGCCGCGTCATCGAGCCGCCGCCCTTCGCGCATCTGACCGTCCATTCCGACAGCGAGGGCGCCTATGTCCCAGCCGACTTCGCGCTGCCCCTGGTGCCGGTGAAGATGCCGAAGGGGACGGAGAGCTACTGGCCCCTCGGTTCCGCCCCCCGCCTCGCAGCCGAACTTGCGCGGATCGCCGAGGCGCTCGGCATCCCGGACGGGCTGACCCACGAGGACCCGGCGCTCGCCGATCTCGCGCCCCGCGCGGGATCCCTCTGGCAGGCGCAGCCGCTTGCGGTCTATAGCTGCCGCGTCCTGCAGGCAGCCTGCGTGAAATCGCTCGCCACAGGCGCCGCGATCTGTTTCGACACCCCCGGGGGCCCGGGCGAAAAGGAAGGATGACCGAGATGAGCCGCACCGTCTATGTCAACGGCGAGTACCTGCCCGAGGAAGAGGCCAAGGTCTCGATCTTCGACCGCGGCTTCCTGATGTCGGATGCCGTTTACGAGGTGACCTCGGTCCTCGGCGGCAAGCTTATCGATTTCGCCGGCCACGCCGCGCGCCTTGCCCGCAGCCTGGGCGAGCTCGACATGGCCTCGCCCTGCTCGGACGAGGAACTGCTGGCGATCCACCGCGAGCTTGTCACCCGGAATGGGATCACGGACGGGATGATCTACCTGCAGGTCACGCGCGGTAACCCGGGCGACCGCGACTTCGCCTTCCCGCCCGCCTCGGTGAAACCGACGCTGGTGCTCTTCACCCAGTCGAAGCCCGGCATGGCCGACAGCCCGATGGCGAAGGTGGGCATGAAGGTGATCTCGATCGAGGACATCCGCTGGGGCCGCCGCGACATCAAGACGGTGCAGCTCCTCTACCCCTCTATGGGCAAGATGATGGCCAAGAAGGCCGGGGCCGACGATGCCTGGCTGGTCGAGGACGGGTACGTCACCGAAGGCACTTCGAACAACGCCTATATCGTCAAGGGCAACAAGGTCATCACCCGCGACCTGTCGGACGACATCCTGCATGGCATCACCCGCGCCGCCGTCCTGCGCTTCGCCCGCGAGGCGCAGATGGAGGTCGAGGAGCGTGCATTCACCATCGACGAGGCGAAGGCGGCCGACGAGGCCTTTATCACCTCCGCCTCCACCTTCGTCATGCCGGTGGTGGAGATGGACGGCACGGCGATCGGCACCGGCAAGCCCGGACCCGTCGCCGCCCGGCTGCGCGAGATCTACCTCGACGAGATGCGCAAGGCCGCGATCTGAGGCGCGGCCTCGCGCTGGTGGTTCAGGCCGGGAGGCCGGGCCTCAGCCCTTGCGGGCGATGATCTGGACGGGGGCCACCAGGCCCGCCTCCAGCGCGGCGATCATGTTGGCGAGCTTCACCGGCGCATCGGGCCCCATCAACAGGTGCAGGCCCAGCGGCGGTGGTCCGGCCTCGGCCATCCGCGCCCTCATCTTTCGGAACATGGCCAGGGCCATCTCTGCCCGGTTCTCCTCTCCCTCGACGGTGAAGCCTGCTGCCTTCAGCGCCGTGCGGTAGCCCGCCGGGGAGGTCAGGAACGAGACCTGCGGGTTCCCCGCCCAGGGGACGGGGAAGGAGAGCTCGCCCGGCCCGCCGCGCATCACGTCATAGACCGCGAAGATCCCGCCGGGTTTCAGCGCCCGGGCCACGCCGGCGAAGACGCCCGCCTTGTCGGGGATGTTCATGCCGACATGCAGCATCACCGCCGCGTCGAAGCTTTCCGGCGCGAATGGCAGGGCGGTGGCGTTGGCGATCTGAAGATGGACCCGGTCGGCCATCCCCAGCTCTGCGGTCAGCGCCTGGCCGACGGCGATGAAATCGGGCGTCAGGTCCACGCCCTCGACCCGCGCGCCGCAGGCGGCGGCGAGGTGGCGCGCCGTCCCGCCGATGCCGCAGCCGACGTCGAGCACGAGCGCCCCGGGGGCAAGGCCCATCGCCTCCGCCAGCGCCTGGGTCGCCGGCCGCCCGCCCATGTGGAACTCGTCCACCGCGCCGAGTTTCTCCGCCGCGCTGCCCTCGGCGCCCTCCAGCCGGGCAAGACCCGCCCGGATCGCGTCTTCCAGCCCCGCCCGGGCATAATACGCGGCAATGGCCCCGTCCCGGGCGGCCCCGTCCTCGTCGATGGCGGCGTCCATGAAAACCTCCGTTTCACATGAACCTGCAGCCTCGCATTCCCGCCCCGGGGCCGTCCACTTCACAGTCTGTAGTTGAGGCGGGGCGGGCGGGTTCCGGCCAGCCCCGGCCCGGCTCATTGCGTGCCGGGGCCTCTTACGCCGGCGCCCTCTTTGCCGCGGGCCGGTCCAGATCCGGCAGGAACGCCGCCAGAAGCCCGATCGCCGGCAGGACCGAACAGATCTGGTAGACGAAATCGATCCCCTTCCAGTCCGCAACCACCCCAAGAAGCGCGGCCCCGAGCCCGCCGATCCCGAAGGCCAGGCCGAAGAACAGCCCCGAGACGGTGCCTACCCGCCCGGGCAGAAGCTCCTGCCCGTAAACGACGATGGAGGGGAAGGCGGAGGACAGGATCACCCCGATCACCCCGCTCAGCACCACCGTCGCGGGAAGGCCGACATGCGGCAGCGCCAGCGAGAAGGGCAGGGTGCCGAGGATCGAGCCCCAGATCACCGCCTTGCGCCCGATCCGGTCGCCCACCGGCCCGCCGATCATCGTGCCCACGGCCATCCCGGCGAGGAAGACGAACAGCGCCAGCTGGGCCTTGTGCTCTGCCAGCCCGAAGTGATGCATCAGGTAGAAGATGTAATAGCTGGTGATGCTGGCGATGTAGAAATACTTCGACATGATCAGCGCGAGGAGCAGCGCCATCACGCCCGCGATCTCGCGCCGCGACCGCGCCGGCGCCCCGGTCGTCCGTGCCGCCGGCCGCGACCGCAGGTGTTTCTGGTACCAGCGCCCCAGGCCGCTCATCACCACCACGCCCAGAAGCGCCGCGAGGGAGAACCACGCCAGGCTCTCCCGTCCCCGGGGCAGCACGAAGAAGGCCACCGCCAGCGGCCCGAGCGCGGTGCCGGAATTGCCGCCGATCTGGAAGATCGACTGCGCCAGCCCGTGCGACCCGCCCGAGGCCAGCCGCGCCAGCCGAGAAGTCTCCGGATGGAAGATCGACGACCCGATCCCGAGCAGAACCGCCCCCGCGAGCAGTGCCGAGTAGTGGCCGGCATAGGCCACCGTCAGCACCCCGGCGAGCGAGGAGGCCATCCCGAAGGGCAGCGAATAGGGCAGCGGGCGGCGGTCGGTATAGAATCCCACCAGCGGCTGAAGCAACGATCCGGTTACCTGGAATGTCATGGTTAGAAGCCCGATCTGCGCGAAGCTCAGGCTCAGCCCGCCCTTGAAGAGCGGGTAGGAGGCGAGAAACAGCGACTGCATCAGGTCGTTGAGGAAATGGCACAGGCTTGCCGCCGCCAGCGCGGTGAAGACCGGACCCGCCGGGGCGTTCCGGCCGTTTGCTTGACTGCTCATCTCTCGCTCTCCGACTGGGCGCTGCCCGATGGTCTACCCGGCTGGACGCAGGCCCGCTACCGGGATAGGGTCAAAGAGTTACGAGACTGGGCCATGCCGCTGCCGCCGCCGATCTATCCCGCGCTTCCCGAAAGCCCCCGCCCGGTCATCGCCCGGGCGAGCGACCTGCCCGGCGGTCATGTGATCGCCCCGCACCGGCACGATCGGGCGCAGCTTCTTTACGGCTCGACCGGGGTCGTGCTTGCCACCACGCCCGACGGAAGCTGGATGATGCCGCCGGAGCGCGGGCTATGGATCCCGGCGGAAACCGAGCATTCGGTGCAGACCTTCGGCAAGGTGCAGACCCACAGCCTTTATTTCGACCCTGCGATCCTGCCCGCGATGCCCGCCCGCTGCCGCGTCCTCGGCATCCCGCCGCTGATGCGCGCGCTTCTGGCCGAGGCGGTGGCGCTGCCGCGGGCCTATGACGAGGCCGGACGCGACGGCGCGCTGATGGCGCTGATCCTGGCCGAACTGCCCCGGCTGCCTGCGCTGCCGCTGTCCCTGCCGCTGCCGCGCACGGCGGCGCTGGCGCGGCGCTGCCGGGCCTTTCTTTCGCGCCCCGACCCGCATGACCGGATCGAGGACTGGGCGCGGGCGCTGGGCATGAGCCGCCGCACCTTCACCCGCGCCTTCAAGCGGGAAACCGGTCTGAGCTTCGTCGCCTGGCGGCAGCAGGCCTGCGTGATGGCGGCGCTGCCGCGGCTGGCGGCCGGCGACGCCGTGACCACCATCGCCATCGACCTCGGCTACGAGAACCCGGCCGCCTTCACAGCGATGTTCCGCCGCACGCTGGGCGCCAGCCCGCGCGAGTATCTCGGGCGGCGGTAGGCCGGGGCGCGGTCCGCCCCCGTCACGCCGGCGCCACCTGCACGACATGCACCGTCACCGCGGCGTAGAAGACGAGGCTCGCCGCCAGCACCAGCGCATGCCAGATCGTGTAATGGAACGGCAGCCGCTCGCAGAGGAAGAACACCACCCCCAGCGTGTAGAGCGCGCCGCCCGTCACGATCAGCGCGAGGACCGGCGCCGAAAGTGCCCCGAACACTCCGGCGCCGAAGATGATCCCGGCCCAGCCCATCCCGAGGTAGAGCGCCAGCGCCACCCAGCGCAGCCGCCTGGGCGAAGCGACCTTGAGCCCGATCCCGGCCAGCGCAGCGGTCCAGAGCCCGGCCAGCAGATAGCCGCCATGCCCGCCCGGACCCAGCGTGAACGGCATGTAGGTGGCCGCGATCTTGGCATAGATCGCCGAATGGTCGAGCCGACGTAGCAGGCCCCGCCACCGCCTCTGCCCGACGGTGTTGTAGAGCGCCGAGAACAGGATCATCGCGGCCAGCGTCGCGCCATAGACGGTCACGCCGAAAAGCAGCCAGCCCCGGGTGCCGAGCCCCACCGCCAGCGCGATCAGCGCCGGCACCGCGACCCCGACCGCGACAAGTCCGGCGGCATGGACAACCACGTCGCTCACGCGCTCGGCATGGCTGTAGCTCGATCTGGGTTTCAGGTGCTGGGCCATCCTGCACAGATAGGAAGCCCGCGGCCCGTCACCTATCGCCGGCGCGCGGAAATCCGCCCGGCTCAGCCCGGCTTGTGCGCCACCAGGCCGACGACGGCGGAGCGGCCGGCATGGCCCGGGCCTTCGTCCATCTCGACGACCTCCTCGGCCAGGTGGTCGATCTGCCAGTCGCCGAAGGCGTCGTGCAGCATCGCGGCGGTATAGAGGTTCTCGAGGACACGCGGCCCGCCGGTGCCATACTCCAGCTGCTTCGGGGTATAGCCCTGGATGATCAGCACGCCGCCGGGCTTCAGCGTCCGCCGCATGCCGGCCCATTTCAGCGGCCGCTCGGCGGGAGAAGAGAATTGCGTGAAGATCTCCACCACCGCGTCGAAGGCCGCTTCGGGATAGTCCCAGTGATGCACATCGACCTGCACGAATTCCGGTGTCACGCCGTAGCGTTCCGCCAGCCGCCGAGCCTTGGCCTGCGCGGCGGGCGAGAAATCGAGCGAGAGCACGTCATGCCCCTGCCGCGCCAGCCAGACGCCGTTGCGCCCCTCGCCATCGGCTACGGCCAGAACCCGGGACCGCGGCGGGATCGCCCCCGCCTGGGCCACAAGGAACGCGTTCGGCGCCTCGCCGAAGACATAGTCCTCGGTCGCGGCGAACCGCGACTGCCACATCTCGAACTGCTGATCCGTCACGGCACGTCTCCCGCCTTGCGAAGATTGGCCCAGCCCCGGCCCTGTCCTATCAGAGCGCCGCGACCCTGTCATGCGCCGGACAGGTCACGAGATGGTCGTTCACCATCCCCACCGCCTGCATGAAGGCATAGACAATCACCGGGCCGCAGAACTTGAACCCCTCCGCCTTCAAAGCCTTCGACATCCGCACCGAAAGGTCGGTCTGCGTCGGGATGTCGCCGCCCTGCCGCCGGGTCTGGATCGGCTTGCCGCCGACCATGGACCACAGGAAGGGGGAGAAGCCCTCCCGCGCCTCGATCCGTTCCCAGGCCCGGGCACCAGCGATCGCCGCCTCGATCTTGGCGCGGCTCCGCACGATGCCGGCATCGCCCAATAGCCGCTCCACATCCGCCTCCCCCCAGCGCGCGATGCGATGCGGGTCGAATCCTTCGAAGGCCGCGCGGAACGCATCGCGCTTGCGCAGGATGGTGATCCAGGCCAGCCCGGCCTGGAATCCGTCCAGCACCAGCTTTTCGTAAAGCGCGCGGCCGTCGTATTCCGGCACCCCCCATTCGTGGTCGTGGTAGTCGACGTAAAGCGGATCCGTCCCGCACCATGCGCAGCGTTCCATGCCGCCTCCTTGCCCGATCGATCTGGCCCCGGTGACTTGGCCCGGGTGATTTGCGCGAAATTAGAACAAAACGAGACCTTTCACCAGTTCTTTACCCCGCTGCCGGATGCTGAGCCCATCTGGATGGAGGGCCAGCGATGTCGGACGCAATGGGGCTTGATCTGCGCAAGCCGGGGCCGGAAAAACCCTCGGGCCTCTCCGCGGAGGAGCAGTCGCGCGAAACCCTGGCCCTGGTGCGCCGCGCGCTGGACCGGCGGCGCGTGATGCTGGCCTATCAACCCGTCGTGCAGGCCCGCGATCCGGCCCGCATCGGGTTCCACGAAGGGCTGATCCGCATCCTTGACGACGACGGCCGCGTTTTGCCCGCCCAGGCCTTCATCGGCGCGGTCGAAGCCACGGAAACCGGGCGCGTCATCGACTGCTGCGCGCTTGAACTGGGTCTGGGCGCGCTGGCGCGGGAACCGGCGCTGCGCCTGGCCATCAACATGTCTGCCCGCTCCATCGGTGACCCGCGCTGGAACCGCACCCTGGCCGAGGGGCTGGACCGGGACGCCACCATCGCCGAGCGGCTGATCCTCGAGATCACCGAGGCCTCCGCCATGCTGATGCCCGATGCCGTCTCTGATTTCATGGACGAGCTGAAGCGCTGCGGCATCACCTTCGCGCTTGACGATTTCGGTGCCGGCTACACGGCCTTCCGCTATTTCAAGGATTTCTACTTCGACATCCTGAAGATCGATGGCCAGTTCATCCGCAACATCCATGCCGATCCCGACAACCAGGTGCTGACCCGGGCGATGATCGGCATCGCCCGGCATTACGACATGTTCACCGTCGCCGAGTTCGTCGAGGACCGGCGCGACGCCGACTTCCTCGCCCGAAACGGAATCGACGGCCTGCAGGGCTACCTTTTCGGCATGCCGGCCACGCTGCCGCCGTGGAAGGCCGAAGAGCGCAGGCGCAGCGCCTGAGTGAGGCCGCCAGGACCTGCGCCGAAAGCCCAGACCCCGCGGCAGCGGCGCCTGGCCCGCCATCACCTTCGCGCGATCCCGTGGCCGGCAGCCGTCCTTTCGCCGCGGCGCAGCGGGCTCTCGCCCGCCGGGCGTTTGCGTCGCAGCCCGGCCCCCGGGTTGCGTCATTGCGTTCCAACTCGCATCGGAATAGGAAATATGCTGCATAGCAGCGCGAGGCCGCCGTCCGGCCCGGCTGCGCGGCCGAGGAGGGGCCGCGTCGCCGTTCCAGCCCGGGGCCCGCCCATCCGGTTAAGGGAGAGGACCCTGTCATGACTAATGTTGTTATCGTTTCGGCCGCCCGGACCGCCGTGGGCAGTTTCAACGGCGCCTTTGCCAATACCCCAGCGCACGAGCTGGGCGCCGCGGTTCTGTCCGAACTCTGCGCCCGCGCGGGCGTCGACAAGTCCGAGGTTTCCGAGACCATCCTCGGCCAGGTGCTGACCGCCGGCCAGGGCCAGAACCCGGCCCGCCAGGCCCATATCAACGCGGGCCTTCCGATCGAGAGCGCCGCCTGGTCGATCAACCAGGTCTGCGGCTCGGGCCTGCGCACCGTCGCGCTGGCCGCCCAGCACATCCAGCTTGGCGATGCCGCCATCGTCGCGGCCGGCGGGCAGGAAAGCATGTCGCTGGCCCCCCATGTCGCGCATCTGCGCGCGGGCCAGAAGATGGGCGACCTGAAGATGATCGATTCGATGATCCGCGACGGTCTCTGGGATGCCTTCAACGGCTATCACATGGGCCAGACGGCCGAGAACGTCGCCGAGAAATGGCAGATCTCCCGCGACATGCAGGATGAATTCGCGCTCGCCTCGCAGAACAAGGCCGAGGCCGCGCAGAAGGCCGGCAAGTTCGCCGACGAGATCGTCGCCTTCACCGTCAAGACCCGCAAGGGCGAGACCGTGGTGGAGAACGACGAATACATCCGCCATGGCGCCACGATCGAGAACATGCAGAAGCTGCGCCCGGCCTTCGCCAAGGATGGCACCGTCACCGCCGGCAACGCCTCGGGCATCAACGATGGCGCCGCCGGGGTCCTGCTGATGAGCGAGGCCGAGGCCGAGAAGCGCGGCCTCACGCCGCTTGCGCGCATCGCCTCTTACGCCACCGCCGGGCTTGACCCGTCGATCATGGGCGTCGGACCGATCTTCGCTTCGCGCAAGGCGCTGGAGAAGGCCGGCTGGAAGGTCGCCGACCTCGACCTGATCGAGGCGAACGAGGCCTTTGCCGCACAGGCCTGCGCGGTCAACAAGGACATGGGCTGGGATCCCGCGAAGGTGAACGTCAACGGCGGCGCGATCGCCATCGGCCACCCGATCGGCGCCTCGGGCGCGCGCATCCTCAACACGCTGCTGTTCGAGATGAAGCGCTCTGGCGCGAAAAAGGGCCTTGCCACGCTCTGCATCGGCGGTGGCATGGGCGTCGCCATGTGCCTGGAGCGCGCCTGACCCCGGCGCCTGCGGCATTCTGCACCTGCACAATGGCGCGCAACATTGTTGCGCGCCATTTTCATCTTGGGTAACACTGTTTCAAGCCTGAACACCCGAAGGGAGGTACCATGTCCAGAGTCGCCCTAGTTACCGGAGGGTCCCGCGGCATAGGCGAGGCGATCTCCATCGCGCTCAAAGCCGCCGGCTACACCGTCGCCGCCAACTACGCCGGCAATGACGAGGCCGCCGCCAGGTTCACCGCCGCCACCGGCATCCCGGCCTTCAAATGGTCGGTCGCCGATTACGAGGCCTGCAAGGCCGGCGTGGCCGAGGTCGAATCCGCGCTTGGCCCGGTCGACGTGCTGGTGAACAACGCCGGCATCACGCGGGATGCGATGTTCCACAAGATGACCCCGGACCAGTGGAAGGAGGTCGTCGACACCAACCTCACCGGCCTTTTCAACATGACCCACCAGGTCTGGCCGGGGATGCGCAACCGCAAGTTCGGCCGCGTCATCAACATTTCGTCCATCAACGGCCAGAAGGGGCAGGCGGGCCAGGCGAACTACTCCGCCTCGAAGGCGGGCGATCTCGGGTTCACAAAGGCGCTTGCCCAGGAAGGCGCCCGCGCCGGGATCACCGTGAACGCGATCTGCCCGGGCTACATCGCCACCGAAATGGTCAAGGCGATCGACGAGAAGGTGCTGGCCGAGCGCATCATCCCGCAGATCCCCGTCGGCCGCCTCGGCGAGCCCGAGGAGATCGCCCGCGCCGTGGTCTTCCTTGCCGCCGACGATGCCGGCTTCATCACCGGATCGACGCTTTCTGCGAACGGCGGCCAGTTCTTCGTCTGACCGCCCCCGACCAGGGGGAGGGCATGCCCCGGGCGCGCGCCAGGCGCCCGGCGGCCCATCACAATTTCATTAGCGTCGCGACCGCCGAGCCGCTAAGGCTGCTGACATGTCACGGCGCGGCGCAACCCTCATCGGCTTCACGGCAGTCCTTCTGTGGGCGCTTCTGGCGCTTTTCACGGTGGAAACCGCGCCGGTTCCGCCGTTCCAGCTGACCGCGCTCTGCTTCGGGATCGGGGCCGTCACCGGCCTGGTCTGGACCGGGCTTACCGGCGGATTCGGCAAGCTCGCCCGGGTGCCGATGGCGGCTTATGGCTTCGGCATCGCCGGGCTCTTCGGCTACCACTTCTGCTATTTCACCGCGCTGCGCCTTGCGCCGCCGGCGCAGGCCGGGCTGATCGCCTATCTCTGGCCGCTCTTCATCGTGCTGCTGGCGGGGCTGCTGCCCGGCGAGCGGCTGAGCCTCACGCACATCGCAGGCGCCGTGCTAGCCTTCGCCGGCGTCGTGCTGCTGGTCGCGGGCAAGTTCGGCGGCTTCGGCCCCACCGCCCTGCCGGGCTATGCGATGGCCTTTCTCTGCGCCCTGATCTGGTCAACCTATTCGGTCGGCTCGCGCCGCCTCGGCCATGTCCCGACAGAGGCGGTGACGGTGTTCTGCGCCGCGACCGCGGTCCTTTCCACGATGGCGCATCTGGCGCTGGAGCCCACCGAATGGCCGCAGCATGCGCTGGGCTGGGCCGCGATCGCGGGCCTCGGGCTTGGCCCGGTCGGGGGGGCCTTCTTCACCTGGGACATCGGCATGAAACGGGGCGACATACAGCTTCTTGGTACCGCGTCCTACGCGGCGCCGCTGCTGTCGACGCTGATCCTCATCGCGGCCGGTTTCGCACCGGCGTCGCCCGCGATCCTGGCCGCGGCGGGACTTATCGTCGCCGGCGCGGCACTGGCCGCATGGGCCAGCGCCCGTCAGCGCCGTCTCAGGGCCGGGGCCCTGCCTAGTGCTGGGTCAGACGGTAGATCTCTTCCTTCAGCTTGAGCTTCTGCTTCTTGAGGTCGGAAATCGTCAACGCATCCACTCCGGGGCTCCTCTGAGCCCTTTCCACTTGTTCCGAGAGGGTCTCGTGCTTGCGGCGAAGCTCCTGCAGATGCGACGTCAGGTTCATGGTCGTCCTCCTCTCTCGGGTGTCGGTATGACGATCCCACCACACTTGCCGAGTCGTGTCACGCCCGATGGATGCACGGATCGTCACGCCCACTGGAGCGGAAAAGTATTGCGCAAAGGTTAGCCGATCAGCGGCAGGGCCGCGCCTTCGCGCAGGATCGCCCGCGCGGCGGGGGTGAAGCTTTCCCGATCGCCGTCATGGGTGGCGCCGGCGTGGATCACGAAGGGTGCCAGAAGCCGGAACGCGCCGCGTCCGCCCTTGCGCGCCTGCAGGATCACCCGACCCGCCGGGCGCCCGACCCGGGGCGCCAGCGGCAGCACCGTGAGGCTGCCGAGCCGGCCGTCGCAGGCGATCAGCAGATCCGGCAGCCGCTCTGCCAGCTGGATCATCGTCAGCATCCCCCCGGGGCGGAGCCGCCGCACGGCCGCGTCGACCCAGGTGGCAAGCGGCGTCTCCTCCCGCTGCGCGGTCTCGCGCCCGGGATCGGCTGCCGCGGTGCCGCCGCCGGCGGGGAAATAGGGCGGGTTGGCCAGCACATGATCGAAGCTCCGCGCCCGAAGCTCCGCCGGCATGCGCGCCAGATCGCCCGCGACCACCTCCAACTCCAGACCGTTGCGCGCGGCGTTGCGGCGGGCGAGATCGGCGTAGGCCGCCTGCCGTTCCACGCCGGTGGCGGCCACCCCGGGCTGGCGCGCCAGAAGGCAGAGCGTGGCGACGCCTGCGCCGCAGCCGAGTTCCAGCGCGCGCTGGCCGGCCCGCGCCGGGACGGCGGCGGCGAGAAGCACGGGGTCGGTCGCCGCGCGATAGCCTGCCCGCGGCTGCAGCATGCGGAGCCGCCCGCCGAGAAAACCGTCGTCGCTGAGATCGGCCTCGGCGAACATGTCAGGCCCCCGAACAGCGGCCGGCAGAGGTCCTGCCGCCGGTGCCCCCGGCTTCGGCGCAGACCGGCCGGAGGTATGCGTTCCCCCCGGCATCTAGAGCCCGGTCGGGATGTCGTTGTCCTTCAGCACGGCGCGCGCCATGAACAGATCGGCGTCGCGTACCATCAGCCGCCGCGGCAGAATTCCGATCGAGCCCTCCAGAACGCTCATGTGGACGTCGGCCTGAAACGTGTCTATACCCTCGCCCTGCAGGAGGGCGGTGGCATAGGCGATGATCGTCGGATCCGTTGTGCGCAGCAGCTCTTTCATGCCCCCGACTTAAGGGGAATTCGAAGACCTTGTCGAGGGACGGAACTGCCATGGGATTGGTTGAGGCGCGCCAGGCACCGCATGACCGGCTCGCGGCCTACCTCGCGGAGGATATGGACGCGGTGAACGCGCTGATCCGGACGCGGATGGCCTCCGAACATGCGCCGCGTATTCCCGAGGTCACTGCCCATCTGGTCGAGGCCGGCGGCAAGCGGCTGCGGCCCATGCTGACGCTCGCCGCGGCGCGGATGTGCGGATATGCCGGGCCGTTCCACGTCCATCTTGCGGCCACGGTGGAATTCATCCACACCGCCACGCTGCTGCATGACGACGTCGTGGACGAAAGCGCCCAGCGGCGCGGCCGGCCGACGGCGAACCTGCTGTGGGACAACAAGTCCTCGGTCCTTGTCGGCGATTACCTTTTCGCCCGCTCGTTCCAGCTGATGATCGAGACCGGCAGCCTCCGTGTGCTGGACATCCTCGCCAATGCCTCTGCCACCATCGCGGAGGGCGAGGTGCTGCAGCTTACCGCGGCGCAGGATCTGAAGACAGACGAGGGCATCTACCTGCAGGTCGTGCGCGGCAAGACGGCGGCGCTGTTCTCCGCCGCAACCGAGGTTGGCGGCGTCGTTGCCGGCGCGGAGGAGGCGCAGGTCGCGGCCCTTCACGACTATGGCGACGCGCTTGGCGTGGCCTTCCAGATCGTCGACGACCTGCTGGATTATGGCGGAACCACCGCGGTGATCGGCAAGAACACCGGCGACGATTTCCGCGAACGCAAGCTGACGCTGCCGGTCATCAAGGCGGTCGCCGCCGCCGATGCGGAAGAGCGTGCCTTCTGGGTCCGGGTGATCGAGAAGGGCAAGCAGGAAGAAGGCGACCTCGACCACGCGATGACGCTGCTGAAGCGCCACGGCGCGCTGGAGGCGACGCGCACCGCGGCCCTCGGCTGGGCCGCCCGGGCCAAGGCCGCGCTGGAGCCGCTGCCGGACAGCGAGCTGAAGACCCTCCTCGGCGATCTCGCCGATTACGTCGTCGCCCGCGTCGCCTGATCGAGAAATCCGCCGGCCTTCACCCACCAGCCCGGGTTCTGCCCGCCGATCGCCTGTGCCGCGCGCGCGGCAGAGGCGCGATCGGCAAACAGGCCGAAGCAGGTCGCGCCCGAACCGGACATCCGCGCCAGAAGGCAGCCGGGCGCGGTCGAGATCGCGCCCAGCACCGCGCCGATCTCCGGCACGAGGGCCCGCGCCGGCGCCTCCAGGTCGTTCCGCGTCTGCCGCAGCCAGGCGGCCAGCGCCGCCGCGTCCGCCCAGGGCCCGGGCTCCGGCAGGGGCGGATTGTCCCGCTGCGCCAGGGCCTTGAAAACAGCGGGGGTCGAGACGCCGGTGCCGGGATTGACCAGCAGCAGCCCCGCCTCCGGCAGCGCCGGCACCGGGTCGAGCCGCTCGCCGATCCCACCCATCCGCGCCGCCCGCGCGTCAAGACAGACAGGCACATCGGCCCCCAGGGCCAGCACATCCGCTGCCCTGGGCAGGGCGACATCCCAAAGCGCCGCAAGCGCCCGCAGGGCCGCCGCCGCATCGGAGGAGCCGCCGCCGATCCCCGCCGCCGCCGGCAGGTGCTTTTCCAGCGTGATTCGCGCGCCCCGGCCAGACCCCAGGGCCTCTGCCGCGCGCCAGACGAGGTTCGTCGCGTCAGCGGGCACCCCCGCCGCCCGCGGGCCGGTTACCGAAAGGCTCAGGCGCTCCGCCGCCTCCACGCGGATCCGGTCCCCCAGATCGGCGAAGACCACGAGGCTGTCGAGCAGATGATAGCCATCCGCCCGCCGCCCGGTGACATGCAGGGCAAGGTTGACCTTGGCCGGTGCGAACGCCTCAGCCGCCACTGCTGGCGCTGCCATTCTCCACCGTCTTCACCGGCTTCAGGGAGGCTGCGCCCTCCTGCTTCAGCACGGCGTCGAGGCCCAGGTCGATCTTCCGCTTGATCCGTTCCGCATCCTTCGGATCGGGATTGAAGGACAGCGCGCGGCGCCACTGGAAGCGCGCCTCCATCTTGCGGCCAACGGCCCAGTAGACATCGCCCAGATGGTCCGTCACCACTGCGTCGACCGGCTGGAGCTGGGAGGCTCTCTCGGCGATCGGCAGGGCCTTCTGGTACTCGCCCAGCCGGAAATAGGCCCAGGCGAGGCTGTCGACGATGAAGCCGTCGTTCGGCCGGGCGGCGACGGCACGCTGGATCATGTTCAGCGCTTCGTCGAGCTTCTCGCCGCGTTCCACCATGCCGTAGCCGAGGTAGTTCAGCACCTCGGGCTGGTTCGGCTTGAGCTTCAGCGCCTCGCGGAAGTCCGGCTCTGCCTTGGCCCAGTCCCCAAGGCGCTCGTGGCAGATGCCACGCATGTAATAGACCGCCCAATCGGCCATCTGCGGCGTCTTGATCAGCTTGATCGCAGCGTCGTAAGCCGGGATCGCCTCGGCATAGCGGCTCTGGCGGCGCAGAAGATCGCCCAGTGCGATCTGCGCCTCGACCTGATCGGGATGGGCCGCGACGAGCTGCTTCATCGCCCCGATTGCGGCATCGACCTGGCCGCCGGAATAGAGCGCCTGCGCGCGGCCGACCTGGCCTGCAAAATAATCGGTGCTGGTGCGCGGCAGCTTGTCATAGGCCGCCACGGCGAGCGCGTATTGCTTCTCGGAATCCAGCAGCTCGGCAGAGACGAGGATCGCATCGCCATTGTCCGGCCGCAGGAATTCGGCGAGCCGCGAATAGAGCAGCGTGTAGCCGTCCGCCGCCTCGCCCTTCAGAGCCGCCGCGACCGACAGGAACACCTCGGACAGCCCGTCCTGCGCGTTGCGGACCGAGTCGAAGGGCACCACCTGCCCGTCCTTCAGCCGCTGGCGCAGCGGCTCCAGCCCCGGGTCGGTCTGGCTGCCGAGCTTGTCGTTCAGAAGTTTCAGCGCATCCTTGTCGCGGTCGAGCTGGCTGAGGATCTCCGCTTCCGCCACCAGGCCGCGTCGGGTCAGGTTCAGCGCCGTGCCGCCCTGGCCGGAAAGGATCTTCTCCGCGCCCTCGTAATCACCGACCGAGGCCATGGCGAGCGCCTTGTGATAGAGCGCGAAGGCCTTGAGGCCCGAGGTCTTGGCGAGCTTGTCGAAGGAGGCGAGCGCGTCGGACATCTTGCCCTCGCCCACCTGCGCCCAAGCCGTCGCGAGGCCGTCCACAAGCGGACCCGCGCCTTCGCCCGCCTGGATCTGGCTGAGCGCGGCGGCATAGTCGCCCGCCTTCAGCTTTCCGGCGAGCACCAGAAGCATGGCGATCTGGCTCTGCGTGTCGGCCTTCGCGAGCGCCTTAGCCACCGGAAGCGCCTTGGCGAAATCGCCCAAGGCCACGTCCGAGGCGACGGTAGCGCGCATCAGGTCCGCATTGCCCGGGTCATGGGAGAGCGCCTCGCCATAGAACCGCGCGGCGGAAGCGTAATCGGCGTTCTGACTCGCCTGCCGCGCCGCCAGGTATGGCCCGGCCACGCCCGCCGGCAGCAGCGGCGAGAGGTTCGCGGCGGAGGCGAGCGCGGGGAGCAGGCAAAGGGCTATGGCGGTCGCCGAGATCAGCGGGCGGCGCTTCTGATTCACGGGAAGGGACCTCTTCGAGAAGGATACCCTCAAGGTAGAGCCTGAGACCCGCCAACGCAATGAGCGGAGGGGGCCCGCGACCGGCGGCAAGCCGCCGATCACGCAGGTTTCAGCCGGACGCGCGTTGCGTTCACATGTTCGGGTAGTTCGGCCCGTCGCCGCCCTGCGGCGTGGTCCAGGTGATGTTCTGGCTCGGGTCCTTGATATCGCAGGTCTTGCAGTGGACGCAGTTCTGGAAGTTGATCTGGAACCGGGCCTCTGCTCCCTCTCCCACAACCTCGTAGACGCCCGCCGGGCAGTAGCGCTGCGCGGGTTCCGCATATTGCGGCAGATTGACGCCGATCGGCACCGAGGGGTCGGTCAGCCGCAGATGCGCGGGCTGGCTTTCCTCGTGATTGGTGAAGGAGAAGGAGACGTTGGTCAGCCGGTCGAAGCTGAGCACCCCGTCGGGCTTGGGATATTCGATCGGCTGGAAATCCTTGGCGAGGCCGGTGGAGGCGGCATCGGTCTTGCCATGCCGCAGCGTGCCGAAGAGCGAGAAGCCGAAGAGGTTGTTCGTCCACATGTCGAGCCCGCCGAGGGTGAGGCTCGCCATCAGCCCCCATTTTGACCACATCGGCTTGATGTTGCGCACCCGCTTCAGGTCGCGCCCGATCGGCCCGGCGCGCAGCTCGTCCTCGTACGCACTGAGCTCGTCGCCCGCGCGGCCGTCCTTCAGCGCGGCAAAGGCCGCCTCTGCCGCCGCCTTGCCCGACAGCATCGCGTTGTGGTTGCCCTTGATCCGCGGCACGTTGACCAGCCCCGCCGAGCAGCCCAGCAGCGCCACCCCCGGCGCCACCACCTTCGGGATCGACTGCCAGCCGCCCTCGGAGATCGCCCGCGCCCCGTAGGCCACCCGCTTGCCCCCCTTCAGAAGCTCCGCCACCAGCGGGTGATGCTTGAAGCGCTGGAACTCCATGTAGGGGTAGAGATGCGGGTTGCGGTAATTCAGGTGAACCACGAAGCCGACGTAAACCTGATTGTTGTCAAGGTGATAGATGAAGGACCCGCCGCCGGCATTGCGGCCAAGCGGCCAGCCCATGGTATGGGTCACCGTCCCCTCGCGATGCTTCGCGGGGTCGATCTCCCAGATCTCCTTCATACCGAGGCCGAACTTCTGCGGGCAATGCCCTTCGGACAGGCCGAACTTCGCCATCACCTGCTTGGCGAGCGAGCCGCGCACGCCTTCGCCGAGGAAGACGTATTTGCCCAGAAGCTCCATCCCCGGCTCGTAATTCGGCCCCGGCGTGCCGTCGGCGTCCTTGCCGAACTCGCCGGCGACGACGCCCGCGACGCGGCCATCTTCGCCCCAGACGATCTCGGACGCCGCCATGCCGGGGAAAATCTCCACCCCCCGAGCCTCGGCCTGCTCGGCCATCCAGCGGCAGACATTCGCCATCGAGACGATGTAATTGCCGTGGTTCGACATCAGAGGCGGCATCGGCCAGTTCGGGATCCGGATATGCCCCGCCGGGCCGAGGACGTAGAAGTTGTCCTTCGTCACCGGCACGGTGATCGGCGCGCCCTTCTCCCGCCAATCCGGGATCAGCGCGTCGAGGCCCGAGGGATCCAGCACCGCGCCCGACAGGATATGCGCGCCGACCTCGGAGCCCTTCTCCAGCACGACCACGTTCAGATCGGCATCGAGCTGTTTCAGCCGGATCGCGGCCGACAGTCCCGCGGGACCCGCCCCGACGATCACCACGTCATATTCCATCGCTTCGCGGACGATCTCGGTCATGCCATCTCCCGGCCGGCCCCGGCCTCTCCTCCATGTGCTGCACGAGGCCTAGCCCGGCCCGGCCCGGACGGTCAATCGTGACGCGGCATCCCGCATCGCATTTGCGCCATTCCATGTGGAAAATGCCGCCGCGCCGCGGCAATTTACGCCGATCCGGGTTGAACCCCGCCTGCTCGCCTCTTGCAATCCGGGAATAGAAGAGGTGAGGTGCGGCAGAGGACGGACCGTCGGCGGCATGGGTTTGGGGCGCGAAGGCGCAGCCCCTGGCCCGTGGCGCCGCTCTCTGGGCAAAGGGACCAATGGAAAAGATACCGATGACCCGCGCGGGCTTCGCCGCGCTGGATGACGAGTTGAAGGCTTTGAAGTCGGTGGAACGCCCCGCCGTGATCCGCGCCATTGCCGAGGCGCGGGAACATGGCGACCTGTCCGAAAACGCCGAATACCACGCCGCGCGCGAACGCCAGAGCTTCGTCGAGGGCCGCATCAAGGAGATCGAATCGCTCCTTGGCCGTTCCGAGGTGATCGACCCGGCGCGCCTGTCCGGCGCGATCAAGTTCGGCGCCACCGTGACCCTGGTGGACGAGGACACGGACGAGGAAAAGACCTACCAGATCGTCGGCGAGGCCGAGGCCGATCTGGAACGCGGCCTCCTGAACATGAAATCGCCGCTCGCCCGCGCCCTGATCGGGAAGGAAGAGGGCGACAGCGTCGAGGTGAAAACCCCCGGCGGCGAGCGCAGCTACGAAGTGCTGAGCATCCGCTACATCTGAGGCGGACCGGACCGACTGTGCGACCCTACCCCGCCCCCGTGCGGGGTGTGCCGGAATTTCGGAGTGCCTCCAGTGCCTGACAGCATGCAGGACAAGCAGATCGACAGGAAGATCGAGATGGGCCTTTACGCCCGCTCCGCCGCCGAGACCGGCCGGGTATCCTCGATCGAGATCGCGGCCGTGGTCCTCAGCCTGCTGTGGTTCATTGTGGTCGCCGTGTTCTTCTTCCTCGCGGACCAGGGCGGGGGACCGGGGGGGACCACCGCCGGGGTGATGACGATTCTCGCCGTCCTGCTGCCGCTGGCGCTGATCTGGGGCGCCGCGATCACCGCGCGCACGATCCGCGACCTGCGGGCAGAGGCGGCGCGGCTGCAGGGCGCGGTGGACGCGATGCGACATGCCTATGTCCAGCAGGCCCAGGCCCAATCCATGGCCCGCCCCGCGCTGGAGCGGAAGCTGGAAGAGATCGCCGCTGCTCAGCGCCATACCGAGACGCTGCTGGCGAGCTTCTCCTCGCGCCGCGACCAGAACCTGCTGCCCGCCCCGGCGCGCGGCCCGGCGGTCGTGGTGGCGCGCGCCGAGCCGGCGGCGGATGAACCCGCCCTGGCCCTCGGCACCCCGGCCGAGGCGCTGCGGGCGCCGATCTCGATCCCGCAATTCGTGCGGGCCATGAACTTCCCCGAGACCGCAGACGACAAGGAGGGCTTCCGGGCCCTGCGCGCCGCGCTTGAGGACGTGGCGGTGGCCAAGCTCGTGCGCGCCGCGCAGGACGTGCTGACGCTGCTGGCGCAGGACGGGATCTACATGGACGACCTGACGCCCGACCCCGCCCGGCCGGAGCTTTGGCGCCGCTTCGCCAAGGGCGAGCGCGGCCGGGCGATCTCGGGCCTGGGTGCGGTGCGCGACCGCTCCAGCCTCGCGCTCAGCGCCGGGCGGATGCGCTCCGACCCGATCTTCCGCGACGCGGCGCACCATTTCCTGCGGCAGTTCGACCGGACATTCCAGGATTTCGAGAAGAACGCCAGCGACGCCGAGATCACGGAGCTGGCCGATACCCGCTCTGCCCGCGCGTTCATGCTTTTCGGCCGGGTGACTGGGATTTTCGACTAGGCCAGGCGCCCTAGGCCGCGGACGCGCGCCGGCCCTGTTCGGCGCGGGACCAATTCAGAGGTTCGCGCCGACCCCGATCTGCCCGGACCCGGTGATCGAGACGATCGGGTTGGGGGAGGAGCCGTTCGGCGCTCTGGGCTTGCTTTCCACCCCGCAGGAGGCGAGCGCCAGAAGCGCGAGGAGAAGGACGGCGACTCTCATGCCAGACGCGCCTTCCAGCGGCTCACCTGCTTTTTCACTTCCGAGGGCGCGGTGCCACCGTAGGAAGTCCGGCTTGCCACCGAATTCTCCACGCCTAGGACGGAATAGACCTCCTGCGTGATGCCGGCATGGCCGCTCTGCATCTCGGCGAGCGACAGTTCCGGCAGGTCGCAGCCCTTCTTCTCGGCCAGCGCGACGAGGCTTCCTGTGACGTGATGGGCCTCGCGGAACGGCAGGCCGAGGGTGCGGACCAGCCAGTCGGCAAGGTCGGTCGCGGTAGAAAAGCCCGCGGCGGCGGCGGCGCGCAGGGCCTCGCGATTGGCGGTCATGTCGGAGACCATGCCGGTCATCGCGGCCAGCGACAGCATCAGCGTGTCGGCGGCGTCGAAGACCTGCTCCTTGTCCTCCTGCATGTCCTTGGAATAGGCCAGCGGCAGCCCCTTCATCACGGTGAAGAGCGAGACCGTCGCGCCCAGGATCCGGCCGATCTTGGCGCGCAGCAGTTCCGCCGCATCCGGGTTGCGCTTCTGCGGCATGATCGAGGAGCCGGTGGAGAAGCGGTCCGAAAGCCGCACGAAGCGGAACTGGGCGGAGGACCAGATGACAAGCTCCTCGGCCAGCCGCGACAGGTGCATGGCGCAGAGCGTGGCGGCGGAGAGGAATTCGAGCGCGAAGTCGCGGTCGGCCACGGCGTCGAGCGAATTGGCCATCGGCCGGTCGAAGCCGAGCGCCTTCGCGGTCGCCTCGCGGTCGATCGGGAAGGAGGTGCCGGCCAGCGCGGCCGCCCCCAGCGGGCACTCGTTCATCCGCGCGCGGGCGTCGCGGAAGCGGCCTGCGTCGCGCGAGAGCATCTCGACATAGGCCAGCATGTGATGGCCCCAGGTCACGGGCTGTGCGCTTTGCAGATGGGTGAAGCCGGGCATCACCCAGTCTGCCCCGGCCTCGGCCTGGGCCAGAAGCGCCTTCTGCAGTGCCTCGATCCCTGCCACGGCGGCGTCGGCCTGGTCGCGAACCCAGAGGCGGAAGTCGACCGCGACCTGGTCGTTGCGGCTCCGCGCGGTGTGGAGCCGGCCGGCGGGCTCGCCGATCACCTCCTTCAGCCGCGCTTCCACGTTCATGTGGATGTCCTCGAGCGCAGTGGAGAACGGAAAGCTGCCGGTTTCGATCTCTGACAAGACCGTGAGCAGACCTTCCCGGATCGCCTCGGCATCGCTAGGGCTGATGATGTCCTGCGCCGCGAGCATCGCGGCGTGGGCCCGCGAGCCCGCGATGTCCTGGGCGAAGAGCCGCCGGTCGAAGCCGATGGAAGCGTTGATCGCCTCCATGATCGCGTCCGGCCCCGCGGCAAAGCGCCCGCCCCACATCGCATTGGCGCTGGCGGCGCTTTGGGCTTTGGTGTTCTCTGCGGGTTGGTCGCTCATCGTCTGGCCCTTTTCGGAGGGGATATGCGTCATCTTCGCTCGGTCGTGCTATACGCGGCCCTCGCGCTCTCTGCAAACGCCGCCGTGGCCGGGCCCACGGACTGGAAGGCGCTTGCCAAGGGCGACATGGAGAAGCTGAATTTCGCGGCCACGCCGAAGGCACTGCCGGATCTGCCGATCACCGATGCCACGGGCGCCAAGCACCGGCTTTCGGACTACCGCGGCAAGGTGGTGCTGGTGAACTTCTGGGCCACATGGTGCGCGCCCTGCCGCAAGGAGATGCCGACGCTCGACCACCTGCAGGCTGCGCTCGGCGGCAAGGATTTCGAGGTGGTCACGGTCGCGACGCTGCACAACACCGTGGCTGGCGTCCAGCGCTTCTTCCGGCGCGAGAAGGTGACGCATCTGCCGGTGCGGCTGGATCCCGGCTCGGCGCTGGCGCACCGGCTGGGCATTTTCGGCCTGCCGGTGAGCCTGATCCTGAACCGGCAGGGCGAGGAGGTCGGTCGCCTGATCGGCGAGGCCGACTGGGACAGCGCCAGCGCCCAGGCGATCCTGAAGGCGGTGATCGACGGGGACGACTGAGGGGCCTCAGGCCTTGGCCGGCCGCCGCCGCTCGGCCAGTGCGAGGCCCGAGAGGACCAGCGCGAGGCCGAGGACGTGGTAGGGCCGGAGCGCCTCGCCCAGGATCGTGACCGAGAGGATCGCGCCGAAGACCGGCACGAGGTTCACGAAAAGCCCGGCGCGGTTGCCGCCGATCAGGCCGGCGCCGGCGATGAAGCTGGCCTGCGCGATGAGGCCGGGGAAGAAACCGGCGTAGAGCGCGACGCCCCAGCCGCGCGCGTCGGGCCATTGCACCGTGCCCTGCGCCATTTCCCAGAGGGTGAAGGGGATCGAGGCGGCGAAGGCCGCGGCCGAGAGCGCGGCCATGAAGCTCATCCAATGCATCTGCGGCTTCCAGCGCAGCGCGGCGGTGTAGCTGCCGTAGAAGAGGATCGCGAGCAGCATCAGCGCGTCGCCCGTGTTCAGGTGCAGATGCAGGAGCCGGACCAGGCTGCCGTTCGCCGCCGTCACCAGGACGCCGATCAGCGTCAGCAGGAATCCTGCGACTTGGCTGGAGGTCACCCGGGTGCGGAACAGCGCGAAGCTGATCGCGAAGACGACGAGCGGCATCCCCGACTGCATGATGACGATGTTGATCGCGGTGGTGTAATGCGCCGCGGTGTAGAAGATCGCGTTGAAGCAGGTGAAGCCCCCGGCGCCGAGCGCGAAGAGAAGCCCCGCGTGACGCTTCAGCGCCGGCCAGTCGCGCTTCAGCCGCGGCGCCGCGATCAGCGTGGCCGCCACGAAGCAGAAGGCCCAGCGCATCGAGGTCAGCAGGAATGGGCTGACGTGACCCACGGCCATGCGCCCGGCGATGGCGTTGCCGCTCCACAGGAGCGCGGTCAGGGTCAGAAAGGCGTAGGCGCGCAGGGCCATCGGGACCATCCGGGGCAGAGTTCGGCCGGACCCTAAGGTGGTTTCCCGCCAAAGGGAATCCGCCGCTGTCCGAAATGTGCTAGTGCAGGCCGGCGAGATAGGCCGCCACCGCCTTGCGCTGCCTCTCGGTCAGCGCCGCGGCGATCGGGCCCATGGTGGTATCGGGGCGCGTGCCACTGGCGAAGGCGTCAAGCTGGGCCGCGAGATAGGCGCCGTGCTGCCCGGCGAGACGCGGGGTGACGGCCGGATCGGTCGACATTCCGCCCATCATGCCGCCACCCATCATGCCATGCCCGAAGCCGGACCCCTGCCCGCCGCCATGGCAGGCGGCGCAGGCGGGGCCGCGGATGCCCCGGATCCGGCGCAGGTAGATGCGCCGGCCCTCGGCCGAGAGGCCGGTTTCATCCGCTTCGGCCGTGGCGCGGGGCTGGCGGGCGTAGAAGGCGGCGAGGCCGGCGATCTCGGCATCGCTCAGACTGACCGCGAACGGCTGCATGATCGTCGAGGGCCGCGCGCCGCTGCGGAAGTCCTGCAGCGCTGCGCGCAGGTATCCGGGTTTCTGTCCGGCGAGGTCGGGATACTGGGCGTTGGCCGAGACGCCTGCCGCACCGTGGCAGGCGGCGCAGGTTCCCGCGGCAAGGCTGGCCACATCGGCCGCCGCCTGTGACGCCGTGGCGACGGCCGCCGCCGCAATGAGGGCCCGCAGTGAAATTAGCATCGCTCGATCTCCGTTCCAGACGGACCGGAATCGTTGCCCTTCCCGCTGGTGGAAGGTCAAGCGGGATCTTGGCTCAGCGCTTGCCGCGCTCGGTGACGTTCTCGCGGAAGGCGGTCTCGAACGCGGCCTTCTTGGCGGCATCGGCCTCTGTCTGGTTCTGGGCGCGCCAGTCCTCGTAGGGCATACCGTAGAAGATCTCGCGCGCCTCGTCCTTCGACAGGTCCAGGCCGCGCGCCTCTGCCGCCTCCTGGTACCAGCGCGAGAGGCAGTTGCGGCAGAAGCCGGCGAGATTCATCAGGTCGATGTTCTGGACCTCGGGGCGGGCCTCCATCAGGTGCTGCCGCAGGGCGCGGAAGGCCGCGGCCTCCAGCTCCGTCCTCGTCGCGTCGTCGATTTCGCGTGCCATGCGCTCTCTCCTCAGTCGATCAGCCCGCAGGCCCGCGCGCCGGCCAGGATGCTCTCGGCCCGGTGGTGGGCGCGGTCGGTTTCTGCCGGGGCCATATCGGGGACATGGACCACGACCATGCCCGCGGCAAGGGCCGCTGCAACGCCGGGCTCGCTGTCCTCGAATGCGACGCAGGCGGCCGGCGTCACGCCGAGCCGGGCTGCGGCGGCGAGATATACGTCGGGCGCGGGCTTGGGGATTGCCACGGCGTCATGGCCCACCACATGGGCCGCGCCGAACTGGCCCTCGATCCCGGCGGAGGCGAGCTTGCGCAGCGCGCTTGCGGTGCCGCTGTTGGTGGCGATCGCCTTCGGGGTGCCCTGCGCGTTCAGCGTCGCCAGCAGTTCCGCCACCCCCGGGCGCAGCGGGATGATGCCGGAAAGCGCCTCCTGCGCCGCCGCGGTCCAGGCCGCGTCCAGCGTCGCCCTGTCGAGATCGACGCCGATGTGGCTGCAAAGCTTCTCGTGGCCCTCGTCCGGACCGACGCCCACAAGGCGCAGCATGAACTCCAGATCGACGTCGTGGCCGAGGTCGGCGAGCGCCGCGATGCCGGCGCGGATCAGCGGCCCCTCGGTGTCGATGAGCGTGCCGTCCAGATCGAAAATCGCTGCCTGGTACCGCATCAGCCCGCCACCTCCGCCAAGGCCGCTTCGAGGATCGGCGTCAGCCGTTCGGCCCAGGCGGCCTGCTGCTCCGGCGTGGCGATCAGGTCGTTGCGGAGCTCGATCAGCGTGTTGTGGCGGCCGGGCTTCAGCGCGTGGCGATCCACCGAATCGCCGGGCAGATGGCCGAGGTAGGGCTCGTTGTCGCCGGTGCAGAGATCGGCCTCCCTTGCGAGGCGGGCCAGTAACACCTGCGAGAGCCGGGCATCGATATGCGAATAAAGCACCCCGATCTGCCAGGGCCGTGGCGGGCGGCCATTGAGCCGCGGGGTGAAGCTGTGAATCGCGAGGATGACGGTATCGGGCCGCCGTGCGGCGAGGCGCGCCAGCGCCGCGTGATAGGGCCGGTGGAGCCGGGAAAGCCGTTCCTCCACCGCCTCCGGCCCGGCCGCGCGATTGGCCGGGATTATCGTGCCGTCATAGAGCCGCATCACCAGGGTCGGGTCGTCCTCTCCCCGGTTCGGGTCGATGACAAGTCGGGAAAAATCCGTGAGAATTGCGGGGGATCCGAGCCGTTCGGCCAGCGCCTTCGTCACCCCGGCGGCGCCGACGTCATAGGCGATGTGGCGGGCCATGTCCTCGGCCGCGATGCCGAGGTCGCCGCCGGCGACCCAGTCCGGCACCCGGTTGGTGGCATGGTCGCAGGTGACCAGCCAGCGCCCGCCCCGATCCTCGCCAATGATTTCGTAAGCCCTGTCCGTCATACCTGCTTCACCCGCTCGTGCGAGGCCGGGTTTAGACCGGCGCATCGGAAAGCGCCAGTTGCCGCCCCCGGCGAATTCCTCCATAGAGGGCGCGGCCCACCGCGATACACGACGCTCAGACAAGGACGAGGCATATGAGACGCCTTCGAAACGTGAAGATCGTGGCCACCCTGGGCCCGGCTTCCAGTGATTACGATACGATCCGCGCTTTGTTCGAGGCCGGGGCCGACGTGTTCCGGCTCAACATGAGCCACGGGACGCAGGACGACATCGCCGCCCGCCACGCCATCATCCGCAAGGTCGAGGCCGACACCGGCCGTCCGATCGCCATCCTGGCCGACCTGCAGGGTCCCAAGCTGCGCGTCGGGACCTTTGCCGAGCCGCAGGAACTGGAGGTCGGGCAGCGCTTCCGGCTGGATCTCGACCCTGCCGATGGCGACGCCACGCGCGTCTGCCTGCCGCACAAGGAGATCTTCGCAGCCCTCGCCCCGGGCGAGACGCTGCTGGTCAACGACGGCAAGATCCGCCTGAAGGTGGAGGACTGCGGTCCCGACTTCGCCGATTGCAGCGTGGTCGTCGGCGGCACGATCTCCAACCGCAAGGGTGTGAACGTGCCCGACGTGGTGCTGCCGCTGGCCGCGCTCTCGGAAAAGGACCGCTCGGACCTGGAATTCGCCTGCCAGCTTGGCGTCGACTGGGTGGCGATGTCCTTCGTGCAGCGCCCCGAGGACATGATCGAGGCCCGCGAGCTGACCCGCGGCCGGGCCGCGGTGCTCGCCAAGATCGAGAAGCCGGCGGCGGTGAAGAGCTTCGACGAGATCCTCAAGGTCTCTGACGGGATCATGGTCGCGCGCGGCGATCTGGGGGTGGAACTGCCGGTGCAGGCGGTGCCGCCGATCCAGAAGCGGCTGATCCGGATGTGCCGCGCCGCGGCCAAGCCGGTGATCGTCGCCACGCAGATGCTCGAATCGATGATCGAGAGCCCGGTGCCCACCCGCGCCGAGGTCTCTGACGTCGCCACCGCGATCTACGAGGGCACCGACGCGATCATGCTTTCTGCCGAATCGGCGGCGGGCAAGTTCCCGATCGAGGCGGTGAAGACGATGGATCATGTCGCGATCTCGGTCGAGCGCGACACCATCTACCGCGAAGTGGTCGAGGCCTCGCGCCGGGCAGACCGCAAGACCGTGGCCGACGCCATCGTCGCCGCCGCCCGCGAGGTGGCCGAGACGATGAACGTGAAGGCGATCTGCTGCTTCTCGCAATCGGGTACCACTGTCTCGCTCGTGGCCCGCGAGCGGCCGCGCGCGCCCATCATCGCGCTGACGCCGCTGCAGACCACCGCGCGACGGCTGTGCCTGACCTGGGGCACCCATTGCGTGCTGACCGACGAGCAGTACCGCTTCAAGGGCGCGGTGATCTCGGCGGTTCGTGCGGTGCTGAAATACGGCTTCGCGGTGGAGACCGACCAGATCCTCGTCGTCGCCGGTGTGCCGTTCAACGTTCCGGGCACGACGAACATCCTGCGCGTCGCCCCCTGCGAGGAGCGGCTGATCTACCGATCCGAGCCGGAATAGGCGAAACCGCCTGCAGACCAGATGCGGCCGGGCCCTCGCCCGGCCGTTTCCGCTTGGACGGCCGGCCCCGGGGCCTGCGCGGCAGGGGGTGATTTTCAGCTTGCCAGCGCCGCGCCGCCCGCCTATACGGCCACCTTCGAAAGACCCGCGCTGCCGGCCTATGTGGCATGCCGCGCCGCGCGCGAAGCTCGAAGGAGACCGAAATGCCCAAGATGAAGACGAAGGCGAGCGCCAAGAAGCGCTTTTCCATGACCGCCTCCGGCAAGGTGAAATCCGGCCCGGCAGGCAAGCGCCATGGCATGATCAAGCGCACCCCGAAGTTCATCCGCAATTCTGCGGGCACGATGATCCTGTCGGAAGCCGACACGAAGATCGTCAAGAAATACATGCCCTACGACCGCTGAGGAGCTTGAGACATGGCACGCGTCAAATCCGGCAAGGTCACTCACGCCGCGCACAAGAAGGTGCTGGACAAGGCGAAGGGTTACTACGGTAACCGCTCGCGCAACTTCCGCACCGCGACCCAGGCCGTCGATAAGGCCAACCAATACGCCACCCGCGACCGCAAGGTCCGCAAGCGCACGTTCCGCGCGCTGTGGATCCAGCGGATCAACGCCGGCTGCCGGGCGATCGACCCCGCGCTGACCTATTCGCGGTTCATCAACGGCCTGTCCAAGGCCGGGATCGAAGTGGACCGCAAGGTCCTCGCCGATCTCGCGGTGAACGAGCCCGATGCGTTCGGCGCCATCGTCGCCAAGGCCCAGGCCGCGCTGGCCTGATCGGCCCCGCCCGAAGGTTTCGAAAGGCCCCGCCCGCGCGGGGCCTTTTTCGTTCGGCGCCCTGCTGCGGACGATGGTGCCGCCGCCTCCTTCTTCTGTCCCAAAATATCCTCGGGGTGTGCGGGGGCAGACAGCCCCCCGCTTGCGGCGCTTGCAATCCCTGGGTCCTCTCGGTAGCACGTCCCCGCAATCTCGGAGGCCCAGATGGACGCGCTCACCGATCTCAAGGCGAAATACCTCTCCGGCATATCCGCCGCTTCTGACGAGGCCGGGCTGGAAGAGCTGCGCCTGGCCGCGCTGGGCAAGAAGGGCGAGGTCAGCCTGAAGATGCGCGAGCTGGGGAAGATGACCCCGGAGGAGCGCCAGGTGGCCGGCCCGGCGCTGAACGCGCTGAAGGAGGAAATCGACGGGGCGTTGCGCGCCAAGCGGGCGGCGCTGGCCGATGCCGCGCTCGACGAGCGGCTGAAGGCGGAATGGCTTGACGTCACGCTGCCAGGCCGGCCCCGGCCGCAGGGCACCATCCACCCGGTGAGCCAGGTGACCGAGGAGGTCACCGCGATCTTCGCCGACATGGGCTTCTCGGTCGCCGAAGGGCCGCAGATCGAAAGCGACTGGCACAATTTCGACGCGCTCAACATTCCGCCCGAGCATCCCGCCCGGCAGGAGCATGACACTTTCTTCATGGCGCGTGCCGAGGGGGACAACCGCCCGCCGCATGTGCTGCGGACTCACACCTCGCCGGTGCAGATCCGCTCGATGATGGCCAATGGCGCGCCGATCCGGGTGATCGCGCCGGGCCGGGTCTACCGGATGGACATGGACCAGACCCATGCGCCGATGTTCCACCAGGTCGAGGGCCTGGCGATCGGCCGCGACATCTCCATGGCGAACCTGAAGTGGACGCTTGAGGAGTTCTGCCGCGCCTTCTTCGAGGTCGAGCAGGTCGACCTGCGCTTCCGCGCCAGCCACTTCCCCTTCACCGAGCCCTCGGCCGAGGTCGACATCCGCTGCTCCTGGGCCGGCGGGCAACTGAAGATCGGCGAGGGCGACGACTGGATGGAGATCCTCGGCTCCGGCATGGTGCATCCGAAGGTGCTTTCGGCGGCCGGGGTCGACCCCGAAATGTGGCAGGGCTTCGCCTTCGGGATGGGCATCGACCGGCTGGCGATGCTGAAATATGGCATCCCCGACCTGCGCGCCTTCTTCGACAGCGACCTGCGCTGGCTGCGCCATTACGGCTTCGCCGCGCTCGACATGCCGACGGTGCATGGCGGGCTGAGCCGCTAATGCAGAAACCCCGCCGGCAGGCGGGGTCTTAGCGATCAATTAACCCTTGGAAACCCGGGCGGATCAATCGGCCTGGGCGATTTGCATCGGCGCGGGCGCGGCCGCGTGGTGCCGCGCTTGCAGCCCGAACACAACGGCCATCATCGTCACCCCGATCAGCGCGCAAAGCAGCTGCGGATGCAGCGGGCGGCGGTCGGTTGGGATTTTGAGCATCTGGTCCATGCAAGGAGTGTAGCAGTTAAAAATGTGGCGAAATACGGCTTTTTCCGGGCGTGCCGGCAACTCTCCGTTTCCGAAAGCGAAATCCGCCGGGCGCCGGGCCGTGCCACCCTTCCCCTCGCGCGCGCTTTGCGCTAAGCCGCCGCCCGACAAGAGCCCCGGGGGAGCCCATGAAATTCACCCTGTCCTGGCTGAAGGATCACCTCGAGACCGAGGCGACGCTGGCCGACATCCTCTACGCGCTGACCGATCTCGGGCTCGAGGTCGAGGAGGTCGTGGACCCTGCCGACACGCTCGGCGTCTTCCGTATCTGCCGCGTGATCGAGGCCGTCCAGCATCCGAACGCCGACCGCCTGCGCGTCTGCCGGGTGGAGACCCTTCCCGACGGCCCGGGCGGCCGGGCAGAGGAGGTGCAGGTGGTCTGCGGCGCGCCGAACGCACGCACCGGGCTTGTCGGCGTCTTCGCCCCGCCGGGCACCCATGTGCCGGGCACCGGGGTCGATCTGAAGCCCGGGGTGATCCGCGGCGTCGAGTCGAACGGGATGCTCTGTTCCGAGCGTGAGCTGATGCTCTCGGACAACCACGACGGCATCATCGACCTTCCCGAGACCGCGCCGCTGGGCGAGCGGTTCATCGACTGGAAGGGTCTCAATGACCCGATGATCTACATCAAGATCACGCCGAACCGGCCCGATGCGCTCGGCGTCCGGGGGATCGCGCGCGATCTGGCGGCCCGGGGTCTGGGCAGGCTGAAGCCCCTGGAGATCGCGCCGGTGAAGGGCGCCTTCGCCTCGCCGATCTCCGTCGCCATCGCGCCGGAGCTGAAGGAGAAGGGCTGCCCGCTCTTCGCCGGGCGGGTGATCCGGGGCGTGAAGAACGGGCCTTCGCCCGACTGGCTGCAGGCGCGGCTGAAGGCGATCGGGCTTCGCCCGATCTCGGCGCTCGTCGACATCACCAACTTCTTCACGGTCGATCAGAACCGCCCGCTGCACGTCTTCGACGCAGCCAAGGTGAAGGGTGGCGCGCTGCGCATCCATCCCGCCGAGGGCGGCGAGGAGATCCTGGCGCTGGACGGCAAGACCTACACCTTCGGCCCGGGCATGATGGCGATCTCCGACGAGGCCGGGCCGGAATCCATCGCCGGCATCATGGGCGGCGAGCTATCGGGCTGCACCGGGGAGACGACCGACGTCTTCGTTGAGAGCGCCTATTGGGACCCCATCACGGTCGCGACCACCGGCCGCGCGCTGAAGATCAACTCCGACGCCCGCTACCGCTTCGAGCGTGGCGTGGACCCCGAGTTCACCCTGCCGGGGCTGGAGGCCGCGACGGCGATGATCCTCGACCTCTGCGGTGGCGAGCCCTCGGAGGTGGTGCTGGACGGGGCGGTGCCGGACACCCGGCGCAGCTACAAGTTGGACCCCGCGCGGGTGCAGTCGCTTGTCGGCATGGAGATCCCCGAGGCCGAGCAGCGCCGCACGCTGGAGGCGCTTGGCTTCACGCTGGAGGGCGACCGCGCCATCCCGCCGTCCTGGCGCCCGGATGTTCTGGGCGAGGCGGACTTGGTGGAGGAGGTGGCGCGGATCGCGTCCCTCACCAAGCTCGAGGGCAAGCCGATGCCGCGGGCGCGGGCGGGCGTGCCGCAGCCGATCCTGACCCCGATGCAGGTGCGCGAAAAGGCGGCGCGCCGGATGCTGGCGGGGCTCGGCTACAACGAATGCGTCACCTACAGTTTCATCGATGCGACCGCGGCGGGCCTTTTCGGGGGCGGCAGCGACGCGCTGAGGCTGGAAAATCCGATCTCTTCCGAGATGACGCATATGCGGCCGGATCTGCTGCCGGGTCTTCTTCAGGCGGCGGCGCGCAATCAGGCGCGGGGCTTCGCGGATCTCGCGCTTTTCGAGGTCGGGCCGGTGTTCCACGGCGGTGAGCCGGGCGAGCAGCAGCTGCAGGCGACGGGCCTTCTCGTCGGCGCCGCCGCGCCGCGCGACCCCTATGGCTCGCGCCGCCCCGTGGACCTTTTCGATGCCAAGGCGGATGCCGAGGCGGTGCTGTCCACGCTGGGCGCGCCCGCGCGGCGGCAGATCGACCGCAAGGTCGCGGGCTGGTGGCATCCCGGCCGCTCCGGGCGGATGACGCTGGGGCCGAACGTCATGGCGGTCTATGGCGAGCTGCACCCGAAGGTGCTGCGCGCGCTTGGGGTGAAGGGCCCGGCGGTGGCCTTCACCGTGCTGGTCGAGGCGGTGCCGCAGCCCAAGGTCCGCACACCCACGCGGCCGGCCCTGGTGCTGTCGGACCTGCAGGCGGTGGAACGCGACTTCGCCTTCGTCGTCGATGCGCAGGTCGAGGCGCTGACGCTGATGAACGCCGCGCAGGGCGCCGACAAGGCGCTGATCGAGCGGGTGACGGTCTTCGACCAGTTCAGCGGCGAGAAGGCCGAGGCGCAGATGGGGGCGGGCAAGAAATCGCTTGCCATCACCGTGCGCCTGCAGCCGCGCGACAAGACCCTGACCGATGAGGAGATCGAGGCCGTGGGCGCCAAGATCGTCGACAAGGTCGCCAAGGCCACGGGCGGCGTGCTGCGCGGCTGAGACTGGTCGAAACCTCCGCCGCATGTCACCATCGCGGCGGAGGCTGTCATGTTCCGCGACCGCTTAGACGCCGGCCGGCAGCTGGCGGACAGGATTGAGGCCCGGGCCTATCCGCGCCCGGTCGTCCTCGCGCTGCCGCGCGGCGGGGTGCCGGTGGCGGCGGAGATCGCGGCCCGGCTGAAGGCGCCGCTCGACCTGCTCTTCGTTCGCAAGATCGGAACGCCCCACCAGCCGGAGCTGGCCGCGGGCGCGCTTTGCGACGGGCCGGACCCGGCGCTGGTCTGGAACGACGACGTGCTGCGCATGCTGGGCCTGGGGCCCGGGGATTTCACCGGGGCCATCGCCGCGGAGCAGACCACGATCGCGCGCCGCCGGGCCGACTGGCTTGGGGGGCGGGGGCCGCTGCCACTGGACGGCCGGACCGCGATCGTCGTCGATGACGGCATCGCCACCGGGGCGACCATGCGGGCGGCCCTGCGCGGGCTGTCGCGCCGGGGCGCGGCGCGGGTTGTCCTGGCCGTGCCGGTGGCGGCGCCGGAAAGTCTGTTTGTCCTGAGGCCGCTGGCGGACGAGGTGATCTGTCTGCTCACCCCGCCCGGCTTCGCGGCGGTCGGGCAGTTCTATGCCAGCTTCCCGCAGGTCGAGGATGCCGAGGTCCGGCAGATCCTTGCGCGCACGGAGCGGGCCGGTCCGGGCGGCCGCTGATCCTCGCGTAGCCCGGATACCCGCAAAATCTTGCGACGACACGCGGATTTGATGGTATCCATAGTGTCAGGGCCGCCACCGGGATGCGTGCCGAAACCAGATCGCGGGGACAGTCATGATCAAGGAGTTCAGGGATTTCATCGCCAAGGGCAATGTCATGGACATGGCCGTGGGCATCATCGTCGGCGCCGCCTTCACGGCGATCGTCGGCTCCATGGTGAAGGATCTCATCAACCCGATCATCGGGCTCTTCACCGGGGGCATCGATTTCACCAACAATTACGTCGTGCTGGCGGGCAAGGTGCCGGCGGGCGCCAGCCTCGACGAGGCGCGCAAGGCCGGGGCCTCGATCTTCGCCTATGGCAGCTTCATCATGGCAGTCATCAATTTCCTGATCATCGCCTTTGTCGTCTTCCTCCTGGTGAAGATGGTCAACCGGGTGAAGGACATGGCGGCGAAGAAGGAAGCGCCAGCGCCGGAGGCCCCGAAGGGCCCGAGCGAGCTAGACGTGCTGATGGAGATCCGCGACAGCCTGAAGGCGCGGTAAGCAAACGGCCCGCCCCGAAGGACGGGCCGTTCAGACTTCAGACTTCAGACCTTCAGGGCCTGGGCCGGGGCCATCACCTTGAGGCCGAGCGCCTTGCCGACCGCGTCGTAGGTCAGGTGCCCGGCATGGGTGTTGAGCCCGGCGAGGAGATGCGGATCCTCCTCGCAGGCCTTGCGCCAGCCCTTGTCGGCGAGCGCCAGCATGAAGGGCATGGTGGCATTGCCGAGCGCGATGGTGGAGGTGCGGGCCACCGCGCCGGGCATGTTGGCCACGCAGTAATGCATGATGCCGTCGACCTCGTAGATCGGGTCCTGGTGCGTGGTGGCGCGCGAGGTCTCGAAGCAGCCGCCCTGGTCGATGGCGACGTCGACAATCGCGGCGCCCGGCTTCATCGTCTTCAGCTGCGCACGGGTGACCAGCTTCGGCGCGGCGGCGCCGGGGATCAGCACGGCGCCGATCACCATGTCGGCCGCGGCGACGAGTTCCGCCGTGTTGCCGGCGCTGGCGTAGGACGTCTTGAAATCACGCCCGAAAACGTCGTCGAGATAGCGCAGGCGGGGCAGCGAGCGGTCGAGCACGGTAACATCCGCGCCCATCCCCGCGGCGACCCGGGCGGCATGGGTGCCGACGACGCCGCCGCCGATCACCACCACTTTCGCCGGGCCGACGCCGGGCACGCCGCCCATCAGCACGCCGCGGCCGCCATTGGCCTTCTGGAGCGTCCAGGCGCCCACCTGCGGGGCGAGCTTGCCGGCCACCTCGGACATCGGGGCCAGAAGCGGCAGGCCGCCGATGCGGTCTGTCACCGTCTCATAGGCGATCGCGGTGACGCCGGAGGCCAGCAGATCCTTCGTCTGCTCCGGGTCGGGCGCGAGGTGGAGATAGGTGAAGAGAAGCTGCCCCTCGCGCAGGCGCTTACGCTCAACTGCCTGAGGTTCCTTGACTTTCACCACCATCTCGGCGGCCGCGAAGACCTCCTCGGCACTGGAGGCGATCTTTGCACCGGCGGCGGTGTAGTCGGCATCGGAGAAGCCAGCGCCGACGCCGGCCCCGGTTTCGATGAGGACCTCGTGGCCATGGGCCACTGCCTCGTGCGCGGCGTGGGGCGTCAGCCCGACACGGAATTCCTGCGGTTTGATCTCTTTCGGGCAACCGATTTTCATGGCCCATCCTCCCATTTCAAAACTGCCCTCAAATTAGGCAACCCGGGGCGCAATTGCTTTGAATTCAGGGGTGGTGCGGCAGGGGTTTTGCGGTAGAGTCTGCGAATAACTGCCACAATCTTCGAAGAAACCTGCGCCATCATGGATATCGACGCGACAGACCGCCGCATCCTGACCGTCTTGCAGAAGACGGGCCGGATGACCAATGCCGAGCTGTCCGAGCGCGTGAACCTTTCACCCTCGGCCTGCCACCGCCGGGTCCAGCGGCTGGAGGCGGAGGGCTATATCCGCGATTACGTCGCGCTGCTGGACGCACGCAAGCTGGGCCGGCCTACGACCGTCTTCGTAGAAATTACCCTTTCCGGTCAAGCGGATGAAGTGCTCGACGCCTTCGAGCGCGAGGTCAAGCGCATCCCCGACGTGCTGGAATGCCACCTGATGGCGGGCACGGCGGATTACCTCTTGAAGATCGTCGCCGAGGATACCGAGGATTTCGCCCGCATCCACCGCCAGCACCTGTCCCGGCTGCCGGGGGTGGCGCAGATGCATTCCTCCTTCGCGCTGAGAACGGTGTTCCGGACGACGGCGATCCCGGTCTGAGCCGGGGCGTTGCGCGGGTCGCAGCGGGGCACCTTACGGTGGATACCGTAAAGGCACCGCTTTCGCACCGACATGCCACCGTAAATGACCGCCCCCGGCGGCCCGGCCGCCCGGCCTTGCGGGCAGGCCCGCCCCGGGCCATGTTGCGGCGCGAAACCGACAGGAGGGCGACCGTGGAAGCGCGTATCAAATGGGTCGAGGGACGGACCTTCGTGGGCAGCTCGGGGTCCGGGCATTCGATCGTGCTCGGCTCGCGCAACGGCGACGATCCGGCAACGCCCGGCCCCTCGCCGATGGAGCTTCTGCTGATCGGCACCGGCGGTTGTTCGTCGATCGACGTGGTGATGATTCTCGAACGCGGGCGCGAGCCGATCGAGGATTGCGAATGCATCGTCACCGCCGAGCGGGCGGAGACAGATCCGAAGGTCTTCACCAGGATCCACATGCATTTCATCGTGAAGGGCCGCGGCCTTGCCCCCGCGAAGGTGGAGAGGGCGGTTCAGCTTTCGGCGGAGAAATACTGTTCAGCCTCGATCATGATGAGCAAGGCGGCCGAGGTCACGCATGACTTCGAGGTGATCGACACCTCTGCCTGAAGCGGCGCGCGGGCATGGGCCGGAAGGCCCGTGACGCGGCCTTCGGGCAACGAAAAACCCCCGCAGGCTGGGCCCCGGGGGTCGTCCGTCTGGCGGTTTCCCGCCAAGCATCGCTCGTCGTTTAGAGAGCGCCTTCGCGCTGCGCCTTCTTGCGGGCCAGTTTGCGCGCACGGCGGATTGCTTCCGCCTGCTCGCGGGCACGCTTGACGGACGGCTTCTCGAAATGCTGCCGGAGCTTCATTTCACGGAAGACGCCTTCGCGCTGGAGCTTCTTCTTCAGGGCCCGGAGGGCCTGATCGACGTTGTTGTCGCGAACGCTTACCTGCATGTGGTTGTCACCACCTTCCTAAGTTAGAGTTGCACAAGATGTGCAGGCCGCGGGCGTATAGCAAGATCGGCCGGGTTTGTCTACCGCCCGGTCCGGGGCTAGATAGAGCCAGAACCAAGGAGGCGGCATGAGCGATCAACCGGAAGCGATGCGGGCGGCGGTGCTGGAGGCGGCGCTGGCCCATGTGCCATTCGACGGCTGGAGCGAGGCGACGCTGAACGCCGCGATGGCCGATACGGGCGCGGCGCCAGGGCTGGCCCGGGCGCTTTTCCCGCGGGGCGGAATCGACCTTGCCGTGGCCTATCACAAGGCCGGCGATGACGCGATGCTGGCGCGTCTGGAGAAGGCGGACCTCTCTGCCCTGCGCTTCCGAGACCGGATCGCCAGCGCCGTGCGCTTCCGGCTGGAGGCGGCGGACCGCGAGGCGGTGCGGCGCGGATCGGCGCTTTTTGCGCTGCCGCAGCACGGGCCCGAGGGCGCGCGGCTGATCTGGTGTACGGCGGATGCGATCTGGCGGGCGCTGGGCGACCGCTCCGACGACATCAACTGGTATTCGAAGCGGGCGACGCTGTCCGGGGTCTATGGCGCCACGGTCCTTTACTGGCTGGGCGACGACAGCCCGGGGGCGGAGGCGACCTGGGCCTTTCTCGACCGGCGGGTCGAGGATGTGATGCGGATCGAAAATGCGAAGGCCAAGGTGCGGGAGAGCAAGGTGCTGTCGCGGATCTTCGCCGGCCCGATGTGGCTGGCGGGCAAGGTGAAGGCCCCGCAGGAGCTGCCCGAGGGGCTGCCCGGGATCGTGCATCGCGGGGTGGGCCAATGAGCCTGCCGCAGGTGATGAAGGCGGTCGAGATCTCGGCCCCCGGCGGGCCGGAGGTGCTGCGGCTCTGCGAGCGGCCGGTGCCCGAGGCGGGCGCGGGGCGGATCGTGATCGAGGTGGCCTTTGCCGGCGTCAACCGGCCCGACGCGCTGCAGCGGGCGGGCAATTACGCGCCGCCGCCCGGCGCCTCGGACCTGCCGGGGCTGGAAGTGGCGGGCCGGGTCGCCGCCGTGGGCCCGGACGTGGCGCGCTGGAAGATCGGCGACGAGGTCTGTGCGCTGGTCCCGGGCGGGGGCTATGCGGAATATGTCTCGACCGCCGCCGGGCATGCGTTGCCGGTGCCGCCGGGGCTGTCGCTCAAGCAGGCGGCCTGCCTGCCGGAGACCTATTTCACCGTCTGGACCAATGTCTTCATGCGCGGGAAGCTGCGGGCGGGGGAACGGTTCCTGGTCCATGGCGGTTCGTCGGGCATCGGGACGACGGCGATCCAGCTTGCCGCGGCACGCGGCGCCCGGGTCTTCACCACCGCCGGGTCCGAGGAGAAATGCGCCGCATGCCGCGCGCTCGGCGCCGAGCGGGCGATGAATTACCACGAGGAGGATTTCGTCGAGGTGCTGAAGGCCGAGGGCGGCGCGGATCTGATCCTCGACATGGTCGGCGGCTCCTATATCCCGCGCAACATCAGGGCGCTGGCGGATGACGGGCGGCTCGTTTTCATCGCCTTCCTGCAGGGCCCGAAGGCGGAGGTGAACTTTGCCGAGATCATGATGCGGCGGCTGACCGTCACCGGATCGACCCTGCGGCCGCAGTCCGACCTTGCCAAGACGCGGATCGCCGAGGGGCTGGAGGCGGAGGTCTGGCCGCTGATCGCCGCGGGCCGGGTCGGGCCGGTGATCGATTCGGAGCACCCGCTGGCAGAGGCGGCCGAGGCGCACTGGCGGCTGGAAAGCGCGGCGCATATCGGCAAGGTGGTGCTGAAGGTCCGGTAGGCAGGCGCGCCCCGCGGCGCGCGTTCCGGGGCCGGCGGGATCAAGCCGGGATTGATCCAGCGCATGGACGCAGGGCCGCCGGCTTCCCATATCTGCATGGTACAGATTGATCCGAGGAGGCGACCATGACCGAGACCGTGGAGAGATCCCTGACCATCCTGACCGGCTTTCCCGCCGACGTGCTGGCGGTCGAGGCGCGGGGCCATGTCGGGCGCTCCGATTACGAGGAGGTGCTGATCCCCGCCGTGCGCGATCGCGTGAAGGCCGAGGGGCGGCTTAAGATGCTCTACAAGATCGGCCCGGGATTCGAGGGTTTCTCGGCCGGGGCCGCCTGGGACGACGCCAAGCTCGGCTTCCTTCACATGGGCGATTTCGCCCGGATCGCGGTGGTTGCCGATATCGACTGGATCCGCATGGGGGTGAAGCTGATGGCGCCCCTGATGGCCTGCCCGGTGCATGTCTTCCACCTGGCCGAGATCGAGGCGGCGAAGGACTGGATCAGCTCGAACGAGGGGCCGGGGCATGGCGGGCCCGAGGTCGACGTGCAGCGCAAGCTGCCGCTGGGCGAGGACATGATGCCGCCGCAGCCCTGAGCGGTCGGCCGATTTCCTCTTTTCTCCCGGGGCGAGGCGGATTATAGAACCGCCTACTCCCGAAAACGTGGACCCGCGGCAGTGCCGCAGCCGTTTTCCCGGCCCGGGAGAGATTTGCAAAGGAGTGCTTCGAGATGAACAAGCCCCTCATGCCGAAGGCGACCGCTGTCTGGCTGGTCGACAACACCACGCTGAGCTTCACGCAGATCGCCGAGTTCTGCGGGCTGCACGAGCTTGAGGTGCAGGGCATCGCGGATGGCGACGTCGCCACCGGCGTCAAGGGCTTCGATCCGATCGCCAACAACCAGCTCGAGCAGATCGAGATCGACCGCGGCGAGAAGGATCCGGGCTACCGGCTGAAGCTGAAGTTCAACGCCGCCGCCGTGGGCGAGGAAAAGCGCCGCGGCCCGCGCTATACGCCGCTTTCCAAGCGGCAGGACCGGCCGGCGGCGATCCTCTGGCTCGTCAAGTTCCATCCCGAGCTTTCGGACGGGCAGGTCGGCAAGCTGGTCGGCACCACCAAGCCGACGATCCAGTCGATCCGTGAGCGCACCCACTGGAACATCGCCAATATCCAGCCGATCGATCCGGTCGCGCTTGGCCTCTGCCGGCAGTCGGAGCTGGACGCCGCCGTCCAGCAGGCGGCGCGGAAGAAGGCCGCCGAAGGCACGGTCATGTCGGATGACGAGCGCCGCAAGCTCGTCTCCACCGAGCAGTCGCTGGGCATGTCGGCGGACCCGAAGATCCCCTCGGCCATCGCCGGACTGGAGAATTTCTCGCTCTCCGAATCGGAGAAGGAGGAAAGCCCGGCGGACTATTCCGACGCCGACAGCTTCTTCAACCTGCCGCATGGCGACGATGAGGACGAGGACGAGGACAACGGGCGCTGAGCCGCGCCGCGCGTCCCGTTCCAGGACATTCCGAAAGGCCCCGGGCACTGCGCCCCGGGGTCTTTTTCGTTTCGGCGCACGGGTTTGATCTGTGACAAGGGGCGCGCGCGCCCTTCGGGCTAGGCTGCAGTGATCGCACCAGCACGGGAGGGCCCGATCATGAAGGTCCTGATACTCTTCGCCACGGTCGAGGGGCAGACCGGCAAGATCGCCCGTTTCGCCGAGGGCGAAGTAAGCGCGGCGGGCCATGAGCCGGTCCTTGTCGATGCCGCCGATGCGGGCGTGCCGCTTTCCTTCGACGGGGTCTCTGCCGTGATCCTGGCCGCGCCGGTGCATGAGCGCCGCCACCCGGAGCGGTTCGAGACGATCCTGGCCACCCATCGGGCCGAGCTGGCGGCGAGCCGGACGCTTCTGCTTTCCGTCAGCCTCAGCGCAGCCTTCCCGGAGGGGCGGGAGGAGGCCGAGGACTATGTCACCGAGCTTTCCATGCGCACCGGTTTTCGGCCCGGAGCGGTGATGCTGGTGCCCGGCGCGGTGCGGATGGATCGCTACGACTATTACGCCACGCAGGTGCTGCGCCATGTCGTGCTGCGCGGGCATGCCTATGACCCGAACGTCGAGAGCCACGAGTTCACCGACTGGGCGGCCCTCGGGGCGAAGATCGGCGCCTTCCTGAAGGGCTGAGGCCTTCAGCCCGGGCCGGCGGCGAGGCGGCGGAGGATGGCGAGTGCGTCCTCGGCCCGGTCCTCGGGCACGAAGAGGTGGTCGTGGTAGAAGGCCGCGACCGGGTTCACGCCGATCCCCTCGGCGGCCAGCGCCGTGGTGATGCGGGCGAGAAAACCCACCGCCTCCAGTGCGGAATGGACGTTCAGCGTGATCATGCGGGAGGGGAAACCGCAGGCGATGCCCGCGGCCTCGGCATCCTGGCGCAGGAGGATGACGGTCATGCCCTCGGCCTCGCGGAAAGTCATCCGCGGGGTGATGGTGGGGGGGAGGGCGCCCGCGCCGAGCGTTGCGAAGGCATAGGTGCCGGGGTGGAGGATGGGCTCCATCCCCGCGAGCAGCCGGTCGAGGTCTGTCTCTCCGCTCATTCGGGTCTCTCTCCTTGCGTTTTGGACGAGCCTAGCCGGTTTCGCGGGGCTGCGTGCGAAGATTTGCGCGAGGCGGCGGATCCCGGCGCCGGCCCGTGCCTTCCGTCTTTTCCTTGGCCCAAATACTCCCTTTCGGCCCGAAACAGCGGGCGAAGCCCGCCGGGCCGTCCGCCCCCAAGGGCGGGCGCTGGCCCTCCTTGACGCGCAGGGTGCGCATTCATTGCGCGGCTTGGCTCTAGAACGCCTTGCGGGCGCGGAGCGCGGCGCTGATCGTGCCGTCGTCGAGATAGTCGAGCTCGCCCCCGATCGGAACGCCCTGGGCGAGGCTCGTCACCGTGACGCCGGTGCCGGCCAGTGCCTCGGCGATGTAATGCGCGGTGGTCTGGCCGTCGACTGTGGCGTTGAGCGCCAGGATCACCTCGCGCACGCCCTCATCGGCCACGCGGGCGACGAGCTTGGGGATGCGCAGCTCCTCCGGCCCCACGGCGTCGAGCGCGGAGAGCGTGCCGCCGAGGACATGGTAGCGGCCCCGGAAGGTTCCCGAGCGTTCCATCGCCCAGAGGTCGGCCACGTCCTCGACCACGCAGATCTCGCCCGTCGCGCGCTTCTCGGCGGTGCAGATCGGGCAGAGGTCGGTGGTGGTGATGTTCCCGCAGTTGACGCATTCGCGGGCCGAGCGGGCGACCTGGGCCATGGTCTCTGCCAGGGGCGCCATGAGGACGCCGCGCTTCTTGATCAGGTGCAGCGCCGCACGGCGGGCCGAGCGGGGGCCGAGGCCCGGCAGGCGGGCCATCATCTCGATCAGGGCTTCGATCTCGGCAGGGGCGTCGGTCATCTGGACCTTGGGCTCATCAAAAGGGGCAAGGGACGGCGGCGGCTCAGAACGGCAGCTTCATGTCGGGGGGCAGGCCCATCTCCTCGGCCATCTTGCGCATCTCCTGGCTGTAGCGGGCGCTGGCGCGGCTCTGGGTGTCCTTGATCGCGGCGAGGATCAGGTCCTCCACCACTTCCTTTTCCGAGGCGACGAAGATCGAGGGGTCGATCTCCAGCCCCACGAGGTCGCCCTTCGCGGTGGCGCGCGCCTTCACGAGGCCGCCGCCGGATTCGCCCTCCACCGTGATCCGCTCCATGTCGGACTGGAGCGATTCCATCTTGGCCTGCATGTCCTGCGCGGCCTTCATCATCTTGGCCATGTCGCCAAGGCCGCCAAGTCCCTTCAGCATGTCGTTCCTTTCAACTGTCTTCGAACGGGTCCCATTCGTCCTCGACCTCGGGCAGCGCCTCCTGGGCGGCTTCCTGGGCCAGGACTTCAGGGGATTTCACCTGGGTCACCTGCGCCTCGGGGAAGGCCTGCAGGACCGCCTGGACGATGGGGTTGGCCTTGGCTTCCTCCTTCGCCTCCAGCTCCGCCCTGTCGCGCAGCTCCGCGATGGTCGGCGCGCCGCCGGAGGAGACGACCGAGACGCCCCAGCGCGTGCCGGTCCAGACCTGCAGCCGCGAGGCGAGGCGGGCGGCGAGGTCGCGCGCGGCGCCCGGGGCCGGTTCGAACTCGATCCGGCCGGGGGCGTAATGGACGAGGCGGAGGCCGGTCTCGATCTCGATCAGCAGCGCCACCTCGCGGTTGGCGCGAATGAGCTCCACCACGCTTTCGAACCGGGGAAAGCGGGCGAGCGCGCTTTCGGGTGCCTGGGCAAGTGCGGTGGCGGCGCCATGGGCCGTCGGCGCGTGGGGGGGCTGGCGGGCCATGGAGCCCGTGGCCAGACCGCCCGGGCCGGGGCCGCCGCCCGCGGGCGCAACGCCGCCCCCGCCCCCGCCCGGGGCGGGCGGCGGCTGGGATTGCAGGCGGCGCACCAGTTCCTCGGGCGCGGGAAGCTCGGCCACATGGGTCAGGCGGATCACGGCCATCTCGGCCGCCATCATCGCGTTCGGGGCCTGGGCGACCTCCTCCAGCGCTTTCAGCAGCATCTGCCACATCCGCGTCAGCACCCGCATCGAGAGCCTCTGCGCCAGGGCGAGGCCGCGGGCGCGCTCGTCGGGCGAGACAGTCGGGTCTTCCGAGGCCTCGGGCGTGATCTTGATGACGGAGACCCAATGCGTGATCTCGGCCAGGTCGCGCAGCACCGCCATCGGGTCGGCGCCATCGGCATATTGGGTCGAAAGCTCGTTGAGCGCGCCGGCGGCGTCGCCCTTCAGGATCAGCTCGAACAGGTCAAGCGTGCGGCCACGGTCGGCGAGGCCGAGCATGGCGCGGACCTCATCCGCTGTCGTCTCTCCCGCACCGTGGGAGATGGCCTGATCCATCAGCGACATGGCATCGCGGGCGGAGCCTTCGGCGGCGCGGGTGATCAGCGCAAGCGCGTCGTCGGCGATCG
Source organism: Solirhodobacter olei (assembly GCF_004010155.1). Lineage (GTDB taxonomy): Bacteria > Pseudomonadota > Alphaproteobacteria > Rhodobacterales > Rhodobacteraceae > Solirhodobacter > Solirhodobacter olei. The sequence goes on along the minus strand of NZ_RRYH01000017.1, from coordinate 75,522 downwards.
AGGCGCCTTCCTTCGCGGCGATCTTCGCCAGGTGGGCGATCATCACCTCGGGCTCGATGCGGCGCAGGTCGAAGCGTTGGCAGCGCGACAGCACCGTCACAGGGACCTTGCGGATCTCGGTGGTGGCGAAGAGGAACTTCACATGCGCCGGCGGTTCCTCCAGCGTCTTGAGGAGCGCGTTGAACGCGCTCGTCGAGAGCATGTGGACCTCGTCGATGATGTAGATCTTGTAGCGCGCGGAGCTGGCCCGGTAATGCACCGAATCGATGATCTCGCGGATGTCGTTCACGCCGGTGCGCGAGGCGGCGTCCATCTCCATCACGTCGACATGGCGCCCTTCCGAGATCGCCCGGCAGGGTTCGCACTGGCCGCAGGGCTCGGTCGTCGGGCCGCCGGTGCCATCCGGGCCGATGCAGTTCAGCCCCTTCGCGACAATCCGCGCGGTCGTCGTCTTGCCGGTGCCGCGGATGCCGGTGAGGATGAAGGCATGGGCGATGCGATCGGCTGCGAAGGCGTTCTTCAGCGTCCGCACCATCGCCTCCTGCCCGATCAGGTCGGCGAAGGTTTCGGGGCGGTATTTCCGGGCGAGCACCTGGTAGGCGACGGTCTCGTTCTCGCTCATCGGGCCTCTCGGGATTCGGGGTCGGGCGCCAGAGTAGGGCGCGGCTTGCCCGGCGTCCAGCAGCGCCCTAGGCTCGGTCGGCGGAGGTGGCGATGAGCGGGTTCGAGATTGCCGAAGTGGCGCTGGGGGCGGGCTGGCTCGGGATCTGCCCGATGCCGGGAAAGACGGGCAACTATCCTGGCGATCTGCAGGCGCTGATCGCCTGGGCGCCGGACCTGGTGCTGACGCTCGCGGGCGATGCGGAACTGGCGGCCGGGGGTGCTGCGCACCTCGCGCGGGATCTTTCGGCCGAGGGGATCGCCTGGCGGCACATGCCGATCACCGATTTCGGCGTCCCGTCGGAGTCCGAAGGCGCGCTGTGGCCGATGCTGGCGGAGGAGGTGCAGGGCTGGCTGGAACGTGGCGGCCGGGTCGTGGTGCATTGCCGGGGCGGCTGCGGGCGCTCGGGGATGATCGCGCTGCGGCTGATGGTCGAGGCAGGCGAGGCGCCGGAGGCGGCGCTGGCGCGGCTGCGGGCCGCGCGGCCCTGCGCGGTGGAGACGGAGGAGCAGCAGGCCTGGGCCACGGAGGGGTTGTGAGGGGGCGGGCGTGTCGGCCAAGTGCCTGAGCGTGCCGGCTGCCACCGATCCGCCGGGGCCGGGCTAGTCCGCCTCAGAACATCCAGATCAGCGCGCTGACCGCTGCCGTCGCGAGCAGGAACAGCGGCGTCAGGCGGGTGAAGCGGGTGGCGGCGGGCAGCGTCTCGCTGTCTTCCAGCATGCGGACCAGCCGGTTGGCGTGGCCATGCGCAAAGAGAAAGACGATGAGCGCGACGAGGAGGAAGCTGGACGCGGCCAGCTTTTCGGCCAGCCCGTCGGGCCCGGTACGCAGGATCGCGTGCGTGCCGATCGCCACCGCCAGCGCGCCGAGGCCGACACGCAGCCAGCCGGTGTACGTGCGCTCGACCGCGTAGACGGTCTGCTCCTCGATCCAGCGGGCCTGCATCTCGGCGAGTTGGAGCTTGCGGCTCTCTGGGTCGGTCTCTGGCAGGGGGCTGTCCATGCCGCGACCATAGGGCGCTGCGGGGCCGGGGGGAAGCCGGGCCGGGCGCACGGGATCGCGAGAGGGCGCGGGCCGCAAGGGATAGGGGAAGAGGGTGAGAGGCTGGACAACGACCCAAGCGGGGCTCGTTACGGCTGCTTCCTTCCGGACCTGACCGGGTTGGCGAGGCGCTCGCCCGCGCCAACCTCTCGCGGATCGATATAGTCGGGGGCGGGGCGCGATGCAACCCGGGCCGGAGGGGTCGGCGCGGATCGCGTGGCAAGGGGGCGGGTCCGGGCCATCCCGCCGCGCCCGCGGGCGCTCAGAGCCGGAAGCGGTAGCGGATGAGGCCGCCGGGGGCGGGGCCGATCTCCTCCAGCGCGAGGGTGGCCAACTCGGCGGCATGGCGGCGGGCGCCGGGGCCGGTGTCGAAGGTGACAGAGGTGCCGGGCATGGGTGCGAAGCCCCAGTTTCCGATCGGCGTGGGGTCGATCGTGCCGCGGGCGTGGATGTAGCGCAGCAGCACGTCGCGGTTGGTGTCGGGGCCGGAGAGGACGATCGCCTCGGCCCGCGCGCCGGGGAAATCGCCACCGCCGCCGGCGCGGTAGTTGTTGGTGGCGAGGATGAACTCCGCCTCCGGCGCCACTGGACGGCCGTCAAACGCCAGGTCCAAGACCCGCCTTGCCTCGGGCGCGACGAGGCGGCCGTCGCGGTCGTACCGGGCGGGTCGGGAGAGGTCGATGCGATAGCTCACCCCCTCGATCACGTCGAAATTGTAGCTTGGGAAGGCCGGGTCGACGAGCGGCTGGTCGGCGACGCCCGGCAGGATGAGATTGTAGAGCGCCGCCGCGCGTTCGAGCCATTCGGCAAGCTCGACCCCGGTGATCCGCAGCGCGGTGATCGTGTTGGGGTAGAGGTAGAGGTCGGCCACGTTCTTCAGCGCGATATCTCCGGCCGGAACGTCGGTGTAATAGGCCGGCCCGCCGCGTCCGCCCGCCTTGAACGGCCCTGCGGCGGAGAGGACGGGAAGGCCCGCGTGCTCGGTCTCCTCCAGCATCTCGGTGACATAGGCGGTCTGGGCGGCGGCGACGATCTGGACCGAGGGGCAATCCGTCACCAGCGCGAAATAGCTGTGGAGCGGCGCGGTCAGATGGCCGACGGGGCGGCGGATATAGGCCAGCGTCCCGTCATGCTCTGGCTGGCCCGCGGCCTCTACCGCGGGGGTGCTGGCGACGGTGGGCAGCGGCATGCCGTCCGGCCCGGCGCGGGTGATGGCGCGCAGCCCGCTTTGCGCGGCGGCGACGCGCCAGCCGTCGGGCGTGCGTTCGAGAGCCAGGTCGATCGTGCCGATATGCGAGCCCCAGAAGCCCGCCATGACGGCCGGTGTCCCGTTCAGCGTCCCGGCGGCCGGGTCGCAGCCAGGCTGGCCCTCGAATTCCGCCGAGGGGAAAAGCCGGTGGGTGTGACCGCAGATGATCGCGTCGATCCCCGGCACCGCGCCGAGGGCGGTGGCGGCATTCTCCATCCCCGGCAGGGCCTCCGCCGCGCCGATGCCGCTATGGGCCAGCGCCACGACGATATCGGCGCCAGCCGCGCGGAGTTCGGGGACGCGGGCGCGGGCGGTCTCGACGATGTCCCGTGTGCAGATGCGGCCGTTCAGGATGTGGTGGTCCCATTGCAGGATCTGCGGCGGCACGAAGCCGATCACGCCGATGCGGAGGCTGTGGCTGCGGCCCGCGCCATCGGTGACCTGCCGGGTGAGGATCGCGTGCGGCGGCACCAGCGTCGCGTCTTCGGTCGGGGTCGCGCCGAGGTGGGTCGCCACATTAGCGGAGACGACGGGAAAGGGCGCCTCGCTGAGCGCGTCGGCCAGAAAATCGAGCCCGTAGTTGAACTCGTGATTGCCGAGCGTGCTGGCCTCGATCCCCGCCGCTGCCATGGCGCGCAGGATCGGATGGGGCCGCCCGGGCTTCAGCCCGTGCTCATAGGCCATGTAATCGCCAAGCGGGTTGCCCTGCAGGAAATCGCCGTTGTCGAGGACGAGCGTGTTGGCCGCGCCGGCCCTGGCCTCGGCGATCAGCGTGGCCGCGCGGGCGAGGCCGACCGCGTCGGAGGGCCGGTCCGTGAAGTAGTCATAGGCGAAGACGTGGCAGTGCAGATCGGTCGTGGCGATCAGCCGAAGATGAGCCTGACCGGCGCCTGTGTCGCCGTCGAAGGGCGGGCGGTTCGTCACGGGTCCTCCGCAGTCTCACTCGCGCGCATCGCGACCGGAAAAAACCTGCATTCTGGATGCAACATCTCTCTGCCTCTCGCCCGTGCGGGTCAACCCCAGGGCCGCCGGGCGGGCCGCCGTCGGCATCGGTTGTCCGATGGCGGGGGTCTTGGCGGCCAATGCCCGATACCGGTGGTGGGCGCAACCTGCCAGCCGGTCGCCCCTTTCCCCGGTCGGGGCGGCATGGCAGGAAGGCGGGCGAGAGGGAGAGGGCGATGCGGCAGGCGGAAATGGTGACATTCGGCGGCTCGGGGCTGGACCGCGCCGCGGCGCTGCGCGCCGATGCGGCGGCACAGGCGGCGATGTGGGCCGATCCCGCCGCCCGGGTGCTGCCGGTCTGGCGCGGCAAGGTGCTGGTCGCGGGCGCGGCGCTGGGCTGGGTCGCGCCGGGTCATCCGGCGCTGGCGGAAGCGGGGCCGGCGCTGTTCCTCGGGCAGGGCGGGGACGGACCGGTCTTTGCCGTGGACATCTCCGACTGGGAGCCGGAGGCGGATCAGCCGGCGGTGGCGGGGGGCTTCTTCGACCCGACGCTGCAGGCGCATCCGGCGCTTCCCGACATGGGGTTTGCCGAACTCAGGGGCGTGATGGCGGAGCTTTCGCCGCGCGATGCGGAACTGGCGGCGATGGCCCGCGCGCTGTTTGGCTGGCACCGCAGCCACGGCTTCTGTGCCCGATGCGGCGCGCGGTCCGACTGGTCGGACGCGGGCTGGCGGCGGGAGTGCCCGGCCTGCGGGGCGCAGCATTTCCCGCGCACGGATCCCGTGGTCATCATGCTGATTTTGCGGGGAAACTCCGTGCTGCTTGGCCGCTCGCCCGCCTGGCCCGAGGGGATGTACTCGCTGCTTGCGGGATTCGTGGAGCCGGGCGAGACGATCGAGGCCGCGGTGCGCCGCGAGGTGGCGGAGGAGACCGGCGTGAAGGTCGGCGCGGTGCGCTACCTCGCCAGCCAGCCCTGGCCCTTCCCGGCCTCGCTGATGTTCGGCTGCCAGGGCGAGGCGCTGAGCGAGGAGATCGAGATCGACCCGGTGGAGATCGAGGACGCGATCTGGGTCGGGCGCGAGGAGATGGTGCAGGTGATGGCGGGGCTGCATCCGCGCATCCGGCCCGCCCGGCGCGGGGCGATCGCGCATTTCCTGGTGGCGAACTGGCTGGCCGACCGGCTGGAGTGAGCGTTGGGGGGTGGTGCGCAATGAATGCGCACCCTACGGGCCTCTTGATTAGGAGGGGCAGGGACCTTCCGCGGGTGGGCGCTGGCCCGGCGGGCTGCGCCCGCTGTTTCGGGCCGGAAGAGACGGTCGGGCCGGGGCGAGGCAAAACGTCGCGGGGGGCGCCCCCCGCTCAGTGCCGGCGCGGGTCGGAGGGGTAGACGCCCAGCAGGTTCAGCTCGGTGCAGAAATAGGCCAGCTCCTCGAGCGCGAGCTTCACGTTGCGGTCGTCGGGATGGCCCTCGACATCGGCGTAGAACTGCGTCGCGGTGAAGGTGCCGCCGACCATGTAGCTTTCCAGCTTGGTCATGTTCACGCCATTGGTCGCGAAGCCGCCCATCGCCTTGTAGAGCGCCGCCGGGATGTTGCGGACGCGGAACACGAAAGAGGTGATCATGCCGTGCTGGCCGCGCCGCTTCAGATCCAGTTCCCGGGCCATGATGAGGAAGCGCGTGGTGTTGTTCCCCTCGTCCTCGACATGCCGCGCGAGCACGTTCAGCCCGTAGATCTCCGCGGCCAGTTCCGAGGCCATCGCGGCCTCCTCGGGGTTGCGCAGACTGGCAACTTCGCGTGCCGCGGCGGCGTTGTCGGACCAGTTCAGCGTCTCGAGCCCGTGGTCGCGGATGAAGCCGCGGGCCTGGCCGAGCAGGATCGACATCGCCCGCACCCGCTTCACGTCGGCCAGCTTCGCGCCGGGCACGCCGAGCAGGTTCACATGCACCCGCACGAAGGCCTCGTCGACGATGTGCAGCCCCGATTCCGGCAGCAGGTGATGGACGTCGGCGACGCGGCCGTAGGTGGAGTTCTCGACCGCGATCATCCCGAGGTCGACATCGCCGCGGCGCACCGCCTCGATGGCATCCTCGAAGGTCGGGTAGGGCACCGCTTCCATGTCGGGCCGGGCTTCCCGGCATGCCTGATGAGAATAGGCTCCAGGTTCACCCTGGAACGCGATGCGACCGGCCATCTGCGGCACCCTTTCCGTAAATGCGCCACAAAGGGGCGTTTGGTCGCGGTAACTACACCTTGAAACGGCGAGAGGGAAGCTTGTAGATATTCCGAGGCTTCGCGTCAGGGAGAGGGCGAAACATGTTCGACACGATGACCTGGACCAAGATTGTCGGCGGCTTTTGCGGCGCGCTTCTCGTCTTCCTTCTTGGCAACTGGGCTGGCGAGGTGATCTATGCCGAGCACGACACGGGCGGCAAGCCGGCCTATGCGATCCAGGTTGCCGATGCGGGTGGTTCCAGCGGCACCGCTGCGGCCAAGGCCCCCGATTTCAAGACCGTTCTCGCCTCTGCCGACGTCAAGAAGGGCGAGCGGATCTTCAACAAATGCAAGGCCTGCCACCGGATCGACGGCAAGAACGCCACCGGCCCGCATCTGAACGGCGTGGTCGGCCGGCCGGTCGCGTCGATCTCCGACTTCTCCTATTCGGACGCGCTGAAGAAGAAGGGCGGGGACTGGACGCCTGCGGCGCTGAACGTCTGGCTGAAGAGCCCGAAGGAAGACGTGCCGGGCACCAAGATGGGCTTCGCCGGGCTGCCGAGCGTGCAGGACCGGGCGGACGTGATCGCCTATCTCGCCACGCTCAAGTGACCGCGCGTGAGCGCGCCAAGGCTGGGGGCCGCCCTTGGGGGCGGCCTTTTGGTTTTCGGCGGGCGGCGGGAAGGCGGTGCGGGTCGCGGTGCGCAATGAATGCGCACCCTACGGGCGCAGCCCCGCCCGATGCGCGCTGCGCGTGCACCGCCGGGCAGGGCCCCGGCGCGGTTTCGCCGGCCGGCCTTTCGCACGGGGCGGGATTCACGCAAACTCCACTTGAACCCGCCCGCTCCGCCGCCTTACCGTGACGGATGCGTGACACCCGGATGCCCCAAGGACAGCGCGATGCCGCATGACGACCGCCCTGAGCCCATCCGACAGCGGCCGAGGAGCTGGCAGGACGCGACCCTGGCCATCGTGCTTGCGCTTTTCGCCGGATGTGCCCTGCCGGCCGTGGCACAGGACACCGGGACCACCTCTGCCGCGGCCGCCCCCGCTGGGGATGTGACGACCGCGATCGGCATCTCGCCCTTCGGCACGCTGAAGTACCACGCCGGCTTCGTCCATCTCGACTACGTCAACCCGGACGCGCCGAAGGGGGGCGAGATTTCCGAATGGGCGTTCGGCGGCTTCGACTCGATGAACCCGTTTTCCGAGAAGGGGCGCGCGGCGGCCCTGTCCTCGATCTTCTACGAGACGCTGCTGACCAACACTGCCGACGACGCGCGCGGCCTTTACTGCCTTGTCTGCAAGACGCTGGAATATCCCAAGGACCGGTCCTGGGTGATCTTCAACCTGCGCCATGACGTGACCTTCTCCGACGGCTCGCCGCTGACGGCGGAGGATGTGAAATTCTCCTATGACGTGATGCGCAAGAAGGGCCTCTCCGATTTTCGCGCGATCCTCGCCACGCAGGTCGCGGGCTGCGAGGTGCTGGGGCCCTACCAGGTGAAGTTCACCTTCAAGACGGGCTACCCGACGCGCGACCTGCCCGGCGTGGTGGGCCAGTTGCCGATTTTCTCGGAGGCCTCCTACACGAAGAACCACCGCGATCTCTCGCAATCGAGCCTGAAGCCCTATCTCGGCTCCGGTCCCTACGTGCTGGACAAGATGAGCGTGGGCCAGACCGTGGTCTACAAGCGCAACCCGGACTACTGGGGCCGCAACCTGCCGATCAATGTCGGGCGCTACAACTTCGACAGGATCCGCTTCGAGTATTACGCCGACTACAACTCTGCCTTCGAGGGGTTCAAGGCAGGCAACTACACCTTCCGCAACGAGGCCTCCTCGGTCATCTGGGCGACGGGCTATCACTTCCCGGCGCTGGAAAAGGGCTGGGTGAAGAAGGTGGCGCTGCCGAACGGGGCGCTTTTCCCGGGCCAGACCATGGTCTTCAACCTGCGCCGTCCGCAGTTCCAGGACGAGCGGGTGCGCGAGGCCATCGGAATGATGTTCAACTTCCAATGGACCAACGCCAAGATCTTCTACGGCGTCTACAAGCGGCCCTATTCGTTCTGGACCAACAGCGACCTGGCGGCGACCGGCAAGCCCGGGCCGGGGGAGCTGGCGCTTCTGAAGCCGCTCGCGGCGGAGCTGCCGCCGGGTGTTCTGACCGAGGACGCGGCCATGCCGCCGGTCTCTTCGGCCGACCGCCAGCTCGACCGGCGCATGCTGCGCAAGGCCTCGGCGTTGCTTGACGCGGCGGGCTGGGCCGTGGGCGCCGACGGCAAGCGGCGCAACGCCAAGGGCGAGCTTCTGCACGTCAACTTCCTCAACGACAGCAAGGCCTTCGACCGGATCCTGCTGCCCTTCATCGACAACCTGAAGGCACTGGGGGTCGACGCGCGGCTGGAGGACGTTGACAACGCCCAGGCCACCGACCGCGAGCGGCATTACGATTTCGACGTCGCGACGACCTTCCTGACGACGAGCCTTTCGCCGAATTCGGACCTGCAGCAGACCTTCGGGTCGAAGACCGCCGATATCTCGACCTTCAACCTGATGGGACTGAAGGACAAGGCGGTGGACGCGCTGATCGAGGACGTGCTGACGGCGAAGACCGACGAGGGGATGAAGACGGCCGTCCACGCGCTTGACCGCGTGCTTCGCGCGCTGCATTTCACCATTCCCGAATGGTACAACCCGAACCACCTGATCGCTTATTACGACATGTACGACCATCCGAAGACCCTGCCGCCCTATGCGCTCGGCGCGCTGGATTTCTGGTGGTACGATGCCAAGAAGGCGGCGGCCCTGAATGCCGCGGGCGCCTTCCGTTAGGGACCGAATGGGCGCCTATATCCTTCGTCGCATCCTGCTGATGATCCCGACGCTGATCGGGATCATGGTGATCAATTTCACCCTGACGCAATTCGTCCCCGGCGGGCCGGTGGAGCAGATCATCGCCCGCATCCAGGGCGAGGGGAACGCCTTTGCCAATATCGCCGGCGGTAGCGACACCGGCGGGCAGGCGGCGCAGGCGGGTGCGGGCGGCTATGTCGGCGCGCGCGGCCTGCCGCCCGATTTCATCAAGGAACTGAACAAGCAGTTCGGCTTCGACAAGCCGCCGCTCGAGCGCTTCCTCAACATGATGTGGGATTATGTCCACCTCGATTTCGGGCAGAGCTATTTCCAGTCGAAATCCGTGGTGAAGCTGGTGGAGGAGCGGCTGCCGGTCTCGATCTCGCTTGGGCTCTGGTCGACGCTTCTGAGCTACCTGATCTCGATTCCGCTCGGCATCCGGAAGGCGGTGAGGGACGGGTCGGCCTTCGACAGCTGGACCTCTGGCGCGATCATCGTCGGCTACGCGATTCCGGGTTTCCTGTTCGCGATCCTGCTGCTGGTGCTTTTCGCCGGCGGGTCCTACTGGCGGATCTTCCCGCTGCGGGGGCTGACATCTGACAATTTCGCCCAGCTGAGCCTTCTGGGCCAGATGGGGGACTATTTCTGGCACATCACCCTGCCGGTCATCGCCTCGACCATCTCGGGCTTCGCGACGCTGACGCTTCTGACCAAGAACAGCTTCCTGGACGAGATCAAGAAGCAGTACGTCATGACCGCGCGGGCCAAGGGGCTGAGCGAGGGCCGTGTGCTTTACGGCCATGTCTTCCGCAACGCGATGCTGATCGTGATCGCGGGCTTCCCCACTGTCTTCGTGTCGATGTTCTTCGGCGGCTCGATCATCATCGAGACGATCTTCTCGCTGAACGGGCTTGGCCGGCTCGGCTTCCAGGCGGCGGTGGACCGCGACTACCCGGTGATCTTTGGCACGCTATTCGTCTTCAGCCTGATCGCGCTGGTGATGGGGCTGATCTCGGACCTGATGTATGTCTGGGTCGATCCGCGCATCGACTTCGAGACGCGGGAGACCTGATGGCGCTCTCAGAACTGAACCGCCGCCGCTGGCGGAATTTCCGGGCGAACCGGCGCGCCTACTGGTCGCTGATCCTGTTCGCGGTGCTTTTCGGGGCGTCGCTTTTCGCCAATTTCATCGCCAACGATCACCCGCTGCTGGTCGATTACCGCGGCCAGATCCGCAGCCCGGTGCTGCATTTCTATTCCGAGAAGGACTTCGGCGGCGATTTCCGCACCGAGGCCGTCTACAAGGACCCGGTCGTGCAATGCCTGATCGTCACCGGCGGCGCCGACCCCTGCTTCGACACGCCGGCGAAGACCCAGGCGGAGGCGGAGAAGACGGGCACGGTGGACGGCAAGAAGGTGCAGCTTGGCTGGATCCTCTGGCCGCCGATCCCCTATTCCTATTCGACGGTGAACAACATCCAGGGCACCGCGCCCTCTGCGCCGGATGCCAAGCACTGGCTGGGCACCGACGACACCGCGCGCGACGTGCTGGCGCGCGTGATCTACGGCTTCCGGCTTTCGGTCGGCTTCGCGCTGATCGTGAGCGCCGCGGCGTCCGTGCTCGGGATCGCGGCCGGCGCGGTGCAGGGCTATTTCGGCGGCTGGATCGACCTGATCTTCCAGCGGGTGATCGAGATCTGGGGCGCGACGCCGATGCTCTATGTCATCATCATCATGGCTGCGATCTTCAAGATGAGCTTCTGGCTGCTCGCCGTGCTGATGGTGGCCTTCGGCTGGACCGCGCTGGTGCATGTGGTGCGGGCAGAGTTCCTGCGGGCGCGGAACTTCGAATATGTCCGCGCGGCGCGCGCGCTGGGCGTCTCGAACGGGCGGATCATGTTCCGCCACGTGCTGCCGAACGCGATGGTCGCCACACTGACCTTCCTGCCCTTCATCGTCACCGGGACGATCGCGATCCAGGCGGGGCTCGATTTCCTCGGCTTCGGGCTGCCGCCCTCCGCCCCCTCGCTGGGCGAGCTGACGCTGGAGGCGAAGCAGAACCTGCAGGCGCCCTGGCTGGGCTTTACCGCCTTCTTCACCTTCGCGATCATGCTGTCTCTCCTGGTCTTCATCTTCGAGGGCGTGCGCGACGCCTTCGACCCGCGAAAGACGTTCTCATGAGCGGGCAGAGGGGCGGCGGGCCGATCCTGGAGGTGAAGGACCTCACCATCGCCTTCCGGCAGGACGGGCGGCGGACGGAGGCGGTCAAGGGCGTCAGCTTTGCCGTCGGCCAGGGCGAGACGGTGGCGCTTGTCGGCGAAAGCGGCTCCGGCAAGTCGATCACGGCGCTTTCTACCGTGGCGCTGCTGCCGGACAGCGCCGAGATGGCCGGCTCCATCCGCTTCATGGGCGAGGAGCTGGCAGGCGCAAAGCCGGCGCGGCTGCAGCAGGCGCGGGGCAACGAGATCTCCTTCATCTTCCAGGAGCCGATGACCTCTCTGAACCCGCTCCACACGCTGGAGCGGCAGATCACCGAAAGCCTGATGCTGCACCAGGGCCTCAGGGGCGCGGCAGCGCGGGCCCGGGTGGTGGAGCTGCTGAAGAAGGTCGGGATCCGCGACGCGGAGGAGCGACTGGGGGCTTATCCGCACCAGCTTTCGGGCGGGCAGCGGCAGCGGGTGATGATCGCCATGGCGCTGGCGAATGGGCCGAAGCTCCTGATCGCGGACGAACCCACGACTGCGCTCGACGTGACGATCCAGGCGCAGATCCTCGATCTGCTGGCAGAGCTGAAGGCGGCGGAGCGGATGAGCCTTCTGTTCATCACCCACGACCTTTCCATTGTGCGCCGCATCGCCGACCGGGTCTGCGTGATGCAGGGCGGCGAGCTGGTCGAGGAGGGGCCGACGGCGGAGATCTTCGCCAACCCGCGCCATCCCTACACCCGCAAGCTGCTGGCGGCCGAGCCGACGGGCCGGCCAGAGCCGGTGCCGGAGGGGGCACAGGAGCTGCTGAAGACCGAGGCGCTGAAGGTCTGGTTCCCGATCCAGCGCGGCTTCCTGAGGAAGACCGTGGGCCATGTGAAGGCGGTGCAGTCCGCCGATCTGTCGGTCCGCGCGGGCGAGACGCTTGGCATCGTCGGCGAAAGCGGATCGGGCAAGACCACGCTGGCGTTGGCCATCCTGCGGCTGATCTCCTCGCAAGGCTCCATCGGCTTTGTCGGGCGCGAGCTGCAGGGGCTGAGCTTCCGCCAGATGCGGCCGCACCGGCGCGACATGCAGATCGTGTTCCAGGACCCCTACGGATCGCTCTCGCCGCGCATGACGGTGGCGGAGATCATCGCCGAGGGGCTGGGCGTTCACGGCACCGACGGGCGCGCGGCGGATGCCGAGGTGGCGCAGATCATGGCGGAGGTCGGCCTCGACCCGGAGACGCGGCACCGCTATCCGCACGAGTTCTCTGGCGGGCAGCGGCAGCGGATCGCGATCGCCCGCGCGATGATCCTGCGCCCGAAGTTCGTGGTGCTCGACGAGCCCACAAGCGCGCTCGACATGACGGTGCAGGTGCAGATCGTCGACCTCCTGCGCAGCCTGCAGAAGCGCTGGGGGCTGGCCTATGTCTTCATCAGCCACGACCTGCGCGTCGTGCGCGCGCTGGCGCATCGGGTGATGGTGATGCGGCAGGGCGAGATCGTGGAGGAGGGCACCGGCGAGGAGGTCTTCGCGGCGCCGAAATCCGACTATACCCGCGCGCTGCTGGCCGCCGCCTTCAACCTGACGCCCGCGGGCTGAGGGGGCGCCGCGCGGCAGGCGGCGGGCCATTTGGCGGTGACAGCCCCGCCCCCCGCGGCTATGGTTCGGCCAGGGCCGGAACAGGTCCGGGCAGGGGTGGCAAACGACAGATGGCGGCGCGACGCGGCACGGCGGAGAGGCGGGAGGAGAGCGGCTGGACGCTCCGCAAGGCCCGGCTCCTGAACCGCTGGCATGCGCGCCTTGCCACGCTGGCGCGGCCCGCGACGGGCTTCGTCTCGCAGCCCGAACCGCGCACCATCGGCAGCTTCGCCCGCGGCCGCCAGCTCGTCGCCGGGAATTTCCTGTTCTCGGGGTCCCTGGTCGAGGGGCCGGGCGTCGGGCTCTGGGACCTGCCGATGCCGGATGCGGCCTTCGAGGAGGCGCTTCAGGGGTTCGCCTGGCTCGACGACCTTGCCGCGGTGGGCGACGCCGCTGCGCGGGGCCGGGCGCAGGACTGGACCTACGACTGGATCGCCCGCTATGGCCACGGGCGCGGCCCGGGCTGGACGCCGGACCTGACCGGGCGGCGGCTGATCCGCTGGATCAACCACGCGCTGTTCCTGATGTCCGGCCGGCCCCGGGAGGACACGGATCTCTACTTCCGCAGCCTTGCCCAGCAGACCAATTTCCTGTCGCGGCGCTGGCAGGCGGCGCTGCCCGGCCTGCCGCGCTTCGAGGCGCTGACCGGGCTGATCTACGCCGGCCTTGCGCTGACCGGGATGGAGCGCCACGTCGTCCCTGCCGCACAGGCGCTGGCGCGGGAATGTTCCGAGCAGATCGGCGCGGGCGGCGGGATACCGACCCGCAACCCCGAGGAGCTGCTGGAGGTCTTCACGCTGCTGACCTGGGCGGCGCAGGCCCTGGCCGAGGCCGGGCGCGTCACGCCGCGCCAGCACATGGCGGCGATCGAGCGGATCGCGCCGACGCTCAGGGCGCTGCGCCATGCAGATGGCGGCCTCGCGCGGTTTCACGGCGGCGGGCGGGGTCTCGAAGGGCGGCTTGATCATGCGCTGGCGGCCTCCGGCGTGCGGGCGGCGCCGCCGGGGGGCCTCGCCATGGGCTTCGCGCGGCTCTCGGGCGGGCGCACGAGCGTGATCGTCGACGTGGCCGCGCCGCCGGCGGGGGCGGCCTCCGGCAACGCGCACGCCTCGACGCTGGCTTTCGAGCTGACCTCGGGCCGCCGCCCCCTGATCGTCAATTGCGGCTCTGGTGCGCCCTTCGGGGCGGAGTGGCGGCGGGCGGGGCGGGCGACGCCCTCGCATTCGACGCTGGCGATCGAGGGCTTTTCATCCTCCCGCCTCGGCCCGCCGACGCCGGTGCCCGGCGGCACGGTGCAGGAGCCGCTGCTGGAGCGCGCCCAGGTGATCCATTTCCGCGAGGCGCTCGGCCCCGACGGGATGAGCCTGATCGCGGGCCACACCGGCTATGTCGCGTCGCACGGGCTGAGCCACATGCGGGCCTTCTACCTCTCCGAGGACGGCCGCTCGCTGTCGGCCGAGGACACGCTGGGCCCGCTGACCCCGGCGGAGGAGGCCCGGCTGGCCACGATCACCGCCGGGGCGACGCCGGTGCGCTTCGCGCTGCGCTTCCATCTGCATCCGGATGTGGATGCGGCGATCGACCTGGGCGGCACCGCGGTCTCGCTGGCGCTCAGAAGCGGCGAGCTGTGGATCTTCCGCTTCGAAGGGCCGGGGGTGCTCGCGGTGGAACCGTCGGTCTATCTGGAACAGCGGCGGCTGAAGCCGCGCGCCTCGCGGCAGATCGTCCTGCGCTCCGAAGTGATCGAGACCGCGGCGCGGATACGCTGGACCTTGGCGAAGGCTCAGGATACGCCGGTGGCGATCCGTGACCTGGACCGCGACGACGTGCTCGCCGAATGACCGCCTGACGAAGGACCCCTCCGCATGACCGACCTGTTGCCGATCCGCCGTGCCCTGATCTCCGTCTCCGACAAGACCGGGATGCTCGATTTCGCGAAGGCGCTCGCGGCGCGCGGGGTGCAGCTGCTTTCGACCGGCGGGACGGCGGGCGAGATGCGGGCGGCCGGGCTTGCGGTGCGCGACGTGGCCGATGTGACCGGCTTTCCCGAGATGATGGACGGGCGGGTGAAGACGCTGCATCCGGCGGTCCACGGCGGGCTGCTGGCGCTACGCGACAAGGCGGAGCACGTCGCGGCGATGGAGGAGCACGGGATCGAGCCGATCGACCTTCTCATCGTCAACCTCTACCCGTTCGAGGCGACGGTGGCGAAGGGCGCCGATTACGACACCTGCATCGAGAACATCGATATCGGCGGGCCGGCGATGATCCGGGCGGCGGCGAAGAACCATGCCTTCGTGACCGTGCTGACCGACGTGGGCGACTACAAGGCGCTGCTGGAAGAACTCGACGCCCATGACGACCGCGTTTCCTACGCCTTCCGGCAGCGGATGGCGCAGATCTCCTACGCCCGCACCGCGGCCTATGACGCGGCGGTGTCGACCTGGATGGCGGGCGCGATCGGCGAGGCGGCGCCGCGGCGCCGCGCCTTCGCCGGCACGCTGGCGCAGAGCCTGCGCTACGGCGAGAACCCGCATCAGCGCGCCGCCTTCTACGTCGACGGCTCCGACCGGCCGGGCGTCGCCACGGCGAAGCAGTGGCAGGGCAAGGAGCTTTCGTACAACAACATCAACGACACCGACGCCGCTTTCGAGCTGGTCGCGGAGTTCGATCCGGCCGAGGGCCCGGCCTGCGCGATCATCAAGCACGCGAACCCCTGCGGCGTGGCGCGCGGCGCGACGCTGACCGAGGCCTACACAAAGGCCTTCGACTGCGACCGCACCTCGGCCTTCGGCGGGATCGTGGCGCTGAACCGCACGCTTGACGCCGCGACCGCCGAGGAGATCGTGAAGATCTTCACCGAGGTCGTCATCGCCCCGGATGTGGACGAGGCGGCGCTGAGTATTTTTGCCAAGAAGAAGAACCTGCGCCTGCTGACGACCGGCGGGCTGCCCGTCGCCGCCGCGCCGGGGCTGGCCTACCGGCAGGTCGCCGGCGGCTTCCTGGTGCAGGACCGCGACAACGGCCATGTCGGCCGGGGCGACCTGAAGGTGGTGACGAAGCGCGCGCCCTCGGCCGAGGAGCTTGACGACCTTCTTTTCGCCTGGACGGTGGCCAAGCACGTGAAGTCGAATGCCATCGTCTATGCGAAGGGCGGTGCGACGGTGGGCGTGGGCGCCGGGCAGATGAGCCGGGTCGACAGCGCCATGATCGCCGCCAGGAAGGCCGAGCGGATGGCCGAGGCGATGGGGCTGGCCGAAAGCCCGGCAAAGGGGGCCGTCGTGGCCTCTGACGCCTTCTTTCCCTTCCCCGACGGGCTGATGGAGGCGGTGGCCGCCGGCGCGACATCTGTCATCCAGCCGGGCGGGTCGATGAACGATGCCGACGTGATCGCGGCGGCGGACGAGGCCGGGCTTGCCATGGTCTTCACCGGCCAGCGGCATTTCCGGCACTGAGGCTTCGGATGCGGACCGTTGCCAAGACAGCGCTTGCCGTTCTGGTCGTCGACCAGCTGTCGAAGGTCGGCGTGGTCTTCGGGCTGGGGCTGGCCACGAAAGGCGCGATCGAGGTGCTGCCGCCCTATCTCGACTTCCGCATGGCCTGGAACCAGGGGGTGAACTTCGGGCTTTTCGCCGGCAGCGAGCTGAGCCGCTGGATCTTCGTTGCGGTGGCGCTGGCGATCTCCGTCTGGGTCTGGATCTGGATCCGGGGAGAGGGGCACGGGCGCTGGGCGCAGGTGGCGGCGGGGCTTCTGATCGGCGGGGCGCTGGGCAATGTGATCGACCGGATCGCCTATGGCCGGGTCGCGGATTTCCTCAACATGTCCTGCTGCGGTTTCAACAACCCGTTTTCCTTCAATCTCGCCGACGTCGCGGTGTTCTGCGGTGCGGTCGGCCTCGTCCTGCTGACGGGCCGCCAATCCCCCCGTGACGGGCCGGGCATGATGGGCTAAGAGAGGCGAGAGGCGTGAGGCGGAGACACAAGATGCGGGCAGCGGGCGGCAGGATCGGGATCGCGCTGATGGCGGTCCTCGGGCTGGCGGCCTGTTCCGGCGGCGGCGCGCCGCATCTGATGAACGTCCGCTCCGGCAGCACGCCGGACGAATTCGCCATCCTGCCGAACAAGCCCCTGCAGATCCCCAAGGACACCTCGACGCTGCCGACCCCCACGCCGGGTGGCACGAACCTCGCCGACCCGACGCCGAAAGCCGATGCCGTGGCCGCCCTCGGCGGACGCCCGGCGGCGATGAAATCGCAGTCCATCCCGGCCGCCGACGGCGCGCTGGTGGCGGCGGCGACCCGCTACGGCGTGACGCCCGGCATCCGCCAGACCCTCGACGCGCAGGACCTGCGGTTCCGCAAGAACCACAACGGCCGCCTGCTCGACCGGCTCTTCGGCAACACGGTCTATTTCCAGGCCTATCGCGCGATGGAGCTGGACCCCTACGCGGCGCTCGCCTTCTGGCGGGCCCGTGGCGTGGCGACGCCGAGCGCGCCGCCGAAACCCACGAAGCGCGGTGGCTAGGCGCTTCCTTTAACCGGTTTCGCTCGAAAGCTGTGCATAAGCCGGGAGGAGCCTTGGCCGAATCCCTCGGCCCATGCTACATCTCGTAGGATGACCGTTCTGGACCCCAAGATGAAGCCGGCCCTGCCGTCGGACCGGCCCGTGATTCGCCAGCTGGACGAGGCGGCGGTGAACCGCATCGCCGCGGGCGAGGTGGTGGAGCGCCCGGCCGCGGCTGTGAAGGAGCTGGTGGAGAACGCGCTCGATGCGGGCGCGCGGCGAATCTCGGTCGACTATGCCGATGGCGGCAAGACGCTGATCCGGGTCACCGACGACGGCTGCGGCATGGCGCCGGAGGATCTGCCCCTGGCGCTGTCGCGGCACGCGACCTCGAAGATCGATGGCTCGGACCTTCTGAACATCCACAGCTTCGGCTTCCGGGGCGAGGCCCTGCCCTCGCTGGGGGCCGTCGGGCGGCTCGCGATCACCTCCCGCGCCGCGGGGGAGGAGGCGGCGCGGATCGAGGTCGCCGGCGGCCGGATCGGCCCGGTCACCCCGGCGGCGCTGAGCCGCGGGACGGTGGTCGAGCTGCGCGATCTTTTCTACGCGACGCCGGCGCGGCTGAAGTTCCTGCGCTCGGACCGGGCCGAGGCGCAGGCCCTGGGCGAGGTGGTCAAGCGCCTCGCCATGGCCGCGCCCTATGCAAGCCTCAGGCTCAACGACGTGTCCGGCGGCGGCGACGGGCGGGTGATCTTCCGTGCTGATGCCGGGTCGGGTGACCTGTTCGACGCGCTTCACGCGCGGCTTGCGACCGTGCTGGGCGGCGAGTTCGCCGAGAATGCGATCCCGCTCGACGTGGAGCGCGATGGGCTGCGGCTGACCGGCTACGCGGCGCTGCCGACCTATTCGCGCGGGGCGGCGGTGCAGCAGTACCTTTTCGTCAATGGCCGGCCGGTGCAGGACCGGATGCTCTTGGGCGCGCTTCGGGCGGCCTATTTCGATTTTCTCAGCCGCGACCGGCATCCGGCGGCGGTCCTGTTCCTCGACTGCGATCCGGAGCGGGTGGACGTGAACGTGCATCCGGCGAAATCCGAGGTGCGGTTCCGCGATCCGGCGCTGGCGCGGGGGCTGATCGTCTCCGGCATCCGGCAGGCGCTGGCCGAGGCCGGGCATCGCGCCTCGACCACGGTCGGGGCGGCGACGCTGGCAGCCTTCCGGCCGGAAGGGGCGGGGGGCGAGGCCGCGCCCGCCGCGCCGCCGCGCGTCTACCAGATGGAGCGGCCCGCGCCGGGGGTGCTGCGCAGCGCCGCCGCGTGGCAGGCCCCGCCGGCCGCGCCCATGCCGGGCTTCGCCGAAGGGCCCTCGGCCCGGGTGGAGCCGGTGCTGGAAGCCGGCGACGAATCGCGCCCCTTGGGCGCCGCCCGGGCGCAGGTGCATGAGAACTACATCATCGCCCAGACCGAGACGGGGATGGTCATTGTCGACCAACACGCGGCGCATGAGCGGCTGGTCTACGAACGGCTTAAGCGACAGGTGGCGGAAAACGGCGTCGCCGCGCAGGCGCTGCTGATCCCGGAGATCGTGGACCTGTCGGAGGGCGACGCCGCCCGGCTGATGGAGGTGGCAGACGACCTCGCCCGCCTCGGCCTTTCGGTGGAGCCCTTCGGGGCGGGCGCCATCGCGGTGCGCGAGACCCCGGCGGCCCTGGGCCAGATCGACGTGCAGGGGCTGGTGCGCGACATCCTCGACGATCTTGCCGATCTCGGGCAGAGCCAGACGGTGCAGGCGCGGATCGAGGCGGTGCTGAGCCGGATGGCCTGCCACGGCTCGGTCCGCTCCGGCCGGCGCATGCGGGCGGAGGAGATGAACGCGCTGCTGCGCGAGATGGAGGCGACGCCGCATTCCGGCCAGTGCAACCACGGCCGGCCGACCTATGTGGAGCTGCGCCTGGCGGATATCGAGCGGCTGTTCGGGCGGACGTAGGCGGGGAATGGGCATGGACATTCAGGCGATCCAAGCGGTGCTGGAGGCCAACGGGCTGGCCGCGGCGGCGGTGGCGGCCGGGCTGCTGGTGGTGCTGGTCCTGACCTTGCTTTCCGCGCGGCGCGGCCAGCGGCGGCACTGGGCGGAGACGGACGCGCTTCGCCTCGAGACCGCCGCGCTGCGCGAGGAGAATGCCCAGTTGCGCGAGGAGCGCGCGGGGCTGCGCTCTGCCGCCGAGCGGGTGCCGGGCCTCGACGCGCGCATTGCAGAGCTTCAGGCCGCGCTGGGCGAGGAGGCGCGGTCGCGCGCGGGCGTGGCGCAGGAACTCGCCAGCCTGAAGGAAACTCACGCCGCCCGGCTCGACGAAATCCGCGGCCTGAAGCAGGAGCTGGAGGACCGGTTCAAGGCGCTCGCCTCCGGCGTGCTCAACGCCAATTCGGAGCAGTTCCTGAAGCTCGTCTCCGAGCGGTTCGAGAGCCACAAGACCAATGCCGAGGACGACCTCGCCAAGCGGCACAAGGCGATTGCCGACCTGGTGAAGCCGCTTGACGAGAAGCTCGTGCAGTTCGACCAGAAGATCGGCGAGATCGAGAAGGCAAGGAACGAGGCCTATGGCGCGATCCAGAGCCAGGTTCGCGCGCTGACAGATGGCCAGCGCGATCTGGGCACCGAGACCCGCAAGCTGGTGCAGGCGCTGCGCGCGCCGAAGACACGGGGCCGCTGGGGAGAGATGCAGCTGCGGCAGGTCTTCGAGATGGCCGGAATGGCCGAGCATGTGGATTACGACCTGGAATCGACCATCGACGCCGACGGCGCCCGCAAGCGCCCGGATGCGATCGTGAACATTCCCGGCGGCAAGCAGATCGTGGTCGATGCGAAGACGCCGCTGGAGGGCTATCTCGACGCGCTGGAAGCGGCGACGCCGGAGGAGCAGAAGCACCACCTGCAGCGCCATGCCCAGCAGTTGCGGGTGCATGTGAAATCGCTGGCCTCGAAGGAATACCACGCCGCGATCCCGACGACGCCCGACTTCGTGGTGATGTTCATCCCCGGCGAGACCTTCGTCGCCGCCGCGGTGGAGGCCGATCCGGGCGTGATCGAATACGCCTTCGAGAACAAGGTGCTGATCGCCACGCCGACCACGCTGATGGCGCTGGTCAAGGCGATCGCCTACGGCTGGCAGCAGGAGCGCATGACCCGCTCCGCCGCCGAGGTGCAGCGCGTCGGCAAGGAGATCTACGAACGCCTCGGCATCTTCGCAGGCCACCTGGAGAAGGTCGGCCGTGCGCTGGGCCAGTCTGTGGACAGCTACAACCGCGCGGTCGGCTCGCTCGAAAGCCGGGTACTGGCCTCGGCCCGGAAGTTCGAGGCGCTGGGCGCGGTGAATTCCGAGGCGCGGATCACCGCCGGCGCCGGGGTGGAGGCGCGGCCGCGCGGCATTGCCGCGCAGGAGCTTCTGGCCGCCGCCGACGACCAGGCCGACACGGCAGAATCCGAGGTCTGATGCGCCACCTGACGCCTGCAGATTACCGCCAGATGCCCTGGGCCAACGGCCGCGGCACGACGGTGGAGATGCTGCGGGAAGAGGACGCGGTGGGCCTCTCCCTCCGGCTTTCCATGGCGACGGTGGCGGAGGACGGGCCATTCTCGGCCCTGCCGGGGATTGAGCGGGTCCTGGTCCTGTTGGACGGACCGGGTTTCGTGCTGGAGATCGCGGGTGCCCGCCACACGGTGGGCCTGCTGCAGCCGGTGCGATTCGCGGGCGAGGCAGCGGTCGCGGCGCGGGGCGTGACCGGACCCAGCCGCGATTTCAACGTGATGACCCGGCGCGGCGCACCGGTGCCAGAGGTGGCCGTGCTGCGCGCCGGGCAGGGGGCAGAGGCGGCCAGGCTTCTGGTTTTCGCACCCTCCGGGGCGGAACTGGCGCTGGGGCGCGGGGCGGTATCGCTGGGCGCCGGGGATCTTCTCGACGCGGCGGGCGCGGCCAGGGTTCTTGCCGGTGGGCCGGTGATCGCGGTCGGGCTCGGCTAGCGGCCGGCAGAAAGCTGCCCTGCGGCACGGCGTCGCGGGATTTTCTTGGATATATTCCGAAAACCGGTACCATTCATCCCTACGGACGGCGGCCCTTGGGAGGAGGGCCGGGCGAATCGCCCCGGACAGACGCCGTCGCTGGAGGAGGAACGGATGAAGGTCTGCTCGATTTCCTGCGTGGTGGGCTATGGCG
This sequence comes from Solirhodobacter olei, assembly GCF_004010155.1. Taxonomy (GTDB): domain Bacteria; phylum Pseudomonadota; class Alphaproteobacteria; order Rhodobacterales; family Rhodobacteraceae; genus Solirhodobacter; species Solirhodobacter olei. Next base: position 54,020 of record NZ_RRYH01000017.1, on the reverse strand, counting down.
CGGCGGTGAGCTTCGGCTTTCTGGCGGTCACCGGCGCCGCGCTCGACCCGGCGCATACGCTTCTGGTGGACGAACTGATGGCGGCGGCGGGCTTCGGCCTCGGCACGCTGTCCTGGATCAGGATTCGTCGCGGCTGCTAAGGCGGCGCCCGCCCGGGCCGTCACCGGACATGCCTGCGCCGGACATGCAAAGGCCGCCGGGGCTTTCGCCGCGGCGGCCTTGGCCTGGCTAGTCTGGCGGATCAGCCCTGACGCGCCTTGAAGCGCTTCTGGGTCTTGTTGATCACATAGACGCGGCCCTTGCGGCGCACGATCTGACAGTCGCGATGGCGCGCCTTCAGCGAGCGGAGCGAGTTCCTGACCTTCATCGGTCTTCTCCTGGTCCCGGCGCGCGTGCGCCAATCTACGAACGTGCCCCGGACAAGCCGGAGCGGTGAATGGTGGGCGCGACAGGGATCGAACCTGTGGCCACTACGATGTCAACGTAGTGCTCTACCGCTGAGCTACGCGCCCCATCGCCGCCAGTTCCGCCTGCCTTAATGAAAAGGACGCGGGCGGATCCGCGTCGGTCGTCCGGGTCTATAGAGGGAATGGATGGAGGGTTCAAGAGGTTTTGGAAATGCGGGAATTGCCGCTATATCTGGGCCGAAGGAGGCCCGTGGATCGTGCAGTTACCCGCTTATGACCTCGTCCTGCCGCGTGGCAAGCGGTCCCGTCTCGTCGTCTCCTCGCCGCATTCCGGGCGCGATTATCCGGCCGCTTTCATGGCCGCCAGCCAGCTGGATGCGCGGGCGATCCGGTCCTCCGAGGATGCCTTTGTCGACCAGCTTTTCGCCGATGCACCGGCGCATGGCGCGCCGCTTCTGGCGGCCCGGGCGCCACGGGCCTTCGTCGATCTCAACCGCGCGCCGGACGAGCTGGACCCCGCCGTGATCGAGGACGTTCCGCGCAGCGGGATGAACCCCCGGATCTCTGCCGGGCTGGGGGTGATTCCCCGCGTCGTGTCGAACGGGCGGGCAATCTACCGCGGCAAGATTGGCCGGGCGGAGGCGGAAGCGCGGCTGGAAGGTTTCTGGACCCCCTATCACGCCCGGCTGGAGGCGCTTCTGACGGAGACGCGCGAGGCTTGGGGCGAGGCGGTCCTCCTCGACTGCCACTCGATGCCGCATGAGGCGATCGAAAGCTTCGCCCAGGGCGGGCGGCCGCGGCCGGAGGTGGTGCTGGGCGACCGCTTCGGCGCCTCCGCCGGGGCCGAGGTGACGGAGGAGCTGGAGGCCGCCTTCCGCGCCGAGGGACTGTGCGTCGCGCGCAACGCGCCCTTTGCCGGGGCCTTCATCACCCAGGCCTACGGGCGGCCCTCGCGCGGGCAGCACGTGGTGCAGATCGAGATCGACCGCGCGCTTTACATGGACGAGGCGCGGGTGGAGCCGGGGCCGGGGTTCGACCCCCTGCGCCAGCTTCTTGGCCGGGTCTTGGCCCGGATGGCGGGGCTTGCCGGAGACGAGGGTCTGTCGCTCGCCGCGGAGTGAGGGCGGGCGGTGCGCAATGAATGCGCACCCTACGCGCCGAGCCTGGCATGAACCTCGTCGAGGTCGATCTCGCCCTTCGGCATCCGCTGGGCCGGATTTTCGAAATCGTAGCGGAACAGCTCGAAGTCGCGTTTGTAGATCTCGTAGACCAGATGCATCGAGAGATCGTCGAAGAACGCCTCCACCGGATGGGCGCGCTTCGGCCCGTGACCGGCACTCTCGTTGAAGCGCGGCACCTGCGCCAGTGTGACCGGATGGATCTGGGGCACGGCGGCGAGCACCGCGCTCATGCCCTCCTCGAACCGCTCGGTGAAGATGATCCGGTCGTAGCGCCCGCCGCCGTGGATGAAGGTCGAGATATGCCCCGACATCGCCGACCAGTGGATGTCCGGCTCCATCGGCTTGCGGAACCGGATCGTGTCGCGCGCGAAAAGGAGGAACCGCCGGAAGCTGCGGATCTGGTCGAATTCGTCCCGCCCCTCTTCGCCGCCGACGTCGATCCCGTATTTCCGGACCACAAGCGGCACGAGGTTGCCCCGGTAGCGCCCGCCGTTGCGCTGGATGCCGCAGATCTTGTCGAAGAAAGAGGACAGGATCCGGCTGTAGGGATTGCGCACGCAGGTGAAAGCGTAGGCGCGGTGCGCGCGCACGTTGGCCTCGATAAGCGGCTGGCTTTCCTCCAGCGCCCATTTGTGCAGGCCCTCGCGCGCGTCATGTATGTCGCCGTCAAAGAACCGGCCATGGTCGGACTGGAACATGATCTGGCCGATGGTCGAGCAGGCGCATTTCGGCACCACGCGATAGACCATGCTCTCGCTCTTGGTCATCCAGGTGCCGGGAAACCCCATGCGGACCTCAACCCTCGTTACAACCCTGCGCCGAAGCCATGGGTTCGGACATTGCGCCAAGATCTCAAGTTCGCGCTGTCTTTTCAATGGCTTTTCAAGCTAGTTTGGGTGCATAAAATCAACCTTTGGCTGAATGGACGGCCGGATGGCGCGCATCGCCTATATCCTCCTTGCCCATAAGGACCCCGACGGGATCATCGCCCAGGCGGCCCGGCTGACGGCGACGGGCGACGCGGTGGCGATCCATTTCGATGGCCGCGCAGCGACCGCCGGCTTCACCCGCATCCGCGCCGCGCTTGCGGGTAACCCGGCCGTGGCCTTCGCGCCCCGGGTGAAATGCGGCTGGGGGGAATGGAGCCTTGTGAAGGCCACGCTCGGCGCGATCGAGACGGCGCTGGCGGCCTTCCCCGACGCGAGCCACGTCTACATGCTCTCGGGCGATTGCATGCCGATCAAGTCGGCGGCCCATTCCCATGCGGTCCTCGACGCCGAGAGCGCGGATTACATCGAGGCGGAGGATTTCTTCACCTCCGGCTGGATCCGCACCGGCCTGAAGGAAGAGCGGCTGATCTACCGCCACTACCTCAACGAGCGGCGGCACAAGGCGCTCTTCTACCGGATGCTGGACTGGCAGAAGCGGCTGGGGCTGAGGCGGAAGATCCCGGACGATCTGCAGATGATGATCGGCAGCCAGTGGTGGTGCCTGCGCCGCGCCACGGCGGAGGCGGTGCTGGCCTTCTGCCGCGCCCGGCCCGACGTGATCCGCTTCTTCCGTACCACATGGATCCCGGACGAGACCTTCTTCCAGACCCTCGTCCGCCACCTCGTGCCGGAGGCGGAGATCCGGTCGCGCACGCTGACCTTCCTGCTGTTCACCGACTACGGCATGCCGGTCACCTTCTACAACGACCACTACGACCTGCTGGTCAGCCAGAACCACCTCTTCGCGCGCAAGATCTCGCCCGACGCGACAGAGTTGAAGGCCCGGCTGGGCGCACTCTACTGCGACGCCGCGGCGCGCTTCGCGATCTCGGACGAGGGCCGCCCGCTCTTCGCCTTCCTGACCGGGCGGGGCCGGGTCGGCCGCCGCTTCGCGCCCCGCTTCTGGGAGGCCTGTTCCACCATCGGCCGGGGGCGGGAGCTGATGCTGGTGGCCTGCAGGAAACGCCATGTCGGAAAGCGGCTGGCAGAGCGGGTGCGGCAGGCCTCCAACCTGCCCGCGCTCGATTACATATTCGACGAGGAGGCAGCGAACCTGCCCGACCTCGGCGGCATCCAGTCGACGGTCGGGAAACGCACCCGTCACCGCCGCGCGCTGATGCGGATGCTCTTCGACTATTACGGGACGAACCGCCTTCTCGTCTGCCTCGACCCTGCGGGAATCGAACTGATGCGCGATTTCGTCGCCGACCGCTGCACGACGCGAATCCTCGAGATCGACTGCGCCTTCTCCGACGCCTTCCTGGCCGGCCATGCCTGCCGCACCGGCCTCGCCGCGCCCGAGACGCCGGCGGAAGTGCTGAAAAGCCTCCTTTGCACCCTGCGCCATGATATCAGGTTCGAGAGTGACAGGATGCGCGATGCCAACTTCCCCACCTTCCTGCGCATTGACGAGGCCGCCGGGCTGGAGGAGAACGCAATCCCCCTCGCCGCCTTTCTCGATGTGCCGGTGGCGCAGGCCCGCGCGCTCCTGGGCGCCGATCTCTTCGAGGACTGACCAGAACAGAGGACACGATGGCCTACGCCTATGACGACCAGAACATCTTCGCCAAGATCCTGCGCGGCGAGATCCCGAACTCCACCGTGCTCGAAACCGAGCATGCGCTGGCCTTCCACGACATCCGCCCGCATGCGCCGGTGCATGTGCTGGTGATCCCGAAGGGGCCCTATGTGAACTGGGACCATTTCGCGGCCGAGGCCTCGGACGCGGAGATCGGCGATTTCACCCGCGCGGTGGCAAAGGTCTGCGCCTATCTCGGGCTGACGCCGGGGGAGGACGGGATGGGCTACCGGCTGCTGGCCAATTCCGGGCCGCACAGCCACCAGGAAGTGCCGCATCTCCACGTCCACATCCTCGCCGGCCGCCCGCTCGGCCCGATGCTGGTGCAACCGGGCTGAGCCGAGGCCCCGGGCGGGCAGAGGGCAGGACGGCGGCGGCTTATGCGCAGCATCCGGGTCGGCCCGGCGGGCGCGGGGCGGCAGGATGGCGGGGCAAAGGAGACCTGCCATGACCATCCGCTTCATCCCCCTTCCGACCGAGACCGTCCGCGCCCTGCAAGCCGGCGCGCCCGATGCCTATGGCTTCACGCCCGAGCGCCGCACCTCCGGCGGGGCGGGCGTTCCCTGCCGCCATTGCCTGGCCCAGGTGCCGGCCGGGAAGGACTACCTGATCCTCGCCCATCGCCCCTTCCCAGGGCTGCAGCCCTACGCCGAGACCGGGCCGATCTTCCTCTGTGCCGACCCCTGCGCGGCTTACGGGGAGGGGGCGGGCGGGGCCGAGGCCATGCCGGCGATTCTCTCCTCCGCGCACTACATCGTCCGGGGCTATGGCCGGGATGACCGGATCGTCTACGGCACCGGCGGCGTGGTGGCGACGGCGGCGATCCCGGCGCGGGCGGAAGAACTGCTCGCCCGACCCGAGATCGCCTATGTCCATGTCCGCTCGGCCGCGAACAACTGCTACCAGCTCCGGATCGACCGCGCGGCGGGCTAAGGGGGGGCAGGCTGAGCGGGCCGCCGCGCCGCGCTCAGCCGTGGGCGCCCAGCCGGCCCGGGAACAGCTTGCGCTGGATCCAGGGCCGGTATTCGCGCCAGAGCGCCGGGAGCGGCAGCAGAAGGATGAGGAGCAGCGCGGCCGTGACCGTCTCGAGGTTGCCCAGCGGGCCCCAGGTCATGTCGACATAGCGCAACCCGTAGACCAGCAGGACGTGCCAGGCGTAGGTCTGCAGCGAATGCCGGCCCATGATCTTCAGCGGCCAGAACCTGAACAGCGCATGCAGTCCGCGCGAGATCGCCGCGACCCATCGCTGTTTCGCCTCCGGCCCCGCGATCAGCAGCCAGGCCAGCAGGCCGCCGGCGCCGGCGAGGTTCAGAAGGTAGACCGGGCCGAAGCTGCGGCGGATCGCCATGCTCTGGAACGGGCCGAGGAATTCGTAATCGATCATCCCGTGCGCCGTGACGAAACGCACCGGCATGAAGAAGCCCACCACGATCAGGCAGACGATCGGCAGCGCCGTCTTCTCGGGCGCGAAGATCTTCTTCCATTCGATCCCGCCCTTGGCCATCAGCCCGCCGCCCACCAGGCCGGAGATGAACACGATCTGCCAGCCCAGCGGGTTGAAGCTGCCGCGTAGCCCCTGCCCGTCGGAGGCCTTGAAGGCGGCGTGAAGCGGCCAGCCGATCAGCTCTCCCATGCCGATCTGCGCCGCCATCCAGACCACCAGCGAGCCGGTGATGACGACGGGCCAGCGCCCCTCGGCCACCAGCTTCACCAGCCAGGGCGAGACCACCAGGAACAGGATGTACATCGGCAGGATGTCCATGAAGGTCGGCTGGAACACCATCAGCGCCAGCGCCAGGTCGCGCAGGTGATCGTCGGTCCCGGCCGGGCCCATCCAGTTGGCATAGGCCTCGAACCCGCCCGGCAGCAGCGCGCGCAGCGTCAGCGCCACCACGACCACGCCCATTGCGTAGACGTAAAGCTCTGCCGCCCGTCGCCAGATGCTGATGCGCATGGCCACGGCGCCGTAGCGGAGCATCCGCGAGGTCTGGATCAGGCCGATCAGGAAGCCGGAGAGAAACACGAAGCCCTGGGCGTCCTCGACGAACATGACCTCTGCCAGGTTGACGTTCTGCAGCCACAGTCCGCCCTGCAGGATCATGTGATTGATAAGCATGAAGAAGAGGAAATAGCCCCGCATGCCGTCGAGGGTTTCGATCCGTTTCACTTGGGCCTCCTTGGCGCCAAATCAGTCCGAAGCCAGATGAACGAATCTACGCCTCCACTCCGTCGCACACCATGCAACTGATAGGCGACTTTCTGCGCTCTGGCGGGGAATTGCTCATGCACTCCTGAACCTTCGCGCCGCGGCCGCGGGCTTGACGCCCCGGGCCGGGCGACCTATCCCGCTCTGGACCAATTCCGACAGGACAGGGGGAGCCGCCGATGGCCACAGAGGTGCCGGAGACCGAGGTTGTCAACCAGTGGAAAGTGCCCTGCGACGGGGGCCCCGGCGGGCTTGGCCATCCACGCGTCTGGCTGACCATCCCGCACGAGACCGGCTGGGTCGAATGCGGCTATTGCGACAAGCGCTTCGTGCATGAGGATTTCGTCGAGAAGGTGCTCGGCGAAAAGGCCTGAGGCGCGCTTAGGGGGGGCCACCCGCTGAAACCCCTGAGGATACGCCCGGACGGAAAGAGTGCGCAGGCCGCGCTCCTTCTCCCTGGACGAAATACTCCCGTCGGAGGCCGCCCGGTCCGGCTGGCACCCCGCGCGGCTTCATGGCATGAGAAGGCCAGAGGCAAGCGGAGGAGCGGCACATGACATTCGGCAAGGGCTGCCACCTGCACCTGATCGACGGCTCGGCCTATATCTTCCGCGCCTATCACGCGCTGCCGCCCCTGACCCGCAAGTCCGACGGCCTGCCGATCGGCGCGGTGGCGGGGTTCTGCAATATCCTCTGGAACGAGATCAACCGCGCCAACGGCGACGACGCCGCGACCCATCTCGCCGTGGTCTTCGACTACTCGTCGAAGACCTTCCGCAGCGATCTCTACCCTGAATACAAGGCCAACCGCCCCGAGCCGCCCGAGGATCTGCGCCCGCAGTTCCCGCTGACGCGCGATGCGACACGGGCCTTCAACGTGGCCTGCCTCGAGACCGCCAATTACGAGGCCGACGACATCATCGCCACGCTGGCGCGCGAGGCGGTGGAGGCGGGCGGCAGCGTCACCATCATCTCCTCCGACAAGGACCTGATGCAGCTTGTCGGGCCCGGCGTCGTTATGCGCGATCCGATGAAGGACCGGGTGATCGGCCCCGAGGAGGTGGAGGAGAAATTCGGCGTCGGCCCCGAGAAGGTGGTCGACGTGCAGGCGCTGGCGGGCGATTCGGTCGACAACGTGCCTGGCGCGCCGGGGATCGGCATCAAGACCGCCGCGCTTCTGATCCGCGAATACGGCGACCTGGAAACGCTGCTGGAGCGGGCCTCGGAGATCAAGCAGCCCAAGCGCCGCGAGGCGCTGACCGAGAATGTCGAGAAGATCCGCATCTCCAAGCAGCTGGTGACGCTGAAGCGCGACACGCCGCTCGACGTGACGCTGGACGCGCTGGAACTGCGCCCGGTCGATCCCGAGGCGATCATGGATTTCCTCGGCAAGATGGAATTCCGCACCCTGACCAAGCGCGTGGCCGACAAGCTGGGCGTCGAGGCGCCGGTGATCGCCGGTACCGCGCCCGCCGCCACCGCGGCAGAAGCCCCGGATACCCCGGCGGTGGCCGAGGTCCCCTTCGACACCGCCGGCTACGAATGCGTGCGCGACGCGGCGGCGTTGGAGGCCTGGGCGGCGGCGATCCGAGAGAAGGGTCATGTCGCGGTCGATACCGAGACGACGAGCCTTGACGAGATGCAGGCCGAGCTGGTCGGCATCTCGCTTTCGGTCGAGACCGGGCGCGCCTGCTACATCCCGCTGGGCCACAAAGAGGGCGGCGGCGATCTGTTCGGGGCGGAAGCGCTCTGCGACGGGCAGATCCCGATGGAGAAGGCGCTGGCGATCCTCAAGCCGGTGCTGGAGGACGCGTCGATCCTCAAGATCGGCCAGAACATGAAATACGATGCGAAGATCTTCGCCCGCTACGGGGTGAAGGTCGCGCCGATCGACGACACCATGCTGATGTCCTACGCCATGCACGCCGGCGAGCATGGCCACGGCATGGATTTCCTGAGCGAGAAGTACCTCGGCCACGCACCGATCCCAATCAAGCCGCTCCTGGGTTCAGGCAAGTCGGCGATCACCTTCGACAGGGTCTCGATCGACGAGGCGACCGCCTATGCGGCGGAGGATGCCGACATCACGCTCCGCCTCTGGCAGCGCTTCAAGCCGGAGCTGCCTCGCGCCGAGGTGACCACCGTCTACGAGACGCTGGAGCGGCCCATGGTGGGCGTTCTGGCGGCGATGGAGATGGCGGGGGTGCAGGTCGACCGCGACACGCTCTCGCGCATGTCGAACGCGTTTGCGCAGAAGATGGCCGGGCTGGAGGACGAGATCCACCAGCTCGCCGGGGAAAGCTTCAACGTCGGCTCGCCGAAGCAGCTGGGCGAGATCCTCTTCGACAAGATGAGCCTGCCGGGCGGGGTGAAGGGCAAGACCGGCGCCTATGCCACCGGCGCTGACGTGCTGGAGGATCTGGCGGCGGAAGGGCACGACCTGCCCGCGCGGGTGCTGGACTGGCGGCAGATCTCGAAGCTCAAGTCGACCTACACCGACGCGCTGCAGACCCACATCCACCCGGATACGGGGCGGGTCCACACCTCCTACTCCATCGCGGGGGCCAACACCGGGCGGCTCGCCTCGACCGATCCGAACCTGCAGAACATCCCGGTCAGGACCGAGGAAGGCCGCCGCATCCGCGAGGCTTTCGTGGCGCCGGCCGGCAAGCGGCTCCTCAGCCTCGACTATTCCCAGATCGAACTCAGGATCCTCGCCCATGTCGCCGATATCCCGGAGCTGAAGCAGGCCTTCAAGGACGGGCTCGACATCCACGCGATGACGGCGTCGGAGATGTTCGACGTGCCGATCGAGGGGATGGACCCGGGCGTGCGGCGGCAGGCCAAGGCGATCAATTTCGGGGTGATCTACGGCATCTCGGGCTTCGGCCTCGCCCGCAACCTGCGCATCCCGCGGGCCGAGGCGCAGGGCTTCATCGACCGCTACTTCGAACGCTTCCCCGGCATCCGGACCTACATGGACGACACCGTGGCCTTCGCGAAGGGACACGGCTACGTCCAGACCCTCTTCGGCCGCCGCATCCATACGCCGGAGATCAACGCCAAGGGCCCGCACGCGGGCTTCGCCCGCCGCGCCGCGATCAACGCGCCGATCCAGGGGGCGGCGGCCGACATCATCCGCCGCGCCATGATCCGGATGCCGAAGGCGATCGAGGGGCTGCCCGCAACCATGCTTCTGCAGGTCCACGACGAACTCCTCTTCGAGGTCGCCGAGGACGCGGCCGACCGCGTCGCCGCGCGGGTGAAGGAGGTCATGGAGGCCGCCGCCGAACCGGCGGTGAAGCTCTCCGTCCCGCTGATCGTCGAGGCCGGCCAGGGCGGCAACTGGGCCGAGGCGCATTAGGGGGCTCCGCCCCCGGTCCTTCGCTCAGAACTTCTCCACCCAGGGCCTGACCGCGATCTCCTCCGACCAGGCGGAGCGGTGCTGGTTGACCAGCGCGACATAGGTCTGGGCGATGGCCTCCGGGTCGAGCATGGAATCCGGCGCGTCGGGCGGCTCGACGCGGCCTGGGTTTCGGATGCCGCCGTCGATGTTGATCCAGGCGACGTGGATGCCCTGCGGGTGCAGCTCGCGCGACATCGACTGGGCAAGGCCGCGCTGGGCGAACTTGCCCATGGCGAAGCTGGCCGATTGCGGGAAGCCCTTCACCCCGGCGGAGGCGCCGGTGAAGAGGATGGTGCCGCGGGTTCCGCCCTCGGGCGCGGTGGCCAGCATGGCGCGGGCCGCGGCCTGGCCCACCAGGAAGGCGCCGAAGGCGGTGGTGTCGAGCGCGCGGCGGACCTCGGCGGGGTCGAGCCCGGCGATCGGGCCGCGCACCCGGGCGGAGGGGTTGTAGACCACCACGCGCGGCGCCCGGCCGAGGGCGGCGAAAAGCGCCGTGACCGCCGCCGGATCGGCCGCGTCGCAGGCGTGGCAGGCGGCGTCCACCTCCGCGGCGAGGGTGGCGAGCTTGGCGGTGTCGCGGGCGGCCAGGGCCACGGCATAACCTTCGCGGTGGAAGCTGCGCGCGAGCGCGGCCGAAAGGCCGCTGCCGGCGCCGACGATGAGGGCGAGGGGGTGTGCCATGTTATTCTCCTGCCTGAAGCTTCACGAAAGCTGGCGCTCCGGGGGGCAAAAGTCAAAGCCGGGCGGGCAGGGCCCCTTGGTTGACAGTCCCGCGCCAAGGCGGGAGTCTGGGCTGGAAGGAGAGTCCATGCCGCACGATCACGCCCATCACCATCATCACGATCTCGACGCCGCCGGCGGCGACAGGCGAGTAGCCTTGGCGCTTGTCGTCAACGTGGGACTATCGCTGGCGCAGATCGCAGGCGGGATCGTCTCGGGATCGGTCGCTCTGGTGGCCGACGCGGTCCACAACCTCTCCGACGCGGCGGCGCTGGCGCTGGCATTCGCCGCGCGTCGGATCGCGCGGCGGCCGGCGGATGCCAAGATGACCTTCGGCTATGGCCGGGCCGAGGTGGTGGCTGCGCTGATCAACTACACCGCGCTGATCCTGCTCTCGGTCTGGCTGGCGGGCGAGGCGGTGACGCGGCTGATCGCACCGCCGCCGGTTGAGGGCTGGCCGGTGGTCATCCTCGCCGCGCTGGCGCTGGTGGTGAATTCGGTGACCGCGCTTCTGACCTTCGCCATGGCAAAGGACAGCGTGAACATCCGTGCGGCCTTCCTGCATAATCTCGGCGATGCCGCGACCTCGCTGGTGGTCATGCTCGCCGGCGGGCTGATCCTGCTTTACGACTGGCGGCTGGTCGACCCGCTGGCGACGATCGCGATCTCCGCCTGGATGCTGCGGATCTCGTTCATCGAGATCGGGCCGGTGATCCGGATCCTGATGCTCGGCGCCCCGCCCGAGACGGCGGCGGAGGAGATCCTGCAGGAGATCGAGGCCGTCCCCGGCGTCGCCGGCGCGCATCACCTGCACCTCTGGCAGATCGACGAGCGCAAGATCTCCTGCGAGGCGCATCTGGTCGTTTCCGGCGATCCGGCGGTGGTCGATCGGGCCGTGCGGCGCATGCTGGAGCGCGACTACCACATCCATCACGCGACCTTCCAGGTGGAGACGGTCGAGGGCCGATGCGTCGGTGCACCCGCGATCGGCCACGCCGCGGAATAGGGACCTCCGGGCGCCGCGCTCTTTCCCCGGTCCGGACTAGCCGAGTTCCGCCGAGGGGATCACCGGAAAGAACTTCCCGCCGGACCAGAGGCCGAACCAGTGCTCTCCCTCCCGTTCCTCATGTGCGCCGAGCTCGACCAGCCGGTAGAAGCTCTTGCGGTCGATCAGCGCCTCGAGGTTGGTGCGGACGAGGATGTAGGGAGAGGGCTCCCCCGTCTCCGGATCGCGGACAACGCGGATCGGGTGCTCCGGGCCGGCCTCGGCCTCGTCGCCGACATTGGTGACGAAGCGCAGGCGCTGGCCGCGGCCCGTCCCCTCCGCCTCGAAATCCACGGCGACGAAGGGGGCGTCGTCGACCTTGATGCCGACCTTCTCGACCGGGGTGACCAGGAAATAATCGTCCCCGTCCCGCCGGATGATGTTGGAAAAGAGCTTCACCAGTTCCTTCCGTCCGATCGGCGTGCCGAGGTAGAACCAGGTTCCGTCGCGCGCGATCCGCATGTCGAGATCGCCGCAGAAGGGCGGATTCCACAGATGCACCGGTGCCGGCCCACGGCCCTTGCCGGCCTTGCCCGCCGCCTTGGCGAGGCCCTCCGCCGACGGCCCCGAGCCGATTTGCGCCGTTTTGCTTTTTGTCATTTGTGCCCGCCGCTATATCCTCTCTAATGGCCCTAACTATAACCCGCAAAGGAGCAGTGTCATGGCCGAGCCGTCCCCCCTCGTCGCAGAGATCGAGGCCCTGGGCGACAAGCTCTCCCGCGCCCGCGCCTCGATCAACCGCCGTTTCATCGGGCAGGACCGGGTGGTGGACCTCGTGCTGTCCGCGCTTCTCTGCGGCGGGCATGGCCTGCTGATCGGTCTGCCGGGGCTGGGCAAGACCCGGCTGGTCGATACGCTCTCGACCGTGATGGGCCTGAAGGGGTCGCGCGTGCAGTTCACGCCGGACCTGATGCCGGCGGACATCCTCGGGTCCGAGGTGCTGGAAACCGCCGCCGACGGCTCCCGCGCCTTCCGCTTCATCGAGGGGCCGGTGTTCTGCCAGCTCCTGATGGCGGACGAGATCAACCGCGCCAGCCCGCGCACGCAATCCGCCCTCCTGCAGGCGATGCAGGAGCGCCAGGTGACCGTCGCGGGCCGCCACCGCCCGCTCGGCACGCCGTTCCACGTCCTCGCCACCCAGAACCCGATCGAGCAGGAGGGCACCTATCCCCTGCCTGAGGCGCAGCTCGACCGCTTCCTGGTGGAGATCGACGTCGACTACCCCGAGCGGGAGGCGGAGAAGGAGATCCTGATCGCCACCACCGGCACGGAGGAGGCGCAGTCCGAACAGGTCTTCTCCGATGGCGAGCTTCTGGGTGCCCAGCAGGTGCTGCGGCGGATGCCGGTGGGCGATGCTGTGGTGGAGATGATTCTGGATCTCGTCCGCGCCTGCCGCCCGGGCGAAGCCGAAGCGGGCCAGCGCGTGAACGAGGCGGTCAGCTGGGGCCCCGGCCCGCGCGCGGCGCAGGCCCTGATGCTTACGGTCCGCGCGCGGGCGCTTCTCGAAGGCCGGCTCGCCCCCTCGGCAGAGGATGTGGCGGCACTGGCGCGGCCGGTGCTGAGCCACCGCATGGCGCTGAGCTTCGCCGCCCGTGCGCGGGGCGAAAGCCTGCCCGCCCTGATCGATTCGGTAGCGGCGCAAGTGACCCGGATCGAGGCCGCCGCTTGAACCAGGGCGCCCCCTCCACCCCCCTCAGGGGGCGGGCGGAGGCGCTGGCCTCGCCCCTGCCGCCGCTTCTGGCGGAGGCGGAGCATCTGGCCCAGGCGGTGATGCTGGGCGAGCATGGCCGCCGCCGCGCCGGGACGGGCGACGAGTTCTGGCAATACCGCCCGGCGCTCGGTGGCGACGACGCCCGCGCCATCGACTGGCGCCGCTCGGCCCGGTCCGACGCGCATTACGTGCGCGAGAAGGAATGGCAGGCGGCGCAGACGGTCTCTCTCTGGGTCGACGATGCGCGTTCCATGGGGTTCACGGGGGATGCGCGCCGCCCGGCCAAGGCCGACCGCGCCGCCCTTCTGGCGCTCGCCGTCACGGTGCTTCTGACGAGGGCGGGGGAGCGCGTCGGCCTTGCCGACGGGTCGATCCCGGCGCGGAGCGGGCCGGCGCAGGTGGTGCGGCTTGCGGAAGCGTTTTCCGGACTGGCCACGGGCGCGGGCGAGGCCGATTACGGCGCGCCGCGGGCAGAGGCGATGGCGCCGCATGGCCGGGCGCTGTTCTTCTCGGATTTCCTTGGCGATCCGGCGCCGCTGGAGGATGCGCTCGGCCGCGCGGCGGATCGCGGGGTGCGGGGTGTCCTCCTCCAGATTCTGGATCCGCAGGAAGAGACCTTCCCCTTCGACGGCCGCACGATCTTCGAGAGCATGGCGGGCCTTCTGCGGCACGAGACGCTGCGCGCGGGCGACCTTCGGGGCCGCTATCTGGAGCGGCTGGCCGAGCGGAAGGATCGTCTGCGCCAGCTCGCGCGCCGCACCGGCTGGCAATTCTCGACGCATCACAGCGATGAGCCCCCGGCGGCGGCGCTCCTCTGGCTTTACCGGGCGCTGGAGCGCCGGCTCTGATGTGGGTGCTTGGCCCGATCGGCTTCACCACGCCCTGGCTTCTTCTCGGGCTCGCCGCGCTGCCGGTGCTGTGGCTTCTGCTGCGCGCGATCCCGCCTGCGCCGATCCGGCGGCGGTTCCCGGGTGTCGCGCTGCTCCTCGGCCTGAAGGACGAGGAGGCGGAGACCGACCGCACGCCCTGGTGGCTGCTTCTCCTGCGCAGCCTCGCCGTGGCCGGGCTGATCCTCGCCTTCGCCGGGCCGGTGCTGCACCCCGACCAGCGGCGCGGCGGCACCGGGCCGCTTCTGGTGGTGATGGACGGCACCTGGGCCGATGCGGCGGACTGGCCGCGCCGGATAGAGCATGTGCAGCAGCTTCTGACCGACGCCGGCCGCGCCGGGCGCCCGGTGGCGGTGGTCACGCTGACCGACCTGCCCGAGGGCGCCCTGCCGTTCCAGGCGGCGAGCGCCTGGGTCTCGCGCCTGCCCGGTCTGAAGCCCCAGCCCTGGGCGCCCGACCCCAAGGCGCTTTCGGCCTTCGCCGGGCGGCTGAGCGGATCGTTCCAGACCTACTGGCTGTCGGACGGCCTTGCCCATGACGGGCGGATGGCGTTTCTTTCCGCGCTGGAACGCCACGGCCGGGTGACGGTGTTCGAGACGGGCCGCCCGTTCTTCGCGCTGCCTCCGGCGGTCTTCAAGGACGGGGCGATCACGCTCACCGCACTGCGCGCCCGCCCCGGCCCGGCGATGAGCGCCGCGATCACCGCGCGCGGCCCCGATCCCTCGGGCACCGAGCGCGACCTCGCCCGCGGCACGGCCGATTTCAAGGACGGAGCGACGGTGGCGGAGCTGAAGCTCTCGCTGCCATCGGAACTTCGCAACCGCATCACCGGCTTCGCGATCCAGGGCGAACGCTCCGCCGCCGCCGTCAGCCTCACTGACGACGCGCTGAAGCGCCGCAAGGTGGCGCTGATCGCCGGGGTGCCGGACCAGGAGGGGCTGCAGCTCCTCTCGCCGCTCCATTACCTGCGCGAGGCGCTGAAGCCCAATGCCGATGTGATCGAGGGCAAGTTCGGCGACCTCCTGATGGCCGACCCCGACGTGATCATTCTCGCCGATGTCGCCCGCCTGCCGCCCGAGCAGGAGGATCCGCTGATCGCCTGGGTCAAGAAGGGCGGCACACTGCTGCGCTTCGCCGGCCCCCGGCTGGCCCAGTCCGACGTCAGCCGCGAGACCGAGGACCCTCTGATGCCCGTGCGCCTGCGCGCCGGCGGGCGCGAGGTCGGCGGTGCAATGTCCTGGGGCCAGCCGAAGAAGCTGAGGCCCTTCCCGGAGAACTCGCCCTTCCACGGCCTCGCCATCCCCAAGGACGTGACGGTGAAGGAACAGGTGCTGGCCCAGCCCGACCCCTCGCTTGCCAGCCGCACGATCGCGAGCCTGACCGACGGCACGCCGCTGGTCACCCGCAAGGCGCTGGGGCAGGGGCAGGTGGTGCTGTTCCACGTCACCGCCAACGCGGAATGGTCGAGCCTGCCGCTGTCCGGCCTGTTCGTGCGGATGCTCGACCGGCTGGCGGTGGCGACGCGGCCGGCGGAGCCGAGCGCGGCGGATCTGAAGGGCACGACCTGGGTGCCGAAGAAGCTGGTCGACGCCTTCGGGGCCACGCATGACGCGGGCCAGGTCGCGGGCGTCACCGGCGAGGCCCTGGGCAGGGCCGAGGCCGGCCCGGCAACACCCCCCGGCCTCTACGCCGCGCAGGACCGGCGCGTGGCGCTGAACGTGATCGGCGCGAAGACCGTACTCGCCCCTGCCGCCTGGCCCGCGGGGACCGTGGTGGAGGGCGCCGCCGCCCGCCACGAACGCCCGCTGAAGGGCGATCTGCTGCTCGCGGCGCTGATCCTGCTTCTGGTGGATCTCGCGGCCTCGCTCTGGCTCTCCGGCCGGCTGCGCGGCCCCCGTGCCGGGGCGGCGGCCGTCGTGCTGGCGGCGCTTCTTGCGCTGCCGCCGCATCCCGCGCAGGCGGATGACGCCTTCGCGCTGAAGGCCACCCACGGCGTCGTCCTCGCCCATGTGCTGACCGGCAACGCCCGGGTCGACCAGATCGCTCAGGAGGGGCTGCAGGGGCTTTCGGACGTCCTGACCCAGCGCACCTCGGTCGAGCCCGACACGCCGATGGCGGTGAACCTGAACACCGACGATATCTCGCTTTTCCCCTTCCTCTACTGGCCGATCACGCCGGACGAGCCGCTGCCCTCGGCCAAGGCCTATGACAAGCTGAACGACTTCCTGCGCACCGGCGGCATGATCCTTTTCGACACCCGCGACGGCGACGTGTCGGGCTACGGCACGACCACGCCCGCGGGCCAGCGCCTGCAGCAGATCGCCGCCGGCCTCGATATCCCGCCGCTGGAGCCGATCCCGCGCGACCACGTGCTGACCCGCAGCTTCTACCTGCTGCAGGACTTCCCCGGACGCTACGACGGCGCGCCGGTCTGGGTAGAGGCGGCGGCCCCCGATGCCGCCAAGGCTGACGGCATGCCCTTCCGCAATCTCAACGACGGTGTCTCGCCCGTGGTGATCGGCGGCAACGACTGGGCCGCGGCCTGGGCGGTGGATGCAAAGGGCAACTTCCTCTTCCCGGTCGGGCGTGGGGCTACGGGAGAACGGCAGCGGGAGATCTCGTTCCGCTTCGGCATCAACCTCGTCATGTACGTGCTGACCGGCAACTACAAGTCAGACCAGGTGCACGTACCGGCGCTGCTGCAGAGGCTGGGACAATGAGCGTCGCGGGTGTGGTCTTCGATCCGCTGGTGCCGTGGCCGGTGATCTGGCTCGCCGCAGCGGTGGCCGTGATCGCCATCGGCGTGGCACTCTGGCGCAGGCTTTCGGGCTGGGGCCTGCGGGCCCTGACCGGCGTCGTGATCCTCACCGCGCTTGCCAACCCGGCGCTCCAGCGCGAGACGCGGCGGCCGCTGTCGGACATCGTGCTGATGGCAATCGACCGCTCGTCGAGCCAGAAGCTCTCGGACCGCGACGCGCAGACCACGGCGGCAGTGAAGGCGATCGAGGCGAAAATCAAGGCGATGCCGAACACCGAGCTTCGCGAGGTCACCGTGGGCGACGCGCCTGGCGACGGCGGCACCCTCCTCATGGGTGGCCTCGCCAGTGCCTTGGCCGAGGAGCCGCGCGACCGCGTCGCCGGGGCGATCCTCGTCACCGACGGGCAGGTGAACGACATGGCCGCCGCACCGGATATCCCGGCGCCGGTCAGCGTGCTTCTGACCGGCCACAAGACCGACTGGGACCGCCGACTGATCATCAAGGCCGCGCCCGCCTATGCGATCATGGGCGAGCCGGTCGAGCTGCGCCTGCGTGTCGAGGATCAGGGTAAGGTCCCGGCCTCTGCCGGCAAGACCGCCCGGCTCGCCATCTCCATCGACGGCGATCCGGCGAAGTCCTACACGGTGCCGATCGGCCGCGACCTCAGCCTGCCCGTCACCCTGCCGCACGGGGGCCTCAACGTGCTGCAGTTCCAGACGCCTAAGATGGCGGGCGAGCTGACCGCCCGCAACAACGCCGCCGTCGTGCAGATCAACGGCGTGCGGGACCGCCTCCGTGTCCTCCTCGTCTCCGGAGAGCCCTACGCGGGCGAGCGGGTCTGGCGGAACCTGCTGAAATCCGACGCCTCGGTGGACCTTGTCCATTTCACCATCCTGCGCCCGCCGGAAAAGGAGGACGGCGTTCCGGTGAACGAGCTGGCGCTGATCGCCTTCCCGACCCACGAGCTCTTCGTCGAGAAGATCAAGAGCTTCGACCTGATCATCTTCGACCGCTACCGCCGCCGCGGCATCCTGCCCGCGGAATACCTCGACAACGTGCGCAAATACGTGACGGACGGCGGCGCCGTGCTGGTGGAGGCCGGGCCGGAATTCGGCTCTGCCGACAGCCTCTACCGCTCGCCGCTGGCCAGTGTCCTGCCGGTCGAGCCGACCAGCCGGGTGATCGAGCAGGGCTTTCTGCCCGAGATCACCAAGCTCGGCGAGCGTCACCCGGTGACCGAGGGGCTGGAGAATTTCGGCCGCTGGCACAAGACCAAGGACGGCAAGCCCGGATGGGGCCGCTGGTTCCGCCAGATCGAGGTGACGGCGAAGCCGAAGTCGCAGGTCGTCATGTCGGGGGTGGACGGCAAGCCGCTCCTCGTCCTGTCGCATGAGGGCAAGGGCCGCGTCGCCGTCCTCGCCTCCGACCAGGCCTGGCTCTGGTCGCGCGATTTCGAGGGCGGCGGGCCGCAGCTGGAGCTTCTCCGCCGCCTCGCCCACTGGATGATGAAGGAACCCTCGCTGGAGGAAGAGGCGCTGACCGCCTCAGCCGTCGGGCAGGACGTGACCATCACCCGCCGCTCGCTGACCGAGGAGAAGCGCAGCGTTTCCGTCACCGGCCCGGACGGCAAGGTGACGGTCCTGCCGATGAAGGAAACCTCGCCCGGCGCCTGGACGGTCACCTGGCACGCGCCGGACATGGGGCTTTACAAGCTTGCGCAGGGCAAGCTGAAGGCGGTCGTCGGCGTCGGCCCCTCCGCGCCCAAGGAATTCGAGCAGACCATCGCCTCGGGCGCGAAACTCGCGCCGCTGGTCGACCGGCACCGCGGCGGCGTGATCCCGGTGGAGGACGGCATCCCCGACATCCGCCTGGTCCGCGCCGGCGCCGCCGCGGCGGGGCGCGGCTGGATCGGCATCACCCCGCGCCACGCCTATGTGACGACAGACGTGCGGGTGGAACCCATGCTGCCGGCCTGGGCGCTTCTGCTGCTCGCGGGCCTGCTTGCCATCGCCGCCTGGCTGGTCGAAGGGCGCCGCCGCGCCCGCTGAAAGCTTGCCTCCGCCTGTCCCATTGGCAAAAATATCCCCTCCAGAGGCCGTCGCTGTCCGCGGCGATCTTGCCACATTCGAATATTGGTTATAATTCCTTACCAATACCGAGGGAGAGACCCATGGAGATGCCGGCCCCGAATCCCGCGATCCTGGCCCGCAAGGCGCGGATCGTCGAACGGCTGCGCGCGGTCCTGCCCGCGGACGCGGTGATCGCCGAGGAGGCGGAGACCCGCGCCTATGAATGCGACGCGCTGTCCGCCTATCGCTGCCCGCCGCTGGCCGTCGTGCTGCCGCGCTCGACGGCCGAGGTCGCGGCCGCGCTGAAGGTCTGCCATGCCGAGGGCGTGCCGGTGGTGCCACGCGGCTCCGGCACCTCGCTTGCGGGGGGCGTGCTGCCCACCGCCGACTGCGTCGTCCTCGGCGTTGCCCGCATGAACCGGGTGATCGAGGTCGACTACGCCAACCGCTTCATCCGGGTGGAGACCGGGCGCACCAACCTCTCCGTCACCGGCGCGGTGGAAGAGGACGGGTTCTTCTACGCGCCCGATCCCTCCTCGCAGCTCGCCTGCGCCATCGCCGGCAACGTGGCGATGAACTCCGGCGGCGCGCATTGCCTGAAATACGGCGTGACGACGAACAACCTGATGGGCGTCACCCTCGTCACCATGGAAGGCGAGGTGCTGGAGATCGGCGGCGCGCATCTGGACGCGGGGGGGCTCGACCTTCTCGGCGTCATCTGCGGCTCGGAAGGGCAGCTGGGCGTGGTCACCGAGGCGACGCTGCGCATCCTGCGCAAGCCTGAGGGCGCGCGACCGGTGCTGATGGGCTTCGCCTCGAACGAGGTCGCGGGCGAATGCGTCTCGGATATCATCAAGGCGGGCGTTCTGCCCGTCGCGATCGAGTTCATGGACCGCCCCTGCATCCGCGCGACCGAGGATTTCGCCCATGCCGGCTACCCCGACTGCGAGGCGCTTCTGATCGTCGAGGTCGAGGGATCGGAGGCGGAGATCGACGAGCAGCTCGGCCTGATCCTGCAGATCGCCCGCAAGCACGATCCGGTCGAGCTGCGCGAGAGCCGGTCGGAGGAGGAAGCCAAGAAGATCTGGCTCGGCCGCAAGTCGGCCTTCGGCGCGATGGGCCAGATCGCGGACTACATGTGCCTCGACGGCACGATCCCGGTCTCGGCCCTGCCCTACGTCCTGAAGCGCATCGGCGAGATGAGCCGGGACTACGGGCTCGAGGTCGGCAACGTCTTCCATGCCGGCGACGGCAACATGCATCCGCTGATCCTCTACAACGCCAACGACCCCGAGGAGCTTGCGAAATGCGAGGCCTTCGGCGCCGATATCCTGAAGCTTTGCGTCGAGGTCGGCGGGTGCCTGACCGGCGAGCATGGCGTGGGGATCGAGAAGCGCGACCTGATGGTGGTGCAATATGCGCCCGAGGACATGGAGGCGCAGATGCGGGTGAAGGACGTGTTCGATCCGGGCTGGCTGCTCAATCCGGCGAAGGTGTTTCCCCTGGCGCTGACCGCGGCACGGCGCGCGGCCTGACGGGGAGGTTCCGGGGGCCATCTGCCCCCCGGAACCTCCCAAGGATATTTTTGGACAGAAGATCTTTTGACAGAAGAAGGACGCCGGATGAGGCCCGAAGACGAAAGCGAGCTGGCCGAGGTCGTGCGGGGCGCCTCCTCGCCCCTGCGCATCCGCGGCGGCGGCACGCGCGAGGTCGGCCGGCCGATCTCCGGCGCGGTGGTCGAGACCGGCGCGATCTCCGGCATCACGCTTTACGAGCCCGCCGCGCTGACGCTGGTGGCCCGGGCCGGCACGCCCCTCGCAGAGGTCGTGGAGGCACTCGCCGCCGAGGGTCAGCGGCTGCCCTTCGAGCCGCCGGACTGGCGCGCGCTGCTGGGCACCTCGGGCGAAAGCACCATCGGCGGGGTGGTGGCGGCCAATGCTTCCGGCCCCCGCCGGATCATGTCGGGCGCCTGCCGTGACAGCCTGATCGGCGTGCGCTTCGTCGACGGCACGGGCGCGGTGATCAAGAATGGTGGGCGGGTGATGAAGAACGTCACCGGCTACGACCTGGTGAAGCTCCTCGCCGGCTCCTGGGGCACGCTGGGGGTGCTGACCGAGGTCTCCTTCAAGGTGCTTCCGGTGCCGGAGAGCGCGGCGACGCTCCTGCTGCCCGGCATCGGGGTGGCGCCCGCCGTGACGGCGCTGGCCGCTGCCATCGGCTCGCCTTTCGAGGTCTCCGGCGCGGCCTGGACCGAGGAGGGCGCACAGATCCGGATCGAGGGCTTCGCGGCCTCCGTCGCCTACCGCGCCGAGCGGCTGCAGGCGCTTCTGGCCCCCTTCGGAGAGGTCGTGGTCGAGGCCGGACGCGACGCGAGCGATACCCGTTGGGCGGGCCTCCGCGACGTTGCGGGGCTGGCGGGCCGGCCGGGCGATATCTGGCGCGTTTCGGTGAAACCCTCCGACGCACCGGCGCTGGTGGCGCGGATGGGGGCGGAGGCGGTCGCCCTCGACTGGGCCGGCGGGCTGGTCTGGGCGCTGACGGAGCCGGGCACCGACCTGCGCGCGCGCCTCGGCGGCTTCGCGGGCCATGCCACGCTTATGCGGGCGGCCCCCGAGACTCGCGCCCGGATCGCCCCGTTCCAGCCGGAGCCACCGGCGATCGCAGCGATCGCCACCGCGCTCCGTGCCCGGTTCGATCCGCGCCATATCCTCAACCCCGGGCTGATGGACTGAGAGATGCAGACGAATTTCACCCCGGAACAGCTTCAGGATCCCGGCACCGCGCGGGCGAACAAGATCCTCAGGACCTGCGTCCATTGCGGCTTCTGCACCGCCACCTGCCCGACTTACCAGGTGCTCGGCGACGAGCTCGACAGCCCGCGCGGCCGGATCTACCTGATCAAGGACATGCTGGAGAACGAGCGCGTGCCCGACGCCAAGACCGTCGGCCATATCGACCGCTGCCTGTCCTGCCTCGCCTGCATGACGACCTGCCCCTCGGGTGTCGACTACATGCACCTCGTCGACCATGCCCGCGCCTATATCGAGGAGCGGTACCGCAGGCCCTGGTCGGACCGGGCCCTGCGCTGGCTGCTGGCGCGGATCCTGCCCTATCCGGGCCGCTTCCGGCTGGCGCTGCTGGGCGCGCGGATCGGCCGGCCTTTCGCCCGGTTCCTGCCGGACCCGCGGCTGCGTGCGATGCTGGCCATGGCGCCGAAGCGCGTGCCCCCGGTCAGCCGCAACGACGCGCCGCAGGTTTTCCCGGCGAAGGGGGCGCGGAAGATGCGCGTGGCGCTGATGACGGGCTGCGCCCAGAAGGCGCTCAACACCGATATCAACGACGCGACGATCCGGCTGCTGACGCGGCTCGGCTGCGAGGTGGTGGTGGCGCGCGGCGCGGGGTGCTGCGGCGCCCTGACCCATCACATGGGCCGCGAGGGCGAAAGCCATGCCGCGGCGGAGAAGAACATCCGTGCCTGGACCGCGGAAAAGCACGGCGCGGGCCTCGACGCGGTGGTGATCAACGCCTCCGGCTGCGGGACGACGGTGAAGGATTACGGCGTCATGTTCGCGGGCACCCCGCTTGCCGCCGAGGCCGCCGGGATCGCCGCCCTCGCCTGCGACATCACCGAGATCCTGCAGCGGCTCGACCTGCCGGAGCAGCCCGCCCAGGGCCTGCGCGTCGCCTATCACGCCGCCTGCTCGCTGCAGCACGGCCAGCAGATCAAGGCGGCGCCGAAACAGGTGCTGAAGCGCGCGGGCTTCGAGGTGGTGGAGCCGGCCGACAGCCATCTCTGCTGCGGCTCGGCGGGCACCTACAACCTGCTGCAGCCCGAGATCTCGGCCGAGCTGAAGGCGCGCAAGCTCTCGACCCTCGACGCCCTTGCCCCCGATGTGATCGCCGCCGGCAACATCGGCTGCATGATGCAGCTCGGCTCCGGATCGACGGTGCCGGTGGTGCATACGGTGGAGCTCGTCGACTGGGCGACTGGCGGGCCGCGGCCCCGTGCGCTTGGCCCGATTTCGTCATAGTTTTGCCTGAAGGGGCCGCTAGTCGGGCAGGATGACCCGCATCCTCCGTCCCCTGCTGTCCCGGCTTGTCCTCGTCCTTGCGATCGGTGCCCAGCTCGGGGTTTCGGCACTGCCGGCGCGGGCCGATTCCGGGCTGACGGCGCTCGACACCGCCGACCAGTCGAAGGGCTGGCAGGCGGTCGGGCGGCTCAACATCGGGGCGGACGGGTTCTGCACCGCCACGCTGATCGCGCCCGACCGGGTGCTGACAGCGGCGCATTGCCTTTACGACAAAGCCACCGGCCGGCGCATCCCGGTCACCCGGATGCAGTTCCTCGCCGACTGGCGCATGGGCCGCGCCGCGGCCTATCGCGACATCAAGCGGGCGGTGATCCTGCCCGATTACGTCTACGCCTCTGCCGACAAGCTTGGCCGTGTGCGCCACGACCTCGCGCTGATCGAGCTTGCCCGGCCCATCCGGCTGCCCTCGATCCGGCCCTTCGCGGTCGGGGCCGAGCTGCAGCCGGGAGAGACCGTCGGCGTCGTCTCCTACGCCGAGGGGCGGGCGCAGGCGCCCTCGCTCCAGCGCAGCTGCCAGGTGCTCGAGCGCGATACCGGGTTCTTCGTGATGAGCTGCGACATCGACTTCGGCTCCTCCGGCGCGCCGGTCTTCACGATCCGGAACGGGCGGGCGCAGGTGGTGGCAGTGGTCTCCGCCAAGGCGCTCGCCAACGGGCGGCGGGTCTCGCTCGGCGTTGATGTCGCCGGCCAGGTCCACGCGCTGGAGGCCCGGCTGCAGGCGATCGAAAGCGGCACCGTGGCCCAGGCCGCGGGGGTGGACGAGCCTCAGATGCTGCGCCCGGGCGAGAACGACACCGGCGCGAAGTTCCTGCGGCCCTGAGCCGCGATCGGGCCCGCCGCCGGGGCCTTGAAAGCCGGATTTTCCTTCCCCATCTCAGGCTTGCCGGACGCCATGACGGGTCCGGTCAACCGCCCGTCCCTTGGGGGAGGGCCCTTTTGAACATCGCTCGAAGGAGGATGATCCATGCGTGCCTATGACTTTTCGCCCCTCTACCGCGCCACCGTTGGCTTCGACCGTCTGGCCGACCTGATGGACCGCGCGCTGACCGTCGACGCCGGGGCGCCGACCTACCCGCCCTACAACATCGAGAAGACCGACGAGAACGCCTACCGCATCTCGATTGCCGTCGCCGGCTTCACCGGGGATGAGCTTTCCGTCGAGGTGAAAGAAAATACCCTCGTCGTCTCTGCCCGCAAGGCCGAGGAGGATGCCAAGACCTACCTCCACCGCGGCATCGCCACCCGCGCGTTCGAGCGCCGCTTCGCGCTGGCCGATCATGTCCGCGTGACCGGCGCCACCCATGCCGACGGCATGCTGCATATCGACCTCGTGCGCGAGACGCCCGAAGCGCTGAAGCCGCGCCGGATCGAGATCGCCCGCGCCTCCGACATCGAGGCAAAGGCCGTGGAGCAGGCCGAGGCCTGATCCTCCCGCCAACCGGCAGTCCGGGGCGCGCCAAACGGCGCGCCCTTTTCGTATTCGCGGCGACGGCCCGCCATCCCCCCGTTTTTCTGTCCGAAAATATCCCCGCTGGAGGCGGCGCCGCGCCCGCGGCGCTTCTGCCCCGTGACGCCGGACCCGCGTCCGCCTATGGTCGCGCCATGAGCGAGCCCACCGATCCCCGCCTTCGTCTCCGCGTCGTCTTCGGCGACGGCCGCATGGTCGGCCCCGGCAAGGCGGACCTGCTGGAACTGATCCGCGATACCGGCTCCATCTCCGCCGCCGGCCGCGCGATGCGGATGAGCTACAAGCGCGCTTGGAGCCTTGTCGAGGAGATGAACGCCGCCTTCCGCGAGCCGCTCGTTGCCCGCACCCGGGGCGGCGCGCAGGGCGGCGGCGCGGCGCTTACCGCGGCCGGAGAGGCCGTCCTGTCGCATTACCGCGCGATCGAGGCCGCGGCGGCGGAAGCCGGCGCCCCCGACATCGCCGCGATCCGCGGCATGCTCAGGGATATATCCGACGGGAAATAACGCTTGCGCCGGGCCGCGCTCCCGGTCCATATGTTTCGCGAAACATAACGACCCGCCGGAGACCGCCATGCCCCTGTCCGCCCTGACCCGCCGCACTGCCCTGGCTCTCTGCGCCGGCCTCATCGCGTTCGCAACGCTTCCCGCCGCTGCGCGCGCCGGTCAGATCACCGTCTTCGCGGCCGCCAGCCTGAAGACCGCGATGGACCAGATCGCCGCCGACTGGAAGGCCGACACCGGCAACACCGCCGTCGTCTCCTATGCCGGCAGCTCGCAACTGGCCCGCCAGATCCAGCAGGGTGCCCCGGCCGATGTCTTCATCTCCGCCAACGAGGCCTGGATGACCCGGCTTCAGAAGGGCGGGCTGATCCAGGCCGCGACCCGGCGCGACCTTCTGGGCAACCGCCTCGTCCTGATCGCGGCCAAGGGCACGGCGAAGGTGACGATCGGCAAGGGCTTCGATCTCGCCAAGCGGCTCGGCTCCGACCACCTCGCCATGGCGCTGGTCGACAGCGTGCCAGCCGGGATCTACGGGAAAGAGGCGCTGACCTCGCTGGGGATCTGGAAATCGGTAAAGCCGAAGGTGGCCCAGGCCTCCAACGTCCGCGCCGCGCTGGAACTGGTTGCGGCGGGCGAGGCGCCCTACGGCATCACCTATGCCACCGACGCCAGGGCCGAGCCGCGGGTGGAAATCGTCGGCACCTTCCCGGCAGACAGCCACCCGCCGATCATCTATCCTGCCGCCCTGACGAAAGAGGCCAAGGGGCCGGCAGCGCAGTTCCTCACCTATCTCGGCGGGGCCAAAGCCAGGGCGGCCTTCGAGGGGCAGGGGTTCACGGTTCTGAAATGACGCGATGCCCGGCTTGAGCGCGGAAGACCTCCAGGCCCTCGTCCTGTCGCTGCAGGTCGCGGCAACCGCCACCGCCGTAGCGCTGCCCTTCGCGCTGGCCGCCGCCTACCTGCTTGCCCGAAAATCCTTTCCGGGCAAGCAGCTCTTCAACGGGCTGGTGCATCTGCCGCTCGTCCTTCCGCCGGTGGTGACGGGCTATATCCTGCTTCTCGCCTTCGGGCGGCACGGGCCGCTCGGGATCCTCTTCGCCGATCTCTTCGGGCTGACCTTCATCTTCCGCTGGACGGGTGCGGCGCTGGCCGCGGGGGTCATGGGCTTCCCGCTGATGGTCCGTGCCATCCGCCTCGCCATCGAGGCGGTCGACCCGAAGCTGGAGGATGCCGCCGCCACCCTCGGCGCCGCCCGCCCCTGGGTCTTTCTGACCGTCACGCTGCCGCTGATCCTGCCCGGCATCCTCGCCGGGGCGGTTCTCGGTTTCGCCCGGGGCCTGGGCGAATTCGGCGCCACGATCACCTTCGTCTCGAACATCCCCGGCCAGACCCGCACCCTGCCGCTGGCCATCT
The DNA here is from genome assembly GCF_004010155.1 of Solirhodobacter olei. GTDB lineage: Bacteria > Pseudomonadota > Alphaproteobacteria > Rhodobacterales > Rhodobacteraceae > Solirhodobacter > Solirhodobacter olei. The sequence goes on along the minus strand of NZ_RRYH01000017.1, from coordinate 27,589 downwards.
ATTCCGAGCTTCAGGTCCCCGGCGGAGAGCCCGCCGCGCTGCGCCTCGTCATCATCGCCACGGTCTTCGCCATGGCCGCGCTGATGATATCGGAGTTGGTCGCCACCCGTGTCGCCCGCCGGATCGGTGGCGCATGACGCTTTCGGTCTCGCTCGCCCATGCCTTCCCCGGCTTCCGGCTCGATGCCGCCTTCGAGGCGCCCGCCGGTCTCACCGTCCTCTTTGGTCGCTCGGGCTCGGGCAAGACGACAGTCGTCAACGCGGTGGCCGGGCTGCTGCGCCCCGACCGCGGGCGCGTCACCGTCGCCGGCCGCGCACTCTGCGACAGCGCGACCGGGCTCTGGCTTCCGCCGCACCGCCGGCGGATCGGATACGTGTTCCAGGAAGGGCGGCTCTTTCCACACATGACCGTGCGCCAGAACCTCGCCTACGGCGCCCGCTTCGCGCCGCGCGGGGCGACCGGCGCGGATCTCGGCCCGGTGGTGGAGCTTCTGGGCATCGGCCATCTCCTCACCCGCCGTCCAGGCGCGCTTTCGGGCGGGGAGAAGGCGCGGGTCGCCATCGGCCGGGCGCTTCTGTCGCGGCCGGAGCTTCTGCTGATGGACGAGCCGCTGGCCGCGCTCGACCAGGCCCGGAAGGAGGAGATCCTGCCCTATCTCGAACGCCTGCGGGACGAGACCAGGGTGCCGATCCTCTATGTCAGCCATTCGGTGGCCGAGGTCGCCCGCCTTGCCACCACGCTGGTCCTGATGCACGAGGGGCAGGTGGAGCGCACCGGCCCCGCGGCCGAGGTCCTGGCCGATCCCGCCAGCGCCCAGGCCATCGGGCTGGCCGAGGCTGGTGCGGTAATCGAGGCGCGGGTGGTCGGCGAGGAGGCTGACGGGCTCTCCGTCCTCCAAACCTCGGCCGGGCGGCTCTATCTGCCGCGGATCGACGCGCCGCCGGGCGCCTGCCTTCGGATCCGCATCCATGCCAGCGACGTGATCCTGTCGCGCGGCGCGCCGCAGGGCCTCTCGGCGCTCAACATCCTGCCCGGGCGGGTGGAGGCGGTGCATCTGGGCGAGGGGCCGGGCGCGATCGTCCGGCTGCGCTCGGGACAGGACGTGATCCTCGCCCGCCTGACCCGCCGTTCGGTTGTGGCGCTGGGGCTGGCGCCGGGGACCGAGTGCCATGCGATCGTGAAGACCGTGGCGGTGGCGCGCGGCGACGTCGGCACCGCCTGACCTGCCGCGCCCCGGTCCGGACATCCATTGGCGACGGTCCCCCGGCGTCGGGAAGCAGGGGCGATTCCCCCACAACCCGTGCCAAAGGGGAAACATCCCAACACGTTGTCGCGACGGCTTTGAAATCTACCGTCGCCCGCCCGACGTAAACCGCATATTGAGGGGCGCAGCCCAAACGCCGGAGGTCCGAACTCGTGTTCCAGTCGTTCTTTCCCAGGCCGAAGCTGTTCTTCGCCTCGGCGCTGCTCTGGTCCGTCCTCGCGGTCGCCTTCTGGTATCTCTTCGCAAAGGATTTCGGCGCGCGGATCGGCCTGCCCCCGGGCCCGGGCGAGGCCCATCCCGTCATCGGCCTGCGCTATTTCGTGACGCCGGACTTCATCTGGTTCTACATTTACTACACCATCGCCACCGCGATCTTTGCCGCCGCCTGGATGATCCTCGCGCCGCATCCCTACCAACGCTGGTCGATCGCGGGCTCCGCCCTGATCATCTTCGTCGATTACTATTCCGTGCAGGTCTCGGTCGCGATCAACAACTGGCGCGGGCCGTTCTACGACGCGATCCAGAAGGCGCTTTCGGGCAGCAACTCAGGACCCAAGGCGGTAAATGCCACCGACCTCTACACGCTCCTGCTGACCTTCGCCGCGATCGCGATGATGGCGGTTTTCGTCTTCGTGCTGACGCGCTTTTTCATCAGCCACTACGTGTTCCGCTGGCGCACCGCGATGAACGACTACTACATGTCCCGCTGGCCCGAGGTGCGCCTGATCGAGGGCGCCTCGCAGCGGGTGCAGGAAGACACCATGCGCTTCGCCAACATCGTCGAGGGATTGGGGCTTTCAATGATCGACTCGGTCATGACGCTCTTCGCCTTCCTTCCGATCCTCGCCGCGCTGTCGGCCAATGTCACCGCCCTGCCGCTGATCGGCGAGGTGCCGGAGCCGCTGGTCGTGGCCGCGGTCTTCTGGTCGCTCTTCGGCACCGTCCTGCTGGCCGCCGTCGGCATCCGCCTGCCCGCGCTGGAGTTCATGAACCAGCGGATGGAGGCGGCCTACCGCAAGGAGCTGGTCTACGGCGAGGATGACGCAAGCCGCGCCGAGCCGATGACGGCGCAGGAGCTCTTCGCCCAGGTCCGCCGCAGCTACTTCCGGCTTTACGCGCATTTCGTCTATTTCAACATGTTCCGCAGCCTCTACTCCCAGGCCGACAACGTCTTCGGAACGGTGATCCTGGTGCCGACCATCGCCGCCGGGAAGATCACATTCGGGATCTTTCAGCAGATCCTCGGCGCCTTCGGCAACGTCTCCGGCTCGTTCCAGTACCTGGTCTATTCCTGGTCGACGATCGTGGAGCTGCAGTCGATCTACAAACGCCTCAAGGCCTTCGAGGCCGCGTTTGAGGGCAAGGCCCTCGACTCCATCGAAAGCGCCGACCAGGGCTGATGCCAGGCCCCCCTGTCGGCCCGGAACAGCGGTGCGTTAGCACCGCCGGGCCAGCGCCCGTCCGCCCCCAAGGGCGGGCGCTATTGGTGAGTCACCGCCCCGGCTACGCGAAGCGGTTCTTTACGCAATAAGCGGACAGATCCCGGTCCTCACCGCGTAGGGTGCGCATTCATTGCGCACCACGGGATCCCTTCAGACCGAGAGGCAGATGTATTTCATCTCCAGGTAATCCTCGGTCCCGTGATGGCTGCCCTCGCGGCCAAGGCCGGACTGCTTCACGCCCCCGAAGGGCGCCACCTCGGTCGAGATCAGCCCGGTGTTCACGCCAACCATCCCGTATTCCAGCCCCTCCTGTACCCGGGTGATCCGGCCGATGTCGCGGGCATAGAAATAGCTCGCCAGCCCGAAGATCGTGGCATTGGCAAGCGCGATCGCCTCCTCCTCAGTCTCGAACTTGTAGAGGGGCGCGAGCGGGCCGAAGGTCTCCTCGTTCGAGACCTTCATCTCGGGCGTCACGCCGGTCACGATCGTCGGCTCGAAGAAGGTGCCGCCAAGCTCATGCCGATGCCCGCCGAGCACGACCTTGCCGCCATGGGCCAGCGCGTCGGCGATGTGATCCTCTACCTTCGCCACCGCCGCCTGGCTGATCAGCGGCCCAAGCTCGGTTCCCGTTTCCAGCCCGTCGCCGACCTTCAGCTTCGCCACCGCCTTGGCGAGCTTCTCGGCGAAGGCATCATAGACCCCGGCCTGCACGTAGATCCGGTTGGCGCAGACGCAGGTCTGGCCGTTGTTGCGGTATTTGGAGATGATCGCGCCTTCCACCGCCTTGTCGAGATCGGCATCGTCGAAGACGATGAAGGGCGCATTGCCGCCCAGCTCCATCGAGCATTTCATCACCTGGTCCGCCGCCTGCCGCAGCAGGATCCGTCCGACCGCGGTCGACCCGGTGAAGGTCAGCTTGCGCACCGCCGGGTTCTCGCAGAACTCCTTGCCGATGTCGGAGGCGCGGGTGGACGGGACGACGGAGAACACCCCCGCCGGAATCCCCGCCCGCTCGGCCAGCACGGCGAGGGCGAGCGCCGAGAGCGGCGTCAGCTCGGCCGGCCGGGCGACGAAGGCGCAGCCGACGGCCAGCGCCGGGCCGCATTTGCGGGTGATCATCGCGTTGGGGAAGTTCCAGGGCGTGATCGAGCCCACCACCCCCACCGGCTGCTTGATCACCGTGATGCGCTTGTCGGGCTGGTGGCCGGGGATGGTCTCGCCATAGATCCGCTTGGCCTCCTCGGCGAACCATTCGATGAAGGAGGCGCCATAGGCGATCTCTCCCTTCGCCTCGGCCACCGGCTTGCCCATCTCGGCGGTCAGGATGCGGGCCAGGTCCTCCTGGTTCGCCATCATCAGGTCGAACCATTTCCGCAGCACGGCGGCGCGCTCCTTGCCGGTGCGGCGGGCCCAGGCCTTCTGGGCGACCTCTGCCGCCGCGATGGCGCGGGCGACCTCAGCCCGGCCAAGGTCCGCCACGGCGCAGATGACATCGCCACGGGCCGGGTTCAGCACTTCGAAGGTGGCGCCGTCATCGGCGTCGATCCACTCGCCGGCGACATAGGCCTTGGTCGCCAGCAGCGAGGGATCCTTCAGCAGCGCGCGAAGATCGGTTACGGAATCGAGCATGGCAGCCTCCTAGGTCAGGTCCGGCCTATCCAAAGCACCCGGCCCCGCGCTTGTCCAGAACGCCGGGGGGCTGGGGGGCCGGGGCGCGGTGCATCCGGGAAATCGGGGTTTCCTGGCAGGTCGACCCATCCCGGACCCGGCACCCGGCAGGGGCGGTGCGTTACGGTGCGAAAGCGGTGCGAAAGCGGTGTAAAAGCGGTATCCGATTTTTCGAGGCATGACAGGGGGTTGCAGCCAAAACGCAGCCCGCGCGCCGGTCTCGCGGCACGCAGCGGCAAGATCCCGTTAAGGAAAGCTCAGCCTCGTCCGAACTTCGCCTGCCAGCTCGGCAGCAGGTCCCCCGGCGCGGGCTCGGCGGCATAGACAGCCCGCGCGATGGCGCGGGCAAGGCAGCAGGCCGCGGCATGGCCAAGCGCGAAGACATCGGCCTCGCCATTGGCCAGCGGTCTTTCCCCGGTCGCCGCCGCGAAGACCAGGTCCCCGTCGAAGGGGGTATGCGACGGCACGATCGCCCGCGCCATCCCGTCATGCGCCGCCGTCGCCACCCGCTGCGCCTGCGCCTGGCTGAGCACGGCATCGGTGGCGACGATGGCGATGGTGGTGGCCTCGCCCGAACCCTTCATCGGCGAAGGTTCGTGCGTGGCGGGGAAGCGCGGCGGGAGGCCGAGGCCCCCGAACTCACCGCCGATCTCCCAGGGAGCGGCCCAGAATTCCGGGCCATTTCCGACGGTTACGCGCCCCACGGCGTTGACCGCCACCAATGCGCCGACGGTCAGTCCGCTCTCCAGCACCGCCGAGGCGGAGCCGAGCCCGCCCTTCAGGTTGCCGGTGGTCGCCCCCGCCCCGGCGCCGTGGCTGCCAAGCGCGAAATCCTCCTCCGCCGCCGCCAGCGCCGCCCGGCCGAGGCTCTTGTAGGGGTTCTCGGCCCAGCCCTTCTCGCCGCCGTTCAGCAGATCGAAGAGGATCGCCCCCGGCACGATCGGAACGCGCGCCGCGCCCACCGAGAAGCCCCGCCCCATGGCCAGCAGCCCGTCCGCCACGCCGGAGGCCGCATCCAGCCCGAAGGCCGAGCCGCCGGAAAGCACCAGCGCATCGACCTCCTGCACCAGCCGGTCGGGGGCGAGCAGGTCCGTCTCCCGCGTCCCCGGCGCGCCGCCCATGACATGGACCGCGGCCGTGAAGGGCCTGTCGCCCAGCAGCACCGTCGCGCCGGAGCGCAGCGTGCGGTCCTCGGCACTGCCGACCCGAAGGTCCGCAACATCGGTGATCAGGTTGCGCGGCCCCGGGCGCATCATAGCCTCGGCTTCTTCGCGGCGGTCGCCGGGTCGCCGGTGTTCGGCGTGCCTTTCGGCTCGATCAGCAGCACCTTGGCCTCCGCCTCCGCGCGCGGCCGGTGGCGCATGCCTTTCGGCACGACAAACAGATCGCCCGGGCCGAGCCGGTGCGTCTCCGTCTCGACGTCGAGCAGCACCTCGCCTTCCAGAACAAGGAAGAAATCGTCGGTATCGGGATGGTCGTGGAAGGGGAAATCCCCCACGAACTTCACCACCATCACGTCATTGTCGTTGTAATCCGCCACCACGTGCGGGTCCCAGTGAGTGTCGAATTTGCCGAGTTTCTCGGCCAGATTGACGACCTTCATTTCGCTGTCCTGCTTTTTCCTGGCTGAAATACTCCGGGGGGTGCGGGGGCAGCGCCCCCGCGCCTACTGCCCGGGCCTCACCTTCCCCGCGGCCGGTGGATGTGCGCGCTCTGCACCAGCCCGAAGGCCCCCATCAGCACCAGCATCGCCGAGCCGCCATAAGACACCAGCGGCAGAGGCACGCCGACGACGGGGGCGAGGCCCATGACCATGGCCATGTTGACGGCGAAGTAGAAGAAGAAGGTCGCCGCCACCCCGATGGTCAGCAGCGAGGAGAAGCGGTCCTTGTTGTTGAGCGCCGAATGCAGGCAGAAGAGCACGATCAGCGCGTAGAGGATCAGCAGCGAGGTGGTGCCGAGGAAGCCGAACTCCTCGCCCAGCGTGGTGAAGATGAAGTCGGTGTGCTTCTCCGGCAGGAAGTTCAGCCGCGACTGGGTGCCCTGCAGGAAGCCCCGGCCGGCCCAGCCGCCGGAGCCAAGCGCGATCTTGGCCTGCATGATGTGATAGCCCGCACCCAGCGGGTCCGACCCGGGGTCGAGGAAGATGTCGATCCGCTTGTACTGGTAGTCCTTCAAAAGCTGCCAATGCGTGCCGCGCGACATCATCACGGCGGTGATCAGGCCCGAGCCGAGCACCCCGATACCTGCGAAATACCATGGGCTGACCCCGGCCACGAACATCACCACGCCCGCGCCCAGCATCATCAGGATCGCGGTGCCGAGGTCGGGCTGCTTCATCACCAGCGCCATCGGGACCAGCGTCAGCACGAGCGGCACCAGCACCCAGAACGGACGTGAGACCTTCTTGACGTCGAGCCAGTCGTAGTAGGAGGCGAGCAGCATCACGAGGGCGATCTTGCCAAGTTCCGAGGGCTGCAGCCGCATGAAGCCGAGGTTGATCCAGCGCTGCGCCCCCATGCCGACGGAGCCCGCGACATCGACCAGCACCAGCAGCGCCAGGGCGATCAGGTAGGCCACGCCCGATATGTTGCGCCAGAACCAGGTCGGCACGAAGGCGAAGATGAACATCACGATCAGCCCTGCCACGAAGCGCAGCATCTGGGGCTCCGCCCAGGGCTGAAGCGATCCGCCGGCCACGGAATAGAGCATCAGGAACCCGGCGGAGGCGACCGCGATCAGAAGCACCACCAGCGCCCAGTTGATGTAGAGCACCTTGCGAAGCCCGGTGGGGACAGTCTTTACGGTATATTCGAGGTAGCTCATGCGCGGCTCCTTGCCGGCGGCTGGGGTTCGATATTGCGCAGCTTGAGGGCATTGAACTCGGCGCCGATCTCCTTGCGGTAGCGCGCCGGGTAGGCGGAGAGAGGCGGCACCCCGCCCGTCATGGCAAAAAGCAGCGCGTCGCGGCCCAGAGGGGCGGCGGAATGGTCCGGCCCGCCATGCTCGACCACGACGCCGACGGCGACCTTGGGCTTGTCGAAGGGCGCATAGGCCACGAACAGCGCGTGGTCGCGCTCGTTCCAGGGGATCTGGTCGGGCTTGGCGAGGCCGGCGGCGCGGTCGGCGGCGGTGATGTTGCGCACCTGCGCGGTGCCGGTCTTGCCGGCCATGAGCATCGAGGTGTCGGCGATGCGGGCATAATTCGCGGTGCCGTGGATCGAATTCACCACGCCCCAGACGCCCTTGCGCACGCCGTCGAGGAAGGGCTGCGGCAGGTTCAGCGCGTCGGCCGGCACCACCGGCACCTCGACCGAGTCGACCGATTTCACCAGCCGCGGCACCACCGCCTTGCCGCTGGCCAGCCGCGCCGTCATGATCGCCAGCTGCAGCGGCGATGTCAGCACGTAGCCCTGGCCGATAGCGGCGTTGATCGTGTCACCGATCAGCCAGTCCTGGTGGCGGTATTTCTTCTTCCATTTCTTGTCTGGCGTCAGCCCGGAGGCGATCGCCGACATCGGCAGCTCCGGCGCCTCGCCCAGCCCCATGCGCTTGGCCATATGTGCGATCGGGTCGATCCCGCAGCGCTGGGCGGCGGTGTAGAAGAACACGTCGCAGCTCTGCGTGATCGCGCCTTCGATATCGAGCCAGCCGTGGCCGCCATGTTTCCAGCAGTGGAAGATGCGTTTGCCGACCTTCAGGTAGCCGGGGCAGAAGACTTTGTCGGTCAGCTTCAGCTGGCCAGAGTTCAGCGCGGCCAGCCCAGTGACGATCTTGAAGGTGGAGCCGGGCGGGTAGACGCCCTGCACCGCCTTGTTGATCAGCGGGTGATGGTTGTTGTCGCGATAGGCGGCATAGTCCTTGATGGAGATCCCGCGCACGAAGAGGTTGGGGTTGAACGAGGGCGCGGAGACCGAGGCGAGGATGTCGCCCTTCTCCACGTCCATCACGACCACCGCCGCGCTCTGCCCGACCAGCCGCGCCATCAGGAAATCCTGAAGCTTGGCGTCGATCGTCAGCTGGATGTTCTCGCCCGGCCGGCCCGGCTCCTCGCCGATCTTGCGCATGACGCGGCCGACGGAGTTCACCTCGACCCGTTCGAGCCCGGCGGTGCCGCGAAGCTGCTCCTCAAGCTTCGCCTCGACCCCAAGCTTGCCGATCTGGAACTTCGGGATCTGCAGGAGCGGATCGGGGGAGGGGTTGTCCTTCAGGTCGGCCTCGCTGACCGGGCCGACATAGCCCACGACATGGGCCAGGTCCTCGTCCAGCGGGTAGTAGCGCGAGAGCCCGACCTCGGGCGAGATCCCCGGCAGCGCCGGCCCGTTCACCGCGACGCGGGAGAGCTGGTCCCAGGTCAGCCGGTCGGAGACGGTGATCGGCACGAAGGGGCTGTGGCGCTTCACGTCGCGGATGGTGCGGTGGATGTCTTCCTGAGAGAGGGGGATCAGCTCGGAGAGCTTGTCGAGCGTGTCGCGCACGTTGCCTGCGTCCTCGCGCAGGATGACGGCGGAGTAGTTCTGCTCGTTGCCGGCGATAAGGATGCCGTTGCGGTCGTAGATCAGGCCGCGGGCGGGGGGCAGCAGGCGGATGTTGATCCGGTTCTTGTCCGACAGAAGCCGGTATTGCTTCGAATCGACGATCTGCAGCTGGCGCATCCGCGCCGTCAGGCCGGCCACGATCGCCACCTGCGCGCCGCCCAGAAGAAGGGCGCGGCGGCTGATCTTGCGGCTGCTTTCCTCGGTGTCGCGGGGCGAGCGCCTCATATCCTCCTCCCCAGTGAATCAGTCTGTCCGGGGGCGGTCTTCCGCAGCCCGAAGAGAAGGCCCGAAAGCGCCACCACCACCGGGTAGGCGAGGATCGAGCCCAGAAGCTGCAGCGCCACCAGCGCGATCGGCGGCTCCTGCATCAGCGCTGCCGCGAAGACCAGCCGGTAGGCCACGACCATGGCAAACATGACCACGCTGACCAGCGCCCATTCCATCGCCAGCCCCACCTCGCGCATCAGGCCGACGCGGTTCCTCAGGAACTCGGTTCCCACCAGAACGATGACGGCCCAGAGTCCGGGCGGGCGCATCAGCAGGAAATCCTCCAGCAGGAACACGGCGGCGATCAGCAGGACGGGCACGTAATCGGGCCGCCGCAGCACCCAGGCGCAGGCGATGCAGACAAGGATATCCGGGCCGGGGACGGAGACCGGCAGCGTGCTCAACGGCAGCATCCGAACGATCATCAGAAGAAGCGCCAGCGCAACGAAGAGGGCGCGGTGGCCCCAGACAGGACCGATCAGAGCCCTAGCCATTGCCGCCTACCTGGCCGGTCGTTCCGGTGGTGCCTGTCGTGCCGGATGTGGTGCCTGTCGTGCCCGTTGTGCCGGATGTGGTGCCGGTTGTGCCTGAGGTGGTCCCCGTGGTGCCGGTCGTGCCCGTCGTTCCGGCGCCGGCCGGCTCTGGCGGGACCGGGGGCGCAATCAGTCCGCCGGGATCGGAGATATGTTCCGCCGGGTGGCTGCGCAGCACGCGCAGGAAGTCCAGCCGCTCGTAATCCGCCGCCAGGCGGACCTTCAGCCGCCGGTCCGGCCCCTCGACCACCTGGCCGACGAGGAGGCCCGCGGGGAACACCCCGCCATCGCCGGAGGAGACGACCTGGTCGCCCGGCCGGATCGCGTCCGGCGATTCGACGAATTCCAGCGGCGGGATGGCGGAGTTGTCGCCCTGCAGGATGCCATGCTGTCCCGAGGGTTCCACCGTCACAGGGATGCGGCTGTTGGAATCAGTCAGCAGGATCACCCGGCTGGTGCTTTCGCCGACGCCAGAGATCCGCCCGACGAGGCCCAGCCCGTCCATCACCGCCCAGCCATTGACGATGCCGTCACGCTTGCCGACGTTCAGCAGCACCGACTGGCGGAAGGGCGAGCCGCTGTCGGCCAGCACCACGCCGGTGACATGGGTCAGGCTGGGGTCGAGGTGGACCTGGTTGAGGTCGAGCAGCTTGGCGTTCTTCTGCTCGAGCTGAAGTGCTGCTTCCTTCCAGGCCTTCATCTGCTGCAGCTCGCGGCGCAGCTCCTGGTTCTGTTCGTAGAGGCTGGCGTAGGACTGGAATCCTTCCACCATCACCGTCAGGCGGGTGACCGGCACCATGGCCCAGGCGAAGCTCGGCACGAAGCGGTTGACCAGCGCGGCGCGGAATCGTTCAACGCGCGGGCTGTCGATCCGCCAGAGTACGAAAAGGGCGATCAGCAGAAACGCCAACGCCCCCACCAAAATCCGGCGGAGGGGCCTGACGAAGTCGTCCTGACCGTTTCGATTGTTCGCCACTGCAGCCTTGTCCCTGGCGCGAGAGCCCGGCGCCGACGGCCGGAGCTCAGCTGTCGTAGTCTATCACATGCCGGAGCTGCTTTTCGTATTCCAGCGCTTTGCCGGTGCCCAAAGCAACACAATTCAGCGACTCGTTCGCGACCGAGATCGACAGGCCCGTCTGCTCGCGCAGCGCCAGGTCCAGCTCTCCCAGAAGCGCGCCGCCGCCCGTCAGCATCACGCCGCGGTCGACGATGTCGGCAGCGAGATCCGGCGGGGTGGCCTCCAGCGCGACCATGACGGCCTCGCAGATCTGCTGCACCGGCTCGGCCAGCGCCTCGGCCACCTGGGCCTGGTTGATCTCGCTTTCCTTCGGCACGCCGTTCAGCAGGTCGCGGCCGCGGATCTGCATCGCGGCGCCGCGGCCGTCGTCGGGCATGCGGGCCGTGCCGATCGAGGTCTTGATCCGCTCGGCGGTCGAATCGCCCACCAGCAGGTTATGCTGGCGGCGGAGGTAGGAGATGATCGCCTCGTCCATCCGGTCGCCGCCGACGCGGACCGAGCGGGCATAGACGATATCGCCCAGCGACAGCACCGCAACCTCGGTGGTGCCGCCGCCGATATCGACGATCATGGACCCCGTGGGATCGGTGATCGGCATGCCCGAGCCGATGGCCGCGGCGATCGGTTCGGCGATCAGCCCGGCGCGGCGGGCGCCGGCGGAAATGACCGACTGGCGGATCGCCCGCTTCTCGACCGGGGTCGCGCCATAGGGCACGCAGACGATCACCTTCGGCTTGGCGAAGGTGGAGCGCTTGTGAACCTTGCGCATGAAATGCTTGATCATTTCCTCGGCGACGTCGAAATCCGCGATCACGCCATCGCGCATCGGGCGGATCGCCTGGATCGAGCCGGGGGTGCGGCCGAGCATCAGCTTGGCGTCCTCGCCGACCGCCAGAACCTGCTTCTTGCCGTCCTTGACGTGATAGGCGACGACCGAGGGCTCGTTCAGGATGATGCCCCGGCCCTTGACGTAAACGAGCGTGTTCGCCGTACCGAGGTCGATCGCCATGTCCGACGTGAAAATGCTCGAAATGCCTGCCATGCTGGGGTGATCCTGTCTTCGCCCTGTTCCGCCCGGGGACCGACTCTGCCTTGCCGGACCGCGAAACCTTATAGGGGGCGCGCAGTGTGAGGGAAAGGGGCGACGCCGCCCCGCCGCGCGCGTTTCCGCCACAGCTTCGTGTAGCGTGTTTCAGGGAGCCGCGCCGCGCTCTCTGGCGCGCCAGTCGAGCCAGCGCCGGCGAAGCACCCAGGGGCGCAGCGGGACCCGCTCGGCCAGCGCCTCGGCCGCCGTCACCCGGTCGAGGCGGAAGTGCCGGAAGTCCTGTCTGAGTTCGCACCATCCGATCAGCAGCCGGCTGGTTTCGGCGTAGCCCAGGACGACCGGCCAAACGGTGCGCTCCGTCTCGCGGCCGTCCCCGGTGCGGTAGGTCAGGCGCAGCTTGCAGCCTTCGCGCAGCCAGAGGCGGAGCCGGGCCGGGTCGAGCGCGGGCGCCGCCTGCGGCCGCGGGGGCGGCGTGGCGATGCGCGGCTCTGCGATGAAGGGGCGCAGGTGGCCGGGTACCACGGCGGCGATCTTGGCCAGAAGGTCGCGCGCGGCGCGGGCGAGTTCGGCATCGCCATGGTCGGCCACCCAGCCCGCGCCGAGAACGGCGGCCTCGACCTCGTCCGGCGTCAGCATCAGGGGCGGCATGTCGTAGCCCTCGGCAAGGAGATAGCCGAAGCCCGCCGCCCCCTCGATCGGGACGCGCTGGCCGACGAGGTCGGCGATGTCGCGGTAGACGGTGCGGGAGGAGACCTCGAGCTCCGCCGCGATGGCGGCCGCCGTCACCGGGCGGGACGAGCGGCGCAGGATCTGGATGATCTGGAACAGGCGGTCGGCGCGGCGCATCGGATCCCCATGACTCCTGCTGACAGGATGCTGGCAGTGGGGCCATGCCACAAGGCCCGCGACGGGGCGAGGGGCCCCGGAGCAGGAAAGGCCAGATTCATGAGACTCGCATCAACCCGCCTGATCGCGGAAGACGTGCAGGCCGTCGTCGCCTTTTACGAGGACGTCACCGGCGTCAGGGCCGAGTGGCTCGCCCCGGTCTTCGCCGAGATCGTCACGGAGGGCGCCACGCTTGCCATCGGCTCGGCCGCCACAGTCTCGGCCTTCGCCGAGGGAAGCGCGGAGCCGAAGGCCAACCGATCTGCCATCCTCGAATTCCAGAGCGCGGATGTGGAGGCCGATTTCGCCCGGCTGAAGGCGCGCTGCACGGTCGTCCATCCGCCGAAGATGATGCCCTGGGGCAATCTGTCCTGCCAGTTCCGCGATCCGGAGGGGACAGTGGTGGCGCTCTACCAGCCGGTCTCGGAGGCGGCGCTCGCGCGGTTCTCGGGGCGGCGACGCGGGATCGGCCGCGCCCGGAGGGCCGGGCGCAGCCGAGACGCGGGGATCAGCCCGCGTCCTTGTAATTCACCGATTTCACATCGGAGTTGGGCTTGGACTTGGCGCGGCGCACGATGAGGTTGTTGAGCGCGGCGACATAGGCCTTGGCCGCGGCGACGACCGTATCGGTGTCCGAGGACTGGCCGGTGACGATCTTGCCGTCCTCCTCCAGCCGGACGATGACAGTGGCCTGCGCGTCGGTACCCTCGGTGACCGCCTGGACCTGGAAGAGGGCAAGGCGGGCTGTGTGCGGGAAGATCCGGCCGATGGCGTTGAAGGTCGCGTCCACCGGGCCGTCGCCGGTCGCCGTCACCTGCTTGTCGGTGCCGTCGACGGTCAACGTCAGATCGGCCGACTGCGGCGCCTCGGTGCCGCAGATCACGCGCAGGAACTTCACCTGCAGGTGGTCGGAGGTGGCGACGGAGGCCGTTTCCGACATCAGCGCGATCAGGTCGTCGTCGTAGACTTCCTTCTTGCGGTCGGCGAGCGCCTTGAAGCGGACGAAGGCGTCGTTCAGCTGGTTGTCGGCCAGCTCGTAGCCCAGTTCCTTGAGCTTCGCGCGCAGCGCGGCGCGGCCGGAATGCTTGCCCATGACGAGGTTGGTGGCGGCGAGGCCGACATCCTCGGGGCGCATGATTTCAAAGGTTTGCGCGTTCTTCAGCATCCCGTCCTGGTGGATGCCGCTCTCGTGGGCGAAGGCGTTCTTGCCGACGATGGCCTTGTTGAACTGCACCGCGAAGCCCGAGACGGCGGCGACGCGGCGGGAGATGTTCATGATCTTCGTCGTGTCGATGCCGGTGTCGTAGGGCATGATGTCGTGGCGGACCTTCATGGCCATCACCACCTCTTCCAGCGCGGTGTTGCCGGCGCGTTCGCCCAGGCCGTTGATCGTGCATTCGATCTGCCGGGCACCCGCCTCGACCGCCGCCAGCGCGTTGGCCGTCGCCATGCCCAGGTCGTTGTGGCAGTGGGTGGCGAAGACGATCTGGTCCGCGCCGGGCACCCGCTCGATCAGCATGCGGATCAGGTCGGCGCTTTCGCGCGGGGCGGTGTAGCCGACCGTGTCGGGGATATTGATCGTGGTGGCGCCGGCCTTGATCGCGATCTCGACCACGCGGCAGAGGTAGTCATGCTCTGTCCGGGTCGCGTCCATCGGCGACCATTGCACGTTGTCGCAGAGGTTGCGGGCGTGGGTCACGGTGTCGTGGATCCGCTCCGCCATCTGGTCCATGTCGAGGTTGGGGATGGCGCGGTGCAGCGGCGAGGTGCCGATAAAGGTGTGGATTCTCGGGCGCTTGGCGTGCTTCACCGCCTCCCAGCAGCGGTCGATGTCTTTGAAGTTCGCGCGGGCGAGGCCGCAGATCACCGACGTTTTCGCCTGCTTGGCGATGTCGGAGACGGCGGCGAAATCGCCCTCGGAGGCGATCGGGAAACCGGCCTCGATGATGTCCACGCCCATCTCGTCGAGCAGCGCCGCGATCTCGAGCTTCTCGTCATGGGTCATGGTGGCGCCGGGCGATTGCTCGCCGTCGCGCAGCGTGGTGTCGAAGATCAGAACGCGGTTGGCGTCGGGTTTGGATTGGTCGGTCATGGCTCTCGTCTCTCTGGCTTTGTCTCTGGCTCCCGGGCGCTGTTTACCTCCGAGCGGTCGCGCCCTTGGGCACGCTCAGAGGCAGCTAAGGAGCAGGAGCCCACGGGCGGAGAGGAGGCCGAGCGGCCCCGCGGGAAGAGAGATGATCGTCGCCCGTGACATGGGTCGGGACTATAGGGACGATTCGGCAAAAGGGAAGGATGAATTTGGCCGGCCGGGGGCGGAGGGCGTAAGGGCTTGGCAGGGCTGGAAAATCGGGGTGCCGATTCAGCACAGCTTCGGCACCGCTTTGACACCGTAAACGTGCCGTATTTCGGGACGGTGGCAGGGCGGTTCGCGCAACGGGCTTTCGCGGGGCGGACGGGCGCTGGCCCGGCGGTGCTGCGCACCGCTGCTTCGGGCCGGGGGTTACTTTGAAGGTAGCTGCGACCAGATCACGGCGGCGAGGACTATGGCACCGCCGAGGAGGGTCCGGGGAGCCGGGACCTCGGCGAGAGCGACGAAGGCGAGAAGCGGCGCGAAGGGCAGCTCCAGCGTCGAGAGCAGCGCCGTCTCCACCCCCGGCAGGCGGCGGGCGCCGGCGGAGAGGGTGACTGAGGCCACCGCGAAGACCAGCCCGAAGACGAGTAGCACGGCGACCGGGCCGAAGGGCAGCGCCCCGGGGCGGGCGAAGGTCAGCGACAGCGGCAGCAGCAGGAACTGGGAGAGCGCGGGGGGCAGGGCGGCGGGCGTCTTCGGCCAGCGACGGTAGACCAGCATCAGGCAGGCCATCATCAGCGTCATCCAGAAGGCCAGAAGGTCGCCGGCGAGGCTCTGGGGCAGGCCGGCGCGGCCGATCCCCCCGAGGCTGCCCGAGGCGGCGGTGAGTACGCCCGCAAGCGCCGCGAGGCTCGCCAGCAGGACGCGGGGGCCCGGGCGCTCGCCAAGCCAGAGCCAGCCGAGGGCGGCGGTGACGAAGGGGCAGGTGCCGTAGATCAGCGTCACGCTGGCGATGTCGGTCAGCTTGAAGGCGGCGATGAAGGCCGCGGTGCCGGAGGCCCCGGCGAGGGTGGCGGCCCATGCGCTGGCGCGGAAGGCCCGCGCCTCGGCGGCGAGGCGGCCGGTGAGGGCGAGCCAGGCCAGCGTGAAAAGCGCGGCGGCGAGGCCGCGCCAGAAGACGATCTGCCACGCCCCGGCGGCGAGACCCTGGGTGAAGGTCCCGGCGGAGGAGAAGGTGAGGGCGGAGCAGAGGACGAGGGCTCGGCCCAGGGTGCGGTCGGCGAGGGGCATGGCGGGGCCTTTGGGGTGCGGGTGGCGGGAAGGTGCGCAATGAATGCGCACCCTACGGAGCTCGCGGTGAGGAGGGGCAGGGACCTTCCGCGGGTGGGCGCTGGCGGCGGGGGTGGTCTGTCCGTTTATGGTTTAAAGAACCCCCTAAGTGATCTCGCGTGGTGAGGTCCAAGAAGCGCCCGCCGTCACGCCAGAGGCGTGCCGATGTATAGTGGCGCGCCAAAGGCGCGACGGGGCGGACGGGCGCTGGCCCGGCGGGCTTTGCCCGCTGTTTCGGGCCGGGGGATGTCTGGGAGGCCATGGTCTTTTCCGTTGCGGCGGGGCGGGCTGCTGCGACAGTATCGGGGCCCTGCTGCCAACTGGGTGTCAGCAGCCTGCATCCCCGGGGGAGGGCATGGCGAAGACCTCTCGGCTGTTCGAGATCATCCAGATCCTGCGGGCCGCGCGCGGGCCGGTGCTGGCGGCCGATCTCGCCGCGGCGCTGGAGGTGTCGCGGCGCACGATCTACCGCGACATCGCGGCGCTGCAGGCGATGCGCACGCCGATCGAGGGGGCGGCGGGCGTCGGCTATGTCATGCGGCGCGGCTACGACCTGCCGCCGGTGAACTTCGACGAGGACGAGGCGGAGGCGGTGATCATCGGCCTGTCGATGATCGCGCGGACCGGGGACGAGGGGCTGTGGCAGGCGGGCCTGCGCGCGGCGCGCAAGCTGAGCGGGGCGACGCGGAGCGCCGACCACCTGATCGCCTCGAGCTGGGGGGCGGAGCCTTCGGCGGGGGTGGATCCGGCGCTGATCCGGCAGGCGATCCGGGCCGAGGCGAAGCTTGCGCTCAGCTACCGCGACGCGGGCGGGGGCTTTACCCGGCGCGTGGTCCGGCCGCTGGTGCTGATCTATTACGCCGACAATGCGATGCTCGCCGCCTGGTGCGAGCTTCGCGGGGATTTCCGGCATTTCCGGCTGGACCGGATCCTCGCCTCCGCCCGGCTGGAGGCGGATTTTGCGGGGCAGGGCGCGGCGCTGCGGGCGCGGTGGGAGGCGGAGTACCGCGCGCTGACGGTGGAGACGCGCTAGGCCTCAGTCGCCGGTGATGGAGCTGTTGCTGCCCCCGCCGTCAGAGGTGCCGCCCGTGGTGGTGCCGCTGGTCGTGCCGTCGGTGGTGGTGCCGCTGGGGGCGGCCGCGCCATCGCCCGCCGCGCCGCCTGCGGAATTGTCGAGCTTGCCGTTCACCCAGTGGCCGCTCTGGGTCTGGCCGCCGGCGTAATGCATCGTGCCCTGGCCGCTTCTGTTGCCCTTGACGAAGGTGCCCTCGTAGGTGTCGCCGTTCGGATAGGTGGCCTTGCCCTGGCCGTCCATCTGCCCGGCCTTCCAGCCGCCGACGTATTTGAACCCGTCCTTCATGGTCAGCGTGCCCTGGCCGTCGCGCTGGCCGTTGACGAAATCGCCGGTGTAGACGGTGCCGTCGGGATAGGTCGCGGTGCCCTGGCCGTTCCGCTGGCCGTTGGCCCACTGGCCATCGTATTTGTAGCCGTCGGGATAGGTCATCACGCCGTGGCCGGAGTTCTTCCCGTCCTTGAAGCCGCCGGTGTAGGTGATGCCGTTGGCATAGGTCGCGGTGCCCTGGCCGTCGATCTGGCCGGCCTTCCAGTCGCCCTCGTAGGTCGAGCCGTCCTTGTAGGTGATCTTGCCGGTACCGTCGGCCTTGTCGTCCTTGAAGCTGCCGGTGTAGGTCGAGCCGTCGGCATAGGTGACGGTGCCCTGGCCCTCGATCCGGCCGTCCTTCCAGTCGCCCGTGTACTTGTAGCCGTCATGGCCGGTGAAGGTGCCCGTGCCGTCGCGCTTGTCGTTGGCGAACTGGCCGACGTAGGTGTCGCCGTTCTTGTAGGTGACCTTGCCCTGGCCCTGCCGCTTGCCGTCGGCCAGCGTGCCTTCGTAGACATCGCCGTTCGGCTGGGTCAGCTTGCCGGTGCCGTTGATCTGGCCGTCCTTCCACTGGCCGACATAGGTCAGCCCGTCGGGCATGGTCAGCGTGCCGGTCCCCTGGCGCTTGCCGTCGACGATGTCGCCGGAATAGGTGGTGCCGTTGGGGTAGGTGATGGTCGCCTTGCCCTGCTGGACGCCCTTTACCCAGGTGCCGTCGTAGACGTAGCCGTCGGGGCTTTCGAGCTTGCCCTGCCCCTCGTGCTGGCCATCCTTGAACTGGCCGGAATAGGTCATCCCGTTGGCGAAATGCTCCGCCCCCTGGCCGGTCATCTGGCCGTTCTTCCAGTCGCCGTCATAGGTGGTGCCGTCGGCGGTGGTCAGCCGGCCCTTGCCGTCGGGTTTGCCGTTCCTGAACGTGCCGACATAGACCGAGCCGTTGGGGAAATGCGCGGTGCCATGGCCCTGGATCTCGCCCGCCTTCCACTGGCCGGTGTAGGAATAGCCGTTGGGAAGCGTGTAGGTGCCGGTGCCGTCCTGCTTGCCGTCCTTGAACGTGCCCTTGTAGACGCCGCCGTCGTCGTATTGCTTGGTGACGACGTCCTGCGCCACGGCCGCGCCGGACAGAAGGAGCACGACGCCCGCCGCAATGCCGGCCCGACGCGCGGCCCGCGCGATCCTTTTCGACCATTCCGCCACGTGACGCTCCCCGTCCATTGTTCTTATTCAGCCCCCCCGGAGGGCGCGGCGGAAGGGTAGTGGAGGGTCCGGAGGCTGACAAGCGTTTCGCCATCTATCGGCTTTCCCTTGCCGCGGGGCATGCTAGAACCTCTGCCGGATCGAAGGGACCCCGCATGACCGACCGTTTTCGCCTGACGCTCGCCCAGCTTGACCCGACCGTTGGCGCGATCGCGGCCAACTGCGCCAAGGTGCGGGCAGCCTGGGAGGAGGGCCGTGCGGCGGGCGCCCAACTGGTGATGCTGCCGGAGATGTTCGTCACCGGCTACCAGACCCAGGATCTGGTGATGAAACCCGCCTTTGCCGAGGACGCGATGCGCGCCGTCGAGCGGCTCGCCGCCGACTGTGCCGAGGGCCCGGCGCTGGGCGTGGGCGCGCCCTGGCGGGAGGGCGGGGCGCTTTACAACGCCTATCACATCCTGTCCGGCGGCAAGGTGGTGGCGCGTGTGCTGAAGCATCACCTGCCGAATGACGATGTCTTCGACGAGGTGCGTCTGTTCGAGGCCGGCGCGATCTCCGGCCCCTACCGGATCGGGCCGCTCAGGATCGGCACGCCGGTCTGCGAGGATGCCTGGTTCGACGACGTGACCGAGACGCTGGCCGAGACCGGGGCGGAGGTTCTGTTCATTCCCAACGGGTCCCCCTACCGGCGGCGGAAGATGGACCTGCGGATGAACCTCATGGTCTCGCGCGTCGTCGAGACCGGGCTGCCGCTGGTCTACCTCAACGCCGTGGGCGGGCAGGACGACCAGGTCTTCGACGGGGCGAGCTTCGTGCTGAACCCGGGCGGGCAACTCGCCGTGCAGCTTCCGGCGATGGAGGAGGCCGTCGCCCATGTCGATTTCGAGCTGGGCCCGGACGGCTGGCGGGCGCTGCCCGGCGTGCTGGCCCCGCAGCCCGACGACTGGGAGCAGGATTACCACGCCATGGTGCTGAGCCTGCGGGATTACCTGCGCAAGAGCGGGATCTCGAAGGTGCTGCTGGGCCTGTCGGGCGGGATCGACTCGGCGCTGGTCGCCACGATCGCGGCGGATGCGGTGGGGCAGGAGAACCTGCGCTGCGTGATGCTGCCGTCGGAGTTCACCTCGCCCCATTCGCTGGAGGATGCGGCGGCGGTGGCGCGGGCGCTGGGCTGCCGGCTGGACGAGGTCCCCATCGCCGGGCCGAAGGCCGCGGTGGGCGGCGCGCTGGCGCATCTTTTCGCCGGGACGGCCGAGGGCGTGGCCGAGGAGAACATCCAGAGCCGCCTGCGCGGGCTGCTGCTGATGGCGCTGTCGAACAAGTTCGGGGAGATGCTGCTGACCACGGGCAACAAGTCCGAGGTGGCGGTGGGCTATTGCACGATCTACGGCGACATGGCGGGCGGGTTCAATCCGATCAAGGACCTTTACAAGACCCGCGTCTTCGAGACCTGCCGCTGGCGCAACCGCGAACATCGCGACTGGATGAAGGGTCCCGCAGGCGAGGTGATCCCGGCACGGGTGATCGAAAAGCCGCCCTCGGCGGAGCTTCGGGCCGACCAGAAGGACGAGGATTCGCTGCCGCCCTACCCGGTGCTGGACGAGATCCTGGAGCGGCTGATCGAGGGCGAGCAGTCGGTGGCGGAGATCGTGGCGGCCGGGTTCGAGCGCGCGGTGGTCAAGAAGGTCGAGGGGCTGCTTTACGGCGCCGAGTGGAAGCGGTTCCAGGCGGCCCCGGGGACGCGGCTGACCACGCGGGCCTTCTGGCTTGACCGGCGCTACCCCATTGTCAACCGCTGGCGCGACGAGAGCTGAGCCGGGCCGGGGGGGCGCGGCTCAGGGGTGCGGAGCCTCCGGCGCGGGCAGGAGGCGGGCCAGCGTCAGCGCCTCCACGGCCGAGCGGAACGTTCCTTCGACCGCGATGACGCGGACGAAGCTGCGCATGGCGAGACTGAAGGGAAAGCCGTTGCGACTGATATTGCCGGTGGAGGAGACGATGGCGGCCAGCGCGAGGCTGCCGTGGCTGCGCACCAGCATCGCGCCGCCGGAGCCGCCGGTGTCCATGGCGCCGGCGAGGTAGATGGCGCGGGGGGCGTTGCCCTCGATGGGGTCGGCCGTCTCCACCCGGGCGCGCTGGGCGATCGGGGTGGCGAGGCCGAGCTTGGCGACCAGATCGCTCTGGAAGCCGGAGATCAGCAGGACCGGCGTGCCCTCTGCTACCGGTGCGGCGGCGATGGGGAAGCCCTGCGCAGCCGGGTTGGTGAGCGGGTGCGCGAGGCGGACCACGGCGTAATCGTTCGGATCCCAGAAATTGTCGCGCCCGCCAGAGCCGAGGACCTCTGTTGCGTCGATGCGCAGCGGCACGGTTTCCGCCGGCTTTGCCTGGGTGCGGAACAGGCAGCGGCTGCCCGCGGGGAGCGGCGCCCAGTCCTTCTTCGGGTCGCGCAGGACATGGGCCGCGGTGGCGATGGCGGCGCCGTCGCCGACGAGGACGCCGGAGGCGAGCGGGCGCATCGCCTCGCCCTCCTCGGCGCAGAGCACGATGCCGGTGGAGGCTCGGATGCGCTCTGCCTCCGCCGGGGACAGGCCGAGAGCGGCGCGCAGCCCGTCCAGCGTGCCGCGGCGATCATCGGGCGTGCCGTCGGGACGGGAGCCGACGATGTTGACGCGGATCAGCGGGAGGGCGGGCTCGGTTGCGGGAGTCGCGGGCGGCGCGGCACGCCGGGCCGTCGCGGGGGCGGCGGCGAGGAGGGCCAGAAGGCCCAGGATCGCGCTTGATCGGGCTCGGCGCATGGCCGCGTGCCTCGTGCAAGGGCCTCGATCGTCTTAGCATAGCACGGAATGCGGGGGCGCGGGGGGAATGCTGGCGTCACTCCCACCAGCGGTCGATGCTGGCGATGTCGTCGTCGGACCAGCCGAAGTGATGCGCAATCTCGTGGACCACCACATTGGCGACGAGATCGCCGAGCGCGACGTCGCCGCGGCTGGCCCATTCGTCGAGGATGGCGCGGCGGAAGAGCCAGACGGTATCGGGGCCGTCGGGCTGGTCGAGGACGGATTTCTGCGTCAGCGGGATGCCGTCGTAGAGGCCGGTGAGCTCGAACGGATCATCCAGGCCCAGCTCTTCCAGCATCTCGTCGGGGGCGAGGTCGGCGATGCGGAGGGCCACGGCCTCGGCCCGCGCGCGGAAGGCCGCGGGCAGGGTGGCCAGCGCCGCGCGGGCCAGCGCCTCGATCACGGCTTCGTCGGGGGCGGGCACCTCGGCCCAGCCGGTTTCGTCTGCCATGGCGCGTGCCCTCCCGCCCCTTCATATGGACAAGCACGGGCCTTTGTGAAAGAGCGGGGCCAACAGGAGCAAGCCCATGACCGTCACCCGTTTCGCCCCGTCTCCCACCGGCTATATCCACGTCGGCAACCTGCGCACGGCGCTGATGAACTTCCTGATCGCGCGAAAGTCCGGCGGGACGTTCATCCTGCGTCTGGACGACACCGACCAGGAGCGTTCGAAGCAGGAATACATCGACGGGATCCTGCAGGACCTGGAATGGCTGGGGATCACCTGGGACCGGATCGAGCGGCAGTCGGCCCGCCTCGGCCGCTACGAGGAGGCGGCGGAGGATCTGCGCGCCAAGGGGCGGTTCTACGAGGTCTTCGAGACGCCGCTGGAGCTGGACCTGAAGCGCAAGAAGCAGCTCAACATGGGCAAGCCGCCGGTCTATGACCGCTCCGGCCTGCATCTGAGCGACGCCGAGAAGGACGCGCTGCGCGCGGAGAAGCCGGGCTACTGGCGGTTCCTCCTCGACCAGGAGCGGATCGAGTGGGTGGACGGGATCCTGGGCCCGATCTCGATCGACGCGGCCTCGGTCTCCGATCCGGTGATGATCAAGGCGGACGGGCAGGTGCTTTATACCTTCGCCTCCTCGGTCGACGACAGCGACATGGGGATCACCCATGTGGTGCGCGGGGCGGACCATGTGACCAACACCGCGACGCAGATCCAGATCATCCAGGCGCTGGGCGGCAAGGCCCCGAGCTTCGCCCACCACAGCCTGCTGACCGGGCCGCAGGGAGAGGCGCTGTCGAAGCGGCTGGGGACGCTGAGCCTGCGGGACCTGCGCGCGCAGGGGATCGAGCCGATGGCGCTTCTGTCGCTGATGGCGCGGCTCGGTTCGTCGCAGCCGGTGGAGCTTGCAGGCTCGATCGAGGAGCTGATCGAGGGGTTCGACATCTCCACCTTCGGGGCGGCGCCGACGAAGTTCGACGCCGACGACCTGAAGCCCCTGACGCGGGCCTATGTGCAGGCGCTGCCGTTCGCGGCCGTGGCCGGGCGGCTGGCCGGGATCGGTGTGCCCGAGGCGCAGGCGGAGCGGTTCTGGGAGGTCGTGAAGGGCAACATCGGCGTGCTCGGCGATCTCGACGGCTGGTGGGCGCTGGTGCGCGACGGGGCGGAGCCGATGGTCGCGCCGGAGGACGAGGCCTTCGTCGCCGAGGCGCTGGCGATGCTGCCGCCGCGGCCCTGGGGGCCGGAGAGCTGGAGCGAATGGACCGCCGCGGTGAAGGCCGCGACCGGGCGGAAGGGGCGGGGCCTCTTCATGCCGCTGCGCCGGGCGCTGACGGGCATGGACCACGGGCCGGAGATGGCCGAGCTGATGCCGCTGCTGCAGAAGGTGCCGGGGCAGGGGTGAGCGGTTCCCGCGCGGGGTGGTCGGGGTGGTGGTGCGCAATGAATGCGCACCCTACGCTGAGGAGGGCCGGGGCTCGTCCGCGGGTGGGCGCTGGCGGCGCTGCCGGTCTGTCCGTTTATGGTTTAATCGCCCCCTTCGGTTTGCCGGAATGAGGACTCACCAGTAGCGCCCGCCCTTGGGGGCGGACGGGCGCTGGCCCGGCGTCGCTGCGCGACGCTCTTTCGGGCCGAAGGGAGTATTTGGGCCAGGAAAAAGCTGAGGGTGTGCAGCTGGCTCGGGCCGAGGCGCTATGCCTAAGGCTCAGCGAACGCCGATCTCGGCCAGCGCGGCGGCCAGCGACGGGGGCAGGCTGTCCTCGCGTTCCCGGTTCACGTTCAGGTCGCGCGGGGCCTCGGCCGGGTCGAGGTAGCGCCAGCCCTGGAACGGGCGGCGGGGCTGCGGTTCGGTGCGGATCACCTGCGGATCAAGGATGATGGCGCAGCGCAGGATCCCGTCCTGCCCCCGGCGCTCGTCCAGCCGCAGGATGCGCTGACGCGCCAGCACTAGGCCCTTGAAAACCCAGTAGAGCGATCCGCCCGCCAGTACCTCGGCCTCTCGCTTCGGCCACATCCGGGTGACGTGGCAGGTCTCCCAGCCCGGCGTTTCTGCCCGGCGGCGGTCCTGCCAGTCGATCAGATCTTCCACCGCATCGGCGCCGACGCAGAGTTTCAGAAGGTTGACATAATCGGAATCGGCCACGGGATTGCTCTAGATGGTGGGTTTTGACGATCAACTTAGGCTAGCGGTTGCGGAGAGCAAGGCGTATGGTGGAGAGCCCTGCCCAAAGCCCGAAGGATTCCCCGATGACCCGCTTTGCCGCCCCGATCGCCGAGCAGATCTGGGACATGAAATACCGCTTCAAGGATGCCGATGGCACGCCGATCGATGCCACGCTGGAAGACAGCTGGCGGCGGATCGCCCGCGCGCTCGCCTCGGTCGAGAAGGCGCCGGCGAAATGGGAAGAGAAATTCTATACCGCGCTGGAGGATTTCCGCTTCCTGCCGGCCGGGCGGATCACCGCCGGCGCGGGGACCGGGCGCTCCGTCACCCTCTTCAACTGCTTCGTCATGGGCACGATCCCGGACACGATGGGCGGGATCTTCGACCAGCTGAAGGAAGCCGCGCTGACGATGCAGCAGGGCGGCGGCATCGGCTATGACTTCTCCACCATCCGGCCGCGGGGCGCGGCGGTGCATGGGGTGGCGGCGGATGCCTCGGGGCCGCTGTCCTTCATGGATGTCTGGGACGCGATGTGCCGCACCATCATGTCCGCCGGCTCGCGCCGCGGCGCGATGATGGCGACGATGCGCTGCGACCACCCGGATATCGAAAGCTTCATCGAGGCCAAGCAGGATCCGGCGCGCCTGCGCATGTTCAATCTCTCGGTCCTCGTCACCGATGCCTTCATGGCGGCGGTGAAGGCCGACGGCCCGTGGGAGCTGGTCTTCGACGGCAAGGTCTATCACACCCTGAAGGCGCGGGACCTGTGGAACCGGATCATGCGCTCGACCTACGATTACGCCGAGCCGGGCGTGATCTTCATCGACCGCATCAACGCGATGAACAACCTCAACTACGTCGAGACCATCGCGGCGACCAACCCCTGCGGCGAGCAGCCGCTGCCGCCCTATGGCGCCTGCCTGCTGGGCTCGGTCAACCTCGCCCGCCTCGTCACCCAGCCGTTCGAGGCCGGGGCGGAGATGGACCTCGCCGCGCTCGACGACCTGGTGCGCACGGCCGTGCGGATGATGGACAATGTCGTCGACGCCAGCCGCTTCCCGCTGCCGCAGCAGCAGGCCGAGGCGGAAGCGAAGCGGCGGATCGGGCTTGGCGTCACCGGGCTTGCCGATGCGCTTCTGATGCTGGGG
The DNA here is from genome assembly GCF_004010155.1 of Solirhodobacter olei. GTDB lineage: Bacteria > Pseudomonadota > Alphaproteobacteria > Rhodobacterales > Rhodobacteraceae > Solirhodobacter > Solirhodobacter olei. The sequence continues at coordinate 2,360 of NZ_RRYH01000017.1, read as the reverse complement.
CTGCGCTACGGGTCGGACAAGGCGGCGGCGGTGACCGAGGGCTGGATGAAGGCCATCGCGCGCTCGGCCTATCTCGCCTCGGTGGACCTGGCGAAGGAGAAGGGGGCGTTCCCGCTTTTCGACGCCGAGGGCTTCCTCGCCTCCGGCAACATGAGCCAGATGGACGAGGACATCCGCGCCGCGGTGGCCGAGCACGGCATCCGCAACGCGCTCGTCACCTCGATCGCGCCGACGGGGACGATCAGCCTTTACGCCGGCAATGTCTCCTCCGGGATCGAGCCGGTCTTCGCCTATGCCTATACGCGCAAGGTGCTGCAGAAGGACGGGAGCCGCACCGAGGAGGAGGTGGTGGATTACGCCGTCAACCTCTGGCGCGAGAAGTTCGGGGAGGAGCCCTTGCCGGACTATTTCGTCGACGCGCAGCGGCTGGCGCCGCTGGAGCATGTGAAGATGCAGGCGGCGGCGCAGAAGTGGGTCGACAGCTCGATCTCCAAGACCATCAACTGCCCGGTCGACATCGGCTTCGAGGCGTTCAAGGACGTCTACATGGCGGCCTGGGACCAGGGCTGCAAGGGCTGCACCACCTACCGGCCGAACGACGTGACGGGCTCGGTTCTCGCGGTGTCGGAAAAGGCCGAGGCGACCCCGGCGGAGGAGGCGCAGCAGGCGCAGGCGGCGGCGCTGGGCGAGGTCGTCTACCTCTCCGAGCCGCTCGACCGGCCGCAAGAGCTGGAAGGGGCGACCTACAAGCTGAAGTGGCCCGACAGCGAGCATGCGATCTACATCACCATCAACGACATCGTCGTGGGCGGGCGGCGGCGGCCGTTCGAGGTCTTCATCAACTCCAAGAACATGGAGCATTTCGCCTGGACCGTGGCGCTGACGCGGATGGTTTCGGCGGTGTTCCGGCGGGGGGGTGACATCTCCTTCGTGGTGGAGGAGCTGAAGGCGGTCTTCGATCCGCGCGGCGGGGCGTGGATGCAGGGGAAATACGTACCCTCCATCCTGGCGGCGATCGGCGGGGTGATCGAGAGGCACCTGATCCAGATCGGCTTCATCGAGGGCGAGGGGCTGGGCCTGAAGGGCGACCCGACGGCCGATCTCGCGCCCCCCGCCGGCGCACCGCGCGGCAAGGCCTGCTCGAGCTGCGGCAGCTACGAGATGCGGATGGTCGAGGGCTGCATGACCTGCGCCAACTGCGGCTATTCGAAATGCGGCTGAGGCGCGGGGCGCGGGTGTTATTTTATTTTGACTACCAAATCTTAGCCACTGGCGGGGTCGAAATGGCAATTTTACAGGCAAAAGACGCCAATCGGCTCGAAAGGCAGGATTTCTCAAATCTTTTGTCTCGATTGGATCGAGCGGAGGTTTCACCTCTGTCCCGATGGACTTAGGGTGCGAATTCATGATCCTCAAGCGCTATTCAAATTTCTGATGGGGTTCTTGGGGCGCGGACCGCGAGAACTTCGGGGTTTCGGGTTCAGTGTATGAAAGACAAGGAAGAGGCGGCGGCCCGATGTGCAGATTTTACGCTGGTGGACCCAGTGATCTGCCCTGAGCGTGGAGGCCTTATTTTGCGGCGCGGCTAATGCCCAGAAACGAGGAAGGGCGGCTTGCGCCGCCCTTTGATCGGGATCCTATCGCGCCTTCATGTTGATCGCTACATGCGTAAGGCCTTCTCGATACGATCGTACGCCGCCAATGTCTCGTGGCTCGAGTGATTGCCATTACAGAGCGGATATTCGTAGGTATCCGTGTGGGTGTTTTCGATCGTGTAACCGAGTGCAAGAAACGCGTCACGTGCGGCCAGAGCCAGCGGATTGAGGGTCTTGGAGGCCGCCATCACCGTGACGCCGGCGATTTCCCGGCCTCGGTCCGTATAATGCCGGTGGACGTACAGGAGCACCAGAGAAACCCGGAATTTTGCGATAAGCCAGAGGGTGACATCGCAAATGTCCCGCTCCAGCCCGAACTCCTCAGGATGTAGGCCCAGTCGGTGCTCCCGCGCGGTCTGAAACGCGCAACGTGCCTCGGACCTAAAAGGCACGATTAAACCCGGCGAGCAACTCGCTGACACGGGCACCATGCCACCTGGTCATGTCGGAGGCTGACAGGTTTCGCAGTTGGCCGATGCCCCATTCGTGCCGCTGCGAAGCTTGTTCGGTGGCGTCTAACTTGGAGCAGTGAAGCCGTCCGGTGTGGTTCCCTGATCAGTTTCTATGCGGCAGTTCGGCAACGTCATTAGCGTAGAATAGCCCGTTAGGCCTTGTGGCTCAGAGAGCGAAGGCGCCAACTCAGGCCTCGGCTTGGCAAGCCCACACCAAGAAAGGAAGCCCACAATGAGCGGAGTTTCGGGCAAG
>NZ_RRYH01000016.1 GCF_004010155.1 Solirhodobacter olei | reverse complement strand
GACTGCTGCTGGCGGCTGGCGCAAAGGTGGCGATCACCTCAACTACTGATCGGATCTTCCACCGGTTGGCCGAACTTGGTGCCGACGAGACCACCGCCTTCGCACGGCCCGCTGATCTGACCAAGGCGGATCAGGTGACCAGTTTGGTCGCCGAGGTCACCGCCCGCCTGGGCGGCATAGATATCCTGGTCAACAATGCCGGCATGACGCAGATAGGCGGCGATGTCGCTGCGGATGAGATGCAGAAGATGACCGAGGAAGCCTGGGACTATGGCATCGATATCAGCTTGAAAACAGCCTTCCTGGTGACGCGTGCGGTGTTGCCCGGCATGATCGAACGTCGCTACGGGCGCATCGTGCAGATGTCCTCGGTCACTGGGCCAGTGGTCGGCATCGCGGGCGGCTCTGTCTATGCCGCGGCAAAGTCCGGCATGCTGGGTATGACCCGTGCATTGGCAATCGAGGCGGGTGCTTCTGGCGTGACGGTCAATTGCATCGGACCGGGTTGGATCCAGACGGGATCGAGCTCCGAGGCCGAGATTGTCGCCGGCCATCATACCCCCATAGGTCGCCCCGGCACGCCCGAGGAAATTGGCCATGTCGCGGTGTTCCTGGCGAGCGAAGAAGCGAGCTACGTCACAGGCCAGATGATTGTCGTCGATGGAGGCAACACGGTGCAGGAATACAAAGTGGCGCTCTAACGGCCAGCTGCCGTTCCAGGCTCGCCCAGAATATCCCATCGCCTCGTGAGCGGACACTCTTGACGACGGCGCCGGACGGCTTGCGGCGATCCCATCCCACCTTTCGATCGACGCCGGGAATGTCGCGAGGCGGCGGACACAGCGAATGCCACTTTCGCCCCGACGCAGGTCTGCCACTTAGCTCCACCATTCACCAAAGATGCCGGAGAGCCGCCTGGCACTTTCCGGCCTCGTGATGATCCGGAAGCGGGAAAGGTGCGGGAGGCCGATCAACATTGTGGCGGCGTCTGCCGATACACCGCGGGTCGCAGTCACTCTGCCCCAACCGACTTCCCGTCGTGCAGGGTGTTTGACATCAAGCAGCCTCGCGAGTGCGAATGTTGTCTCGTTACCCATAGAAATGACCAGACTTGGCCGGGCCGCCGCAAGAATTTCTGTCCATAGGTTGGAGCCGAACGCGAGCGCATCGTCGCGCCCGACAAGAGATTTCCAAGTCGGAGACCTAAAAGGTACCAGATTTCCGGCCAGCACCTGATCGGGGCGTATTCGCAACCTGCCGAACAGCGCCTGCACCTGTCGTTGCAGGGGGCTCTCGCCCGGTGGATAACCGCCCCAAGCCTCGTCTTCATAGGCGGATCCTACTTGGGTTGAAATATCGGGATGCTCGGGCTGGATCTGGTCGCCGCCGGGGTTCAGGCCGATGAATGCAACATTTGCGTGCGACAACACAGAGGCGGGACTGTAGAGCAGTCGCCAGCCGAGGGTGTTGCCGCTGGCCTTATAGGCGACCTCAATTTCTTCCCGAAGGCTGTGTGGGTCGTTTACTGTGGTCATGAACTCTCTCGAAGTTAGCGAACCCAGGCAGGTACCGGAAGGGTATTCAGCTCGTTCCGGATTTCCCTCCAGCGCGGCAACTCCCGATCAAGAATATCCGTGAAGCATCTGTCATGCCTGGGAGTAACCAAATGGGCCATCTCATGTAAAACAACATAGTCAATCATGCGCTCCGGCTTCTTTGCGAGCTCTGCATTCAGCCAGACGATCCCTCTATCCGGATTGCAGCTGCCCCATTTCGTTTTCATTGGCCGAATGCCCCATTTTTTGGGGCTCCGTTCCAGACGACTCGCCCAGAATATAATCCGGGGTGCTGCGTAGATCCGAAGTTTGGCTTTCAGCCAAGTATCCATTCTACGCTGCATTTGTTCGGCCGTACTGCTGTTCGGAACCTTCATGACAAGGCGGTCACCGCCCTGGGGTGAGATTCTGTGGATATTCTTGTCCCACCTTTGAACGTCCAGTCGGAGCGATCTGCCAAACAGGAAATGCGTCTCCCCTGAGACGAACCGGCGCTCCGTCTGGCGCTCCTGCCTCAGAAACTGCGATTGCTTTCGCTTGATCCACTGCATCTTGGTCAGCACGGCTATGCGGATGGCATCGTCGCTTACGCCTAAGGGGGCCGCGACCCTGACTCGACCCTCCGGCGGATAGCAGCCTATATGCAGATTCTTGATCGCCTTGCGCACGATCTCGACCTCGATGCCGCCGATCTGTGAAGATTCAGTATTCATGCTGGTTCTTCAGGATTTCTAGTACTACAGTTGCGTTTGCTTTGAAGCTCTGATTCACTTCCTGCCATTGTGTGGGAGGAC
>NZ_RRYH01000015.1 GCF_004010155.1 Solirhodobacter olei | reverse complement strand
GGGAGATGCCTTCGTCAGTCCCCGCCAGCGAGCATGGCCCGAAGCGAGGCCTCGATCTGGCCGCCGCAGTAGCCCGCACCCTGCCGATCCCAGCCCGCCCGCATCGTCGCGATCCCGGGCAGGGCTGCGACGGCGTCTACGAGGGTCTCCACTCTCGGCGCATTGGCCGAGAGCAGGGGGCGCAGGCCCGGCAGGCGATCTACCATCGTGTGCCAGAGGGCTGCGAGCGTCAGTTCCGCCAACCCCGGCTTCTCCGCGTCGAACCGGCCCCTGGCAGCCAGCGCCTCGTGCAGCGGCATCCATCGCGGCAGCCGTGTGTCCGTGAAGGCTTCCCACGCGGGCCGATCCCACATCTGGTCGCCATGGTGCCGGGTGATCTCCAGCAGGATGTCGGCGGCATCCGACACCAGCCGCAGCGCCTCGTCCGGATCGCCTGCCAGCCCATGCTTGCGGCCGAGATACATGACGATCGCGGGCATCTGGCTGAGCCAGCGATCTGCTCTGAGGTCATGAAGCAGGGGCGGCGCCATGAAGGGATAGGGCTGATCCGCCGGGGTCGCATCTTTCAATGCCAGCAGTGCCTCCGCCCCCGGCTCCTCCCATTCGGCGCCGACATGCGCCAGAACGTAACGCACGAAGTGACCCCGGAACGGGATCGGCCAGTAGTAGAGCGTATAGTCAGGCATCCTGCCTCTCAGGGTCTGCTCCGGTCGCTGCGGCGCGGGTCTCATAAGGGTAACGTCGTGAAAATCATCATGCGGCAGCGAGGGAAGGTCAATTGCCTCGGGCCGAAACCGCGGGGATATGCCGCTCTTCGGGGTGTCCAGATTTGCGTCCGGTGGGGGCGGTGCGACATGTCGGGGGCCGAACCATATCCGCCGAGGTAAGCCTTCGTAGGGTCAGGACTTCCGTAACGGGGACGTCCCGGTCAAGCCATTTCGCACATAAGGCACCGGCCGCTGAGGTGCGGCTTTCGCATCAGCTTAGTTTGAGCCGTCGTTCTGTGGCCGCTGCCTTCGTCTGAGATCGCCCCGGGTACATGCTTCGGTCCGTGGTCAGCGCAATGGCTGCCAACATGATGCTGGTGCAAATGCAATTCCGACGTGCCCATCTCATAGGCGTGCTCGACCTGGATCGGCGACAGTCCTGACCACGGCATCATCGGAACCGCGTCCCTAGGGGACCTCGAAGGCCTGCGTTCAGACAGGCAACGGTTGGGAGCTCACCTCGTTAGGCCACATGAGACACCGCGATGTCCGACCGGAAGTCGGTGTCATTGACCCATATCCGGTGCAGGATGACGCTGATGCGGCGCGCCAGGGCGACCATGGCGCGCCTCCCGCCGCGGCGGCGAGCGACCTGTGCAGCCCATGTTCTCAGCCACGTCGCTCGCCCCCGGTTCATCATGACCGTCGCGGCCTGACACAAGGCTCGGCGCAGGTTGACGTCTCCTGCCTTGGTGATGCCGCCCGAGACATCGCGTTCACCGGATTGGTTCCGCGACGGCGTCAGGCCGACCCAGGGCCCTGCGCTCCCGCTTCATCCTCACCATGGCCGCAAACAACCTTGCCCGGCTGCCGAGGCTATTGGCCGCGTGACATTGAAAACTGGCTTCAGGCACGCATGACTTCGGTGTCGGTGGACCCGATAGTGAACGTCGATCATCAATGCGACGGGAAACCGTTCGGGATCGCCAACTATTTCAGCACCCTGCCGTCGAGCTTGCCAGAGGACAGATAATCGTCCACGGCCTTCTCGAAGGTCAGCGCTGCTTTGTGCTCGGCGATCGCTGCGGCGCGGGCAGCCCGGCGTTCCGCGATGGGGTCGGCGCCACCAGAGATCGCCGCTTTCATCTGTCGTGCCTTCTCGCGGGCATCGGCGAGCGGGACGTCGGGATAGTCTCCGAGCCTGACATCTCGACGGCGGCCTCCTATGGTAGTGCGTAGGGTCCATGACCGGCCGGACCTTTTGTTGACGTCGAGGTAGAGGCCGGCGACGCCTCCTACGGCGTGGAACCCCGCTGACGTCAAACGCTTGACTTCGATAGCACTGAGTTCCTTGGCCTTCTTTGGCATCTGTTCCCAACTTCTTTCCCAACATCCTGCAAGCCGTTGGATACCGTTGGCTGTTGTCGCCTGGAAGAACATGCTCGCAGTTTCTTCATAGTTTCATTACCTTAGGTAGAAGATTTCCGTGTGCCGCGATCCAATACTATGACGGACAGCGGGACACCCCATCCGCCAGCGCGCTATCGCGTCGGGCCGGGATATTTGGCGCTTTGGCCGTGCCAGGACGCCAGGCCCGAGGCCGGCTATCGGCGACCGGCTTTCAACAATCCGGGAGAGCCCGCGGCGGTCACGGCCGATCTCCGGGCCAATGGTTCTCGATCGAATGCCCGGCACTGTCGCCCGCGCCGGGATCGGCGCCGCGGGCGTCGATCATCGCAGTGGCGGCATCTCCGCGCGAGGCTGCGCGACCCGTCGGACCCTCCCCGCGCCGCCTACTCCCCCACCGGCACGGCGGGCTCCTGCCGCAGATCCGGCGCGGCGCCCTGCACACGGGGTTTGAAGGCGATCGGCACCCCGCCCTGGGGAATGATCGTGGCGGAGGGGTAGAGCTTGATCGGCGCGGTGCCCCGCCACTCGACGCTGCCGCGCTGCAGGATCGTGGCGAGCGAAAGCGTCGTCTCGATCATCGAGAGGCTGTTGCCGACGCAGATCCTGGGCCCGCCGCCGAAGGGCAGGAAGGCACAGCGCGGGATCCTCTGGGCGAGGCCGTCGAGCCATCGGTCGGGGCGGAACGTCTCCGGATCCTCGTAATGGCGGGCGTCACGGTGGATCACCCAGGGCGCGATCAGGATCTGCGTGCCCTTGGGGCAGTGGTAGCCCTGGATCTCGCAATCCTCGATCGCTTCGCGGCCGAACATCCAGGCGGCGGGATAGACCCGCATCGACTCGAGGATGACCGCGTTCGTCAGCTTCAGACGCGCGATGTCCTCGGAGGTGGCGTCGCGCTCGCCCAGAACCTCGTCGATCTCGGCGATGACCCGGGCCTGGATCTCGGGGTGCTGGGTCAGGAGGTAGAAGGTGAAGGTCAGCGTCAGCGCCGTGGTCTCGTGCCCGGCGATGAGCACGCTGAACATGTCGTCGCGGATCTGCTTCGGCGTCAGCGGCCGGCCCTGCTGGTCCTTCGCGGTCAGCAGGGTGGAGAGGTAGTCGTTCCGCCCCTCGGTGCCGACCCGCTTGCGCTCGGCCACGATCCGGCCGACCACGCCGTCGATATCCGCGATCGCCCTGAGGTAGCGCCGGTTGGAGGGCAGGGGCAGCCAGTCCGGGATCAGCACCGGGCGGCGGAAGCGATAGGACATCTCGTGCAGGAGCCGGCGCAGCGCGTGCTCCATGATCTTCACCTCGGATTCCGTGTCGGCGTCGAACACGGTCCCGGTGAGGGTGCGCAGCATCAGGTTCATCATTGGCGGGTGCACGTCGAAGGTCGCATCGCCTTTCCAGCGGTCGACCTCCTTCTTCGCCAGGGAAACGATCCTGCCGTCATAGGCCTGCACCCGACGGGGCGTGAAGGGGGGCGCGGCGATGCGGCGCTGGTGCTGCCAGAGGGAGCCTTCGCAAGCCAGCACGCCGGTGCCGAAGACCGCGGTCAGCTGGCGCCAGATGAGGGGGGTCTTGATGAACTTCTGGTGATCGCTGACCAGGACCTGCTCCACCGCAGCGGTGTCGCTGACGAGCCAGGTGCGGTAACCGGCGAGGTTCATCTCGACCATGTCGCCGTAATCCCGCGTGACCGCGATCGGATAGCCGAGCTGGTCGCCGGCGAAGGCAGGCATATGGCCCAGGAAGGGCAGGCCGCCGCGCGGCCGGGGCGGGTACCTGTGGGGCGGGGGGGCCCGTCTCCGGCTCATCTTCATGCCTTTCGGTCTTGTTGTGCTTCGGGGCCTGTGGTCCGGCCACGAGGGTGACGAGGCGGGCCGCGCGGCGGAAATGGGCCGAAATCTGTCTTTATCCTTACGATGGAGGCTTCGATTCGGTCGAGACCGAAACCAACCCTTGGCGGCATCTCGTCGAGAAATGCCACCTGGAGTATTGTAATGTGCTGGCGGCCCCGGCACATCGGCCCGCCCGCAGGCCTTTGTCGGTAGGCGCATTTCAGGCTAGGCTGACCGGGATGAAGGAGTTCACCTCCCATTGGATAAGGCTCTCCTCGCCATCGTCCGGTGCGGTCGCGGATGACGTCTTTGCCTATGGGGCTCTCGCCTTACTCGTGCTGTTCGGGCTTGCCTTCCTCTTTCGGCCGCGCCGCAGGCGCCGCCCTTGTCGCTGGCAGCGCACCAAGGGCCGCTCGGGCGGAAGCCTCGCGGCATACCGCTGCCGCGTCTGCGGGGTAGAGGCCTTTTCGACCACGGGCCAACCGCCCGCGGACTGCAAGCGCGACCTGCACGCGCCGCCGCTTTGAACCAGCCCCGACTGGTCCCTTTGAACCCCCGTTTTCGCGCTATGCAGAAGGTAAAGATTCATTTCAAGCTTGAAGTACCGCCTCGTCTGCGCCAGTTTCCCAGGGGAGCGGAAGAGGGGAGACGGGCATGGCCGAACCTGTGATCGGCGTCGTGGGGCTGGGGGCGATGGGCCTCGGAATCGCGCAGGTCTTCGCCTCGGCCGGCTGCCGGGTGCTGGGGACGGACCTCTCGGAGGAGAGCCGCGCCACCGCCGCCTCCCGCATCGCCGCATCGCTCGACCGGCGGGTGGGGGACGGCAAGCTCACCCGCGAGGCACGGGACACGACGCTCGCGCGGTTGGAGGTGGTGGAGCGGCCCGAGGCGATGGCCCCGGCGGATCTCGTCATCGAGGCGATCGTCGAGGCGATGGAGCCCAAGGCCGCGCTCTTCGGCCAGCTCGACGCCGTGCTTGCGCCGGAGGCGGTGCTTGCGACCAACACCTCTTCGCTCTCCGTCGGCGCGCTGGCGCGGGCAACGGCACGGCCGGAGCGGGTGCTGGGCCTTCATTTCTTCAACCCCGCTCCGGCGATGAAGCTGGTGGAACTGGTCGCCCATCCCGCAACCGCCACCGCCGCGCTGGCCCGCGCCAGGGCGCTGACCGAGGGCGCCGGCAAGACCGTCATCGCCTGCGCCGACCGCCCCGGCTTCATCGTCAATCGCTGCGCCCGGCCTTTCTACGGCGAGGCGCTGGCGCTGCTGGAGGACGGCCACCGCGCCGCCGAGATCGATGCCGCGATGCTGGCCGCCGGCTACCGGATGGGCCCGTTCTCGCTGATCGACCTGATCGGTGCGGATATCAACCTCGCCGCCACGCGGGGCCTTGCCGAGGCGATGGGGAACCACCCCCGCTACCACGTCTTCGCAAGCCTCGAGCGGCAGGTGGAGGCCGGCGATCTCGGCCGCAAGACCGGGCGCGGCTTTCTCTTCCCCGATCCGCCCGGCCCGCCGCCCGAAGACGCCGAGGCCATCGCGCTCCGCATCGAGGCGACACTCGCCAACGAGGCGGCAAGCCTTCTGGGCGAGGGCGGGGTGAGCGAGGCGGATATCGACACCGCCCTGCGCCTCGGGCTCAATTTCCCGCGTGGCCCCTTCGCCGCCGCCCGTGCCCGCGGCCTGCCGCGTGTCCGCGCCACGCTCGCCGCGCTGGAGGCCGCCGCCCCGGCAGAGCTGAAGGGCCGCTATCAGATCACCCCGGCGCTGGAGGCGCTCGCATGACCGAAGTTTTCCTCTGCGCAGGCAAGCGCACCCCTATCGGCCGCTACGGCGGCGCGCTATCGGCCGTGCGCCCGGACGATCTCGCCGCCCATGTGATCGACGCGGTTCTGGATGGGCGCAACCTGCCGGTCGACGAGGTGATCCTCGGCTGCGCCAACCAGGCCGGCGAGGACAACCGCAACGTCGCCCGCATGGCGGTGCTGCTCTCGTGCCTGCCAGAGACCGTGCCGGCGCTGACCGTCAACCGTCTCTGCGCCTCCGGCCTCGACGCGGTGATCCTCGGCGCGCGGGCCATCGCCACCGGCGCGGCGGAGCTGGTGATCGCCGGCGGAGTGGAGAGCATGAGCCGCGCGCCCTTCGTCATGGCCAAGGCCGAGAGCGCCTTCGACCGCCGCGCCGAGATCCACGACACGACCATCGGCTGGCGCTTCGTCCACAAGCGGATCGCGGCGGAATTCGGGATCGAGTCGATGCCCGAAACGGCCGAGAATGTCGCCGCCGAGCGGGCCGTCTCGCGCGCCGATCAGGACGCCTTCGCGCTGCGCAGCCAAGCGCGCTACGATGCCGCCTGGCACGCGCGGGACATTGCCCCCGTCACGATCCCGCAGCGCCGGGGCGAGGCGGTCACCGTGTCGGCGGACGAGCATCCCCGCGCGACCAGCCTGGAAAGACTCGCGGCGCTCAAGGCCCCCTTCCGCGCGGGCGGGACGGTGACGGCGGGCAACGCCTCCGGCGTCAATGACGGGGCGGCGGCGCTGCTGCTGGCCTCCGGCGCGGCGGTGGCGCGGCACGGGCTGACGCCGCTCGCCCGGATCGGCGCCTCGGCCAGCGCGGGGCTCGCGCCGCGTGTGATGGGGCTGGGGCCCGTCGCGGCGCTGGAGCGGCTTCAGGCCCGCAACGGCCTTGCCCCTGCCGACTATGACGTGATCGAGCTGAACGAGGCTTTCGCGGCACAGGCGCTGGCCTGCCTGCGCGCCTGGGGCCTGCCGGATGACGCGGCGCAGGTGAACCCGCATGGGGGCGCGATCGCGCTGGGCCATCCCCTCGGCATGTCCGGCGCCCGGATCGCGCTGGCCGCCGCGCGCGCGCTGGCCGAGGGCGGCGGCAAGGCCGCGCTAGCCACGCTCTGCGTCGGTGTGGGGCAGGGCGTGGCGCTGGCGCTGCACCGGGTATAAGGGCGAAACAGGCGGGGCCCCGGCCCCGCGACCGGCACGGAAAGTGAGAGATGCAGAACGGCGAGGCCTATTTCCTTTATCATTCCATCGGGATCTATCCCGGCAAGGACCGCGACCTCGCCGCCGCCATGGCCGATTTCGCCGCCCATTGGGGCGCGGCGGATGACGGGCAATGGGGCTATGTCATGCCCCTCCGCCAGCGCTTCATCGACCGCTGGCGCGCGCTGATCGGCGCGCCGGAGGGCACGCTGACCACCGCCGAGAACGTCACTGCCGCCTTCCACGCGCTCGTCACCGCGCTGCCCGAGAGCCGGCTCAAGGGCAAGCGCGTGCTGGTTGCGGCCGACTGCTTCCCCTCGCTCCATTTCCTGCTGGCCGGTCTCGCGCCGCGGCTGGGCTTCACGCTCGACACAGTGCCCCTGCGCCAGGGCGCGAGCTGGGTGCAGGACGAGGATTTCCTCGACCGCTGGGGCCCGGACGTGGGCCTCGCGCTGCTGACCTGGGTCAGCTCGACCTCCTCGCACCGGATCGACCTCGCGCCGCTGGTGGCGCAGGCGCGTGAGATGGGCAGCCTCGTCGGCGTCGACATCACTCAGGCGGCCGGGCTTCTGCCGTTCAGCGTGGCGGAACCCGCGGTGGATTTCGCGATCTCGACGAGCCTCAAGTGGATGTGCGGCACGCCCGGCGCGGGCATCCTGCAGGTCTCGGCCCCCCTGATCGCGGCCTGCCAGCCGGAGCTTCGCGGCTGGTTCAGCCAGCCCGATCCCTTCTCCTGGGCGCTCGACAGCTTCGCCTACGCCCCCGACGCCCGCCGCTTCGATCATGGCACGCCGGGCACCGTCGCGGCGCTGGCGAGCCTGCCCGCGCTCGACTGGCACGCGGGCCAGAACCATGCCACGATCCTCGCCCATAACCGCGCGCTCTCGGCCCGGATCATCGAGGGGCTCGACGCGCTCGGACTGCCGCTGGTCAGCCCGAGGGCGGAGGCGGAGCGCGGCGGCAGCGTCATGCTTCACCTGCCCGAAAGCGCGGCGCCGGCCGAGGTCCTTGCCCGCTTCCGCGCGGCGGGCTCCTTCGCCGATGCCCGCGGGCAGGTGCTGCGGCTCTCGCCCGGGGTCATGACCACGGCCGAGGGGGTCGACCGGATGCTCGCCGCGCTGGCGGGTTAAGGCGCGCGCCGCCCGCGCCGAACGGCGCCATGCCGGGCCATGCCTCGGCGGGCCCGTCCCCAATACGCTCATCCGGCTGGCATTTCGGGGGCCGAAGGCGCCGCCAACGCCCGATCCGGCGGCATTGCGCCATCCGAGGCTTTACACCACCGCCCCGGCACGTTCTGCTTGGCCCGCATGACTGGGAGCAGCAGACGCAACGATGGCCATCCTCGCGAATGTCTACCACCTGACCCATTACAAGTATGACCGCCCGGTCACGCTCGGTCCCCAGATCCTGCGCCTCAGGCCCGCGCCGCACAGCCGGACGCGCGTGGTCTCGCATTCCCTGAAGGTCTCTCCCGGCGGGCATTTCGTGAACCACCAGCAGGATCCCTACGGCAACTGGCTGGCCCGCTTCGTCTTCCCCGAACCCGTGCGCGAGCTGAAGATCGAGGTCGACCTTGTCGCCGACATGACCGTCTACAACCCGTTCGACTTCTTCGTGGAGGCGAGCGCCGAGGCCTGGCCCTTCGCCTATCCGGAGGAATTCGCCGACGACCTGAGGATGTACCGCACGCCAGAGCCCGCCGGCCCGCTGCTGACGCGGCTTCTCGCCACGCTCCCGGCCTCGGCGCCCAACACGGTCACCTTTCTTGTCGAGCTGAACGCGCGGCTGCAGCGCGAGATCGGCTACGTCATCCGGATGGAGCCCGGCGTGCAAAGCCCCGAGGAAACGCTCGGCCTTGCCAAGGGCTCCTGCCGGGACACGAGCTGGCTGCTGGTGCAGCTTCTGCGCAACCTCGGCTTTGCGGCGCGCTTCGTCTCGGGCTACCTGATCCAGCTGAAGCCCGATCTCGTCTCGCTGGACGGCCCGGCGGGGACCGATCACGACTTCACCGATCTGCACGCCTGGTGCGAGGTCTACCTGCCCGGCGCGGGCTGGATCGGGCTGGACCCGACCTCGGGCCTGCTGACCGGCGAAAGTCACGTCCCGCTCGCCGCCACGCCGCATTACCGCAACGCGGCGCCCATCGTCGGCGGCTTCTCCTCCGCCGGCACGCCGAAGACGGATTTCGACTTCGACATGCGCGTCACCCGCGTGGCAGAGCATCCGCGGATCACCAGGCCGTTCTCCGACGAGGCCTGGGACGCGCTCGACGCGCTCGGCCGGCAGGTCGATGCGGTGATGGCAAAGCAGGATATGCGCCTGACCATGGGCGGCGAGCCGACCTTCGTCTCCATCGACGATTTCGAAAGCGCGGAGTGGAACACCGCCGCCGTCGGCCCCACCAAGCGCGACCGCGCCGACAGGCTGATCCGCCGCCTGCGCGAACGGTTTGCCCCCGAAGGCTTCCTGCACTACGGCCAGGGCAAGTGGTACCCGGGCGAGACGCTGCCGCGCTGGACCTTCTCGCTCTACTGGCGGCGCGACGGCAAGCCGGTCTGGAAGAACGCGGACCTGGTGGCGACCGAGACCTCCGCCCCCTCGACGCCCGAGGCGGCCGGGGCCTTCATGGCGCGCTTTGCCGAGAACCTCGGCCTCGGCGCTGATTACGTCCAGCCGGCCTACGAGGATCCGGCCGACTGGATCCTGAAAGAGGCAGACCTGCCGCTGAACGTGACGCCCGAGGATTCACGGCTGAAGGACCCGGAGATGCGCGCCCGCATCGCCCGTGTCTTCTCCCGCGGGCTCGGCAACGCGGCGGGCCACGTGCTGCCGCTGCAACGGCTCTGGCAGGCCCGGGCCGCGGGCCCGCGCTGGCGCTCGGAGCACTGGAAGACGCGGCGCGGGCATCTCTTCCTGATCCCGGGCGACAGCCCGGCGGGCTTCCGCCTTCCGCTCGGCGGGCTGCCTTATGTCTCGCCCTCGGCTTACCCCTACGTCTACCCCGCCGACCCTGCCGCGCCCCGGTCGGAGCTTCCCGATTTCCACGCCGAGGCGCAGGCCCGCCGCCAGCGCCTGCTGGAGGAGCTGGAGCGTATCGCGGCGGAGGAGGGCGCGGCCCTGCCGGAGATCACCCCCGGCCACGAACAGCCCGTCTCCGAGGCCCGCGGCGCCGGCCCCCGCCAGCCCGTCGTCGCGCAGGAGCTGACGGCCGAGGGCGAGGCCGTCCGCACCGCCATCGCGATGGAGCTGCGCGACGGACGGCTCTGCCTCTTCATGCCGCCTGTCGAGACGCTGGACGACTACCTGGAGCTTCTCGCCACGGCGGAGGAGACGGCATCCGAGCTTGGCCTGCCGATCCATATCGAGGGCTACACGCCGCCCCACGACGCACGGCTGAACGTGATCCGCGTCGCCCCCGACCCGGGCGTGATCGAGGTCAACGTCCACCCGGCGCAGACCTGGGACGACTGCGTCGCCATCACCAACGGCGTCTACGAAGATGCCCGGCAGTGCCGCCTCGGCGCCGACAAGTTCATGATCGACGGCAAGCACACCGGCACCGGCGGCGGCAATCACGTGGTCGTCGGCGGGCTGACCCCGGACGACAGCCCCTTCCTGCGCCGCCCGGACCTGCTGAAGTCGCTGATCCTGCACTGGCAGCGGCATCCCTCGCTCTCCTACCTCTTCTCGGGCCTCTTCATCGGCCCGACGAGCCAGGCCCCGCGGATCGACGAGGCCCGTCACGACACGCTCTACGAGCTGGAGATCGCGCTGTCCCAGATCGCCGCGCCGGGGCAGGGCGGGGACGGGGCGGCGGGGCAGGGCGCAGTGACCCCGCCCTGGCTGGTGGACCGGCTCCTGCGCAACATCCTGATCGACGTGACCGGCAACACCCACCGGGCGGAGATCTGCATCGACAAGCTCTTCTCGCCCGACGGACCCACCGGCCGGCTGGGTCTGGTCGAGTTCCGCGGCTTCGAGATGCCGCCCGACGCGAAGATGAGCCTTGCCCAGCAGGCGCTGGTGCGCGCGCTTCTGGCGCGCTTCTGGCAGGCGCCGCTGGAGGGGCGGCCGGTGCGCTGGGGCACGGCGCTGCACGACCGCTTCATGCTGCCGCATTTCGTCTGGCAGGATTTTCTCGAGGTGCTGCGCGACCTCGACGCCCACGGCTTCCCCTTCCGCGCCGACTGGTACGAGGCGCAGGCCGAGTTCCGCTTCCCCTTCGCGGGCGAGGTCGAATACGAAGGCGTTAGGCTGGAGCTGCGCCAGGCGCTGGAGCCCTGGCACGTCCTGGGCGAGCGGGGCGCGATCGGCGGCACCGTGCGCTACACAGACAGCTCGGTCGAGCGGATGCAGGTCAGGCTCTCCGCCGCCACGGCGGACCGCTATCTGGTCTGTGCCAACCGTCGCCAGATCCCGCTCACCCCCACCGCCACGCCGGGCGAGGCGGTGGGCGGCGTCCGCTTCAAGGCGTGGCAGCCCGCCGAGGCTCTGCACCCGGTGCTGCCGGTCAACGCGCCGCTGGTCTTCGACATCTTCGACACCTGGACGGGCCGGGCGCTCGGCGGCTGCACCTATCACGTCGCCCACCCCGGCGGACGCAACTACGACACGTTCCCGGTGAATACCAACGAGGCCGACGCGCGCAGACTCGCGCGCTTCGAGAAGATGGGCCACACTCCGGGCAGCTACTGGCCCGCCCCTGAGCGGCCGCATCCGGAGTTTCCGATGACCCTCGACCTGCGCCGCGCGCCCGGTCTCTGAACGATGGCGGAGACCGCGCCCAACCGGCCCGGCCCGGACCTCTCGCGGCTTCTGGCCGCCTATCCGCTGCGCGACGGCGCGGCGGATGAGCTTCTGCGCGCGAACGGTGCCCTCCGCCCGGTCTGGCGCCCGCTGCTGGATCTGCTGTCGCGCGAAAGCCCCGAGCAGCTCGCCGCCCGCTTCGCGCGCGGCGACCAGTACCTGCACGACACCGGCGTCTACTTCCGCCAGCATTCCGGCACCGGCTCGACCGAGCGCAACTGGCCGCTCAGCCATGTCCCGGTGATGATCGGGGCCGAGGAATGGAAGGGGCTGAGCGCGGGCATCGTCCAGCGCGCCGAGCTTCTGGAACGGGTGATGGCCGACCTTTACGGCGCGGGGCGGCTGGTGGCGGACGGCCTTCTGCCGGCCGAGCTGGTGGCACGGAACCCGGAATGGCTGCGCCCCATGGTCGGCGTGCAGCCGCGCGACGGCCATTTCCTGCATTTCGTCGCCTTCGAGCTCGGCCGCTCGCCCGACGGCTCGTGGTTCGTGCTCGGCGACCGGACGCAGGCCCCCTCCGGCGTGGGTTTCGCGCTGGAAAACCGGATGGCCACGGCGCGGGTCTTCCACGACCTCTACCCTTCGGCCAATGTCGAACGGCTCGCAGGCTTCTTCCGCGGCTTCCGCGACGCGCTGAACGGGCTGCGCGGCCCGGGCGACGCCCGCGTCGCCATCCTCACCCCGGGCCTCAACACCGACACCTATTTCGAGCACGCCTATATCGCCCGCTACCTAGGCTTCCTGCTGCTCGAAGCCTCGGAGATGAAGGTCTCGGGCGGCCAGCTTCAGGTCCAGACGATCAACGGGCCGGAGCCGCTGAGCGTTGTCTGGCGGCGGCTCGATGCGCGCTTCGCCGACCCGCTGGAGCTGGACGAGGATTCCACCCTCGGCACCCCCGGCATGGTCGCGGCGCTGCGCGCGGGCAGCTTCACCATGGTCAACAGCCTCGGCTCCGGTGTGCTGGAAAGCCGCGCGCTCCTCGCCTTCCTGCCGCGCATCGCCGAGCGGCTGCTGGGCGAGGCGCTGAAGCTCCCCAATATCGCGACCTGGTGGTGCGGGCAGGCGGCAGAGCGCGCCTATGTCCGCGACAACCTCGCGCGGATGATGATCGGCCCCGCGCTCTCCACCCGGCTCCCCTTCGACCTCGACGCCGCCACCGCGCTCGCCGGCCGCTTCCGCGACGCCGGGCGCCCGATGGCGCGCGACTGGCTGGACGAAAAGGCCGGCGCGCTGGTGGGACAGGAGGCGGTGACGCTTTCGACCACGCCCGCGATGATCGGCGGCCGCCTGGTGCCCCGCCCGATGGTCGTCCGCGTCTTCGCCGCCCGCACGCGCGAGGGCTGGATCGTCATGCCCGGCGGCTATGCGCGGATCGGCCGGACCGAAGACCCGACCGCGCTTTCGATGCAGGCCGGCGGCTCCGTCGCCGATGTCTGGATCGTCAGCGACAGCTCCGTCAGCCCGGATAGCCTGTCCCGCCCCGGCGCGGGCGGCGGGCTTGGCCCCATGCCGCGGCTTCTGCCTGCGCGGGCGGCCGACAACCTCTTCTGGCTCGGCCGCTACGTCGAGCGGGCGGAGAGCGCGGTGCGGCTGCTGCGTGCCTACCACCTGCGGCTGGAAGAGGCGACCGGCGCGCCGCTGCCGCTTCTGGGCCATCTCGAGCGCTACCTCGCCACCCGCGGCCTCGACGCGGCGGCGCCCGTGCCGCCGGGCCTGATCGCGCTTTTCGACCGCTCCCGCGGCTGCGCCGAGAAGGTGCGCGACCGCTTCTCGGTCGACGGCTGGACCGCGCTGAAAGACCTGTCCGACAATGCCCGCGAACTGACCGCCGCCACCGCGCCCGGCAGCGAGGCCGCCAAGGCGATGAGCCTGCTGCTGCGCAAGCTCGCCGGGCTGTCCGGCCTGATCCACGACAACATGTACCACTTCACCGGCTGGCGTTTCCTGACCATGGGTCGCGCGCTGGAACGGGCGCAGCAGACGGCCGCCATGCTTGCCGCCTTCGCCGATCCCGCCGCGCCCCCCGGCTGCCTTGACCTTGCCATCGAACTCGGCGACAGCGTGATGAGCCACCGCCGCCGCTACTCGGTGGAAACCAGCTGCGCCACAACGATGGACCTGCTGGCGCTCGATCCCGACAACCCCCGCTCCATCCGCTTCCAGCTCGACGTGCTGAGCGAGCAGGAGGCCCGCGTCCGCGCCGGCCCCGAGGCCGCGCACCTGACCGAGGCCGCCCGCCGCCTCCTGCGCCTGCAGACCGACCTGGCCATCAGCGCACCGGGCGAGGTGGACGCCGCCCGCTGCGCCGCGATGCAGGCAGAGATCGCCGGCATCTCCGACGCGCTCACCGCGCGCTACCTGGGCTGAGCCATGCCGGACAGCGCGCTTTACGACGTCAGCCTCCGCATCGCCTACGAGTTCGAGCATCCGGCCGCCGCCAACCGCACGATCCTGCGCGTGCAGCCGCTCACCAGCGGCACCCAGCAGCTTGTCACCGGCCTTGTCAGCACCGCCCCGGCGCATGATTACCGCCGCGACGGCACCGATTTCTTCGGCAATGCGACGACCGAGATCACCTTCGACCTGCCGCTCGACCGGATCGAGTTCCGCTTCGCCGGCCGTGTCCGAACCGGGGCGGGGGAAAGCGTGCTGGACCTCAGCGGAGACCTGTCTCGCCTGTCCGCCGAGGTGGCGGAGACGCGCGACATCGGCCCGGCTTCGCCGCATCACTTCCTCGGCGCGTCGCCCCGGGTGCCGCCGGCTGCCGAAATCGCCGCCTTCGCACGCGATGTTCTGGGCACCGCCCCCCGCTCCGCCCGCGAGGGGGTGCTGGCGATCTGCGACGCGATCCATGCCGAATTCACCTTCGACAGCACCGCGACCGACGTGACGACGCCGCCGATCGAGGCTTTCCTGAACCGCCGCGGCGTCTGCCAGGACATCAGCCATGTCGCCATCGCGGCGCTTCGTGCGGTCGGCATCCCCGCGGCCTATGTCTCGGGCTTCCTGCGCACCGTGCCCCCGCCCGGCCAGCCCCGCCTCGAAGGCGCCGACGCGATGCATGCCTGGATCCGCGCCTGGTGCGGGGCAGAGACCGGCTGGATCGAGATCGACCCCACCAATGCCATGCCGGCCGGGCGCGACCATATCGCCGTCGCCATCGGCCGCGACTATTCCGACGTTGCCCCGGTCAAGGGCGCGATGCGCTCGGTCGGCTCGCACCGCACCTACCAGCAGGTCGACGTGATCGCGCCCGCCTGAGCCGCCCCTGCCCGCGCGCTCACCGCCCTGCGGCCTTGTGCTCCCCGCCGTTTGCCGCCTTTCTGGGCGCGAACGGCAGCAGCAGGCAGGACCCATGACGACGCTTTTCGACCGCAGCTACGCGCGCAGCCTGGATCTGCTGGTGGCCGACCTCCTCGCCCGCCGGCCGGAGGGGCTGACCGAGGCCTGGCTTTTCGACGATGCCGCCGCCCGCCGTGCCGCCGAGGCCCGCCTGGCCGGGGCCGGGGTGGCAGCGCGGCTTCACAGCGCCCTGAAGCCGCTCGTCTGCTGGGCGATGGAGGGCCTCGACCCCGAGGGCCTCGAAAGCCTCGACGTCACCTATCCCCGCCACGCCCAGGCCCCCGAGCGCCGCTTCCTGATCGAGGCCTGGCCGCTGGCAGAGATCCTTCCCGGCGTGGAGGCCCGCTTCCACCCCGGCGAGGCGATGGACGCCCCGGCCTACGAGCTGCTCCTGACGCGCACCGGCGGGGCGGCCGAGCGCCTCGCGATCCGCGCGCCGAACACCCTGCGCGAGGATACATCGGGCACCCTGAGCCTCTCGCCCACCGGCTGGCTCCGCCATACCGCCCCGGACGGCACCCTGACCGAAGACCGCCCGCTGCCCACCGAGGTCGATGCGATCTTTGCCGATGGCATCACCGCGCTCGCGGGCCGTGACTGGGGCGCGACGACGCCGTTCTTCGAGGAACTCTCGATCCGCGCCGACCTGCCCATGGCAGAGACCCCGCTGCCGCATGGGGCCGAGGTTCTCAGCCTGCAGGAGGCGCTGCACGAAGATTTCTACTTTTCCGGCCTCGAACTGCTGCAGCGCCGCGCGGGCCTGCCGCCGGGCGACCGGACCTTCCAGCCGGGCCAGATCGTCCCCGACATCCGCCGCGCGCCCGGGGCGCGGCTGACCATCGCGCTACGCCCGCTCGACACCGCCGAGGCCGAGGCCCCCGGCCAGCCGCTCGCCACCGCGGCCCGCGCCCTCAGCCCCGCCCAGATCCGGGCCGAGACCGCCGCGATCACGGGCCAGCGTTTCGAGGCCCGCTCCCGCGCCGGTCGGACGGTCGCCGGGGTCTACCGCAAGGGCACCGATCCGGCGGTGATCCTCAGCGCCGGCCAGCACGCCAACGAAACCTCGGGTGTGGTCGGTATCCTGCGCGCCGCGCAGGCGCTTGCGGACCGGCCGCAAAGCCATTTCGCGCTGATCCCGCTGAAGAACCCCGATGGCTACGCCCTGCACCAGCGGCTCAAGGCCCGAAACCCCGCCCATATGCATCACGCCGCCCGCTACACCGCGCTGGGCGATGACCTGATGTCGCGGGCCGAGCCACTGATGGAGCGGGCTGCGGTGGCCGAGGCCTGGCGCCTTTCGCGGGCCGAGCTGCACGTGAACCTGCACGGCTACCCCTCGCACGAATGGACGCGGCCCTTCTCCGGCTACCTGCCGCGCGGTTTCGAGGCCTGGACCATCCCGAAGGGCTTCTTCCTGATCCTGCGCCACCGCCCCGACTGGGCGGAGCAGGCGGTGCGCCTGCTCTCCTCCGTCACCGCCCGGCTCGCCGCCCTGCCAGAGCTGATGGCGTTCAACGCCGCCCAGATTGCCGCTTTCGAGGCCTATGCCGGCCCCACCGGCTTCCGGATGGTCAACGGGTTCCCCTGCCTCGTCTCCGCCGTTGCCGATGCGGCGGAGGGGCCGGCGATGACGCTCATCACCGAATTCCCCGACGAGACCATCGAGGGCGATGCTTTCCGCTTCGCCCATGATGCGCAGGCCGAGACGGCACGGGCCGCCTACGATGCGCATTGTCGGCTGATGCAGGAAGACTAGGCCCCGTCCCGGCGCGGGGCGGCGCCCCGGAATTGCGCCTCGGGGGCGGTGGCCCGGCCGCGCCGGCGGCGGAACACGGCATTGTGAACAGGCCCCGCCCGCCGCCCCTGCCGCCGGGCGGCCTTTCGGCGTGGCGGCTGCGCTGTCGCCCGGGCGCCGCGCGGGCCGGGACCGGGGAAAAGGGCCTTTTGCGACCAAGATCGCCCTTGAAACCGATTTGAATCCAAATAGATACCAGCGTTTTTGCCCGATCTGCCCCGTTCAGGAGGGCTCGCCAGACCGTCCCGGGGCGGCGCGGCCCCGGGGCAATCAATCCAAGGTTGGGTCCTGCCCGCGTCGAAACGGGCTTCGCCCGTGCGGCGAACTCATGGCCAAATGCGGATTTGAAATCAGGCGGACTGCGTCTCGACAACAAACAATCGACAAGATTTGATCGGACTGTCCTCGCTGGGTGTGGGCTGAATCCGCGGAAAAGATGTCGAGCAAGAAATTAGAGATGGCCGAGAGCCATCCACAACCGACGACCGCCGCGGGGGCGCGGGGCAAGCGTCTGAAAGGGTTCTTCAAACGGAACCTCGAGACGCTGGTCTACATTTATCTCGTGGCTGCGATCGTCGCCGCGGGGCTCTTCATGAGCCGGCTGGAATCCGACAGCTTCATGTCGCGCCAGCGCCAGCTCGTGCAGCAGCAGGCGGCCGGCCTGGCGTCCAACATCTCCGAGCAGCTGGTCGACAAGGCGATCCTGATGCGCGCGCTGGTGGCGCTGATCAACAACGATCCGAAGATGTCGCAGGACAGCTACGCCAAGGTCGCGGGGCAGCTCGTCTCCGACTACCCGGGCATCGTGGACATCGCCGCGGCCCCGGGGCTGGTGGTGCGCTACGTCTATCCGGCGGACAAGAACAGCTCCGTACTCGGCTTCGACTATACCACCTCCAAGCAGCAATACCCCGACGTGCTGCGGGCCAAGAAGACCGGCCAGACCGTGATCACCGGCCCGATCAAGCTGGTGCAGGGCGGCACCGGCTTCATCATCCGCACGCCGGTCTTCCTGACAAGCGGGCAGGGTAAGCCGCGGAAATTCTGGGGCATCGTCTCGGCCGTGATCGACGCCGGGCACTTCTATAACGCCGCCGGGCTGACCAATCCCAACCTGCCGCTGTCCATCGCGCTCAGGCGGGTCAACACCCACGTCGGCAATCCGGGCCTGATCTTCGGCGACGCCGGTGTCTTCGACCGGAAACCCGTCATCACCATGATCGACCTGGCCGAGGGCGACTGGGAACTGGCCTCGATCCCGAAGAACGGCTGGCCGCACCAGTCCCCGGTGATCTGGCTCTATCGCGGCGCCTACGTGCTGATGGTGCTCCTGATCCTTGCCGCGATCCGCTTCATGGCGGTGACCCATCGCCGACGCCGTCTGGCCGAACGGCGCCTGAGCGACGCGATCAACGCGCTCGACGACGGCTTCGTGCTTTATGACGAGAACGACCGGCTGGTGGTCTGCAACCGCAAGTATCGCGAGTTCTACAGCACGACCTCCGATCTCTTCGTGCCGGGCACGCCGTTCGAGAAGATCGTCCGCGAGGGCCTGCGCCGCGGCCAGTTCACCAACGGGGTGCTGACCCCCGAACAATGGGCCCGCGAGCGGCTTGCAGCCCATCACAAGGCAAGCTCGGAGACCGAGCAGCAGCTTGGCGACGGGCGCTGGCTGAAGGTGGCCGACCGCAAGACGCCCGACGGCAGCACCGTCGGCCTGCGCGTCGACGTGACCCCGCTGAAGAACGCGATGGATGCGGCGCAGGCGGCCAATATCGCCAAGTCGGAATTCCTGAACGTGCTCAGCCACGAGCTGCGCACGCCTCTGACGGTGATCCTCGGCAACGCCCGGATCCTGCGCTACCAGGACAAGCTGCCCCAGGTCTCGGCCCTGCGCGACACCCTGGCCAAGCCCGGCAGCGACCCTGTCGCCGCCGCGCAGGTGGAGACCGCGCTCGCCTTTCTCGGCGCGCTCGCCAGGAAGATCGAGGTCTCCTCCGAACATCTGCTCTACCTGATCACCGACATGCTCGACTTCTCCAAGATCGAGGCCGGGAAGATGGAGCTCGATCCCGAGACGCTGGAACTGCGCCCGCTGGTCGAGGGGATGCTCGACGGGTTCCGCGACAGCGCCGCGAAGAAGGGGCTGGCGCTGGTCTGCGAGGTCGAGGACCTGAACGTCATGGCCGACCGGGTACGGCTGAACCAGATCCTGATCAATCTCGTCGGCAACGCGATGAAATTTACCGACAGGGGCGAGATCCGGCTCAGCTCGCGCGTCGAGGGCGAGATGGTCGAGATCACCGTCTCCGATACCGGCTGCGGCATCGCCCCGGAGCATCTCGACATCGTCTTCGATCGCTTCCGTCAGGTCGACGCCTCCTCCACCCGCAAGGCGGCTGGCACGGGGCTGGGCCTCGCCATCACCCGGCGGCTGGTGGAACTGCACGGCGGCCAGATCCATGTGTCGAGCGTGCCCGGCAAGGGCAGCGAGTTCCGCCTGACGATCCCGCTTGCCGCGGCCGGCAGCGAGGGCCGCGCCGCGCCGCAGGCCGCGCAGGCCTGATCCCGGCCAGGCGGGCGCGGTCCCGCGGGCAGCGGCGGGGCAGGGCAGGGCGGCTCAGGCCCGCGCCAGCCGCGCCGCCGGCCGCCGCGCCCCGATCCGGGCAGAGAGCAGCGCCAGGACGATCAGGACCGCGCCATAGGCCTCGCCCGTCGCCACAAGGCCGATCACCGGCACGGCCAGCCCCGCCAGGATCGCCGGGATCGCGAAGGACAGGTAGCTCTCCACGAAATAGGCCGCCAGAAGGCCCGCGCGTTCATGCTCCTCCGCCAGCGGCAGCAGCGTGCGCAGGTTCCCGGAATAGCCGGAGCCGAAGCCCAGGCCGCTGATCACCGTGCCCAGCAGCATCAGCGACGCCGCGTGCAGATGCACCCCCGCCAGCGTCACCGCGATGCCAAGCGCGAGGCTCAGCGACGAGATCCGCAGCAGCCGCCCGGGCGCGACATGGCGGAAGGCCAGCACGGTCGTCGCCGCCGTCGCCATCAGCACCGAAACCACCGCGGCGCCCACGAAGATCGACTGGATCCCCGTCGCCACCGCCACCAGCACCGGCATCAGCGACAGGTAGAACCCGCCCAGCGCCCAGGTCGAGGTATTCAGCGGCGTCAGCCGGACCATCACCGGGACCAGCGCCGCCGGCACGTTCACATAGGGAATGAGAACCCGCCGCGCGCCCGGCTTGCCGGTCGTCGTCTCCGGCACGAACAGCAGCAGAAGCAGCGCCTCCAGCGCCGTCACCGCCAGCAGGACAAGGAAGATCAGCTGCTCGGGCAGCGGTGCCCAGGCCACAAGCATCCCGCCCAGTAGCGAGCCCGCCGTCAGCCCCAGGAACGCCGTGATGGAGTTGTAGATCGGCCCCGTGGCGCGATCGGTGTCAAGGATCGTGGCCCCCAGCGTCGCCATCCCGATGCTGATCGCCACCCCCTGGATGAGCCGCGCGAGGATCAGCTGCGCCGCCGTCCCCGCGGTGATGAAAAGCCCCAGCGAGACCGCGTTCAGAACCAGGGCCGCCAGGATCATCGGCCGCCGCCCGACATAGTCGGAAAGCCGCGCCACGGTCAGGAAGGTCGCCACCATCGTGAAGGCATAGGAGGCGAAGACCAGCGTCACCGTCAGGGCCGAAAGCCCCATTTCCTGCTGGTAGACATGGTAAAGCGGCGTCGGCGCGCTCGATGTGGCAGAGAAGCTGATCGCGGTCACGACCGCATAACGCGTGGTCGCGCGGGCGGACAGGGTGCGGCGCTGCAGCGCGGGGCGGGCCATGGACATGACGGTCTCCTAAAGCTAAATATTAGCGTTAGGTGAAGATAGAATGGTGGCGCCTTAATGCAAATAAATTGCGTTAAGGTTCGTGCATAGCTGCCATGCGCCTGACGAGGGGATTGGAATGAGCCGGGAAATGGTGCGCCAGGGTGGCCGCAGCGCGCGGATCCAGAAGGCGGTGCATGAGGCCAGCCGCCAGCTTCTGGACGAGATGGACCGAACCAGGATCACCGTCCCGATGATCGCAGAGCGCGCCGGGGTCACGCCCTCGACCATCTACCGCCGCTGGGGCACCCTGACCGAGCTGATGGCCGATGTCGCTGTGGAACGGCTCCGCCCCGCCGCGGCGCCGGAGGATACCGGCAGCACGGCGGGCGATCTCGAGTCCTTCGTGCTGCAATATGCCGAAGAGATGTCCTCCCCCGTCGGCCGGGCGCTGCTGCGCGACGTGATTGCCGAGGCGCAGGATGACGACGCGACGATCCGCTGCTGCCAGTACACCCACGACCACCTGGCCGAGATCTCCGCCCGCGCCACGGCGCGGGGCGAGCCGCCCCTGGACGTGGCCGGGGTGCTCGACCGCACCATCGCGCCGATCTGCTACCACATCCTCTTCGGCGACCGCGAGGTGACGCCGGATTACTGCCGCACCCTGCTGACGGGCGCGGGCGGGCCCGGCTGAGGATCTCCCCCGCACCCGCACCCGCCCCGGCATTTCCGAATGAATTTCGTCACTTGATCCCGGAGGGTGCAAGTTACATACTTTCCCGGTCCGCTCCGGGCGCCACAGGCCAGGGGCGGGGAATACGGCTTGGGAGGGACTTCATAATGACCGGCAACCCTTCGCGGCGGGCCCCGTGCCCGTTCCGCGCCGCAGGCTTGCGGCGGGCAGCGGCATGAGCGTCCCGTCCCCGTCCTCTTCCCCCGCCAGCAGCGCCCCGGCCAGCAGCGCCCCGGCGCATCCCGCTATCGGCTTCCGCGACATCTCCATCGCCTTCGACATCGCCGGACGGAACCGCTTCGTCGCGGTGCAGGACGTGACGCTGGATGTGGCGGAGGGCGAATTCGTTGCCATCGTCGGCCCGACCGGCAGCGGCAAGTCCACGCTTCTGAACGCGGCGGCGGGGCTTCTGACGCCCGCCGCGGGCACGGTCTCGATCTTCGGCCGCCCGCTTTCCGGCCTCAACGCGCAGGCGGGCTATCTCTTCCAGCAGGACGCTCTGATGCCCTGGAAGACCGCCGTCGAAAACGTCGCGATCAGCCTCGAGGCGGCGGGGACCCGCCGGGCCGAGGCGCGCGCCCGGGCGCGCGACTGGCTGGCCCGCGTCGGCCTCGCCGCCTTTGCCGAGCGCTATCCCCACACCCTCTCCGGCGGGCAGAGGAAGCGCGTGGCGCTGGCCCAGGCGCTGATCCGCGATCCGCGGATCATCCTGATGGATGAACCCTTCGGCCCGCTCGACGCCCAGACGCGGCTGATCATGGGCGAGCTGCTGCTCCGTCTCTGGTCGGAGAACCGCAAGGCGGTGCTTTTCGTCACCCATGACCTCGAGGAGGCGATCTCGCTCGCCGACCGGGTCGTGATCCTTTCGGCCGGGCCGGCGGCGCGGGTGGTGGGCGACTTCCCGATCGCGCTCGACCGGCCGCGCGATATCGGAGAGCTGAAGGTCGATCCCGCCTTCCTCGCCATCCACCGCGACATCTGGCACCTTCTGAAGACCGAGGTGCTGAAGGCCTACAGCGAAATTCCGACGGGGGACGCACCATGAAATCCTGGCTGCTTCTCGCCCTGCAGGTCGGCGTCGCCGTCGTGCTGATCCTCGCCTGGCACGTGGTCTCCACCACCAATCTCTTCGGCGATCCGAAGACCATGGCCTTCTTCTTCTCCACCCCGTCGGACGTGGCGGCACAGGTCTGGGACTGGTTCCAGGGCGGCACGATCTGGTACAACCTCTGGATCACGCTGTCAGAGGCGGCGCTGTCCTTCGTCATCGGCGCCTTCGCGGCGCTGGTGATCGGCTTCTGGTTCGCGCGCAAGCCGATGCTGGCCTCGGTCTTCGACCCCTACGTGAAGGGTGCGAACGCCCTGCCGCGGGTTGTGCTGGCGCCGATCTTCACGCTGTGGTTCGGGCTCGGGATCTGGTCGAAGGTGGCGCTGGGTTTCACGCTGGTCTTCTTCATCGTCTTCTTCAACGTCGTCCAGGGCGTGAAGGAGGTCGACCGCACCGTGCTCTCGAACGCCCGGATGCTGGGCCTGAACGAGCGCCAGCTTCTGCGCCACGTCTACCTGCCCTCGGCGCTTTCCTGGGTGTTCTCGTCGCTGCACACTTCGATTGGCTTCGCCGTCGTGGGCGCGGTGGTGGGCGAATACCTCGGCTCGGCGGCCGGGCTCGGCTACCTGATCCAGCAGGCAGAGGGGATGTTTGACGTCGCCGGCGTCTTCGCGGGCATGTTTGTGCTCGCGGCCTTCGTCATCCTGATCGACTGGGGGGTGACCATCGCCGAGCGGCGGCTGCTGGTCTGGCAGCCCAAGGGTCATCACGACACGTAATTCAAAGTCATCAACGCAGGAGGAGGAATGATGAGGAAATTCGGACGGGCGATCGTCGTCTGCCTGGCGGCGCTGGGCCTCGCGGGCTCGGCCCAGGCGACGCCCAAGGTGACTCTGGCCATCGGCGGGGCAGGGTGCCTGTGCTACCTGCCGACCGTGCTGACCAAGCAGCTCGGCTTCTTCGCCAAGGAAGGCGTCGACGTCAACATGGTGAACTTCAAGGGCGGCAGCCAGGCACTGACCGCCGTCATCGGCGGCAGCGCCGATGTCGTCTCGGGCTATTTCGACCATACGGTCGAGCTGGCCGCGAAGGGGCAGCACATGACGTCCTTCGTGGTCTACGACCGCTTCCCCGGCCTCGTGCTGGTGGTGGCGCCGGGCGAGACCGACAAGATCAAGACGGTGGCCGATCTCGCCGGCAAGACCGTCGGCGTCAGCGCGCCGGGCTCCTCGACCGACCTCTTCCTGAAATACCTGCTGAAGAAGGCCGGGGTGGATCCGAAATCCGCCTCGACGATCGGCGTGGGCCTCGGCGGCACCGCCATCGCGGCGATGGAGCAGGGGCGGATCGACGCCGCGGTGATGCTGGATCCGGCGGTGACGGTCCTGCAGGCCAAGTACAAGGACCTGCGGCTTCTCTCCGACACCCGCAGCCAGAAGGACACCGAGGCCGTCTTCGGTGGCGACTATCCGGGCGGGGCCTTCTACACCCGCGCCTCCTGGCTTTCGAAGCACCCGGCCGAGGCGCAGGCGATGACCAATGCGGTGGTCGATACGCTGCGCTGGATCCATTCGCACAGCGCCGAGGAGATCATGGCAAAGATGCCGCCCGCGATGGTGGGCAAGGACAAGGCCGCCTATCTCGCCGCGCTGAAGAACACGATCCCGATGTATTCGACCGACGGCAAGATGGACCCGAAGGGCGCCGCCGCGGTGCTCGCGGTCTTCACGCAGGGCTCTAAGGCGGTCGCCGATGCCCATGTCGACGTGACGAAGACCTATACCAACGCCTTCGCCGACAAGGCCGCCGCGCGGAACTGATCCGCAGGCGATACCGATCGGAACGGGCCGCTCCAGGGTGGCCCGTTTCCATTTGCGCCGGAGCGCGGCAAGGCCGGCAGCGCGGGGCGTGGCAAAGGGCTTCGGATCAGGGTGGCAGGCGTCCCACAGCATCGCTGTCCGGGCACAACACGGCGCCGCTGTCCTGTGGGGGGGGGAATGGTGGGCGACCCTGGAATCGAACCAGGCGTGGGTCTCCCCGGCGGAGTTACAGTCCGCTGCCGCACCTTGCAGCACGTCGCCCGACGCCCGGCGGAAATAGCGAAGGGGGGCAGGGGCGTCAAGGGCGGAAAACGGGAGTTTCGACCGCCATTCCCGCGATGCCCGCCGCAGGCGCGGCCGGGCCTTGCATGCGCGGGGCCGGGGCGGCATGGTGCGGCCTTCCTGAAGGGGGCGCAAGATGAAGAAACCGGCCTGGGTAATCGACAAGGAACGCGCGCGCCGCGCCTCTGCGGCCGAGACCGTCTGGCTCTTCGGCCTCCACGCCGTGCGTGACGCGCTGGAAAATCCCGCG
This sequence comes from Solirhodobacter olei, assembly GCF_004010155.1. Classification (GTDB taxonomy): domain Bacteria; phylum Pseudomonadota; class Alphaproteobacteria; order Rhodobacterales; family Rhodobacteraceae; genus Solirhodobacter; species Solirhodobacter olei. The sequence goes on along the minus strand of NZ_RRYH01000015.1, from coordinate 184,768 downwards.
CGCGAGAAGCTGCGCCTCGTCCTGACCCGCAATGCCGCCGACAAGCTCGGGCCCGCGATCGCCGCCGGCGCGATCGAGCCCGAGATCGCCGATCCCCGCAAGTTCCCGGTGCCGCTCGATCCCGGCTCCGTCCACCAGGGGGCGGCGCTGGAGGTCAAACCCCTCGACTGGGGCGGCTTGGAAGAGGCCTGCGCCGGCGGGCCGGAGGCGGTGGCCGTCCTTCTCGACCGCGTCACCGATCCCCATAACGTCGGCGCCATCCTGCGCTCGGCCGAGGTCTTCGGCGCCCGCGCGGTGATCGCGCCGCACCGTCATTCCGCGCCGGAGACGGGGGCGCTCGCCAAGACCGCCTCGGGCGCGCTGGAACGCCAGCCCTACCTGCGCGTGCCGAACCTCGCCGCCGCGATGGAGCGGCTGAAGGACATGGGCTACTGGCTCGTCGGCCTCGATGGCGAGGCCGAGACGGAGCTGCCCGAGGCGCTCGCGCCCGCTTCCGGGCGGCCGGTGGCGCTGGTTCTGGGCGCCGAGGGGCCGGGCCTGCGCGAGAAGACGCGGGAAACCTGCGACATCCTGGCCCGGATCCCGGCGGCGGGGGCCTTCGGGTCGCTCAACGTCTCGAACGCCGCCGCAGTGGCGCTTTACGCCGCCTCGCGGCGCTGAGTCGCGGGCACCCGCCAACGCCCGTTCACAGAATTGCTACAGAGTCTTCCTTGGCGGATTTCCGCCCCTATCTTCTGTAGCAGGATCGCCGGTCCGGAACCCCGGCGGTTCTATGCACTGTCCCTCGTTCCGCGACTGGCGCCCGGATTTTTGTCCGGGCGCCTTTTTCGTTCCGGACGGGCGCCCACGCGACCCGCGTAGGGTGCGCATTCATTGCGCACCGCCCGCCCTTTGCCTTCGCCGCGCCACCGATTACAACATCCCGGAAGCCCCGCGCGCGCCAAGGAGACCGCAATGGACTATACGGACGCCTTCCTGAAGGACGTGCTCACCCGCACCAAGGTGATCGCCGTCGTCGGCGTCTCGATGAACCCGGTGCGGCCCAGCTACTACGTCGCGCGCTACCTCGGCCGCAAGGGCTTCAAGGTGATCCCCGTGAACCCTGGCCACGCCGGCCAGATGCTGTTTGGCGAGAAGATCCGCGCCAGCCTCTCCGAGGTCCCGAAGGAGGTCGACATGGTCGACATCTTCCGCCGGTCCGAGGCCGTCCCCCCGATCGTGGACGAGGCACTGGAAGTGCTGCCGAACCTGCGCACGATCTGGATGCAGATCGGGGTCGAGAATGCCGACGCGGCGGCGAAGGCCGAGGCCCGGGGCCTCACCGTGATCCAGAACCGCTGCCCGAAGATCGAATACCAGCGCCTCTTCGGCGAGCTGCGCATGGGCGGCTTCGCGACCGGGGTGATCTCCTCGCGGCTCTGACGGCCGCCGGGGAAGCCCGCCCGATACGCCCTCAGACCGGCTCGATCCGAAGCGCCACCGGCTCGCTCGCCAAAACCCCCGTCCCGGCAAAGGCCTTCAGCGCCACGTCGATCGCGTCCCGCGTCGTCTTGTGGGTGACGATTAGGACCGGCGCCGTGGTCGCGTCCGGATGGCCATACTGCCGCATCCGGTTGATCGAGACGCCGGCCTCGCCCAGCGCCGTCGCGATCTTCGCCAGCGCCCCGGGCTTGTCCTGCAGCGTCATGCGCAGGTAATGCGCGGCCGGCGCCGTGGCCTTGGCGGGGACGGGCGCGACCAGCGAGGCCGCCGGCCGCCCGAAGGTCGAAAGCCGCGTGCCGCGCGCAAGGTCGATCACGTCGGCCATCACGGCAGAGGCCGTCGGTCCCTGGCCCGCGCCGGCGCCGCGCAGCACCACCTGGCCGACCGAGTCGCCCTCGATGACGACCATGTTGGTGCCGCCCGGCAGCTGGCCCAGCGGGCTGTCCACCGGCACCAGGCAGGGCGACATCCGCTGCTCCAGCCCGCGGCCCGTCATCTGCGCCACGCCCAGCAGCTTGATCCGAAGCCCCATGTCCGCCGCCAGCCGGATATCGTCGATCGAGACGCGCTCGATCCCCTCCAGCTCGACCTTGTCGAAGCTCACCCGCGTGCCGAAGGCGATCGAGGCCAGAAGCGACAGCTTGTGCCCGGCGTCGATCCCGCCCACGTCGAGCGTCGGATCGGCCTCCAGATAGCCGAGCTGCCGGGCCTCCTCGAAGACCTGGTCATAGCTGAGCCCCGCGCTCTCCATCCTTGTCAGGATGTAGTTGCAGGTGCCGTTCATCACGCCCATGACGCGGGTGATCTCGTTGCCCGCAAGACCCTCGGTCAGCGCCTTGATGACCGGGATGCCACCGGCGACGGCCGCCTCGAAGCGGATTGCCGCGCCCGCGGCCTCGGCCGCCTCGGCCAGCGCCTGGCCGTGATGGGCAAGAAGCGCCTTGTTGGCGGTCACCACGTCCTTGCCGGCCGCGATCGCCGCCTCGACCGAGGCCTTTGCGCCGCCGGCCTCGCCGCCCATGAGTTCCACGAAGACATCGACATCCGGTCGCCGGGCCAGTGCCACCGGGTCCGACTCCCAGGCATAGCCCGACAGATCCGCGTCGCGGTTCTTGGTCCGGTCGCGGGCAGAGACGGCGGTTATGGTGATCGGCCGCCCGCCGCGCGCCGCGATGAGATCCGCGTGGCGCTGGACGATCTTGACCACGCCGATGCCGACGGTGCCCAGTCCGGCAAGGCCGAGGCGCAGGGGATCGGGCATGTCTCTCTCCGGTATCGTGGTTGTCGGGCGACTGTTAGCGCGAAGCTGGAAGGCGCGCAACGCAGCGCGCGCCCGCACGCGGATCAGGGTGGATCAGGGTTGCAGCCGGGTGATCGCGGCGTTCAGCCGGGCCAGCGCCTCCGGGTCGATCACCGGCCCCTGCATCAGCGCCGCCCGCGCCCGAAGCGCCGCCACGCGCGCGTCAATCCCGCCCGAGGCCTTGGTCAGCGCCTGGGGATCGGTCATCCCGCCGGCCGCCGACTGGAAATCCGAACGCGGCGCCAGCGCCGGCCAGGCTGCGGCGCGCCGGTGGTCGCAACCGGCCAGCGGGATCGAAAGGACGAGAAGGCAGGCAATGAGGCGCATCGGCGCTCCGGCAACAGGCGGCGCGACCATATCCGCCCCCGCGGGCCCGCCGCAATCCCCTGGCGCGCGGTCACGGCGCAGGCCCGCCGCCCCTTGAACTGAACGCGCGTTCATATCACTCTCGGCTCATGGCCCGCCGAACAGGTTCGCATGGAGAGATCACCGGCCCGCGCATCCGCGCGGTGGCGCGCGCGCTGTTCGCGCGCGACGGCTTCGCCGCCGTCTCGATGCGCCAGATCGCGGCCGGGGTGGGGGTGCAGGCCGGCGCGCTCTACCTCTACACCCCCGACAAGCAGAGCCTGCTGTTCGAACTGATGCGCAGCCACCTGGAAGAACTTCTGGCCGCGCTCGCCGCAGAGCCCTTGCCCGGGCCCCCCGCCGAGCGTCTCGCCGCCTTCGCGCGCTTCCACGTGCGCTACCACCTCGACCGGCCCGAGGAGGTCTTCGTGGCCTACATGGAACTGCGCAACCTCAACCCCGAGAACTTCGCCGCCGTCGAGCGCCTGCGCCACGCCTACGAGGACGCGCTGGAGGAGATCCTGAAGGCCGGCGTCGCGGCGGGCGTCTTCCGCGTCCCGGACACGCGGCTGGCCACGATGGCGCTGATCGCCATGCTGACCGGCGTCACGCAATGGTACCACGAAGGCGGCCGCCTCGCCCGCGCCGAGGTCGAGGCGATCTATGCCGAGATGGCCCTGAAGGCCGTCGGCGCCTGAAAGACCCGCGGCGCGCGGTAGATGCGCACCCTTCCCGCCGCGCGACGCTGTTTCGGGCCGGGGGGTGGGGGGAATGCCGAGCCGGACGACCGCCCTTACGAGGCGGAGAAGACGATCTGCGGGCTGATCCGCGGCCGGGTGATGACAAGCTGCTTGAAGGTCGACTTGGTCATCCCGACGAAGTTGACGAGGGGGGTGTACTGCATGTGGGTCTCCACCATCAGCAGCGTATCGCCGGACACGATGGTGGGCAGCTTCGGCACGAAGCTCTGCAGCGTGGTGTTGGTCAGCGCCGGGTTGGCGTTGGTGGCATAGGACCAGCTGACGTAATAGCGCCCCGGGTTGTTGCCCTGCGGCGGCTGCCAGCCGACCTCGGTCACCCGCGTCCAGACCCCGGGCGGATTGCGGTTCAGGTAGCCGTAAAGCGAGTTCAGCCCCTGGATATAGCTCGGCGTCACCGTATTGGTCTCGCGCGAGATCAGGTCGGCGATCGTATAGCTTGCCCGCAGGTTCCGGGTGATCGTTCCGAAGGCGTCGTAATACTGGAAGGTCGCGAGATAGGCCCAGAGGACGAAGGGCAGCACGATCACCGCCTCGGCCGCGACGGCGGCGCGGTTGTCCTCGGCAAAGCCGCGCAGGCGGGCCAGGGCGAGGCGGAGCGTGATATGGATCTGTCGCATGGCTCAGCCCGGCTCGTTGACGAATGCGGAGGAGGCGACGATCGAGGTCCCGCCCGAGGAATCCACCGTCAGATGCGGCCCGACCCCGACCAGCGGGAACATCAGGTTGATGATCGCGCAGGCGCGGATGATCATCAGCTGGTCGCCCTTGCCGGCCTGCACCTTGGTCACCGGCTGGATCTTCGCGTCGCGGTTGATGCAGGTCGCACGCGGCGAGGGCAGCGACCAGCTGGAGGTGTCGATCGGCGTCAGCTCCACCAGCATGTTCTGGCTGCAGTTGTGGATCACGCCGGCCGTCAGGCTGCAGATCTCGTTGCGCAGGCTGTCGTTGGTCGGATTGGTCAAATGGCCCAGCCGCAGCTCGCGCACGGTGATGTCCAGCGCGCGCTCCAGCATCGTCTGGCGGATCGAGATCCAGCCGACCTCGAAAGCCTGAAGCATGATCGCGATGAACAGCGGAAAGATCACCACGAATTCCACCGTGGCGGTGCCTTCCTCGCGCCGGGCGGCGCGCGCGAAACGCGCTAGCAGGCTCAGCACCCGGCCCATCATTGGGTCAGCCTCAGGTGCTGGATACTGGTCGCGATCTTGGCGAAGACGTCAGAGATCTCGGTCCCCTGCGCATTGAAGTAATAGGAGGGCGCGCTGGCGCAGTCGGTCAGCGTCGCGGCGCCATGCGTGCTCGTCTGGAACCCGATCGAGTAGATCAGCACGCCCTTGGCCTTGGCCGCCGAGCAGATCGCATGCAGATGGCTGTCCATGCTGGTCTGGTCCTCGATATCGACGATGTTGTTGTACCAGGTATTGGCGGCGTAGCTGCCATAGGCGGGCGCGATGACGTTGTTCAGGAAATAGGGCACGCTCCACTTGGCCCAGAGCTGGGGATAGCTCAGCTCGGTCGCGGTGCCCTGCGCCGTATAGGTCCCGCAACTCCAGTAGCTGCAACGGGTATAGGTGCCGCCGTTCTTGGCATAGGGCAGGTTGTGCCACTGGTCGTCGACGGTCCAGAAATAGGGCTGCGGCCGGGTCGGGTCGTAGAAGCTGTAGTTGTTCGGATCGTCCGAATTCGTGAACAGATGCGACGGGCCGGAGTAGTAGCCCGGCTTCAGCTGGTAGCGGGCGGTGTTCTCGCCGTCCGACATCACGATCAACACCTTCATGTTGGAGTTGTCGTTGTAGGACACAGGCCGCCCGGCATAGCTCGAGGCCAGCTCGCCATTGGCGATCATGCGGTCGACGACCGGCTGCCAGGCCGGATCAAGCGCCGCCGCGGCCCATTTCACGCCGCTGTCGATGGAGGTGTTGCCGCCCGCCTGCATCGCTCCGATCTCGGCCTTAAGCGCCGACGGGCTGGACGAGAAGACAAGCGAGTCGCGATAGGACGCGGAATTGCAGTCGACCCGCGAGGCGGTGACATTGGTGGTGTTGTGCACCTCGTCGGCAAAGGCCGTGCGCTGCAGCGGCGCCGTCGGGCTGATCGAGGGGGTGTCGAAGGCCGCCGCGGTGAAGTCGACGCATTTCGTCTTGGTCTGCTCCTGCGTGACGTTGAGGTATTTCAGCAGGTCCGGCCCGATGTTCACATGCGAGTCGTAGGGGATGATCGACATGGTGACCGTCCCCGGCTCGGAATTGTTGAACATCGTATCGACGAAGTCGCTCGCCGCCGTCTTCAGCGCATCGATCTTGCTCTCGCTGGTGCAGTTCCCCCAGCCGCCGTAGTTGTTGTACTGCTTCGAGGAGCAGGAGGTGGTGATCGCCTGCGCCATCGAGCCGGAGTTGTCGAGCGCCAGCGAGATCTCCACGTTGCCGATGCTCTGCACCGCGGTGGAGGCGTTGTTGGTGGTCAGCGTGTCGATGCCCTCGAGCTTCATGAAGAAGGTCGGCAGCGTCGTCGTCGCGTGGGCGGTCACCGTGCGCGAGGTCGCGCTGGAGGTGACATGCACCGACTTGAGGTATTTCGTCATGTCCGCCTTGGCGAAGTAATCCTTCACCACGGCGGTCGGGTCGAGCGACTGGTTGAGGTTGGTCGCCGCCAGCACCGCGGTGTCCTCGACGTTCTGCACCTTCGTGCGCACCGATTCCGACCGCATCACGTCGACCGCGATCCCGCCGATCATCAGGATCAGCACCGCCAGGTAGATGCCGAAGATCGTCATCGTCCCGGCCTCGCCGCGCGCGAAACGCGACAGCGTGGAGGCGAGGCGCCGCGGCGCCGCGTGAAGGCGGAGGAGGTGCGTCGGGCTCATCATGTCGATCACATCCTGTTTCCGTTCAAACCGGCCCCACGCCGGCAGACAGGCCAAGCGCGCGGGGGTGAATCGTGGATACCCCTTCGCATTGGGCGGAATTGAGGCGCATCTGGCCTGAAATGTGTCAGGCCCGGGGTAATCGCCCGACAGTTCCGGCCGGTCCCGTGGGATTGTTTCCGGCTCGGCGCGCAATCGCGGAGTTTCGTCCACGGTTCGTCCTGCGGCCGCTCACGCCCTCGTTAACCTTGCCGGCCGCCCGAATCGCCCGCGCCCCGCATTGGGGGGGTGGGCGCGGAAGCCGATCGGACATAAGCTCGCCCCAGCGCCGGCAGCCCACGCCGGTGGCATCAGGGGAGAGAGAGATGGCCGCACCGGGCGAACCCAGTTTCCGCGAGTCAGTCGACATGATGTTCAACCGCGCCGTGGCGCTGATGGACCTGTCGCCGGGGCTGGAGCAGAAGATCAGGGTCTGCAATTCCACCTATACCGTGCGCTTCGGCGTCCGCCTGCGCGGCAAGATCGAGACCTTCACCGGCTATCGATCCGTCCATTCCGAGCACATGGAGCCGGTCAAGGGCGGGATCCGCTACGCCGGCAACGTCAGCCAGGACGAGGTCGAGGCGCTGGCCGCGCTGATGAGCTACAAATGCGCGCTGGTCGAGGCGCCCTTCGGCGGCTCCAAGGGCGGGCTCTGCATCGACCCGCGGCAATACGAGGAACACGAGCTCGAGCAGATCACCCGCCGTTTCGCCTACGAGTTGATCAAGCGCGACCTCATCAACCCCTCGCAGAACGTGCCCGCCCCCGACATGGGCACGGGCGAACGCGAGATGGCCTGGATCGTCGACCAGTACGCGCGGATGAACACGACGGACATCAACTCCCGCGCCTGCGTCACCGGCAAGCCGATCAACGCCGGCGGTATCCAGGGCCGGGTCGAGGCCACGGGCCGCGGTGTCCAGTTCGCGTTGCGCGAATATTTCCGCTACCCGGAAGAACGTCGCGCCTGCGGGCTTTCCGGCGATCTCGACGGCAAGAGCGTGGTGGTGCAGGGCCTCGGCAACGTCGGCTATCACGCGGCGCTGTTCCTGCAGCGCGAGGACGGCTGCAAGATCATCGGCATCATCGAGCATGACGGCGGCCTCTGGGACGAGAACGGCCTCGACGTGCAAAGCGTCAAGGACTGGATCGTCACCCATGGCGGGGTGAAGGACTATCCGGAGGCCACCTACGTCGAGAACGGCGCGGTGCTGATGGAAAGCGACTGCGACATCCTGATCCCGGCGGCGATGGAAGGGGTGATCAACCTCCACAACGCCGACCGCGTGAAGGCCCCGGTGATCATCGAGGCGGCGAACGGGCCGATCACCTTCGGCGCGGACGAGATCCTGCGCAAGAAGGGCGCGGTCATCATCCCCGACATGTTCGCCAATGCCGGGGGGGTGACGGTCTCCTATTTCGAATGGGTGAAAAACCTCGGCCATATCCGCTTCGGCCGGATGCAGCGGAGGCAGGAGGAATCCCGCCACCAGCTGCTGATCGACGAGCTGGAGCGGCTCTCGGCCGAAAAGGGCCTCGGCTGGTCGCTCTCTCCCGGTTTCAAGGAGAAGTACCTGCACGGGGCAGGGGAGCTGGAGCTGGTCCGCTCCGGCCTCGACGACACGATGCGCACCGCCTATGGCGCGATGCGGGAGATCTGGCACGGCCGCAACGACGTGACCGACCTGCGCGTGGCGGCCTACATCGTCGCGATCGACCGCGTGGCGAAGAGCTACCGCTCGAAGGGTCTCTGACCCAGGCAGGGCAGGGCGCGCTTCGGCGCGCCCTTCTCACCTTCGGCCGACCGAACGGGCTAGATCCACCTCCCACCGCCGCCGCAAATTCATCCGGAACGCCCCGGTCGTCCCGAACGGCCTTGGGAGCCTGCCCGCCAGCGCCAGCGGCAATTTCCCGGTCGCGGCCAGCCTCTGCCTCCCTTACAGTCTCCCGACCCGCCGCCGCTGCCGGCCGGCCGAATCCAACCAAACACGATGAGGTGTTTCGTGATCCTTTACGGCATCCCCACCTGCGACACCTGCCGCAAGGCGCTCAAGGCCCTCGCCGACGCCGGGCACACGGTCGAGTTCCGCAATCTCCGCGCCCCGGCGATGACGGCCGAGGACTGGGCGCCGCTGATCGCGGAGTTCGGCCCCGGCATCATCAACCGCAACTCCCCCACCTGGCGCGGCCTCTCGGACTGGATGCGGGAAAGCGAGCCCGAGGCGCAGCTTCTCGAACACCCGACGCTGATGAAGCGCCCGCTGATCCGCGACGGCGGGAAGATGACGCTCGGCTGGGATGCGGCGGCGCAGGCGGTCTGGCTCTAGCCCGCCGGCGGCGGTATAAAACGGTGCCGGAATGGTGCGAATACGGTGCTCTTACGGTATTTGTGCCGAAGCCCCGCCGCCCCCCAAGACCTTGCGGTAAGGCCCCATCGGTGGTCTAATCGCCCATTAGCCAAGCAAGGGCCCCTGAATGAACGACCTGCTGAGCGCCGCGTCCTCCGACTACAACGCTGATTCCATTGAGGTTCTGGAGGGGCTGGAGCCTGTCCGCAAGCGCCCCGGCATGTATATCGGCGGCACCGACGACCGCGCGCTGCACCATCTCGTCGCCGAGGTGCTCGACAACTCCATGGACGAGGCCGTGGCCGGCCACGCCACCCGCATCGAGGTCGAGCTTCACGCCGATTTTTCCATTACGATCAAGGACAACGGCCGTGGCATCCCGGTCGATCCGCACCCCAAGTTCCCCGGCAAATCGGCGCTGGAGGTGATCCTCTGCACGCTGCACGCCGGCGGTAAGTTCTCCGGCAAATCCTACCAGACCTCGGGCGGTCTGCACGGCGTCGGCGCCTCCGTCGTCAACGCCCTCTCCGACAGCCTGACGGTCGAGGTCGCCCGCAACCGCGAGCTTTTCTCGCAAAGCTTCTCGCGCGGCAAGCCCTTGGGGCCGCTGCAGAAAATCGGCCCGGCCCCGAACCGCCGCGGCACCACGACGACCTTCCACCCGGATCCGGAGATCTTCGGCCACCACCGGTTCAAGCCCGCCCGCCTGCTGAAGATGGCCCGCTCGAAGGCCTATCTGTTCTCGGGTGTCGAGATCCGCTGGAAATCCGCCGTCGAGGACGGCGACACGCCGATGGAGGCGACCTTCCACTTCCCCGGTGGCCTCGCCGATTACCTCTCGGAAACCCTCGGAAAAGCAGCGACTTACGCCGATCGCCCCTTCGCGGGCCGGGTGTCCTTCACCGAGAAATACAACGTCCCCGGCCAGGTCGAATGGGCGATCAACTGGTCGCCCTCGGTCGACGGCTTCACGCAGAGCTACTGCAACACCGTCCCCACCCCGGAGGGCGGCACGCATGAGCAGGGCTTCTGGTCCGCCATACTGAAGGGCATCCGCGCCTATGGCGAGCTGGTAAGTAACCGGAAAGCCGCGCAAATCACCCGTGACGACCTGCTGACCGGGGGCTGTGCGCTGGTCTCCTGCTTCATCGCGGAGCCGGAATTCGTCGGCCAGACCAAGGACCGGCTGGCCACGACCGAGGCCGCCCGCCTCGTCGAGGGCGCCGTCCGCGACCATTTCGACAACTGGCTCGCCGCCGACACCAAGGCCGCCGGCGCCATCCTCGACTTCCTCGTGCTGAGGGCGGAAGAACGCCTCCGCCGCCGGCAAGAGAAGGAAACCCAACGGAAAACCGCCACCAAGAAGCTGCGCCTGCCCGGCAAGCTGACCGACTGCTCGGCCACCAACCGCAGCGGTACCGAATTGTTCATCGTTGAGGGCGACAGTGCCGGCGGCTCCGGCAAGGCCGCGCGCAACCGCGAAACCCAGGCGTTGCTGCCGCTCCGGGGCAAGATCCTCAACGTGCTCGGGGCGGCATCGGCGAAGATGGGGCAGAACCAGGAAATCAACGACCTCTGCCAGGCCCTCGGCGTCGGCCTCGGCACGCGCTTCAACATCGAGGATCTGCGCTACGACAAGGTCATCATCATGACCGACGCCGACGTCGACGGCGCGCATATCGCCTCGCTCCTGATGACCTTCTTCTTCACCCAGATGCGCCCGCTGATCGACCGCGGGCACCTCTACCTCGCCTGCCCGCCGCTGTTCCGGCTGACGCAGGGCGCCAAGCGCGTCTACTGCCTCGACGAGGCGGAGAAGGAGGCCTGGCTGGCCAAGGGCCTCGGCGGCAAGGGCAAGATCGAGGTCAGCCGCTTCAAGGGCCTGGGCGAGATGGACGCCAAGGACCTGAAGGAAACGACGATGGACCCGGCGACCCGCAAGCTGATCCGCGTCACCATCAACGAGGAGGAGCCGGGCGAGACCGGGGACCTCGTCGAGCGCCTGATGGGCAAGAAACCGGAGCTGCGGTTCCAGTATATCCAGGAGAACGCCCGGTTCGTGGAGGAGCTGGATATCTGACCGGCCCCCCGCTGTAGGGTGCGCATTCATTGCGCACCACCCGGCCGAACGCCGGATTAACCTTCCCTTAACCATCCCGCCCCCAAGATCGGCGCATGTCGCGCTATCTTCGGCCGAGCCAGCCCGGCGCCCGCGTCTTCTTCACCGTCGCGCTTGCCGACCGCGGGTCGGACCTTCTGCTGCGCCAGGTCGACGCGCTGCGCGACGCGGTGCGCCGCACACGGGCAGAGAGGCCCTTCGGGATCGACGCCTGGGTGGTCCTGCCCGATCACCTGCATTGCCTCTGGAGCCTGCCGGAGGGCGATGCGGACTATTCCCGGCGCTGGCAGGTCATCAAGGCCCGCTTCTCCCGCGCCATGCCGGGGGTCCGCCGGCGGCGCAGCCACGCCGCCCGGCGCGAGCACGGGATCTGGCAGCGGAGGTTCTGGGAACACCACATCCGCGATCCCGCGGATTGGGAGGTGCACATGCGCTATTGCTGGTTCAACCCGGTGAAACACGGCCTTGTCGAGGATCCGGCCGACTGGCCCCATTCCTCGTACCACCGCGACGTAGGGTGCGCATTCATTGCGCACCTTCCGAAATGATTACAATGGGTTGAGCATTGCCTGGGCGCGCAAAGGTGCGCAATGAATGCACACCCTACGGGCGAGTTATCCTCACCCGATCGCGGCTTGAAACTCCCGCCACTCGCCCTTGCTCATGCCGCTCGTCTCCTGCGTCACCTCTTCGCCCTTCAGCATCCGCTTCACGCAATCCACCGCCTTGGCCGAGAGCGTCACGCCGCCCATCCGGTAATCCTCGAAGGCGCGGAAGGCGAGCGGCACCCAGTCGGCCACCAGCTTCGCCATCGCCTCGGCATAGATCCGGATCTCGTATTGCGCATGGGCGTCTGCCCGGAGCCGCAGGAAATGGAAGAGGTTGTGCAGGTCGATCTTCCAGTACCACTGCGTGTAGATGTTCGCCGGCAGGTTCATCCGCGCCAGCTCGCGCGCGAGGCCCTGCTGCCCCTCCTGGCTCAGCATCGCCTCGTAATGGTCATAGGCCTGCGCCGCGTCGGATTTCAGCCAGGCCAGCACCCGCGCCGCCTCCTCGCCCGCCAGAACCTCGCCCCGGCCCTGGTTGTTGACGGTCGACTGCGCCGCCAGCGCCGCCGGTTCGGGGATGTAGAACTCCCGGTCGAGGATCGAGTAGCGGGCGGAGTATTCGTTGACGTTCGCGGTGCGGTGGCGGATCCACTGGCGCGCGACGAAGACCGGCAGCTTGACGTGGAACTTCACCTCGCACATCTCGAACGGGGTCGAATGCCAGTGCCGCATCAGGTAGCGGATCAGCCCCTCGTCGTTCGAGACATGCTTGGTCCCCGCCCCGTAGGAAACCCGCGCCGCCTGCACGATGGCCGCGTCGTCGCCCATATAGTCGATCACCCTGACGAAGCCGTGGTCGAGCACCTCATGCGCGCGGTAAAGCTGCGCCTCCATCCCCGCAGAGACGGCGCGAAGTGTGGGCTGCGGGTTGGCGCGGGCGGCCTCGATTTCGGCAAGCTGGTCGGGCGTCAGGGGCATGGGGCGCGGTCTCCGGGGCGGGAATGAGTCGAGTGCCACATTATATTGCGTAAGCCGCGCGATGGAACCGCGATATGCGGTAGGGTCGCAGTTCGGTCACGCGGGGGGCATTTTTGCAGGCGGTCGTCAGGCCCGGTTTGACTTTATTGCGGTAAGCCGGGAAACTCTCGCAAAAGTATATATTTATGGGGCAGTGTTATGAAATCGGTCTGGGCAATGACGGCCGTTCTGGTTTTGGCAAACTGCGGCGGCAACCCTTTGAACAACGGCGGGCCGACCTCGAGCACGTCGACCTCTTCGACGACGTCGACCACCACAAACACATCCACCGGGCTCGTGGTGCCGTCCGATCTTGCAGGGAACCTCGTCAGCGCCACCTATGATCCGAACGGAGATTCCGGTGCGGGAACGCTGACCGTGCAGCTCAATTCGCTCGATGCGGGGACAGTGAACGCCGTCTATACACGCGATGCCAGTCTGGATGTGAACGGCTTCCGCGCATTTACAACGCAGGACAGCTCTCTCAGCCGGAAGTTCGTGGCGCTTGTCGCGGCGACCTCCGACAATGTGCTTCAGGCGGGGGTTGTCGGCGACGGCGGGCAGTATGCGACCTATTACGCGGGCACCTATTACAGCCGGAGCGGAAGCGTGGTGCTGCCGACTTCGGGTATCGCGCAATGGCAAGGGAAATACGCGGGCATCCTGAACACCGGTGCCGGAGGTTCAGTCACTACGCCGGTTCAGGCCTATCGGACGAGCGGCGACATCCAGATGACTGCCGATTTCACCACCAATACGATCAACGGCGGACTGAAGAATCATACGGTGGTGGATTCTGGCTCGGGGCTGACGTTAAGCGATCAGTTGGCTTTAAAGGCGACATCGATCGCTTCTGATGGGACCTTCGAAGGAACCGTGACCTATTATCCCTCAGTGACCACATCCGCCGGTACCTATGGTGGGGCCCTCGGCGGCACCAATGTCAGCGATATTGCCGGCGTAATGGTTTTCAACCCGATCAACGGCAACTCGACTTTGGTCGAACACGGCGCGTTCACAGGCACCTGCGTTTCCCCCGGAACGGGTGTGCCCTGCCCGTGAGTGTGATGAAATGCCTGGCGGCAGGCGCACTGGTTGCGACGTTTGCCCTGTCTGCCGTCACTGCCTCTGCGAAGACGCTGACCTTAACGATCGAGCAATCGCGTGTCCTCGCGATCAAGGCGCTTAATGCCGGTGATGCGCCGCTGGCCTGGTCGCTGGCGACGGGGCTTCTGAAGCGCGATCCGCATGATTTCACCGCGCTTCTGGTGATGGCCCGGGCTTCGGCCAGGCTCAACAAGATGCCCGAGGCGCGCGAGGCGGCGCGGCAGGCCTGGCGCGAGGCGAAGACGCCGCAGCAGCGCTTCGACGCGGCCATGGTGCGGTCGCAGGTGCTGTCGTCCTCGGGCTACAGGACGGCCTCGCAGTTCTGGCTGCGCCGGGCGATTCAGCTGGCCCCGAACGACCGCGACAAGGCAGCCGCGGTGGCCGGTCTGCGCTACGTGCGCTCGCACAGCCATTGGGCCTTCAAGATCGACGCCTCGCTGCAGCCGTCCTCCAACGTCAACGGCGGCAGTGCCAACTCGACGATGACGATCTTCGGCCTGCCCTTCATCCTGTCGGGCGACGCGCGGGCGCTGTCCGGGCTGGTCGGCTCGCTTGGCGCGACGGCGACCTATCGCTTCCGGCCGAGCACCAACACCCTGTCATCGCTGCGCTTTTCGGCGGTTCAGACGCATAACTGGCTGTCTTCCAGCGCGCGGAGGCAGGCGCCGAACGCCAAGGGATCGGACTACGATTATTCCGATGTCGAGATCGGGTTTTCCCAGCAGATCCGCGCCTCGGTCAAATCGCTGGCGGTCTATCACTGGAGCGCCACGCTGGGGCGCAACTGGTACGGCGGGAACGTGCTGTCGGACTACATCGCCGGCGGGGTGGGGGTGCAGCGGCCCCTTTCGCCCAGCGTCACCTTCGGGGCCGATCTCGGGCTGCAACGGCAGCTGCGCGCCGATGTCTTCTCGCGCTCGGCAGTGGTGACGACAGGCTCGGCCGGGCTGACCTGGCGGCTGAGGAACGGCGACCGGCTGCAGGTCACGGTCGGCGATCAGGACACGCATTCGAAGAACATCGAGATCGACCACAACATGGTCTTCGCCCAGGTCACCTGGGACAAGGCGCGGCCGATACGTGGCGTGCGGATTGGCGCCGCGCTACAGATGCAGCACAGCCGCTACGGCTTCTTCCCGTTCTCCACGAACGGGCGCAGCGACACCGGGGTGACGGCAAGCCTGACCATGGTCTTCGACCGGGTACAATACATGGGCTTTTCGCCCAGTCTCACGCTGGAGCTGAGCCGCGTCCATTCCAACGTCAGCCTTTACGAGACGCGGAACTTCGGGGTGGTGGTCGGCGTCCGTTCGACCTTCTGACCCCTCGCCCCCGCCGGCGGGCGTGCTATATCTCCGCCGGTCAAGCAAGAAAGGGAGAGGCGATGACGATCCGCTACCTGCACACCATGGTCCGCGTGCTGGACCTGGAGAAATCCAAGGCGTTCTTCGAGCTCCTCGGCCTCAAGGAGACCCGCCGTTACGAGAACGAGGGCGGCCGGTTCACGCTCCTCTTCATGGCGCCGGAGGGGCAGGAGGACTGCCCGGTAGAGCTGACCTACAACTGGGACGGCGACGAGGGGCTGCCCTCCGACAGCCGCCATTTCGGCCACCTTGCCTATGAGGTGGACGACATCTACGCCACCTGCGCCCACCTGATGGAGCATGGCGTGACGATCAACCGCCCGCCGCGCGACGGCCGCATGGCCTTCGTGCGTTCGCCCGACAACATCTCGATCGAGATCCTGCAGAAGGGCGGCGCCAAGGAAAAGGCCGAGCCCTGGGCCAGCATGGAGAACATCGGCCACTGGTAGGCCGATAGATCCCGGGCCGGGCGGAGGGATCCCCGCCGCCCGCCCGTTCCGCCACGTGCCCGTTTCTCCGCCGCCGCGTCTCCGCCCGACCGTTCACCGGCTCGTGCGTCCGCGCCTTGCCATCTGCCCGCCCCGGCACGGCGCCTCAGTAGATGTAGCGGATCTGATCAGTCCAGTAGCGCTCCATCCGTTTCAGGGCCGTGTTGATCTCCTCCACCGCCGCCACGCCGAGCAGGTTCCTGGCCGAGATCCCCTCCGCATGGCGGGCGAACAGCTCGGACACCACCCGCCGGATGTCATGGCCCTTCTCGGTCAGCCGAACCCGGACCGACCGGCGGTCGATTTCCGAGCGCTGGTGGTGCATGTAGCCCAGATCCACCAGCTTCTTCAGGTTGTAGCTGACGTTGGAGCCCTGGTAGTAGCCGCGCGTCTTCAGCTCGCCCGCCGTCACCTCGTTCTCGCCGATGTTGAACAGCAGGAGCGCCTGCACGGCGTTGATCTCCAGGATGCCGAGCCGTTCAAATTCGTCCTTCACCACGTCGAGAAGCAGCCGGTGCAGCCGCTCGAGCAGCGCGAGGCTTTCCAGGTAGCCGGCCATCAGGCCCGGCTCTGCCGCGCCCGTCTCCGGCGCGGAAAGGGGGGTATGGATGCTCATCGTCGTCTCCGCCGGGGGTCACCTCGGCAGAGTCGGCGGAAATCCCGAAGATTGGGTTAAGTCGAGACAATTTGGCCGGGATCGCCCCGCCGGTGCCTGCCGGGGGGGCGGGGGGGGGGGCAGCCTCAGGCGGCCGACAGCGCGTCGACGATCGCGCCGAAATCCGCGGCCTTCAGCGAAGCCCCGCCGACCAGCGCCCCGTCGACGTTCGAGACCGCGAAGATCTCCGCAGCGTTAGAGGGTTTCACCGAGCCGCCATAGAGGATGCGCACGCCCGCGCCCTCGGCTCCGAAGCGGCGCTCCAGCGCGGCGCGGATGAAATCATGCACCTCCGCGATCTCGGCCAGCGTCGGGGTGCGCCCGGTGCCGATCGCCCAGACGGGTTCGTAGGCGACGACGAGATTGCCCGCCGTGCAGCCCTCCGGCAGCGAGGTATCGAGCTGCCCGCCCACCACGACGAGCGTGGTCCCGAGGTCGCGCTGCCGTTCCGTCTCGCCGACGCAGACCACGGCGGCAAGCCCCGCGCCCCAGGCCGCCCGGGTCTTGACGGCGACCTCGATATCCGTCTCGCCGTGATCGCTGCGCCGCTCGGAATGGCCGAGGATGACATAGGAGGCCCCGGCATCGGCCAGCATCGCGGCGGAGATGTCGCCGGTATGGGCGCCCGCGCTCTCCCAATGGCAATCCTGCCCGCCGATCTTCAGATGCTTGTCGCGGCAGCGCCAGGCGGTCTGCGCGATCAGCGTGGCGGGCGGGCAGATCAGCATCTCGCAGCCGGGCTCGGGATGGGTTTCCAGCAGCTTCTCGATCTCGACGAGGGACGCTGCCGTGCCATTCATCTTCCAATTGCCTGCGGCGAGCTTGCGGGTTGCGGTCATTCCGTCCTCCCTGGCGGTTTGGTCTTCGGGATACCGGCAAACCGGGCGCCACGGAAGGGCCTGCGGCGTCGCATCAGCGACGTGCCGCGGCTTTGCGTGCCTTCTGGCGGCGCTTCACCGCCGCCGCGGCACGCGCCGGCGGCAGCGAGAGGCGGGCCCAGGCCAGCGCCTCCTCGGCATCGTCCATGGCGCTTTCGGGCAGCGACAGGAGGCTTGTCACCTTGTGTCGCCCGTTCCTGTCGTCATAGCTGAAGGGCAGGGCGCCCGCCTCGGCATAGGCCGGGGCGGTGGCGGCGTCGGATTTCATGTAGACGGTATCGCTGATCACGACGGCGAACATCACGTCGCCCTCGACGTAAAGCGCGGTGCCGGAGAACATCCGCGCCGTGGTGACGCGGCCAAGCCCGGAGAAAAGGTCGAGGACGTGATCCAGAAGTTCCGGATCGGTCGCCATCACTGGTCGGCGAATTTCACCGACTCGCCGCAGCCGCAGCTTTCAACCACATTGGGGTTCTTGAAGCGGAAGCCGGAGTCGATGAGCGTGGTCTCGTAGTCGATCTCGGTGCCGAAAAGGAACATCTGGGCCATCGGCGCGATCATCACACGCGCGCCGTCCTGCTCCACGATCTCGTCGAGCGGGTCGATTTCGGCTGCGAAATCCATGGTGTATTCCATGCCCGCGCAGCCGCCCTTCTTGACGCCGATGCGCAGGCCCTGAGCCCCGTCACGCGTCATCAGGCGCGTGATCTGCGCGGCGGCTGCGGGGGTAAGGGTGACGGCCTGTTTGCCGGGGATACCGAACATCTGCGAATTCCTGTCTCTTTCGCTCAAGTTAGGCCGCTCCGGCCCAATTCTCAAGGGGGGAGCGCGAGGCGCGGCCTCACCATTCCAGTCCCTGGCCCGATAACCGCGGGCATAGCCCGCAGGGCCAGCCCCCACCCGCGGACGGCCCCCGACCCTCCTCTCCGCGTAGCGTGCGCATTCATTGCGCACCTTTGGGCGCGACGGTTGCGCGAGCGGATGAAAAATTGCGACCAAATGGGACCCACTTTTGCCCCGATGCTGCCGCAAAATACCACAAACCGGACATTTCGCCCGACACCCGCAAGGCGCCGCTCCAAATGTCCTCATGTCTGGAAACGCCCCGACCCGGCCGGGCGGAGGACTTACATGAAACCAAGCTCGAGCCGGGCTTCCTCGGACATCATCTCCATGCCCCAGGGCGGGTCGAAGGTCAGCTCCACCCGGGCTTCCTTGACCCCCGGCAGCGCCTCGACCGCGTCGCTGACCCAGGCCGGCATCTCGCCCGCCACCGGGCAGCCCGGCGCGGTCAGCGTCATAATCACGTCGACCTCGTTCTCGTCCGAGATGCGGATCGTGTAGACGAGGCCCAGGTCGTAGATGTTCACCGGGATCTCGGGGTCGAAGATCGTCCGGCAAGCGCCTACGACGTCATCATAAAGTGGATGCTCGGTCGAGGATGGCTGGATCAGGGGAGCCCCCTCGATGGTGTCTTGCGGCTGGGCAGTCATATCTCACTCGCGCGGGTTGTTGACCGATTATATAGGGAATTATGAGGACGGGTCCAGAGCCGGCGGCGCCTCGCCCCCTGATCCCCGCCGCCCTCCGGTCAAATCTTCGGGGGGGGGCAAAGGGGGCGGCGGGAGGCGCCGGCCCGGCGGTGGCCTTGGCTTTCCGGCCGGAATGGCGCATGAGGGCGCGGTTTCGGAGGGCGCGGAGATGGCCGAGGGCATTTCGTTTGAGATCAAGGCACGGGACGGCAAGGCCCGCACCGGGGTGATCCATACCCCGCGGGGCGAGATCCGCACCCCGTCCTTCATGCCGGTCGGCACCGCCGGCACGGTGAAGGCGATGCAGCCCGAAAGCGTCCGCGCCACCGGCGCCGATATCCTGCTGGGCAACACATATCACCTGATGCTGCGCCCGACCGCCGAGCGGATCGACCGGCTGGGCGGGCTCCATGCCTTCATGAACTGGCAGCGCCCGATCCTTACCGATTCCGGCGGCTTCCAGGTGATGAGTCTCGCCAGCCTGCGCAAGATGAACGAGGACGGCGTTCGCTTCAAATCCCATATTGACGGGTCCGAGCACATGCTCAGCCCCGAGCGCAGCATGGAGATCCAGCGCCTCCTCGGCTCGGACATCGTGATGTGCTTCGACGAATGCCCCGCGCTGCCCGCGACCGAGGCGGAGGTCGCCCGCTCCATGCGCCTCTCGATGCGCTGGGCCGAACGCTCGCGCGCGGCCTTCGGCGACCGGCCGGGCCACGCGCTCTTCGGCATCCAGCAGGGCGGCGTGACGCGGGACCTGCGCGCCGAAAGCGCCGAGGCGCTGACCAGGATCGGGTTCGACGGATACGCGGTCGGCGGTCTCGCCGTGGGCGAGGGGCAGGAGGCGATGTTCGGAGTGCTCGACTACGCCCCCGACATGCTGCCCCAGGACAAGCCGCGCTACCTGATGGGCGTGGGCAAGCCGGACGATATCGTCGGCGCGGTGGTGCGCGGCATCGACATGATGGACTGCGTGCTGCCCTCGCGCTCGGGCCGCACCGGGCAGGCCTTCACCCGCCGCGGCGTGGTGAACATCAAGAACGCCCGCCACATGGACGATCCCCGCCCGCTGGACGAGGCCTGTTCCTGCCCGGCCTGCCGCAGCTACTCGCGCGCCTACCTGCACCACATCTACCGCGCGGGGGAGATCCTCTCCTCCATGCTGATGACCTGGCACAACCTGCATTATTTCCAGGAGCTGATGGCCGGTCTGCGCGGCGCCATCGCCGCGGGGCGGCTCGAGGCCTTCGTGGCGGCGTTCGAGGCAGAGCGCGCCGAGGGCGACATCGAACCGCTCTGATCCGGGGCAGGGAGGGGCGGCGGGGCCGTCCCGCCCGGGGCCTCAGCTCCGGGTCAGGAATATCGACATCTGCTTCAGTGCGGCATGGAAGGCCGGGGTCAGCTGGTGGAGGTCGCGGGTCAGCACATGCAGCTCGGTCAGCTCCGCCTCCGCCCTGGCGATCTCGTCATCCGTCGCCTCGCGATCGGGGCGCGCGAAGCTGGCGATGCTGCGCGACCCCTTTTCCTCCACCGCCAGCGTGAAGCCGTAGCGCAGCCCATGCTCGGCGGCGAGGCGCAGCACCTCCGCCCCCTCCGGCGCTCCCTCGGGATCGACAAGCTTGCTCCACCGAATGGCGCCGGTGTTGGCGAAGCCCCAGCGCACCGTCGGGTCGCGCAGCACCATCCCATGGCGGGTGTAAGTGTCGATCCACTCCGAATCGTAGGCTTGGAACAGGTATTGCGGCGCACTATATTTCACGTGCAAGGCGATTGCGAAGCCGGCCGGATGTGCATCCCGGAGTCGTCCGAGACTCTCACCAATCCTGGCCTGCCGTTCCATTGTCGCCCCCACTCTTTCGCCTGACACGGTTCCGTGACATATCAGGACGAGACCGTGCAAGACACGCCAAGGTGGTAAGGCTGATCCAAGACTATTCGAGAGGCTCGCAGCTGTCGACTCATCCATTGGATGAGATCTCCTTTGCTGAGCTGGCTCCGGCAGGCCATTACATCGCCATCCGCCTCGGCTTCGCCTTCCCGCTGGCAGAGGAAAACGCGCTGCCCGCATCCTGGGTCGACCACTATACCCGCAACGGCCTGATGCTCGACGATCCGGTGATCCGCTGGGCCTATGACAATACCGGCGCGATCCGCTGGAGCGAGATCGCAACCCCCGATCCGCGCGGCGTTCTGCCAGCCGCGCGGCGCTTCGGGCTGAATTTCGGCCTTGTGGCGGTCTGCGGCGGGGTGGACCCGGAGGTCCAGCGCAGCTTCGGCTCCTTCGCCCGGGAGGATCGAGAATTCACCGATCTGGAGATCGCACTGATCGCGCGGAAGCTGGTGAAGATGCATGTCGATCTCGCCCCGCCCTCCAACCTCACACGGGCGGAGCTGGAGGTGCTGCGCATGGTCAAGTCCGGCATGAAGCTGCGCGAGATCGCGGGCGAGCTTGGGGTGACGGAGGGGGCGATCAAGCAAAGGCTGAAGAACGCCCGCGCCAAGCTCAACGCCCGCAACGCAAGCCATGCCGTCTCGCTCGCCGCAACGGCCGGGCTGATCTGATCGCGGCGGCGCGCCGGGCCGCGGGGCAGGGCGGCGTTATTGGCCCTCGTTCCGGAAACAATACGATCTGTATTTTTCAACTGTTGCTTGGGGTGTTCTAATTCAGGTTGTGCAACCTGGAGGATGACCCCATGGAAAACGTGACCTTCGACCTGTCTGACCTTCACCGCCACGGCCCGGCGTTCTACGACTATCTGAAGCTGCGCAAACGCTTCTTCGTCGATGGCCTGGGCTGGGACATTCCGCATAACGAGGCGGTCGAAATGGACCAGTATGACAACCCGATGGCGCATTACTCGCTGGCCCTGCTGGACGGCGCGGTGGTGGGCGGCGCGCGCTGCATGCCGACCACGGCCAGCTGGGGGCCGCACAGCTACATGCTGCGCGACGCGGTCGCGGGCAAGCTGCCAGATATCCCCTCGGGCGTGCTCCCGGGCGAGATCCGCAGCCCCTCGGTCTGGGAATGCACGCGGCTGGTACTCTCCGACGCGCTTACCACCCAGGCGGAGCGCGCCCACGCCCTCGGCCTCATCGTCGAAGGGCTGGCCGCCACCGCGCATCGCGCCGGGGCGGAGCGGCTGATCTCGCTGTCGCCGATCACGCTGATGCGGACGCTGCGCCAGCTCGGCTGGCCGGCCGAGCGGATCGGCGAGCCGTTCCACGACTGCGGCGACGGGCGGCGCTATGCCGTTCTCGCCATGCCCGCGGTGAAGGGGTTGGGGCTTCGGCGCCCGGCCCGCGCGCCCGCGCCCTTCGCTCCCGCTCGCGTCCCCGCGCGGGCCCCTGCCATGGCCGTGATGGCGCAGTGATCCGCCTCCCGCCGGCTTGTCGCTTGCCCCCGGTTGCGGCCGGGGGCATTCTATGACACGGCCGTGATTTGGTGTGGTTGAAAGCCTGGGGCGGGTGCCCCAGATATTGTGGCGAGATGGGGAACGCGCCGGGCCGCCGATCGATGGGGCCGCCGCCTTCCGCCAGAGAAAGGAACCCGCATGTTTGAGTCTCTTGCCCCCAGCTATCCGGTCCTGCCGCTGCGCGATATCGTGGTGTTTCCGCACATGATCGTGCCGCTCTTCGTGGGCCGCGAGAAATCCGTCCGGGCGCTGGAAGAGGTCATGAAGGAGGACAAGCAGATTCTGCTGTCCTCGCAGATCGATCCCGCGGTGGACGATCCGACCGCCGACGGCATCTACAAGGCCGGCGTGCTTGCCAATGTCCTGCAGCTTCTGAAGCTGCCCGACGGCACCGTGAAGGTGTTGGTCGAGGGCAAGGCCCGCGTCCGCATCACCGAATACCTGTCGAATGACGAATTCTTCGAGGCCAAGGCCGAGCTTCTGACCGAGCTTCCCGGCGACGAGGCCGCGGTGGCAGCACTCCTGCGCTCCGTCGGCGAGGAATTCGAACGCTACGCCAAGGTGAAGAAGAACATTCCCGAGGAGGCGCTCACCGCCGTCTCGGACACCCGCGAACCGGCCAAGCTGGCCGATCTCGTCGCAGGGCACCTCGGCATCGAAGTGGCCCAGAAGCAGGAGCTTCTGGAAACCCTCGACGTGGCCGAGCGTCTGGAGAAGGTCTATGGCCTGATGCAGGGCGAGATGTCGGTCCTGCAGGTCGAGAAGAAGATCAAGACCCGCGTCAAGAGCCAGATGGAGCGGACCCAGCGCGAGTACTATCTGAACGAGCAGATGAAGGCCATTCAGAAGGAACTCGGCGGCGAGGGCGAGGACGGCGGCGAGATCGCCGAACTCGAGGAGCGCATCAACGCCGTCAAGCTCTCCAAGGAGGCCCGCGACAAGGCGGATGCCGAGCTGAAGAAGCTCAAGGCCATGTCGCCGATGTCGGCCGAGGCCACGGTGGTCCGCAACTACCTCGACTGGATGCTGTCGATCCCGTGGGGCACCAAGTCGCGCGTGAAGAAGGACCTCAACAAGGCCCAGGAGGTGCTCGACGCCGATCACTACGGGCTTGAGAAGGTCAAGGAGCGCATCGTCGAATACCTGGCCGTTCAGGCGCGGGCGACGAAGATGAAGGGCCCGATCCTCTGCCTCGTCGGCCCGCCCGGCGTGGGCAAGACGTCGCTCGGCCGCTCGGTCGCGCGGGCGACGGGGCGCGAGTTCATCCGCATCTCGCTCGGCGGTGTCCGGGACGAGGCGGAGATCCGCGGCCACCGGCGGACCTATATCGGCTCCATGCCCGGCAAGATCATCCAGGCGATGAAGAAGGCCAAGACCACCAACCCCCTCATCCTGCTCGACGAGATCGACAAGATGGGCCAGGACTTCCGTGGTGATCCGGCCTCCGCCATGCTCGAGGTGCTCGACCCGGAACAGAACGCCACCTTCTCGGACCATTACATGGAGGTCGAATACGACCTCTCCAACGTGATGTTCCTGACCACGGCCAACTCCTACAACATGCCGGGCCCGCTGATGGACCGGATGGAGATCATCCCGCTGGCCGGCTACACCGAGGACGAGAAGCGCGAGATCGCCAAGCAGCATCTCGTCGCCAAGCAGGTGAAGGCGCACGGTCTGAAGAAGGCCGAGTTCACCCTCACCGACGAGGCGCTGATGGAGATGATCCGCACCTACACCCGCGAGGCGGGGGTGCGGAACCTCGAACGCGAGATCGCCAAGCTCGCCCGCAAGGCGGTGACCGAGATCATCAAGGGCAAGGTGAAGACCGTCACGGTCACGCCTGAAAACCTTGAGGAATTCCTCGGCGTCAAGAAGTTCCGCTATGGCCTCGCCGAGAAGGAAGACCAGATCGGTGTCGTCACCGGCCTCGCCTGGACCAGCGTGGGTGGCGAGCTTCTGTCGATCGAAGCGCTGAAACTGCCCGGCAAGGGGCGGATGAAGACCACCGGCAAGCTCGGCGACGTGATGAAGGAGTCGATCGACGCGGCGTCGAGCTTCGTGCGCTCGATCGCGCCCCAGCTCGGCATCAAGCCGCCGAAGTTCGAAACGGTGGACATCCACGTCCACGTTCCCGAAGGCGCGACGCCGAAGGACGGGCCGAGCGCCGGCGTGGCGATGGTGACCTCCATCGTCTCGGTGCTGACCGGCATCCCAGTTCGCAAGGACGTGGCTATGACGGGCGAGGTGACGCTGCGCGGCAACGTGCTGCCGATCGGCGGGCTGAAGGAGAAGCTGATGGCGGCGCATCGCGGCGGCATCAAGACCGTGCTGATCCCCGAGGAGAACGCCAAGGATCTCGCCGAGATCTCCGACAACGTGAAATCGGGGCTGGAGATCATCCCCGTGGCCCATGTCCGCGAGGTGCTGAAACAGGCGCTGGTCAGGATGCCCGAGCCCGTCGAATGGGACGAGGCGGCCGAGGAGGCGGCAGCCGCCGCCGCCCGCGCCAAGGCGGCCGAGGCCCCCGGCGCCACCGCCCACTGAGCGGTCCGGACGGAAAATCGAAGGGCGCGCCCCCGGCGCGCCCTTTTCCTTTGGCCACCCCGCCCCCGTAGGGTGCGCATTCATTGCGCACCAATGCCCGCCCCCGCCCGCACACCGCACCGCCCCCCGGCCATCCGCCATTTCCCGCCACGACCCTCTTGCGGAGGCCGTCGTCTGCGGCTATGACCCCCGCCGACGGGTGATTAGCTCAGCGGTAGAGCGCTTCGTTCACATCGAAGATGTCAGCGGTTCAAATCCGTTATCACCCACCATTACACTTTCCAGTAAAATAAGACAATTTGGGCCCCGGGAGGGGCCCAAATGTTACCCAAACTATCCCGAAATGTTACCCAAAACGGAGTTCGCGAAGAGGCGGAATTCGGGCCGAGGGGTAGGGGATTCGCTCTCCGTCGGACGCATCAAAGTCGAGCTACCCACCTCCGAAGTGCTGTAGACGAAGGGTAGCGGCGCATGATGGAGGGACGCAGAAGGCAACAGGCACTCACGCGCCGTCGGGCAGAGGTTCGGCCCTCTTCGCCCCCGGGTTTGATTGTAGGTGTTCAGTCACAACCAGCGCAGCGGAATCTCAGACTTCGTGATATTCGGCACGATGTCCCGAGACAGACTCAGCATCAATGTCCTAAGGGAGCTTTCATTCAGGTCTCCGCTAACTGTGGGGCCGATGACAACTTCTTGGATGGGAAACCCAATTCCGGAGAGGTCGTCGTTGGATGCTTTGACCGATCTATCATAGCTGACGGCATAGTAAGGAATTATGTTCCCCTGAAACTCGCGGAATTGAGGTGGAATCAGCTCTCGCTGAATCGGCGACAATTGAGGTGTAGTGCTAACTAGGCGCCACTCACGTTCTTCGTGAAAATCCGGGTGTTTAAGGCAAAAGAGGAGTTCTGCTGCAAGCTGGGAAAATACCTGACACGCCGCAGGAAGAAATTGATCAGACACATCTGATAGCTGCAAATCCTTGCTCCCGTCGTGAACGCCTGCGAGTAGGTTGGTTACCGCATCGTCAATAATTGATCTTTGCTGTTCAACGCCATAAATAATTCTGCGCAAGAAGCAGGGTCTATCCAAGAGTCGTATTGTGTGGAAAAAATCAAATCCAAGCGCATAGCCGCCACCCTGACCTCGATACGCCCTCCATTGGCTCAGCAGGTTCTTGTTTTCGCAAAACGAGGCGGAATATACAGCGGCACCAGAATCGAAAGGGTTGTAGCTTCGCGAAATACGAGAGAGGAACTCCTTTTGGGCTTCCGACAGGCTTGGGTCGCTGAGCTTATCTGAAATGCATTGATCTATGGCCTGTTGCGCAAATTGGAGCTCTGACATGTCATTCATATATCGCAAGTCAGTTAACCATAGTGACCGCGACGACAAGATTCCAATTAGACCTGCGGCGGACGTGTAGTGATATAGACGGTTGGGGAATGGTGCGTGGAGCGGATTCCAGCTTGCGAAGAAACGCTCCCTCGCCGTGTTCAGCGCGGCAGCTTGAAGTTCATTTATCTGCATTTCCTTCTCCGGTGCTGATGTCCACCCCATTTGAGAGATTCTCGATGCAAACACCAAGAAGATAAATTGCCGCGCGATCGAGTTTGATACCTGTTCCCTGCGAGTCGCGTTGGGACGTCAATGTTAAATTTGATAGATTGGGGCCGCTGTTATCGTTTGTTTTTGCAACTTTTGTGCGCTCGGGGTGAAGTATGACTGGGCAGCCATCTTGCAGGAAGATTGTAGACAATTCGAGTTCATATGGAGAATCTTCGATCTCGTATCTCAAGTCGAGTACCACCTGCCCACCTTTTATTCGAATAACTGAGAATCTCTTTTGTCCAGTGTATAGGTAGAAGTTTTCATTAATCACCGTCACGTTGTTTCGATCAATCTTGGCGATGATGTTTTCATCATCGGCTGATATTTGGAAGGATACGGCCAGTGCGCTTGTTTCTGGATTACGAGAAAGGGTGATAGGAGGTGTTCCGTTGACTACCAAAGGATTCTTGACGTTCCGATATAGAATTCCACCGATCAGAGCTGCGTAATCACCTGCATCATTCCACTCCACACGAGTCTCCTTGGTTTCCTCTGGCCCGTGATTTGTGGGCGGACGTCTATCCCTCGTTCTGGTAGGCTGAAACGCCTTCTTGTGGCCCGTCGTATCCTTGGCAAGTTCGGTTCACCAAGATTATGTTGGGGGCATCAATAAGCGTTTACATCTGTCATCGCGGCCAAGTGGGCTAGGCGGGCGTGAAATAATAAAATCCGCCTACGGCGGGCACATGCCGAGCCGATAACCGCTAGGTGCAGGAACAAACTAAGTACATATGCGAGACTGTCAAGGGAATAGGGGTGTCTTGGGTCAGCCGGGCAAGCTCACGTTGAATCTGCCGCGCACGCGATAACAGTGATGGTGCGGCAGGCCGGGCAGGTGGTCTTCACCTCGGAGTGATCGTCTAGCAGGTCGCGGACTCGGGCCACCAATTGGATAAGCTGCACGAACAAAGGCAGAATGAAATGCCGGCACTTCTGTTGCGGCGAAGCGCAGTTTTCGAGGGCCGGCTGCAGTGACCCAATCGCTCTCCCTTCATTGTTTTGACTCGTTTCGTGAGTCATTCACACGACCTATGCGAGTGCTTACTTGGCGTGTGGAGAAAGGCCGACGTCTTCATCTGCAAGCTGCGCAAGTTGGCGATTAGAGAAAAATAACATTTAGAAACAATATGTTAATGTACTTTGACTGTATTCCCCTTTTCCAATGCGGGGTTAACATCTGGACGTGCCGATAAAGTTAATGGATCTTGTGGGGGTGGAGCCGGGCGTATACCAATCATGGTACCGCCCGGCGAAACTGGCTCCGGCGAGGCTCGCCTTGCGACCAGCTTGGTCTCACACCCATAGCATAGTCGCAGGGCGAGCCAGCCGACAAGGTCAGACTTGCGTGGTGTGAAAGTTTCCCTTTTCGGGAGATGGAACATCAGCAAGCGGGCAGATTCGGGATTCTAGTCATAGTCAGCAACTGCGCCCGTTGCGTAAGGATGCCCCTACCGCCCTGATGGGTCCCCGGCGCGCTAAACGCGCGCTGGAGCCAGATCAGCTAGCTAGCCGCTCTCGTATGTTCGCCACGCTGGACGGATGCCAGCGCCCGCCGCGCGGCGTCCTAATCTCCCGCCGGTTCAGCTCCTTGGCGATCTGGTGAAGCGTCGTGTGGCCTTTGGCGGTGATGTCTGCCAGCACGTCAGCGAGGTCGTGAGCCCGGGCGTCGGCCCGCGCCGTAGCAGCCTGCCGGGATGCCGTGTTGCCCTTCCCTGCGCGTCTCAGGGCCGCTGCGCCGTTGGGGTTGCCGAGCTTCTGGCCCCGCGCCCGAGCAGCCGCTAACGCGGCTTTGGTGTTCCTGCTGATAGCCTCGCGCTCTTCTTGCGCCACCAGCGCCATGACACCGATTGTCAGGCTGTTGGCGTTCGGCATGTCTGCCGCCACGAAGTCCACGCCGGAGTCGCGCAGGTTCAGCAGGAAGGCGGCATTTCTCGACAGTCGATTCAACCGCGCGATGACCAAGCGTGAGCCGGTCAGCCGGGCTTCGCGGATCGCCCGATGCAGCTCCGGGCGGTCGTCCTTCTTGCCCGACTCCACCTCGATAAACTCGGCGGCGATGCTGGCACCATGGGTGGCGGCGTAAGCCGCGATCTCGGCCTGTTGGGCTTCGATCCCGAGTCCGCTTTCCCCTTGTCGCCGAGTGGAAACTCGGATGTAGGCCACAATCCGCATTCTGAACCTAATTTCCAAACTGGCGTAATGTTCGTTAGGCCAAATTATAGGCCAGAGGGGATATGATTCGATATTAAATTCGTACGTTTAGCTTGGATTCTTGGTGATGGCACCGCTTCAGTGGTCGCCAAGCCGAATTTAATAGACGTCCCATCAGGATTGCGTCATGGACCCACCCATATTGCGCTTCGCCAATATTCGGGAAGGTCAGCGGGCCAGCGTCCGACAGCGACTGAAACGCCGATTTTTCAAATGCCCTGCCTCGCTGCTGTGACGCAGTCTGCCGCTAGGTGTAGAACGCGATTTGATCCAGAGTGAGCAGTGCCTGCAGAGCCCTAACTTGAGTATATGTCGTCGCGTCAGCGGCACCGTGTCCAACGGCATGTCGCGAGCTCGCAGAACCAGACGGGCCCGAGGGATCAAAGTTGGCGTACGTATAATCTTCGAGATACTTCGCAAAATCGGACGGAAAGAGTAGTGAGTCTGAGCCTCCTGCCTTTTCCTCAGCCGATAGTTTGGCAAATTCAAGAAGCTTGCCTGTTTGCCGTGTCCCTTGGCCGGTAGCGGCCTTGTAGGCGGCCTGCAATACGCCCTCGATCTCGGTCAGAACCGTCTTGATGCAAGAAATCGGATTGTTCTGTTCGAATGCATCAACCGCAACCCTTAGAAATGGCTCCTTGGACGCAAAGTGAGGCTTCGTAAGCCACCTATCAACCATAGAATCAAGTCGGGCTCTATCAAAGCTTGCCACAAGCTTGAACTCTTGGTCGGCAAGATCAAATCCAGCTTCACAGTGGTTTGCAAGTTCCGTAAATTCGTGACCGACGATCTCAACGAATGGAAACCAACCGGCGGACCGAAGGCGCCCAAATACGGCTTGGTCTGCCAGCGTATCATATAAGTGGCGGTACTTTAGGCTTCGGTAAAGCTTGGCAAGGTCCCTACTCGCCCGAGGCAAGTCTAAATTTCCATCGCGATTGAAGTCAAAAAACAGGGCGAACCGCCAATCTTGCCGGAATAGGAAAACGATTCGGTCTTGCCGTCCGATGGTAACGCAGGGAAACTCCATGGCTGTCACGTCTGCTATGTCAGACTCGAAGATCGGTGCGCCGACGATCATTGGGCGCTTCGGCATCGCTTTGAGCGTGGTCGCGACGGTGTCCACCCACAACTTGCCCGTGTTGTCCGGTCCGATGACGAGTAAGACTGTGTCTGCCCGATCTAAGTTGACATTAGCGCCTGCGTTACGCGCTAGAGCAGTGATGTAAGAAGCGAGGTTCGGCACAATACGGTAAAACTTCGGGTCGTCCGAAGTCATCGCAAGCCTTGTCCAGATCTTGATCTCACTTCCCGGCAACCCTGCTGAAGCAGAGATTCCATGCATATTGATGTCAGTCAGCCGGATTGGTTCACCCCCATTGGCAATTGTGCCAGCGGTCAACGCATGGTCAGCAGTGGCCTGAGCCGCCGAATGCAGAGACCCGGTGCCGGGACTATTATCTTCTTGCGTCGTATCGTGACTCTCGTTCTTCTCGGTTTCCATGATTGTCAATCACGCTGAACAGTTTTGGCCGTGTCGGAATCGGATATCCGAATGGTCTGCAAAGTGATAGATGCGCCTTAGCCCGGATGCGGTCAAGGACTGCTCCGGGTGTCTGGCCTGCGCGAAGCGCAAGTGCCGTGCTTGAGCAGCAGATGGTACTCGGGGCCGTATTTGCGGCCATCAATTACGGTGGAAAAACTCTACGCAGTTTCAACGGCTTGGCGGCAAGTTCGGCCCTATTTCCGTATTGCAACATTCGTAATGGGGGCGGAGCTAGAGCCTGTGAGAACATACGCTGATACGTGTTGATCTGAACAGGACTATGGGCAAGGTATTAAAATACGCCAATACGGTGAACGGCGCTAACCCATTAATTTTGTTTTGGTTTCGTGGCCGTGTTTGCGACCGTTTTCGGGCGTATTTGCCGTAATCTGTACTTCGGCGCGTCCCTCGCCACGTTGCACCAACGCGATAGGAAAGGGCGGCCGACGCCGCCCAGATCCGATCACCCGAAGTTGCCCCCGCGTCCCCGCCGCTGAGCCCCCGCTGCAAGGCTGACAGCATTCGGCACAGCCTTGGGCTTCTGCGCCACTTCGACAAGAAGCCATGGATAGCCGCCCTTACCCCGTTTGTCGTGCTGACGCACGGCGACCGACTTCTCGCCGTCTTTGGTCTCCACCTCGAAGACTCGCCCGGCAAAGCTCTTGAGATAGCGCCCCAGCGACTTGGAGCTGTATTCGCATTCGTCACCATGTCGCGCGGGCTTCAACGGCAGCTCCAGCCTCGCTTGAGCGACCGCCGTGCAGAGTGCCGATGCCTCCACAGGCTGCCCGAGCCCATATTCCTGAGCCCACAATGCGAGCAGTGTGTCGATCTCGGTGGTGTCGTCAGAGCCAGCAACGTCGTCCAGCTTGGAGCGGTTTGCCCCCCATGATTTCCAATGAGGTGCAGCGGCCTCAAGGATGCCCACGACGACCCGGTGCCACTCGTCGTAACTGCCCGGCGCGACCGAATACTTCGGAGACGGGCGGCCTTGCTGGATCCAATTCAACACCAGCACCAACAGGGCCCGGACGTAGCGCACGCGATCCCGCTTTACATCTCCAAACAGGTCGGGGTGGGCGAAGCTGCTGGTGTCACGCGCGGCAGGATCGGCCACCTGCGGCAGCAACTCGCACAGACTCAGGCGGCGGCGCAGCTCATCTGAGAACAAGGGTCGGTTTCCGACGAAGATGAACGACGCGGTGACCATCAGACTGCGTTCGCCGCTGCGCCCAAGCTCCCGGTCGGTCCAGACCGGCTCCGTCAGGAGGGACGCCAGCGCAGCGCTATCCACCTCGTGACCTGCGCGGAGATTGTCCCAGAATACGGTTGGTGGGCTTCCCTTCAATGCAGTGAAGATGGCCTTGCGGCGTTCGTCCTCGCTCTTGGCGAGCTGCCGAGATGCGGTCGATCCCTGCACGATCATCTGCATGACCTTGGCCAGCAGCCCTCCGCCCGCTCCCGGCGTCGTCTTTGACACGAGGAGACCCATTACAGGTCCCGCGATCATCGGGCGGCAGGGCTGTTCTAACATCCAAGCGACACAGGCGAGGAAGGACGGCGGCACGGCGCTACGGGCGCGCGTACCGGCTAGGCGCCATTGTTTGTCGCCCTCGCCGCGTAGAACCGCAGCAGTGAAAGCCTCGCGCGAGAGGCCGTCCATTTCGAAATCGCAGAACAGGTCGCACAGATCGGCAATGGCCTGTGTCACATCTTCGGCGCTGACGCGCCCGCTCGGGAGATCTACGGCGAAGTCGGGTGGTGGTGCGTAATAGAGCCCCGATGCCCTGTGGTAGCCCGGCACTTTGATCAGATTGCCTTCCGTATCGAAGACGGGTGTCCGGGTAATCCCTCGCAGAACCGGCAGCGGCAACTCGGGGTGGGCGTAGAGCGTCTGGGCGACATCCTCCGGGACGCTGACACCCTGCGAAGACTCTCCATCCAAATGGAGACGTCGATATTCGGCAACGGCATTCACCCGCGCCTTGAACACCTGAAAGCTCAACGTCTCGATGGCAGCGGCCCCCGTCAGGGGGTCGGTGCGGATCTCGGCTACTTCGCTGCCGTAGCGAAACAGCGTGGGATTGTGCTTGTTCGCCCTTTCAAGCTCCCGCAGTCCGTGGCCGACTTGATGGCGGAAATCGTGCAGGTTCACGAGGTTGTACGTCATGGCCTGCGCGGCGCTTCGACTGGGGGCTTTGAGAATGTTTTTCACCGCCACACGGAGGTTTTTGAGCCAAGTCTTTTCCAGCTTCGGAAAAGCGGCCCGGAGGACGTCGAGAAATTCAACCTTGGTGTTCTCTGGTGCTTTCGCCTTCTCCAGTCCCGCGACCAGCACTGCCAGTTCTACATCAGGGGGCGTAACCTTCTTTCGGCTGAGCTCATGCAGAGCCTCACTTGCGTCCGACAGTATCAGCGCCTGAGCCTTCCGGATGCGCTCGCGCTGCTTCTGGTCGAAACTATCCCTGATTTCCTTGGCGCCCTTCGCGATGGCGGAGGGTTCAGGGATTACCAGTTCTTCCGGTTCGATTTCAGCGGCGACAGCGGCCGAGTTACTTACGTCAACAAACATTTCCATATCTTCTCCTATGCTTCGTAGCCATTTTGGACAAAGGGTCACGGCCGATTGCCGCACGGGCGTTCGGGTGCTCTTCGTGTTCGCTTGTCTGCGAGGGGTGCGGCAGTACCGCCGTCAAACACTCGTACTTACGGGAGGCGGGCTGACGCCCGCCTTCAGTGGTTAGCCGGCGTCCCGTACGAAGCCGGGCCCGCGCCTGCCGATCCTGATGGGCGTCATATCTTTGCAGACCGCCTTCAGGGCGCGATCAATTGCGATCCGGGTTTCAACCGGTGTGCCGACATCCTCCGCCAGTTCGAGCGCGTCGTGTAGCAAGTCGCGAACGCTTTCCAGTTCGGCGGAGCGATGCAAATGGAAGGGCACGCTCATGGCGCACATCCCGGCCGACCGTCAGGGTGAATGCAGAGCGGCCCCATCCGACGTTCATGTGGGTCCATTGCACTCAAGGTCCGCCCGATCTCTCGCCATCTAGCGCGCATGCGTGTTCGAACCTTCGGGCTCGGTATCCGTTCGGCGTCGCTGGCGAGCAGGGCGGTCTGCTGGATCAGCTCTGAATGAAGGTCGCACATCAGTTCTTTCCCCACATCGGGTTGGCGCTGTACGGGCCGAGGAAGCGTGGCAGCCATGTCCCATCCGGAGCTTCTCCCGCCCGAATTCCAATGAGAAAGTCCGCGCAAACATCGTCGGGAGTAATGTTCAAGATTGCTTCAATTGCATCACTCGGGGGCATTCCATTCAGAGCAAGCGGCAATATCAATGTATCGTCCTCGTTCAAGGTGATATCCGTTTCAGCGCCAATCAACTCTGCGGGCGGGCAAACCCCGGTTGCCATACGAATTTTGAGAACTCGGCCGACACTCTCAGTGTAGGAGGGCTTATGGCTATCGAAAAACCCAACCAAAAAAGCGGTCACCCATGGAGATGAGTCCAATTCATTGCATACGCAGTCCAACATTTTGTTTCCTTCTGTTTTAGCGTGGCATTCATTCACCACACGGCGAAGATACGGAATGCCGCGAAAATTTCAATACGGGTCCATGTCCCCGGATTGGCCAATGTGCTAAAACTCGGGAAAAGGAGTCAGCTTGAAGCTGAAATTTGATTTTAAGATTAAAAAATAGCTATTATTATCAGTGCGCTACAAAATCACGCATTCGTGAAAATTGGAAATCAGGGTTAGATTTTTGTCACATTTGTGGGGCTAATGGCGAGGGCCGATGATATGGCAGAGACCGGCATCCCTTATCGCGTTTCTCTAACATCTTTCTGCCATCGAGGACGGGGAATCCGCTTCAAGCGCATATTTGACGCCTGCGCGATGGGTCAATTATAAGATTGACTAATGGCTGTGTGGAGGAGTCGGAGCAGCGGTTGCTGCGAAGAGGCGTTCTCTTGGGGACATTGCCGAGGTAACCGCCCGCCCTAAGCGTCAGTGCGTGGACGCCACTCGAGTGACCACGACGTATGACCGTGTCTCGCCGATTCCGCATCGGGGCAAGGAGCCATGGAAGCGTGGGTCAAATACTTGCCGCCCTGCCTGCGGCATCATCACCGCGCAGCTCTGCCATTAGCGCGTCGTCGGCCTTGGCGTTGATCCCGTCGATGACGTTCTGCCTTGCAAGGGCGCGGTGACGCCGCTGCCGGGCCTCCTCGGCGGTCACCATGCCAAGCCAGACGCCCAGTCCGGCAATCCACGCGGCGGCGACATTAATGTCGAGTGACGCGGTGTGGCACGGAACATCCGGGCGCATCTCACCACGGGAAGCATCTGCTTCCTCGCGGGCACGGTCGTTGACGAACTGCGCGGCAGCATCCAGAGCATCGAGTGACCGCTGAAGGTAGCTGTTGCAGTCAACATTCGCACCTGCTTGGGCCGAGGCCTTCGCGGCCACAAAGTTTGCCTCTGCGGCGTAGACAAAATGTTCCAACCCATCCCAGTTCGATGGCGGCGCGCCGTGTGATACGAGACTGCTGCCGCCAGACCCGCCGATTGTTACTCGACGTGTTCGGCGCGCCCGGCGATCCTTAGCCATCCTCTTCGGCCTCCCAGCGAAGCAAATCGCGAACCATACGGGCCTCGTCCACAATCGTCTCCCGCTGACGCGGGTGGACGAACGCAAGGTGACGGTCTGCGGCTCGAATAGCATCTCGGGTTGCGTACAGTTTCTGTGCCGCGTCGGAGAAGATAGCCAAACTTCGCTTCTTCTGAGGTGAGGAGACCGCCGGATCAGCCTGCAGGCGGGTGGCATGCTCTCTTGCGAAGGCTAGAACCTCATCCCAAAGGGAGAGAAGCGTCTCGCTATTCACGTCGTCACGCCAAGCCCGCGCGGCGCGCTAGTGCCAGTCGGGTTGCGCGATCCTTGATGCTGTTGATGGTGGAGAGATCAGGGACATTGCCGCTGTCGGCATTGCCCGGCTTCCCCGCAGCGATACCACCGAGGCTCCGGGCGTAGGAAATCCGTTTATCCCTCGGGAGCGACTGGGCGTATTCCGAAATCTCACGACGGGCCTTAGCATCATCGCTGCGGGCCTTCAGGCGCTCGGCTACGGCGGGGACGTTTTTGAGCTGTGCCAACGCCTCGTCCACTCGGAACTCGAGGCCCGCGAGCACGGCGAGGCGAACCGCCTCGACCGAAAGGAGGCTGTCCGTATCCACGTCTACGCCCAGTGCCGCAGAGGCCTGTGACAACTGGTTGGTCACCTCCAAAAGGCGGGCATTGTCTTCCGGGGGCAAAAGCGAAACAAGGTGACGAAGATCGTCTGCGTCAGACATTCTGAAAATTCCTTTGTCAGTTAAGGGAAGATAGTGGGAGTCAGCTCGGGCAGCCCCGAAGCTCGGCGGCCCGAGCCAACTCAACCACCTCCGGCGCCATCGCGGAGATACCCCGGCGCCGAGAGCGGATAACAAGCAAGACGTCAGCGAGATTGTAGTGGAAACCATCGCGGCGCCGGATGCGGGGCAAGCCTTTCAGCCACTTGGCGGCAGTCCGGTAGGTGATCCCGGCTGCGGCACATAGATCGACTATAGTGATAGTGTACTGGTGCAAGGCTGCCTCACGGGTGGGAGAAGTCGACCGGCGTGTGTGCTTCCGGAGTATTTATGTAATAACATAACATTTGATAAAATGCAAGCACTTCGGAAACGCGGTCAGGAGGAACTTCCGATTGTCAGAGATTTTACCGGTGAAGCTGTTGACGCATAGACGTTGTGGGCCGCTTTGAAGCTAGATTACTTGAGCTTCATTGACGTTTGCGCGAGATAAAGCGCTGAGGATTGATCTTTGGGCTCGCGGCAAGTTAATTTTTCTCGGCCCCTTCTCAAGGATGCTTGTCGTGACAATAGCAGTGATTTGGCAGGAAAATGGTCGGCAGTGGTGTGCAGCGGACACACGGCTGGTCGCCGGATCGGAGGATAAGCCGACCACGGAGATAGCCACAAAGATATATGCAATTCCAGTTGTTGCATCAGCGATGGATCAAGAGGACCATCTTCGTATACCACATTATTGGACGCAATATGGTTTTGCCTACGCGGGATCGGCGTTGCCAGCTACGATGACGGCCGTAACGGCTTCAACTCTTCTTCAGAAGCTGGCGCGTCCGGGTGATCTCTCAAACCCGCCAACATTCGAACAGATTGCAGGGTTTGTCCATCGTTTGGCCGAGCGCTTCATGAAGGAGCGGCGCCAGTTTTCAGAGGGCAAAGGAAAGAATTCAGATGACGGGATTTTCTCGGCGGCATTCTTTGGCTGGTGTCCGCACGAGATGAAATACAAGGTCGCGCACATTGACGGCCGAATGGAAGCAGCGTTTAGGGTGGAGCTGACTTACCCCGATGCGCCTCCTAAAGACGGCGACCCGTGGCTTGTATTGGGCACAGCCAAAGAGGCATTCGATGAAGCGCTTAAAGCATACCGCCGAACTGAGCCGCACATCACCTCGGGCCTACCCCGTCGCGCAATCGACAAGATGGTCGCCGAGGGACCAGATCCAACGGTAGGCGGTGCTACGTCTATTGGTGCAGCGGGTCAAAACGGTTTCGATCTGTTCTGGGTGGCAGAGCCGATCACGCCCGGTCAGCCTCAAGCGCGTCGACTGTTCAATGGATTGGACTTGGACACCGAAGTCGGACAAATCGGTCAATACCTTGTGGCCTCCACTGGTATTGCCTAGCTGTCTTCCGGTTGGGTCTACTTCGCCCGCATTAGGGCTGTTGCTGCCTTCACCAATACTCAATCTGGTTCAGCGCCTTCCGCATCTGCATCATGCCGTCTGCGGTGTCACCCAACAACGTCTTATAGTTTCGGAGCGACTTCTGTCCGGTCACGTGCCCGATGATGCTCCGGATGACGTCATCCCCAGCATTCTGGCGCTGTAGTCGCTCCACCAACGTGTCCTTGGCGCTGTATAGAACATGCTTCCGGTTGGTCAGTCCGCCGTCCCGGATGATGGTGCGAAACTGATCACGCATCGTACCCGCCAGTGAGCCGGGTTTGCTAGCGCCGCCCTTGGCGTTCGCGTTTGCCAGTTCGCCAGCAAAGCCGCCAGACGCCAGAAAGTTTGGCAGGTCGCTAATGCCTTTTGCGATGGGTACTTTCCGGGGCATCTTGGTTTTCGTGTGGGTGATGTGCAGGATGTCGCCGTGGGCGGCGTCCGATTTGACGTTGTCCGCCGTCAGGCGGAACACCTCAACGGGACGCATTCCTGTCCACAGGATCACGCGGAAGGCCATCAGAAAGGCTTTGCGGCGCGTCGGTGATAGCCGGCTGTCACCGTCCGGCCCCCACGCCTCGTTTAGAAGCTTCCACACTTGTTTGATCTCGTTGTCATCGAAGGACTGCCAGCGCTTCTCCTCAACGGTCTCGCCGTCCTTCGGCATGCGGATGCGCGGGAAAGAGAGTTCCTTGAGGGTGGGATCGCTTTGGTATTCGTCGGCGGCCCAAGTCCATAGCGCTTTCATGGGTGCGAAGTACTGCCGAACACTGGTCGCGTTCATGGGCTTAAAGGACTCTTCCTCGTCGCCATCCCGCAGGTAGTCGCGATACTCGCGAAAAAGCTCCGGCGTGTAACTGGGTAAGCTATGGTCGCCTAGCGCCGGGTTGTTCGCGTCTGGCGAAGCGAACCGCAGGAAGCGCTTGATCTTGCCCTCGTAGGATCGCTGGGAGTTCGGGCGCAGGGCCTGCGCCTTAATGTACTGCTTCAGGAGGCCGCTAAGGCGCCGCTCGGGTGGCGTATCGTCCGGTAACGGGGCTATCTCTTCCAGAGCCGATTCCAGCATCGCGCGGTGTGCGTCATACTGCATTCGGGCAACCTTACCATCGGGGGCGGGGATGTCGGGGCGCCCGTCGACGCTTCCGCGCGACTGATCGCCGAACGCCATCACCTGAAAGCCAACGAGTTGATGGTAGCGTTTTGCGCGGTCTGGTTCGTCCTCGGCGCTCAGCAGAACCTCCGGGACGCGCCGCCACATTTCCCCGAGTAAGGACTCCGTTGTGTGCCCAAGGTCCGACGGCTCGACCGGCTCGCCCTTGGCTTCCAACTCGGCAATGATGGGGGTGACCGACTCCACATATTCGTGCCCGTCACTTGGTGCGCCCTGTGCCTCCAAATCAGCCATCCGAGCTTGTGTCCGTCTGCGGGCTAGTTCCACCTTCGTCTCGGTCGCCGTCTCCGGGTCGCGGAGGCGGGCAATTAGGGCGTCGTGCTCGACCCGTAGCGACTGTGCGCGCCGCTCGGCCTCGGTTCTGTTCTGGCTCAGTGACCGTCGCCAGCGCTTCGCGCCGATGGCTTGTTGAAGGTCAATGGGCACTCTGCGAATGTAGCGCCAATAGCCGTCTTCCTCCCTCTTAAGGTACTTCGCCTTCTGGTGTTTGTCGGAGTTCATGACGGCCTCAAAGTCCCAAAATGTTACCCATAAATGCTCGAGATGTTACCCAAAATCAACGCAAAAATTATTGAATATTGGGTAAAAATAGGAAAAACAGGGCGAGCGAATGGTGATGGGTGATTTAAATCCGTTATCACCCACCATAATTCGCGCGCCCGAGGCCCGGCTTCGGGCGCGCTTTCGTTTGGCCTGGATGCAGAACGGCCTCGGTTGACAGGGCCGGGAGGCGCGCCTAGACCGATGAGTTCAGATGCCCGCCGTCCGCCGGCCCATAGAATCCCCGAGGCCCAGGTGAAAACCGTCGCGATCGTCATTCCGATGCATAACGAGGCGGGGGCCGTGGCCCCGCTCGTCACGGGCATCCGCGCCGCCTGCGCGAGCCTTGCGAGCTTCGAGATCATCGCTGTCGACGACGGCTCCACCGACGACACAGCCGAGCGTCTCCGCGCGCTGATGGCCGACGTGCCCGAGCTGCGCCTGCTTCAGCACCCGAAGGCGGGCGGGCAGAGCGCGGCGGTCCATTCCGGCGTCCTGGCTGCCGAGGCCGGGATCATCTGCACGCTGGACGGCGACGGCCAGAACCCGCCCGAGGAGCTTCCGAAGCTCTGGGCGCCGTTCCTCGCCGATACCGCCGGCCGCATCGGCCTTGTCGCCGGCCAGCGTGTCGCGCGGCAGGATACGCTCTCCAAACGGCTTGCGTCGCGCCTGGCCAACCGCATTCGCGCCTTCATTCTGAAGGACGGCACGCGGGACACGGGCTGCGGCCTGAAGGGTTTCCGGCGCGAGGCCTTCCTCGCCTTCCCCTATTTCGACCACATGCACCGCTACCTGCCCGCGCTGGCCAAGCGCGACGGCTGGGAGGTGGTGCTGGTCGACGTCTCCCATCGTGAACGCGCGGCGGGCAAGTCGAAATATTCGAATTTCCAGCGCGCCCTCGTCGGGGTGGCCGATCTCGCCGGGGTCGCCTGGCTGATCCGCCGCCGCAAGAAGGCGCGCGCGGTCGAACGTGCGGGCGGGCAGGGAGGCGGGCTTGACTGAGACGCTGGTACGGTTCTTTCACGCGGGCTCGATGGCAGGGCTCGTCTGGATCGCCATCGGCCTCCTGGGCCAGGCGCTCTTCACCGCGCGCTTTCTTGTGCAATGGCTGGCCTCCGAACGGGCGAAGCGCTCGGTCATGCCGGTGGCCTTCTGGTATTTCTCCATCGGTGGCGGGCTGATTCTGCTGGCCTATGCCATCGCCCGGCACGATCCGGTCTTCACCATCGGGCAATCCCTCGGCGTGGTGATCTACGCCCGGAACCTCTGGCTGATCCGTGCAGAGCGCCGCAGCGCCTGAGCGGCGGGGCTGGCTCGCGCCGGTCCTGCTGATCGTCCTCGCGGTCACCGCTGCCCGGCTGCTGGCCCTGGCCTTCGACCGGACCGACCTCTTCCTGGACGAGTCGCAATACTGGCTCTGGGGGCAGGACCTTGCCTTCGGATATTACTCCAAGCCCCCGCTGATCGGCTGGGTGATCCGCGCCGTGACCACCATCGCCGGGTCAGAGGCGCCGTTCTTCGTCCGCCTCGCCGCCCCGCTCGCCCATGCGGCGACGGCCGTCCTGCTGGCCGCCACGGCGGCGGAGCTCGCCGGCCGCCGCGCCGCGGTCTGGGTGGCGGCGGGCTACCTGAGCCTGCCGATGGTGGGGGTGGGCAGCCTCCTGATCACCACCGACACGATCATGTTCCCCTTCCTGGCGCTCGCGCTCTGGGCCTGGCTGCGCGCCGCGCGCGGCGGCGGGGCGGGCTACGCGGCGCTCGCGGGTCTCGGCCTTGGCCTTGGGGCCATGGCGAAATATGCCGCGCTCTACTTCATCCTTGGCGGCGCGCTTGCGGCCCTTCTGGTGACCGAGGCGCGCCCGGGCTGGCGGGCGGCGGGTATCGCGCTTGGCGTCGCGTTCCTGTGCCTCTTGCCGAACATCCTCTGGAACGCGGTCAACGGCTGGCCGACGCTGCACCACACCGCCGACAACATGGACTGGGTGAACGACCCGGAAGATCGCACCGGCCTCCACCTTGGCGCCGCGCTGTCATTCCTGGCGGCGCAGTTCGGCGTCTTCGGCCCGCTGAGCTTCGCGGGCCTGCTGGCGCTCTCGGCCCGCTGGCGCCGCCGCGCCGCGTGGGAGCGGGCGATGATCGCCACGTCCCTGCCGGTGGTCGCGCTGGTGACGGTGCAGGCGCTCCTGTCCCATGCCTTCGCCAACTGGGCGGTGGCGGCCTACCTGCCGGCTGCGCTCCTCCTTTTCGCCTGTGCCGCGCGCCACCCCCGCTTCGGGGCGCTGACCGTCGCGGTGAACGCCGCGATCTGCCTTTTCCTGATTGCGCTGGTGATCTACCCCGAGGCGGTGGTGATGCCGAACGGCCGTGCGCTGATGGCCCGCTACATGGGCCGCGCCGCCGTCAGCCGCGAGATCATCGCGACCGCCAGGGCGAACCACCTCCGCTCGGTCGTCGCTACCAGCCGGGCGCTGCAGGCCGATCTCTTCTACACCGGGCGGGCGTCCGGCCTTGGCCTCTATGCCGCCCCCGCGCCGGGCTGCCCGGCAGGCGACACGGACTGCTACAACGACCAGTACCAGATGACCCACCCGGTCCCCCCCGTGCTTCCCGGCGACGCGCTTTTCGCCACGCCCGGTGGGCCGCCCCGCTGCGGCGGCGAGAAGCTGAAGGTGCTGCAGCCGGTGCCCGGCACCTGGCAACGCGGCCCCGTCACCCTCTGGCGCGTGCCGGGCGACTGCTGGGTCGCCAAGGGCTGACCCGCGCGCCGGAGAGGCCGTTACCCCGTCACACCATCTTGCGCCCCGCCCGGCCGCCGGGGTAGGAAAGCGCCCAGGCCTTCGGCCCGGGTGATTAGCTCAGTTGGTAGAGCGCCTCGTTTACACCGAGGATGTCGGGAGTTCGAGCCTCTCATCACCCACCATCTATCCCGCTAATGACGTCTGGTGTGCTGAGAACAGGTCTCGGGTCCCGTTCCGTAGGTGCGGTGCCGGTCACCTCTTCGGAGGCAGTGTTGGCGGGCCGCGCCAGGCCTCCGTGGTCAAGAGCCTCCGCCAGTTCCGCGATCACGATCTTTTCGTCATGTCCACGAAACCGGCAGCAGCTCAAAGTGGCTATCGGGCGCCCGTGCTGTTAGAGCGGCTCTCGCAGCAAGAAGGTGGACAAGCCATGCAGCCTAACCCGCAGAGATTCCTGAACAGCCTTCATCAGCTTCGGTCCATCGGTGCTGTGGGCAAGGGGGTGGTGCGTCCCGCTTACACTGACAAGGATATCGAGGCGCGGAAGTGGCTCGCCGCGCAGTTCGCGGAGGCGGGACTGACCCCCTACTTCGACCCGGTCGGCAATCTCTTCGGTCTCGCGGGTGACGGCCCCAGCCTGCTCATGGGATCGCATTCCGATACCCAACCCGAGGGTGGCTGGCTCGACGGCGCTTACGGCGTGATGGTCGCGCTGGAGATAGCTCGCGCGGCAAAGGAAGCGGGTGGCCCTGACATCTCCGTTGTGAGCTTTCAGGACGAAGAGGGCCGCTACGGCGTGACCACCGGCTCGACCGTCTGGGCGGGCGGGCGGAGCCTCGAGGAGGCCGACACGCTGACCGCCTCGGACGGGACCAGCTATGCCGAGGGGCGCGCGAAGATGGCTGATCTGGTCAGCGGCGACTTCCTCGATCCTGCACGCTTCACCGGTTTCATCGAGGCGCATATCGAGCAGGGGCCGTATCTCGATACGTCGGGCGAGCACGTCGGGGTTGTGACCTCCATTGTTGGCATCCGCGACATGCGGATCACGCTGACGGGCCAGTCGAACCACGCCGGCACGACGCCCATGCATCTGCGCCGCGACGCTTTTCAAGGGCTGTCGGAGTTCAACCAACGCCTGAACGACCGGCTGCGCAACGTGGTGCTTCCCGAGACGGTATGGACGATCGGTCATGTAAGCGTTCACCCCAACGGCTCTTCGATCGTGCCAGGACGGGTGATGTTCTCGATGCAGTGGCGGGATGGCGATAGCGGCCGCTTGGCAGCGATGGAGGCGATCATCCGCGAGACTGTTGCCGAAGTTGCCGAAGACCGAGGATTGGAGGTCGAATTCGGCCAGTTGCTGGGGCTGGAGCCGGTCGCGATGGACCCTCGCCTGCAACAGGCGCTGGCACATGCCGCGGAAGCCGAGGCGCCGGGCAAGTGGCGCCGTATGCCCTCTGGGGCGCTGCACGACACCACAAGTGTTGCGCGGCACATGCCAGCTGCGATGCTCTTTGTCCCCTCGATCAACGGGGTAAGCCACAACTTCGACGAGGACACGCGAGAGGAAGATCTTGTCGTCGGCCTCAACGTGCTGGCCCGTGCAGTAGCTGCACTTTAGGCGGAGCGCGGGCAACGGCCCCGGGTGAATGACTGGCCGGCGATAGTGAGCGTGAGCTGTCTCCTGTTTCAGCGCATGGTCGTGAAACCCGGCTTGTCCGGGCCCTGCCGGGCAGCGCCGCCGTACCGGCGTCGTCACTCACCTGACCTGCTCCGTGGCGGGGACTGATTGGCCCGGCAGAGGAAGCAACGGTCTTCGAGATACCCGTCCCCGGCGCTCCTTCTGCGCGTGCAAGGGGCCGACTGGTGTGGCAGCCATTGGAGGTTCGGGCAAGGCGAGCGGAAGCGGGCGAGGGCATCACCCTGGCAATGGGG
Organism: Solirhodobacter olei; assembly: GCF_004010155.1. Lineage (GTDB taxonomy): Bacteria > Pseudomonadota > Alphaproteobacteria > Rhodobacterales > Rhodobacteraceae > Solirhodobacter > Solirhodobacter olei. Next base: position 141,417 of record NZ_RRYH01000015.1, on the reverse strand, counting down.
CCCGGACCCTGGAGCCCGGGCTCCGTGGGTGGGCTACCGGTTTGCGGACTGCTGACGCTCGAACATCCACCCGGGATATTCCTTGTCCAACGCACTCACGTCCGCCAGTTGCGCAAGCTCATCTTCGCTCAGCTTCACGTTAGGGGCTTTCAGGTTGTCTTGGAGCTGATCGGCCCGCTTGGCACCGATGATGACGCTTGTGACCGCTGGTTGATGGAGCAGCCAGGCGAGAGCGATCTGCGCGACCGAAGCCGACTTCGCGTCGGCGATCGCCCGCATGATCTCGACGATGCGGTCGGCTTTCGGTTTGTCGATCGGCGGGAAGTCGAAATTCGCGCGCCGGCCGTCGCCCGTCGCGCCGGTAAATTTCCCGCTCAGGTAGCCCCCGGCAAGCGGACTCCAGACCATGAGACCCACCCCTTCGGAGTTGAGAGCTGGAATGATCTCTCGCTCAAGCTCGCGTCCGGCAATGGTATAGTAGGACTGGATCGACCGGATGGGCGCGAAGCCGCGCCGCTCGGCGATGCCCAAGGCCTTGACCAGCTGCCAGGCGGCCCAGTTCGAAACACCGACGTAGCGGACCTTTCCGGCACGGACGAGGTCGTTCAGCGCGTCCATCTGCTCCTCTACCGGCGTCTCGAGGTCGAAGCCGTGGAGTTGATACAGGTCGATGTGATCAAGGCCGAGCCGGGCAAGACTCGCGTCGCAGGCATCGATAAGATGCTTGCGCGAGGCGCCGCGGCCGTTCGGGCCCGGATGGACGCGGCCAAAGGCTTTTGTCGCGATCACCACCTCGCCGCGGGGCAGGCCCAGGTTCTTCAGAGCCTGGCCCAGCATCCGCTCGGACGCGCCTTCCGAATAGATATCCGCCGTGTCGAAGAAGTTGATACCAGCGTCGAATGCGGTCTTGACCAGAGCGGTCGCCTCATCCTGCGGGACCTGACCGATCGCTTTCCACATTCCGGAGCCGCCGGCGAACGTCATCGTTCCAAGGCAAAGCTCGGATACCTTGAGGCCAGATTTGCCAAGGGCTCGATATTCCATTGTTCACGCCTCCTGCCGCATACAAGTAACCGAAGCAGCTTCGAGAGCTGCGGTACACCGGTTAGCTAATCCGCAATCCATTTGACGCAAGCCAGATGACGGACGGGTGGCGACACACTCACGCGAGGATCGTGCGCCGGTCAGATCTCAGACTGGAGTCCCTCCTTTTGGTCGAGCATCTTGACGACATGCGTGCCAGTCAGACTTCGGGCTCGGAGGCCGGCTTTGGGAAGCCGGCCCCCGTGGCGATCTCGATCCTGGGTTTCTTCGGACGCAGCTCGAGCATGCGCTCCGCAGGGCAGTGAACCCGGCTGGTCACACCGGGCTGACTGCACCGTCCCTGTGATCCGCCAGGAATGCCGCCCGCCGCGCGAACAGATCCGGCAGGACGGCGTGGACCTCGGCGATCAGCCCGTCGAGGTCGGCGTTCAGCAGCCGGCCCGCCTCGGCCACGACGCGGCCGTCCACCATCGTCATCTCCACATCGGATCCGCGGGCGGCATGAACCAGGTTGTAGTGCAGGTTGAAGAATTCGCCCTCTCCCAGAAGGGGCGTCATGCGCGGGGTGTCGGTGCGCACCGCGATGATGTCCGCGCGCTTGCCGGGTTCCAGCGATCCGATCGTGTCCCCCATGCCGATGCTGCGCGCGCCGTCGATCGTGGCCATGCGCAGCACCTGCCAGCCGTCGAGCGCCCCGGCATCGAGTGTGTTCAGCTTGGCCAGGAGGGAGGCGCATTTCATGTCGTCGAACATGTCCAGGTTGTTGTTTTCCTTCTCCCCGTCGGTGCCGATGCCGACGGCGACCCCGGCCTTCAGCAGCTTCTCCACTGGGGCGATCCCGCTGGCGAGCTTCATGTTGCTGACGGGGTTGTGGGCCACGCCGGCCCCATGCTCGGCCAAAAGCGCGATTTCGCCGTCGTCCAGCCAGACGCAGTGGGCAAGCAGCGTGTGCCTCGGCTCGAAGAACCCGAGATCGCGCAGGACGTGGATGGAGCGCTTGCCGTAGCGCCGGTCCATTTCCCGCAGCTCGATCTCGGCCTCGTTGCTGTGGGTGTGAAAGCCTGTGTCGTATTTCAGGGCGAGGTCGATGAAGGCGCGATGGCGCTCCGGTGACGCGTAGAAGAGATGTTCGAGCCCGACCCAGACGCTGATCCGGCCCTCCGCCCCGCCGTGCCAGTCCTCCAGCAGCCGCTCGTTGCTGTCGAGCGTCTCGAAGTAGTCGTAATCGGGATGCTCGCCCACATAGGGCACCAGCACAGCGCGCAGGCCGAGCCTGTCGGCCGCCCGCGCGCTGCCATGCATGAAGCGCCACATGTCGACCACCGTCGTCGAGCCCGCCAGAAGGCTCTCGGCATAGCAGAGCCACGAGGCGGCCTCGGCCTCCCGCGCGTTCAGCACGCGGTGCATCGGATCGATATACATCCGCAGCCAGTCCCAGACGGGCAGCCCCTCCGCCGTGCCGCGCAACAGGCCGGAATGGCTGTGGGCGTTGACCAGCCCGGGCATCAGAAGACAGTTGCCGTAGTGGGTGCGGGCCGCGTCCGGATGCTTTCCTTCAAGCTCCGTCCGCTTGCCGACGGCCTGGATCGTCCCGTTGCGGACAAGAACCGCGCCGTCGGTCAGCACGGTGTTGGCCGCATCCATCGTCAGCACATGGCCGGCACTCAGAAGCTGGTCGTCGCCCATCGGAACCCTTCCATCATAATGGTTTCAGGCTTGAGGCTACGGGCCGGGGGTGTTCCATTCAAACGCAAAGAAATGCACATCGCGTTCTATAAATGAGGACACACTCGCCATGCCTCTGCTCACCCGGGCCGCCCTAGTCTTCGAGACTGTCGTTAGCGCAGGTTCGATCCGGAAGGCATCGGAGCGGATCAACCTGGCGCCTTCGGCGATCGACCGTCAGATCCTGAACCTCGAGGCGGAGATGGGAACGCCGCTTCTGACCCGCCACGCCCGGGGCATGACCCCGACCGAGGCGGGCAAGCTGGTGGTGGACCGCATCCGGGCGTGGCAGGGGGAAGATCAGGCCCTGCGCGGCGAGATCGAGATGCTGAAGGGCCGGAAGGGGTTGGTCCGGATCGGCATCATGGAATGCTTCACCCGCACGGTTCTTCCCGCGGTCTTCCGCAGGCTGGAAGCGATGCACGGCGCGACGACGCTGGATGTCTTCACCGGCGGCACGGCACGGATCGCGCAGCGGATGCTGGCGGGCGAACTCGACCTCGCGGTGGCCTTCAACATGCCCGGCGATCTCGGGCTGCGGGTTCTCTTCGAAACCGCGCTCGACATCGGCATCGTGCTGCGGCCGACGCCCGATCTGGTACGGAAGGGGGCGCTGGCCCGTTCGGACCTGCAGGGCCGGCACGTCGTCCTGTCGGATCGCTCGCTGACCGTGGAACCCATCGTGCGGGCGATGATGGAGCGGATGGGCCTGAACTCCCAGGCCATCGCGCGGTCCAACTCCATCGAGGCGATCAAGTCGCTGGTGATGGCGGGCGCGGGCGTGGGTTTCCTCACCTGGGCGGATGTCTGCGAAGAGGTGCGGCGGGGCGACCTGCTCTTCCTGCCGATGGCGGCGGGCCGCGCGACAGAGGTGCTGTCGCTGACCGGCCGCCCCCCGGCACAGACATCGCAGAGCGCGAGCGCCCTGTCGGCGATCCTCATCGACACGCTCGCCGGCATCGCGGCGGAGGCGAAGGCGCTCCCGGGGGCCGCGCGCGGATAGCGCGGCCCATCCCCGGGACGCAGCACCGGCAGGGGCCGGACGCATGCCATCGGCATCCTCGGGATGCCCTGGGACTTCACATGCGCGTGTGATCCCTTCCGCCCATCCAGTCCAGGGCCTTCATGTGCCCTCCGGGGTGGACATTGCCCCCCGACTTGGTCCTCATTTGCCGAAGACGGGGGATGCGGATCACCAAGGCATCTGATCGAACCACGACCGGCGGCCGTTACGGACGCCGGTGGCCCGGCCATTTTTCCGGCGGGCCGAACGAGGACGAAGGAGGATACGATGGGGCTGTTGATCGAGGGCCACTGGCAGGCAGACGACCCGCGCAAGAGGGCTGACGCAAGCGGGCGGTTCCAGCGACCCGACACTGTCTTCCGCAACTGGATCACCCCCGACGGCGCTCCGGGGCCAAGCGGCGAGGGCGGTTTCAAGGCCGAGGCGGGCCGCTACCACCTCTATGTCTCACTTGCCTGTCCCTGGGCGCATCGCACCCTGATCTTCCGCCGCCTCAAGGGGCTGGAGGAGATGATCGACCTTTCCGTCGTCCACTGGCACCTCGGCGAGCAGGGCTGGAGCTTCGACGACGGCCCCGGGACCATGGCCGACCCGATCCTGGGCGCGCGCTACCTGCGGGAGGTTTACCTCGCCGCGAAGCCCGACTGCACCAGCCGTGTCACCGTCCCGGTGCTCTGGGACCGGGCTCAGGGCAGGATCGTGAGCAACGAATCCTCCGAGATCATCCGGATGTTCAATTCCGCCTTCGACGGTCTCGGCGCCGCCCCGGGCGATTATTATCCGGCCGACCTGCGGGCCGAGATCGACGCGCTGAACGACCGCATCTACGCGACTGTGAACAACGGCGTCTACCGCTGTGGGTTCGCCCGCAGCCAGGGCGCTTACGAGGAGGCCGCCGGGGAGCTTTTCGCAACGCTGGACATGCTCGACGATCGCCTCGCCAGCCGCCGCTTCCTCTGCGGCGACCGCGTCACGGAGGCGGACTGGCGCCTCTTCGTGACGCTTCTGCGCTTCGATCCCGTCTATGTCGGACTTTTCAAGTGCAACCTGCGGCGCATCGCAGATTACGCGAACCTGAGCCGTTACTTCGCCGAACTGCGCGCCTGGCCGGGGGTAGAGGAGACCATCGACCTGCACCACATCCGCCACCACTATTACGAGAGCCTGACGTCGATCAACCCGACGGGCATCGTCCCCATCGGACCGGCCTCCGCGCTGTAAGGGCGCCAGCCCGCACGGCCCCTGCTGCGGCCTTCCAGGCGGGTCCGCGCCACACCGGCGCCGGGGCCTGTCGGGGATGTGAGCCGGCATCGGCCTGCCGCGATTAGATATTTTGCGGCGAAGGCCTATCTCCTAGGGTCATTGCGGATAGGTCGACAGTATGGACGAGGATTTACCCCTGCCAGAGGAGACAGAGGGCGCAGGCAGCAAGCCGCGCCCCGTTGCGGTGGTGAACGAAGACCGAATGCGACAGGACGCACCGGATGGTGCAGAGGCAAGGGGCCCCGGGAAGGAGCCGCCGTCCTCGGATGAAGGCGCGTCGCGCAGCAAGGATCGTTCCCGCCTGCGGCGGCGGCGGCTCTTGCTGTTCCTGGTCGTGGTGATCGCGCTCCTTGGCGCGGGCGGAGGGGCGTGGTGGTATTTCTACGCCCGGCTCTACACCTCGACCGACGACGCCTTCATCGACGCCCGTATCGTGCGCATCGCTCCCCAGGAACCGGGGCGCCTCGTGGACGTCCCGATCGACAGCAACACCTCCGTCAAGCCCGGTCAGCTTCTCGCCCGGATCGACCCGGCCGCCGCGAAGGCAAGCTACGATCAGGCGTCGGCGGCGCTGAGCGGGGCGAAGGCAGGCGTGCAAAGCGCCGCCGCGCATCTCGAAGAGGCGAAGGCCGCCATCGCGCAAAGCGAAAGCGCATATGAGGCGGCCCGGATCACGGCCGAGAACGACCAGCGGACGCTCGACCGGTTGCAGGGGCTGAAGAAGAGCAGCGGCAACACGGCCGTGTCGCAACAGCAATTCGACGATGCCCGAACCCGGGCAAGTTCGGCCAAGGCCGATGCCGCCCGCGCAAAGACCGCCGTCGCCTCGGCAAAGGCAAGTGCCGATGCCGCAACGGCCGGCGTCGCTTCGGCCAACGCGCAGCTGAAGCAGGCGAAGGCGGCGTTGGAGGCCGCGCAGGTGACGCTTGACCATCTGACGATCCGCGCTCCGATGGCCGGGCAGATCGTTCAGCTTAACGTCAATCAGGGCAGCTATGTTCAGCCCGGCGAGCAGATCATGGCCCTGGTGCCGGATCACGTCTTCATCACGGCCAATTTCAAGGAGACCGAGCTCGCCCGCATCCATCCGGGCGATCCGGTCAGCATCCATGTCGACGCCTATCCGGGTGTCGATTTTCACGGCAAGGTCCTCTCGATCCAGCGCGGCTCGGGCGAGGCGTTCCAGCTGCTGCCGCCGCAGAACGCCACCGGCAACTATGTGAAGGTCGTACAAAGGGTCCCGGTGAGGATCTCGATCGAAGGGCCGGATCTGTCGAAATACGTGCTCGGCCCCGGCATGTCGGTGGTGCCGACGGTCCGGGTCGGGCAGTGATGGCCGAAGAGGCCCGCCTGCCGCGATCCGCAGCGGGGGCCGCCGGGCCCTGGGTGATGACCTGGGCGATCTCGCTGGCCACCTTCATGGAGGTTCTCGACGTCTCCATCGCGAACGTGGCGCTCAACAATATCGCTGGCAGCCTCGCGGTTTCCTATTCCCAGGGCACCTGGATGATCACGACCTACCTCGTGGCGAATGCCGTGGTGATCCCGATCACGGGCTTCCTTTCGCGGGTGCTGGGCCGAAAGCGCTACTTCCAGATTTCGATCACCCTGTTCACCCTCTCCTCGGTGGCCTGCGCCTTCGCGCCGACACTTGGGTTCCTGCTTTTTGCCCGGACGCTGCAGGGGGTCGGCGGCGGCGGGCTGGCGCCGGTCGAGCAGTCGATGCTCGCCGACAGTTTCGAACCGCACCGGCGCGGCATCGCCTTCGCCGCCTTCGGCATGGTCATCGTCGTCGGTCCGATCTTCGGGCCCACGCTTGGCGGCTGGATCACCGATGCCATCTCCTGGCACTGGATATTCCTCATCAACCTGCCGGTCGGCATCCTCGCGCTGGTCCTGTCCGGCGCCTTCGTGGTCGAGGCGCCGGTGCTGCAGGAAGAGACGCGCCGCACCCGCGAGGGCGGGATCAGGATCGACTGGGTGGGCTTCCTGTTCATGGCGGTGGGCGTTGGCTGCCTGCTCATCATGCTCGACCGCGGCCAGCAGGATGCGTGGTTCTCAAGCGATTTCATCCGCATCCTGGCCGTGCTGACGCTTCTGGGTCTCGGCGGAATGACGGTGTGGGAGCTCAACCACGACGACCCGATCGTTCCCCTGCAGCTTCTGGGGGTGCACAATTTCAGGATCTGCTCGATTCTGATCGCACTGGTGGGCCTGCTCGTCTTCGGCACGATCCAGCTGGTGCCGGAGCTTCTGCAGCGGGTCTATGGCTACACCGCCTACGAGGCCGGGCTGGCGCTGACCATCGGCGGGATCTTCACGATCGTGGTGATGCCGCTTTCGGGCATCCTGTCGGACCGGCTGGACCTTCGCCTCCTCTTGGTGCCGGGCTTCCTGGTCCAGGCGGTCAGCTTCCACTACCTGAGCCAATTCAGCCTCGCGAGCACCTTCTGGAACGCGGTGACGGCCCGGTTCTACATCTCGATCGGCCTGCCGTTCCTCTTCATCCCAATCAGCACAGCGGCCTATCTCGAGCTGCCGCCGGGCGGCGCCGACAAGGCGTCCGCGCTTCTGAACTTCTTCCGCAACCTTGGCGGGGCCTTCGGGATCTCGCTCTGCCAGACGCTTCTTGCCCAGCGGGAACAGTTCCATCAGGTGCGGCTTACCGAGGGGCTCAACATGCTGAACCCGACCTTTTCCACCGCCGTGCGGCAGCTCGGCAGCACCCTCGGCAGCCAGCAGGCCGCAATCGGAAAGATCTACGGCATGACCCGCCTGCAGGCGAGTGTCATGTCCTATGACGACGTCTTTCACGTCCTCACGATCGCGGTGCTGTTCGTGGTGCCGCTGGTCCTGATGCTGCGGGTCGGCAGCCGCAAGGCACGGGCCGCCGCCTCGCAGCCCGCGCACTGACCGCGCCCCTTACTGGAACTCGGCCGTCGGTTCGGGGGTCGCCCGCGCGACGTCAAGCGCATCGACCAGGTCCACGTCCTTGGTCATCAGCGCGCGCCCGATCACGGCACCGGAGATCCCGGGGATGTAATGCAGGCGCGACACGTCATCGATGCTCCGCACGATCCCGCTGGCGATGACCGGATGGCGCGTGCCCTTGGCCAGGCCCGCGATCACGCCCATCGACCCGTCCGGTTCATCGGCGATATAGGCGTCGATGTCCGTGACGATGACGCCAGCCAGCGGCGCGCGGTCGAATTCGGCCAGAAACGCCTCGGGGGTGAATGCGCTGGGCGAGCGCCATCCGTCCGTCATCAGGCGGCCCTGGTAGATGTCCAGCGACAGGATGATCTGGTCGGGATGAAGCTTGGCCAGCTCCTTGACGAGGTCGGGATAATAGACAGCCATCGTGCCGATCACGATGCGCCCCGCGCCCTTGTCGATCCAGCGTTCGACCGCCTCGCGCGACCGGAAGCCGCCGCCGAGCTGCACGGGGATCCCGGCCGCGCTGATGATCTCCTCGATCAGGTCGGAATTATCCCCCGCGTTGCCGAGAAGACGGTTGATGTCGGTCACGTGGAGCCATTCGGCCCCCGCCTCGGCAAAGCGGCGTGCCGTTGCCAGCGGGTCGATGTGCCACAGGACAGGCTCCTCCAGCCGCCCGCGCTTCAGCGACACACATTTACCGTTCATGATTTCAAGGGTGGGATAGAGAATCATGGCAATGCCCTCCGGTGACTGCAGCGCCAATGGTCATGGTACGCCCATTGCGCTCTGTCTTCCACGCGCCGGGCTAAGCCTGTTTTGCGACGCACGTGACGGACAGATTCGGCAGATGCGGCCGCCGCCCCCCCTGTCAGCCATTCCGGCGGCGGTGACCGATCTCGTAGTAATTGCCGGTGCGCGTCTTCAGGTAGGGCACAAGCGGGATCTCTTCCTGCTTCAGGAAGCCCTGCTGCGGCAGCCTGCCATCGCGCACCATCTCGATCACCGCCGCAACCGAGGCAGAGGTCGTCCAGGCAATCGCCGTGCGGGATTTGCCGCCGATCTCGAGCGGGTAGTAGGCTCGCACGAATTCCTCCCGGCCCAGCTGGTCGTCGCGCCAGCCCTCGACGGCGACATGCAGATAGACCACATCGTCCGACACCGGCGGCTTGGCATGGGTGAGGATCCTGCCCGCATCGGCCCGGTTTTCGCGCATCAGCAGCTCGTGGAAGAAGAAGTTCATCAGCGTGACGTGGCCCGGATAGCGCATCGTCTTGTAATCCAGGTTCTCGACCCGGTCGGCGAAGGTCTCGCACATCGTGCCAAGGCCGCCGGAGGTCGTGAACGCCTCAAGCTGCATGCCGTCGATATGGATGGTCTCCAGCCACTCCATCGCCGAGACGGATTTAAGCACGCCCTCCTCGATCACCTCGCAGTCGTTGAGGTATTCGTTGACCACGCCCTCGGGGGACCAGTTGAAGGCATAGCCCAGAAGCCCCGTCGGGTTCTGGGGCAGCGCCCCGACGCGCAGCCGGATCGACCGCACCTTGTCAAACTGCCCGGCCAGATGGGCCCCGACGATCCCGACGAAACCCGGCGCCAGACCGCATTGCGGTGCCATCACGCCGCGCGCCGTCGCGGCCAGGCGGCGGATATGTTTCGTCGTCGGCACGTCCTCGGTCAGGTCGAAGTAGTGGAGGCCAAGCGCATGGGCCGCGCTCGCGACCCCGGTGTTGAGGCTGTAGGGCAGGCAGGACAGCACCGCCTCCTGTCCCCACAGAATGTCCTGAAGGCCCTCCGCCTCCGTCAGGTTGGCGACCCGCGTGGCGAAGGGCGCCTCCGTCACGGCGCGCGCGTCGATCCCGGTGACCTCGAAGCCCGAGGCAGCCAGAAGCTCGGCGGCCAGATGCCCGACCTTGCCCAGGCCAAGCACGGCGATCCTGCTGAAAGACATGAGGTTTTCCCTTTCCTTGCCGGCCATCGCCCCTGCGTGGCCCCGGCGCATTCTGCCGTGCAGAGTGATGGGCATGGCTGACGAAATCCCCCGGCAGATTGCCCGCTCCGGTGTCAAACCGCCGAATTCTGCCGGGCGGATGGGCGCATTGCCCGTGCCCCCCCTTCCCCCCCGTGCCCCCCCGTGCCCCAAGGGAACCGGCAGCGCGGGGCCGTCTGGCAGGAACGTCCGGCAGGACCGTTTGCAAGAAAATTAAGCTCACCCCCTCCTGCCGGGGGAATTTATTGCGTGGGAGGGGCCGCCGCCGTCCCAATGGGCTTGACAATCAACGACGTGTGAATAGCCTTACCCCAAAGGCTCAGAGTGGCCACTGGCAAGAACGCCCGCTTAAGCGCTGTCGATCAGATGGTGCTTCTGCGGGCTTTTTTATTTTCTGACGTGGGGCGACTGCTCATGGTTAAGCGCATCGAAGTTGGATTGCTGTTTTCGCGATCCGGGACCTACGCGCTCATTTCCGAAAGCTGCCGGGCGGGTGCGCTGAAGGCCATCGAGCGGGTCAACGCCCGGCCGGATGCCCGGATCGAGATCGTGCCGGTAGAGCGGGATCCGGGCGGCAACGTCGACCGCTACGCGCCTCTGGCCGAGGACATTCTGCGCGACACCGGGGCCCGCCACATCATCGGCTGCATCACCTCCTGGAGCCGGAAGGAAGTCATCCCCGCGCTCGAGAAGCACGGCGGGATGCTCTGGTATCCGGCCCCCTATGAAGGGTTCGAGGCGAGCGAGAACGTCGTCTACATGCACGCCTGCCCGAACCAGCACATCCTGCCACTGCTGGCCTATGTCGTGCCGCGCTTCGGGTCGCGCGCCTTTCTGGTCGGCTCCAACTACATCTGGGGGTGGGAGACCAACCGCATCGCGCGCGACCTGATCGGGGACGCGGGCGGCACCGTGCTGGGGGAACGGTACCTGGCGATGGGCGACGAGGATGTCGGGCGCATTGTCGAGGACATCCGCATCCAGCGCCCCAATTTCATCCTCAACAACTTCGTGGGCGCCACCTCCTACGCCTTCCTGCGCGCCTATGCCGAGCTTGGCCGGCAGGATCCGTGGTTCCAGCCCGGCACCTGCCCGCTGATCAGCTGCAACATCTCCGAGGCAGAGCTGCCCGCGATCGGCGGGAATGGAGAGGGCCACCTCTCCGTTGGCCCCTATTTCGACGGGGTGCCGGGCGGCAAGGACGAGGGCCTCGACTCCTCCTTCATGGCTTCCGCCTACAGCGCCGTCTCGATCCTGGCAGAGATGCTCGACGGCGAGACCCCCGCGGGCGGCGCGATGGATTTCGCCGGCCGGCGGTTCCGGACGCCCCTCGGCCAGATCGCGATCGACCCGGCGACGCGGCACGCCCATCTGCCGGTGCGGATCGCCCGCATCCACGATGGCCGTTTCGATGTGGTGGAGGAGTCTGCCGCCTGCCTCGCCCCGGATCCCTATCTCTCACGCTACGATCCGATGACGGCATTCGGGCGCCCGGGCCTTCGGGTGGTGTCATGACGGCGCGGCGCATCCCGATCCTCGGCGGCGCGCATGCCGTCATCCTGCACCGGCCGCACGACGTGGTGGAGGCGCTGGCGCGGCAGCTGACCGCGATCGGCCTGACCGCCGAGCAGGCCTGGCCGGAGGTGCCCGCAAGCGCCGTCCGGGCCGATTTCCTGTTCTTCGACGCCGACATGGGCTTCGACGACCAGTTTCCGTGGAAGCCCGGCGCGGCCCCTATGCCGACGATCGCGCTTATCGGCTCGGAAGCGCCCGGGCGCATCGAATGGGCGCTCTCGCACTCCGCCAATGCGCAGCTGCTGAAGCCGGTCGGCAGTGCCGGGGTCTATTCCTCGCTGCTGATCGCGCGGCAGACCTTCGAACAGAACAAGGCGCTGGAGGCGAAGGTCGCGAGCCTTCGCGAGCGGATTTCCCAGCGCGAGACGATCGTGCGGGCGGTCGCGGCCCTGGCGCAGGCCGGCGGCAGCCAGGAGGCGGGCTTCGCCCGGTTGCGCAGCCTCGCCATGGACAGCCGCCTGACGATGGAGGAGGCGGCCCAACGCGTGCTTGCCTATCGCGAAACAGATATGGAGCGGGCCGACCGCCAGGTGACCAAGTGACCGCCGCTGCAGATACCCCCAAGCGCGAGCGCGGAGCGATCTCGCGGCTTCTGTCCCGCCCGCTGGCGATCTTCGGCCTGGCGATCATCGCGCTGGTGGTGCTGGGCGCGGTCTTCGCGCCCTACCTGACGCCCTACGGTCCGGACGATCAGATGTTCGACGGGCTGACGCTTCAGGGCGCCCCGCTTGCCCCGAACGCCAAATTCCTGCTCGGCACCGATCTTCTCGGGCGGGACCTTCTGACGCGGATCCTCTTCGGGGCGCGGACCTCGCTGATCATCGGCATCGTGGCGAACGGCATCTCTCTCTTCATCGGAACGCTCGTGGGCGTGCTGGCCGGGTTCTACCGCGGCTGGGTCGCCACGATCCTGATGCGCTTCACCGACCTGATGATGGCCTTTCCCGCGCTGCTCCTCGCCATCAGCCTGGCCGCCGTCTTCACGCCCAGCCTCTGGATCGTCGCCATGGTGATCGCGCTGGTGAACTGGGTGCAGATTGCCCGCGTGATCTTCACCGAGACCCGCTCGCTGGCCGAACGCGAGTTCATCGAGGCCGAGCGCTCGATCGGCGCCGGGGCAGGGCGGATCCTGACCCGCCACATCCTGCCGCATCTCTTCCCCACGATCATCGTCTGGGGAACGCTGGGCATTTCGACGACCGTGCTGCTGGAGGCGACGCTCAGCTTCCTCGGCGTCGGGGTGCAGCCGCCGACCCCCTCCTGGGGCAACATCATCTTCGAGAACCAGACCTACTTCCAGTCGGCGCCCTGGCTCGTCTTCTTCCCCGGCGTGGCGATCCTGCTGCTCGCGCTTGCCTTCAACTTGGTGGGAGACGCGCTGCGCGATGTTCTTGACCCGACACAGCGGGGGCATCTGAAATGATCGCCTATCTTGCGAAGCGGATCGTGCAGTCGATCCTCATCCTTTTCGGCGTGTCCCTCGTCACCTTCGCGCTGCTCTACCTGCTGCCGGCAGACCCGGTACGCCAGATCGCCGGCCGCAACGCCAGTCCGCAGATGATCGCGAATATCCGCAGGGAGCTTGGCCTCGATCAGCCGTTCATCGTGCAGTACTGGCGCTACCTGGTGCGGCTGCTGCACGGGGATCTCGGCCGGTCCTACCTGCAGCGGACCGAGGTCGGATCGCTCATCGCGGCGCGGCTGCCCGCGACGCTCCTTCTGATGGTCGGCTCGATCTTCTGCGAGCTCTCCATGGGGCTGACCATGGGGCTTTTCGCGGCCCTGCGCCGCGGAACCAAGACCGACCAGGCGCTGATGGTCGTCTCCTTCGTCGGGGTTTCCGCGCCGCAGTTCGTCGTGGGCCTTCTGCTCCTCTACGTCTTCGCCGTGCAGCTCGCGTGGTTCCCGATCGGCGGCTACGGCCATTTCTCGAACCTCGTGCTGCCCTCGGTGACGCTCGGGATCCTCGGGGCGGGCTGGTATTCGCGGATGATGCGGTCCTCGATGATCGACGTGCTCCGGCAGGACTTCATCCGCACCGCCCGGGCCAAGGGGCTGAAGCGCGCCGCCATCCTGTTCCGCCACGCTCTGCCAAACGCGATCCTGCCCATCGTCGCCATGGTCGGCATCGACATCGGCCTCTTCATGTCCGGCATCGTCGTGGTCGAAAGCGTCTTCGGCTGGCCCGGAATCGGCCAGCTCGCCTGGCAGGCGATCCAGCGCGTCGACACGCCGATCATCATGGGCGTCACCCTGGTATCCGCGGTCGCCATCGTGCTGGGCAACCTTCTCGCCGACCTGATCGCGCCCTTCATAGATCCCCGGATCAAGCTCAAGTGACAGGTTTCAACCCACCGCTTTCCAAACGGAGGCAAGCAATGAAGAAAATACTGACAACAGGGATTGCTGCAGCACTGCTCGGGATGACGGCCATGCCGAGCACCGTGCTGGCAGACGACGGCACGCCGCAGCAGGGGGGCGACATCACCGTCACCTTCTCGAACGACGTCGCCACGCTCGACCCGGCCATCGGCTACGACTGGCAGAACTGGTCGATGATCAAGAGCCTCTTCGACGGGCTGATGACCTACAAGCCGGGCACCACCCAGCTCGAGCCGGACCTCGCCAAGAGCTACAAGATCTCCGCCGACGGCAAGACCTACACCTTCACCCTGCGCGACGGGATCAAGTTCTCCAACGGCCGCGCCATCACCGCCGAGGACGTGAAATACTCGCTCGACCGCGTGGTGAACCCGAAGACGCAAAGCCCGGGGGCAAGCTTCTTCTCCACCATCGTCGGCTATGACCAGGTCGCCGCCGGCAAGGCGACAGAGCTGTCCGGCGTGAAGGTCCTCGACCCGAAAACGGTAGAGATCGACCTGTCGCAGCCCGACGCCGCCTTCCTGCAGAAGATGGCGCTGAACTTCTCCTTCGTCGTGCCGAAGGAAGCCGTCGAGAAATGGGGCGCCGACTTCGGCCACCACCCGGTCGGCAGCGGCGCCTTCGAGATGAAGCAGTGGGACGTCGGCCAGAAGCTCGTCTTCGTCCGCAACCCGGATTACTGGCAGAAGGGTCTGCCGCATCTCGACCAGATCACCTTCGAATTCGGCCAGGCCCCGATCGTCGCGCTTCTCCGCCTGCAGCGGGGCGAGATCGACATCGCCGGTGACGGCATCCCGCCGGCCAAGTTCCTTGAAGTGATGAAGGACCCGAAGACGCGGAAGAACATCGTCGAGGGCGAACAGCTTCAGACCGGCTACATCACGATGAACACGACCGAGAAGCCCTTCAACAACGTGAAGGTGCGCCAGGCCGTGAACATGGCGATCAACAAGAAGCGGATCATCCAGATCATCAACGGCCGCGCCATCCCGGCGAAAGAGCCGCTGCCGCCGCTGATGCCGGGCTACAACAAGGACATCCAGGGCTACAAGTTCGACCCGGCAGGTGCCAAGAAGCTCCTGGCCGAGGCCGGCTATCCGAAGGGCTTCTCGACCGAGCTCTACGTCTACAACACCGATCCGAACCCGCGCATCGCTCAGGCGATCCAGCAGGATCTGTCGAACGTCGGCATCAAGGCCGCGATCAAGTCGCTCGACCAGGCCAACGTGATCTCGGCCGGCGGTTCCGACAAGGGCGTGCCGATGATCTGGTCCGGTGGCATGGCCTGGATTGCCGATTACCCCGATCCGTCGGACTTCTACTGGCCGATCCTGAGCTGCGAGGGCGCGGTGCCCGGCGGCTGGAACTGGGCGAAGTTCTGCGACAAGGCGCTGGACGCGCAGGCCAAGAAGGCGGACGCGCTGGTCGCCCCCGATCAGCAGGCCGAGCGCAACAAGATGTGGGGCGAGATCTACGCCAAGGTCGTGAAGGAAGCGCCCTGGGTCTCGGTCTTCCACGAGAAGCACTACACGATGCGCTCCGACCGCATGGCCGGGCCGGACGCCCTCTACGCCGACCCGATCAACATCCCGGTGAACTACAACAATATCTGGGTGAAGAATGTGCACTAAGTGTGACTACACGATCCACAGCCACCATCATCACTTCGGCTGGGACAATTCGATCGAACCTGCCGGGCGCATTGCGCCCGGCACCACGGTCGAGTTCGAATGCGTGGATTCCTCGGGCGGCCAGCTGACCGCGAAAAGCACAGCCGCCGATATCGCGACGCTGTCCTTCGACAAGATCAACCCGGTCACCGGGCCGATCTTCGTCGATGGCGCGGAGCCCGGCGACGCGCTGAAGATCACCATCGAGGAGTTCAAGCCCTCCGGCTTCGGCTGGACCGCGAACATTCCGGGCTTCGGCCTTCTGGCCGATGACTTCAAGGATCCGGCGCTGAACATCTGGTCCTATGACAAGGGGTCCATGGAGCCCGCGCTCTTCGGAAAGAACGCGCGGGTTCCGCTGAAGGCGTTCGCCGGCACCATCGGCAATGCGCTGGCGGAGCCGGGGCTGCATTCGGTGGTCCCCCCGCGCCGGGTGGGCGGCAATCTCGACATCCGCGATCTCTCCGCCGGCACGGTCCTCTATCTGCCGGTCGAGGTGGCGGGCGCGCTCTTCTCGGTGGGCGACACGCATGCCGCCCAGGGCGATGGCGAAGTCTGCGGGACCGCGATCGAAAGCCCGATGAACGCGGTGCTGACTTTCGAGCTGGAGAAGCAGGCGAACCTCGCCATGCCGCGCTTCACCACGCCGGGGCCGGTCACGCGCCACCTCGACGCGAAGGGCTACGAGGTCACCACCGGCGTCGGCGCCGACCTGATGGCCGGGGCGAAGGCGGCGGTCTCGCAAATGGTCGACCTGCTCGCCGGGCGCTACAACATCGCGCCGGTGGAGGCCTATATGCTCTGCTCCGTCTGCGGCGACCTGCGCATCAGCGAGATCGTCGACATGCCGAACTGGGTCGTCTCGTTCTACTTTCCACGCTGTGTGTTTGAATGAACCAGCCACAGTCCAGCGCTTCAGCCGGCATCGCGATGCCGGCTGATCCCCCCGTCCTGTCCGTCAGCGGGCTGACCGTCGTCGTCGGCAGCGAGGACGGGCCGAGGCCGGTCGTCTCCGGCCTCAGCTTCGAGCTGCGCCGCGGCGAGACGCTGGCGCTCGCCGGCGAATCCGGCTCCGGCAAGTCGATGACATCGCTCGCGATCATGGGCCTCCTGCCCAGGCCCGCCGCAAAGATCTCCGCCGGCTCGGTGATGCTGGGCGACATCGACCTCGCCCAGCTGGGCGAGGGGCGGATGCGCCAGATCCGCGGCAGCCGGATCGCGATGATCTTCCAGGAGCCGATGACCTCGCTGAACCCGGTCCTGACCATCGGCCGCCAGCTTATCGAGGCGATCCAGGCGCATGAGCCGCTCGGCCGCGCCGCCGCCCGCGCCCGCGCGATCGAGGCGCTCGAGGCCGTCCGTATCCCCGAGGCGGCCAGCCGCCTGACGCAATATCCCCACGAGCTTTCCGGCGGCATGCGCCAGCGGGTCATGATTGCCATGGCGCTCGCCCTCAAGCCCGACGTGCTGATCGCGGACGAGCCGACAACCGCGCTCGACGTGACCGTGCAGGCGCAGATCCTGCAGCTGCTGAAGGATCTGCAGCAGGAAATGGGCACTGCGATCATCCTGATCACCCACGACATGGGCGTCGTCGCCGAAACGGCCGACCGCGTGATCATCCTGCGCGACGGAAAGATGGTCGAGCAGAACAACATCCGCAGCCTGTTCCGCGAACCCTCCCAACCCTATACGCGAGAGCTGCTGGCCGCCGTTCCGCGCATCCGCGTCGGGGCCCAGGCGCCGGCGGCGCCCGTGCCCGCCCCGAAGGCGGATCCGCTTCTTTCGGTCGACGACCTGACGGTCCGCTTCGACCTGCACGGCGGCTTCTTCGGCCAGGTGGACCGCCGGGTCCACGCCGTCGAAGGCATCTCTCTCGAGATCGGCCGCCGCGAGACGTTCTCGGTCGTGGGCGAATCCGGCTGCGGCAAGTCCACCACCGCCAAGGCGATCGCGGGCCTCGTGCCCTACACCGGCGATCTGGTGCTCGACGGCCGCAACATGTCCGCCCGCGATGCGCGCGAGCGTCTGGCGCTGCGGCGCGATGTGCAGATGATCTTCCAGGACCCGTTCGCCTCCCTCGACCCGCGGATGACGGTCGGCGATCTGGTGCGCGAGCCGCTCGACATCCACGGCATCGGCGATCCCGCCGAGCGCCTCGACCGGGTGGCGGGCCTTTTCAACCGCGTCGGCCTCTCGGCCGACCAGATGACCCGGTATCCGCATGAATTCTCCGGCGGGCAGCGGCAGCGCATATGCATTGCCCGGGCGCTTGCGCTTCGGCCCAAGCTGATCGTGGCGGACGAGAGTGTCTCGGCCCTCGACGTCTCGGTGCAGGCGCGGGTGCTCGATCTTCTGAAGGAGCTTCAGGCAGAGTTCGGCATCTCCTACATGTTCATTTCGCACGACATGGCGGTGGTGGAGAATATCTCCGACCGGATCGCGGTCATGTATCTGGGCCAGATCGTGGAGATGGGGCGCTGTTCGCAGATCTTCTCGAACCCGCGCCACCCCTACACGCGCCGGCTGATCGAAGCGGTGCCGGTCCCTGACCCGGAACATCGCCGCGAGGCCTTCCCGCGCATGCTGGGCGAGATTCCCAGCCCCGTCCGCAAGCTCGGGGATGAGCCGGTCCGCGTTCCCCTCGTCGATGTCGGCGACGGACATCTTGTGGCCGCCGACGCGGATGCCTGAACGCGGGCGCCTTGCCCGCCCGAACGGCCGGCTTTTCTGAGCATTTGCGCCCCCCGGTTCCGGCGACGCCGGGGCCGGGGGGAAGGCCGCCACGGCCGTTTCAGGGCCTTGAAATCACGTAGGTTTCTGACGCGCGGCCTTTCGCCCCCGCCTGGCCCCGCCCCTGTCCCGAGATGGGCGCGCCGAACGGTGCCGCCGCCCACCATGCCGTGCAGCCCTGCACGGGGCCTGCGCGCTGACGGGGGGAAGCGCCACGGCGGTTTTGCGCTAGATTGATCCTGGCAACGGACAGGAGGCGCGAGATGAGCTGGACACCCCTTATGGACCCAAGCGTTCCAATCGGCGACGCGGTCGACGCAATCGAGGCGGTGATCGTGCCGCGCGCCCGCGACCTCGGCGGCTTCGAAGTGCGCCGCGCGCTGCCCTCGGCGAAGCGCCAGATGGTCGGCCCCTTCATCTTCTTCGACCAGATGGGTCCGGCAGAGTTCCTGACCGGCCAGGGCATCGACGTGCGCCCGCACCCGCATATCGGGCTCGCCACTGTCACCTATCTCTTCCAGGGACGGATGCATCACCGCGACAGCCTCGGCACCGACCAGTGGATCGAGCCGGGGGCGGTGAACCTGATGGTCGCGGGGCAGGGGATCACCCATTCCGAACGCACCGACGGCCCGGCGCGGCAGGCGCCGCAGACCATGTTCGGCGTGCAGACCTGGCTCGCCCTGCCGCTGGAGAAGGAGGACGACCCGGCGGGCTTCTCCCATGCCGCGGCGGACAAGCTGCCGGTTCTGGAGGCGGAGGGCAAATCCGTGCGCCTGATCCTCGGCCGCGCATGGGGGGCGGAGGCACCGGTGCCCGTGCCATCCGAGATGTTCTACGCCGACGTCACCCTCGCCCCCGGCGCGGCGCTGCCGCTGCCCGAGGATCAGGAGGATCGCGGCCTCTACATCCTCTCCGGCTCGGTCTCTTCGGGCGGTCAGAGCTACGAGGCCGGCCGCATGCTCGTCTTCCGGCCCGGCGACCGCCTGGCCGTGCGCGCGGGGGCCGGGGGCGCCCGGATGCTGGCGCTCGGCGGGGCGACGCTGGAAGGTTCGCGGCATATCTGGTGGAACTTCGTCGCCTCCTCGAAGGAGCGGATCGAGGCCGCGAAGGAGGCCTGGCGCGCCGGCGACTGGGCCCACGGCCGCTTCCGCCTGCCGCCCGGCGACGACGCAGAGTTCATCCCCGCCCCCGATCGGTAGGGAGGGATGGAGGGGCCGGCCCGGAACAGCGGTGCGCAGCACCGACGGACCGGCGCCTGTCCGCGGGCAGGCGCAGTCCTTCCTCCGCGTAGGGCGCGCACTCAGTGCGCACCGTCTACCGCCGCACCCGTTGCGCAAACCGCCCGACCACCGTCCCGAAATACGGTGCTTTTACGGTGCGAAAGCGGTGCTTGATCGGTGCCCTGTCGGCAGCCCCCTTCAGCCCTCTCCTCGCCTCCCACTTTCGTGAGCCGAATCCCGCACAACCGAACCGCGATTTGACACAGGTCAGGGCGCCGCCGCCCGGTCCGCAGCAGCCTCCTCCCAGGCAAGGAGGCATGCATGTTCGAAGTCAGATTGCACGGACGCGGCGGTCAGGGGGTCGTCACGGCGGCGGAACTTCTCTCCGTCGCGGCATTCGACGAGGGGCGCCACGCACAGGCCTTCCCCTCCTTCGGATCAGAGCGGACAGGGGCCCCCGTCGCCTCTTTCTGCCGCATCGACGAGCGCGAGATCCGGTTGCGCGAACCCATCGTCGACCCCGACGCGCTGATTATTCAGGACCCGACGCTGTTCCACTCCGTGGATGTCTTCGCGGGTCTCAAGGACGGCGGCTACCTGCTTGTGAATTCAACGAAAACCCTTGCCGAGCTAGGCATTTCCGATGTCGCCGAAAGGCTTCCCCCCGGCCATGCCCTCTGCCTGCCCGCGACCGAGATCGCGCTGCGTCACATCGGCCGCCCCCTGCCCAACGCGGCGCTTCTGGGCGGCTTCGCCGCGCTCACAGGCCGCGTCGGGCTGGCGGCCGTACTGAAGGCCATCCGCGCCCGCTTCGCCGGCCGGGTCGGCGAGGCCAACGCAGCGGCGGCCGAGGAGGCCTTCACCCTGATGCAGAAGGAGGTTGCGCCATGCTGAAGCAGATCGAGGGCTCCCAGGGCATGGCCGAGGCGATCGCCCTCTGCCGCCCGCAGGTCATCTGCGCCTACCCGATCACGCCGCAGACCCATATCGTCGAGGGCCTCGGCGCCATGGTGAAGGACGGCCGCCTCCAGGGCTGCGAATATATCAACGTGGAAAGCGAATTCGGCGCCATGTCCGTCGCCATCGGCGCCTCGGCAGGGGGCGCGCGGGCCTATACGGCGACGGCGAGCCAGGGGCTGCTTTTCATGGCCGAGGCGGTCTACAACGCCGCCGGCCTCGGCCTGCCGATCGTGATGACGCTCGGCAACCGCGCCATCGGTGCCCCGATCAACATCTGGAACGACCATTCCGACGCCATGGCGCTGAAGGATGCCGGCTGGATCCAGCTTTACGCCGAGACCAACCAGGAGGCGGCGGACCTCCACATCCAGGCCTTCCGCATCGCCGAGGAATTGTCTTGCCCCGTAATGGTTTGCGTCGATGGCTTCATCCTGACCCATGCCTTCGAACGTATCGACCTGCCGACCCAGGAAGAGGTCGACCGCTTCCTGCCGCCCTATGTGCCGGTCCAGCAGCTCGACCCGGACAACCCCTATTCCATCGGCGCCATGGTCGGGCCGGAGGCCTTCACCGAGGTCCGCTATCTCGGCCACCAGAAGCACATCGACGCGCTGGAGGTGATCCCCCGCGTGGCCGATGAGTTCCGCGCCGCCTTCGGCCGCGAAGCCGGCGGGTTGATCCGCCCCTACCGCCTCGAGGGGGCCGAGACGGTGCTCGTCGCGCTCGGCTCCATCAACGGCACGATCAAGGACGTTGTGGACGCAGAGCGCGAGCGCGGCGTGAAGGCCGGCGCGATCTCGATCTGCTCCTTCCGGCCCTTCCCGCTGGCCGAGCTGAACGAGGCCCTGTCAGGCGCCAAACGCGTGGTCTGCATCGAAAAAAGCCTTTCCCCCGGGCTTGGCGGGGTACTCGCCTCCAACCTCCGCATGGCACTGCGCGGGCACGCGGTCCCGGTCTACACCGTCATCGCCGGGCTCGGCGGCCGGCCGATCCTGCGCTCCGGCATCGCCGGGGTGATCGAGGCGGCGGGCCGCGACGCGCTCGACGACATCACCTTCCTCGACCTCAACCGCAGCGCGGTCGAGGGCCAGCTGACCCGCGCCGCGGGGCTGCGCGAATCCGGGCCGATCGCGGAGAACCTGCTGAAGGCCCTGAACCCGGGGCTTGTCCACCGGGTCTCGCCAAGGAGGGCCGGGGAATGAACGATCAGGCGGAAACCGGCGGCCAGAGGGTCCGCTTCTACCAGACCGGCACCCATACCGTCGGCAACCGGCTGATGGATGCCGCGACACGCACGGTGCAGAGCTCCATCGACCGCTCCAATGCCATCACCTCCGGTCATCGCGCCTGCCAGGGCTGCGGCGAGGCATTGGGCGCGCGCTATGCGCTCGACGCGGCGATGCGGGCCGCGGGCGGGCGGATGGTGGCGGTGAACGCGACCGGCTGCCTCGAGGTCTTCACCACGCCTTACCCCGAGACTTCCTGGCAGATCGCCTGGCTCCACTCGGTCTTCGGCAATGCCCCGGCGGTGGCGACCGGCGTCGCGGCGGCGATGCGGGCGACCGGCAGGACCGATGTGCGGGTCGTGGCGCAGGGCGGGGACGGCGGCACCACGGATATCGGATTTGGCTGTCTTTCCGGTATGTTCGAGCGCAATGATGATGTGCTTTACATCTGCTACGACAACGAAGCCTACATGAATACCGGCGTGCAGCGCTCCTCGGCCACGCCGGCCTTCGCGCGCACCGCGACCACGCCGGCCGTGGGCCCGCACCCGGGCAATGTCTTTGGCACCGGGAAGAACCTGCCGCGCATCGCCATGGCGCACGAAATCCCCTATGTCGCCACCGCCTCGGTCGCGGATCTGCACGACCTGGAGGCGAAGGTGACCCGCGCCATGGCGATCGGGGGCGCGCGCTACATCCACATCATGGTGCCGTGTCCGCTGGGCTGGGGTTCTGCCTCGCAGGACACGATCAAGCTGGCCCGGCTGGCGGTGGAAAGCGGCCTCTTCCCGCTGTTCGAGGCCGAGCATGGCGACGTGACGGCGGTCAAGACCATCCGCCACCAGGTGCCGGTGGAGGCGTATCTGAGGCCGCAGAAGCGCTTCGCCCATCTCTTTCGAGAGGGGCATGAGGATCACCAGACCCTGGCGGCGATCCAGGCGATGGCGGATGCCAATATCCGCCGCTACGGGCTGCTCGGGGAGGGCAAGGCATGAACGACGCGGTGAAACCTTTCGCGATCACGCTCGATCCCGGCTCCAGCAAGCTGAACCACACCGGGTCCTGGCGGACGGAGCGGCCCGTCTACGTCGACAAGCTGCCGCCCTGCAACAACCAGTGCCCGGCGGGCGAGAACATCCAGGGCTGGCTGTTCGAGGCCGAGAGCGGCGATTACGAGGCCGCCTGGCAGATCCTGATGCGCGACAACCCGATGCCGGCGGTGATGGGGCGGGTCTGCTACCATTCCTGCGAAACCGCCTGCAACCGCGCAAAGCTAGACGAGGCCGTCTCGATCCACGCCGTGGAGCGGTTCCTTGGCGATTATGCGATCGAGAAGGGGCTGAGGCCTGCCGTCAGCGCGGACCCCAGCGGCAAGCGGGTGCTTGTGATCGGGGCCGGACCCTCGGGCCTTTCTGCGGCCTACCACCTGACCCGGATGGGCCATGCCGTGACGATCCGCGAGGCGGGACCCATGGCCGGTGGCATGATGCGCTTTGGCATTCCGAAATACCGCCTGCCGCGCGCGGTTCTGGATGCCGAGATCGCCCGCATCCTCGACATGGGCGTGACGCTGGAGCTGAACACCAAGGTTACGGATATAGAGGCCGCCTTCGCCGAGGGCTTCGACGCGATCTTCGCCGCCGTCGGCGCGCATCTGGCCAAGAGGATCGACATTCCCGCCCATGCCGCTGGCCGAATTCTCGACGCAGTGAGCCTGCTTGAGCAGGTCGAGACCGGCGCGGCCCCCGCGCTCGGCCGGCGGGTGATCGTCTACGGCGGCGGCAATACCGCGATGGACGTGGCCCGGTCGGCCAGGCGGCTGGGCGCGGAGGAGGCGATGATCGTCTACCGCCGCTCCCGCAAGGAGATGCCGGCGCATGAATTCGAGGCGCGGGAGGCAGAGGACGAGGGCGTCCTGATCCACTGGCTCCGCACCATCAAGGAGATCGACGAAACCCGTTTCACCGTGGAAAAGATGCTGATCGATGCCGAGGGCCGGCCTCAGCCGACGGGCGAATTCGAGACGCTGGAGGCCGACACGCTGATCCTCGCCCTCGGCCAGGATGTGGACACGTCCTTTCTGACCCGGGTCGCCGGGGTGGAGATCGCGAAGGACGGCGTGGTCGGCGTCGACGCGCGGATGATGACTGGCCGGGCAGGCCTGTTCGCGGGCGGCGACATGGTGCCGGCGGAACGGACGGTGACGGTCGGCATCGGCCACGGCAAGAAGGCCGCGCGCCACATCGACGCCTGGCTGCGCGGCGCGGCATATGGCGCTTCCGAGCGCCATCCGCTGGCGGAGTTCGAGGGCCTGAACACCTGGTATTACGACGACGCGCCCCGTTCGGTGCAGGCGGAACTGGCGATGGTGCGCCGGCAGACGAGCTTCGACGAGGTCGTCGAGGGCCTGACCGAGGACACCGCGCTTTACGAGGCGCGGCGCTGCCTGTCCTGCGGCAACTGCTTCGAATGCGACAACTGCTTCGGCGTCTGCCCGGACAATGCGGTCATCAAGCTCGGCCCCGGCAACCGCTTCCGCATCGACTACGATTTTTGCAAGGGCTGCGGCCTTTGCGCCGCCGAATGCCCCTGCGGGGCGATCCAGATGGTGCCCGAGATCGGCTGACCGCCGCCGCCGTTGATACATGTCAAGGCGGTGCGCGGGCGCCGCACCTAGGGTTTCGGAAAGGTTGAATTAGCGCGATCGGAGGCCGTTATGGACGCCAAAGTTGCCTTGGACGACAACGTTGTTTTCTTTGAGAATCTGAAGCGCGGTGACGTCGCCCGCGTGGGTGGCAAGAACGCCTCGCTGGGCGAGATGATCGGCACGCTTGCCGCCAAGGGCATCCGTGTGCCGGCGGGCTTCGCCACCACTGCGGATGCGTTCCGCAAGTACATCGAGTTCAACGATCTCGGCAGCCGCATCGGCGCGGTTCTGGCCGACCTGAAGGACGGCAAGATCGCGCTCGCCGAGGCCGGAAAGTCGATCCGGGGCATGATGATCGCCGGCGACTGGCCGCAGGACATCCGGAAGGACATCGCCACCGCCTACCGCGAGCTTTCAAAGCGCGTGGGTCGGGCAGAAGCCTCGGTCGCGGTCCGCTCCTCCGCCACCGCCGAGGACCTGCCTGACGCCAGCTTCGCAGGCCAGCAGGAGACATACCTCAACGTCTCGGGCGAGGCCGCGCTTCTGGATGCCTGCCGCCGCTGCTACGCCTCGCTCTTCACCGACCGGGCGATCACTTACCGGGCCGTGAAGGGCTTCGACCACATGAAGGTCGCGCTTTCGGTCGGGGTGCAGCAGATGGTGCGCTCCGATACCGGCGGCTCAGGGGTGATGTTCTCGATCGATACCGAGTCGGGCTTCGACAAGGTGGTGCTTATCACCGCGGCCTGGGGACTGGGCGAGAACGTGGTGCAGGGCGCCGTCGATCCCGATGAGTACGAGGTCTACAAACCCTTCATCGGCAAGAAGAAACTGGTGCCGATTCTGGAGAAACGACTGGGCGAGAAAGAGATCAAGATGATCTACGACAGCGCCCATGGCCGCACCACACGCAACGTGCGGACCTCGAAGGCCGAGCGTGAACGTTTCGTGCTGTCGGATGCCGAGATCCTTGACCTCGCCCGCATGGCGGCGGTGATCGAGGCGCATTACGGCCTGCCGATGGACATGGAATGGGCCCGCGACGGCGAGACGGGCGAGCTCTACATCGTCCAGGCGCGGCCCGAGACCGTGCAGAGCCGCGCCAAGGCGGCGGCGATGAAATCCTACACCGTCAAGACCCGGGGCGAGGTTCTGCTCAGCGGTCTCTCGGTCGGCAGCGCGGTCGCGACGGGCCGGGTCTGCCTGATCGAAAGCGCTAAGGAGATCGACCGCTTCGTCGACGGCTCGATCCTGGTGACCTCGACCACCGACCCGGACTGGGTGCCGATCATGAAACGCGCCTCGGCCATCGTCACCGATCACGGCGGCCGCACCTCCCACGCCGCCATCGTCAGCCGCGAACTGGGCCTACCCGCGGTGGTGGGTACCGGCAACGCCACGCATCTGCTGCATGACGGCCAGGACGTGACGGTGAACTGCGCCGAAGGCGAGACCGGCACCGTGCTCGCCGGGATCTCGGACTTCGAGGTGGAGGAACTCTCGCTCGACCACGTGCCTGAGACGAAGACCAGGATCATGCTCAACATGGCCAACCCCTCTGCCGCCGCCCGGTGGTGGCGGCTGCCGAGCGAGGGCGTGGGGCTGGCGCGGATGGAATTCGTCATCAACAACGCGATCAAGGCACATCCGCTGGCCCTTCTGAACTTCGACCGGCTCAAGGATGCCGATGCCAAGTCGGCGCTCGCCGAACTGACCAAGGGCTATGCCGACAAGGCGGAGTACTTCGTCGACGGTCTGGCCCGTGGTCTCAGCCGGATCGCGGCTGTGGTCTATCCCAAGCCGGTCATCGTCCGGATGAGCGACTTCAAGACCAATGAATATGCCGAGCTTCTGGGTGGCCGCGAATTCGAGCCGAAGGAAGAGAACCCCATGATCGGCTTCCGCGGCGCCTCGCGTTATTATTCAGAGGCTTACCGCGAGGGCTTCAAGCTGGAATGCAAGGCGATCCGGCGGCTGAGGGAGGAGATGGGCTTCGACAATGTCGTGGTCATGATCCCGTTCTGCCGGACGCTGGAGGAGGCCGACAAGGTGCTGGAGGTGATGGCCGAAGCCGGCCTGAAGCGCGGCAAGAAGGATCTCAAGGTCTATGTGATGTGCGAGATCCCCTCCAACGTGATCCTGGCCGAGGACTTCGCCAAGCGCTTCGACGGCTTCTCGATCGGGTCGAACGACCTGACCCAGCTGACGCTGGGGGTGGACCGCGACTCGGGCGAGCTGGCGGAGCTCTTCGACGAGCGGAACCCGGCTGTGCTATGGATGATCGAGACGGTGATCAAGCGCGCGCACAAGGCGGGCGCCAAGGTCGGGCTCTGCGGGCAGGCGCCATCGAACGATCCGGAATTCGCGCGGCTCCTGGTGAAGGCGGGGATCGACACGATCTCCGTCACGCCGGACAGCTTCCTCGCCGTGAAGCGGCATGTTGCCGCCGCCGAGAAGGCGTAGCGCCCCGCAACCATCCCGGCGGTCTTGCTTTTCGCCGCCGCCGGGCCAAGCTTCTCTCAGCGTTTGCCTCGGTCGGCTGAACCGGGGCGCAAGCGGAGGCGGGAAGCATGTCCGATGCCGGGGCCGACCCCGCACTCGCCTGGAGCAAGGGTCTCCGGGCCGAGTTGCGGATGATGGTGGCGGCCTTCTGGGCCTCCTCCCGTCGCAACCGTCTTCTGGGGCTGGCCGCAGGGCTGGTCGGCGTCGTCGGCGCAACGGCCTATATGCAGATCCGGCTCAATGCCTGGAACCGTCCGTTCTACGACGCGCTGACACGGAAGGACCTGGGTGAATTCACCACCCAGCTCGGCGTCTTCGCGATGCTCGCTGGGATACTCCTCGTTCTCAACGTCAGCCAGACCTGGCTGAACCAGATGGCCCGGCTGGTGCTGCGGCAGGGGCTGGTGGAGGATCTCTTCGGTCAGTGGCTGGCGCCGCTTCGCGCCTTCCGCCTGGCAAATGCAGGCGCCATCGGCACCAATCCGGACCAGCGCCTGTCGGCCGACGCACAGCACCTGGCAGACCTGACCACCGACCTTGGTGTGGGGCTTCTGCAGGCGACGCTGCTTCTGGCCTCCTTCATCGGCGTCCTCTGGGGCCTGAGCGCAGGCATGTTCTTCAAGGTCGGGCCCTATGTGTTTGATCCGCCTGGATACATGGTCTGGTGCGCGCTGTTTTACGCCGGCACCGCCTCGGCGCTCAGCTGGGCCGTCGGGCGGCCTCTGATCCGCCTCGATGCCGAGCATTACGCCCGCGAGGCGGACCTCAGGTTCGAACTGGTGCGCGTCTCCGAAGGGGTGGAGGCGATCGCCATGTACGGAGGCGAGGCGGCGGAACGTGCGCGGCTCGACGCCACCTTCGGCTCCGTCTACCACGTGCTGCGGCGGATCGTGACGGCGACGACGCGGCTCACCTGGGTGACCGCGGGTTACGGCTGGTTCGCCATCGTCGCGCCGATCCTCGTTGCCATGCCGAGTTATTTCGCGGGCAAGACGAGCTTCGGCGAGCTGATGATGATCGTGGGCGCCTTCAACCAGGTACAGGCCTCGCTGCGCTGGTATGTCGACAACTTCTCCGCCATCGCCGACTGGCGCGCCACCATGCTCAGGGTGGCGGGCTTTCGCGAGGCGATGGTGGCGATGGACCGCCTCGGCCAGGACGCGCGGCGCATCGCGCTGACAGAGGTGGAGGGTGGCGCGATCCGCCTAGACGGGGTGCAGGTCGCTGGGCCGGCGGGCTGCGTCACGCTCGAAGGCGGGCCGGCGGAGCTGATGCCGGGCGAGCGGGTGCTGGTCGGCGGTGGCCATGGCGAGGGCAAGACGCTCTTCTTCCGCGCGCTGATCGGGCTCTGGCCCTGGGGCGCGGGCAGTATCGCGCGCCCGTCGCGGAACCGGATCATCTTCGTGCCGGCCCGGGCCTATGTGCCGACCGGGCAGTTGCGCGACTGCGTCGCCTATCCGCGCCCGGCGGCGGAGTTCACCGATGCCGAGCTGACCGCTGCGCTGGAGGCGGTCGGCCTTTCGCGGCTGACCGGGCTTCTCGACAAGCCCCACCGCTGGGAGCGGCACCTGAGCGAGAACGAGAAACACTGCCTCGCCTTCGCCCGTGCCCTGCTGCAGCGGCCGGACTGGGTGGTGATCGACGACGCGCTCAACTTCCTCGATCGGCCGAGCCGGGAGCGGATCGAGGGGATCTTCCTCGGCGCGCTCTCCGGTGTGGGCGTGGTCAACATCGGCCATGACGGCGGGCGGGAAGGGTTCTACACGCGCCGCCTTACGCTGCGGCTTGATCCGGAAGGGCCTTGCTTCGTGCCGGCGGGCGGGGAGGGTGAGTAAGGCGCGCCCGCCCGGCCCTCGCGCGCGGACGGGGCGGGCGGGAATGAGTATTTGGGCCAAGAAGAATGGGCGAGGTCAGGACGCGGTGGGCCCCCTCGTGAAACCCATTTTCGCAAGCGCCGGACCGATCTCGGGCGCGGACATGAAGAGGCGCCAGAGCAGGCCGGAGCGGGCGTTTTCTACCATCCCCACGATCGGCCCCTGGTCGATGGCGAGATGGCTTCCCGCCACCCAGCCCGCCGTCTCGTTGAAGGCGTCGTAGAAGCCGTAATCACCCCAGAGCCGGTCTCCCAGCACCTCATGGTAATGGCGCAGCGCCGCAAGGCTCTCTGCAGGTGTGTAGGGTAGCGAGGCGATGGCCGCCGTGGGAGCGATCACTCCGTGGTCATTGGTGGGCGAGAAGGCGTTGTAGCCCTTGTCGCCATCGCAGGCGGTAAGGCCCCAGGCGGGGCCATAGCCCCGAAATCCCTTCGGGTTCTCGCGCGCATAGGCGTGGTGGATCAGCGCATGGGCCCGGTTCTGCTCAAAATAATCGGCATGCCGGTCGCGCAGACCGCGCGGGTCGAGGCCGAGGAATGAGTAATGCGTGAAGAACAGCGGGCCGCCGTAATCGGGACCAAGCGGCAGCCGGATTCCGTAGTAGCTCTTGCCGTTCTCGAAGGTCCGGGATCGCTTCCAGCCGATCTCGTAGGCGGCCGGGTCGATCGGATGGGTCGGGGAGGCGAGGCCGAGGACGAAGGCGATGAGCGCCTCGTGATAGCCGGTGATCGGCAGGCCGACGGCCCATTCGCCTTCCGGCCGCCAGTGCCACATCATCCGGTCGGGCGCCTGGCAGAAGCCTGCCCAGTTGACCCCGTGCCAGAGCGTGTCGATCCGCGTGGAAAGGCTTCCGGGGCCAAGCCATTGGCGGGCGGTCAGAAGGCCCATAATCAGGAAGGCCGTCTCGACGATATCGCCACCGGTGTCGTTTTGGGAGAAGGCCACCGTCTCGCCCGTCGTGCCGTTCATCCAATGCGGGAAGGCGCCGTTGTAATGCTCTGTGTGTTCGAGAAAATCGACGATCTTGCCGATCCTGGTCTCTGCCTCCGCCCGGGGCAGGAAGCCGCGTTCCGCCCCCGCGATCAGGGCCATCACGCCGAAGCCGCTACCGCCTGTCGTGACCGTCTCGGCCACGTCGTAGCTGACCGACCCGGCAGAGCGTTCCCGCGCCATGCCGGAGACGGGATGGGCGAAATCGCGGAAATAGGCCAGCGTGCGACGCTGGACGAGGTCAAGCAGCCCGTCGTCGGACAGAGTCATGCGCGATCCCAGCGGAAGCGAAGGCGGTCGACTGTCTCGGCATCGGGGCCAATCAACAGCTCGAACTCGCCCGGTTCCCAATCCTCGGTATAGTGCGTTAGGCTGTCGCCGACCGGGTAACGCAAGGTGTCGGTGGTAATGCGGAAGGTGACGGTGCGGGTCTCGCCGGGGGCAATCTCCACCCGCTCGAAGCCGATCAGCTGGCGCTTGGGGCGGGCGGTGTGGCCGACGAGGTCATGCAGGTAGGCCTGCGCGACCTCGGCCCCGGCACATTTGCCGGTGTTGGTGATCTCGACGCTGACGGTGAGTTCCGTGTCGCCCTTCAGGTGGATCGCCGAGGGGATCGGCGTGCCGTAGCGGAAGCTGGTGTAGCCGAGCCCGAAGCCCGCCGGGTAGAGAGGCACCATCGGCTCCTCGAGGATGCAGGCGGTGGTGAACTTGCGGAACCAGTGATGTCCCTTCGCGTCGTATTCTTCGTCGCCCTCCACGTCGATGCCAGCGCCCCAGATCGGCCGGCCGGTGACGAGGTCCTCCGTCCGGTAGGGAAGCTGCCCCGTCGAGCGCGGCAGCGCCTGCGAAAGCCGGCCGGAAGGGCTGACCTTTCCAAAGAGAACATCGGCCAGACCATTGCCCGCCTCGTTGCCCGGATGGCCGGTCCAGATCAGCGCATCTACATGCGCGGCCTCGTGGGTCAGGGCCAGCGGGCGGCCCGCCATGGCGATCAGGACCAGGGGTTTGGCCTCGGCACGGGCATGGGCGGCGATGGCGTCGAACAGCGGGCGCTGCGCCTCGGGCAGGGTGATCTCGGCCCGGGTGGAGCTTTCGCCGGCATGCTCCTTCGCTTCGCCGAGGCAGAGAAGGATCGTGTCGGCCTTCGCCGCCGTGGCGAGCGCCGCCTTGATCATGGCGGAGGGGCTTTCCGGCCCGATCACCACCGAGGGCATGGCGCGGTTGTGCATGTTGAGCCGCGCGGCAAGGCTTGGGTCGTCGACGATATTGGCGCCCTTGGCGTGGAGCACGGTCATCCCCGCAGGGGCGGCGGCGCGAAGCCCCTCGAGGATCGTCACCGAATTCTCGGGGTCGACGTCGATCGCCCAGGTGCCCTGCATGTCGATCCGGTCGTCCGCCAGCGGGCCGATCACGGCAAGCGTGCCCTTGACCGGAAGCGGCAGGGCATTGCGCTCGTTCTTCAACAGGACCAGCGATTTGGCGGCCGCCTCGCGCACCAGCGCGCGGTTCTCCGCAGTATAGGTCACCATCGAGCGATGGCCGTCGTCCATGCCGATATAGGGGTTCTGGAACAGGCCGAGGTGCCATTTCGCCTCCAGCACCTCGCGGGCGCGGGCGGTGATCTCGACCTCGGTCACCGGGCCGTAGCGATAGGCGCCGTCCGGCCCGGCATAAGCTTCGGGATGGGCCGCGCCATCCTCGACCAGCTTCGGCAGGTGGCGCAGGAACGCCTGGGAGACGAGATCCACGTTCACCCCGGCCTTGAAGGCCAGATACGCCGCCTCGCGCGAATTGGCGGCGACGCCGTGGTGGACAAGCTCCGGGTCGATGGCGGTGAAATCGGTGACGATGATCCCCTTGAAGCCGAGCCGCTTGCGCAGCACGTCCTGCAGGAGCGTGCGATGGGCCGTCACCGGGATGTCATTGATCGTGTTGAAGGCGACCATGATTGCGCCGGCGCCGGCCTCGATCCCCGCGCGGAACGGCTCCATGATCCGGGCGAGCGTGGCAACGGAGGCCTCCACCCCGGCATAGTCGCGCCCGGCGCGGGCGAGGCCGTAGCCCATGAAATGCTTGAGCGTGGCCATGAACCGGTCGGGCCGGGCCATGTCGCCATCCTCTCCCTGATAGGCCCTCACGATCACCTCGGCGATTTTCGCGCCGAGATAGGGAAACTCGCCATTCCCCTCGGCGATACGGCCCCAACGCGCATCGTGGCAGACATCCAGCATCGGCGCCCAGTTGATGGTGATGCCATCCGCTCGGGCCTCGCGCGCGGTCATCTCGTTCACCCGACGGATCAGGTCGAGGTCCCAGGAGCAGGAGAGCGCAAGCGGGATCGGCCCGCCGGTCTTGTAGCGCTGGATGCAGTCCTTGCCGAAGATCAGCGGGATGCCGTTCGGGCCTTCCTCCACCGCGATGGTCTGCAGCTCCCGCCGGTCGGCAAGGCGGGCGCCGGCGGAGATGCCGCAAAGTTCGCCGCGGCGGATCATCACCGGCGTGTCGACCTTCTGTCCCACGCCGGTGGTGTCGACGCCGGAACCCGAGGGGTAGTTAAGCTGCCCGATCTTCTCCATCAGGCTCATCCGGGAGAGGAGGGTGTCGAGGAAGGTGTCCTTGTCGGTCTGGGCGGTCATGGCGCGCGGGCTTTCAACGGGGTTACCGGAGGAGGATAGCGGAGGCGCCCGCGATTGGCGCGGGGCCCGGGGTGTTCCGGGCCAAGCTGTGCAAAGTTCCGCGCATGCGCAAGGGGGCTCGGAAAGGGAAGCCGGCAGGGCGCGGCTCAGGCCGCGGGGATCGCCTTGCGCTGCGGCTCGGCTGCGGATTGCAGCGCGGTTCCGGCGGAAAACCGGCGCAGCCAGAGGCGGCCGGCATCGATCTCGGCCACATGGTCATAGACCGGCTTGCCATCCGGCAGCACCGGCATGGCGCGGTTGTGGATCACCGAGATCACGGTCGTCTGCGGGCAGGCCTTCTTCAGAGCGGCGTAGAACTCCGCCTGAGCCTGCGGGTCTAGGCCCGCCGTCACCTCGTCCAGGAACGCCGTCGAAGGGCGGTGGAGAAGGAGCTGCGCCAGGATCAGCCGCTTCTTCTGCCCGCCGGACAGCGCGCGCTCCCAGGGGCGGCCATTGCACGCCTTCTCGTTCAGCGCACGCAGGAAGGCAGGCTTGCCCAGGCCGGCCTCGACCAGGACTGCGGCAATCTCGGCATCCTCGAAATCATCCTCGTCCTGCGACCCGGCGACGAGCTGTTTCAGCGTCAGGTCCGGGGTGCGCGCTGTCTGGCAGGCATAGAACGGGCGTGGCCCTTCGGGCAGGGAGACGTCGGCGCGGCCGTAATCCTGCTGGCGCATCAGCGCGTTGAGGAAAGAGGTCTTGCCCGCGCCGGACTGGCCGACGAGCGCGGTCCAGGAACCGGCCGGAAAATGAAGTTCTGGCGCCGAGAGGAACGGGCGCGCGGCACGTCCGGCATGCATCAGTTCCATGCCGCGGATGCGGATGCCGTCGGTCGCGGGCTGCGCGCTGTACTGAAAGTCATGCACGCCCGTTGCACGGAAATAGGCCCGCGTGTCCTGGGCATGTTCGATCTCCTGGGCATATTCGCAGATCCGCTCTGCATCGGCTTTAAGCGAGGCGATCGCCGGGGTCACGTTGATCAGCCAGGAAAAGCCGTTGGTCAGCTGCCCAATCAGCGCCGAGGTGGTGACATAGGTCTGAAAGTCGATCGCGCCCTGGGCATAGGCTGGCAGGGCCAGGACAGAGGCGATCACCTGGAACGACAGCATGTTGTAGAAGCCCTGCAGCCCCATGAAGCTGGCCTGCAGCAGGTTGTTGCGGTGCCAGACATGGTCGATGTCGGTGTAGAGCGTCTGGTTGACCTTCTTCTGCACCTTCTCGCCGTTCGAGGCGGTGATCTGCCCGGCGCGACGGAACATAGTGTTCAGTTCGGAACGGAAGGCGCCCTCGGCCTCCATGAAGCGCTTGTTGACGCCGCGCATGACGGTGCCGATGCGGGTGAAGCCCCAGGTGCAGAGAAGCGCGAAGGGCAGGATCACGCCCAGCGTCAGCACGAATCCCGCGCCGCCGCCGAAGGCCGCCATCCCCTTGATCGGGGTCGAGATGTCCCAGAGCTTGCTCGAGACCTCCCAGACCGCCGTCGCCACCGTCATGATCCCCATGGCGAGGCCAATGGCGTTGCCGGCAAGGCTCTTGAGGCATTCCTGCTGGCGCTGGTCGATGGAATCGAGCCCCGGGTTGGACTGGATCTTCAGGATCGTGTTGCCTTCCTGGAGGGTCGCCTCGGTAAACTGCTCGTTGAGCCAGGCGCGCCACTTGCGGTGCAGCGTCTCCGAGAAGAGATGGCGGACCGCCGTCGCCGCCACGCTGAGCGAGACCATCGCGACCAGCGCCACCGCCGCCGCCTGGAACGTGCGCCAGGGGTCGAGGTTGCCGGGGTTCTGATAGGTTGCCTGGGCATTCTGGAACTCGCCCGCGGCAACCGCCATCCAGATCCCGACCTTGGAGATGAACCAGCTCATCACCGCGATGATGATCGCCAGCGTCCAGGCCTCACGCTTGCTGGTAGAGCGCCAGTAGGCGGTCAGCAGTCCGTTGAAGCTTCGCATCCGCCCCACGGGCGTGCGCGGTTCTGGTTGCGGTTGTGCCTGCCGTCGCGGGAGAGGGCCGAAGTCCCGCCCGTCCACATGCGCATTCACCGGAGTTCCCCCGTTGTTCCTGCGGCTGCTCAGTGCCTCACATGCAGAGTAGCGCGATTCGGCCTACGCTGGACCCGGAATCAGGCGGATTCCGGCCGGGGGCAGGGAAATAATCCGTGAACTGCTGCGCCTGTGCATCGCATTGGCGCAGCGGCGGCCGGCAAGCGGTATCTGGGCACCGTCCGGGATACGGAAGAGGCTCTCCGCGCCTCTCCCCGGGCCTCAGTCGGGCGCGCGATCGAGACGCAGGACCCCCTCCACCAGCGCCTCGATGTCCTCGGCGGTGGTGCGGTGGTTGGTGATGCAGGCGCGGATCGCTGGCCGCCCGTCGAGCCGGGTCAGGGAGGGGGCGACCCGGCCCTCGCATTGCAGCTCCTCGGTGATGCTGCTGCTGCGCGCGCCGTCCAGGTCGCCCGTGGGGCGGAAGCAGACGATGTTGAGGCCCTGCGGGGCGGCCAGTTCCAGCCCCGGCTCGGCCTCGATCCGCTCGGCGAGGCCGCGGGCGAGGGTGCAGGTCCCCTCGATCATCGCGCCGAGCACGTCGAGGCCGTAGGTCTTCAGCGTGAACCATGTCTTCAGCGCCCGGAACCCGCGCGAGAGGTCCGGCCCGGTGTCGCAGGGCCACCAGCTGCCGCCGGCAAGGCCGGTCTCCGCCCGCGCGAGATAGGCGTTGTCGGCGGCGAACGTGTCGTATTGCCAGGCTTCGTCCCGGGTTAGCAGGAAGCCGGCGTCATAGGGCACCTGCGCCCATTTGTGGAAATCGAAGGCGAGGCTGTCGGCCCGCTCGATCCCGTCGAGCAGGGGGGCGAGCCCGGGTGCCAGCCGGGCGAAGGCGCCGAGCGCGCCGTCAACGTGGAAATGCAGCCCCTCTGCGGCGGCAAGATCGGCGAGCGCCGCCAGCGGGTCGACCGCGCCCATGTTCACCGTCCCGGCGCTGCCGACCAGCAGGAAGGGCGTGCACCCCGCGGTCCGGTCCTCGGCAATCCGCTCCGCCAGCGCTGCCATGTCCATCCGGCCGAGGGCATCCGCCGGGATCAATCGCAGCGCCGCGCGGCCCAAGCCCGCCATCTCCATCGCGCGCGGCACGCAGCCATGTACTTCGGCCGAGGCATAGGCCGTCAGCCGCGCCCCGCCGAGCCCTTCGCGCCGCACCTCCGGCCCGAGCGCCCGGCTGCGCGCGATCAGAACGGCAAGGAAATTGCCCTGGCTCGCCCCGGTCAGGAATATCCCGCCTGCGGTCCGGGGGAAGCCGTAGAGGTCGCGCATCCAGCGGGTGATCTGGCGCTCGACCTCGTGGCCGATGTGGTCGCGCCCGCCGCAATTGGCGTTGAAGCCGGCGGCGAGCATCTCCGCCAGCATCCCCACCGGGGTGCCGCCGCCCTGCACCCAGCCCATGAAGCCAGGATGGGTGTTGCCGGCGCCATAGGGCAGGATGTGGCGGCGGAAATCCTCGTGCACCGCGTCAAGCGCGGCAGGCGCGCGCGGCAGTGCCATGTCGAAGGCCGCCCGCGCCTCGGGCGACGGTGCCTGCCAGAGCGGCACGTCCCGGCGGTGTTCGAGATGGTCAAGCATCCCGTCGAGCATGCGATGCGCGCTCTCCCGCAAGGCGCCCCAATCCTGCGGGTCGAGCCCCCTTGCCCCCTCCTGCCGCTCTTCCTGCATGATCCGCCCTTTCGACTGGCTGCCCGGTCTGCTTTCGCCGGTTGCACACGGTCTCGCCCAAAACGGGCGGGAATTCGAGGGGGTATCCGGTGCGATGCCGGGCATGCGAGCCCGGTTTACCGGACTTTAAGCCCGCCCGCCCCATGATCGCCGCATATTCGCAGTCCGGAGTGACAGATGCGGCATACACGCAATCGCAGGGGGAGCGCTGCCGCGTGTGGGGCGGTGAGGTTGGGGCGATCTGCCACCGACTGCCCCGGTTGCCCTCCGCTTCGGCTCTTCCCTCTTTCCCGCTGGAGCGCCCGACATGGCCAGACAGATCGCTGATATGATCCATTCGATTTCCGCCAAGGTTGGGATCATCGTGCTGTCGATGGGCGCGATGACCGCTGCGGCGCTCTATGTCGGTTCGCAGGAGCTGCGACTGGTCTCCGGCCGGATCGAGCATTTGCAGAAGAGCGAGCTTCCGGCGCTGAAGGAAAGCACCCTGCTGACCCGCGCCGCGGTTGGCCTGCGCGGCGAGCTGGCCGAACTGCTGATCGCCGAGGGCAAGGCGGGCGTGCAGTACACAGCCGCCAAGACCCGAAAGACGATCTCGGATCTGGAGGCGATCTCCAACGGGTTGGCGCGCGATCGCTCGCAGGACCTCCAGGCGGCGATCACCGCCGCCCGGCGCGCGATAGATGCGCTCATCGCTGCGCGGATGCGCGAATTCGATACGCAGGCCAAGATCGGCGCCTCGATGGAGCGGATGCGCAGGCTGACGGAGGAGCTCGACCAGGCGCTGAGCGCCCGGGCCGACACCGCGATGGCGGAGTTGAGCGCGGGCGGGCAGGCCTCGCTCGCGGCCGGCCAGCAGGCGCTGGAGCGGCTCGTGGATGTGGACATCGTGGAGCAGGAACTGGTGCTCGACGCCCGGGCCGACGTGAACCTCGCCTCCGGGGCGATGGTGGCACTGGGCAGTACGGCGGAGCCCACACTGCAGGCGACGCTCGCGGACATGGGGCGGGCGGCGGTCCACGACCTGGACACCATCGTGCCGGAGATGCGGAAATTCGACGGGCTGCAGGATGTCTCCGGCCGGCTTTCGACCGCGGCCGGCCGGCTCGCCGGCATCCTCGACGCCGGCCCATCGGAGGCCAACGCGCGCCGGCACGACCTGTTGACCCTGCAGAAGAACGTCGACAGCCTCCTGAGCGCCTCAGAGGAAAAGATCCGCACTGCAATCCACCAGCTCAGCGCCGACGCCGCGCGGCGGGGCAAAAGCACGAGGAAGGTGCTGGCCGGCGGCAAGTTGCTGAGCTTCCGCGATTCGGCCGAACTCGATTCTCGCGCGAAGACCTATCTCGCCGACGCTCTATTCGTCCTGACGATGACCGATGTCGAACAGGTCCGGAAGGCGCAGCCGCAGCTGACGCAGGATCTCGCGCAGATCCGCGAGCTATCCTCCGCCGCTCCGCCAGAAGTACGCGACGGGCTCAAGGTTCTGGCCGCCCTCTCGGACGGCAAGGGCGGGCTGGTGCCCGAGCGCAGCGCCGTGCTTGAGGCGCGGCGGCAGGCCGCCGCCGCATCGCTGACAGCGGCCGATACCGCCAAGGCCATCGTCGATCTGGCGCAGGGGATGAGCGACGGGGTCGCCGCCGCGGTGACCGAGACCAGCAATAAGATCAGCGGCGAGTTTGACCATGCGCTCCTGCTCTTCGGGCGGATCGCGCTGGCGAGCGTGGTGATGCTGGTGCTCGCGCAGGTGTTGGCCTGGCTGATGCTGGCCCGCCCGCTTGGCCGGGTCACCCGGGCGACGGGGCAGCTCGCAGAGGGTGATCTCTCCGCCGTCGACGGACTAGGCCATCCGCGGGGGGAGATCGGGGCCATGGTCCGGGCGCTCGGCGTCTTCCGTGACGGGCTGATCCAGAAAGCACAGCTGGAGCGGGACGAGAAAGCCGCGCGCGAGGCACGCGCGACGGCCGAAGCGGCCGCCCGGCGTGAACGCGAGGAGGCAGAGGCCCTGGAACGGGAGCGCCAGGAGGCCCGCGACCGCGCCGAGCGCGACCGCGAGAGGGCCGAGCAGCAGAAGGAGGCGAGGCGCAAGGCCGAGGAGGAGGCCACACGTCAGGCCCAGTCCGAGGCACAGGCGCGCGTCGTCTCGGCGCTTGCCGAAGGCATGCACCGGCTTTCCGAGGGCGACCTCTCGGTTCGGATCGAGGAGGCATTCCCCGAGGGTTACGAGGCGCTCCGGCGCGATTTCAACTCGGCGGCCGAGGCGCTGGGCGAGGTCATGAGCTCGATCTCCGACAGTGTCGAGCGGGTGCGCAGCGCCTCCGAGGAGATCAGCGGCGCGGCCGATGACCTGTCCCAGCGCACGGAGAAGTCCGCCGTGATGCTGGAGGAATCCTCCGCCGCGCTGACCGAGATGACGCAATCGGTCACCCAGTCGGCCGAGCAGGCGGGCGAGGCGGACCGCATGGTGACGGAGGCCCGCGATCGCGCGGACGCCGGCCAGCGTGTTGTGGAGCGGACGATCGGTGCAATGCAGGCAATCGAGGCGAGCTCCAGCAAGATCGCGACGATCATAGACGTGATCGAGGATATCGCCTTCCAGACCAACCTCCTCGCCCTCAATGCGGGGGTCGAGGCCGCGCGCGCGGGCGAGTCGGGCCGCGGATTCGCGGTGGTGGCCAGCGAGGTGCGGGCGCTGGCGCACCGGTCGTCGGAAGCCGCGCGCGAGATCGGCTCGCTGATCGGCGAAAGCGGTGCCAGCGTGAAAGATGGCGTGGGGTTGGTGAACGAGGTCGGCTCGGTCCTGCTGGAAATTGCGCAGGCGATCGGAGCGGTGACCGATCGGGTGACCCAGATCGCCTCTGCCTCGGGCGAGCAGAAAACCGGCATCTCAGAGATCAACGTGGCTGTCGGCCAGCTCGACATCTCGACCCAGAAGAACGCCGCCATGGTGGAGGAGACGACAGCCGCCAGCCACGCGCTGAGCGAAGAGGCGATACGGCTCTCCGCCTTGCTGCGGCGCTTCTCGGCCGCCGGTCAGGGGACCGGGCGCACGGGTCGTGCCGGGGCCGGCAGCGGCAAACTACGCCGCGCGGGGTAGGGGGCGGTCAAGCCCGGCAAGCGCGCCTTCGGTCTGTTCGCGGCGAGCGGTATCTCGAACCCGGGCGCTATTTCCGTCGCGCGGGCGGAGTCTCTGGTGCCGCGGCACATTGACTGCGCCAGCGCTCGGCATAGGCGGCAAGCCTTTCGGCGCGTTCCGGGGCGAGGGAGACCGGTTTGAGCGCTAGGGGGACGGATCCACGGACCCCGTCGAACAACAGGGCCGCGCCGCTTCCAGTCCCGGTGCGGGAACCGGAGGTGAGCACGGGCCGGCCGGTCGCGGCGCCCAGCATCTCGAGAAAGCGGGGGTTGGCTGCGAAGGGCCCCTCGACGATGACGGGACCTGCGGCTCCGGTGATGGCCAGACACTCTGCCGTCATCAGCGCGAGATAGAAAGAGAGCGCGGCCTCGCGGACCCCGGGATCGTCGGGCTCTTGCGGGGACCATGCCATGGCGCGGCCACGGAACGGGCCGTTGAGCGGATCGACCGCCGGGAGCAGAAGGAAGGGTGCCCGGAGCGCGGCGCCCATCTCCTGTGCGCCCGCTTCGGCGCGGCCGCCGCCGAGCAGGGCGTACTCGCGGCCGCCCATGAAACGGGCAGACGGTACGGGCTGGCCGAGGGCGCTGACGTTGATCAGGGTATCCCGTGCCTCGTCGAGCGGCACGACCGGAGCGCCGACGGCCATGGTGATCACCCAGGTCCCGGTTGAGACGACGGTGAAGGGCGGCTTTCGGCCAAGGAGATAGGGCAGCAGCGAGGCGTTCGAATCGTGGATGCCGCAAGCGACGGGCGTCGCCGGGTCGAGGCCGGTCGCCGCCGCGACATCGGCGCGGATCGGGCCGAGGATCTCGCCCGGCGGCCGTGGCCGCGCGATGCGGTTCGAAAGGCCGAGGCGCGCGACGAGGGGCGAGAAATCCGCCCGGGCCGGATTCCAGAGATCGCTGTGCGCGCCAAGCGAGCTGGCGTCGGTGGCGGCCACGCCGGTCAGACGATGCGACCAGTATTGCGGCCAGGTCACGACGGTGGCGAGCCGAGTGACAAGCCCCGGGTCGGTGAAAAGTTGCCAGTGTAGCTGCGATCCGAGGTTCAGGCCAAGCGACAGCCGTGGCGATCCGGTTTCGGCGAAGGGCGGGCGGATCGCGTCGTAGGCGTCGGCAAGGTCCTCGGGGCCGGGATGCTCGTAGTCGAGCACGGGCGCTGCGAGCCTGCCGTCGCCCGCAAGCAGCGCAGCGCAGGCGCCGTGCGCCACGGGGACGATGGCATCGACACCGTGGCGATCGTGCAGGGTTTTCAACCCGTCGAGCAGGAAGGCCCAGATCCCCTCGGTATCGAAATGCGGCCAGGGCGGCCCCCGCAGCACGCGGTTCGGCAGGATCATCAGGTCGATTTCCGCCAAGGTCGGGCGGTCGATCAGGCCGAGCTTCACGTTGGTCTTGCCGATGTCGAGCACGGCGATGTGGCGCTGCGCGCTCATGGCAGGTGGAACATTGGCAGAAGGGGCCGCGCCACGGGCTCGTTATCCGGCGACGTCTCCATGATATCTGCCATGTGCGCCCACCAGCGTCGCATGACGGGATGGTCCGGCAGGTCGTCCATGCCGTGATCCTCCGGCCGCCAGAGCGTCGCGAACAGGATATCCGTCTCGGGGTCGAGGTGGATCGAGTAGTCGCGCACCCCGGCCGCCTTCAGAAGCGTCACCAGTTCCGGCCAGATCGCGTCGTGCCGGCGGCGGTATTCCTCGGCCATGCCGGGGTTCAGCTGCATCTTGAAGGCGTATTTCTCCATTCACGTGCCCCGCGGTTTCAGCCGCGACCAGAGCCGGGGCAGGGCGATGACGCCAATCAGCAGGAGGCCGATGAAGATCGACATGACGATGCCGGGCACATTCAGAAGCCCGAAGCCGAAGGTTACGAGCCCCATGACCAGCGCCGCGAGCACCACGCCCGGGATGGTGCCGGATCCGCCGAGAATGTCGACCCCGCCAAGGACCACCATGGTGACCACCTGCAGTTCCCACCCCAGCGCGATCGACGGGCGGGTGGAGCCGAGCCGCGAGGTCAGGCAGACCGCCGCGATGCCGGACATGAGCCCCGTGAGCAGGAACAGGATCGCCTTCACCCGCGCAACGCGTATGCCTGAAAAGAGCGCCCCGGTCGGGTTGTTGCCGATCGCATAGACCATGCGGCCGAAGCTGGTCCGGTGCTGGAGTGCCCCGAACACGACCGCCATGAGCACGAAGAGCACCAGCTCGAATGAAAAGACCCAGAAGACATAGCCTTGCCCGAAGTAGGCGAAGCCGGTCGGGTATGCGGTATAGGCCTGGTTGCCGAGGATGATGTAGCTGAGCCCGCGGTAAAGGCTCATCGTGCCGATGGTGACGACGATGGAGGGCAGGCCAAGCCGCGTCACCAGAACCGCGTTGAACGCACCGCAGAAAAGCCCCACGACGAGGCCGATCAGCACCAGCACCGCGATCGGCGCGCCGGCGGTGGCAGCAGCCCCCATCAGCGTCGAGGCCAGCGCGATGGTCGAGGCGACGGAGAGGTCGATCTCGCCCGCCACGATCAGCATCGCCATCGGGAAGGCGATCAGACCCAGCTCGGTGAAGTTGTAGGTCGCGTCCGAAAGGTTCCAGGGATTCAGGAAATAGGGCGAGGCCAGCGAATTGGCGATGAAGATCGCCACCGCGACCAAAGCCAGCAGGAACTCCCAGCTGCGCAGCAGGCGCCTAAGGGGGCGGTCCAGCCGGTCAGGGATGTGTCGGGCGTCGCTCATGCGCGGCTCTCCGCGGTTTTCAGGATGACGCGGCCGGCCCGGCGGCGCTCGCGCGCGTTGATGGCGACGGCGGCGAGGATGGCGGAGCCGGAGATCGCCATCTGCCAGAAGGGCGAGATGCCGACGACGGGCAGTGCGTTCTTGATCACGCCGAGAAAGAGCGCGCCAAGGACGGCACCCGCGACCGAGCCCGCGCCGCCGGCGATGGAGATGCCGCCGATCACGCAGGCCGCCACCACGTCCAGCTCGAAGCCGTTGGCGATATCGACATAGGCCACCGCGTAGCGCGCGATCCAGAGATAACCGGTCAGCCCCGCCAGCGCGCCTGCAAGAGTGAAGGCAAGCGCTTGCGTGCGGCCGACATTGATCCCGGTATAGATGGCCGCATTCGGGTTGCCGCCAACGGCGAAGAGGCTGCGTCCAAAGGGCGTGCGCCCGATCAGGACCGCGAAGGCAAGGGCCACGACGATCGCCACCCAGGCCATCACCGGCAGGCCGAGAACCACGCTGCGCGGAAAGTCCTTGAAGCTTTCGCTCAGCTGCTGGTCGTTGATCCACTTGCCGCCGGAGATCAGGAAGATCGCCCCGCGGGTGATCGTCATCGTCCCAAGCGTCACGACGATCGGCGGGATGTCGAGTTTCCAGACCAGAAGCCCGTTGACCATTCCGACAACGGCGCCAAGCGCGGTGGCGGCCAGGATGATCAATGGCAGCGGGATCCCCATTGTGTTCATCATCGCTGCAACCATGCCGCAGAGCGCAAGGTTCGCCGCCACCGACAGGTCGATGCATTTGGCCAGGATCACCGCCATCTCGCCGAGCGCCAGCAGGATCAGCGGTGATGTGTCGTTGAAGGTGCCGACGAGGTTCGAGGGCGCGACGAATTGCGGAAAGCGGATCGCGATCAGCGCGACCATCGAAAGGATAGCGCCCCCCAGAAGGGCCTCGCGTGATTTCAGCGCGCGGCTCATGCCCGGTCCTCCTCCATGCCGTCGCCCAGGCCCGCCGCCGCGCGGACAAGGCGCTCCGGCGTCATCTCGTCCCGCGCGTATTCCGCCACCATCCGCCCCTCGCGCATGACGATGACGCGGTCGGACATGCCCATGATTTCCGGGATCTCGGAGCTGACCATGATCACGGCGAGGCCCTGTCCCGCGAGCTCGGCCATGAATTCGTGCACCGCCGCCTTCGATCCGATGTCGATGCCCTTCGTCGGCTCGTCGAGGATGATGACGCGGGGTTTCGTCGCCAGCCACTTGGCGATGACGACTTTCTGCTGGTTGCCGCCTGAGAGGAGCGCCACGTCCTGGTCGAGGCTCGCCGCGCGCAGGTCGAGCCGGCTGGTGAATTCCCGCGCCAGCCGGAATTCCTCGGCGAGCCTGAGAAAGCCCTTGCGCGAGGTGCGGGCAAGCGAGGGCAGGGTGACGTTCTGGAAGATCGGCAGACCCTTGATCGCGCCCTGCGTGCCCCGGTCCTCGGGCACGTAGACGATGCCATTTGCGATCGCCTCGGCGGTGGAGCGGATGACGGCGATGCGGTCGCCGATCCGACAGGCGCCCTTGGAGGGCTTCGTCAGCCCGAAGAGCGATTGCATGACCTCCGACCGCCCCGCGCCGATCAGCCCGTAGAAGCCGAGGATCTCGCCCTCGTGCAGGGTGAAGCGAATGTCGTCGAATTCGGTCGGATGGCAGTAGCCCGCGACGGTAAGGGCCGGGGGGCCGAGCTTCGGCTGCCGCTTCGGGAAGATCTGGTCGACGGAGCGGCCGACCATCAGCCGCACCAGCTGCGCCTCGTGCACATCGCGCATCATGCCATGTCCCACCAGCTCGCCATCGCGGAAGACCGCCCAGCGGTCAGCGATGCGGAAGATCTCGTCGAATTTGTGCGAGATGAAGAGGATCGCCTTGCCCTCCGCCTTCAGGCGTTCGACCAGTGCGTAAAGCTCGTGGATCTCCTTGTGGCTCAGCGCGGCGGTCGGCTCGTCCATGATCACCACGCGGGCGTCGATGGAAAGCGCACGGGCGATCGAGACGAGGTGCTTTGAGGCGATGCCGAGGTCGCGCAGCCGCGCGGAGGGATCGAGATCGGCGCCGATGCGGGCCAGAAGCGCGCGCGCGGCCTCGTTCATCGCGCGCCAGTCGATCAGGCCCATCCTGCCGCGCGGCGCATGGCCGAGAAAGATGTTCTCCGCTACCGTCAGTTCGTCGAACAGGACGGTTTCCTGGTGGATCGCGGTGACCCCGGCGGCCTCGGCCGCG
Organism: Solirhodobacter olei; assembly: GCF_004010155.1. Classification (GTDB taxonomy): domain Bacteria; phylum Pseudomonadota; class Alphaproteobacteria; order Rhodobacterales; family Rhodobacteraceae; genus Solirhodobacter; species Solirhodobacter olei. Next base: position 97,143 of record NZ_RRYH01000015.1, on the reverse strand, counting down.
GCGGCGGTGGAAAAATGCGTCTGCTGCCCGGCGACGGCGATGGCGCCCGTGTCGGGTTGGTAGATCCCTGTCAGGATCTTGACGATTGTCGATTTCCCGGCCCCGTTCTCGCCCACGAGCGCGGTGACCTGGCCGGGATAGAGTTCCAGCGCGACGTCATGGAGCGCGCGCACACCGGGGAAGCTCTTGGAGATGCCCGTGAGCGTCAGAACCGGATCGGTGGTCTGAAGATCGGCCCTGGGCGGCAGGACTGTCATCGGCGGAACCCTTCGGGGAGCGGTGGGGCCCGGCGCATCGCGCGCCGGGCCGGAGCTTGCGCCCGATCAGAACATCTTGGCGTATTTGTCGACGTTCGAGGCGTTGAAGGTGAACGGGTCGCTCATCACGCCAATGTTGTTCTTGTCGAGCGTGACCGTGCCCATCCGGCCCATGCCGATCTTCGCGCCCGGCTCCGCCTTCGCCTTATGCGTGGCAAGGTTGTAGGAGATCATCGTTGCCGCATAGCCGAGGTCGATCGGATTCCAGAGCGCGAAGCTCTTCGAAGCGCCCGATTTCACATGGCCCGCCATCTGCGAGGGCAGGCCGAGGCCGGTGACGTTGACCTTGCCGGTCAGGTGATCGTCCTCCACCGCCTGCGCCGCGGCGGCGATGCCGACGGTGGTGGGCGCGATGATCGCCTTCAGGTCGGGGTATTTCTTGATCAGGCCCTGGGCCTCCCGATAGGACTTGTCGGAGAGGTCGTCGCCATAGACGACCGAGACCAGCTTGATCTTCGGATAGTCCTTCATGTCGCCCTTCATCGCGGCGATCCAGGCGTTCTGGTTCGTCGCGGTGGCGGAGGCGGACAGCACCGCGACCTCGCCGCCGTTGGGCATATGGTCGGCTGCAAGCTTGATCAGCGTCTTGCCGATCAGCGGGGTGGAGCTGTCGTCAAGCTGCATCTCGCGGCCGGCCTTGGCGACGCCGGAGTCGAAGGAGATCACGGTGATGCCGCGGCTCATCGCCTTCTTCAGAACGGGCACCAGCGCATCCTGGTCATTTGCCGAAATGGCGATCGCATCGACATGCTGGGCGATAAGCGAGTTGATCACCTGGATCTGGCCCTCGGCCGTGGTGTTGGTGGGACCGGTGTAGATGATCTTCACGTTGCCGAGCTTCTGCGCGGCCTCCTCCGCGCCCTTGTGGACGGCGTCGAAGAAGCCGATGCCGAGCGCCTTGACGACGACGGCGATGCGCATCGGTGCCGCCTGCGCGATGGTGGCGGTGGATGTGGCGAGCGCGGTCGCGACCGCGGCGGTGGTCAGGGCCTTCTTGAAGATGCTCATGTTTTCCTCCCTTGAGCGTCTCTTGGTTCGGCCGTCGCGCGGGCTCCTCAACCCTCCTGCGCGGCGCCCGTCTTCTCTGCGGCCCCGGAAGGGACCGCGAGCAGCCTGATATCGGCGGCCTCCAGCATCTGCGCCGCGCGGTCGTCGATCCGGTCGTCGGTGATGACAGTGTGGATCCGCCCGAGCGGGCAGAGCACGAGGCTGGAGCGGTTACGGAACTTCGAGCTGTCGACCAGCACAACCAGTTCGTCGGCCTGATCGATCAGCTTCTGCTCGGCCTGGATCAAAAGCGGATCGCCCTCCATCAGCCCGACTGGGCCGAGGCCCTGCGCGCCCATGAACATGCGCCGCGCGTAGAAATGGCTCGATCCGTCGTCCTCGAACGGCGACAGGATGATGTTCTGTTCCCTGTAGATCGCGCCGCCCGGCAGCAGCACCGTGTTCTTCGAGTGTTTCAGCAGATGCTCGGCGATCGGGAAGGAATTGGTGAAAACCTGGCAGCGCCGGGCCGAGAGCGGGTGGACCATCTGGAAGGTCGTCGTGCCGCCGTTGATGATGATTGGGTCGCCGTCCTCGCAGAGCTCCACCGCGGCCCGCGCGATTGCCCGCTTGGCGGCAATGTTGATCGTCTCGTTCACGCTGAAGGGCCGCCCGGCGATGCCGACGAACTGCGGCGGGGCGATCGATTCCGCGCCCCCCCGAACCCTGCGGAGCTTTTTCTGGACATGCAGCGTGGCGATGTCGCGCCGGATCGTCGCCTCTGACGCGCCGGTGAGCGTGACCAGCTCCAGCACGGTCGCCACGGGCCGTTCCTGGACGGCGGACAGAATGATCCGGTGGCGTTCGGTCTCGTGCATAGGGCCCTCCGTTTCGCCGAGGCTTCCATTGATTCCAAGCACTGTCAATCATTTTCGATCATAAGTGCGCATTATGCGCTCGCAGCATGATTGATTGTGATCGTTTATGATTGACATTCCGCCGCAGGCTGTCACAGTTCCGCCGAATGGCGCAGATCTGCGCGAGGGAGGACAAAATGCCGGACACCGCCGCTGCGACACGGCTCGCAAGCCTTTGGGATGAGGCGAAAGCCGCGGGGATGAGTGAGCCGGAGAAGCTTCTCTATCGCTCGAATCTGCTCGGCTCGGACAAGCGGATCACGAACTATGGCGGCGGTAACACCTCTGCCAAGGTGATGGAGCGCGATCCGCTCACCGGCGGCGAGGTGGAGGTTCTCTGGGTCAAGGGCTCGGGTGGTGATGTCGGCTCGATGAAGCTCGACGGCTTCGCGACGCTCTACATGGAGAAACTGCGGGCGCTGAAGGGCGTCTACCGCGGCCTCGCCTATGAAGACGAGATGGTGGGGTATCTGCCGCATTGCACCTTCAATCTGAATCCCCGTGCCGCCTCCATCGACACGCCGCTGCATGCCTATGTGCCCAAGCGCCACGTCGACCACATGCACCCCGATGCCATCATCGCCATCGCCGCCGCGAAAAGCTCCAAGGATCTGACGGAACAGATCTTCGGCGGCGAGATCGGCTGGCTGCCCTGGAAACGGCCGGGCTACGAACTGGGACTGTGGCTGGAGAAATACTGCCTCGAGAACCCGGAGGCGAAGGGCGTCGTGCTGGAATCCCACGGCCTCTTCACCTGGGCGGATGACGCAAAGGACTGCTACGAGCTGACGCTCCGCATCATCAACCGCGCGATGGCCTGGTTCGAGGCGGAGACGCGCGGAAAGCCCGTCTTTGGCGGCGCCCGCCACACGAGCCTCGCAGATGCCGACCGGCGCGCGGTGGCGGCAAAACTGATGCCGGCGATCCGTGGAATGATCTCGAATGACCACCGCATGGTCGGCCATTTCGACGACCAGCCGGCGGTTCTGGAGTTCGTCAACTCCGTCCGGATGCCGGAGCTGGCGGCGCTTGGCACCTCTTGCCCGGACCATTTCCTGCGCACCAAGATCCGCCCGCTGGTGGTGGGCTTCGACCCGGCCAAGCCGGACGCGGAGGCGACGCTCGCCGCGCTGGCCGGCCAGGTGGAGGCCTATCGCGCCGACTACGCCGCCTATTACGAGCGCTGCAAGCGCCCGGACAGCCCGCCGCTGCGCGATCCTAACGCGGTCGTCTACCTCGTCCCAGGCGTCGGCATGATCACCTTCGCCAAGGACAAGGCGACGGCGCGCATCTCTGGAGAGTTCTACGTCAACGCCATCAACGTCATGCGCGGCGCCTCCACCGTGTCGGATTATTGCGGTCTGCCCGAACAAGAAGCCTTCGACATCGAATACTGGCTGCTGGAAGAGGCGAAGCTGCAGCGCATGCCGAAGCCCAAAAGCCTCGCCGGCCGTATCGCCTTCGTCACGGGCGGGGCGGGAGGGATCGGCTCGGCCACGGCGGAGCGGTTCCTGGGTGAGGGCGCCTGCGTGATGCTCGCCGATATCGACGAGCCGGCACTTGTCTCTGCCTCTGCGGCGCTCGCCGGGCGCTTTGGGCGGGATGCGATCCGCACCGTGCACGTCGATGTGACAGACGAGGCCGCCGTCATCGCCGCCTATGCCGAGATTGCTGTGGAATTCGGCGGTTGTGACATCCTCGTCTCCAACGCCGGCATCGCGTCCTCTGCGCCGGTGGAGGACACCTCGCTCGCGCTCTGGAACCGCAACATGGATATCCTGTCCACGGGCTATTTCCTGGCCAGCCGCGAGGGGTTCCGGTTGTTCCGCGCCCAAGGCCTCGGCGGCGCGATCGTCTTCGTGGCATCGAAGAACGGGCTTGCCGCCTCGCCCAACGCCTCGGCGTATTGTACGGCCAAGGCGGCAGAGATTCACCTGGCCCGATGCCTCGCCCTCGAAGGCGCGGAGGCGGGGATCCGTGTCAATGTCGTGAACCCCGATGCAGTGCTGAAGGGATCGAAAATCTGGTCAGGCGAATGGCTCGACCAGCGCGCATCCACCTACCGCACTGACAAGGAGGGGCTGGAGGAGATGTACCGCCAGCGCTCGATGCTGAAACGCTCGGTGCTTCCTGAAGACATCGCCGAGGGCGTCTATTTCTTCGCCTCAGAGCTTTCGGCGAAATCGACGGGCAATATTCTGAACGTCGACGCCGGCAACCAGCAGAGTTTCACGAGGTAGACCCATGACGAGCATGATCGACACGGCGCTGGTCGAGGCGGAGAACGCGCGCCGGGCAGCTGATCTGAAGGACGACTACGAAAGCCTCGGCGCCCGGCTTGCCCGGCGCGGCGTGGATATCAATGCGGTGAAGGCGAAGGTTGCGAGTTACGGCGTTGCGATCCCCTCCTGGGGCGTCGGCACCGGCGGCACCCGCTTCGCCCGGTTTCCCGGTGACGGCGAACCGCGCCATGTCTTCGACAAGCTGGAGGATTGCGCCGTCATCCAGCAGCTGACCCGTGCCACCCCCTCCGTCAGCCTGCACATCCCCTGGGACAAGGCCCCGGCCGCGGATCTGAAGGCCAAGGCGGAGGCGCTGGGCCTCGGCTTCGATGCGATGAACTCCAACACCTTCCAGGACCAGCCGGGGCAGGCACTGAGCTATAAATACGGCTCGCTCAGCCATACCGATCCAGCGACGCGGGCGCAGGCGGTCGATCACAATCTCGAATGCATCGAGATCGGCCGGGCGCTGGGATCCAAGGCGCTGACGGTCTGGATCGGCGACGGGTCGAACTTCCCCGGCCAGTCCGACTTCACCCGCGCCTTCGAGCGGTATCTGGAGGCGATGGCAAAGGTCTATGCCGGACTGCCGGAGGACTGGCGGCTGTTCACCGAGCACAAGATGTACGAACCCGCCTTCTACTCCACCGTCATCCAGGACTGGGGCAGCAACCTGATGACGGCGCAGGCGCTGGGGCCGAAGGCCTACTGCCTTGTCGATCTCGGCCATCACGCGCCGAACGTGAATATCGAGATGATCGTGGCCCGGTTGATCCAGGCCGGAAAGCTCGGTGGCTTCCATTTCAACGATTCGAAATACGGTGACGACGACCTCGACACCGCCGCCATCGCCCCCTACCGGCTGTTTTTGGTCTTCAACGAGCTGGTCGCGGCCGAGGGCAGGCCGGGCTTCGCCCCCGCCCATATGCTCGACCAAAGCCACAATGTCACCGATCCGATCGAAAGCCTGATGGTCTCCGCCATGGAGGTGACGCGCGCTTATGCCCAGGCGCTTCTGGTAGACCGTGCGGCACTGGCGGGGTTCCAGGAGGAGAATGACGCGCTGATGGCGACGGGCACGTTGAAGGAGGCCTTCCGCACTGACGTGGAACCGATCCTCGCCTTGGCGCGCATGGAGGCGGGTGGGGCCATCGACCCGGTCGCGGCCTACCGCGCGTCGGGCTACCGCGGGAAGGTGGCCGGGATCCGGCCCAAGGTGCAGGGCGCCTCTGGCGGGATCGTCTGAGGCGCGGCATTCGAGGGCAATTCCCGGGGCGTCGGTCGCCCCGAAGGATATGGCTTTTGCCCAGGGCTTGCCACGCGTCACAGTGTTTCAATTAATCGGGACCATATCTATTTCCCATCCGTGGTGGTCGCGCCCGGTGCTATTTTGTCAGTGCCGCGGCGGCCGAGCCGATCCACTGTCCAGGTCCCGACATGAGCTTCAGCCCGACGCTCGCCGCCATCCGCTTCGGATCCGGCCTTTCGCCGGCCATCGCCCCCCCAAAGGACGCAACCACCCTCCTCGGGGAACTCTCAGCCCCGGACGCGATGGCAAAGGCCTTCCCGGTCGTCTCCTCCGATGTGATCTGGCCGCTGGCGATCCTGTCCTACGAGACCAATCGCCAGGCCAAGGCGGGCGATGCAGACGCCCGCGCGATGCTCAAGACCGTCCGGAAGGAAGCGCGCCGCAACGGCGAGCTGGGCCTCGTCAGCCTCGTCCAGCGCGGCGTACAGGCCCGGAACGGCTTTCGCGAGCGGCTGCAGGGCTTCTGGTCGGGTCATTTCTCCGTTGTGGCCAAGGACGGTGTGCTGGCTGCACTGCCGACCGCTTTCGCCGAAGAGGCGATACGCCCGCATCTTTCCGGCCGCTTCTCGGACATGCTGAAGGCGGTGGCGACGCATCCGGCGATGCTCGCCTATCTCAACCAGAACACCTCCTACGGGCCGCATTCGCCCGCCGGAGAGCGGCTGCATCGCGGTTTGAACGAGAACCTCGGTCGCGAGATCATGGAGCTGCACACGCTTGGCGTCGGTGCGCCCTATACCCAGACCGACGTGCGCCAGATGGCCTATCTGCTGACCGGCCTCACATACACCCCGCGCCGTGGCTTCTTCTTCAATGCGAGGATGGCGGAGCAGATGACCGAGAAAATCCTCGGCAAGAGCTACGGCGGGCGAGGGGAGGAGAAGCTCGCCCAGATCTACCGCGCGCTCGACGACATCTCGACACGGCCGGAGACGGCGCATCACCTTTCGCTGCAGCTCGCCACCCATTTCGTCGCCGACCAGCCCGATCCGGCGCTCGTCGGCGCGATGAAGGATGCCTACATGGCAACCGGCGGCAGCCTCTGGGCGACCTACCAGGCCATGCTCGCCCATCCCGCCGCCTGGGCGAAGCCTGGCGCCAAGGTCCGTCAGCCCTTCGACTATCTGGTGGCCTCGATCCGCGCCCTCGGCCCCAAGCCGGAGGTTCTGGCGGGGCTCGACGCAAAGCAGGTCCGCCGGCTCCTCCTCTACCCGCTCTCCGCCATGGGCCAGAAGTTCCAAAGCCCCGCCGGCCCCAACGGCTGGCCTGAGGCAGCGGCGGCCTGGATCCAGCCGCAGTTCCTCGCCGCCCGGGTCGATTGGGCAATGTATGCGCCGGTGCAGATCACGCCGGACCTGCCCGACCCGCGCGCCTTCGTGAAAACCGCGCTGGCCGATCTCGCGGGACCGGCGACGCTTTCGGCATCGCAGCGGGCGGAGAGCCCGCGCGAAGGGGTGGGCCTCGTGCTTGCGTCAAACGATTTCAACCGCCGCTAGGAGGCCCCGATGCCCAGCGCCCCGCTCGATCTCCCGGCCTCCGCCCTGGCCGACGCCGCGCCTGATGCCGCACCCGAAACCAGTCTCTCCCGGCGCCGGTTCCTGAAGACCGGCGCGCTCGTCGGGTGCTCGATCGCCGCCCAGCCGTTCCTGACGACGATCACCTTCGCCGCCGCCCCCGGTGACGCACGTTTCGTCGTCCTGATCCTGCGCGGCGCGATGGACGGGCTCGACGTGGTGCGTCCGGTCGGCGACCCGGCCTTCAAGGGGCTCCGGAAGGCGACGCTCGAAGGCAAGCCCTCGATCCCGCTCGACGGGATCTTCGCGTTGCACCCCGATCTCGCCCCCCTGATGCCGCTCTGGAAGGCGGGGGAGCTGGGCTTCGCCCATGCCGTCTCCACCCCCTACCGCGACAAGCGCAGCCATTTCGACGGCCAGGACATCCTGGAAGCTGGCACGGGCCTCGACATGCCCGACCGCTCGGTGAAGGACGGCTGGCTGAATCGGATGCTGCAGGCAATGCCGGGCCTGCATTCGGAGACCGCCTTCGCCGTCGGCCGCGACGAGATGAAGGTGATCATGGGCAAGGCGCCTTATGACAGCTGGGCGCCGGACACCCGGCTTGGCCTTTCGGCGCAGAGCCGGCGTCTGCTGGAAGCGATGTATCACGACGATCCGCTGTTCCGCGACGCGGCGGTGGAGGCGATCGCCCTCACCGGCCAGCTCGACCGCCAGAAGAAGGCCGCCATGGCCTCGGGCGGGATGCAGAACCAGATGATGGCCGCCGCGCTGCCGGCAGTCGACATGACCAAGCCTGACCCTGTCGCGGCCTTCGCCGCGAGTCGGCTGCGGGGCGAGACGCGGATTGCCACCTTCTCCATCACCGGCTGGGACAGCCATGCCGCGCAGCGCCAGATCCTCGGTCGCGAGCTCTCCAAACTCGCCAACACGATCCTGACGCTGAAGACCGGCCTCGGCGACACTTGGAAGAAGACGACCCTTGTCGCGATGACGGAGTTCGGCCGCACCGCCTGGGAAAACGGCAGCGGCGGTACCGATCACGGCACCGGTGGTGTCATGCTCCTTGCCGGCGGGGCGATCAAGGGAGGCAAAGTCTATGGCCGCTGGCCGGGCCTCGACGAGGCCGCGCTTTACGAGCGGCGCGACCTGATGCCGACTGCCGATGTGCGCAGCTATGCCGCCTGGGCGATGCGCGGGCTCTACGGGCTCGACACCGGATTGCTGGAGAACACGATCTTCCCCAAGCTCGACATGGGCAGCAACCCGGGCATCCTCGCCTGAGCCGCCATTGTCCCGCGCGGGGGCTCAGGCCTCCGCGCGGCGGATCAGGTAGATATCCATGATCCAGCCATGCCGCGCCCGCGCCTCGGCGCGGCGGGCAAGGATGCGCGCCCCGGCCTCTGCCAGCGGTCCGGCCTCGGTGATCTCCTCCGCCATCCCGACATAGGCGCCCCACCATATCGAGAGGCCTTCCGGAGCAAGGCCCTGGAACGCGCAATCGCCGTCGAGCATGACAAGGATCGTGTCGACACCTTCCGGCCAGCCGCCTTCGCGCAGCCGCCGGCCGGTGGTGACCGTGAAGGGCGCGCCGATCTCGTTCAGCGGGATCGCATGGGCCGCGGCGAGCGCCTGGATCGAGGTTATGCCGGGGATCACCTCCGTCGGCAGCCCGAGCCGCGCGGCGATGCGCAGCGTGCTGTCGTAAAGCGAGGGATCGCCCCAGACGAGAAGCGCCACCCTTCCATCGTCGCCCGGCAGCCCCTCGGCGATGGCCGCCCGCCAGGCCTCGGCGATGGCATCGTGCCAATCGTCCACCCGTCTGCGGTAGTCGGGCGTGGCAGGATCGCGCATCGGCAAGTCGAACTCCACCATCCGGGTCGCGGGATTGGTGATGATCTCGGCGCAGATTGCGCGGCGCAGCTCGGCGAGGTCGGCCTTGCTCTCCCCCTTGCGGGGGATGAGGACGAGATCGGCCGCGTTGAGCGCGCGGATCGCCTGAAGTGTAAGATGCTCCGGGTTGCCGGTGCCGATACCGATCAACGAAAGCGTGATCATGCCCCTGCCGCCTCTGCGAGGGGTCCGTAGAGGATCAGCGCCGGCGCCGTCCCCGGATCGCCCGACAGCCGCTCAGCCAGCTCCGCAACGGTCGTGCGGACCAGCTGCTGCTCGGGCCGGCCCACGGCCTCGGCCAGAAGGGCGGGGGTGCCGGGCGGCAGTCCCGCGCCGGTGAGCATGGCGAGAAGCGCCGGGAAGGTGCGCTTGCCCATGAAGACCACCGTCGTGGCCATCGGATCCGCGAGCGCAGCAAGGTTCAGATCCTCCGGCAGCCCGCCGGTCACGTCATGGCCGGTGACGAATTGCACCCGCCGCGCCGTGATCCGCCGCGTTAGCGGGATCCCGGCGGCGGCGGCGGCGGCGCAGGCCGAGGGCACGCCGGGGATGATCTCGAACCCGATCCCGGCGTCGCGGAGCGCCGTGGTCTCCTCCTCCAGCCGCCCGAAGAGCCCGGCGTCGCCGGATTTCAGCCGCACGACCCTGGCGCCGGTCTTCGCGTAATCGACCAGAAGCCGGCTCACCTGATCCTGCTTCGGCGAGGCGCGGCCCGCCCGCTTGCCAACGCCGACCAGATCTGCATCGGCCCGCGCATGGGCAAGGATGGGCCCGGAGGAGAGATCGTCGAAAAGGATCGCATCCGCCGCCGCGATCCGTGCCGCGGCCTTCAGTGTCAGCAGTTCCGGATCGCCGGGACCGGAGGAGACGAAGGAGACGAACCCGGTCATGCCGCCCCCCCGATCAGGTGGAAGAAGGAGCCGGAGACATTGCCGCGTCGCGATCCGGTCTCGGCCACCGGCTGGCCCGCGGCATCGGCAACCGCCGCCATCGGCGCATCGGGCTGCTCGACAACCCCGGCGTAATGGAACTCGTGCCCGGCAAGATCGGTGCCCTCGGGCAGGCCGAGGCAGCGGCCCGCAAGCCGTGCCCGCCGGTACCCCAGATGCATCCGCCGCTTGGCGAAGCTGGTGACGAGGCCCAGGAGCCCCACCATCTCGTGCCGCGTGCCCTCGGCATCGACCAGCCCCGCGCCGAGCGCCATATAGCCTCCGCATTCGCCATGAACCGGCCGGGTCTCCGCGAAGGCCCGCAGACCCTCCCGGAACCGCGCGGCAGCGGCGAGTCGGCCGGCGTACAGTTCGGGGTATCCACCTGGCAGCCAGCAGGCGTCGGCGCTCTGGTCAGGCGCCTCATCGGCGAGCGGAGAGAACGGCAGGATCTCTGCCCCCTGCGCCCGCCAGTCGTCGAGGAGATGCGGATAGGTGAAGGAAAAGGCCGCGTCCCGCGCAAGCGCGATGCGCTGGCCGGGTGGCGGTAGCCGCGGCGCCACGGGCGCGGGCAGGGCGCGCGCGGCGGCGGCGGTACGAATCGCCTCCAGGTCGCAATGTTCGGTGACCAGCGCCGCCGCGGCCTCGATCAGCGCCTCCAGCGCCGGATGCTCGCCGGCCTGGACGAGGCCGAGGTGCCGCTCCGGCATGGTTATGGTCGCGACGCGGGGCAGGGCGCCAAGGACGGGCAGCCCCGCCTCCGCCATGCCCGCGCGGATCAAGGCCTCGTGCCGCGGGCTCGCCACGCGGTTGAGGATCACGCCCGCGATCGGCAGGTCCGGCCGGAACCGGGCGAGGCCGAGCGCCACGGCGGCCGCGGTCTGCGCCTGGCCCTTCGGGTCGATCACCATCAGCACCGGCCAGCCCGCCAGCGTCGCGATGTCCGCGCTCGCCCCGGTCCCCGTCGCGCCCGGCTTCGCCACCCCGTCGAAAAGCCCCATGGAGCCCTCGGCAAGGATCAGATCCGCCCCCTTGGCGCGCCCTACCTCTGCCGCGATCCGCCCCGGCGGCATCGCCCAGCTGTCGAGGTTGACCGAGGCGCGCCCCGCTGCCGCGCTGTGGAAGGCCGGGTCGATGTAATCCGGGCCGGACTTGAACGGCTGCACCGCCAGCCCGGCATTGGCGAAGGCCCGCGCCAGTCCCAGCATCACCGTCGTCTTGCCGCTGCCCGATGCTGGGGCCGATATCATCAGCCCCGGCACCGGCCCTGCCACGGAGGTGCGCGCGTCGATCACTTCCGCCCCTCCGGGAAGCGCGGCTCGGGCCCGACGGGGCGGTAGCGGCGGTCGTAATCCCCGGCGTAGAGGCGGCTCTCCGCGAAGCCCTCGGCGGCGAGTGCGGGGCCGACGAGGATCAGGGCGGTGCGGTCGATCTCGGCGGCCATCTGGGCCTCGATGGTTGCAAGACTGCCCCGCAGCACCCGCTCGTCCGGCCAGGAGGCGCGCCAGACCACCGCAACAGGGCAATCTGCGCCGTAATGCGGGGTCAGTTCCTCCACGACCTTGGATAGGACGTGGATCGACAGGTGGATGGCCAGCGTCGCGCCGGTCGCTGCGAAGGCCGAAAGCGTCTCGCCCCCCGGCATCGGCGTCGCCCGGCCGGAGGTGCGGGTGAGCACCACGGACTGCGCCACGCCGGGCAGCGTCAGCTCCGTCGCCAGCGTCGCGGCAGCGGCGGCGAAGGCGGGCACGCCCGGGGTCACGTCGAAGGGAATGGCAAGCGCGCGCAGGCGGCGAAGTTGCTCCCCCATCGCCGACCAGACCGAGAGATCGCCGGAATGGAGGCGTGCCACGTCCTGCCCCGCCGCATGGGCGTCGGAGATCTCGGCCATGATCTCGTCGAGCGAGAGCGGCGCGGTGTTCACGATCCGCGCACCCTCGGGGCAATGCGCCAGGACCCCGGGCGGCACCAGTGATCCGGCATAGAGACAGACCGGAGAGGCCGCGATCAGGTCACGGCCGCGGAGCGTCAGGAGTTGGGGGGCGCCGGGGCCGGCGCCTATGAAATGAACGGTCATTCTCTGGTCTCGGTAGTGGCGATGGCGGCGGTTGCTGTCCCGTCTGCGGAAGTCGCGCGGGGGCCGAGAAGGCGGGCGCCGGGGCCGGCGGCGGCGAGTGCCGCGGCCTCGGCCAGGCTTCCGGTGCCGTAGCGGGCGGCGACGCGGGGGGATCGCGTGAGCGTTTCGGTGGAGGCGAGCGTGGCAAGCGGCACCGGTGTCACGGTCAGCCCCAGTTCGGCGGCCAGCGCAAGAAGTGGCGGCGCCTCGGCTTTGTCGGTGGCGGTGGCAAGGCCGCTCAGCGCCCCGCCGCCCGCCGCCGCGATGGCCTCGGCCAGCGCAGCGGGCGTCGTCCCGTCCCGGAAGCCAAGACCTGCCACCCTCATTTCACCACGCTCCATTGCACCACCGGCCGTGCCGCGCTCCAGCCCCGCTTTCGGCCCAGCGGTTGCGCTTCGGCAAGCTCGATCCGCAGCAGGCTGCCGCCCTTCGCGGCGGACCATTGGGCCAGCAGCGCCTCGGTTTCAAGCGTTACCCCGTTGGCGACAAGCCGTGCGCCTTCCGGCAGAAGCGCCCACAGTACCGAAAGCAGCGCCTCGCTTGCCCCGCCGCCGATGAAGATGGCATCGGGCGGGGCGAGCCCGCCGAGACCCTCCGGCGCCCGGGCCTCCGTGATGCTAAGCCGGGTGCCGACTCCGAAAGCCTCGGCATTTGCCCGAGCGCGGGCGGCGCGGGCCGGATCGGCCTCCAGCCCTGAGGCGCGGGTGCCGGGCGCGGCCAGAAGCCATTCGATTGAAATCGAGCCGGAGCCGAGGCCGATATCCCAGAGATGCTCGCCCGGCCTTGGCGCCAGCGCCGAGAGCGTCAGCGCGCGGACCGGGCGCTTGGTAATCTGGCCGTCATGGGCGAAAAGCGCGTCTGGCAGGCCCGACGCGCGGGGCAGGGCGGGTCCGCCCGCCGCCTCCAGCGCCACCGCGACCGGTGGCCCGCCCGGGTCGGCCGGCGGGACGGTGCGGACGGCGAGAGCGTCGGCCGTCATTTCCTCGACCCGCTCGCGCGGACCGCCGAGCGCTTCCAGCCGCCAGAGCCGCGAGGCCCCGAAACCCTGCGAGGCGAGCCATTGGGCAAAAGCCGGTGCCGCCGCCCCGTCGCGCAGCAGACACAGAAGCCGCGCCCCGGGGGCGAGATGTCGCCGCGCCTCCGCGAAGGGGGCAGCGTGGAGGGCGAGAGTCGTGACGTCTTCTTGCCGCCAGCCGAGCCGGGCGGTCGCCAGCGCGAGGGTCGACGGCGCCGGAAAGGCTCGCCAGTCTCCGGGGGAGAGGTGGCGCGAAAGGCTCCCTCCGGCCCCATGCCAGAACGGATCGCCCGAGGCGAGCACCGCCACCCGCTGCCCGGCAAGCGCCAGAACGGGAGCCACGGAGAAGGGCACCGGCCATGCCTGACCGCGCTCGCCTACGCCCTCTGCCACCCCGGCAAGTACAAGGTGACGTGGCCCGCCAAAGACCACTTCGGCCGCCTCCAGAGCAGCCAGCGCGGCGGGAACCAGCCCCTCGCGCCCGTCCTCACCGATGCCGATGATCGACAGCCAGGACTCAGCCATGCACGCCTCCGCTTGCGATGCGCGCGCGATCGCGGCAGGAGAGGGGGAAGACGGAAGGAGACAGGCGATGCGGGTCCTGCTGCTCGGCGGCACCAGCGAGGCGAGCGCGCTCGCCCGCGCCCTGGCGGAGGCCAGGGTGGATGCGGTCTTCTCCTACGCCGGCCGCACAGGGGCACCGGTAGCCCAGCCGCTGCCGCAGCGCATCGGCGGCTTCGGTGGCGTTGCGGGGCTGGTGAACTGGCTGACGGCGGAGCGCATCACCCACCTGGTCGATGCCACCCATCCCTTCGCGGCGCAGATGAGCGCCCATGCCGTCGCGGCCGCGGCCGAGACCGGCGTGACGCTTCTGGCTTTCGAACGCCCGCCTTGGCGCGCGGGCGCAGGCGACCGCTGGACCCATGTGCCGGACACCGCTGCCGCCATTGCCGCGATGCCGCAGGCCCCGACGCGGATCTTCCTCGCCATCGGCAGGCAAGGCCTTTCCGCTTTCGCCGCGGCCCCGCAGCACCATTATCTCCTGCGACTCGTGGATCCGCCGGAGGCGCCCTTGCCCCTGCCGGATGCCCATGCCGTCATCGCCCGCGGCCCCTTCTCCGAGGCGGGCGACCGGGCGCTGCTCGAGACCCATCGCATCGACCTGATCCTCGCCAAGAATGCCGGCGGCAGCGGCGCGCGCGCCAAACTCGACGCCGCCCGGGCGCTCGGCCTGCCCGTGATCCTGATCGACCGCCCGGAGGTTCCCGACCGGCCGGTCGCCGCGAGCGTTGCCGAGGTGATGGCCTGGCTCTCTCATTCCAGCCGCCTAGGTGTGTAAACGAACCTGCCGACCCGCCGCGTCGCCGAATTGCCCATAAGGACCACGGTCCGCATATCGGCCATCTCGGGCGCCGCCTCCGCCAGCGTCACCGTCTCGATCCGCTCCTCCGGCGTGCTGACGGCGCGGGCGAAGGTGATCAGCTGCTGCCCGCCGCATTCCTCGCGCAGGATCTCCAGCGCCCGGGCGAAGCCCTCGGGGCGGCTCTTCGAGCGGGGGTTGTAGAAGGCCATGGCGAAATCCGCCTGTGCGGCGAGCCGCAGACGCCGCTCGATCACCGCCCAGGGCTTGAGGTTGTCCGACAGGTTGATCGCGCAGAAATCATGCCCCAGCGGCGCCCCGGCATGGGCCGCGGCAGCCAGCATCGCGGTGATCCCGGGCAGCACGCGGATGTCGAGCGCCTGCCACTCCGGCGCGCCCTCCAACGCCTCGAACACGGCCGAGGCCATGGCGAAGACCCCCGGATCACCGGAGGAGACCACGACCACTTGCGCCCCTGCCGCCGCCATCTCCAGCGCATGGCGGGCACGGTCGAGCTCCACCCGGTTGTCGGACGGATGCAGCGTCAGCCCGACGCGCGGCGCGACGCGGGCGACATAGGGGATGTAGCCCACCACATCGGTCGCCTCGGCCAGCGCGGCCTCCACCTCGGGCGTCACCAGCGCGGCGTCCCCGGGGCCGAGCCCGGCAATGGCGAGCCAGCCGCTCATGCCTCGATCTCCGGCCGCCGGCCCTGACCGTGGACGAGGACGATCGCGAAATAGGGGCAGTCGCCCTCCGGCAGATCGGCGAGGCGGGCGACGCGCTCGTCGGCCATCGTGCCGCGCTCCACGAGCCAGGCATCCGCCAGCCGCCCGGCCTCTGTCAGCGCACGGCGGATCTTCGGCAGATTGCGGCCGGTCTTCATCACGACAAGCGCCTCGGCCTCCCGCATCTGCGCCACAAGCCGCGCCTCGGGCAAGGTTCCGGGCAGGACGCAGAGGATATCGTCGCCCCAGGTGATTGGCACGCCGGTTGCCGTCCAGCAGCCCGACATGCCGGTGATGCCGGGGATGACCTCCACCGGCACCAGGCCCTGAAGGCGGGTATAGAGATGCATGAAGGAGCCGTAGAAGAACGGGTCGCCCTCGCAGAGGACGACGACCTCCTCGGTTTCGGCCAGCTGGGCAAGGCGGTCGGCCCAGAGGTCGTAGAACCGCGCCAGCGCCTCGGTATATTCCAGGCTGTCGAAGGCGATCTCGGTCGTGACCGGGTATTCCATCGCATGTTCGATGGCGCCGGGGGCGAGCATCCCCTCGACAATGCGGCGCGCCTGCCCGGCGCGGCCGGCCTTGCGGAAGAAGGCTATGTGACGGGCTCCGCGGATCGCACGGTCGGCCTTCACGCTCATCAGTTCCGGGTCGCCGGGGCCAAGCCCGGCGCAAAGAATGCGGCCCATGCTCATTCCTTCCGGCTGGCAAGCGCGTTGATCGCGGCGACGGTGACGGCCGACCCGCCGAGGCGACCCATCACGGCCATCGACGGCACCGGCGGCGCCTCCATCAGCGCGGCCTTCGACTCGGCGGAACCGACGAAGCCCACCGGGCAACCGATGATCGCGGCCGGACGCGGACAGTCGGGATCCTCCAGCATGTTCAGCAGGTGGAAGAGCGCCGTCGGCGCATTGCCGATTGCCACCACCGCGCCCGCGAGCCGCGGCCGCCAAAGCTCCAGCGCGGCGGCGGAGCGGGTGGTGGAAAGGCGCTGCGCCAGTGCTGGCACCTCGGGGTCGTGGAGCGTGCAGAGGATCTCGTTCTCCGCCGGCAGCCGCGGCCGGGTGATCCCCTCGCTTACCATACGCGCATCGCAGAGGATCGGAGCACCGGCCATGAGGGCAGCCCGGGCGGCCTCGGCCATGCCCGGGGTGAAGGCGACGCTCGCCTCCAGCCCGACGAAACCAAGCGCATGGATCATGCGCACGACGACCGGTTCCTCCTCCGGCGTGAAGCGGGCGAGGTCGGCCTCGGCGCGGATGGTGGCGAAGGACTGCCGGTATATCGCGGCGCCGTCGGTCTCGTAGGCGTGGGGCATCAGGGGGCACCGAATGGGTCAGGGGTGGAGAGAAGCGCCGCGGGCGAGAGCGCGCGGCGAAGGGGCGGGGCACCGGCGGAGGTATCGCGGGCAAGATCGAAGCCCTCCGGCGTGGCCGTCAGAACAAGACCGCAGCGCCCGGGATGAGCGCAGCCCTTGGCGCAGCCGGAGACATGGAGGCTCTGCCCGGCCGTCAGCCTGGGCGCAAGGGCCCGGGCGAGTGTGCGGGTCTCGGCGAGTGCCTGCGGGCAGCCGGGCCGCCCGGTGCAGGCATGGACGCGCAGCAGCGGATCCTCCGGATCTGTCAGAAGCCCGGGCAGGGCCGGTAAGGCGGCGAGCCCGGGCAGGAACACCCCGCGCCAGGGCGTCAGCCGGATTTCTTCGGCAAGCTCGGCAAGGGCCGAGAGCGTTTCCGCCGGCAGAAGCCCGAAGGCCACGACGACAAGCTGCCCTCCGGCCACCGTCCCGGGTGCCGGCAGCGGGGCGGGCGGGGCAGGGGTGACGTCGTAACCCGCTGGCAGGGCGTGGTTTTCCGCAAGGTGCTTGCGCATCCGGCCGCGACCGTTCCGGGCGCCTCCGGTGGCGAGGAACCAGTCGATCAGCTCCGCCAGCGCCTCCGGCAGGGTCTCGGCCGTCACTGGCTTACCCGTGGCCGAGCCGTCGGGCCGCAGCACCAGCCGCCCGTCCGCGGCGCGCTCCAGCCGGATGTCGGCCGCCGTCTCCGCCAGCACCGGCGCAGGGCTGGTATCGAGTGTCGCGCCGAATTTCGCGGGCAGCGGGGCGGCGCGGAGCGCCTCGGTCAGGCTGTTCGCCAGGCCCGCAATCTCCGCCGCCTCTCCATAGAAAGGCGCGATGGCGATGGCGCGCGCGCGCTCGGTTTCCGGGTCGGGGTCGACCAGCCCGTGGGCCGCCAGCTCCGCCAGCAGCGCCGCATGGTCCGCCTCGGCCACGCCACGGATCTGCAGGCTGGCGCGCGAGGTCAGCTCCACTTCCCCCGGTCCGAATCGCACCGCCGCGGCGGCTACCGCCCGCGCCTGTGGCGGGCTGAGGCAGCCCAGCGGCGGGCGCAACCGCACCACCAGCCCGTCGGCCGAGGCCATGGGCGTCAGCGCGCCGGGGCACCAGCCGCGGATCTCGGGCTCGCTCATGCCCGCCCCTCCAGCGCCGCGGCGATGGAGTTGCGCCGGGTGATCCAGAGCCCGGCCTCGCGGAGCGCCGCGAAGGTCTCGTTCATCCGCGCCAGCGCCGCCGGGTTTTCCCGGGCAAGGAACTCCGCCACCTCGGGCCGGCCCAGCGTCGCCTCGTGGTAGAGGTCGAAGAGATGCGGCGGCACGGCGCGGGCGAGATGGGCGAAGGCGGCGAGATGGTCGAGCGTCGCCGCGATCTCCGCCCCGCCGCGAAAGCCGTGGCGCATCATCCCCTCGGCCCAGGTCGGGTTGGCGGCGCGGGCGCGCACGACGCGGGCGATCTCTTCGGAAAGCGCCCGGGCCCGCGGCGTCTCCGGGTTGGTCGCGTCGAGGTGGTAGAGCGCGGGCGCGGGGCGCCCGAGCCGCGCGGCGGCGGCGGCGATCCCGGCCTCATGGGCGGCAAAATCCTCGGCCAGCAGCAGGTCCGTCTCCGCCAGATCCTGGGAATGGACGAAGGCATCGGCCGTGCCCACGCGGGCCTCCAGCGCCGAACGGGCCTCGCGGCTCGCCCCGTCCGCGCCGATCGCCCAGGCGGAAGCGGCCAGCCAGGCCGCGCCCGCCGCCGCGCGCGCGGCATCGCTGAAATCGGTGGGATCTGCCGCGATGCCAAGGCCATAGGCCCCGGGCTTCGGCCCGAAGACGCGAGGGCTGAGCGCGGCATAGGGGTTTTCAGCCGGATCCTCGTCGCGCTCCGCCAGCGCCGCGGCACCCGCCTCGAAAAGCTGGGCAAGGCCGGGAAAGATGTCGCGGAAGAGGCCGGAAACCCGCAGCGTCACGTCGATCCGCGGCCGGCCGAGCAGCGCCGGCGGGATCACCTCGAACCCCGAAACGCGAGAGGAGCCCTCGTCCCAGACGGGCGCGAGGCCGGCGAGGTGCAGCGCCATGGCGAAATCCTCGCCCGCCGTCCGCATCGTGGCAGAGCCCCAGAGGTCTACCACCAGCCCCCGTGGCCAGTCGCCCTGGTCCTGCAGGTGGCGGCGGATCAGCTCCTCGGCGAGCTTCACGCCCTGCGCATGGGCGGCGCGCGTCGGCACCGCGCGCGGATCGACGGCGAAGAGGTTGCGCCCCGTGGGCAGCACATCCGACCGCCCCCGTGCCGGCGAGCCGGAGGGCCCGGGCGCGACCCGCCGGCCGTCAAGCGCGGCCAGAAGCCCGGTGCGCTCCTCCGCCCCGCAGGCGCCGCGCCCGAAGACGTGGAGCCCCTCGCCGAACCGGCTTTCCTTCAGATCGCAGACGAAACGGTCGATCCGGGTGATCGCCTCTGCCGCGCTCGCGCCGGGCGGCAGCGCCAGGTCCTCCTCCACCCCCCGGGCGCGCGCCTCCTCTCGGATCGCGGCGACCAGCCGGCCCCGCCGCGCCGGGTCGAGCCCGTCGGCGGTGGAATATTCGTCCAGGAGGCTTTCGAGCCGAGACAGCGCCTCCGGCAGGGCAGAGGCGACGAGCGGCGGCGGCAGGTGGCCTAGGGTGACTGCGCCAAGCCGCCGCTTGGCCTGCGCCGCCTCGCCGGGGTCATTGACTATGAACGGGTAAATCACCGGCATCGCGCCGGTCAGCGCCTCCGGCCAGCAATCGGCAGATAGCGCGACCGACTTGCCCGGGAGCCATTCCAGCGTCCCGTGCGCGCCGATATGGACGAGCGCCGCCAGCCCCCGAGCGCGCAGCCACAGGTAGAAGGCCACATAGGCGTGCCGCGGCGTGGCGGCGAGGTCGTGGTAGCTCTCCTCCCGCCCGGCGCGGCGCCCACGCTCGGGCTGCAGTGCGACGAGCACGCGGCCAAGCGCGAGGGCCGGGAAGTGGAAGGCGCCGTCGCGCACCGCCGGGTCGTCCTCCGGCGCGCCCCAGGCCTCGGTGAGCTGCTCGCGCAACGCCTCGGGCAGGGTGGCAAGTGCTGTGCGGTAATCGGCGAGCGACCAGGCCAGCGTCTCGACCCCCAGCCGCGCTGCCAGCCCGGCCTCGGGGCCAATCGCGTAGCCCGCCGTGGCGAGATCGGAGAGGATCGCCTCGGCCGAGGCCAAGGCATCTAGCCCGACGGCATGGGCCATCTGATGCGCCCGTCCGGGGTAGGTGGAGAGGATCAGCGCCAGCTCCCGCTCCGCCGCCGGGGTTGCGGCAAGCCGCTGCCAGCCCGCCACCCGGGCGGCGGCGCGGGCCACCTGCTCGGGCTCGGCCCGATGCACGAAGCGCGAATATTGCAGCGCGTCATCGCGCGGCGTCGGCGCCTTGAAGCTGACGGCGCCTGCGAAGAGCCGCCCGTCCACCTCCGGCAACACCACATGCATGGCGAGGTCGGCCGGCGACAGCCCGCGATCCGAACCTGCCCAGTCCCGCCGCCGCGCGGTCGAGAGTGCCACCTGGAACACCGGCGCCCCCGGCCCGTCGAGCGGCGAGCGCCCCTCCGCCCCCTGCGCCGAGAAGGCGGTCGCATTGACGATGACAGCGGGCGGATGCGCAGCCAGAAGCTCGGAAACCAGCGGCGCGGCGCTCGGGGCCTTCAGCGAGGGCGCGAAAAGGCCGTAAGCGGCAAAGCCTTCCGCTTCCAGTGCCCCAATCAGCGCGTCGATCGGGCCGAGATCCGCCGCCGTCAGATAGGCTCGGTAGAACGTGACCGCCGCCGCCGGCCGCGGATCCTCCGGCAGCGCGGCCACGACGCCCCGCCCGGGCAGGTATAGCCCGACCTCCGGCACCGTCTTTGCGCCCGCGACCGGTCCGGCATAGAGGCCTGCGGCAAGCGAAAGCTGCGCCAGCGCCGCCTGCGCGGCAACCGCGCCGCCGGCGTCACACAGCGCCGAGAGCCGGCGGAGGGTGGAGGTGGGAAGCGTCGAATAGGCATCGAGCGCCGGATCCTCGCGCCCGTCGGCGGGCAGCACGGCCAGCGCCACGCCCTTCCGTTGGGCGAGATCGCGCAGCGTCGAGAGGCCGTAGCTCCAATAGGCCTCGCCGCCGATCAGCCGGACCAGCACCGCCCTGGCACCGTCGAGCGTCCGCTCGGCATAGGTGTCGACTGACAGCGGATGGCGCAGCGCCACCAGGTTGGCGAGGCGCAGCGAGGGCAGGGTGCTCCCCGCCTCCCGCGCGCGGTGCCAGCCCGCCGCGAAGGCGCCAAGGTCACTGTCGGAAAACGAGAGCACCACGAGATCGGCCGGATCCTGGCCGAGATCCTGCGGGGTCTCGGTTTCCTCCAGTCCATGACTCTCGCGGAAGACGACATGCACGGCGCGCGCGCTCCCTCAGGCGCCGAGCGCGGTTCGGATGCGCGCGGCATCCACATCGCCGCGCTCCGCGATCACGACGAGCTGCGAAGCACGGGGCAGGCTGCCCCAGGGGCGGTCGAATTGGCAGCGCACCCGCGCACCTACCGCCTGCACCAGAAGGCGCATGGGCTTCCCGGCCAGCGCGACATAGCCCTTCACGCGCAGGATGTTCTGCTCGGCTGCCAGCTTTTCGATCGCGACCACCAGCGCCTCCTGGCTTGCCTGTTCCGGCAGATCGACAACGATCGTGTCGAAGTCGTCATGCTCGTGATCGTCCGCCCCATCGTGATGCGAGGGCCGGGCGGCGAGGTCGTCCTCCGCTGCCGCGTTGAGACCGAGGATGACGGCCGGGTCGACCTCGCCATCGCGCACCGGAACCATCGGGATGCGGCGCGGCGCCTCGGCTTCGATCGCGGCGCGGGCGGCGGCGATGCCGGCTTCGCCGGCGAGATCGGCCTTGGTCAGCAGGATCAGGTCGGCGCAGGCGATCTGGTCCTCGAAGACCTCTCCCAGCGGCGTGTCGTGGTCGAGGCTGTCATCGGCCTCGCGCTGGGCCTGTACCGCCTCCGGATCGGGCGCGAAGCGGCCGGCGGCCACGGCCTCGGCATCGGCCAGCGCGATGACACCGTCCACGGTGATGCGCGAGCGGATGGCGGGCCAGTCGAAGGCCTTCAAAAGCGGCTTCGGCAGGGCGAGGCCGGAGGTCTCGATCAGGATATGGTCGGGCCGCTCCGGCAGGGCGAGGATCGCCTCCATCGTCGGCAGGAACTCGTCGGCGACCGTGCAGCAGATGCAGCCATTGGCGAGTTCCACGATGTTCTCCGCCGGGCAGCTCTCATCGGCGCAGCCCTTCAGGATCTCGCCGTCCACACCTTGGCTTCCGAATTCGTTGACCAGCACGGCGAGACGGCGGCCGCCCGGATTGGCCATCAGGTGGCGGATCAGCGTGGTCTTGCCGGCGCCGAGAAAGCCGGTGACGACGGTGACGGGGATCTTGGCGAGGTCGCTCATGGCGCGGGCTCCTGCGGGGGGATTCTGGCGATGGATTGCTTGCGGAAGATCACGGGCCGCTCGCGCCAGGGCACGAGGCCGTTCGGCGCGCGGGCATAGGCTGCGGCCCCGGCGAGGATGTCGGGCGCATCCTCGGGGGCCAGCCGGCCGTAGACATAGCTCCACCGCCCCGGGGCGGAGAGCGCGACGGCGGCGCCGGTGTTGCAGGCAGACAGGCACTCGACCGGGCGGATCGTCACGCCCTCGGGGCAGTGCCCGGCCTGAAGCGCGGCCAGCAGGCGCGCGCCGGGGCAGGGCATCCCTTCCACCGGCTCTCGCCCGGCGCGGCAGGTGATGCAGACATGGAGCGTCGCGCCCATCGGGTCCTCTCGGTCGGCGGCGGCCGTGGGGGCATGCGAGACGAGGACGGGCCGTAAGGCCACACCACCGTCCGTCGCGGCGCACCCCGGCCGCCCGGTCAGTCTTGCCGCTGGCAGGTCTCCCGGCTAACGGATATGAGCCTCTCGGCCCTGCGGCCGCCCGCCTTCCCGGTCTATGGGACCAGTGGCATCGGGCGACCTCTCCGGTCACGGTCGCGGGGGCGGCTGCGCTCGGGGTTTCCCCTGTCGCATTCCCTCTTCGGCCCGACGCAAGCCGGGCACCAGCATGGCGTCAGGTGTGGCAGGATGCCCCCTGTTGTCAAGAACAAGGAGCGACGCAATGGGCCGCAAACCCGTCAGCGAGGAAGAGCACGCCGCCAAGAAGGCGAAGATCAAGGCCGCGCGCGACCGGATGATGGCCGAGAAGACCGGCGAGAAGGGCCTGATCATCGTCCACACCGGCCCCGGCAAGGGCAAGTCCTCCTCCGGCTTCGGCATGATCCTGCGGTGCATCGCTCATGGCATGCCCTGTGCGGTCGTCCAGTTCATAAAGGGCGCCTGGGACACGGGCGAGCGGCGGCTCCTGACCGAGCATTTCGGGGATCTCTGCCAGTTCCACGCCATGGGCGAGGGCTTCACCTGGGAAACCCAGGACCGCGCCCGCGACATCGCCGCCGCCGAGGCGGGCTGGGAGAAGGCCAAGGAGCTGATCCGCGATCCGTCGATCCGCATGGTGCTTCTTGACGAGATCAATATCGCGCTACGCTACGAATACCTCGACATCGAGGCCGTGATCGCCTTCCTGCGCGAGGAGAAGCCCGAGATGACCCATGTCGTCCTTACCGGCCGCAACGCCGCCGAGGGGCTGATCGAAGCCGCCGACCTGGTGACCGAGATGACGCTGGTCAAGCACCCGTTCCGCGCCGGAATCAAGGCGCAGGCGGGGGTGGAGTTCTGAGCGTCAGAGGGCAGCGCCCCGGGATATTTGGAACACGAGTAAGATGAGCGTGATGGACGGGGCGGGGAGCGCGCGATGCCGGCGCTGATGATCCAGGGCTGCGGCTCGAACGTGGGCAAGTCGATGCTAGTCGCAGGCCTCTGCCGCGCGGCGCGGCGGCGTGGGCTGACGGTGGCACCGTTCAAGCCGCAGAATATGTCGAACAACGCAGCCGTGACCGCCGACGGGGGGGAGATCGGCCGCGCCCAGGCGCTTCAGGCGCTTGCCTCGGGGCTGGAGCCGGTGACCGACATGAACCCGGTTCTGCTGAAGCCCGAAACCGACCTCGGCGCGCAGGTGATCGTTCAGGGCCGCCGCATCGGGACCATGCGGGCGCGCGACTACTCCCGGCGCAAGCCCGAGCTGATGGCGCCGGTGCTAGAATCCTTCAACCGCCTCAAGGCGGCCCACGATCTCGTCCTCGTCGAAGGCGCGGGCAGCCCGGCAGAGGTGAACCTGCGCGCGGGCGACATCGCCAACATGGGCTTCGCGCGCGCCGCTGGCGTGCCGGTGGTGCTGACAGGCGACATCGACCGCGGCGGGGTGATCGCCCAGGTCGTAGGCACGCAGGCCGTGCTCGACCCCGAGGACGCGGCGCTCGTCGCGGGGTTCCTGATCAACAAGTTCCGCGGCGATCCCCGGCTCTTCGACGACGGCTACCGTCTGATCGAAGACCGGACAGGGTGGCGTGGCTACGGCGTGCTGCCGTGGTTTCCCGGCGCCTCGCGCCTGCCGGCGGAGGACGCGCTCGACCTCGGGCGCGCCGCCGAAGGCGGGCCGTTCCGGGTGGTCTGCCTCGCGCTTTCCCGCATTGCCAATTTCGATGATCTCGACCCGCTCTCTGCCGAGCCAGGCGTCAGCGTCACCATGCTGCGCGCGGGAGAGGCGCTGCCGGGCGACACCGACCTCGTCATCCTGCCCGGCAGCAAATCGACCCGTGGCGACCTCGCATATCTGCGTGCGCAGGGCTGGGACATCGACCTCGCCGCGCACCGCCGCCGCGGTGGGGCGGTGCTGGGGATCTGCGGCGGCTTCCAGATGCTCGGGACGCGGATCGACGACCCGAAGGGGATAGAGGGGCCGGCAGGCGAGAGCCCGGGCCTCGGGCTTCTGGATGTCGAGACCGTAATGGGCGGCGACAAAACCCTGACCCGCGTCTCTGCCCGCCACACCGCCACGGGGACGGAGTTCGACGGCTACGAGATCCACATTGGGCGCACTCGGGGCACGGACTGTGCCCGGCCCTTCGCCGAGGTTGCAGGCCAGGCGGAAGGCGCGGTTTCCGCTGACGGGCGGGTGATGGGGAGTTACCTTCACGGCATGTTCTCGGTCGACGGCTTCCGCCGCGCGTTCCTCGACCGGCTCGGTGCGCAGAGCTCCGGCCTCGACTACCGGGCGGGGGTGGAGGAGACGCTCGACGATCTCGCTGCGCATCTCGAGGCGCATCTCGATCTCGACGGCCTCTTCGCGCTCGCGCGCTGAGAGGTCAGCGAATCTCCCAGTCGGTCGCGAGGTTCTGCTGCCAGCCATTGCGGTGCAGAAGCGGTGTGTCGTCGCTGAAGGCCGGCCAACCAAGGCAGAGGTAGGCCGCGAACTCCCAGCCCTCCGGCACGTCGAACAGCTCCTCCATCCGCCCCGGCTCGACGATCGAGACCATGCCGAGCCCGAGGTTCTCGGCCCGCGCTGCGAGCCATAGCGTATGTATCGCCATCGCGGTCGACTGCCGCAGCGTCTCCGGCATGGTCTGGCGGCCGAGGCCATGCCCTGCGTCCGGATCGGTCACGGTGAAGACGGCGAATTGCACCGGCGCGGCCTCGAGGCCTGCGAGCTTTAGCTTGGCGTAGGTCTGCGCCTGATCGCCCGAATAGAGCGAAGCCGCCGCCCCGTTGCAGCGGGCAAATTCCACGCGCACGGCCGAGCGCAGCCCCGCATCCTCCACCCGGAAGATCCGCCAAGGCCGGGCGTTGCCGACAGAGGGCGCGCTGTCGACCGCCGCCCGCAGCCGCCGCAGCACCTCCTCCGGCACCGGATCGCGGCGGAAGTGGCGCACGTCGCGGCGCCAGTGGAGGAGACGCGAAAGCACCTCCGCCTCCTCGCTGCCGAAGGTCTTGGGGTCTTCGAGCGCCGCTTCCATGCGCTGCCATTCCTCCTCGCTCCCAGGCAGGCCGAGGCGCAGCCAGTCCGGCCGGGCCGGAAAGATTCGCGACCAGATCCGGTGGCGGGCGAGCCGCGCCTGCGCCGCCGCCCCTTCGGGCGTGCGGTAAAGGCGGAAAAGCCCGGTGCCGCCGATCAACTCCCACCCCGCGCGGGCGACCAGCGCGTCAAGCCGCGGCGTGTCCTCGGCCAGGCGCTGGCGCGTGGCCTCGGCCCAGGCGGTGTCAAGAAGCGCGCGCCGGCCGATCTCCAGCGCCGGGCCGGAGACGGCCCAGGGGCCGGCGCGCTCGGCCATGGCCGCGATATCGGCGGCCGGGCCGATGGCGAAGCCGAGGCGCACGCCCGCCAGCCCCCAGAACTTGCCGAAGGACCGCAGCACGATCAGCCCGGGCCGGCCACAGGCTGCGGCCAGCGACAGCGTCGGATCGGGGTCGGCGAAGCTCTCGTCCACCACCAGCCGCCCAACCTGCGGCAGGAGCGCGAGAAGCGCCTCGGGCTCGATCCGCCGGCCGTCGGGGTTGTTGGGGTTGACCAGCACGGCGAGGTCCGCACCCGCCAGATCCTCCAGCCGCGAGACCTCCTCGACCGCCCATCCGGCGGCGCGCAGCGCAGCGGCATGTTCGTTATAGGTCGGCGCCAGTACCCTTGCGCTGCCGGGGGGGGCGAGATGCGGGATCAGCTGGATCGCCGCCTGCGCGCCGGCCAGCGCCACCATCGGCGCCTCGGTGGCCCAGGCCCCGCGCGCCGCCTCGATCAGTGCGGCAAGCGCGCGCTTGGTGGGAAGCGCCGTCCAGGCCTCTGGCGGCAGTGGCGGCACCGGCCAGGGCTGGCGGTTGATTCCGGTCGACAGGTCGATCCAGTCCGCGGCCGTGCCGCCGAACCCCGCCATTGCCTCGTCCAGATTGCCGCCGTGGTCGCGCATCATCCCCTCACAGAGCCGCCGCAAGCAGCAGGAGCGCCGCCAGAGCCGCCAGCGCCCGGCGGTAAAGCGCAAGTGCCGCCGAAATGCCAGCCGAATTCGGATCGCCGCCGCCGGCGTTCACCCAGGGCTCGTCCGAAAGCCGGTCCGCGTAGACCCGGGGGCCCGAGAGGCGAATGCCGAGCCCCCCCGCCATCGCCGCCTCCGGCCAGCCCGCGTTGGGCGAGCGGTGGTGGCCCGCGTCCCGCCACATCGTCGCGCACGAGGCGCGGGGGCGGGCCGAGACCGCGGCGAAGATCAGCCCGCAAAGCCGTGCCGGGATCAGGTTCGCCACATCGTCGATGCGCGCCGCGGCCCAGCCGAAGGCCTCGTGTCGGGGGGTGCGGTGCCCGATCATCGAATCGAGCGTGTTGATCGCCTTGTACCCCGCGATCCCGGGCAGGCCAAAGATCGCCCCCCAGAAGAGCGGCGCCACGATCCCGTCGGAGGCATTCTCCGCCAGGCTTTCGATCGCCGCTCGGGCAACCCCCGCTGCGTCGAGCCGCTCCGGGTCCCGCCCCACGATCATCGCCACCGCGCGCCGCGCGCCGGGCAGGTCGCCCCGGCCGAGCGGCTCGGCCACGCGGGCCACGTGATCGTCCAGCGACCGGGCCGCGACCAGCGGCCAGGCGAGAACGCCCGTCAGCACCAGCCCTGCCCAATCGCCGGGCAGCAGCGCCGCGATTGCAGCGGCGAAGGCGACGGTCACCGCAATGACCAAAAGCGCCGCCGCGAGCCCCGACAGCCGGTCCCGCCCCGGCCGCGCGCCTGCCGTGTTCCAGTCCCGGTCCAGGCGCCCTATCAATGCACCGATCCAGGTCACGGGATGGCCAATGCGACGATAGAGCGGATCGGGCCAGCCGAGCCCCCAATCCACTCCCAGCGCCACCGCCATTGCCGCCGCCATGCTCATCTTCCGCCCCCGATCCGGAAGCGCAGGATATGGCGGAAGCCTGCGGCGCGAAGGGCGGCGGGCGTCGTTTCGGGCACCGTTCCCGGCGCGAAGATCAGCCCGCGCGCCGCCCCGGTATGGGCGATGACGAACCCAAGCGCGCCCGTCGTGGCGGCCAGTGTTTCGGTCGGATCATCCGCCGGGCCGCGCAGACGGATCGTGCGCCGCGCCGATTCGGAGGCAAGCGCGGCCACCCCGGCGAGGTCGCCGCAAGCGGCGGGCCAGGCGTCGGAGAGGTCGGCGATGTCCGGGAATGCCGCGTCCGCCGGATCGGTCCGCCGCATCGGCCCGAAGAAGCCCCCGACGATCTCCATTCGCGGCGGCGCGGGCAATCGGGCGAGCACGCGGCCTGCGCGCGAGGCCCAGAGAAGCCGCCCGGGATCGTCCAGCATCAATGGATCGACCGCCCCCTCGGAGCCGAGGCAGGCCAGCGCGATGGCCTCCGGGTCCGTGACACCCGCCGCCCGCGCCAGAGCCACCCGCGCCGCGGTCGACGCCCCAGCGCCGCCCCCCGCCGGCATGTCGAGCCGCAGGCTGAACCGCCCCTCGGGCCTGACCCCGAGGCTTCGCAGCAGTCCGGCCGCGCCGGCCCTGCTCAGCACCCTCACGCCCGGCTGGTGCAGTGCGAAGGGCCCGGGAAGGCGCAGTGCCCGGGCGCGCAGCGCCGGGCAGGGCAGTGTGACTAGCGCCACCGGCCCACCGGGGCCGATGCGTCCCTGCAGGAACTCTCCGAAATGGCCGGGGACGGCGATCTCCATGCCGTTCATGCCAGCGCCCGGTTGGTGAAGCCGATCGACCAGACACCGCCCGGCAGCGCCCGCAGATGCGTGGCCGACAGCGGCGCGATCTCGAAGCCGAGTCCCGCCGGGGCTTCCCCCAGTGCGAGCCCGAGCGCCGCGCGGATCGTCCCGGCATGGGCTACGACAACGACCGTGCCGCCCTGCGTCAGCCCCTCCAGCGCGGGTGTCACCCGGGTCCAGAGGTCAAGGAAACTCTCGCCCCCCGGCGCACGGTGCGCAGCGATCTCCGCCCGCCCGAGCGGGCCCAGATCGGGGAGTTCCTCGGGCAAAAGCCCTTCCCAGGCGCCGAAATCCTGCTCCCAGAGCCGGGAGTCCAGCGCCGCCTCCCGCCCGGGAAGAAGCGCTGCCGCGGTCTCCCGGCAGCGCCGGGCGGGGCTCGTCACCAGCCGCGCCTCCGCCGCAACGAGCGTCGCCAGCGCCGCCCGCGCGCGCGTCAACGCCTCGGTGCCGGGCAGCCGCGCAGCAGGGTCGCTGCGCCCGGCAAGCCGCCCGCCCGCGTCCGAGGGCGCATGGCGGATCAGAATCAGGCTGGTCGTCTCCGTCCCCGGCACAGTCGGCTTTCTCCCTTTTCCTTCGGCCAAAATGGTGTTTTCTGCTGCCCGGAAAGGAGAGGCGGCGTGATCCTACTCATTACCGGCGGAGCGCGCTCGGGCAAGAGCAGCTATGCGGAAGGGCGGGTGGCCGCGCTTCCGGGGCGGCCCTGCTATATCGCGACGGCCGAGATCCGCGACGCCGAGATGGCCGAGCGCATTGCCCACCACCGCGCCCGCCGCGGCCCTGAATGGCGCGAGCGCGAGGCGACTTTCGACCTCGTCGCGGCCCTTGCCGAGACCGACGGCGACGGCCCCCGCCTCGTCGATTGCATCACGCTGTGGCTGACGAACCTCGTGCTGGCCGATCGCGACTGGCGGGCGGAACTGAACGCCCTTCTGGCCGCGCTGCCGGCGCAGCAAAGCCCGGTGATCTTCGTCACCAACGAGGTCGGCCTCGGCATCGTCCCCGAAAACGCGCTCGCGCGCGCCTTCCGCGATGCGGCGGGGCTGGTGAACCAGGCCCTCGCGGCTGCGGCCGACGAGGTGCAATTCGTCGTCTCCGGACTGCCCCTGAAGGTGAAATGATGCAAGCGCCGCTCTTCCCCGCCGCCTCCTTTGCCGATCTCCGCACCCGGCTGGCGGATCTGCCCGCCGCCGACCCGGCCAGCATCGCCGCCGCCCGGGTGCGCCAGGACAACCTGACGAAACCCCCTGGCGCGCTTGGCCGGCTGGAGGAGCTGGCGATCTTCATGGCCGGCTGGCAGGTCCGCGCGCGCCCGGTGCTGGACCGTGCTCAGGCGGTGGTCTTCGCCGGCAACCATGGCATCTGCCGGCAGGGCGTGAACCCCTTCCCGCAGGAAGTGACCGCCCAGATGGTGACGAACTTCTCGCGCGGCGGCGCTGCGATCAACCAGCTTTGCCGGGTGAGCGGCGCGGATCTCTCGATCGTGGCGCTCGACCTCGACCGCCCGACCGGCGATTTTACCGAAGGTCCCGCGATGACCGAGGCCGAGGTGCTCGACGCCATGGCCCGCGGCGCGGCGGCGGTGGATACCGGGGCGAACGTCCTCCTTCTCGGCGAGATGGGGATCGGTAACTCGACCGTGGCGGCCGCACAGGCCCGCGCCTCCTTCGGTGGCACGGCCTGGGACTGGGTCGGCCCCGGCACCGGCGCGGATGCCGACAAGATCGCGATCAAGGCTCAGGTCATCGAGGCGGGGATGGAGCGCCATGCCGCCGCCCTCGGCGACCCGCTTGCCACGCTCGCGGCTTTCGGCGGGCGCGAGCAGGCGGCGATCTGCGGGGCGGTCCTCGCCGCGCGGGCAGCGCGGATCCCGGTGATGCTCGACGGCTTCATCTGCACCGCCGCCGCAGCCGTGCTTGTGCCGCTCGGCATCGGCGCGCTCGACCACTGCATGGTCGGCCACGCCAGCGCCGAGCCGGGGCACCGAAGGCTACTTTCGGCCATCGGCAAGAAGGCCATCCTTGATCTCGGGATGCGCCTCGGCGAGGGGTCAGGCGCGGCGGTGGCGCTGGGCGTGCTGCGGGCCGCCCTTGCCGCGCATGACGGCATGGCGACCTTCGCCGAGGCCGGGATCTCGGCCGGATGAACGGCTCCTGGATCCAGTCGCGGGCAGACGAGGCGCGCCTGGCGCTGATGCTGCTGACGCGCCTGCCGATGGGCCGGCTCGACCCGGCGCCCACGCTCTCCGCCGCTGCCTGGGCCTATCCGCTGGCCGGGGCCGTGGTGGGGGCGATCGCGGGGCTGGTGTACCTCTTGGCGCAGGGCCTCGGCCTCCAGCCCCTTCCGGCGGTTGTGCTCGCCGTGGCGGCGGGCGTTGTCGCGACCGGCGGCATGCACGAAGACGGGCTCGCCGATCTCGCCGACGGCTTCGGCGGCGGCGGCGACCGCGCCCGGAAGCTGGAGATCATGCGCGACAGCCGTGTCGGCAGCTACGGGGTGATTGCACTCTGCCTCGCGCTTCTCCTCCGCGTGGTGCTGTTGGCCGAAGTCCTGCCGGGCCATGCGCCGCTCTTCTTCCTCCTCGGCCTCGGCGCGCTCAGCCGGGCGCCGCTGCCGGTCCTGATGCGGCTCCTGCCGGCGGCGCGGCCTGACGGCCTCGGCCGCTCGGCTTCGCTGCAGATCGGAGCGGGGCAGGCTGGGGCCGCGGTGCTGGTCGGCTTGGTCCTCGCACTTCTCTTCCTGCCGGGCTTCTTCTGCCCGGTCTTCGCCGCCGCGGCCGCCACCGCCCTGACCGGCCTTCTGGCCCGCCGCCAGATCGGCGGTTTCACCGGAGACGTCCTCGGAGCCGCGCAGATCGCCGCCGAGCTTGCGGCGCTTCTGGCGCTCGCCGCCGCCTGAGGGTCGGATTTCGCGTTGACGGCTGACCGCGCCGGCTTCTATGCAGGTTGGGATGGTTCCCCTCGGGGATGAAAAGGGAACGCGGTGAGGACTCGGGTCCGATGCCGCGGCTGCCCCCGCAACTGTAAGTGGCGGGCCCTCTCCAGAAGCCACTGGCCCGGCGGGCTGGGAAGGCGGCGGGGGCGAGTGCCACGAGCCAGGAGACCTGCCATCACGGACGTCAGAGCAGGAACATCGGGCGGGGTGTCTCGGTGGGTCTGGACCGCAAGATCGGTTCGGCGGGCCTTGCTGTGACACTGGACGTCAACGGCAGGAGAGTCTCATGCCAACCCCCATCTCGAGGCTCTTTCGGGAAACCGATAGCGCGCTGCGCCCGCGCCTCATCTCGATCTACACATTGCTCGCGGTCATGAACATCGGGGCCTGGGCCTGGGCCTTCCTCGCCTTCAACGGCAATCCCGGTCTCCTTGGCGTGGCACTCGTCACCTACGGGCTGGGCCTGCGGCACGCGGTCGATGCCGACCATATCGCCGCGATCGACAACGTGACGCGCAAGCTCATGCAGATGGGGCAACGGCCTGTCACTGTCGGCTTCTTCTTCGCGCTCGGCCATTCCACGGTCGTCGTCGTCACCGCCTGTGCCGTCGCCGTCGCGGCGACCCTGCTTGGCAGCTTCGAGGCCATGAGCAGCGTGACAGGCGTCATCAGCACGGTCGTTTCCTCGTTCTTCCTGCTGGCGATCGCGGCAATGAACGTCATGATCTTCCTGTCGATCTACCGCAGCTTCCGCCGGATCCGCGCGGGCGGCGATTATGTCGAGGAGGACTTCGATCTGCTCCTCAACAACCGCGGTTTTCTTGCCCGCCTGTTCCGGCCGATGTTCCGGCTGGTGACGAAAAGCTGGCACATGTTCCCGCTCGGCTTCCTCTTCGGCCTGGGTTTCGACACGGCAACCGAGGTCGCGGTCTTCGGCGTCTCCGCCTCGCAGGCGGCCAAGGGCCTGTCGGTGGAGGCCATCCTGGTCTTCCCCGTGCTTTTCGCCGCCGGCATGTCCCTGGTCGATACGACGGACGGGGTGATGATGCTCGGCGCCTACGACTGGGCCTTCGTGAAACCGATGCGCAAGCTCTACTACAACATGACGATTACGCTGGTCTCCATACTCGTCGCGGTGCTGATCGGGGGAATCGAGGCGCTCGGTCTGATCGGCAGCCAGCTGGACCTGCAGGGCGGGTTCTGGACGGCGGTCGGGTCGCTGAACGGCAATTTCAACAACCTCGGCTTCGCCATCATCGGGCTGTTCATCGTCGCCTGGGGATTGTCCTACGTTATCTATCGCCTGCAGCGGCTCGACGAGATCGAGGTGACCCGGGCGGATAGCTGACGCCGGCCGCCGGCGCCGGCAGGGCCGCGCCCGGGGCAAACCGGGGGCGGCCGATCGGGTCTCGGGCGTACCAGCACGAAAGGGCAACCATGCCGGGCGTTTCGCGTCGCTCGGCCCCCTGGTCAGCCCTGGTCGTGCGACCGGTCTGCATCCATGGCGGCAAACACCGGCCGCCTTGCCCGGGAGCCGCTTACCGGCTGCGGGGCGGCTTGAACGTAAAGCACCTATAGCCCGCATAAGAGACGCCGGCGGCAATACCCGAGGCTATGACGAGGGCGCTCAACGGACCGATTGCCGTCATGAGCAAGAGCGCTGAGAACACCGCGTAGTTCACACTGACGGCAAGACCGCTAGCGGCCGCGTAGCGCAGAAACTCGGCGAAGCGCGGCGGTGTCGAGAGCCCGAAGGTGAAGCGGCGGTTGGAAAGCCAGCCCGCCACCATGGCCAGCCCGACTGAGGGCACGCGGGCAAGAAACGGGGAAATATGGGCCCAGCGGGTCAGTAACGTGAGTACCGCGGCGTCGATCGCAAGGGACAGCAAGCCGCTGCCGGCAAAGGCTGCGATATGGTGGAGACGGCTCTGGCGGCGGTCAGTCTGCAAATACTGCCTCCCAGTCGATGGTCCCCGAGGCATCGCGGTGACGAGCAGGGTGGAGGAGGCGCTCGGGCAGCGACGGCTCCGCTTCGAGTGCGGCAAGCTCCTCTGCCCGGCGGTGCTCCACGGGATCGCCCGTGGGCGCGTCGGCATCGATATGGCCTGGGTGGCACATGACGAGGTGTGCCGGGCCGGGCACGCTGGCGAAGCGGGCAAGTTCATCGGCGAAGGGATGGCCCAGGCGGAAGCCTGAAAAGCCGGAAAAGCCGTCATTCGTCGGCGCCGCGACAGCACGCAACGCCGCGCGCGCGCGGACCGACAGGGTGGCGACGAGGAGCGCCTTCGGCACCGAGGCCCGGCGCGCCAGTATGCGGCTGGCGCGATCGCCGGGCAGCCGGACCAGAGGGAGCCGGCCATTCGGGAAGCGGCGGCGAAGGGTGCGGACCAGCGCACTGCGGATGCCAGGCAGCGCATGGATGTGGTGATGACCGTCGACGTGGTCCGGCGGCGCGCCGACTGCCTCTTCGAAGGCTTCGAACTGACGGTCGATCTCGGCCTCGACCTCGGCTTCGATGATCCGTCCGGTAAAGGCCCGCGCTATCCAATGGGAGACGGGCGGAAGCCGGCCGCCGGGCGCGTGGTCCGGCATGACTCCCAGGGGCGTGCCGAGCGTCAGGTTGATATGGAGGCCCAAGGAGATCGCGTCGCGGACCGCGTGAACATCCGGGCCGCCCTCAGACCAGCCCGCGATCGTGACCAGCGCGGATGTGCCAGAAAGACGGCCGGCACGCGCCAGTTCCGCGATGCCGGCGGAGACGTCGGGCGTCAGCCCGAAGTCGTCAGCGATGAGCAGGAACCTACTTGGCGGCGCCCTCATGCGGCCGCGCCACCCGGAGGGGCTATCTTGAGCGGCCCCGTGCCGATCTCCTCGCGGACGAGGTAGAGCGGGCGGGCCTTCACCTCCTCGTAGATCCTGGACAGGTATTCCCCGAATACCCCGAGCGACAGCAGCTGGATGCCGGAAAGGAACGTGATGGCGACGATCAGCGACGGGAAGCCGGGGACGTCGGCGCCCAGGATAAGGGTGCGGACAAAGAAATAGAGCGCGTAGAGGATTGAGCCGAGGGAGATCGCCGCACCGATGCCGGACCAGACGCGCAGCGGAAAGGAGGAGAACGAGATAATCCCGTCGAGCGCAAAGCGAGACAGCCGGCGGAAATTGAACGAGGAGTTGCCGCCGTGCCGGACCTCGCAGTCAAAGGCGATCGTTGCGGTTTGGAATCCGATCCAGTGAAACAGCCCCTTGGTGAAGCGCGCGCGCTCGTCGAAGCGGTTGAGCGCGTCGACGGCCTTGCGGTCGAGCAGTACGAAATCGACGGTGCCGGGCTCAAGCGACATGCCTGCAAGTGCACGAAATACCGGATAGAACAGCCGCGAGGCAAACTGCCGCCGGCGCGATCCGAGGGCGTCCTCGACCCGCCGCCGCCCCAACACTACTTCCGCGCCGCCGGTCCAGGCCTCGTGGAAGGTGCGAATTGTTTCAGGCGGATGCTGCAGGTCCGCGTCCATGACGACCACGGCATCACCCTTGGCGGCGCGCAGGCCAGCGGCGATCGCGATCTCCTTGCCGAAGTTGCGCGACAGGATCAGGCCCTGGACACGCGGGTCGGCGGCGTTCTCGGCCCGGATGCGTTCGACGGTCCGGTCTCGCGAGCCGTCGTCGACGAAAACGATCGACCAGTCTACGCCGAGCTCTTCGAGCACGGCCCGGGTGCGCGCGGTGACTGCGGCGACGTTGGCCTCCTCGTTGAAGGCAGGGATAACCACGGAAAGGGTCGTCATTTCGGGGCCCCCAGGACATGCTGCCGGACGATGACGGAGCCCGCCGTGATTGGTGACCGGGCCGCCTGCCGGGCGAATTTCTCCTTAAGAACCGTCTGGTCTTCGATCCCCTTGTGCCGGGCGGTCGGGGCCGGGCCATCGCCCAGGACAATCAGCATGCCTTGCCGGTAGCGCGGCCACTTCGGAATAGGGAAGCCAACCGAATTAAGATCCGAAACGGCGGCGTAATTCATGATTTGTTTGAATCCAAAGGCATAAACAGAGCGCGCCCGAGCATCCAGGCGCGGCCGGCATCCTGCGCAGCGTCTTCGAAATTGCCCGACGCATCGTCTAGGGTCAATGCGTCTCAACTACAGGCGCCGGCCCATCCATGTCCAGTACGGGCAGCTTGCCGGGGGCGGTCAGGCGAGCTTATTGATAACAGCCTTCCAAGATCGCGCGACATCGCCACTCTCGCCGACGATGCTGCGCAGCGTCAGGGGCAGGGCCAGGCGGATAAGGAAGCAGCGCAATGGCGGCTAAGGCCCGCCTGCTCGAGCGCCTTTGACCTCTGACATCCTGGTTGGCATTGGACGCTGGCCGCAAGCAGTGCGACACTTGTCCTCCCGTCGAGGGGTTGAAGGAGACGGTTTGCACCGCCTGCGACACTCGAAAGCCCAAGCCAGCAAGGAGCCCACAATGCCGCAATCCGATACCCAAAATCGCAAGTTCATCCTGGCTGAGCGGCCTCGCGGCGAACCGGACAGGAACACCTTGCGATTGGTGACGGAGGATCTGCCGAGGCCGGGCAGGGGGCAAATGCTCTTGCGGAACGAATATTTGTCGCTGGACCCTTACATGCGCGGCCGGATGAGCGATGCGCCGTCCTATGCCGCGCCGGTGGAGATCGGCGGCGTCATGGTTGGCGGGACCGTTTCGCAGGTCCTCCGCTCGGACGTGACGGGCTTTGCGGAGGGCGACTGGGTCGTAGCCTTTGGCGGCTGGCAGGACTATGCGCTGTCTGACGGTAGCGGCGTGATCAATATGGGCAAGGCGCCGGAGCACCCATCCTGGGCGCTCGGGGTGCTCGGAATGCCCGGGCTGACGGCATGGGCGGGTCTTACGCAGATTGGCCAGCCTGAAGCCGGCGAGACGCTCGTCGTCGCGGCGGCCAGCGGCCCGGTCGGTGCGACGGTCGGACAGATCGGCAAGATCCTCGGCTGTCATGTTGTCGGGATCGCGGGCGGCCCGAAGAAATGCACCCACGTCGTCGAAACCCTGGGGTTCGATGCCTGCGTCGATTACAAGGCGGACGGCTTTCCCGAGGCGCTCAAGGCCGCCGTTCCGGACGGCATCGATATCTATTTCGAGAATGTCGGTGGCGCGGTGCTCGACGCGGTGCTGCCCTGCCTGAACCCACTGGCACGTATCCCCGTCTGCGGCCTGATATCGCAATACAACGCGACCTCGCTGCCCGATGGGCCGGACCGGCTGAACTTCCTGATGGGGCAGATACTCCGCAAGCGCATGACGGTCCGAGGGTTTATCGTCTTCAATGACTTCGGCCATCTTTATCCGGAATTCGCCAGCACCGTGGGTGCCTGGGTCAGGCAGGGCCGGATCCACTACCGTGAGGAGGTGATCGACGGACTCGAACAGGCGCCGTCTGCCTTCATCGGGCTGCTTCGGGGGGAGGCGTTCGGCAAACGGGTCATTCGCCTGGCGGGGTGAAATCTAATCCGCGCAAACCGGACCCGCATCTGATGCCTGCCGGGCGTCCTCCAGAGCGCGGGCCTTATCGCGCAGCACAAACTTCTGGATCTTGCCGGTCGATGTGCGTGGAATGGGGCCAAGAACGAACCGTCCCGGCACCTTGTAGTGCGCCAGATGATCGCGGCACCAGGTCCTCAGGATTTCGGGGCTGGCGTGCCGGCCTTCCGCCAGTTCCACGAAGGCGCATGGTGTCTCGCCCCATTTTTCATGCGGCATGGCGACGACGGCCACGACCGCCACAGCCTCGTGTCGATAGAGCACTTCCTCGATCTCCATGGAGGATATGTTCTCCCCGCCCGAGATGATCACGTCCTTGGAACGGTCCTTCAGCTGGATGTAACCGTCGGGATGGATCACACCCAGGTCGCCAGAGTGGAACCAGCCGCCCCGGAAGGCCTCTTCCGTGGCCTGCGGGTTTCGGAAATAGCCCTTCATCACGACGTTGCCGCGAAACATCACTTCGCCCCTGGTTTCGCCGTCGCGGGGCACGGGTTGCATGGTTTCAGGGTCGAGAACGTCCAGGCCCTCAAGCGGCAGGTAGCGCACCCCCTGCCGGGATTTCAGCCGCGCCTGGTCGGATGGAGGCAGGGCGGACCACTCGGCATGCCAGTCGTTCACCACGGCAGGCCCGTAGGTTTCCGTCAGCCCGTAAAGATGGGTCACGTCGAACCCGGCCTCCCTCATCTCCGCAAGCAGCTTTTCCGGCGGAGGTGCGGCCGCGGTAAAGAACTGGACGGGCTGGGACAGCTCACGCCTTACCGTATCGGGGGCCGAAATCAGCAGCGACATCACGATCGGCGCGCCGCACAGATGCGTGACGCCTTCTTCTGCGAGCGCGGCCCAGATCGGCTCGGCCCGGACCTGTCGCAGGCAGACATGGGTGCCGATGATCGCGGACAGGGTCCAGGGGAAGCACCAGCCGTTGCAATGGAACATCGGCAGTGTCCAAAGGTAGACCGCGTGCTTCGCCATCGACGCCGTCACGGCATTGCCCTGTGCAAGCAGATAGGCGCCCCGGTGATGGGTCACGACGCCCTTGGGATCGCCCGTGGTGCCCGAGGTGTAGCTGATCGCGATGGCGTCCCACTCGTCCTGTGGCACCGGCCATGGGAACTCCGGGT
This sequence comes from Solirhodobacter olei, assembly GCF_004010155.1. Lineage (GTDB taxonomy): Bacteria > Pseudomonadota > Alphaproteobacteria > Rhodobacterales > Rhodobacteraceae > Solirhodobacter > Solirhodobacter olei. The sequence continues at coordinate 59,197 of NZ_RRYH01000015.1, read as the reverse complement.
CGCCGGCGGCGAGGAAGGTCTCGTAATCGAGCGCCTCATGCGGGGTGCGGGGACCGTCGAATTCCGGGTCGTCATAGACGATGATGGTGGGTCCCGCCTTGCACAGCGTCAGTGCCTCTTGCAGCAGGGGCAGGAACTCGGCATCGACGATCACCAGCCGCGACATCGCATGGTCCAGCTGAAACGCAATGATCGCCGCGTCGAGCCGTGTGTTGATCGCGTGCAGCACCGCGCCGCTCATGGGTACGCCGTAGTGGCATTCCAGCATGGCCGGGGTGTTGGCGAGCAGCACCGAAACGGTATCCCCGCGCGCGATCCCCCGCCCGGCCAGCGCCGAGGCGAGCTGGCGCGCGCGCCAGTAGAAATCGGCATAGCTGCGCCGCAGGGGCCCGTGGACGATGGCCGTATGATCGGGGAAGACCGTTGCGGCCCGTTCAAGAAAGCCGAGGGGCGTCAGCGGCTGGTAGTTCGCGGGGTTGCGGTCAAGGCCGGTGTCGTAGGGATTTTCCATCAGGCATCCTGCCATTCGGGCGTACGTTTTTCGATGAAGGCGCCGATACCTTCCTCGGCGTCGCGTGCCAGCATGTTATCGACCATCACCCGGGACGCATAGTCATATGCCTCCGCCAGCGGCATCTCGCGTTGTGCATAAAAGGCGCGCTTGCCGGTCGCGAGCGTCAGGGAGGATTTCGACGCGATCTTGCGGGCCACGGTCATGACCTCGCCGCGCAGATCCTCCACCGGGACGCAGCGATTGACCAACCCGATCTCCGCTGCGCGCGCGGCCGGGGTCATGTCGCCGGTCAGCAGCATCTCCATCGCGTGCTTGCTGGCCACGTTTCTCGACAGCGCAACCATCGGCGTCGAACAGAACAGCCCGATATGCACGCCCGGCGTGCTGAACCGGGCGGTCTCGGCGGCGAAGGCGAGGTCGCAGCTCGCGACCAGCTGGCAGCCGGCAGCGGTGGCGACGCCGGTGACCTCGGCAATGACCGGTTTGGGGCAATTCACGATCCCCTGCATGACCCCGGAACAGAGCCCCATCACCTTGGTGAAATACGCTCTGCCCCGATCCTCGCCCGCGCGACCGGCGGTCATTTCCTTCAGGTCGTGTCCGGCGCTGAAGGCCGGTCCATTGGCGGCCAGGATGACGACCCGCACCACCGGGTCTGCACCCGCCTCGACGAAGGCCGAGCCGAGTGCGGCCAACATCGCCTCGGACAGGGCATTGCGCCTGCCCGCGTCGTTCAGGGTCAGGCGCAGGATGCCATCGGCATCCAGATCGCGCAGAAGAATGTCGGTCATGGGGCCTCAGAGGATGTTGATTTCCACGCTGTCGGCCAGCGTGTTGGCAATGAAGCAGTAGCGATGCGCGCGGTCCTGCATCTGGGCAAGCGCCTCGTCGGTGACAGCGAAGCCGGGGTCGAAACGCACGACCGGGTGCAGGTCGATCCGCGTCACCGACATCTGGCCGCGGGGGTTCTTGCCCAGATGGGCGACCGCGTGATCGGAATAGCCCGCGACGGGCCAGCCCGCCTTCGCCGCCAGCGCCAGGAAGGTCATCATGTGGCAACTGGACAGGGCCGAGGCCAGCGCCTGCTCGGGGTTGGTGTTGGTCGGATCGCCGCCCCAGTCGGGGGCGGCGTCCACGTCGATGTCGAAACGGGTTCCATAAGACACGCGATGCGCGGCCGAATACTGGCCGGGCTGGAACTCACGCCCGTTGCGCTGCCAATGCAGGTCGATCGCAAGCGCGGACATGGGCTATGCCGCCGCCAGCGATTTCTTCGGGTCGAAGAAGGGCCGCTCCACCACGGTCGCGACGGTCGGGCCGGACGGCAGCGCCACCTCGACCTGGGTGCCGATCCGCGCATGATCCACGTCGACCATCGCCAGCGCGATGTTGCGGTCCAGCCGGGGCGAGTAGATCGCGGAGGTCACCTTGCCGATCGCTTCGCCACCGCGGTTGATCTGCCAGAAGATCGTGTTCGGCCCCGCCAGCGGATCGGCCTCGATGATCAGGCCCACCTGCATCCGTGTCACGCCCTGATCGCGAATGCGCCGCAGCGCAGCCTTGCCGATGAAGTCCGCCTCCATGTCGAGGTTCACCAGACGGTCAAGCCCCAGCTCGTAAGGGTTGGTCTTGATGTCGGCATCGGCGTGGTAGGAGAGCATGCCCCCTTCGATGCGGCGGATCGACGACGTATGGCCCGGCTTCAGCCCGAACTCCATGCCCGCCGCCATGATCCTTTCCCACAAGGCGTCGCCCTTCGATCCGTCGCGCAGGTAAAGCTCGTAGCCCAGCTCGCTCGACCAGCCGGTCCGCGAGACGATCAGCGGAATACCGTCGAGCTCCAGCTCGCGCAGCCAGTAGTATTTCAGGTCGAGGATGTCCTCGCCGAAGAGCGCCTGCATCACCAGGCCCGACTTCGGTCCCTGAAGCTGCAAAGGCGACACGTCGGGTTCGCAGATCTGCACGTCGAGGCCGGAATGCACCGCCACGCCCTGCGCCCAGAGCAGGATGTCGCTGTCGGCGAGCGAGATCCAGAAGTGGTTTTCGGCCAGACGCAGCAGGATCGGATCGTTCAGGATGCCGCCCTCTGCATTGGTGATCAGGATGTACTTGCACTGGCCGACCTTCATCTTGGACAGGTCGCGCGGGGTCAGCATCTGGACGAAGCGCGCCGCGTCCGGGCCCGTGATCTCGACCTGCCGCTCGACGGCCACGTCGCACAGGATGGCATCGTTCACGAGGTTCCAGAAGTTCTGCTCAGGATCGCCGAAGTCGCGCGGGATATACATGTGATTGTAGACGGAAAACCCCTTCGCGCCCCACCGGACCGTGGCGTCGAAATAGGGGGATTTGCGGATCTGGGTGCCGAAGCCGAACGCGTCTGCATTCATCGTTTTGCGCCTTTGCTGAACCCCGGTCGATGACACGGGACACGGTGGAAGATGGCGCTTGTTTACGCTGCGAAGCCGGTGTGCCGTGGACTAAAGAACGGGCCTATTCTCGCCCGTTCAGACTGAAATCGCGGCCTGTTTCAGACCGTTCGGTCCCGCGGCACCGGTCCTGCCAATTTCGCGATGTTCGGGCGGGTCGCTTTGACCACACGAGTCGCGATGTAAGTCATGTATCGGTCGACCCCGAGTTCGGCATCCGTCATGTCCTGCATCAGTGTCTGGAAGGCGGCAAGCGTCTGGCAGACGATCTTCATCACGTAATCCATGCCCCCGCCGGTCGCGACGCAATCGGTGATCTCCTCATTGCGGCACACCCAGGACTCGAACCGTTCGAAGTCGGCCTTGCGGTGATGTGTCAGGGAGACCGTGACCATGACCTGCGTGAAGTCACAGACCCGCTCGAGAACGATATCCGCATGGTAGCCCCTGATGTAACCCGCCGCCTTCAAACGGTCGAGCCGCGCCCAGCACGGCGTGGCCGAGATGTTCACGATCTCGGACAGCCGCGACTTGCTCAGCTGCCCGTGGCTTTGAACCGCACTCAGGATGCGGATATCGGTGGCGTCGAGGGCAAGTTTCTTCACCGTGTCGTCACTTTCACCGTCCGAGAACGGAATGCGGGTTCGGCTTTCGCCAACCAAGGCAGAAGCGTTTCTAAGTTATCCGGAGCAAGTTCCATTGTGTTTTTGCGACCCGGTCACTGTCAGGAACGGCAAGCTGCAGGATCGTGGTAAGCCTGGCGGTCCATGTCGGATACGCAGGGCCAAAGGAACGCTTTTCGCTTCGGACAATTTTCGGCCCAACGAGGTTCGCCGGGCGCGCTGGTGTCCGCATCTTCCATTGGGCGCAAAGACGGTTGGCTCGGACGATGACGACTTCGCACGCGCAAATCCGTGCCAGTGCGCTATAAGTCTGGAGCGACGGAGGGGCAAAACCCAAGCAATCAGAGCCTGGCGGACCTACCGGCAGGTGCAGCCCAAACGCTCTAAATTCACTGTATTTCTTAGGAAGCGATTGGCGGAGAGACAGGGATTCGAACCCTGGGTGGGCGCAAACCCACAACGGTTTTCGAGACCGTTTCTGTGGGGAGACTGCGCGCGACTGGGCCAATAAATTAAGGGCAGGTTTGCGGAATCGTCAGCCCACCCGGAGAGCATAGAATGCTCAGGTAGCATAGTCGGACGTCATAGCTCTCTGCGGTCTGCAACCAGGTCCGAGAAGGGCGGGGAGCTGTCGTTTGCAGCTGCGGCGGAGCGCCTGGAGCAGACCGGGATAGCCGCCGTTCGCGCAACTCTCTGCGTCGAGTCCGGCCGATTAGCAGGAGAGGGCCAAGAGCGAAAATTCGCCGCGTTTTGCACAAACGTCACCTTCAGAGCGCCGGCAGACGGACTTGAAGGAAAATCGGTGCCCGAATACCTCATCTGTTTCAGCGCTCCGGAGCTGCAGCTGACGGACGCGATATAGACCTGCACCGCGATTGCGATCTACCTGCCATATCCCCCTTCGACTGAGTTCGTTCTCGGCACCGCCCGCCCAGAACCAAAGTGAGAGAATTGGTAGGGGGTCACGCCGAACTTCCTGCGGAAGCTCTTGGCGAAATGGGAGCTGGAAACGTAGCCGCAGGCGATGGCCACATCGAGCACCGTCATGTTGGTCTCGGTCAGGAGCGCGCGGCCGTGCTGGAGCCGAAGATCGTTCAAGTATTGCCGCGGCGACGTGCCGAGATGATCAGCGAAGAGGCGTTCGAGCTGCCGGCGGGTGATGCCGGCGCGCGCTGCGCATTCCTCCATGTCGATCCCGTCCTCGATGTGCTTTTCCATGTAGGCGACCGCTTTCACGACCCGTTCGCTACGGGTTCCGAGACGCGCGGCCAGCGAGATCATCTGGTCTTCCCCGCCGAAGCGCCGCCGATTCATCAGGCACATGTTCATGACTTCCTGGCCGAGCTGTGCGCCATACTGCGCCTCGATCAGGGTCAGCATGAGATCGGCCGAGGCGACGCCCCCGGCGCAGGTCTGGATGCGGTCTTCGACGCAGAAGACACGTCGGATCGGGTCGAGGTCAGGGAAGACCTCCCGGAACCCCGCGATGTTTTCCCAATGGAGGGTAAAGCGTCGCCCCTTGAGGATTCCGGCACGGGCCAGGGCGTAGGCGCCGGTGCAGAGCCCGCCGACGACACGGCCGCGCCGCCACTGGGTCCGCACGCTGTCGGCGAGGCCGGGCCAGAGGCCGCTCTCGGGCTCGACGCCGCCGCAGACCAGGAGATGGTCGGTGTCGATATCCCGGGTCAAGCCGCCGTCGGGCACGACCGGGAGACCGCATGAACTGGTGACGGGTGCGCCGTCGGACGACACCACGGCCCAGCGGAATAGCTCCTTGCCGGCCAGCTGGTTCGCTACGCGAAGTGGCTCGATGGCCGAGGTGAACGCCAGCAGAGTGAACCGCGGCATCAACGCGAAGGTCACGGTCACGGGCGCGCCGACGTCCCGCACGACGACATGCGCCACGCCAGGCGCCACGAATTTCCGGTCGGCTTCATTGCTCATCTTCTGCGTCGTGTCCTCCGCCCTCGACCCGTCGGCCACAGGTTGCCGATCCCCTTTCCATGTCAACGTCAGGACCCAGCCGCCACCGGTTTCGTCCGGCGGTCCGGGCCCTGCTCAGCGGGCCCCGCGCCTTTTGCGCTGGAGTGTGCCGCGGGTGAGCCTGTCGAGCAGCACCGCCACCGCGACGATGGCGAGGCCTGCGCGGAGGCCGAGGCCCATCTCCATTCGCGACAGGCCACGGGTGACCTCGCCGCCGAGGCCGCCGGAACCGACGAGGCCGGCGAGCACGACCATCGCGAGCGACAGAAGAATGCACTGGTTCAGGCCGACGAGGAGGGTTGGCCGCGCGGCCGGCAGCTCGATCTTCAGCAGAATGTCGCGCGGCGGGGCGCCGATGGCCTGGCCGAGCTCCAGAAGATCTCTGGGCACCTGCTTGAAGGCCAGGGTGGTCAGCCGCAGCATCGGCGGGATGCCGTAGACGACGGTGGCGATTAGAGCCGGCACCCGGCCGAGACTGAAGATCATCACGACTGGGATCAGATAGACCCAGGGCGGCACGGTCTGCATGATGTCGAGGATCGGGCGCAGCACCACCTCGACGGATTTGCGGCGGGAGGCGACAACGCCGAGCGGGAAGGCGATGGAGACCGCCAGAGAAACTGCGACGGTGACCAGTGCGATGGTTTCGATCGACTCCTTCCAGAGCCCCATGATGAGGCAGAAGCCGAGCGACAGCGCGACGAGGATCGCCAGGCGCAGACCCATGGCAAGGAAGGTGGCCCCGGCAACCAGCGCGATGAGCAGCAGCGCCGGCGGCCAGAGCAGCACCGCCTCGATCGCGTTGAGGACCGCTTCGCAGACCGCGCTGATGGCGGCGAAGAGCGGGTGGGCGTTGGCGTTGAGCCAGTCGACCAGCGGGGCGAGCAGGGCGCCGGGGGAGAAATGCAGCGAGGCCAGAGTCATGGATTGCCCTCCTGCCGGACTTGCGAGGCGCTCTGGGTCAGCCGGTCGAGCACCATGGTAAGAACGACGATGGCGATCGCCGCGTCGATCGACTTTGCGATGTCGAGCTTGCGGATCGCATCGTAAATGGTCGCTCCCAGCCCGCCGGAGCCGACGATGCCAGCGATCACCACCATGCCGAAGGCCATCATCAGGCTTTGGTTGATGCCAGCCATGATGCTCGGCACGGCGAAGGGTAGCCGGATCTTGAAGAACATCTGCATCGGAGTGATGCCGGAGGCTTGGCCAAGCTCGATGTATTCCGGCGGGGTCATGCGGATGCCGAGCGCGGTCAGCCGGATCGCAGGCGGCATCGCCACAATCACCGTGGCGGCCAAGGCGGTGGCCGGGCCATAGCCCAGGAGCGCGATGGCCGGGAGAAGGTAGATGTAGGGCGGCAGGGTCTGGACGAGGTCGAGCGCCGGGCCGATCGCGGCGTCCAGCCTCGGAAGGTAGCCCGCCACGACCCCCGTTGGCAGGGCCACCAGAAGTGCGAGGATCGTGGCCGAGATCACCAGCGCCAGTGTGCTGATCGTCTCTGACCACAGGCCCATGACAGCGCAGAAAAGGAGGGCCAGGCCGGCAAGCAGGGCGAAGCGAGCGCCGATCAGCCGCCAGCCGAGGAGCGCGACGAGGAGCGCCACGGCATAGTCAGGCGGCTGGTCGAGCAGCCAGAGCAGCGCTCCGTAGAAGCCCTCGAGCACGGCGCTGATAGCGTCGAAGAGTGCCCCGCCATGGTCGCCGATCCAGCCGAGCGCGGCATCGGTCCAGGTGTCGAAGGTGGTGACGACGATGGAGCTGTCCATGGTCACGCCCGCCTTGCTATGCCGGTGTCCGGCGCGGCGGCAGGCGTGCCCTTGACGCCGAGCAGGAGGTTGCGGGTGGTCACGACGCCCACCACGGAGCCCTCCTCCGCCACCGCGATTGCACCGTCTTCGGATCGCACAGTCAGGCCGATCAGCTCGTCGATGTCGGCCTCCGGCCGGGTCGTGATGAGGCCGGCAATGTCGCGGCCCGGGGATCCCTTGAGGAACTCCGTGACCGGAACCATTACCGAATGTGCCTTGACCAGATGCAGCCGCGAGATGCCCGCGACGAAGTCGGCCACATAGGCATCGGCCGGATTCAACACAATCTCCTCGGCGGTGCCAACCTGGATGATGGCGCCGTCCTTCATGATCGCGATGCGGTCGCCGATGCGGATCGCCTCTTCCAGGTCGTGGGTTATGAAGACGGCCGACTTGCCAAGCTCCTTGGTCAGCTGGCGAAACTCGTCCTGCAGCTGACGCCGGATGAGGGGGTCAAGCGCGCTGAACGGCTCGTCCATCAGGATGATCTCGGGATCGGCCGCGATGGCGCGGGCGAGACCCACGCGCTGCTGCATGCCGCCAGAAAGTTCGGACGGGTAGCGCTGCATCCAATCGCCGAGGCCGACCTGGCGCAGCGCCGCCTCGGCGGCCTTCGCCCGCTCCGGCTTCGGCAGGCCCTGGACCTCGAGCCCGAAGGCGGCGTTTTCCAGCACCGTGCGGTGCGGCAGCAGCGCGACGCTCTGGAACACCATGCCGATGTGGCGCGCGCGCATCTGGCGCAGCTCGGCGGCATTCAGCCCGGCGAGGTCGCGGTCCTTCACCAGCACCCGACCCGAGCTCGGCACGATCAGCCGGTTCAGCATCCGGATCAGCGTCGACTTGCCGCTGCCCGAGAGGCCCATGATGCAGAAGATCTCGCCGCGGCGCACCTGCAGGCTCGCGTCCGCAACGCCGACGACGCAGTCGAACTCCTGCAGCACCTGCGTCTTGGTCAGCCCGCGCTGGGTGACGGCCGACATGGCCGCGCCCGACCGGTCACCGAAGATCTTCCAGAGGGCCTGGCAGTCGATCAGGATCTCAGCCGTGTCTTTCTGCTTCATGACGCACATCCTCCCCGTTTGTGCCTCGACAGTTCGAATGGCCGCCCCGGTCAGGCCGGGACGGCCCTGGATCCGGTCCGCCGGATCATTCCTTCTTGATATTTTCCCAGCGCTTCAGCAGGTCGGCGTGGCTCGCCGTCCAATCCGCAACTGCCTGGTCCATGGTCTTGCCATCGGCGACCTCGGAGTTGATCGAGGTGATGTCAGCCAGCGGGACAAAAACGCTCGCAATCGCCTCACGGGCGTGCGGATGGCTCGCCGCGAAGCCCTTCCGGGCGATCCAGTAGTAGCTCTGCGCCGGCGGGAAGACACCCTTGGGATCGGCGAGGAACTTCATGTCGAACTTCTGCATCATCCAGGACGGCTGCCAGATGGTGACGACGATCCAATCCTTTCGCTCCTCGGCCGCCTTCAGAGCGGCCGTCATGGCCGCGGTGCTGCCCTCGACGAGGTTCAGCTTCAGACCATAGGTCTTCACCGCGGTCGCGGCGTCGCGCATCAGGCCCGAGCCGGGCTCGATGCCGATGATCTTGCCGCCGAACTTTTCGGAATTGGCATTCAGATCGTCGATTGAGTTGATCGGTACATAGCTCGGCACCGCAAAGGCCTGATAGAGCCCGTGCGAGACGGGCGAGAGCTTCTCCAGCTTGCTCTTGTTCCTGTTCCAGTAATCCTGGGCCACATAGTCGGTTTGCGAGGCGAGCATCTGGATGTCGCCCTTGGCAAGCGCCGCATAGGCGATGCCCCATTCGGAGAACTGGGTCACCTTCACGGTGTAGCCCTCGTCCTCCAGGACCTTCTTGGTGATGCCGGTGATCGGCGTCAGGTCCTCCCAGGATAGCGTGCCCATCTTGATCGTCATGTTCTCGGCGGCTGCGGGCAGGGCAAGGCCAGCCACGACCGCAACGGCCGCGAGGGTCTGCATCAGTTTGCGCATGGAACGTCCTCCGATTGCGTTGGGTGCGATGCCACCGTGTGCGCAAGCAGGCGAATGGCACCGCAGCGCCATTCGCCGATTGACCGGCGATCTGGTGATTGGGGTGGTGTGGCCACCGTGCCCATCTGATGGGGCCAACACGTCAACCGGCGATCGTGCCCGGCGTCGCTGTCGTCCCCTTCCTTCACGCAGGTATCGGTCAGACGGGCGGCGTGCTGCAAACGAGAATTTTGGCGGGGTTCGCATTAGTAAGCCTAATGCGTCATCGAAAAGCAAAGCGTTGAATTCAAATGAAATTCTGGCGGAGCCGGATTGTGCGGCCCGTCGGTCAGGCCTTGAGCGAGGCGAGCAGGTGATCCACGAAGCGCGCGACCGCCGGGCGCTGCAGCGAGGCGGTCTGGCAGCGCAGGAAATTGCCGCGTCCCGCGGTCACCGGCGCCGGATGCGCAACCACGAGGCGCCCCTCGTCGAGGAACCGCCGGACCATGTGCTGCCAGCCCAGCATGACGCCTTCGCCGGCGAGCGCCGCCTCTATCAGGAGCGCCACCTTGTTGGTCGAGAAGCTCGACGGTCCGCGCTCCCACCGGGCGCCTTGGGCGTGGAACCATTGCTCCCAGCCAAGCGGCTGCCAGCCGATCGCATCGGCGCTCCAGTGATTGCCGATGAAGACGGCAACGCGGCCGGGCCCATTGGTCATTTGCGCCATCAAGTAGCCGGCCGTGCGCCCGAGCTTCCAGTTGTCGGTGCCAACATATGCGGCTCGTTCCGGGGCCGACTGGTCCGTGATGTAGGAAACGACCGGCTTTCCCTGTTCGCGCAGATCCCTGATCGTATGATTGATGACTGGATGGTCCGCCGCGGTCACGGCGACGGCATCGCACTCTTTGCCGAGCGCCATCAGCCTGGCCGCGATGTTGTCGGGGGTCAGTAGGTCGACTTGTCGGCCCCGCCACTCGCCAAAGCTCCGATCTTGAAACCTCGGCCCCAGGGTGGGCCATCACGATATGGAGAAAAATATGCACAAACCCGTGCAAAACCTGGAAGTCACCAACACAGTATTCATCGACGACGAGTTCGGAGAGGCGACCGTAGTTATCGACACTCCTGAGGGGCAGCGCCACCTCGACATTGAATTCACGATGCCTCCCGCGCCTTTTCCGCCTTTCATCGATTCGGTTCAATCGAAGGACGGCCTCAAGGGGGGCGAGATGCTTATTGTGAGCCACTTGGCACAGATCAACGAAGTGTTGATGGCCCAATTTGCAGCTTGCCGCGACACGGTCTAATCTTCCGGGACCACCTTGGCCGAACTTCCGAGGTCATGAAGCGAAGCGCAGTGCGCCGATTGATAGCGGCCGTCGCCGACTTCAGGCCCGATCCAGTTGGTGAAGCCATGTCCGCAAACTGTCGGGCTCGGTCAGAATGACCGGCCCGACATTCGGATAAATTCTCGCGACCTCAGATTCTTGTCGACTTGGTCAGAAAGGCGAAGAGCAAGAAGGGCGGTTAGCCGTCATTCGTCCTGGCTGCGAATTTTCAGTCGCGCCCCACAGAAGCAGACATTGCTGCTCGTTTACGGAGCGGGAGGGGCATTGTCGGACCCCGGAGAGTGGACCAGAAAATGCGCGGGTCACGCGGGCCATCCGATCCCGGGAACAATACAGCGTCGGATACGCCCCAGTGTCGGGCGAACGCTGTTGGTGTAAGCCCGCCTGGCATGCGATACTTTCAGGATGAGGTATCTCACGCGCACGGCCGCGCGCCGCATCTATGATCGTATCGGAGCGCTTCAGGACACCCAGGCCTTCTACGAGGAGCCGGCGCTGGATGTATTGATCCGGGAAGGCCATTTCGACACAGCCACCTCGGTTTTTGAATTCGGTTGCGGGACCGGGCGCCTGGCTGCCCGCCTGCTTGAAGCAGTCCTGCCTGCCGAAGCCTCCTATGTCGCTTGTGACATCAGCCCAAAGATGGTTGCATTGGCGCGGCAGAGGACCTCCCGATTTGGTCCACGCGTTCGCATTTTCCAGAATGACGGTGATCCTCAAGCTGTCTTTGACGGCCAACGGTTCGACCGCATCGTTACGAGTTACGTGCTCGATCTCCTTCGGCCCGATGAGACCGATGCATTCCTTGAAGAGGCGCGGGACGCGTTGATGCCAGATGGGATGCTTTGCGTTACCAGCATAACCCCTGGGCGAACGTTTCCAGCCTCGGCCATAAGTCACGCATGGACCGCCCTCAACCGGTTGTCTCCTGTGCTGACTGGCGGGTGCCGACCCATAGAGTTGCCCGAGACGCTCGCGTCGGACATCTGGGTCGTGACGCATTCGAGTACCGTTGTCAGCTACGGTATTGCATCCTCTGTCGTCGTAGCGGCTCCGCGTACGTCAGCTGCGCCAAACGGTCCCTAAAGTGCGTGGCCCCAACGTGACTACCATCTCTCTGATCTTGCGAGGGTGTCAGCATGTCTGACGACAACATCAAGCTCATCAGCAGCATTACATGCCCGAACTGTGGCCACTCAGAAGACGAGACCATGTCGACTGATAGCTGCCAGTGGTTCTATGAATGCAGGTCGTGCGGCAAGGTTCTGAGGCCGTTGCCCGGTGATTGTTGTGTCTTTTGCTCATATGGAACGGTCCCGTGCCCTCCGGTCCAAAGGGGGCGCAACTGCTGCGACTGATCTGGCGCTTCGGTAAAATCCGCTGAAGCGGCTGCCTGCCAGAGTGTCAAGCGTCACAAACATTGGAAGTAGGCGTTTGCCGCACCCGCCGAAAAGGCTGAGGTCCGGTGCGTGGCACAGAAATGCCGTGAAACGGAATTCCGGTTCGACAATTCGGACTTTTAATATTTCGGATCGTTCCTGGAAATAATGGAGAAACCGAATTGAAGGGACGCAGCCGGAGTTCCCGGCTGCGTCCTGAAGACCAATCCAAGCCGTTTCGGGTTACATCACTACGACATAGCCAGCCATATAGCCGACCGCGTCCTGGCCGGTGGCGCTGGCCTTCATCGCCCAGCCCGCACCTTCCATTCCGTGACGCCGGATCAGAGCCGCTGCAGGGTCCCGAAGTGGAAATTCTGGACCGTCCCGGCCGGTGTGACATGCTCGTGCCGGATCGAGCGGCGCAGCGCGAAGTCCATTCCGAAGACATCCATCAAGGCCTTGGCGTCATATCGGACCACAGGAAGTCCGCTGCACCGCTCGGGGCCGTCCGGAGCAAAGGTGCCGACGATTGCGTACCCGCCCGGGCGGATCGCATTGAGCATCACGTCGCGATAGGAGGCGCGGTCTTCCGGAGCGGTTAGGAAGTGAAACACGGCACGGTCGTGCCAGAGTGCGTAGCGGTGCGTCGGCTCCCATTGGAGCACGTCGGCGACAACCCATTCGACCGGCGCTTCGCGTCCGATGCGGGACCTGGACTGGGCAAGGGCTGTGGCGGAGAGATCGAGGACGGTGAGGTTGCTGTAGCCTGCGGCAACGAGACCATCGGCCAGACGCGATGCGCCACCGCCGATGTCGACGATCCAGGCGTCCTTCGGGATCGAAGTTGCCTCGATCAGATCGAGCGAGACGCGCGGTATCGCCTCGTGCCAGCTCAGCGATGCCGCGGGCTTCTCGCGGTAGATGCGTTCCCAATGATCGGATCGGTCGATCATGCAACAGCCTCCCGGGCTTTGGTTGGCCCGAGCATAACACATGCTGAATTTGGGGTATGTGCTCTTCTCGGTTGTGCAAGCCGATCAATCATCCCCTATCCATCTCTCCGCCGTGCCAGGTCACGACAGTGCGCCTCCGGGCGGAGAGCGGACCTCCGGCGCCGCGGCGTGGCAGCTACCGGATCCGGCAGGAGCGGCCATTCGCGCCATCAGCAACACGCCGAGGCTCGAGCTGGAAGGCTGGGCTGGTTCCACCACTTCGCCGCGCCAAGATCGAACGTCGGGACGCGCCCCCATTCCGATCGCTCGTGTGAGGGGTAGAGCATCCCGTAGCCGGATGACCGATTTCCAGGAGACAGCTGAGCGATGATCGGCTGAGTCCAGTTCACTTACCAATTTCGGATTGGAGTGCGCCCAAGGGGCGCACTCCAGGAAGGGGCAAACTCCGATGCCTGTTCACAGACGGCTTCGTCAATCCGGTCTTGATCAATCTCCATGCCCCGAGCCTATCACGGATCATCGCTACAACTGCGGCCCAGATCGGCCGGTTACGGAGGGGCATATAGGCAAGACGTTCTGCCGCACTCTGCAGCGCAGCATTGTCAGGTCTCTATCAGCAAAGTCGCGGAATAACCCGGCAAGACCTGAGCTGGAGCCTTGCCGTGCAAGAACAAGCACAAACCTACGATTCCGTCCAAATCTTCCTGCATTGGGCGATGGCACTGCTGATCGCGTCGCAATTTGCCTTCTACTGGATCGTGCTGCCGGGCTGGCATTACCTCATCACAACCCACAGCTATCTATTCACTCCCGGTGTCATCATACACCTTACGGTCGGCACGGCAGTTCTCGTGCTCGTCCTTTGGCGACTGCAACTGAAGCGCAGCCACGCGGCCCCGCCACCGCCCAAGGACTTCGATCCGCGGATGGAAGCGGTTGCCCACGTCGTCCAATGGGCCACCTACCTAACCATGGTGCTGATCCCGCTCACCGGAATACTCGCCTATTTCTTCGATCTCCGCGCGGTCTCGATCGTCCACAACGTCTTGGCGGTGACGTTGCTCCTGCTCGTCGGAATGCACGCCTCAGGGGCGTTGTACCACCAGTTCGTTCGCCACGATGGGCTCCTGTTACGGATGAAACCCGGCGAAGAGAGCTGAGCCTACGAAGCGATGCGCCCGAACGGCAGTCGCTCCCCCTCGGCCGCGGCCTGCATCGTGTGGGCGCCGTTCACTGCGCTCTGAATCGCCAGAGGCAGAATCTCGATCAAGCTTTTGCCGGTGCGGAACGCGCCTGCACCGGAAATGCTCCACCTCCTACATCCAGCGCAAGCTCGGCATCGGCTACTACAAAGCCGTGCGGCTGGTGGAGCAGATGGAGGACGAAGGCTTGGTTTCTGCCTCCAACCACGTCGGCAAGCGCGAGTTTCTGGTGCCGGAGCAGTAGTTGGGGACGGGTTCGGGGGTACTTGCGGAGAGACGGCTCGCAGGCCCGTCTGCCACATCGGTTTGTAACTCAGTGCCGCCGTAGAACAGCGCAACAAGTGGCGACGCATATCACGAAAATGTGTGGTCGGAATCTCCGGAATCTGCATTCGTCGAGGAAGGCCGGATAATTGACATGATCTGCATCAAAGTCGGGGGAGGCCTCTGCATAGAGGCTAAAGGGGAACCTCAATAACTGCGTCGGCAAACCAGGAGGCCTGTTCAATGCGTTCTGCAACCAAATTCATCAGCGACCTTACGATACCGCTCATTGCGGCTGGCGCCGTGGCACTCTCCGCGTCGTCAGCACTTGCAGTGGGGAACGCTGCTACGGGTAAAAGGCTGTTCTTGGCCCATTGTGCCGTGTGTCATAAGCGCGATGCCTCAGGCGGTGTGTCCCTCGGCGACACCAAATCCGCAGACCTTCAGTCGCCCGGACTCGAAAATCAGTACCATCACGACGACAAGCTGATGGAGCGCGCGATCATGGACGGCATCGATGAAGAAGGTGGTCCGCTCGACACGATCATGCCGCGCTGGGGCAAGGTCGCGAACAAGCTTTCGCTCGCGCAGGTCGACGACATCATAGCCTATCTGAAGACTGTGAAGACAAAGGACTGAGGTGACGACGCTTTTCCGATCGAGACCGGTGCACTGGAAGTCGGCGGTACTGAGTCGAGTAAGCGTTCTTCCATGGGAACCTGCCGTGCTTGGGCGACGGGGTATTTGTAGATTGCGAGCTTCGCGCGTGACAAAACCGTACTTCACTCGGCCTATCATTTAGGTTGGGCCTTCGGCGGTTTCCGCCTTCGGTTTTGGCCACGCGTTCGCAAGCAATGCCCTTATGGTCGGTCAAGGGAGGTGAAGCGCTATGGAATTGCGTCAGGAACTGAGAACCGGGTTTGCGCACATTGACGCCCAGCACAAAGCGCTGCTGGAAGCAGTCGATTGCTTTCGCGATACGCTCAAGAATGGCGAGTCGTCCCGGCCTTACGAAGCCTTTCTTGGCTTCCTTACCATCTACGGGATGGTACATTTTCAGATCGAAGAGAGTTGCATGCAGGCTCACCGCTGCGCCGCGGCGAACCAAAACTGTCTGGAACACAAGGCATTCCGAAAAATGATCGAGGCGGAATGCGCGCGCTTCTATCGGCAAGGCTTCGATCCCGAGCTTGCCAGAGCGCTTCTCGGCCGCATCGACCGTTGGCTTTCCAGGCATATGGGCCAAGTTGACGTGCAATTAAGAAAGGAGCACCCGATTTGACCGATATGTCCTTGCAGGGCCGTCTACGCTCCGCGCAGGTTTCATTGGTGGCGGTATTGATGTGCCTGTCCTCGCCGGTGGCGGCGGCCGCCAGCCATGGCACCACGCTGTACCAGTACAAGAACTGGGACGTTCAAATCGTAACCTGGGACGATGGCACCTCGGCCTGCGTCGCTGAGGTCTACTACGACAATGGGGACAGTTTTTCGGTCTGGAAGTACAAGGACGCCACGACAAAACTCCAATTCTATTCGCCGAGCTGGAATTTTGGAGACAATGGCGGTACCGCCAACCTGCAGGTCCAGATCGACGGTCGTCAACCCTGGAACCTAAATGACGCCGACCTCTACAAGAACTCGGTCCTGTTCACCTTGCCGAACAAGGCAGGGAGCGGCGAGTTCCTGTCCGATGTCACCTATGGCAACACCCTCTTCCTGCGCGACGAGAGCGGGAAGGATGTGACATCCTACAGTCTTTCAGGCTCTCAGGCATCGCTCAGCGCTCTGGACGGGTGTTTACAGCGGCTTCATTGAGGTCAAGAGTGCAATGGCCCCGTGCCTCCGACGGGCAAGACGGCGACGGCGGACTACGTCTATGTGATGCAGTTTGCCGGAGACAAGATCGCCCACATGACCAAGATATGGCATTCATGGAATAGCCTGAAAGAGCTTGGTTGGGCAGCGTGATGAGCTTCCCTTGCCAGCTCGCTGAGGCGCATTGAAGGCGAATGGGCATCCTGCGCATGCCCGGTCAGGGGATCGCTGCATGCCACATGAATCGCTGGACACCTCGCCGCGGCGCAGCATTCGATCACTTAGTCCGATGGCTGTTAGGGGCCGTTTGGGACTTCGGCCGTGGTACGTGGGGTGTCGCGCAGAGGGGTCTGCACCCCAATCGGTCAGGTTAGGGCGGCGTCACCCTGGATCTCCATCTTTTGTTAAGCGACTGCATGGCCAGTAGCCGGTTGAGACAGCCGTCTCAATCGTCTCCAATATGATGGCTCGGACCGCCTCGATGGCTCGCGTTATTGGCGTGTCCCTCCGTTCGCAGAGATAGAGCGTCCGGGTGATTTCCGGGTCTATGAGTGGACGGGCAATGAGGCCGCGGTGCTTGAGGTGGTCGGAATATAGCCGGCTTCCCATCATGCAGCCGTAACCTCCAGTGATGAAGCGGAACGCGACTTCGACATTCTCCGTGAACATGGTTGCGTGATCTTCAATCAGGCGCTGGTGCTCCGCATTGTCGGTCGGTGCACGGCCACGGGCGCTCATGCGCGGCAGGATGTATTTCATCTTGAGAAACTCTGACAACGGCAGATCCTGATCCGCCTCGCCGACGATCTCGGGCAGCCCGATGCATACGGATCGCTCCTCAAGAAGGGGCGTCAGGCGAAGACGACTGTCCCGGCTTGGGCTGTAGATGACAGCGAGATCGACCCCAGCATTCGAGAGAGTCTCGAAGGTCACGCCTGAAACGCTGGAGACGATATCGAGGCGGATGAGCGGATGGCGGGAAAGCACCCTCTCCACAAGGAGATCGGCAATGCCGATGACTGCCGAATAGGCGAGGCTCACGCAGACACTGCCTGTGATCTCAGACTTCGCGTCCTGCAGGCTCTGCTTCGCCAGGCGGATTGTACGGAGGATGTCGAGCGCATGGGGAAAGAGCTTCCGCCCGAGGTCGGTTGGCTCAACCCCGCGCGACCGGCGCTCGAACAGCGGGCCACCGACCTCATGCTCAAGATTGCGCAGGTGATGGGTCAGCACGGATGGCGCAGATCGCACCGAATCTGCTGCACCGACGATGCTCCCGGCCTTGTAAATCTCAATGAAGATCAGCAGTTGGCGGAAGTCCATTCGTGATCTCTAAATTATAGAGAGGAACAGTGCAAACATTATAATATTTCGGGCTTTATCGTTGCGCTAAGGAAGTTGCCGGGAGGACCGCCGCATCACATCCCAGCCTCACCCCGCGGGGATTTGGGTGCAGGGGCGGCGCGTGGCTGAGCCAAATGTCAACGGGAGGAGACCATGACAATGAACTTCAGGAGCTTTGTTGGTGCGGCAGCGATTGCGCTTATCGGCACGTCGGCCTGGGCGGCGGACTTCACGATGCGCCTCAGTCACCAGTTCCCGCCGACGCACCACACGGCAATCCTGCTCCAGCAGTTTGCCAAGGACGTGGCGGCCGATACAAATGGCAAGGTGAAGGTTCAGATTTTCGGGGCAGCCCAGCTCTACGCCCCGAAGCAGCAGATTGCGGCGGTTGCGTCGGGCGACGTTGAAGCGGCGGCCGTGGTTAACCTGCAGTGGGGCGGCACCCTTCCCGAGATGGGGGTTACCCTTATTCCGTATCTCGTGAGCTCGCCCGAGGCCCAACGAGCGTTCATCAAATCGGCCGCGGCCCAATTCCTCGACGACAAAATGCTGAAGCATGGCGTCAAGAATATTGGCTGGATCGTCGATACCAACGACCTGATCTTCACCTCGAACGGGCATCCGCTGAATACGCCGGCTGACTTCAAGGGCGTGAAAATCCGTGGCCTTTCCCCGCTTTTCGACAAGGGGTTGGTCGCGATGGGGGCGACACCCGTCGTTATGGCCGGGTCGGAGACGTACCAAGCGCTCCAGACCGGCGTAATTGATGCTGGCATCACCGGTGTTCAGGCGGCTTACTCCCGCAAGTTCTATGAGGTTCAGAAATACGGGCGCGCAGCGCCTATATTCGTGGCCTTCGACAACCTCGTGGTGAACCCCGCTTGGTGGAACAAACTGCCGAAGGACGTGCAGGACGGTATCACCAAGGCCGCTGACAAGGCCGTCAGCGCATCGATCACCCCGACGGATGGCATCGACCCGAAGGACATCGAGAACCTAAAGCGCGTCGGTATGGACGCGCGCGCTTGGACGGATGCTGAAAACGCGGCGATCAAGGCTGCCATGCAGCCCGCGGTCCGCAAGGCTTTCGTAGACCAGACCGGCGCGGAAGGGCAGAAGCTGCTCGATCTCGTTTCGAAGATGTAGGCGAGCAATGGAGGCCTCCTACGGGATCGTGAGGGTGCCATCGCGGGGGCTGCGGTTGTATGCGCGTGCAGTCCGGGCACTGGTAGACCTCTGCATGGCCGGCGCGGCGGTGCTGATCTTGTTCGATCTCACCCTGATCGGGATCGCCGTGGTCATGCGATATGTCTTCAGCAACCCGCTGCAGTGGACCGACGAGATCGTGTCGCTGACCTTGACGGCGGTGGTGATGCTGTCGGCGCCCAAGGTGCTTCTCCAGAACGGCCACATCGGCGTCGACATCCTCACCGGCGGATTGCGGGGGAGAGCCCAGCTTGTCGTCCGCATCTGGGGCGCTTCCGCCGTCCTCTGTGTCTCGGCACTTCTGATCCTAAACGGCTGGAAGACGGCGATGATGTCAAAACTGATTGGCATCATGACGGAGGGACAGCTCGAACTGCCTGTGTGGCTGCTTCAACTCCTGCTGCCGTTGGGCGGCGTCCTGCTCGCGCTGGTGGCTGTCGGCCAGATCTGGGAGGCGGTGGACGGATGGTCCGGTGTGTCGCGGGAAGCGAGCTCAAAATGATCATCTTTCTCATCCTCGCAACACTGCTCGTCCTCCTGTTCACGGGAGTGCCTATCTTCGCCGGCCTGACCATCTATGGCGGCGCGATGCTCTATATGTTCGAGGGCGGCCTCGGCGGCATTTCGGGCGTCATCTTCAACCAGGTGAACGAATACCTGCTCGTGGCGATCCCGCTCTTCGGATTCATGGCCCATATCATGATCAAGGGCCGCGTCGTCGACGACATCTACGACACTGCCTATACATTCACCCGGCACCTGCCTGGCGGGCTCGCCATCGCTACCATCCTCGCCTGCACGCTTTTCGCTGCGATCTCCGGTTCGAGCGTAGCAACTGCGCTGACAATCGGCGCCGTCGCAATCCCTCAGATGCTCCGCTTCGGCTATGACGAGCGACTGGCCTATGGGGTCGTCGCGGCAGGGGGCACGCTGGGCATTCTGATCCCGCCCTCCGCCCCGATGATCCTCTATGGCGTCTCTACCGATACATCGATCGGCAAGCTCTTCATGGGCGGTATCGTCCCCGGTATCCTGATGGCCGGCGTCTTCATCCTGTGGGCCTCGTTCCGCGCTTCACGCGCGCCGAACATGACGCGCGAGAAGATGGCAGGCCTGACCGAGATGGGGCAGGCGCTCCAGAAATCCGCCTGGGCGGGAACACTGCCGGTCTTCGTGCTCGGCGGAATGTATCTCGGCGTCTTCACCGCGACAGAGGCCGCTGCCGCCGGCGCCTGGCTCGCACTCCTCATAACCGTCTTCATCTACCGTACCGTCGGGCTGCGCGAAATCTGGGAGGCCGCGATCGAGGCGGCGCAGCTCTCTGGGCTGCTGTTCATGATCCTGGCAGGCGCTACGGTTTTTTCCCACGTGCTGACGATGATGCGGGTGCCGCAGCAGATCGTTGAGGCGATGACGGCCTCTGGGATGGGGCGGATCGAGTTTGTCCTGGCGATGATGGCGCTGATCATCGTGCTCGGCATGTTCCTCGAAAGCATTGCGATCATCCTGATCACGGCGCCGATCACGCTGCCGGCGATGATCCACCTGCACATCGACCCGGTTTGGTACGGCGTCCTACTGGTTGTGAATCTCGAGGTGGCGATGATTACGCCGCCGGTCGGCATGAACCTCTTCACGATCCAGGCCATCACCCGGGCGCCGATGTCGAGGATCATCCGCGGATCTTTCCCCTACGTGCTGCTGATGCTGCTCACCCTGCTGTTGCTCGTGGCGGTGCCCCAGCTCGTCCTTTTCGTTGCCAACAACACGGTGGGAGTACGATGAAGTTCTCTGGACGCATCCTAATCCTGAGCGATGACGCCGCAGCGATGTCGGCGCAACTCGCCGGTGCGGACCTCGGTCTGGAAGAGGCGTCGCCGCGTCGCTCGAATGTTTCGACAGACGAGATTACCCCGCTGCCGGTGCTCCTGAATTTCGACGAGACGCTTGGCCGTTACGCCCACACCGGGACTGTGTTCGGGGGCGTCAAGGCGATTGGCGAGGGAACGCTTGCCCGGGGCGGGTTCTCGGTGCTCGTGGCCGGAAAGCGCTACGGCAAGGGCTCGTCACGAGAGCATTCGCCTCTGGCTGAGCGCTCGGCCGGTATCCGGCTGGTGATCGCCGAGAGCTTCGAGCGCATCTACCGGCAGAACTGCGACAATCTTGGCATCTTCACCTCGAGCGACTTCGGGCTGATCGATCGGATCCGGGCGGGCGAGGATATCCCGTTGGAAGAGCTCGTCGCCGGCCGCGACTCCCTTGCCTCGGCAATCCTGAGGGAGGGTGGGCTGCTGAGCTTCGGAGAGCGCCACCTTGCCCATGCCAGGCCTGTCGGCGATACGCCCGCCGGCCCGCAGACGCTTGCTCAGAAGATTGTCGCCAGGGCCCGCCTTCAGGTCGAGGGGCTCGACTGGGACATGCGGCCCGGAACCGGCGGCTTCGTGCGAGCCGACTGGCGCTTCATCCACGAGTATTACACCGGGATGGCCGCGCATATGCTGCACGACCGCTTCGGACGGCCGCTGGCCCTCAGGAATCCTGGAACCATCCTGCTCTTCGAGGACCATCTCTCCTATTCCCACCGCTCGCCCACGCATCTGTCGCAGGGGCTGCTTCCGGGCGTTCGCGCGCTATCCCAGGCCCACAGGGCGTTCGAACGAGAGTACGGATTGAAAAGCCACGGCTATCTCGTAGGTGAGGAGGGATCGGAAGGCATCAGCCACGCGATGATGACCGAGCTTTATGCGTTGCCCGGCCAGCTCATCGTCGGAACCGACAGCCATACGACGCACCTCGGTGCGGTCGGTTGCTTTGCGTATGGCATCGGGACCACGGACATGGCGAACGCGTTCGTCACCGGGGCTTGCCGCCTGACGATGGCCGAAAGCCTGCTCGTACGGCTGGAGGGCGAGCTGCCGCCCGGTGTGTCGGCCAAGGATGTCGCCCTCACCATTCTCGCGAGTTCGCTCATCCGCGAAGGTGGCGGCCTTGGCAAGATCTTCGAATTCGCAGGCCCAGTGATCGATGCCATGAGCGTGGACGCGCGCGCGACACTGACTAACATGGTGGCCGAGATGGGCGGGCTGACCGGCATCTGTGCGCCGGACGCAACGACGGTCGCGTTCCTGCGAGAGCGCCGGGCGGTCGATTTCCAACTCGAGGACTGGATGCAATCCGATCCGGAGGCGATCTATGCCGATGTGCTCACTATCGACTGCTCCCGGGTCGGCCCGATGCTCGCAAGCCCCGGCGATCCCGGTAACGGGCTCGCGCTTGAGACGTTCTCTGACACCGTCCATGTCGACATCGCCTACGGAGGATCCTGCACCGCCGGAAAGAGGGACGACTTCGACGCCTATCACGAGGTCGCCCAATGGGCCTTCGAACGGGGCCTGAGCGTTCCTCCGGAGACCAAGCTCTACCTCCAGTGCGGCACCCTGCAGGTGCGCGATTACTGTGAGAAGAAGGGTTACATGGACGCTTTCCGTGGCATCGGCGCCGAAATTCTGGGCCCATCCTGCGGTGCCTGTGGTCAATGTGGCCCCGGGGTTTCGACCGATCCGGGCCAGGTGACGATCTCGGCGATCAACCGAAACTTCCCAGGGCGGGGCGGGCCTGGCACGACCTGGCTCGCGAGTCCGGCGACGGTCGTGGCGAGCGCGATCGCCGGCAAGGTCTGCGGCTTCGCGAACCTGCGGGCCGCGCATCCCGAATGAAGTTTGTATTGTCCGAACGGCAATATCGTTTTGATAGCGGGCTAACCTCATGAAAACGGCAGATATCCACGATGCGTTTAGCTCGGAGGTCGAGGTCTGTTCCCTCTCGTTTCTGATCCTCGGCCGGAAGCGTTCGTTCTTCGGGCCCGTTGCGACGCTGCAGTGCTTCGAGGATCATGCTCTTCTGAAATCCGAGCTCGAGATGCCGGGTAAAGGTCGCGTACTGGTGGTCGACGGAGGAGGGTCCCTTCAAAGCGCGCTGTTCGGAGATAAGATGGCGGGCCTTCTTTTCCATAATGATTGGGCGGGCATCATTATTCACGGCGCCATCCGGGACCGCGACGAAATCGATTGCCTTGAGGTCGGTGTGCGGTGCCTCGGTGTGACACCAAGGAGAAGCGCCGGCGCTGGCATCGGAAGTCAGGAAGTGCCCGTTGAAATTGGCGGGACGACTTTTCGGCCGGGGGACTACGTCTACTGCGATGCCGATGGCTTGTTGATTTCCCGAAGAGCCCTGGTCTGAGTGTCAGCTTTGCGGATGCTGCGTCGCGGCGTCGGTTTGGCACTCGAATGACTACAAAGGGCCGGTCACGTCGCCCTATCGGCCGCGGCCAGGAATAGGCTCACCTGATAGGGTCTGCGTCGGGATGGCTCCGGTCCGCATACCTCACAATTGTTTTTGATTTGCGATCGCGACCGTTTGCTCATTCAAGCGGAAACGAGAAAAGCTCGACGCGATCACAGCCATTGGCTGCAATCGCTGCACGTTTATTGCCGAACTATAGATGTCGCAAACACCTTTCCCCGACAAGCGCTGGCTATGACGGCGGGTTGCAAATGTCCTTGACCGACTGCATTACCGCCTCGGAAGCAAAGACGCGGTCGAGCCAGCCGTCGCGAAAGATTTGAGGCTTTGCTTGCTCGATGGCCTGCAGCGCTCCGTCGGAGAACTTGCCCTCCTTAAAGATCTCAAAGGCGATGGAAATTTCGATGTTGAGATGGCCCAGCATGAAGTCCACCGCGGCCTGGCGCGGCACGCCGCGGCGGATGGCCTCCTCTGTCGCCTCACGCAGCGCCAGCGACAGTGTGGCCCCCACGGTTTCGGAGAGCGCGGGCTCGAGGATCGCCATCTGTTCCACCGTGCAGCGGTGGGCGGACATGACCGGGGCATAGATGGTGCGGGCAACCTCCTCGCAGAGCGCATAATGCGCCTCCGGGCCCTGCATCAGAGCGCAGACGATATGCTGCTTGGCCTTCACGCCGCCAAAGAAGTCGGTACGGGCCTCGAACTCGGTCTCGTCGTTGAAGATTGGCGGGTGGCAGGGATGGGTGACGAAATAGGTCACGTCCGGCCTTTTCGGTAATTCGCCAGCATGCGGGGCGGCGGCGTCGAGCATGATGACAGAAGTACCTGGGTCGAGATCGGCGACGAAGGTGGTGAGGACCTTGCCGATCATCCGGTCCGGCACCGCCATTACCACAGCATCGGCGCGAGAGAGGGCCTGGCCCTGTTCGATGCAGTCGATGCCGGTTGCAGCCTTTAGCCGATCGCGGCCTTCTGCTGAGACCTCAACATGGGCGACGTCGAAGCGCGTGCCCTGGAGGTTCTTCGAAAGCCGGAGGCCCATTTTCCCGCCGGCGCCGAGCAATGCTATCTTGGTCATTTTATGTACTCCCATGTGCTGTTGCGCCACCGGCGCGAATGATTCCCAGAATATCGGGCGGGCCCATCTGGCCGCCCTTCAGTGCGATTTCGAGCCCGTCGACCGGTGCAGCCGAGCCATGTGCGCGGCAAAGTGGACAGCCTGGGGCGAGGGGCGCCACGGCCTCGAGCGCAGTGATGCCGAGGGCGCGACAGGCATGGCCGGAGCTGTCGCCGCCGAGGACGGCGGCACGGCTGATGCCGGGGTGGCGTAGAAGGCGCGCGAGGATCAGGCCGAGCCCCTCGCCGATCCGCTGGTTGACGGCGGCGGGCTCAGCCGCGCTGCGGGCCAGCGCCTCGGCGAGGCGGGCGACGGCGGGATCCTCCGGGCCGCGAGCGGTGGCCACGAGCGGCGAGCGGCCGGCGGCGAGGGCGGCCGCGGCTTCCGCGGCGGCGGTGTCGAGCGCCACCTGCCAACGAGCGGGATCGGTCGCAGCGGCGGCTTCAAGGGCGATCGGGGTGAAGCCGTGGTCGGCGGCCCAGGCGATCTGCTCCGCGGTGGTGGCGGAGACCGAGCCAGAGACCGTGGGCAGGAGCGCCGTTGCCGCAGGGCGCGGCGGGGTCGGCGGCGGCGGCAACAGGCCCGCCGCGTGCCAATGGGCGACGAGCGCATATTCGAGGCCCTGGGAGCCCAAGGCAAAAAGCCCGCCGGCGCGGTTGGCCCATATCAGCGCGCCGGCGGCGACCAGCGTCTCCTCGTCGATCACGTCAAGGGCGACGGCGGCGTTGCCGGCGGCGCGGATCTCGTTGAGGCGGGTTTGGGCAGCGCCGGATTTCAGCGCCAGCAGGTCGATGAGGGCGAAGGGGTGGGCGGTCTGGCGGGAGAGATGGGCGCGGACATCGGCCTCGTCCATCGGGGTGACGGGGTGGCGGCGCATCACCGGGTGGAGGTCGAGCCGGAACACCTCCGCCCCGAAGGCGGCGAAGAGGGTGCCAAAGGCCTGGTAACGGCGGATCGCCGGGGCGGCGACCACCAGCGGCTGCCACCCGGCAACGTCGGGGCGGCGGGAGACGATCGGCAGGGCGATCTCCAGCGCCGCGCCGATGGAGCCGATATGGGGCGCGGAATCGAGAGTGGAGCAGATCTTGTATTGGATGACCGGGGCGCCGAGGCGTTCCAGCGCGGCAAAGACCGGCGGCAGCTCTCGCGCCATCCAGCCGGGCGGCTGCGAGCGGGCGATGCCCGCGATGCCAATGCAGCGGGCGGCGGGGAAGCGGGCGAGGCTGGCGGCGTCGGGGATGTCGAGGAACATCACCGATTGCAGCCCGGCGAAGGCCATCACCTCCATCACCGCCGACGCGCCGGTGAAGTCGTCGCCGTAGAAGGCGACGAGCGGGCCGTCCGGAAGGGCCCCGGCCGGGCTCATTTCGACAGCGCCGCGGCGAGCGCGGGATGGGTGGCCGCATAGTCGGCGGCCGGGATGCCGGCGAGCGCGGCCTCCCAAGCCTCGCGGAGCGAGGCGACACCGGCGGCGGGGCCCTGGGGATGGGCCATGATCCCGCCGCCGGCGGCGAAGATCAGGTCGGCAGAGCCGAGCGCGGCATAGGTCGCGCCGGCCTGGCGGGCGGACTGGCCGGAGGAGAAGACGGGCATGACAGTGCAGGGCTTGTCGTCGAACATCGGCTTTAGGCATTCGCGGGCCGAGGCGATGACGCTGTCGTTGGCCTCGCAGAACTTGTTGTCGATCCCGTTGACATGCATGTGGTCAGCCCCGGCGAGGCGCCAGAGCTTCTGCCAGGCGACATAGGACCAGCCGAGCGCCGGGGCGCGGGTAAGATAGCCCCAGCCGTTGCGGTGGGCGTGGATTGGCAGGCGGGTGTGGCGTCCGAGCGCAATGGCACCCGCGAGGCCCACCGAGTTGAGGCTGACCATGACGCAGGTGCCGCCGAGACGTTCCACCAGATCGTGGCGGCGGCGCATCTCGTCTACCTCGCCGGTAAGGTTGAAGGCGTACATCACCTTGCGGCCGGTGCGGTCCGCATGGGCCTCGATCTCGCGCATCACCGACTTCGCGCGGGCCTCGAATGGGCAGGCCGGGCCGTCGGACTGCAGCTCGTCATCCTTGATGAAGTCTATGCCAGCGGCGCAGAGCTGGGCGACGAGGCCCGCCGTCTCCTCTGGCGAGAAGCCGACGGAGGGCTTGATGATCGTGCCGATCAGCGGCCGGCCGGTGACGCCGGAGAGCCGGCGGGTGCCGTCGACGCCGAATTTCGGGCCCGGGTAGGCGGCGGCGAACTCCGCTGGCAGGCGGATGTCCATGAGCCGGAGGCCGGAGAACTGGCGCAGCTCGAAGAGGTTGCCGGCGACGGTCGCCATAAGGTTCGGCAGCGACGGGCCGATGTTGTCGATCGGCCAGGAGAGCGTGATCCGGGCGGCGACCGGTGCGCCGCCGCCCGGAGGCTCACCGGCGCCCGGCAGGCTGGGAGGGCCGACCGGACCGATGATGTCGAGCGCCTCGATGCGAGCCGCGGCGCGGGCCTTCAGTTCTTCCGTCTCGCCTGGCACGGGAACGAAGGTGCCGGAGGACTGCTCACCGGCCATAGCCTCGATCGCGGCTCGGGGGTCGTAGGCGGTTTCGATGAGATAGTCTGCTTCGATGCGGATTGGGGAAGGCATGAGATCAGGCGTCCAGTTCAGCGAAGGCGAGGGCGAAGGGAGGCAGGTCGATTGCACTGGCTTGGTAGGCCGGCGCGTGGGTCAGCCAGTCGGGATCAGTCTCGGCTGCGGCGAGAGTTTCGGTGTCGAGCCGGCGGACGCGAGCGCGAGCGGGCAGGGTGAAGGCGCGGGGCGCAGTCCCGAGATTGGCAGCGGCGAGGACAGTTCCGCCGGCAAGGGCCGCAGCCACCACATGGATTGCCCGATCGGCCAGCCGCGGCCGGAGGCGGCGGCCAGGAGACATGGTCTGAAGTGCCCGAAAAAGGTGGAAGACGGGGCGAAGTCGGTCTGCCTCAACCAGGCCGAAGGGGCCGGCAGGGGCGCCGAGTGCCATCGCCTCGACCCCTGCGCCTTCGGTGGCCGCAATGGCGGCGAGAAGCCATGCCGCGCCGAAGAGCGCGCCGTGGCGGGGATCGTCCATCGCCATCGCTTTGCGCATGCGCTCCGGGTTCGGGGCGGTGCTGGCGCCATATGGATTCGAACGCATCCCGATAGAGACGAGACCGAGTCGGTACGGCTTCTCTGGCGCCAGTGCACGAGCGGAGCGGAAGATCTGTGGCAGTGCTTCGATGGTTTCGCTGACTGAGACATCGTCGGCTGCGTGAACGATCGCTGTGGTTCCGTGGCTCATGTAATCGAGCGTCTTTGGATCTGGGCGATGACGGTTTAGTTCGGTGAAATTGGTGAGCATGCCGCCGCCGATAGCAAGGCCCGGAAAAGTGGCGCGCGCGGCCGAGCGTGCGTCTGCTGGGCTCGCACCTTTGGGCCAAGTGCCCTCGGGCTGGTAACTTGCCAGGTAGGCGGCGGGCAGCGCTATTACGTGCTCCGGAGAGCGGCCGATTTGGACAATCTCTGCGGCAATGGCCGAGAGCTGAGCCTTTAATGTAGGGGCGTCGTCCGCGGTGACGAGCTCTATGTCGTAGGCTGCAGTCGTGTTCGCGAGGGCATCGAGCAGGTCTGTCGCTGCGGTGCTGGTACGAAGGTCGAGGCGGATCAGGCGGCGTGAGGAGGCCAACGCCGCCGCTGCAGGTCCGGAATGCAGCGACCACCCAGGCTCAACCGCGAGCGACGGTTCGGGGAGCTGTTCGGCGGTCTTCTCCAGCAAGAGCCTCGGGTCGTGCGCGAGGCTGGCGGCGGCGGGGGCGGGGCCGGAAAAACGGATGCTAACGTGCTGGCGGATCTCGGCGCCAGCGGCAAGGCGGTATGGGAACGGTAGCGCCAGGGGGCGGCAGTAGGTCTTGTAGGAGGCGTCAGACCAGTTGCGCTGGTCCTCCATCTCGAAAACCTCGCCCTCCATCTCGATCTCGACCCGCGCGGGAGCGATTGCGTAGGCCAGCGCTTTTATTTCCCGGGCTGGCTGGTCGGGTGAGATGACTTCTGGGAAGCGTGCACGTTCAATGGAGCCATCGGCATGGCTGATCTCGATCGGTGCCCCGGCAAGGTCAGAAATCGGATGAAGGATGGTGAATCCAGCGCGGTTGACCTGAAGATCGCGTTGGGGGCTGAGGGTGAGGTCGATCTCGATCCGGCCGGTTGCCGTGACGGTGAGATCGAGCGTTCCGGATAGAGCACCGTCGGTCGTCTCGAACCGGCGGAAATAGGTACCCGCTCCAGGATCGAGCGCCTCCGCGGTGGTCGAAATGAGCATCGTGCCCCAGTCGACGTCGCGTATGGGGTAGCTGATGGCGCGGACCAGCTCAGTTCCATGCCAGCACAGGCTGCGCAGCATGTTGGCTTCGATAGAGAGTGAGAGAGGGCCGGCCGTAAGCGCCCGCGCCGCGGCGGCGGGCTCGGTGGTGCCGTAGAGGGCCCGTTCCAGCCCGGTCATCTCGAGTGTCTCCCGTTAAGCACGTTGAATGCTCATTATACCAGTTGGGGCGCGCTTGCAAGTCGTCCCGCCTTGGTGGCGTTACTTGCGCAGACTGTAATTGTCTTGATGATAGAGGCTGTTGGCGCGGTTCAGGTGCTCACTCATGAAGCGGGCGGCATCATCCGCGTCACCGCGCTCGATGGCCTCGAGAATCTGCCAGTGTTCGGAGAGGGTGAGCTGTTCCAAGCCGGGCTTGCGCACCAGGTCGAAGTGGAACTGGGCGAGCCAGTCGAACAGCGCCCGGCTGAGCGAGGAGAAGATCGGATTGCCACTAATCACGGCGATGCGGTGATGGAAGCGGCCGTCCCATTCCAGGAAGGCGGGGGAGAGCAGGCGGACGCTTTCCTGCTTCTTTAGGATGTCCTTCAGATCGGCAATATCCTTGGGCGTTTGCTTGCGGCTGGCGATGCGGGCCATCTCCATCTCGAAGGTGGCTCGAGCTTCTTTGAGATGGCTGAGGCTGGTCGACGAGTGAACAAGGATATGGCGCATCGACTCGCTCATCTGACCGACCATTCGATCGAACGAGGGCTCGGCCACGCGCGGACGTTCGCCGTGCTTGATTTCCACCAGTCCCATTCTCTGGAGATTTTGCATCGCCTCGCGGATAGCTGGGCGGCCGACGGCGTAGCGCTCCATGAGCTCCCGCTCGGAGGGAAGGACGTCACCTGGCTCGAGCCCCTCGGTCTCAATGATCGAGAGGAGGCGGCGCTGCACCTGGTCGGATAGCTTCACGCGGGATATGGGATTCTTTGTGCTCATGATACCAGTAGTAGGTTTTCCGTACGTTCCAAGCAAGTAGATTGAGCCCGCCGGTCAACCAAGGCCGAGGCCATTTGCCATGACAAAAACAGAATAGAGTGAACTGGTCCCGCAGATGAAGATTCGATTGCGACGGTGGCCGCCGAAGGTGAGGTTGCCGACCATCTCGGGGATGCGGATGCGGCCAATCAGGTCGCCCTCTGGCGCCAGGCAGTGCACGCCGTCGAAGGCGGAGGACCAGATGCGGCCGGCGCGGTCGACGCGGAAGCCATCGAAGAAGCCGGCGGTACAGGTCGCCAGCACCTCGCCGCCGGAGAGGCGGTTATCGGCGCCGACGCAGAAGCGGCGGATATGGGCCGGGCCCTTCGGGCGGTGCGAGGCGCCGGTGTCGGAGATGTAGAGCAGGCTTTCGTCCGGCGAGAAGGCGAGGCCGTTCGGCTGCACGAAGTCGTTGGCGACACAGGTGACGGCGCCGTCGGTCGGGTCAATGCGGTAGACGTGACAGCCATCCATCTCTGGCGCCGTCTCCTCTCCTTCATAATCACTAAGGATTCCGTAGGTTGGATCCGTGAACCAAATCGATCCGTCGGACTTGCAAACGATGTCGTTGGGCGAGTTGAAGCGCTTACCCTCGAAACGATCTGCGAGGATATCGATGCGGCCATCGTGATTGGTCCGGGTAACGCGACGGGTCAGATGCTCGCAACTCAGAAGTCGGCCCTCGAGATCCACCGTGTTTCCGTTCGAGTGGTTTGAGGGTGAGCGGAAGGTGGAGACCGAGCCGTCTGTTTCATCCCAGCGCAACATGCGGTTGTTGGGAATGTCGGACCAGACGAGGTAACGGCCCGCGGCAAACCAAGCCGGACCCTCGGACCAGCGGGCGCCGCTCCAGAGCCGCTCGACATGAATATGCGGTGCGAAAAGTGTCCGGAAGCGATCATCCAGGATTTCAAACCAGGCTCCCTCAAGCGCTCCGTACATGTGCTCCTCCGCCTACCGTACCCCGATTGCCCTATTACTCTTACCAAAGGGGCTTGTCACGAAGCAACTGGTATAATAAGCATCATAGTTGGCGTCGGCACTAAACGGGCGGCGCGACAGAACATGGGAGGATAAATGATGAGACTTGGTCTTGCGGCGGCGGTCGGCGCCGCGGTGGTGGCCGCGGGCGGAGCGTTTCCGGCCATTGCCTCGCCCTCTGCGCCGGTGATCGCGCTGTCGAATGCCTATTATGGCAATACCTGGCGCCACCAGATGGTGGAGGCCTTCGACGCGGCCGCCAAGAAGGCCAAGGCGGACGGCCAGATCGCGAATTACATCGCCATGAACGGCGACGGCTCGGTGGCGCAGCAGAACAGCCAGATCGCCGAACTGATCCTGAAGAAGGTGGATGTGATCCTGGTGGATGCCGCCTCCGAGACGGCGGTGAACGGGGTGATCGAGAAGGCCTGCAAGGCCGGGATCATCGTCGTCTCCTTCGACTCGATTGCCAATGCGCCCTGCAACTACCAGCTCAACTTCGACTTCACCGGCTACAAGAAGGCCCAGGCCGAGGCGGTGATGAAGATGATCGGGGGCAAGGGCAACATCATCCAGGTGCGCGGCGTGAAGGGCTCGGCGCCGGACCATGACATGTACGAGGCGCAGCAGAGCGTCCTGAAGAAATACCCGGACGTGAAGGTGGTGGCGACGGTCTACGGCCAGGCCACGGCCTCGGTCGCTCAGGCGGCGATCACCAATGTGCTGCCGAGCCTGCCGCATGTCGATGCGGTCCTGGCGCAGGGCGGCAGCGACGATATCGGCATCGCCCAGGCCTTCGAGCAGTTCGGCGGCCAGTACAAGGGCCACATGCCGATCATCGAGGGCGGAGGCAGCACCGATTTCGTAAAATGGTGGGCCAAGGAGCATGCCGCGGACGGCTACAACACGATCTCGATGAATACGACGCCGGGGATCGGCGGTGCGGCCTTCTGGCTGGGCCTGTCGATCCTAAAGGGCGCCAAGGCGCCGAAAATGATGATCATGCCGGTGGCGACGGTCGACGACAGCAACCTTGCAGAATATGCGAAGCTTCCGGCCGGGCAGATCATCTCGCCCAGCTATTCGCTCGACTGGGTTAAGAAGAACCTGCTCAAGTAACCGTTCTTGCACGGGCAGATTGATCCAGCGGGCCGGCCGCGCGAAGACGGGCCTGGCCGGCCCCGACGTCACTCCGAGGGATGCATGACCGATATCCGCTTCGCCGGGCACGCGCCGGGCCATCTGGAGGCCGTAGGGGCTATCGTCGCGGCCGACGGCGACGCCGTCGTCCGCCTCAGCAGGATTACCAAGGCCTTCGGGGCGACGCTGGCCAATGCCGAGATCGATCTGGAGGTGCGGCCAGGCGACGTGATCGGCCTCGTTGGCGGCAATGGTGCGGGCAAGTCGACACTGATGCGCATCCTCTGCGGGGCGCTGCCGCCGACGCTGGGGACGATCGCCTTCGCCGGTGAGGCGGTGCACTTCGCCGATTACGGCACCGCCGAGGCACAGCGGCGCGGCATCCGCATGGTGCATCAGGAATTTTCTCTCTGCACCAATCTAACGGTAGCGGAGAACTTCTTTCTGGAGGAGCCGCAGGGCGCGCGGATCGGCCGGCGCTGGCGCGAGCGCTACCGTGCCCGGGCGCGGGCGGCGCTGGAGGCAGTGTTTCCGGAGCCGGGGATCGATGTTGATGCGCAGGTGGGGCATCTGACGATCGGCGAGCGGCAGATGGTGGAGATAGCCCGCGCGGTGGCGACTCCTGGGGTGCGGCTTATCGTGCTCGACGAGCCGACCTCCTCGCTCGGCCAGGAGCGTTCGCGCCAACTGCGGGCCTTCATGCATGAACGCCGGGCCGAAGGGCTCTCCTTCATCTTCATCAGCCATAAGCTCCACGAGGTGATCGACATCGCGACCGAGGTCGTGGTGCTGCGAAATGGTCGGCTGGCTTGGACCGGGGCGGTGCGCGAGGCGTCGATCGGCAGGCTCGTGGAGCTTATGGGGGGCGACGCCGGGGTGATCCATCACCATGGCGCGGCAAAGGTAGCCGGTGGGGGGGAGGTGGTGGTGCGCGTTGGTGGCGCGTTCGCCGAGGGTCTGGAGCGGCCAATTGAGATCCGGCGGGGCGAGATCATTGGGCTTGCCGGGCTCGAGGGCTGCGGCCAGAAGGATCTGCTGCAGGCGGTCTTTGCTGGCGGACGCGGTGGTGATGTTATGAGGCTGGGCGAGGCGAGCTTCATCGCCGGCGACCGGCGCAAGGAAGGCGTCTTCCCGCTCGGCACCGTGCTTTTCAACATCGGCATCGGCCGGATCGCGCGGCAGGGCATGTTGCGGCTGGTCTCGGCCGGCCGGGAGGCGGCGGCGGCGGTGCCGCATGCCGAGGCTCTGCAACTCGACACCGGGCGGTTCGGCTCCAACATCCTGGAGCTGAGCGGCGGCAATCAGCAGAAGGCGCTGGTAGCCCGAGCGCTTGCGACCGGGACGCCGGTGATCCTGCTCGACGATCCGACGCGGGGTGTCGATATCGCCACCAAGCAGGATTTCTACCGGCTCTGCGATGCCGCGGCCCAGGAGGGCCATACGCTGATCTGGCACAGCACCGAGGATGCCGAGCTGCTGGCGGCCGACCGGGTGCTGGTCTTTGCCGACGGGCGGATCGTGCGCGAGCTTGCCGGGCCCGAGATCACCGAGGAGGCGATGGTCGCGGCCTCCTTCGCTCATATCGGCGAGCGGCGGGAGGAGGACTCGGCTGGCGCTGGCGGGTTGCGCCGGCTGGGCGAGGGGACCGTCCGGGCGGCGCCGTTGCTCGGGCTGGCGCTGGTCTTCGCGATCATGGTCTGGGCCAATCCGCTGGTGGCCTCGGTTTTTGGGCTCGACCTTCTGCTGATACCGGCGCTACCGCTGGTGCTGGTTGCGATGGCGCAGATGTACATTATCGGCGGCAGCGAGATCGACCTCGGCGTAGGCGCCTTCGCCGGGCTCACGAGCGTTCTGGCGGCGACGCTGCTCTACGCCCATCCGCCGCTCGGCCTATTGGCGATTCTGGCGGTGATCCTGGCCTATTCCGGGCTCGGCTGGCTGATCCAGGCGCGCCGGATCCCGGCAATCGTAGTGACGCTGGGGGCCTCGTTCATTTGGTCCGGCATCGGCTATTCGATCCAGCCGACGCCGGGGGGCGCGAGCCCGGCCTGGCTGAGCGCCGCGGTGAACTGGCAGATCCTTGGGCTGCCAACCTCGGTGCTGATGATCCTGATAGTAGCGATGCTCGCCTATGGGGTGAACCAAGCTCCGATCGGGGTGGCGCTACGGGGTTTTGGCAACAACGCGGGGGCAATGGTGAATTCTGGCTGGTCCGCGACGCGGATTGCGCTTCTCCGCTACCTTGTTGCCGGGATTTTCGCGGCGCTGGCCGGGCTGGCACTGACCGCGATCAATACGGCGAGCGACATCAATTCCGGCAATTCCTACACGCTGCTGAGCGTGGCGGCGGCGGTGATGGGGGGCTGCACGCTGCTGGGCGGCATCATCTCGCCCTTCGGAGCGGTGGCTGGCGCGGTGACGCTGTCGCTGATTGGTGCGCTTCTGGGGCTGCTGGGCGTCTCGAGTGACTTCACCGTGGCCGCACAAGGGCTGGTGCTGATCGGTCTTCTGGCCGTGCGGGCGCTGACGATCCAGAAGGGAGCGGAGGAATGACTGAGGCCGGGATCGCCCGCTGGGCGCAGAGAAACCGCTGGATCTGGTCGGCGCTGGCGGTGCTGATCCTGTGGATCGTGCTCTCGGTTGTCACCAGCCGCTTCAGCCTCGGCAGTCTCTCCGGCATCCTGCTCTCGGCCTCGTTCCTGGCGATCGTCGGGCTGGGACAGATGTTCGTGGTCACCACCGGGCGGGGCAATATCGACCTGTCCATTCCCTCGGTGCTGACGCTCAACGCCTATCTTGCTCTCCTGACGGTGCGCGGCCATGATGGGCGACTGGCGCTCGGCGTGGCGGTGGCCCTGGGGGTGGGGCTGGTCGTCGGGCTGATCAACGCCGGGCTGGTGGTGAAGCTGCGGATCCCGGCGATCATAGCCACGCTCGCCTCCGGCTATGTGCTGGCGACGGCGACGCTTCTGGCCAACGGCATGATCCCGGGATTCGCGGTTAGCCCGCTTCTGAAGGCGATCGTCGGCGCCCGGGTCGAAGGGTTGCCAGTGATGGCGCTGATCGCAGCGGCCTGCGTCGGGCTCGCCGCCTTGGTGCTGCGGTTCACCGGCTACGGCCAGATGCTGATCGCCGTCGGCCAGAACCGCGAGGCGGCACGGCTGGCGGGGATCCCGGCGGGGCGGGTAATCGGAATCGCATTCTTGATCTCTTCGGTGATGGCCTCGCTGACCGGACTCTTGCTCGGCGCCTACGTCGGCGGGGCCTTCCTGGAGATGGGGCAGCCCTATCTCTTGCAATCGATCGCGGCGGTGGTGGTGGGCGGCACGCTGATCTTCGGCGGCTCGGCCACAGCGCTCGGCACCTTCGTCGCCTCCGTGCTGTTGATCCTGATCGTGACGACCATGCAGATCATGGGCCTGCCGCCGGGGGCGCAGGACATGGTGCAGGGCGTGGTGGTGATCCTTGTTTTGGCGCTGGCCGGCCGCGAGGGCGGGGCCGGTCGGCGAAGGGTGGCAACAGCGGGCGCAGGCTGACGCTCCGATCGCCTGGCCCCAGCGGCGCATGTTGATTGTGCTTTTGTTCACCGCACTCTCATAGCTTGCCAGGGCAAGCTTATGCGTCTTCAGACGGTTTTCGCCAAGCGGTTCCCCATTGGTCCGGCCGCGCAAGACCTCGCCCGCGTGCACCTCGACGTGGGCTACCCCTCATGAACCCATTTCAGGCGTTCTGGTTCTGAATTCTTAGGGTATGTGAAAAAAAGCGAAAGTAAAACGAAGAAAACGAATCTTTTACTTGCCATAGTGTCAAGCCGGTGGTTACAAACGCAATCAAGCGAAGCCATTCGCGAATCCCGCCAACCGGCGGGACCTATGGCTAAAGGGGGGGGGTATGGGAATTTTTGCCAGGCCGCTTAGGCTGGCCGTGGTGGTTGGTAGCCGGCAGTTCTTCAACGGCACGCCAGCCATCGCCGCGCGTCAAGAGGCCATCGCCCAACTCGACAAGCTGCAGATCGAGCCGGTTATCCTGCCGCTCGAGGCGACGGAGTTCGGTGCCGTTCAGTCTCGCTCCGATGCGGTGTTATACGCGGAATTCTTCCGGGCTCGCCGCGACGAGATCGATGGCATGGTGATCTTGTTGCCGAACTTTGGCGATGAGATTGCCATTGTGGAGACTGTGACGCGGGCCGGGCTAAATGTGCCGATCCTCCTGCA
The DNA here is from genome assembly GCF_004010155.1 of Solirhodobacter olei. Taxonomy (GTDB): domain Bacteria; phylum Pseudomonadota; class Alphaproteobacteria; order Rhodobacterales; family Rhodobacteraceae; genus Solirhodobacter; species Solirhodobacter olei. Next base: position 23,265 of record NZ_RRYH01000015.1, on the reverse strand, counting down.
GGCCTCTAATGATGAGATTGGCAAGGTCGACGTGCACAGCCGGCGAGATGCCTTCTGTGGCAAGATTTCCGTGGCGAACAACTTTTACCAGTACGGCATCCCGTTTACTGACACGAGCCTTCATACAATGGATGTCGCGAGCGAAGGTTTCGCGGACGACCTAAACCGCTTCGCCGGGGTCTGCCGAGTTGTGCGCGGCCTGAGAGGGGCGCGCATCGGGGCCATCGGGGCACGCACCTCGCCGTTTCAGACCATGCGGTATAGCGAGAAGCTGTTGCAGGCGTCGGGCATTACCATCGTGACCGCCGACATGTCGGAGATCATCGGCGCGGCCGAGGCGCTCTCGTCTGAGGCGCCCGAGGTGCAGGCGAAGCTCAAGGATATTGATGGCTACGGGCGCATTCCCTCCCAGATCGTTCGCGACAACATCGTCAAGCAGGCAAGACTTTCAATCGTACTTGATCGCTGGATTGCCGAGAACGAATGCGATGCCAGTTCCATTCAATGCTGGCGCTCGATCCAGGACAATTACGGCTGCGCGACGTGCCTCAGCATGTCGATGATGGGCGAGAAGCTCATGCCGAGTGCCTGCGAGGTCGACGTGATGGGCGCGATCTCTATGTATGCGCTCGCGCTGGCTTCAACGGCGCCGCCGGCGATCCTCGACTGGAATAACAACTACGGCGCGGACCCCGAGATGTGTGTCTGCACCCATTGCGGCAACTTCCCGAAGAGTTTCATCGGCGATAAACCGGAGATCTCCAACCTTGATGTGCTCGGCACCGTAATCGGGGCGGAGAAATGCTTTGGCGCGGTGAAGGGCAAGGTGAAGGCCGGCCCGATGACATTCTTCCGACTGTCCAGCGACGATGGGCGGGGGACGTTGAAGGCGTATGTCGGCGAAGGCGCGTTCACCGATGATCCGTTTCCCATGGACGGCGGCATTGCTGTGACGCGGGTGGAGAAGCTCCAGGCAATGATGAAGTTTGTCGTGCGCAATGGCTTCGAGCACCACGTCGCCATGGTGCGTGGCAATTGGGCCGATACCGTCGACGAGGCGGTGCGGCGTTACCTGAAATGGCCGATCTACCACCACCTTGCGCCCGAGGCTGCGGGCGCGGGTGAGTTCTTTGGCTGATCGAAACGCATTTTCTTGGAGAGTGACATGACCAGCAGTTCGGATTTCCAGCTCGACCTCATCCGAGGCAAGGCAACGGCGGTGCGCCGCCATGCCATCGAGATGGTTTATCGCGCCAAGCTCGGCCATCCGGGGGGGGATATGTCGGTGACCGACATACTCGCCACTCTCTACTTCGGGGTTCTGAAGCTCGATCCCGCCAATCCGTCTGATCCATTGCGGGATCGCTTCGTGTTGAGCAAAGGTCATTGCACCGGCGCGCTCTATGCGACCCTGGCCGAGCGCGGCTTCTTCGACCTTTCAGAGCTCGAGACCTACATGCAGCCGCTGTCCCGGCTGAATGGCCATCCGAACCGAAACTATGTGGCGGGGGTGGAGACAAACACCGGGCCGCTCGGTCACGGCCTGCCCGTCGCCGTTGGTATGGCGATAGCAGGGCAGATGGACAAAGCCCCTTGGCGGGTTTTCGTCGTCGTTGGCGATGGCGAGCTGCAGGAGGGCAGCAATTGGGAAGCGGCGATGGCGGCTGGCCACCGCGGTCTCGGCAACCTGACGCTCATCGTGGACCGCAATGGTCTGCAGCAGGGCGCCTCGACGGAACAGACCAACTCACTGGAGCCGCTCGCGGACAAGTGGCGGGCCTTCGGATGGGAGGTCATCGAAGTGGATGGGCATGACCAATCAGCGCTCCTGAAGATCCTGGGCGCGGTAGGAACCGACCGCCCGCGCTGCGTCATAGCACACACTCACAAGGGTAAAGGCGTGTCCTACATGGAGGATCAGGTGGGCTGGCATCACGGCGTTCCGAACACGGAACAATTCGAAATCGCCATGCAGGAGCTCGTGTGATGGCGACTGCACTCTCGACGGATCTGCACGACTGCCGAACAGCCTATTCGGAAACCTTGGAAGCGCTGGCGGAGACTGATGAGCGCATCGTTGCGGTTGTCAATGACAGCGTCGGATCAAGCAAACTTGGAGGGTTCGGCAAGCGCTTTCCCGAACGGCTTGTGAACGTCGGCATCGCCGAACAGAACATGGTCGGTGTCGGGGCCGGTTTGGCCAATGGCGGGAAGGTGCCGTTCGTCAGCGGCGCCGCATGTTTCCTCAGCGCTCGTGCACTGGAGCAGGTCAAAGCGGACCTGGCCTATTCGAACACCAATGTGAAGCTCTGCGGGATGTCCAGCGGTGTCGCATATGGGGAGCTTGGGCCCACGCACCATTCGATCGAGGACATGGGCTGGTTCAGGCTTTTGACGAACCTGACGATCATCGTGCCATCGGACCGCTGGGAGACGAGAGAAGCGATCAAGGCGGCGGTAAGCAACGAGGGGCCGATGTTCATTCGGGTAAGCCGGATGCCCGTGCCCGACCTTGGCCGGCCGGATGGCTCTAAATTCAGGATCGGTGTTTCCGAAGAACTCCGCGCGGGAAATGACGCGGCCATTATCGCGTGCGGGACGATGGTGTCGCGGGCGCTGGAGGCCGCTCAAGTGATGGCCGCTGAGGGTATCGATGTGCGGGTCATCAACATGGCGACCGTGAATCCGCTGGATCATGATGCGGTGCTTGCGGCAGCCGGTACCGGCGCTGTGGTGACTGTCGAGGAACACTCCGTGCGCGGGGGGCTCGGGGGCGCGGTTGCTGAAGTTCTGTCAACTGAACGGCCTTGCCATATGCGAATCCTCGGCTTCGAGGGCTTCCAACCGACCGGCACGGCTGAATTTTTGCTTGAGCGAGCTGGTCTGACCGCCGAAGGGATCGCGGGCGCCGTGCGTGCGGTCATGGCCGCGAGGGACGGAAAATGACGACTGCCGTTCTCGCTATCGACCAAGGCTCGACCAATACCAAGGCCTTGCTGATCGATGCAGCGGGAACCGTCATCGCCCGTGCCTCATGCCAGACAGCCACAACGTATCCGCGGCCTGGCTGGGTGGAGCAGTCACCGGACGACATCTGGGAAAGTGTCCTCGAAGCGGTTGCGGATGCGCTTTCGGCTACTCCAGATGTGCGGGTCGCGGCAGTTGGAATTTCTAACCAGCGTGAGTCAGTTCTCATTTGGGAGCGGGCTACAGGCCGTCCGCTCGGGCCCTGTGTGACGTGGCAGTGCCGACGGACTGCCCCCCGGCTCGGAAAATTGAGGCAAGCGCCGGGTGCCGACCAAGTCGCCGTGAAAACCGGACTTGGTCTGGATCCGATGTTTCCGGCGGCAAAACTTGCTTGGTTGTTGGACGCGGATGAGGGGCTTCGCCGGCGGGCGGAACGGGGTGAGATCTGCGCGGGAACGGTCGACAGCTGGCTGATCTTCAAGCTGACGAGCGGGCAGGTTCACGCGACAGATCTGGGAAATGCCGCCCGCACGCAACTGCTCGATATTCGGCACGCCGCTTGGGACATAGATTTGGCAGGGTTTTTCGATGTGCCAATGAAGGTGCTACCGGAAGTCCGATCCTCTGATGCCAACTTCGGTGTGACACGTGGCGCCGGCGACTTGCCTGACGGTATTCCGATCCGATCCGTGATGGGGGACTCGCATGCGGCCCTATTTGGTCACGGCATAAGAAAGCCCGGTGAGATTAAAGCCACCTACGGCACCGGCACGTCTCTGATGGCGTTGACGGATGAGGCCCTGGCGTCAGGCCACGGACTATCCTCGACTATCGCCTGGGCCCGAGACGGGCGACCGACTTACGCACTCGAAGGCAACATATCGGTCTCAGGTCAGGGCGCAGCCTTCGTGACGCGCCTCTTGGGGCTCAAAGATGAGATCGCTCTGACAAACTTGGCAGAGTCGGTGCCGACGAGTGACGGGGTCGTCTTCGTCCCCGCTCTCGCCGGGCTCGGCGCGCCCTATTGGCGAGACGACGTCCAGGGATCGATCAGCGGGATGAGCCTGCGTACAAAGCCAGCACATGTTGCTCGTGCTGCGCTCGAGGCGATTGCACTGCAAGTGTGTGATGTGTTCCGGGCCGTAGAAGCGGATCTGGGCCTCCGTCTTCAAGAAGTATTCGCCGATGGTGGCGCCAGCGCCAATCAGGTGCTGATGCAGTTGCAGGCCGATCTCCTTGCTCGACCGGTATGCCGCAATCCAGTGGCCGAACTGAGCGCGGCAGGGGTCGCTTCGATGGCTGGGATCACTGTGGGCTTCTGGGACGAGGACGCCGCAAAGGTGCTGTTCCAGCGAGATAGTCAACATGTCACGCCGACCATGCCAGAGCAGCACCGGAAGGCCATTCTTGACGGTTGGCACGCTGCCGTCGGGCAAATTCTCGGCGGCAGGGAGACATCGCTTAGCACCGTCGGCGCCGATCCGAATGACGAGTTGGAGGAGCGGGCAGTAGTGCGCTTCTGACACGGCCGGTGCCGATCTGGAGGACGGCGCCGAAGAACTTATGGGAGGAACTCTTGGTGGAAGCCAAAATACTCGCGTTGTCTGGCGATACTAACAGACATGACGCAGCGGCCGACCTTAATATCCGGTGCGCGCTATGAGCGGTGTACTCGCGCACCGACCACGATCCCCGAAACTCGCGATGTTCGGGGCGGGTGTCTTGGTTCTGGCCGTGATGTTCTGGCAGGGGTCGGTTGTGACAGTCGTGCCTGTGGCGGGGCCAACGGTCGCTGATAGCTATCCATCTGCCGGCCTTGCATTCCAACCGAATGCCTATGTCGAGCGGATCTGGCCCAAACAGATCGTTGCGATGGTGCGAAAGGACGCTGTGCCATTGCCCCAGCTCCTGTCCGCGTTGGCCAAGGACAAGGCGGCAGCCCTGACGACCTACGGCAACAAGGTTGGCGACGCTTACAACATCCTCGTCAGTTTTAGCGGAACGGTCGGAAAGATCGATACTTCGACACCGATGGGCATGTTGACGGTCGACACCAAAGATAACGGCAAGTCGGTGCCCGTCCAGGTCGCGGTTGGGCCGGTCATTCTCGGCACGACTTTGCGCGATGCGCTGAAATTCATCAGCTTCGGCGAGTTCCTTAACCAGATTCAATACGGCGACGTTTCCGATGCCCTGAACAACATGGTGACCTCGAAAATCGTTACGCCGAAAGAGGCTGCCAATCTCAGGGGTCAGGCAGTCACGATCTTTGGCGCCTATACGTACAACGATAGTGATCCGCAGGATATTACTGTCACGCCTGTGATCCTTGAGCGCGCGAAGGGATCTCAGTAATGGGCCGCGTCATCTTCCAGGCCAAGCAGATCTGCAAGTCCTATCCGGGAACGATCGCGCTCGACCATGTCGATTTCACCGCCTACGCCGGATCGGTCAATATTCTGGTCGGCGAAAACGGCGCGGGCAAGTCGACGCTCATGAAGATTATCGCCGGTGCAGTCCAGCCCACTGAAGGCCAGCTTCTCCTCGATGGCGAACCGGTTGCCTTCGCAACACCTACCGAAGCAGCCGAAAAGGGCGTCGGGATCGTCTATCAAGAGCTGGACCTCTGCCCGAACATGACGGTTGCGGAGAACATCTTCCTTGGCCACGAGCCGGTGAAGCACGGTGTCATCAATCGACAGCATCAGGACGATGTGACGCGGCACGTCCTCGACCGGCTCGACCACAAGATCGACCCTGACCAAGTGGTTGGAGAACTCGGCGTCTCGACCCAGCAAATCGTCGCCATTGCCAAGGCGCTCAGGCGCGACGCCAAAGTTCTCATTATGGATGAACCGACCTCCGCACTGTCGGCGGGGGAGGTCGAGACGCTGTTCCGGCTAATCCGTGACCTGAAGGCACAGGGCGTCGCGATCATCTATATCTCGCATCGCCTCGAGGAGCTGATCGAGATCGGTGACTACATTACGGTCTTGCGGGACGGGAAGATATCGGCCCACGCAGAGATGGACGGCCTCGACATCCCGTGGATCCTGCGGCAGATGCTTGGCGACACCAAGCTCGACGTGCCGCACCATGGCGCCGAGCCTTCGGTCGACCCCATCCTTTCTGTTCGCAACCTGAGCCTGCCGCACACGGATAGTGGCGCCAAAGTCGATAATGTCTCGTTTGACGTGAAGGCGGGCGAGATCGTCGGCTTGTTCGGACTGATGGGCGCGGGGCGCACGGAGCTTCTCGAGTGCCTGATGGGCCTACATCCGGAAGCCAGCGGTCAGGTTGAGCTGGCCGGCGAGACCTTGGGGGCCCGGCTTGGGGTCGAGCAACGGATTGATCGGGGTATGATGCTGATTCCGGAGGATCGGCAGGCCGCCGGTATCGTTCAGACGATGACCCTGGGAGAGAACATCTCTCTTGCCAACCTGACCCGATACGAGCGTTTCGGCTGGCTTCCCCGCAATTTCGGTGCTCGCGATGTGGCTTCGACGATCAAGGAATTGGCCATAAAGGCCACCTCGGCGGCGCAGATGATCACAACGCTGTCGGGTGGGAACCAGCAAAAGGCGATTGTCGGCAAGGCGCTGCTGATCCGGCCCAGACTACTCCTGATGGATGAGCCGGGCCGGGGCATCGATGTGAAGGCGAAGGCCGAAATCTTCACGATCATGAACCGGCTCGCGACGGAAGGCATCGGGATCCTCTTCGTCTCTTCCGAGATGAAGGAGATCGTGGCGCTGGCGGATCGCACCCTCGTGATGTCCGAGGGACGGATCACCGCCGAGTTGGCGCGCGGCAAATATGACGAAAACGACCTGATGGTGAGCGCCGCCCGGGCGCGGGAGGCGGTATGAAAGACATGGCCAAGCAAGACCTGAAAAAGAGTGAACACCCGGAAAGCGAGACGCGCGGCACGGGACCGGCGCTCGGAGCACTTCTTCTGAAGTTCCGAGCCTTCGTCGCGCTGATCGTGATCATGGTACTGTTCACGTTCCTGTCCTCGACCTTCCTGACCTGGTCGAACCTGATCACGGTGCTGGTGCAGTCGTCTATCAACGGCCTGCTGGCGATTGGCATGACGCTGGTCATCGTCTCCGGCGGGATCGACCTGTCGGTTGGTGCAATCGCGGGTCTTTGCGGCATGGTCGTCGGCGCGCTGATCGACGTGGGTATTCCAATTCACGCCCTCGGCGTTGTCGTCTATCCGCATGCCTGGGCTGTCGTTCTCATCGGCATCGCCGCAGGTGCCCTGGCCGGGGCCGTGAACGGGTGGATCATTACCCGACTGAACGTTGCGCCGTTCATCGCCACGCTTGGTACGCTCTACATCGGGCGGGGGCTTGCCCTTCTAAGCAACAACGGCTCCACCTTCCCGTTCCTCGACGGCACCAAGGCGCATGGCAACATGGGCTTTCCCTGGCTTGGCAACGGGTTGCTCCTCGATATCCCCGTGCCCATCTGGCTTCTGGCCATAGCCACACTTGCGGCCTCAGCCGTCGCCACCAGGACGACCTTTGGTCGCCATATCTATGCGGTCGGCGGCAACGAGCGAGCGGCCGCCCTGTCTGGCGTCAAAGTGCGCTCCGTCCGGGCGCGGGTCTATGTGATCTCCGGTGCCCTCTCAGCGCTCGCCGGCATCGTCATCGCCGCGCAACTCGATTCCGCCGGTGCGGCGGCGGGAACGGGATATGAGCTGAACGCGATTGCGGCAGCCGTGCTCGGAGGGACTTCCCTCATGGGGGGCAAGGGGACAATCACCGGTAGCGTGATTGGCGCGCTCGTCATAGCAGTCCTCGTCGACGGTCTCATCCTGCTCGGCGTTTCCGACTTTTGGCAAATGATCATCACCGGGTTCGTCATCGTTGTGGCGGTGGCAATCGATCAGGTGCAGTTCAATGCCGTCAAGTTTCCGTGGCGCGGAGGCGCCGCGGTGAAGAGGTAACGCCCTGCGCAGGAGGCCAGGGCCGTTGCACCACAGTCAGTGGAACAAAACCTTTGGGAGGACCCAATCATGACACTGAAGACCCTTCTCGGAACGGCCTGCATGGCGGCCTCGCTTGGCGTACTGGCGCTTCCGGCATCTGCGGCTACACCGTCGGTGCAATCTCAGAAGGGCACAAATGGCAAGACGATTGCCATCTTCGTGCCCTCGCTGAGCAATCCGTTCTTTGTTGCCGAAGAGAAATTTGCCGCCGATGAAGCCACCAAGCTCGGCTACGGCACCATGGTGGCCAGCCACGACGGCAACGCCGAAACTCAGCTGAACCTGATCAAGACCGCAATTGCCCGGCATGTGTCCGCGATCGTTCTGGACAACGCTGGGGCTGACGAGTCCATCTCGGCAGTGAAGACCGCGACAGACGCTGGCGTGCCGGTGTTCCTGATCGACCGCGAGATCAACGCCAAGGGTATTGCCAAGGCGCAGATCGTGTCGAACAACTTCCAGGGCGCGCAGCTCGAAGGTACCCAATTCGCGAAGCTCATGGGATACAAGGGCACTTATGTTGAGCTGACCGGCCTTCCTTCCGACACCAACGCCAAAGTGCGTGCCCAGGGTGCAGAAAGCGTGCTGAACCACTTCAAGGACATGAAGATGGTCGGGAAACAGACCGCGGACTGGTCGCAGTCCAAGGGCTTCTCGGTCATGCAAACGCTTCTTCAAGCCCACCCGGACGTCAAGGGCGTCATCGCCGGTAACGATACGATGGCGCTCGGCGCTGAAGCTGCGCTACTGGCTGCCCACAAGCCGGACGTGATCGTCGTCGGGTTCGATGGTAGCCCCGATGTCGTGGCCTCGATCAAGAAAGGCCAGATCAAGGCCGATGTACTGCAGCCGATCGCTGTGTTTTCCCAAAAGGCGGTGATTGAGGCGGACCAGTACATCAAGACGGGTAAGACCGGACTGCCGGAGAAGCAGGAGCTGAACTGCATCCTGATCACCCCGGAAAATGTCGGCAATTATACCAACTGGGCGATGAAGAGCTAACCCAGCGCGCTAACGATTGGGCCCGCCAAGCGGGCCTCCTCAGACCCGGAGCTTGTCACACCTCTGGCAGGCTCCGGGTCAATATGAAAGCATACGAAAAATATCGTGTGCAACCGTGGCCAGCCGATGTGATTTCCGCATATTGTGCCGCGTGATGCGAACGAGCGAGAGGTCAACGGATGGCCATTTCTGAAAAGCCGGCGAGCCCGGTGCGGGGAAGGCCGCGAAACGGCCGAGGCGGCGGTCGTGCCGCCGAGCCGGAGCCGGGCCTTCTCGCAGAACCGCGTCGGATGCGCATCCTCGACTGGCTTCAGGAAGAAGGCAGCGCTCGGGTGCGAGATCTCAGCGAAGCTTTTCAAGTCTCCGAAGCGACGATCCGGCAGGATCTCGAGCGGCTCGAAAATGATGGACATATCTTGAGGGAACACGGCGGTGCTTATCTCAAGACCGTCCCTCAACAGGTTGGCACCATGTCTCTTCAGCACATGGAGAACATGGAGAAGAAACGAAAGATCGGCGCTCGAGCGGCCGCGCTGGTGAGAGATGGTGAGACCATCATCCTGGACTCAGGTTCCACGACGACAGAGGTAGCACATTGTCTGCTCGATCGGCAGGAGCTGACCGTCATCACGAATGCCCTGAACATCGCTCTCATGCTTGGCGGCGTTCCTGGATACTCGGTGCATATGCCAGGCGGCCAGTTCAAAGCGCCAACCCTCTCCCTCAGCGGAGAGAAGTCGGTTGAATTTTTCGACGACATTTTTGCAGGCAAACTCTTTCTCGCCACGGGTGGAGTGAGCTTCGACGCCGGATTGACGTTGCCGAGCCTTGCGGATCTCCGTCTCAAGCAGGCGATGATTGAGTCCGCCTCTCACGTCTACCTGGTGGCCGATTCTACCAAGATCGACCGGACGTCCTTCGCGCGTCTTGGGGCGTTGGATCTGGTACAGACGTTTATCACAGATGATGGGATCAGCGATAAGGCGGCGCGGGAGATCGAAAACCGAGGGATCGAATTGTTGATTGCTTGATGGTATTTCGTTTTCATCTTCCCGATGCGAACAAGGGCAGGCTCAAAGGTAGTTTATGCTGAGGGTTTGTCAGTAATCCGCGCAGCGGATGATCTATAGGGGTGTTGCGCATGCATGGCGACAATCTGAGTGAGTATTCGGATGCAATCTCTTCAATTGAGGAGATAATCGACGATGCCAGAAATGGACGCATGTTTATCCTCGTTGATCATGAAGACCGTGAGAATGAAGGGGATCTGATTATTCCAGCCCAAATGTGTACGCCGGCGGCAATAAACTTTATGGCTACTCATGGGCGGGGCCTGATTTGCCTGGCGCTTACCGGCGATCGGATCGAGGGCCTGGGTCTTCAGTTGATGAGTCCGAAAAACTCAAGCCGGCATGAAACGGCTTTCACGGTGTCGATAGAGGCGCGTGAAGGGGTGACAACGGGCATCTCGGCGCATGATCGTGCGCGGTCAGTCGCAGTGGCGATAGATCCAACCAAGGGTCCTCAGGACATCGCCACTCCTGGTCATGTTTTTCCACTTCGGGCTCGCGACGGTGGAGTGCTTGTTCGAGCCGGTCACACTGAGGCGGCGGTTGATATCCCACGCCTTGCTGGACTGAACCCATCAGGCGTGATCTGCGAGGTTATGAATGAAGATGGGACTATGGCAAGATTGCCAGACCTCATTTCTTTTGCGCAGCTGCACGGCTTGAAGATCGGGACGATTTCGGACCTGATCAAGTATCGGCGACGCCATGATAACCTCGTCAAGGTAAGATCCGAACGCACCGTCGAATCAGAGTTTGGCGGCGAGTGGTTGATGCGTATCTTTTCCGACGATGTGTACGGAGACGAGCACATCGCATTGACATGTGGAGATCTGACAGGTGCCGAACCTGTGCTCGTTCGGATGCATACTCTCGATCCCCTTTTGGACGTAGCAGGGCTGGGCGGAAGCGGGCGCTCCGCTGAATTCGGTCAAGCGATGCGGTTGATAGCGGAGGAGGGGCGTGGTGCACTTGTGCTCCTTCGGGACACACATATGAAGCTGGTCGCAGACGACGCCGTTTCTCCGCAAACCCTGCGGCAATATGGTCTTGGTGCGCAGATACTGTCTTCACTTGGCATCACCAAGCTTACACTTCTGACCAATTCTCCCGTTCCTAAGGTTGTGGGCCTCGAGGCCTATGGACTTTCGATTGCGGGAACACGTGCGATCCCCGAAGCGTAATGCGTTCTCGATGTAAGGGTGGGCCGCTACTTGGCCTGGACGAGGACGCTCCCTCAAGCCCGGCGATAGGGGCTCAACTCCACACGAGTCCTGACGCCCCCCGCGCGAACCCTTCATGCAAACGGTGGCCAGCGCACGCGCAGTTGCAACAATGGCCTGTTTGACGGTCTGAACTGCGGCGCGGGCTACGCGGATCAATGCCCTTTGTCGATCGGTCGTGACGCCTCGGTGGTCCTGGCAAGAAGGGCGGAGAGCTGTCATTTGCACCCGCGGCGTTGCGCCTGCGGTAAATCGAGATAGCAGCCATTCGCGCAATCCGGGTCGCCCGAGCGATCGCCTTGGTGAGCAAGGGGCAGAGACCGTGCGATGTATATCGCCATGATAATGTCGGTGACCTGGATACCCCGGCTCTCTTCCGGACTTGCAGAAAGTCCGCGGAGAGGTTGCTCCGTTACCCTACTTTGGACCAGCTGAGGCCGGAGTTTCCGACCTTCTTGTTCCGCTCCCAAAGTTTGGAGCGCCGGATCTTGGAGTTTCCCGGCGTGGTCGCGAACTGGTGCAGAGGGCAGCAGGCGTCCCTGGGCTCAAGGGGTGATGAGCAGCCATCCTCCGGCCGCTGCGAGGAGCACCACAAGCCAGGGTGGTGCCTTCCACAGGGTGAGGAGGAGAAACCCGATCGCCGCGACCGCGAAATCTTTCGGGGTCCGGACGGCGCTGGTCCAGACCGGATCGTAAAGGGCCGCGGCGAGGATGCCGACCACAGCGGCATTGGCGCCCCGCATCGCCGCCTGCGCCATCGGCCTCCCGCGAAGGCTGTCCCAGAATGGGAGCATCCCGGCAACGAGGAGCAGGCCGGGAAGGAATATCCCGACGAGGGCGATCGCCGCTCCGGCGAGGCCGTTCGGCGCAGGCACCGCCACCGCGCCGAGATAGGCCGAAAAGCTGAAGAGCGGCCCGGGAACCGCCTGCGCGGCGCCGTATCCGGCGAGGAAGGCATCTCCGGTGACCCAGCCCGGCCGCACGACCGACGCCTGCAAAAGTGGGAGGACGACATGGCCGCCCCCGAAGACGAGGGCACCGGAGCGATAGACGGCGGCAAAGAGCTTGGCCCCCTGGGCGCCTACAGCTGAAGGCTCGAACATTGAAAGCAGGAGGAGGAGGAAGAACAGGCCGATGCAGATCGCGCCGGCGCGTCGGGAGACGGGAAAGTGAAGCCGCCCGGCGCCGCTGCTGGCCTCTCCGCGGCATAGAACCAGCCCGGCGAGGGCGCCCAGGCCAATGGCGGCAACCTGTCCGAAGGCGGCGCCCGTGAAGGCGGCGAGCAGGATGGCACAGAGGGCGATCCCAGCCCGCGGCCGGTCCGGCGCCAGGCTGCGGGCCATGCCCCAGACCGCCTGGGCGACAACAGCCACGGCCGCAAGCTGAAGTCCGTGGAGAACCGACTGCCCAGCGGGGTCGGCGAAGAGCGACAGACCAGCAGCAAAGGCGACGAGCAGGAGTGCGGACGGCAGCGTGAACGCCGTCCAGGCGGCGAGGCCGCCGAGTGGACCGCCGCGCAGGACACCGAGGGCGAAGCCCACCTGACTGGACGCGGGACCCGGCAGGAACTGGCAGAGTGCCACGAGATCGGCGAAGTCCGCCTCGTTGATCCAGCGCCGCTTCACGACAAGATCGTTCCGAAAGTAGCCGAGATGCGCGATGGGCCCGCCGAAGCTGGTCAGGCCGAGGCGCAGGAAGGCGCGGAAGACCTCCCGGGCGTTTCCGGCGGGCTGGGCTTTGCTTTGATCGGTCATGCTGGAATCCGTGGGTGCCTGGCGATCCGGCTTCGCGCCGTCCCGATGCGACGGCCGGGGGCAGGATCGCGGGACGATCCGGAAAGCGCAAGAGAGGCGCCGGGCGGACCTCAGTCGGCGGAGGCGTCGGTGTCCAGATCGTCGTAGCCGCGCGCCCGGTAGATCGCGAAGGACAGGAGCCAGGCTGCAATGAAGACCCCGATGATGACGAAGCCGATGCTGCCGAAATTGCCGTTGAGCGATCCGATGGCCTCCCAAAACGGACCGGTCAGGCCAAGCTTGTCTCCGAGCATCCCCAGAGCCTCGATCCCGCCTACGAGCAGCGCGACCACCACCGAGACGCCGGTGATCGTCATGTTGTAGTAGAGCTTGCGGATGGGCTTCACGAAGGCCCAGCCATAGGCGCCGAGCATCAGGATGCTGTCCATCGTGTCGATCAGCGACATGCCCACCGCGAACAGGACCGGGAAGATCATGATTGCCCAGACATCCATCCCCTTCGCGGCCTCGGCCGCCGAGATGACGAGGAGTCCGACCTCCGTCGCCGTATCGAAGCCGAGGCCGAACAGGAGGCCGAGCGGATACATGTGCCACGACCGGGTCACCAGGCGGAACGCCGGGCGCAGGACCGCAGTGAGATAACCGCCCCCTGCCAGCATGTCTTCCATGCTCTCGTCGGGGAGCTGCCGACCGTTTCTGACCTCCTGGAAGGTTCGGTAGATGCGGCGGAAGATGGCGAGGTTGGCGAGCGCAATGATCAGAAGGAACGTCGCCGAGACGCAGGTTCCGATGACACCGCCAATTGCGTGATATTCCTCGATCTGGTCCTTGAACGCGCTGGCAGTGGCGGCGACAGCGATCGAGGCGAGGGCGACGATCGTCGAATGGCCAAGCGAGAAGAAGAACCCGACTGCGACCGGACGCTTGCCGGCCTGCATGAGCTTCCGGGTTACGTTGTCGATGGCTGCTATATGGTCCGCATCGACGGCATGGCGCAGCCCGAAGCCCCAGGCGATTAGCGCCGTGCCCAACAGCACCGGATACGTCCGAAAGCTGAGCAGCGCCCAGCCCCAGGCCATGACATTCAGGAGGGTCAGGAGGCCGAGTAAGCCGACGACCTTCGTCCGCAGCGCTGTGCCCCGATCGTCGAATATTTGCCCGAAGGAAATCGCCAAAGTCCTTTCCCCCGGAGCGGCCCCGACTGCCGTAGGACGCTATGGCAAGGAGCGTATGATGTATAGAGTGGGAAGCTCGCAAGGAGGGGGGCGCGGAGGTGGTGAGGCTGATGCATGTCGCCTGCCGGCCTTAGTCCTGCTCCGTCGGTTTGGCAGCGAAGCGTGCAAATGCCCGTGTGACGGCCCGCTCGGTCGCGGGTGAGAGGCGGTATCAACGTTCAACACATGAAATTTCTGTCCTCAGCACCGAAAGTCCGGTTCTGAGAAGCTGCACCGCCGCATCTGATTAGGGTCGGAAGGTCGGCTCTGGGCCGTTCGCTCCAGTTGGCTCCACTCTCACGCCACGACTTTTCAAGGGCCGCTATCTGCCTTCCCTGTCACTGATCGTGCGACCGATCTCCCTATTTGGATTGTCCCCGAGTCATCTGGGTACGGCGATGCCGTTGGTGTGATCATCACATTGTCAGAGTTGCCGCGGCCAACAACGTTCTTCTGCTTTTCCAAGATCGACCAATATACCCGGCATGATACCCGGCATGACATATCAATCGCTATACCGACGTCTCCATGACGACCCGTCGTTCTCGAACCAGGCCGGGCTGGCGGGGCCGCTTTCTGGAGTTGCAGCACTGGAGTTGCTCACGCGCTTTGTGGGCATTCCACTCGCGGCACTCGACGTCCCGCCGATCGAATTGTCACGGCAATTTCCCAGGAACGAAGTGCCGGAAGTTGCGCGCGGAGTCTTCGGCCGGGAACTGACGCGGTACCGGAAGTGGCGGAACCTGCTTCTCGACTGCCTTCTGGTACACACCGGGAGCCCCGTCGATGCCGACACCATCGACGCATTGCGTCGGATCTGGCGACTCGAGTTCGGCAGCGCTCAGGCCAATCGTCTCACGGAGATCTCAAATTTGTTGCCGAGCCCGCTCGGGTTGAAGGACCTGACTCGTACCAGCGCCATCGAGATCGACGCAAAACTCTCCGGAAACAAGCGCCAGACATTTCGAGCAGGTCTCAGCGTTTTGGATCGGCTCCGTGACCTGAAAATTGTGACAGATGCGGGGCTCTTGCCAACAGAGAAGATCGGGTATCTTGCTAAGCCGTCTGCACATGCGACCGCGGTTCCACTTCCGCCACAGCTCGAGGAATATCGTGCCGCTGCGCCCGAACGAGTGAAGTACGGGCTTCCATTTGTCTGGCGTCTGGCGGTCACCGCCGGCATCTTGCGACCAGCAGCAGACGTCACACCTGCCATGCTGGTGGAACCGGAAATCTTGATGAGGCTTCGGGCGCTGCGGCCGGCTGACTTCGGGTTTCGCAGACCTGGTGTCGAGGCGTATCGGGTGTATCTGAAGGCAATTGCAGACGATTTGGTTCCTGGTCTCCTCGAGCGTCTGTCTCACGAACGCGACCCCGCCGCGACGGCCTGGAGCGAGCTCCGTCGGCGCCTCCGCGAGGCGGGCCAGCACAGAGCCGAACAACGCCTTGCAACCGTGGGCGCATGTGCCGCGCGCGCAAAACTGAAGCCAGAGCAACTCACCTCGGATTGGTTCGCGGACCAGCAACGGCAGCTCCGCGGATCGAGCGTGGATGGGTTTCTCCGTGGCGCCCGGATGCTTGATCAACTCCGCGGCTCCGGGTTGCTCGATCCGGCTCTGTTGCCGGCAGGCCCAAGCGGGGTGCCGCCGGCGCTGCCGCGAGCCAACAAACCGAAGACCGCGAAACCAAAGAAGGTTGGCAGAAACCCGTGCCCGACCCTCACGGAGGTTTGGACCTATTTTTTTGAGGATCTGCGGAAAACCGGGCTCGAGAAGTCCAGAGTGCACCGGTTTTATGCGTTAAAAGCGGTCGCTCTTCGCGCCGGGTGCAGACCGAATGAGCTTGATGCAACCCTGGTCGACAATGCACGGCGGATGACCAACAGTCAAAAGGCAAACGCGATCAGCGGGGCGGCGAGATTGCTCGATGAGCTTCGGTCGGTCGAAGACCTGCGGTCGTACATGCCGGCGCGGCCGATCGGTCCGCTGCCGGACCGACGGCAGTCGGCTCCTGATCTAACGGGCGAACTTGCCGAAGAGACGGAATGCGCGCTCCGCCTGCGCGGTCTCTCTGCGAGCGGGTCTCGGTCCACACGGATCGCCGTGAAGGCCTTTGCCGCCGTCGCGCGGGGTCGAGACATGGGATTTGCGTCCCTGAGCGAGCTGCTCACCTACGATTTCGAGCAAATCGACTGGGGGCTCGTCCAGGCGAAGGTCAATCGGTACAAGTCCAGCCTCCGCGCCTTGCGTGACTTCCTGTTCCTGGCATGGACCCCGGACTGGACCGCCTTGCAGGAAGCCGTCGTTCGGGCGGGTGTATCTTCGGTCGACAACCCCGTCTCTGCCCTTCTCGGATATGCGCAGGGTCGGAGCCCGGCCGAGCTCGATCTCGCCTGGGCGGTTGGGGTCGATCGCGATCTGCGGCGGTGCAGCACGCACGCGCCATACGGGCGGGCCGACCTCGCACTCACCTTCGCGCGCAATATTGCGCGCCTCGATGCCTTGCACGGCATTGAGACAGTGCGGGCGACGGATCTTCTGCCCAGTCTGATCGGTCCGATCCGGATGTGACCGCACTGAACGTCCGGGCTGACCTGATCGGCCCGAATTTGGAAGCAATCGTCATTCATTGTTTATTTCCGGGCGTATCCGGACGGTCCCACCTCCCCAAAAAGGAGAGTGGCGATGGCACATTCGGACGAGATACCGAGCATCCAACCCAAGACACCGGGCCTCCTGACTCGGGAGGAATGCGCCAAATTTCTCAATGTCGGGCACAACGAGATCAGTGGCATCATGCGCCGGTTTGAAGTGCCCGCACTCGAAGGGCTCTATCCCGAACGCGCGATCTGGAAACGGATCCTCGGTGTCGAGCCAAGAGACGAGCCGGCGATGCAAGCGCTGCGGCTCCAGCTTCAGGATATCAATTGGATGGTGAAGACCATCGGCGAATCCGCGTCGTCAATCCGTCGCAAGATCGCTGCTGGCACCTTCGACTGGCCGACCGGCATTCAGCTCGGCTGCCTCCGAGCGGACCGGAAGCCGCCGCGCCTGCGCCGCTGGATGCCGCGGGTCGTTCTGGCTCGGCGCGACGCGGTTGACCTCACCAGTCTTCAGTTCCTTGAGGACGTCATGGCCGACGCCCCTGAAGCTGAAGCCGGCGACGTCCAATCGGCTCGCATCTCAGACGCTTACCCGACGGACCAGGACCGCGAAGACCCGGAAAACAACGTTTTTGCTCAGATCGTGAGGGATAACGCGCAGTGACCCCGGCAACGCGCAAAATAACGTTCCTCCGTTGGTTTTCGGCAGTGGTAAACGCACGACTTTTTATTACCGGTTTCCCGATAACAGCCAATCTTCCCGATAACGCGCAGAACATGAAAGGGCTCGCAGGCCAATGAACGCATCCAACCAGACCCTGCTCGATGCTGTCCGTTTCGGAGAAGACAGCACCGACCCGACGCTCCGGCAATACGCCAAAAACTTTCTCCGGGTGACCGCGTCCCGCGGCTTCGACCGCTCGAACCTCGCCCAGGAGCCCGCGGATCTGACGCGCTATCTCGAGATCGCGCCAAAGTTCAACAAACGATTGACGTGGCTCGGCGAGTCGATCGTCCGCCAGGGCTGGTCGGCCTCGACCTACAAGCAATATCAGTCCGACGGTCGGCGGCTGGTCGAGCATTTCACCGGAGAGTTCGCCGAGCGGTCGGAACGCAAAGCGCGCCGGGATGGGTTCGCCGCCGCTGCCGAGCGCGGCCCGATGCTGGTCGACGCCGGTCTTGTAAAAGTGGAGGAGCTGCGCAGCCTTGCGGCAATCGCCGACGCCGCCAGGGCCGAGGGGCACGATCTGGCCGATCTTGATCGAGAGCGGGTGATCGCGCTCAAGAAACACTGCCCGACCGAAAATCATTGGACCAAGGTCAAACGCGGCGCCAAGCTGATCGACAAGCTTCTCCCGTATCCTTGCATGCGAGATCTGCTGCCGCCGACAGAGATCGGTTCCCTAAGCGGTGTCCTTCGAGAAGAACGCACCATCCCGCCACAGTTCGCGGCCGAGATCGATGCCTGGGTCGGTTGCGTGAGCCGCATCGTGCCGCCCGAACTCGCATCTGAGGAAGCGCGCGAGCTCTACGCCACCGAGCTTTCGGCGGGGTCAAAGGGCATTCATCAGGCGGCTTTGCGGGCCTATGTCGACACCCTCGGCAAGTTGCAGACAATCACCGCGCTCAACACGATCGGCGGCCTGTTCGATGGTGCCGCCATCGAGCGCGTCATCGTCGCCTGGGACCGCGCCTCCAATAGTCCTCGTGGCCTGAGTGCAAGAACGATTTACCGTTACATCGACTGCATCCGGCTGGCGCTCGATGCGAACGGTCATCCGACGGCGGCGCTCAAGATCAAGACGCTCTGCACCGCCCTGCCGATCCTGCTTGAGGGAAAGGCGGCGAACGAATTCATGTCGGCGGAGACAGAGCAATGGTGCCGCGACTTGCTCGCGAGCGACGAACGTCAGCGGCTGTTCGAAATGCAGCATGTCTACTATGCCACCAAGGCCAACGAGGCGCTCGAGGCTGCCGCCGCCGCCGGACTCGATCTCGTCGCGCTCTCCGATCCCGAGGCAATGCGGCGCTTGTCCTTGGAAAAGAGAAGTGCGGCCAAACACCTGTTACGCCGGGCGCGCATGTTTGGCACATGTGCGGCTTTCGCTGCCATCGAGATCGAAGCTGCGCCGTTCCGCAAATCCAACACGCTCAAGCTGTGCCGGTCGGGCCAGCGCCAGACCTTCTTCGATCACCGCGGAGCGCCTGCCCCCTATTTCGAAATCATCATTCCGAATGAACTTCTCAAGAACAGCAAGGCTCTCACCAAACGCAACAGATCACTGCCGCCGTTCAAGATCGCCAAGGGGCGCCCGGGGGATGGCACCTATGCCTACGGCATCCTTGAATTTTTTCTCAAAAAAATTCGTCCTCTTTTCCCGGGTGCAAGGACGTCCGGGGCGCTCTTTGCGCCGATCAATCCCAGACATGATAGCCTCTGCGTCGGAACCTTCGATGAATGGCTGCGCGAGTGTTCGACCGAGATCGAGCTTCCCTTGACCGCCCATAATTTCCGGCACGGTCTATGCTCGATCGAGATCAACCACGACCCGTCCTGCATCGAGCAACTGGCAGACTTGCTCGCCGATCATCCGAATACGATCCGGCGCTATTACGCCTTCATCGATCGCGAGGAACAGGCGCGCCGGCTGCAACGCGACCGCGCCAATCGCCGCAAGGCCTCTGGCGCCATCAATCTGCGGCTGGCGGTCTGATGGCATCGCGCAGCAGTATCCTGAAAAGCCCGCACTGGCAGCATTTCGTGCATCGGGAAGGTTTCGCTGACCTTCCAACATCCGTGCTTGCGATCACAGACGACTTCTTCCGGTTCATCGCCGAGCACGGGCTTGCTGCGCCAAATGGCGCAGATCTATTGGCCTGGGCCGTCGGCGACTCCTCGGCCCCGGCGAGGCTCCGATTGCTCGGCTTGAGACAGGCGATGGTCATCTGCCTGCCAAGTTTTCTGGCTCAGATCGACGAGGCGATCGGCCTGATCGCCGCGAAGGCCGCAATATTGACGCCAGCAAAGACGCCTGCTGATGGGAGCGAGGTCCCGTCAAGCAGGGGGGGCGAGCCGGCGCGCCCGGCATTCGACCCCATCGCGCCACCAGGGCGCAAGCCGCCTGTCCCAAGGCATGTCTCCGTCGCGCCAAAAGATCTGCCCAGCGATTGGCAGGACCTCCTTCGCCGTATCTTCGACGGGCTTCCGGGCAACGATGTCATGATTGCTCCGGAAATCGCCAAGCGCCTGCGGGAGAAGCTCTGTCAGTTTGCCTGGTCTTGTCGGAAGGCCGGGACTTCGGTGGCCCTGACGCCGAGCGCGATCAACCTCTACGAAACGGACCTGCGTCAGCGATTGAAGGCCCGCAAGAACGGCCTTCGATGGGCGAGCGTTCGCGCGTCGATTGAAGAACTCCATCGCTTCGCCCGTTATGCGGGCCTTGGCGGGGACGTCATCGCGGAACTGGCCTCCCGGCTCGCCCTTCTGCAAAGCCGCGAGAACGTGCAACTGGCTCTAAAGCATTTCGAGCTTGCGCGAACCGGCAACACAATCGATCGGCTATTGGATATGGCTGACGGGCTTCTTGCTGGTGTCGCCGCGGTCGAGTCACCCAAGAAGCGCCATCAATTGCGAAACGGCGCGGCGATCCTCGGCATCTACGCCAATGCGCCGCTTCGGAACCATTCCGCCGACCTCCGGTTCGGCGAGACGCTGTTCTGGGAAGCCGAGCATTGGGTGATCAGAACGAAGATTCATAAAACGCACAGCCGGAATCCGGAGTTGTTCGTCCTGCGTCTTGAACCACTGTTCGGCCGATACATCGATGCCGTTCTTCTCGGCGACCACTCGCCGTCAATGCTGCCGAAACTTCGCCAGGAGGCGCTGCTGGCCCGGCGCCAGCTCTTCGTTCTCTTTGACGGTGGTGCTACCGCGCCTTCATACATTCCGCGGATCTTCAAACACCTCTCTGGCAACAGCTTTACCACCACGCGAACGATGACTCACACAGACTGCGCCGTCCGCTACGGCAAGCAGGGGGTTCTCATGGCGATGGCCGCCTGTCATCAGGTCTCAAGCGGGATCGAGTTCAAGTATCAGCAAGATCTGGTCATGCGGAATTCGGTCGCCCAGCGCCGCGCGTCAGGCCAGGCGCGACGCTCCGGTTACGACCAGATGGGGGGAGGGGACCTCGATCTTTCCTTTCTCGATGACAGGGAGGAAGCCTCAGACGCTCCGGAAGAGCTGGTCTCCAGGCTGAGGTGAGAGGTCGGGCCGGTCGTGCCGCCATCCCGACTGCCGGCGGTCATCTCGGTGAGACCGCCGGCAGTCGGGATGGCGGCACAAAGGAATAAGACGTTTCAGAGGGAACGCGAGCAGAAGGGCGGAATTGGATGGCGCTTGACCCGGTCCAGAGTGACCGGCTTACGAAATGGAGCCACCGCCTATGCTTCACCAGCATTCCTTCCCCACGCCTGATCCCCTCCGGCAGTTCTTTCAAGACCACCTGGCCGGCCTCGAAAGCGCCACAACGCTTCTGGGCGGTGCCGGCGCCCGTCGAAACCTGCAGCTTCTTGTTGAAGAGCTTAGCCGCAACCCTGGTCTCTCCCGCGTCGCGAAAACCCGGCTGGTTTCTCTCGTGGATCTCCTCTCGCTTCAACATGTTGGCGATGTCGACCGGCCAGAAGCAGGGTTCTTTGCGGCGATCGACCTGAACTGGCCTGTTGTTGCCGAGATCCAGCTTCTCACCGACCAGTTGCAACATGCCGTTCGTGCCTTCGGAGGATGGGCCGCCGCTCATGGTATGACCCCTGTGGTACTCGATATGCCGTAGGGAGAAATCCTCGCCCGGGCGCTCGGCCGGGCCTTGACAAGGCGGCTATGGTGGCCGCCTCGACGACGAGGAAACAAATGGCCCCTCACAATCAGAATGAAAGATCATATGAGGATCTCGCGGCAAGGGTTGTCGCCGAGGCCCGCATTGTCGCGAACGGCATCGGTGAGTTGCTCCAGCCCCAAGGTCATGGTCAGGACCTCCAACTTTGGAAGGTCCGCAGTTATCTGCGGGACGGAACCATCCTCGAGCGCTGGGATGACGAGGCTCTCCGCCTGTTGGGACTCGCAATTCAGGATGCGCTCGATGCCGAGACCCTCGAGGTGCGCGAGGAATTCGTCACCAACTGTTGGGTCGACGAAGAGCCCGCGCAGGAAGGTTACCTTCAGGCGGTCCGGATCGTCACCGAGAAGGGGCAGGCGGTCGGCGACCTTCAGGCGGCCTTCAAGCGCATGAAGGTTGCCAGAGATGAACTCGTCGACCGCGTTGCCGGTCAACGGGCGGTGATGAAGCTGCTCCGAAAGGCGTAAGTTGCCACCCGGCTATGTGGGCCAAGACCGCATAGCCGGGCCTGAGGCGCGGGAAGTCTCTTCTCCGCGGTGTGGGGGACCCACAGCGCGGCGCTCGCGGCAGTGGCGGGAGCATCGTCGCCGAGGGTCACTGATGCTGATTTATGACCCGTCGTACATATCCAGAAATGCATCGGCGCTCTGGAATACCATCTCCGTCAGGGCCTCGACCCTCTCCTCTTCATCGAGTCGTAGGAGGTCTTCCGGTTGACCACCGAAGACATCAACGTCGGAGGCACCCTTGTGACTCGAAATCTCCAAGAAGCAGAATTCCTGCTTCGATAGCGTTAGGCCGGGGGTACAGCGGATGCTGATACAGAGTTCAAGCTTCTTCCTGATCATGTAGTCGAGCCTGGAATTTGGCAGCTGCTCGTGCAGAAACTCGGCCCCGGCGCGGGCGACGTCTTTGGGAATGCCGAAGAAGCCGGCGATAGAAGGTGTTTGGAACAGACATGTGTGCATGTCAGAAGGTCTCCTGGCGGGAATGATTGTGCGTTGCTCTTGTCAACTCCAGGGACTTGGGTTCGATGCCTCGAGCGGCGAAACGACTTGAGCAAAGATTCCAGTCTTAGGGCGCTTGATTTCGGGCGCTTGACCGATCGGTCTCGTGTCAACTAAGTATTGAGACTTCCTTTTGAACTGGCCCTGGCTGTCGCTGCCATGGCCCTGTCCGCTTTAGTGGTCTCGGCTGATGCCGGGATCATGACGCACAAGAATGCGTAGGGGGCCTCGATCGTTGCCCTATATATGCTGTGTTGTTATGCGATCCCGCCATCGGCATAGGCCTCCACCGTCGCAAGGCATCGCCCGAGACGCTTCAGCACCGGCCCCGAGATCCGCTCCGGGAAATCGCCCGGAAGCCCGGTCTCGACCTCCGCCAGGGCACGGCGTCCCACCGCCGCGATCTCCGAGACCGCGTCCCCGATCACCCTCTCCGGCACGCGCGTGGCGCGCGCGGTCTGCGTGAAGTGCCGCGGATGGATCTGGTCCATGCGGTAGTGGCGCGAGTTGCCCACCGACATCGCCATCTGGATGT
>NZ_RRYH01000014.1 GCF_004010155.1 Solirhodobacter olei | reverse complement strand
GACAGTCGCGCGTTGAGAAGCGCGCCGCATCCGGCCGAGATGAGGAGCATGACGATGACTGCCGGCATAGAAGCCAAAGGCGGCAGCTGGGCAGCAAATGCTTCAAGCATCGCGCCCTCTCGCGGGTTTCATGACTCGCATCGATCTCTCACTGCCAACCGGGAAATATCTGCCTGCCGCAAACCCGAGGCAGTTTCCAGGACCGAGAGGTGACAAAAGACTTGGACGAAACTTTGGCGCAGTCCGCTTCAAAAAGAGCGCCCATCCCATGTTGCGCTCGTGCGACAGAAAGATTTCGAAAAATGGCGGCTCTGGACGATCTCGAGGCGCGCCCGACGAAGCAGAAGCCTCCAGACCGAGGCCAAGCTTGCAGCCGTCATTGCCGATCACGGGAGTCTTTCAGCAGGATCAACTCAAAATTACCATTCGTCATGTGCCCTGACCGGCCTGGTGCCTTCGTCGGAGAAGGCGGCAAACGGGCTTGCGGGGCATCATACGCTCCCTGCCACAGCGTCCAACGGCAGTCGGGGCCGCTCTAGGGGAAAGGACTACGGCGATTTCCTTCGGGCAAATGTACGACGATCGGGGCACAGCGTCGCTTGCGAAGGTCGTCGGTTTACTCGGCCTCCTGACCCTCCTGAATGTTATGGCCTGGGGCTGGGCGCTGCTCAGCCTTCGGGCTTATCCGGTGCTGTTGGGCGCGGCGCTAATCGCCTGGGGCTTCGGGCTGCGGCCATGCCCGTCGATGCGGACCACATAACAGCCATCGACAACGTAACCCGGAAGCTCATGCAGGCCGGCAAGCGTCCGGTCGCGGACGGGCACTTCTTCTCGCTCGGCCATTCGAGGATCGTCGCCCTCGCCTCGACCGCCGTCGCCACCGCCAGCGCGTTCAAGGACCAGATCGAGGAATATCACGCGATTGGCGGTGTCATCGGAACCTGCGTCTCGGCGACGGTCCTTCTGATCATTGCGCTCGCCAACCTCGCCATCCTCCGCCGCATCTACCGAATCTTCCAGGAGGTCAGGAAGGTCGGCAGTTCCCCGACGAGAGCATGGAAGACGTGCTGGCAGGGGGCGGTTATGACACGCGACGATGCCACGTCGCGATCACCGACCGAGGTGCCCATGCCGTCATACCGATCCGCCGGAACGGGCGCGCCTGGAATGAGGACTGCCCTGCAGCCTCGGCCCGGAACGAGATCCTGCGCGCAACCCGACGCCTTGGCAGGGCGCTCTGGAAACGATGGGCCGATTATTAGTCCGAAGTCGGATCGAAGCTCAGATGAATTGCCTGAAGCTTTTCGGTGAGCGGATCATGTCACGAGATCCAGATCGAGAGACCGCTGATATCCAGATCCGCATCGCCATCAGAAACCGCTTCTCGGTCGGGCCGAGATCGAGGCCATCACCTGAACGATTACGGGAAAGGGCGTGTTCAGGCCCGAGGCTGATTTTGCGCCATCATCAACGCCAAGGCAGCCTGACCGCGTTTCTTATCGGGAGCTTAGCGTGAATTTCTGCCCACGACTGGGCAATACGCACGCCCTAAATGCGGCGAAATAAGCGCCCATCATCGGCGAAATGCGCAAAATTCCACCCGGCCGCGCCCTATTTCGACCCGATTCATGGAAGTTACTGAGAGCCGCCCATCTCTCGCAATCACCGGGCTTCTGCCGGATTAGCAGCACGCGAACGCGATTTTTTTAAGCCGCCAGGATGTAACCGACATGACCAGAACAATGTCCTCCCCCCGGTTCCAGCCCGCCCTTCGGCGGATCAATGCGCAGCTCTCCCGCTTCCGGCGCGAGGATGATGGCACCGTGACGATCTTCGGCGTCTATCTCGCAATCCTGATCTTAATGCTTGGCGGCATCGCCGTCGACGTGATGCGGTCGGAATCCATTCGCACGTCGGTTCAGAACGTCGAAGATACCGCGGTGCTCGCCGCCGCCAATCTCGACCAGTCGCTCGACCCCAAGTCGGTCGTGCAGGATTACTTCGCCAAGGCGGGCATGTCCGACTATCTGCAATCGGTCATCGTGACCTCTGCGGCCAATTACAAGAAGGTGTCTGTCGTCGCCACAAGCACGATGCCCACCAGCTTCATGCGGCTGGAAGGCATCAACACGATCCATATAACTAACAACGCGACAGCCGATCAAAGCATCGGCGATGTCGAAATCGCGTTGGCGCTCGACAATTCCGGTTCGATGACCCAGGCGATGAACAACAGCAGTTCAGGCTGCACGTCCAGCTACGGCTCCGGCTACGGCCGTTACAGCGGCTATCACAGCACCAGCTATTCGTCCTGCACCAGCACGAGTAAGATCGAGGGCCTGAAAACGGCGGCCGATGAGTTCGTCGACACGATGTTCACCAATTCGGCGGCCGGCACGATCACGATGTCGATCTTCCCCTATGATTCACACGTCAACATCGGGTCCGATCTTCTCAAGTACCTGAACGTCTCGACGGAGCAGACCAAGGCGCGGTGCGTCGACTTCACGGCAAACGATTTTACCACGACGGCCATCAGCGCGACCGCGACGCTTCAGCGGACGGGGTATGCCGACCTTGAGAACAACACCACGAACATCAACGATGGCAATGTCGAGTGCAACGATGCCTCGTATCGGGACTCGATTGTATTCTCGGCTGACCCGACTGCGCTCAAGAATACCATCGATAACATGCAGGCCGGCGGCTACACGTCGATCGACTCCGGCGTGAAATGGGCGGCAGCCTCGCTTGACCCTGCCTGGCAGCCCGTCGTCGACGGCATGATCAACGACGGGAAGCTGGCCACCAGCTACTCAGGCCGTCCCGTCGCCTATAACGACAGCTCCAACATGAAAGTGCTGATCGTCATGTCGGACGGCGAGAACACCAGCCGCTATCAACTGAAGCCTGGCTATTACTCAGGCAATTCGCCCTATTACGCCAATGTCAACGGCACGACAAATACAGGTATCTGGTCGTTCGAAGATACGGTGAACCACCCCAATACCCCTTACTACTGGTCCGTCGACGGTGGCTGGCACTCGAAGCCTTTCGACAGTAGCGCAGGGACCTATACATACTGCAAAAGCTACTTCCGCGGCGTCTGCAGCCAGACCGCCACCGCGACGGCAACGGGCACAGCCGAGCAGTGGAGCTACCCGACCCTCTGGGCCAACATGTCGGCTCCTTACTACAAGACCAATGTTCTCTCTGCCGTCTACGGCTCGTCGACAGCGAGCGCGATGTATAACAACATCGTCGACGTCGTGTCCTCGACAACCATGGACAGCAATCTGCACACCATGTGCTCGACCGCGAAAAGCAAGGGCGTGCTCATCTACGCGATAGGCTTCCAGACCTCGACCCATGGCGCCTCGACGCTGCAGGACTGCGCCAGTGCGCCCTCCTTCTACTTCGATGCCCAGGGCACGGAGATATCCTCGGTCTTCGCCAAAATCGCGACCAGCATCGAGCACCTGAGGCTGACCCAATGATGCGCCTTCTCTCCTCTCTCAGGCGGCTGGGCCGTGCGGCCCGGCGCGAGGACGGCACCGCCACGGTGGAGTTCGTCATCCTCTTTCCGATTTTCATCGCGATCATGTTCCAGGCATTCGAAGTGGGCTGGATCACGGTGCGCCAGACGATGCTTGACCACGCGCTGGATCTCGCGGTGCGAGAGTTGCGGTTGGGTCACTTCACGAACCCGACCAACGATACGTTGCGCACCTACATCTGCAACCATACGGCTGGTGTGATTGCCGATTGCAACAACAGCATGCTTATCGAGTTGACGCCGGTCGACACATCGACATGGGCTCTGCCACCGCCGAATGCGACCTGCATCAACCGCGATGCCAAGCTGCAGCCTGTGACGACGGTCCAGCAAGGCTCCGGAGACCAGCTGATGATCGTTCGCGCGTGCGCGATCATCAATCTGATGTTCCCGCTGGTCGGGGTCGGACCGCATCTGACCGTAGATTCGAAAGGCGGTATGGCGATCGCGGCCTCGTCCGCCTTCGTGAATGAGCCGGGTTAAAGCCATGAAACACAGCAGTCTTTCCGGTGTCCTGCGCTTCCTGCGCGACAGCCGCGGCTCGGTCGCGATCGAGACTCTCATCATCCTGCCGTTCGTCCTCTGGGCCTATCTGGGAACCTACCAGTTCTACGACGCCTTCGGCACCAAGACCCGCAACCTTCGCGCGACCTACACGATCGCCGACCTGATTTCGCGCCAGACCCAGACCGTCACCCCCGCATACATCGACGGACTCACCTCGCTTTACAGCTACCTTGACCATAACCCCCCTGGGGTCTGGGCCCGGGTCACCTGCGTCTCCTGGGATCCCAACGCCGGCACTTCCGGGATGTACTACGTGATGTGGTCCTATGCCACAAACAGCAATCCGGCGCTCGATGACACCACTTTGCAGAGCTACGTCCCGCGCCTGCCCACCATTGCGCAAGGCGATACGCTCATCGTGGTGGAAACGCATATGATTTACCATCCGATCGCCCGGCTTGTGGGTATGCCCACCCTGACGTTGAACCAGGTAGTCATCACCCGGCCGCGGATCAGCCCGCAGGTCGCCTTCAGCAGTTCCTGATCCGCAGCCCCCGGCACAGGTTGCGCCGCAACGCACAAGGCTGCCGCGCAGCTTAGAGCTGCATCGCCGTGCTGTCCCCCTACAGGCAGGACATGTCCAGATCAACGGTGCTGTACCCGACCGAGGTGCATTACGATGTTGCCGCGCCCCAAGAACCAACCGAGGCCCTAACGATGAACCCGTTCGCGACCGAAGTGCGGACAGCCAACGATTCCGGTCTGTCGCAGTGGCGGTGAGGGAGGGCTATTCACCGATCCCATGCGATAGTGCGCCAATGGGTGACGGCATGGGCATCCTTTACGTAAGCAGGACATATCTGAAGTCCGGCAAGCTCGACGTCGCCCGCCCGCAAGCGGTGATGTACGAGCCCTAAGCGGAAGGATCGCTGAAATTGATTGCCGTCGAATACGTCACCTTCAAGGGACCGGCGTCGATCGGGGGGCACCTGATGAAGTTCAACGATGCGCCCAACAGCTTCGGCCTCGACCCTTCTACGAGCTCCATGTCTGGGCCTGGAAGACGAGCCCCAGTGGGGCCTTCGCCGCCGAGAATCCCAATGTGATGTGTCCATGCCGCCCGTAACAGTTTGTTCCGGATCTGGGCCCCACTGGGGCATAGCAACGAACGAATTCTGTCGTCACCGGTATACCATAAGGTTCAACCAGGTTCTGCGGGACACATGAACGGCAGCTATCCCGTTTTGCCGCAGGCGCTACGCAGCATGTGCAAGTGTCCGCTCTCCGCCCTGTCTTCCCGTTGGCCTCTCGGCATGCTGAGCCTGGCGCGAAAGGCCGCTTCGGCGAGATCCATCATCTGCCATGCCGCGGTGCCGCAAGTCCGCTCTCCGCCCCGACTGTCAGACCATCGCGAACGGCCCTGAGCTGATGGGGTGGACGCCCTCCGACGGCATCTATGTGCCAGAGTGGAGATGTTGAAGCACCACTGAGGGAGGCGTCTATGTCGAAGGTTACCACAATCGGTCTGGATATTGCCAAGCCGTTCGCTGAGCTGCTGACGCTGCCCTGCAGCGTTTCGCATTCCCGCCGTTCGTCTACCGCGCAGCATTTTCCTCCGCTGAATGCCAGCGGAGCTGACGGCTGAGTTCTTCGGATCAAAGTCAGGCTGGTCGACTCGCCACTATCGCCACCCAGACTCCCGAGAATTGCCTTCGGCAGGCTTGGACCTGTCGCATTCGGCGATAAGGCGCGGGTCGTCGAGGTCTATGACAGGCCCCTCAGGCTTCGCGAAGCCAAGCGCTAAACCGCCTCAATCCGGGGGGTGGAATGGGTCGCCGCACATCCTCCTTTGGCCGAACATCGCGCACGTTGCGTTTGGATCTCATTGGGCGCACGCTCTCGCAATAGCACCGCAATACAAGCCTGCGGGAAGGGGGAGTTTATGGCCCTGAGGGTGATCGGCACGGGCTTTGGCCGAACAGGGACGACCTCAATGCGGACGGCGCTTGAAATCCTCGGGTTCGGCCCCTGTCATCACTTCATTGCCCTACGCGATAACCCTGAGCACAGGCACCAGTGGAGGAAGATTGCAACCGGGGCAGTTCCAGATTGGAACCAGCTATTTGAGGGTTACGCCTCATGCGTCGACTGGCCGTCGGCCCACTATTGGCCGCAGCTAATCGAAGCCTTTCCGGACGCGCGCGTTATCCTCACCTGGCGTTCGGCAGAAAGTTGGTGGGCGAGCTTCGAGCGAACCATCCTGAAGGTTGTGCTTGCCGACACGGAAACTGAAGAGTCGGCTCCCGGAAGCCAACTTATCTCCCTTCGGGTCTTCGGAGGGCTTCCTGCCGATCGCGAACACTGCATGGCCGTCTACGAGGCAAATGTAGCTGCCGTCAAGGAGCAGGTGCCGGCCGATCGGCTCCTGGTTCATTGCCTTGGTGACGGATGGGAGCCCTTGTGCGCCCATCTTCGGGTGCCGGTGCCCGATATTCCCTACCCAAGCATGAACGACGCCGACGAATTTCGCCGTGCCGCACTTGATGGGCCGCCTCGGCCAACATGATGAAGCTACTTTGTGGACACCGAGATAGTGGGGCTTTACTGCGACCCACCGGGCCGGGCAGTCGTGCTCTGCGTCGACGAGAAGCCTCATTGCTGCCTCAACTTCAAGCCTCTCACATCACGACGACATTGCCGCGTTTGTGACCGGCCTCGACATAGGCGTGCGCCTCGACAAGGTCGGCCAGCGGATAGATCCTGTCCATGACCGGTGCTAGGCGATCCTGGTCGATTTGTGTCAGGATCTCCGACAGCATGGCTCGCAGTCGCTGCGGCTTTTCCAAGCCGGTGGCTGCGAACAGGGCGCGTTTCCGGCCCACAAGGCCGGACAGCAGGATCGCGGGCAGGCGCCCCAGCGTCAGGACCGGGCAAAGGTAGCGCCCTACATTGGTCAGCGCAGGCTTGGCCGCTGCAAAGGACGCGACGCCCAACGTGTCGAAGATCACGTCGTAACGGGCCCTTGCCTGCAAGGCCTCTTCTCTGCTGTAGTCGATCACGCGCGTGGCCCCGAGTGACGCGACGAAGCTTGCGTTCTTGGTGCTGCAGGTGGCCGTGACCTCTGCGCCCATCGCGGCGGCGATCTGCACCGCGGCACTGCCGAGGCTACCGGCCCCGCCAAGGATCAGGACGCGGTATCCGTTCTGGACCTGGCCGAGGTTGCGCAGGAAGTGCCAGGATGTGATGTCAGGACGCCGTCACAGAGGACGGCGGCGTCCTCATGCGATAGGGCCTTCGGCTTGGACATCAAGACCCCGTTCTCATCGATACAGATGTGGCTCGCATTGGCACCAAAGTGCAGCCCGGCCTCGCCAAAGACCATATCCCCCGGCGCAAAGCGGCTGACCTTGTTGCCGACGGCGATCACCTCGCCAGACAGGCCAGTGCCGCACAGCCCGTTGCGCGGACGCCGCAGGCCGAGGAAGGCGCGCGCAAACAGCGGCTCTCCCTTGCGCATCATCCCGTCGGCCCGTGTCACCGCAGAGGCACGGATGCGGATCAGCATCTCGGTCGGGCCGGGCTGCGGCATTGGGAGGGCGATTGGCGTGAGGGTGTCGGGTCTGCCGTAGCGCGGGATGTGCCAGGCTGTGCACGTCGAAGTCATGGGGGGCTCCTTGGTCTTTGGGTGTGGCAAAAGGGATAGAGGTTTCTTGATGCACCAAAGAGTGTCTAAGATGGCCCGTAGTGGTTCATAAACGATCCGGACGATCATGGATTGGAAATCCCTTCCGGCCTTTCTGGCGGTAGCCCGCAACGGCTCGCTCCGGGCTGCGGCGGAGCAGTTGAGCGGCACCCATGCAACCCTGCGCCGCCAGGTCGAGGCGCTGGAGGCGCAGCTTGGCACCCAGCTTTTTCGGCGGGGCGCAGATGGACTTTCCCTGACAGCCGCCGGGCGCAGGCTGCTGCCGCAGGCGCTCGAGGCCGAGGCCGCGCTGCTTAAAGGGTTCAACGCTGTGCAGGGGCTCGACCGCGAGGCATCAGGCCGCATCCGTGTATCGGCCGACCCGATGACGGGGCACTACCTTCTGGCGCCGGTCCTGGCCGACTTCGCGGCGCTCTATCCCGAGATCGAGATCGAACTGCGCCTCGCCTACACACTCGACTCGATCGCCCGGAACGAGACCGATGTCTCCATCCGCCACGCCGCCGCCATCGAAGACGATGCTGTGGGACGCAAGCTGTTCCCACTGTCGATCGGAGTGGTGGCGTCACGCAATTACATCGAGCTGGCCATGCCAAAATCCGGCCGCAGGGGGCAAGGTTTGAGCTGGATCGGCTACGGCGACGTGCCCGAGCTGGCGACCATGATCGCGGGGTCGGCCTTTCCCGAGGCCCGAGTGCGTCACAGCGTGCCCGACCCAGAAATGCACCTGCACCTCGTGCGCGCAGGTGCTGGGATGACGTTTCTTGCAACCTGGGTGATATCGGCGTTCCCCGAGCTGCAACGCGTCCCGGGCACCGAGCTCGACCAGCGCCGCTCGACCTGGGTGCTGCTGCACGGTGAGCTGCGCCGGGTGCGGCGCGTCCGGCTTTTCGTAGATTACCTCTGCGATGCCCTTTTGGAGCGGCGGGCGGCGTTTCTGTGACCTTGGTCAAACGGGATTCCCTCCCGGCGGGGCCGGGCCCCATGGTCAAGTCGACCTCGGCCCTGATTGGACATTGGCGCGTTGGCTCGGCTGCCGCGCCGCAGCACTTCAATTCGGTTATACTGGCGGCCGGCCTTTTGACCGGCGTCATCGTGCAACCTCTGCGCCATAAGAACGCGAGATCTCATCAAGTGCGACGGGCACCGAGGGCTCACGTTGCACGTTCGACGCCGCCGCCGAAAGCAGATCGCCACCACCGGTTGGAGAAAGAAGTGGCCGGGAAATCTACGGAGGTCCCCGTCCAGACCAAGACTAGAACGAGCAGCGCAGCACGCTAGGGCATGGGCGCAATTGCATTCGTTCGCCTACGTTCGTCCCTGTCTGCGAGATCGCCGATGCCGACGCTGCTGTCATCTTCAATCAATTGCGGGAGTGCACGTTGACGCAAGTCAAGGCCGGACAGTGGGCTTCCCTCCAATGTAGGTGTAGGATGCTGGGCTGCCCGGAGTTTGATCGGGGCACATAGCCGGAGCAGATCTCGTACGCTGATTGGGGAGGCGACGATGAGTCTATCGGGTGTGGGGGAGCAATCGAGGTTCCGCGCGCCGCAAGCCGCGGAGAATAATCTGGCCGGATTGGGCGCCCCACTTTCTCCTCTACCGGAATTCGGCGGCGAAATTATTCATTTGATCAGCCAATTTGCCGCCGGCCACATCCTGGTCGAGGAGAATGTCCCTTCGGACTGCGTTGGCTTCATTGTCAGTGGCCGCGTCGCTCTGACCAAGCGGCTTCCGGATGGCCGCTGGCAAATTGTCGACCTGCTCGCCGCCTCTGATATCTTCGGATCGTCGTTCGACGCCCGTTCCGGCTACGGCGTTAGAGCGTTCACCGACTGCCAGGTGCTCTTCTACCGTCGCTGCGAGTTCGACGCGCTCGCACGCCAAGAGCCGATCTTGGAGCGCGTGCTCCTGAACAAAGCT
>NZ_RRYH01000013.1 GCF_004010155.1 Solirhodobacter olei | reverse complement strand
GAGCCGATCTTGGAGCGCGTGCTCCTGAACAAAGCTCTCGAGGCGCTTGATCGGGGGCGAGAGTGGCTTCAGGTGCTCGCAATGCCGAAGGTTGTCGAGCGCCTTGCCAGCTTCCTGCTGATCTTCTGCCGCGATGCGCCTCACGAGCAGCTGCTGGGTCTGCAACGCCCGAATGCCCTTCATATCCGTCTTCCCATGGGGCGCGTGGATCTCGCCCACTACCTGGGCACGCGCGCTGAGTCTATCAGCCGGGCTATACACGCGCTACGCGACAATGGGACGATCCAGATCAACACCCCAAACGATTTCGATATCCTCGATTTGGCCCGGCTGGCGGACATCGCGACGTTGGAGTTGTCGGCGCCGGATGTCGAAGCCTTACGCGCCTTGCGGAATGCTTCCGTCGTCAGCGGCTGCTCACTCCACCTGAGCGGCACGAAGGGATCTCAAATTTGTGGAACTGCCGCGGCGTGAACTGAGATGGAGGCGCTTCAAAGACCTTCATAACCTACAAACGCCGGCTTGCTGGGTGACCTCTCGAAGATCGTTCTGCCCGGCTTCGTGATCCCGACTACTGCAGTGAAGCGCACGCTCAGGGAAGTGCACCCCTGGGGTTGCGGCAGCAGCCTTGATCCGGGCTCTGGGAACCACCCTAATGGACCCAGAGCGGCAATCCGTTTGAGAAATCCCGGAGGCCTATTCCTTGCGAATTCTTTCTGTCCTCTGCCTGGCGGTCCTCGCCGCCACGCCTGCCTCCTTCGCCGATGCCGAAACCTGGGTGCTGGGCTATGGCGCCGCCGATTACGGCCATGCCGGCACACCGAGCGTCCCGAGCCTGACGCTTGAGTGGCATGGCAAGCCGTTCTGGAGCAATCACGGGTGGCATGTCGCCCCGGCCATCGCCGCTATCACCGATCACCGGCATGACGGTTGGCTCGGGATCGGTCTAGTGGCGAATTACACGTTCGGTCGCTGGTTTGTCGAAGTCAGTGAGCTGCCCGGCTACTACCACGCGGGCGAGGTCTCATCGGTGCTTGGCGGCCCGCTGGAGTTTCGAAGCCTGCTCGGGCTCGGTTACCGCCTGACCGACCGCGCGAGCCTGTCGCTGGCGCTCTACCACCGCTCGAACGCCGACATCTACAGCCCAAACCCGGGCGTGAACACCGTCACCCTGCGTCTCGAGAAGGCGTTTTAACCCCGCGGGGTCGGCCCTTGTCTTGGGGCGCGGGACCAGCGGCCCGGCCGGACCTCGGCCAGGCTGCCGATCAGACACTAACATTCAAACTGGAGCGGACCGATCGGCCAGCTCACCGGAGCTTGGCATCGGCAGGCAGAAGCCATGTCAGATTCCGACGACTGCGGACCGAACAATAACCCGAGGAATGTGTCGTCGATTACCCGTAGTGTATTTGAGAGGCGGCGCGATGGCGGCGATGGTCAGGCTGTCCGGATCGGACTGGACCGACAGTCGAGGGAGACAGAGATGACTGATATCGCGCAGATTGCCGATCGCTATATCGCCACCTGGAACGAGACCGGCCCGGCCCGGCGCCAGGCGCTTCTGGCAGAGGTCTAGGCCGAAGGGGCGAGCTATGCCGATCCGATGACGGCCGCACGCGGCCGCGACGAGATCGGCGGGCTGATCGCCGGCGTGCAGGACCGCTTCCCCAGCTTCCGCTTCGCGCTCGAAGGCAAGGTGGACGGGTTCGGCGAGAACATCCGCTTCTCGTGGTCGCTCGGGTCCACAGAAGAGCCGGACATGATCCGAGGCACCGACTTTGCCGTGCTCGAGGCCGGCCGGCTGAAGGCCGTCACGGGGTTCCTCGACAAGGTTCCGGCCGCGGCCTGAGGCCCACCCGACCCGACAGGAGATGAGCATGTTTGATCACTCACGCCTTGGCGCCGTCGCGGGCCCCGGCCGGATCAAAGCCGCCGACGGCACCGAACTGTTCTACCGGGACTGGGGGGGGCGGGCCGGCCCGTCGTCTTCCTGGCGCATCGCAGGGAATGACGTTTAGAGCGTATGCGGCGTCGATGTCGCGCCGATCGGGATCGTATTCAGGAGTTGACCTCGCCCGACGGCGTAGGGCGTAGGGACCAACAATAAAGGGCCAAACCGCTCCATCGTCGGTGAAATTCACTTCTTCGCAGGCAGGCTCTCCCCTTCCCCCTCATCAATATGGCTGATGAAGTTTGGCCTGCCCTCCTCGCTTTGCCTGGTGCTTGACGCATGTCAACGCACCGAATTCTGCGGCGTGGAAGATCACAGGACGGAGAGGTGCAGAAATCAATGGCGGACCCGTCCCGAAGAGATAGAAAGCCGGACGCTCCAATGGGGCGGGCACCTTACCTCCTGCTTTGGTTGTTCACCTTCGGCATCCTGATCTCGATGCTGATCATCCCGAACCAGTCTCGGACGGAGATAGTTGCCTATAGTCAGCTCAAGCAGATGATCCGTGATGGGACAGTCGCCCAGGCAATCGTTGCGCAGCACGAGATCACAGTGATCCGGAAAGAGGCTGCCGGTACCGACCCGATACGATTTCGGGCCGTGACACCAGCTCAAGGAGACCCCGAACTTCTTCCGCTACTCGAGAAGGAAAACGTTACGGTAACTGCGCTCGCCCCGTCGGAGGGCTCCCTTCTCACGTACCTGCTGCCATGGCTGGTGCTGATTGGCTTCTATGTCTGGCTCCAGCGCCGAATGATGGGACAAATGGGCGGAGGTGTAGGGCCAGGCGGTATTGGAGAGCTTTTCAAAGGCCGCTTTTCGAAACCGACGGACCAGAGGAGCCGCGTCACCTTCGCCGATGTTGCTGGGCAGGATCAGGCCAAGAAGGAAGTGGCGGAGCTGGTCGAATTTCTGCGTGAGCCGGAGCGCTTCCAACAAGTGGGCGCCGAAGTGCCGCACGGCGTGCTGCTGATGGGGCCACCCGGTACTGGCAAGACTTTGTTGGCCAAAGCTCTGGCCGGCGAGGCCGATGTGCCGTTCTTCTCAACCTCCGGCTCAGAGTTCATTGAGGTCTTCGTCGGTGTGGGCGCAGGACGCGTGAGACGCATGTTCGAGGCCGCCCGCAAGGCGGCGCCTGCAGTGGTTTTCATCGACGAACTCGACAGCATCGGCCGGACCAGGGGCACCGGGCTTGGCGGCGGCCATGACGAGCGCGAGCAGACACTGAACCAGATCTTGGCAGAGCTTGACGGTTTCGACGACAAGGCGGCAGTCGTCGTCCTTGCCGCGACAAACCGGCCTGACGTGCTCGATCCGGCGCTGCTGCGGCCGGGACGGTTTGATCGCCATGTTGTCCTGAACCTGCCTGACAAGACCGCCCGAAGGGCAATCCTCGACATTCATGCCCGGGAGCTGCCGCTGGCCGATCCCGCGAACCTCGACGAGATCGCCGCGGGAACGCCGGGCTTTTCCGGAGCGGATCTGAAAAACTTGCTCAACGAAGCGGCGATCGCGGCCGCTCGGCGTCGCGCCAACACGATCACGGAGGCTGATCTGCAAGAAGCGCGGGACAAGGTAATGATGGGTACTGTGCGCACCTTGGCTATCCAGCCCGAAGAGCGCCACCGACTGGCGGTGCATGAAGCAGGTCACACAGCCGCGGCCTTCTACACCCCAGGCGCGGATCTGCTCTACAAGGTGACCATCATCCCCCGTGGTCGCGCTCTTGGCGGTACGCACATGCTCGAGAAAGAGGAGCGCCACACACTCCCGGAAGATTATCTGCGCAGCCAGCTTGTAATTCTTCTGGCAGGACGCGCCGCCGAGCAAGAGCTGATCGGCACCGTAAGTTCCGGCGCGGATGACGACATCAAACGAGCAACGGCCTTGGCGCGGTCAATGGTGGCGCGCTGGGGGATGGATGCCGATCTCGGGCCGGTCGACCTACGCCAAAGTGAGGACCATCCCTTCCTCGGCCAGACGATTGCTCAGCCACATGAACATGCAGATAGGACCGCGGCGCGTGTTGATGACGCCGTGATAGCCCTGCTCAAGGAAGCCAGTGACGAGGCAGCGCGACTTATAACCGAACACAGATCGCAAATTTCGTCATTGGTGGGGGAGCTTGAGAGCCAGGAAGTTCTGGATCGCGAACAAATCGAAGCCTGCCTGTCCGACGGTGGCAACGTCAGACCGCTCAAGCGACCGCAGCACTGATCGGTTACCTCGCGCTCGATATGGTACAGGCGCGCCCGACCTGGGGGCGCACAACCGTCTCTCAGCAATACAGCGCACTCCGATGGCGGGCGAAGCCTAGTCATTCGATTGGCGCGCGATCCTCCGCACCGGGAACTGGGCCCGTGTAGTGCGCCCGCGGCCGGATCAACCCCGCGTTGCTGTACTGCTCAAGCGCGTGGGCGATCCATCCTGCGGTCCGCCCTATCGTGAACAAGGCCAGTGCCGCCCCCTTCGGCAGGCCGAGCGCGCGTCTGACGGCGACGAGGGCGAAGTCGAGGTTCGGATATCGCCCGGTACTCTCCTGCATCGTATCAACAAGCACCGCGCGTGTGGCATTGGGGGGCAAATGATCCAGCAGAACGCGGGCTCGCGGATCCCCTTCGGGATAGAGTGGATGGCCGAAGCCGGGCACCCCATCACCCCGACGAAACCGGGTCTCGATCACCGGGAGCACCTCGGCAGGTGCGGCCACCTCGTCCATCAAGGCCTCGACCAGGCTGGTGGTCCCTCCATGTAGTGGCCCCCCCAACGCGGACAGTCCTGCGTTGAGGCACGCTCCAAGCGAGGCCCCAGTCGACGCCACCACCCGCACCGCGAAGGCCGAGGCGTTGAGTTCGTGATCCGCCACCAGAACGAGGCTTTGGCGCAGCAAGTCGGCGCTCTCCCCGTCGACTCCCCAGAGATGGGCCAGTCGCGCGTGGATCGGTTTGGCGGAAGGGATGCTTGCCGTGGCCGCTGCCGTCATGGCACGCAGCAGTTCCGCCGCGCCGGACCACAGCCGGCGGCCCTCCCTCTGCCAAGCAGTGGCCCGCCCCGCGGCGACCAGCGGCAGCAGCATCTGGCAGCGCTCACTCAGGGGCAACTCCGTCGAAGCGGCAAGCAGCGCCGCGTCCCATGTCGTTGTGCCGGGGGCCTCACCACTCCCGAAGGGATCCGTCTCGCCGCAACCCCATAGCAGACGCGCTGTCTCCTCCAAGGTCGCCTGCTCGGCCCATTCCACCGCGTTCCGGCCGCGATAGTAGAACTGCCCTGCCTCGATCAGCGTGATCGCTGACGAAAGCACCGGCAGGCCCCAGTCAAGCGTCGCCGAAGCCACGTCGCGCGGGCGGCGGCCCGCCTTCTTGCGCTTGCCAAGTGTCGCGATGTCCTCGGCACTATAGAGCCGCCGTCGCGGGTCATCGGCCCCCGGGACGGCCCGGACGAACCCGCGGCTGACATAGGCATAGAGCGTTGCGCGGCTGACACCGAGCACTTCGGCGGCGGTCTCGGCGTCGAGAAAGGTCGTAGGGTTCGTCATGATCTTATATTGATCTAAAGAATCAAGATTGACGATATATGTTGAAGCGCCATCCTCCTGCCGTCAACCAAGAGGATTGCCATGACCGATCAAGCCCATGCCCCCGCCATCGACTCCCCCCGCCCGGCCCTCGGTCTTGACGATGTCATCGCTGCGGAGACCGTTCTCAGCTATGTCGACGGCGCGGCAGGAGAACTGATCCTGCGCGGCCGTCCGCTCGACACTCTCGCCACGTGGCGCTTCGAGGCCCTGCTCGCCCTCCTGTGGGACGGCCTCGCCCCAGAAGCGATGGACGCCGACGGAATCCGTGCGGCTCTCGGACCCGCGCGGGAGCGCGCCTTTGACATGATGACGCCGCTGCTGCCCGCGGTCCACGGTCTCTCGCAGGTCGAGGCGCTGCGTCTCTGCCTGTCAGTCCTCGCCGATACGGAGGCAACATCCCATCACCTCCTGGCCGTCGCGGCCGTGCCGGTCTTTGCCGCTGCCATCGCGCGAAGCAACGCCGGAGCGGCCCCCATCACGCCGGATCCGTCGCTCAGTCAGGCGGCTGACTTTCTGCGCATGCTGCACGGCGCGCCGGCGACGGATGACAAGGTGGCGGCGCTGGACACCTACCTCGTCACGGTCGCCGATCACGGGCTGAATGCTTCAACCTTCGCGGCGCGGGTCATCGCCTCGACCCGGGCCGGGATGTTCTCGTCCGTCACCGGCGCTCTTTGCGCTCTCAAGGGTCCTCTCCACGGAGGGGCGCCCGGCCCGGTCCTCGACATGCTCGATGCAATCGGGACGGAGGACAATATCCGCCCCTGGCTGGAGGCCGCCTTGGGCCGGGGAGAGCGGCTGATGGGTTTCGGTCACCGGATCTACCGGGTGCGCGACCCGCGCGCGGATGTCCTGAAGGGTGCGACGGCCCGCTTGCGCGACGGGGCCGGACGCATCCGGTTCGCAGAGGCCGTCGAGGCGCAAGCGCTGACCCTGCTGGCGGAGAAGAAGCCGCTCCGTCCGCTACAGACCAATGTCGAATTCTTCACGGCGCTGCTGCTAGAGGCCGTCGGCTTTCCGCGCGACAGCTTCACCAACGTCTTCGCGGCCGGCCGGATGTCCGGCTGGGCGGCGCACGTGATGGAGCAGGAGGCAACTGGCCGCCTGATCCGCCCAAAATCCCGCTATGTCGGCCCGTAGCCCTTTCTGGCAGGCGAAGGGCGTCATAGAGGAGAGGCGGCACCGGTGGGGAATGCCAAGCCTATTCGTGTAGCACGCTTGCTTGGCGTATGGTGTCGTTGCGCTTGCACATCAAGCTAGCGATCTCGGGTTCGAGTTCGCTGCGCTCTCTATCGCGTCGAAGGGCGCGAACTGTTGCCCCCGGACCCACAAGATGCGCCATGGGAAAACCCCCAACGTTATCGTCCTGCTAAAGTGAACGGCTAACTCGTCCTGCCTTGTCGTGATCATGTCATTTCGGGCAAGACTGATCAGGAAAGGGTGAAGGTGAGGGCGGAGAATGGATTACGGAAAATCGGGGCATCCAAGCCTGGCGAGAAAAAGCCACGCTATGCCGAGCGCAACGCGAAGGGCACCGAGAAGAACCCCTTCGGCAAACCCGCCGCGCGGGTTGACCTCTTGGCACGCATGAAGGCAGCAGCCTCAGCAAAAAACGAGAGCGGCCGAGCATACTCCATCGACCGTGCCGCAATTGATCGAGTATTCTGCCTGGGTCGATCCGCCAAGAACCGACGGTGATAATGGTCTTCGTATGATAATACGTAATGAAGCCACGGGAGATGAAGCCGCAATCCGACACTTGACGAAGGTTGCCTTCGCGCCCGTTGAATGGAGCGACGGCAGCGAGCCGCAGATTGTCGACAGGCTTCGTCTGAATGGCAATCTCACTGTGTCGCTCGTCGCCGTAGAAGACGACCAGATCGTCGGCCATGTTGCTTTTTCACCGGTGACTGTATCGGATGCGGACGGACGATGGTTTGGTCTCGGGCCGATCTCGGTGCATCCGGACCTTCAGCGAGTGGGTATTGGACGGCTGTTGATCGAGGAAGGTTTGGAGCGGCTCCGGTCCCTTGGCTGTGCGGGCTGTATCGTTTTGGGAGACCCAGCCTACTACGGGCGCTTCGGTTTCAGTTCGCCAGGAGATCTGACATATGGCGACGCTCCAACGAGATACCTGCAGGCGCTTTCCTTTGAAGACAAAAGGGCCAGTGGAAATGTGCAATACAGCTCGGCCTTTGAACGATAGCCAGCTCACGCGAGATTTCTGGACGGCTGTCGCGGAACAAAGCGAATTCAATAGCGGCCACTCGGTTGAGCTCATCAACCGCTCGCTTTGTCCGAACACCGAACCTTTGAATGGATTGCGACCAACAACAGGTTTCTGCCATCCAGCCCCGCCTTTGAACGTCCGGGATCAGGGCGCGTTGCTGTCGTTCAAGGTCGGCGCAGCGACGAGCCCCTTCTCACCTCCCGTGCAGGCGCAGCATATCGCGGATGCAGCGAAGGCTCGCGCCGCGCTTGACGCAGTTATATCGCACGCCAAGGACATAAGAACTGCCTTGGATGACGACGCGAACAAGTTGTCTCCGCTAGATGAAGTAACGTGCTCTGACCCGCCAGTAGAGGCCAGGCATAGGGTGACACGATGTGCGGCATTATCGCTCTGGATGTCGTCCTGACGCTACATGGAGGTGGCCGAAGTGTGCGGCTCCGGCGAGAATAGGGAAAGGCTATTCTCGCTCATTGGGGATGAAACGGCCGAGACCGCACGCGCAGGCCTTACGGTTGTCTGGGAGCGCTGAACAACAGTGCCGCAGTCAACTTGAGGAAATCATGTATCGATTCCCAACATATGGGGAGCCGGCCCATGTTCCAGTCGCGCCAGCAGGCCGATCCTGCATTCTCGATGGTCCGCGCGAAGCTGGCCGAGGCGATGGAGGGGGTAGAGGACATCGCTGTGCCCAAGTTTGTGCCGGTGACGGTCGCGCCGGAGCCTGAGGAGCTCGCGCCGGCGGCCCTCCGAGCGCAGGGTGTCGTGGTGATCGAGATCTGCGAGGTGGAGCTTCGGGTACCGTCGGATGTCGCGGCTGAGCGGGTTGCGGCTCTGGTCGGCGCGCTGCGGGCGGCGCAATGATCGTCGCGGGCTGATTGTCGGTCATTCGCGCGACGCCGCAGGTGATCACACGGCGAACTAAACTGACTTCCAACAAGCCCACCCGCAACCGACATTTGTGGGCCTAATGTCTTGCCGGACGCTAGGGAGTCGGAACTCGTTGCAGTCTCGGAATGCGGCCCTTCGCGGCACGGGCACCATAGGTTCTGATAACCTCTGCCGACAGCGCCTGAC
The DNA here is from genome assembly GCF_004010155.1 of Solirhodobacter olei. Classification (GTDB taxonomy): domain Bacteria; phylum Pseudomonadota; class Alphaproteobacteria; order Rhodobacterales; family Rhodobacteraceae; genus Solirhodobacter; species Solirhodobacter olei. Next base: position 199,487 of record NZ_RRYH01000013.1, on the reverse strand, counting down.
CTGCGGAAAGTGAGGGTGCAACGCTATAGCCCAGCAAGCGTGCGGCGAGATAGCCGGCATTGAAGGCGTCACCGGCGCCACTTGTGTCGCAAGCGTCGGAAACCTCCGGCGTTGCCAGGATTAGCTCGCTGCCGTCAGCAAATGCATGCACCGGATTGGCACCGTCCTTGACCACGATCTCGCAAACCCCGTGGTCTCGGTACCGTTCGATGGTTGCCGAAGGCGTTGCGTCTCCCCAGGTCATCGTTTCGTCGTCAAAGCTCGGTAGTACAATATCCGAAACCGCCATGATGCCCTGCACCGTTTCGCGTATCTCTGAAGGCGACGACCATAATCGGGGACGAATGTTGGGGTCGAAAGAAATGCGCGCGCCGGCGGCTCTCGCGTCGTGCAGCACGCTCAGGAGTGTTTGGCGGGCGGTGGGGCTCAGGACGGCGAGCGTAATCCCGGAAAGGTGGATTAGGGACGCTCCGATGGCGGCCGTTTCCAGAGCGGCGCGGTCGTCGGCAAGCGCGCGTGCAGCAGACGCGCTACGCCAGTAGTGAAACCGGCGCTCGACGCCCATCAGATCGATCAGGTAAAGGCCCATGGTGCGCTCCGGGTCGAGGCCGATCCCCGAGATATCGAGCCCGTCTGCCCGCATCTCCGCCAGAAAGCCGCCGGAGAGGCTGTCCTGCCCGACCCGGCTGACGAACCCGACCGACGCCTCTCCGCCCAGGAGCTGTGCCATGTGCCACGCGGTGTTTAACGTGTCACCCGCGAAGCCCCGGCGGTAGAGGCCCTGGCCCACGGGCGCCATCTCGACCATGGCCTCGCCGATGGCGATGACCCGGCGGGCGCCACTCATCGCAATTCATCCGCGGCGTAGATCGTGCCTGTCAGCCATGCAGGCCAGTCGCGTTCGAAAAACGGCCGGTCGGTAGCGGTTGCACGGTTTGGCCGAACGGACAGTCGGAGTTCTCCATCGGCGAGCCGGACTACAATCTGTTCGCCCCGGTGTTCGGCGCGCTCTTCTCGGAAGCGATAGGCCTCAAGCGGCCCCGCTTTCGCCCTAGGCAGCCCGGCGCCGGCGGGATCGCAGATCGCGCGAGCTCCACGGCTGCCGCCCCCGCTGGAGATGTAGAAGTTAAGAGCGGCAAGCACCGCCTCGGAAACCAATGCCATCTGCTGCCACTGGATCACACGCGATAGCTCGGACGGGCGATCAAGACGGATGCCGTTCCGCCGGATTTCCGCGCAGAGCTTGCTTGCTTCGACAAGGGCCGCACCGACCTCGTCGGGCGAACAGAGGATGCCCGCCTTCTCGCTCATCCTCGTCTGGACCTCCTTGCGGACCCTGCGAAGCGTCAGCCGGCTATCGGTGCGGGCGATCGCTTCGATTTTGGCAATCGCATCCCGCAGGGCCGAGGGAGGATCTCCGGCCTCGGGACAAACCGCCCACCCGCTTGCAGCAATGTGTTCGGCGACCCTCGTACCGAACACCTGCCCGGCGTTCAGCGCGGCCCCGCCCGGCCGGGTAACGCCATGGGTTCCGGCGGCCTCGCCCACGGCATAGATCCCCCGCACGGAACTGCGGCCCCAGATATCGACCGCGATGCCGCCGTTCATGTGCTGGTTGTTGACCGCAAATTCGAGGGGCGCGGCGGCGATGTCGATCTTGTAGCGGCGGTAGAGTTCGATCGCGAGCGGGTTCATGTGCCGCAGGCGGTCGATGGGCAGCGCCTGATCCGCCCTGGCCTTGCGCAGGTAGGCGGCGGCGTCGGTGTCGAGGCGGTCGAGGGCGAACGGGGCATCGCCCGGCACTGGAAGGGGATTTCGGTTGAAATCCATGAAGATCCGCCGCCCCTGCTCTCCCTCACGGAAGATCGCCAGATCCACGAGGCTGGAGCCAAAGTCGAGCATCCGGGTGGCGTGGAATGGCCACTGGTATCCCTTTCGGAAGACGTTCGAGGCCAACTCCTGCGTGGTGCGGTAGTAATCCGCCAGGAAATGATGTTCGGTTCCGTCTGCGTCGACCGAGTAGATGTGCGGGATCACCTGCACATAGGTGCCCGACAGGTTCCAGGGGAAGCCTTCGCGCCGCGTCCCGATGCCGAACTGGCTTTCAGTCAGGTTGACGACATCGAGTCCCGCTTCGAGCGCAAGGCCAAGCGATCCGAAACATCCGTTCGGAAATACGCTGTCGCGGTAGAGCTCGCCCGGCCCGCCGGCGGCGAGGACAAGGATCGAGGCGCCGAAGAACACGGCGCCCAGCGGGTTGTCGTCGCTGCGATCCTTCGCGCGGATCGCGAGGAGGCCAAGCAGGTCGCCTCTGGCGTCCTTGAGAATCCGGACGGCAGTCGTCTGGTTGTAGATGGGAATGCCGAGGCGGATCGCTTCCTGTGCCAGCACCTTAACCATCAGCCGCGATGTGCGCGGGCCGCAGCTGGTGGCCCGACCCACTTCGTCGTGGTCTGTCTGGTAGCGCAGGGTGCCGCCCAGCCGATCCTGCGGCAGCGGCAGGCCGAGGAACTGAAGCGAGGCCATCGCCCGGGCAGACCCCACCGCCTCGACATAGGCGGTGTCTTCGTCCATCGCACCGCCCGCCCGGATCGCAGCGGCCATGTCGCGGTAGTTGTCGCCCTGGTCAGAGGTGTTTGCCGTATGCAGGGTCTGCTTGTCCGATCCGGAACAGGCCGAGGTGCCTCCCCAGGCGCTTTGCGTGAGGACGGCGACCTCCACCCCCCGTCGCCTCAACTCGACCGCCGCGCGCAGGCCGGCTGCACCGCTGCCGACGACCAGCGCACCAGCCGAATAGACTGGGATGCCATATCCGGAGACCCGCCACCGGTCAGTGCACTCCGGCTCGGGCCCCAGTCGCGGCATGTCGACGTCGGTCAGAGAGTCGAGGATCTGCTGGGGTATATCAAGGCTCACGATGGATCTTCCGATGGAGATTGGGGGAGACTGCCCTGCCGAGACACAGGCAATCGGGCACTGGAGTCGCGGACCATAAGCTGAACCTCCGTCCGGCGTACCGGTGGAGGCATCTTGCCGTCTTCCAGCCATCCCAGAATCGTCGCGGCAATCGCCTCGCCAAATCCGGCGATATCGCACCGCACGGAGGAAAGTGTCGGCCAGGTCTGGCCGCACTCCTCAATATCGTCGAAACCAACGACGCGGAGACCGTCGCCACCGACGGGCCGACCGATCTCCGCGCAACCGGCGATCAGCCCGAGCGCCACAAGGTCGTTGAAGCAGATCACGGCGTCCACCTCAGGGTGTTGTCGGGCGAGTTTCTTGGCGGCATCGCGTCCGAAGCTTCGGCTCGACCGGCCGGCGAGCATCAGGGGCGGCATACCCGCGGAGCTCAGAACTTCGAGGTAGCCGGCCATCCGCTCCTGCGTCACGCTGCGGCCTTCGAGTCCGCCCACAAACGCAATGCGACGGGCCTGCCGTTCAAGAAGATGGGCGGTCGCGATCCTGCTGCCCGCGAGGTAGTCTGGAGCGGCGAACGGAAACAGATCGACCCGCTCGTCCACCTTCCGCAAAACCTGCATCGCAGGGACGCCAGCCCGAGCAATGGCGTCAAAGGCGCCGTCGCCATCACCATAGGCCGGAGAGATGATGAAGGCCGAAACGCCGTGTTCGATCATTGCGGCGACCACCTGCTCCTGCAGCCGCGAGTTTTCGTCTGTATTCGCGACGACTGTCGCGAAGCCCCTCGCGGAAAGCGCCATCTGCAGGGACGTGGCAAATTCGGTGAAGAACGGGTTGCGCAGATCGTTGATGACAAGACCGATAAGGCCCGCTCCCGCGCTGCGCAGGTTGGCGGCCGCGCGATTATAAACGTAGCCGATCTCCGCCATCGCGTCGCGAACCTGAATACGAGTCTGCTCCCGGACCGTCGGGCTGTTCTGCAGGACCAGGCTGACGGTAGACTTGGAGACGCCCGCCTTGCGCGCCACATCGATGATCGTCGGTCTGCGGTCCATAACGCTCACACCCGTCTCTGTTCTGTGTCGATCAGCCCGATCCTAGGCAAATTTCCCTGACAGGCGAGGAGATCGAAGGGATATGCCTCAGCCATGGTCCTGACGGATCATGTCAGAAGCTTTCTCGCCGATCATGATCGCTGCCGCGTTGGTGTTCGAAGAGATCACCGTGGGCATGATCGAGTTGTCCACAATGCGCAGGCCGTCGATTCCGTTGAATCGCAGGCGAATGTCGACGACTGCCTCGGCATCCGGGCCCATACGGCATGTGCCCGCGCAGTGATGCGACGTCTTGGAGTGCTGGCAGATAAAGTCGAAGTAGTCCTGATCGGTCTTTACATCCGGTCCCGGCAGACGCTCGGCCTTTATGAAGCGCCTCAGCGGCGCCTGGGCCAGAATTTCCTGCGTGGTCTTGAGTCCCCTGATCGACATCTCTCGGTCACGCGCGTCCTCAAGGTAGTTCGGGTCGATGAGCGGTGCCTTGGCGGGATCAGACGATTGCAGCCGAACCGTCCCGCGCGAGCGGGGGCGCAGGTAACAGGAGTTGAGGGTCACGCCGCCCATCGGCATAGCGACCACGCCATGCTCGATCCCGGTGCCGAGGCCGAGATGGAACTGGATGTCGGGCGAGCGGGCGTCGGGATCGGCATACCAGAACCCGCCCGTCTCGAAGAGCGAGGAGGCGACCGGCCCCTTGCGCGTAAAGAGATACTGCAGCGCGGCGACAGCCGCCCATTGCGGTTTCGCGTAGCGGTCGTAGCTGAACGGGCCGTTCAGCTCGCAGATGCAGTAGAGGTCGAGATGGTCCTGCAGGTTCGCACCGACCCCCGGCTGATCGAAATGCACCTCGATGCCGAGGCTTTCGAGATGTGCCGCAGGCCCGACGCCAGACAACTGCAGCAGCCGCGGCGTGCCGATCGCCCCGGAAGACAGGATCACTTCGCTTCCAGCGTTCAGCCGCTCGCCGTCCATCAGCTCCACACCCACCGCACGGCCGTTGCAAACCAGAACACGGCGCACCGACGCGCCTGTCCGCACTGTGAGGTTCCGGCGGCCGCGGTTCGGCGCGAGATAGGCCATCGCCGCAGAGGACCGGCGCGCTTTGCGCTGGGTGAGCTGATAGTAGGCGACGCCGTCCTGTTTCTCGCCGTTGACGTCCATGTTGCGGGGAATGCCCAAAGCGGCGGCGGCCTCGAAATAGGCCTCGCACACCGGCAGCGGTGCGATCGGCTGGCTGACACCCAGCGGCCCGCCCTTGCCGTGATACCGGTTGTCGAACGTGTCGTTGTCCTCGGCCTTGCGGAAATAGGGCAGGACCTCCTCGTAGCCCCAGCCCGCGCAGCCCATCTGACGCCAGTCGTCGTAATCCTGTGCATTCCCGCGCGTGTAGATCTGCGCATTGATCGCCGATCCGCCGCCGATCACCTTGGCTTGGGTGTAGCGGAACACCTTGCCCTGCATGTGGCGCTGCGGCACCGTCTCCCACCCCCAGGAGCCGATGCCCTTCGTCATCTTCGCAAAGCCCGCCGGCAGGTGGTAGAACGGGTGCCGGTCGCGCGGGCCAGCCTCCAGTAGTAGGACGCTGACCGCGGGGTCCTCGCTCAGCCGAGCCGCCACCACCGAACCCGCCGAGCCGCCGCCGACAATGATGAAATCGTAGCTCGCGTCCATGCCTTCCCCTAACGCTGCGCCGTCCGCCCGTCCCGCAGAGCGGACGCCCGGTGATTTTTCCGCCCCGGTCTCATGCCGCGAACTCCGTCTGCCGGATGTGCTGGGCGGCGCGCATCGCGAGCGCGGCCACCGTCAGGGCTGGGTTCACGGCCGCCGAAGTCGGCAGGACCGATGCATCGACCACGAAGAGGTTCCCGTGGTCGTGGCTACGGCAGAAGCTGTCCACCACGCTCGCACCCGGATCCGTGCCCATCCGCGCCGTGCCGCATTGGTGCGAGGGCGTGCGTCGATCGAACGCCCGCGACAGCACGATGGGATAGCCGGCCTTGCGGAGCGCCCCCTTCAGCCGTGCGACAAGCGCCAGATGTGCCTCCCAGTTCGACCGCTTCCAGTCCAGCCGAATGCGTCCGCCCTCCACCGTCACTCGGCTCTCCGGGCTCGGTAGGTCCTCGGACATCGCGTAGAGGTCAACCGACCGCCTGGCGATCCAGCCGGCCAGCGGACGCGGCAGCGAAGAGGATGCCGCGAGGATCGGCCCGGAGATTTTCCCGAGAAGCTGGATGTTCCCGAGCGGCTCCCCGTTCGGCCCGCCAGTCAGGTAGAAATCGTTGACCATCAGGGTCTTCTCGTAGACTGATCGGTTGAGCCGGAGCGGGTGCAGCGCCAGCAGGGCCGAACAGTTGTGGTTCATGAAGTTGCGGCCGACCTGGCCGGAAGAGTTCGCGAGCCCCTTCGGCCACGCCGGATTGGCCGAGCCGAGCAGCAGCGCCGCCGACTGCACTGCCCCTGCCGAGAGCGCAACGAGCGGCGCTTCGACGCGCTCCCGCCGCCCTGCCACCTCGATTTCCACCCCGGTTATCTTTCCAACCGACCCGGCCGCCAGCTCTACCGCCCGGGCACCGGTCATCAGCGTCACGTTCGGATACTTTAGCGCCTCGGCAAGCCCCACAGTCTCAGCGTCCATCTTGCCGCCGCAGGTGTCCGGAAAGGCGTCCCACGGCGTCTGCCCTGAGGCGAGCCACCGCGAGACGTCGACGCCGAGCGGCAATGATGCCGGGTGGAGCCCGACCGCCAAGAGCCGCCGCCTGAGATCGGCGATGTCGGGCTCGTCGGGAACCGGCGGATAGGCGTAGGCCTGCGAGCGAGGCGGTTCGGTCGGGTCCTCGCCCGCTGCGCCGCGCACGCGGTAGAGTGTCTCGGCGGCGCTATAGAAGGGCTCGATCTCGCCGTAGGCGATCGGCCAACCGGGCGTGACACCGCCCATGTGGCGGACCGGCCGGAAATCCTCGGCGCGGAACCGGATCAGCACGGCACCGTAGAACTTGGAGTTGCCTCCTACGTAATAGTAGTTGCCGGGATTGAACGGCCGTCCCGCTCCGTCGATCCACTCCTCCTTCGGGCGGAAATGGCCCCTCTCGAAGATCGCGGACGGATCACGCGCCTCGGGCGTGGGCCGCAGGCGCTCTCCGCGCTCCACGATCAGGATGCGCCGGCCTGTCGGCGCCAGGGCAGCCGCGAGCGTCGCTCCCCCCATGCCGGAGCCGATGATGATGAGGTCCTGTGCGGTCATGGCGCGATACGTTCTTCCGTAGCGGGATCGAAGGCGACCGCCTTCTCCATGTTGATCGCGTATTCGAAGGACGCGCCGGGCAAAACGGCGGCGTCCGCACGCATCCGGCCGATGACGTCACAGCCCGCCAGTGTCATCGTGACGAAGGTGTCGGAGCCGGCAGGCTCCGTGACGCCGACGAGATTGGTCAGCATCTGGATGTTGGCGGACTTGCGGTCTGCCCCCTCGGGGTCGGTGATCGCCTCCGGGCGGATGCCGAGCAGGATTTCCCGCCCATCCCAGGCCGCGAGGTTCTGCTGGCTGAACCGAAGGTACTGGACGTTGCCGGCCGCGTCGCTCACCTGCGCATGGGGAACGCCGTCGCGCAGAACCACTCGGGTCGGAAGGATGTTCATCGCCGGGCTGCCCATGAAAGTCGCCACGAAGATGTTGGCCGGCGTGTCATAGATTTCCTTCGGGGTGCCGAGTTGCTGGACATACCCCTTGTTCATCACAGCGATCCGGGTCGAAAGCGTCATCGCCTCGATCTGGTCATGTGTCACATAGACGATCGTCGTGCGGAGGGACTGGTGTAATTTCTTGATCTCGGTACGCATGTCCACCCGGAGCTTCGCGTCGAGGTTCGACAGGGGTTCGTCGAACAGAAACACGTCGGGATTGCGTACCAGCGCCCGACCCATTGCGACACGCTGGCGCTGACCACCCGAAAGCTGGCCGGGCTTTCGGTCCAGAAGCTGGTCGATCTGCAACATGGCTGCCACCCGCTTCATCGCGGCCTCGCGTTCAGGCTTCGGCGTGCCATGCATCTCAAGACCGAAGGTGATGTTTTGCCCCACGGTCATATTGGGGTAGAGCGCGTAGCTCTGGAACACCATGGCGATGTTGCGCCGCGACGGATGCACCCCGTTCATCGCCCGCCCCTGGATCGCGATCTCACCCGAGGTGATGCCTTCGAGCCCTGCGATCATGTTCAGCAGCGTGGACTTACCGCAGCCGGACGGCCCGACGAGGACGAGGAACTCCCCCTCCTCGACGGCGATGTCGACGCGGTGCAAGACCTCGACGGAACCGTAGGACTTGGTGACGTTGGAGATATCCAGAAAGCCCATAGCAGTTATCCCTTGACCGATCCCGCCATCAGGCCGCGCACGAAATACCGGCCCGAGACGATGTAGACGATGAGCGTGGGCAGCGCCGCGATGATCGCGCCCGCGAAGTGAATGTTGTAGGGCTTCGATCCGGTCGAGCTCTGCACCAGGTTGTTGAGCGCGACGGTCATCGGCTGACTCCCCTGCCCTGCAAATGACGAGCCGAAGAGGAAGTCGTTCCAGATGTTGGTGAACTGCCAGATGACCGCGACAACGATGATCGGGCCTGACAGCGGCAGCAGGATCCGCCAGAAGATCCGGAAGAAGCCCGCCCCGTCGATCTGCGCGGCCCGGACAAGCTCCGTCGGGAACGCGGCGTAGTAGTTGCGGAAATAGAGGGTCGTGAAGCCGAGCCCATAGACGGTGTGAACGAGGATCAGGCCGGGAACCGTTCCAGCAATCCCTAGGATGCCCAGCACCCGCGCCATGGGGATGAGGACGATCTGGAACGGAATGAAGCAGGAGAAAAGCATCATCCCGAACAGGAAGGTGTCCCCACGGAAGCGCCACTTGGTCAGCACATAGCCGTTCAGCGCACCCATCATGGTGGAGATTGCCACCGCCGGAACCACCATCTCGATCGAGTTCAAGAAATACGGCCTCAGCCCCGTGGGCTCGACCCCAATCTGTGCGGTGGACCAGGCCTCGCTCCAGGGCTTCAGGGTCCAGACATGGGGCAGCGACATCATGTTGCCGTCCAGGATCTGCGACAGTGGCTTCACCGAGTTGATCAGCATGACGAAGAGAGGCAGCAGGTAGAACAGCGCCGCGATCAGCAGCACGACGTGGATCACGACGCGTGCGACGCGGCCCGAATGGACCACGTTCGATTGGATGGCCGAGGACATCACTTCGGCTCCTTCAGTTCGGAGTAGAGGTAGGGGACGAGGATTGCCGCGGTCATCATCAGCATGATCACGGCGGAAGCTGCGCCGACGCCCATCTCGTTGCGCGTGAAGGTATAGGAATACATGAAGGTCGAGGGCAGCTGCGTCGCCCAGCCCGGGCCGCCGCCCGTGAGCGCGACGATCAGGTCGTAGGACTTGATGGCGAGGAAGCCGAGGATAACAATAGCCGACAGGAACGCCGGCCGAAGCTGCGGGATCACAATCCGTCGATAGAGGCTCCAGTTCGAGGCACCATCCATTTGGGCCGCCTTGAGGATCTCGTTGTCGATCCCGCGCAACCCGGCGAGGAACATCGCCATCACGAAACCCGAGGTCTGCCAAACTGCCGCGAGCACGACGCAATAGATTGCGTAGTCGGAACTCTTGATCCAGTTGAAATGGAAACTCGTCCAGCCCCAGAGATGCATGGTGTGCTCAATCCCGAGGCCCGGATCGAGAAGCCACTTCCAGGCGGTGCCGGTCACGATGAACGACAGAGCCATCGGATAGAGATAGATCGGACGGAGCACGCCTTCGCTGCGGATCTTCTGATCCAGAAGAATTGCCAAACCGAGTCCGATCGCGATGCAGATCATGATGTAGAGCGACGCGAAGATCGCGAGGTTCTCAAGCGCGACGCTCCACATCGGAAGCTGGAAGAGGTTCGAGTAATTTCTCCAGCCCACCCAGCCGTATGTCGGCAGGATCTTGCTGTCGGTGAAGGACAGATAGACGGTGAACAGGATGAACCCGTAGACGAAGAACAGCATCGAGGCGATCGAGGGCGCCAGAACAAGCTTGGGGATCCATTCCTGCAACCGGGTACGCAGGTCTGTCGCGTTCGGACGGGCCACGGCTTTCTTCTCCCATTGTGGTGGATGAGGGGCCGGCCGAAAGGCCGGCCCCGTCAGATCACGAGGTGATCACGACTGCTGGGCAAGCTTGATGGCCTTGGCGAGTTCCTTGGCCGCCTGCTCCGGCGTGTACTGGCCGTTGAAGGCCGCACTGACAACGTCGTATTCGGCATTCTTCACCGCTGCCGGCGCCGCATGACCCTGCGCCATCGAGCCGAGCAGAGTTCCATGCTCGTCGGCCGACTTGAGCTGCGCCATAGCCATCTTGCCGCAGGCGTCGAACTGGGTATCGGCAACGTCGGTACGCGCCGGGACCGAACCCTTCACGGTGTTGAACGCGACTTGGAACGATTTCGACATCACCGCCTTGGCCATGGCATCCTGCGACGCCTGCTTGTCCTTGCCAACCTTGAACATCACGAACTGGTCGGAGTTGAAGGTGACGACGCCCTGGCTACCCGGGGTGCGGAAGCATTCGAAGTCGACCATGGGCTTCTTGTCGGCATGCAGGAATTCGCCCTTGGCCCAGTCGCCCATCATCTGGAATGCGGCCTTGCCGTTGATCACCATCGCCGTGGCGAGGTTCCAGTCACGACCGGAGAAGTTCGGATCGACGAAGCCGCGCAGCTGCTCCAGCCGCTTGAACGCCTCGACCATCTGCGGCCCGCTCAGCGTCGCCTGATCGAGATCGTAGAACGCCTTCTTGTAGAAGTCCGGCCCGCCAACCGAGAGCACCACGCCGTCGAAGGCCGTCGCCTCCTGCCAGGGCTGGCCGCCCATGGCGAGCGCGATCTTGCCCGACGCCTTCACCTTAGCCATCGCGGCAATGAACTCGTCCCAGGTCTTCGGCTGGGCGATACCGAGGCTGTCGAGCAGGTGCTTGTTTCCCCAGACCCAGTTCGTCGAATGGACATCGACCGGAACGGCGATCCAATGCCCGTCGTACTTCGAGAACTTCTGAATGGCCTTCGGAACGACCTTGTCCCAGTTGCCTGCCTCAGCGACATTGTTGAGATTGCCCAAAACGCCGAGCTTGGCCCAGTCAAGAATGTCGTAGCCGAGCATCTGCGCCGCGGTCGGCGGGTTGCCCGACGTGACGCGCGCGCGAAGCACCGTCATCGCGTTGCCGCCGCCGCCGCCCGCAATCGGCATGTCCTTCCAGCCGATACCCTCTTTCTGCAGATCCTGCTTCAGCACGTTTAGCGCCGCCGCCTCACTGCCTGACGTCCACCAGTGCAGGACCTCCACATTCGGCGCGGCATGAGCGAATGCCGTCGACATCGCCAAGGCCGCCGCAGCGGTCAGTGATCTTCCGATAAGGCCACGCATATTCATCCTCCCGTGAGTTTTGCGTAGTTGTTCAGCCCCTGACTGTCGTGGTCAGGAAGCTTTCACCCAAGGTGCCCGCGTGCGACCGATCCGCATCGCGAGCGTCTTCACTTCGAGAAACTCCTCCAGCCCATAGGGCCCGATCTCGCGGCCAAGGCCGCTCTGTTTGACGCCGCCGAAGGTCAGCTCCGGAAAGCCGTCCATCCAGGTGTTTGTCCAGACAGTCCCCGCCTCAACCTGACGGGCGAAATCGAGGCAGGTGTGCACGCTGTCACTCCAGACCCCGGCCGAGAGGCCGTAGGCGGCGTCGTTGGCCAGTGCGACCGCCCCGTCAAAGCTCCGGAACGTCAGAACCGACAGGACCGGCCCGAAAACCTCCTCGCGCGCAATCGCCATGTCCGGCGTGACGCCGGCGACGACGGTGGGCTGGTAGAACTCGCCGGGAAGGCCATCGACCTTCAGCGCCGCTCCGCCGAGGCAGACCTTTGCGCCCGCTGCGACCGCATCGCGGACATAGCCGTCGATTTTCTGTTGATGCGCCGTCGAGACGATGGCCCCCACCTGCGTCTCCGGGTTCAGCGGATCCCCGAAGGCCACCTTGCGCGAGAGTGCTACGACCTTTTCCACCACCGCTTCGGCCACGTCCTCATGGACGATGATGCGGCTACTGGAATTGCAGCATTCGCCGGCATTGAAGTAGACGCCGAAGGTGATCGCGTCGGCCGCGTCATCGATCGCGGCATCGGGGAAGATCACCTGCGGATTCTTGCCCCCAAGCTCCAGCGCCACCTTTTTCAAGGTGCCCGAGGCTGCAGAGGCAATGGAACGGCCGACCGCGGTGGAACCGGTGAAGGTGATCATGTCCACCTCCGGATGTTCCGCCATTAGCGCACCGACCGGCTGGCCGTAACCGAGCACGATATTGACCACCCCGGACGGCAACCCGGCCTCGATCAGCAGCTCACCCAGCATGACGGTAGTGGAAGGCGTGAGTTCCGACGGCTTCACGACACATGTGCAGCCTGCAGCAAGCGCGAACGGGAGCTTCTGGCTAAGGATCCAGAACGGGAAGTTCCACGGCGTGATCACGGAGACAACGCCGATCGGCTCTTTCAGCACCACACCCAGCATGTCGGGGCCGAGCGTGTTGTGGCTTTCGCCGTGCATTGTCCGGGCGAGCGAGGCGGCGTAGCGCCAGAGGTCCGCTGCGCCAGAGACCTCACCGAAGGCCTGCGTAATCGGCTTGCCGGTCTCCAGCGTCTCCACGCGGGCCATCTTCTCCGCGTCGCGCTCGATCAACTCGGCAACCTTGAGCAGGACCGTGGCACGGCTCTTGCCGCTCGCCTTGCTCCAGACGCCGCCGTCGAAGGCCTTGCGGGCGGCGGCAATGGCGGCTTCCGTTTCTGTCGTCCCGCCCTTTGCCGAGCGGCTGACGACAATCCCATGCGACGGGGAGACCCGCTCCGAGATGGCGCCATCCTCGCTGGCCCGCCAGGCGCCGTCGATGAGATGGCGGCACTCTACGATGTCATGATGGACGGCTGCGGATGCGGCGATGAGGGTGAACTCGGTCATGATCAGGTCCCCGGAAATTCTGGCTTGCGCTTCTCACGGAAGGCGGCGACGCCCTCCGCACGATCATCGGTTGCGGCAATCATTCCCGAGCCGAGCATCTCGACCGATGCCCCCCGGTCCTCGCCCACGGCCGCATGGATCATCGCCTTGGCGATCTCGATCGAACGGGACGAGCTCGTAATTACGCGCTCGGCCAATGCCTCTGCCGCCGCCCGCGCGTCCTCGGCAACCTCGGATACGAAACCGCAAGCCAGGGCGCGTTCCGCTGACAGACGACGGCCAAAAAGGGCCATCTCCTTCAGCACCGGCTCAGGCATCAGCCGGGCCAGCCTCTGAGTGCCTGACCATCCGGGTACGATCCCCACTCCGGCTTCCGGAAGTGCCAGCGTCGCTTTGGGTGCCATCACCCGGATATCGCAGGCCGCCGCCAGCTCCAGACCGCCGCCGAAGGCATGCCCCGAGATTGCCGCCACGGTCGGCTTCGAGAGCCGGGCGAGCCGATCGAAAATGCGGTGCCCGTCGCGCACCCAGTGCCTTGCAAATTCTGCAGGAGAGAGCCCGCCCCAGGCAGTAATGTCCGCCCCAGCGCAAAAGGCCCGCTCGCCCTCGGCAGTCACTATCACCAGCCGCACGTCGGACCGGCGGTCGAGCGTGTCGCAGAACTCTGCGAGTTGGCGCAGCATCTCGACGGTGAAGGCGTTCAGCTTGGACGGATTGTCGAGCCGCAATTCAGCGACCGGACCGCGCAGATGCATATGGATCTGGCTCATGGTTGCCACCCCATCGCACCACGCTTGAGGAGGCTCAGCGGCATGGTCTTCGCGTCCGGGGCAACCTGCACCCGGCCCTGCGAGGCCGCGACGATATCCCGCTCGGGATCGATCCCCGGCATGATTTCCGTCGCGACGAGGCCTGAGTCCGTCAGCCGCACCACGCAGCGTTCGGTGACGTAGAGGATCACCTGTCCCTGCTCGCGCGCCCGGCGGCCCGAGAAGGTCACATGCTCGACCTTCTCCACAAATTTAGTGAACTTTCCGGGCTTCTTCACCGTCAGGCCCGTATCGCTCAGTTCGACCTCCGCCCCTGCCTCGAACCAGCCCGAGAAGACGATCTCTCGCGCATGGGCGGTGATGTCGACGAAGCCCCCGCAGCCTGCGGTGAGGTAGGGCTTCTTGCCGAGCTTGGAGACGTTCACGTTGCCCTCGATGTCCACCTCCAGGAATGAGAGGAAGGACATGTCGAAACCGCCGCCCTGAAAGTAGATGAACTGCTGCGGCGAGGGCATGAAGGCATCTGCGTTCGATGAACAGCCGAAGGCGAATCCCGTCAAAGGCATGCCGCCAACGGCTCCCTGCTCAATCGCCCAGGTAACAGCCTGAGGGGCGCCCTCCTCGAGCAAGACGCGCGGCACGATGGCTGAGATGCCGAAGCCAAGGTTGGCGGTCATCCCCGCCTTCAGCTCCATCGCGGCACGGCGGGCGATGACCTTCTCCACCCCATGCTCGGCAAGATGGAAGCTCGACCAGGGCCGCATTATCTGGCCTGAAATGGCCGGGTCATAAAGCGTCTCGCAGGTCTGCTTCTGGTCGCGATCAACGACGACCAGGTCCACCAGGTGCGCCGGCACCCGCACGTCATGGGGCCGGAGCGATCCGGCGGCGGTAACACGCTGAACCTGAGCGATGACAAGGCCGCCTTGGTTGCGAACGGCAATGGCCTGTTCCAGACCACCGAGATAGGCGCCTTCGTGCTCGTAGGTCAGGTTGCCGCGCTCGTCCGCTGTCGTTGCGCGCAGAATGCAAACGTCGGGCTGGACATTTGGAAAGTGCAGCCAGGTTTCGCCGGCAAACTCGACGCGCGCGACAATGGGCCGGGCCGCACCCTTCGCGTTCATCGCGCAACCTTCGCGGATCGGGTCGACAAAGGTATCGAGCCCGACCCTTGTCAGCACACCTGGCCGCCGAGCGGCCGCATCGCGATGCATATCGAAGAGGATGCCAGACGGCACGTTATACGCCGCGACGCGATCCTCGACCACCATCTTCCAAATCTCGGGCATCGGCAGATTGGACGGACCCGAGGGGTAGGACCCTGCGAGGATGGTCGTCAGCAGGCCGTCCTTGGCGATGTGATCGATGCCTTTGACGCCATACATGTCACCCGCCGCAATCGGATGAAGCGCGGTCAGGCCACGCGGGTGCTCCTCCTCTTCGAAACGCTCTCCGATTGCCCGCAGAATGCGATCCGGGCAACCGAGCGCGGACGAGGACGATACCGTGAGCACGGCCCCGTCGGGGATGCGGCGCGCGGCTTCTTCCGGAGATACAACCTTGGTCATCATCATGCTCCGTAGTTCACCGCGACACGCTGCCCGCTCCGCGCGGCCTCGCGAACTGCAAGGGCCACCCTCAGGGAGTTGATGCCATCCAACCCGGTCGCCGACGGCTGACCACTCCCCCGGACGGCCTCCCGGAACATCCGGACGCCTTCGACGTAGAGATTGTGGTTGGAGAAGGGGACGTTCCGTCGCCCGTCGGCGGTGACAAGCTCGATCTCACCGACGGGCCGCTGGGTCATGACACCCTGCGCAAAAATCGACCCCAAAGTGCCATGCACCTCGACAGCGCTACCGGCGAACGGGTGGGTGAAGCTCTCGTGCGCGAAAACCATCGCACCGGACGGCATTGCCCAGATCGACATGACGGAATCCTCGACGCCCTCGCCCATGCCGGAGGTCCCATCAAGCGCAGTGACCTCTATCGGGTCTTCGCCCAGCAGGAAGCGCACCGTGTCAGCGTCATGAACGGTAATGTCGGGGACCACGCCACCGCCTGCCCCGGCATCGTTGATGCGCCATCCCTGGAGGTGCGGCGGCAGGTGCACGGCGTGGTGCACTCTCATCGACAACACTTGGCCGACTGCACCCGCGGCGATCAGGTCGCGAATTGCCCTGTGGCTACCCGCACAGCGCAGGTGGTGATTGGTAGCGAAGACGACACCCGCCTGCTGCGCCTTCTCCACCATATCCGCCGCCTCCGCCAGATTCATTGCGAGTGGCTTCTCACAAAGGACATGAGCGCCGGCAGCGATAGCCGCGAGTGCCTGAGGTGCGTGCTTCTCGTTGGTCGAGGAGATGTAGACGGCGTCGACGCCGCCGGCCGCGAGCGCTTCCTCCAGCGAACCGAAGGCCCGGCCGATGCCATGGTCGGCCGCGTAGTGAAGCGCGCGATCAGGGTTGCCGCTGGCGACCCACGAGACCTCGTCGCCATGCGCCCGAAACGCTGGGATCATGTGCTCGGACGCAATCGTGCTCGCCCCTGCAAGCCCCCAACGCATACTGATTCCCTCCCCCAATATGGAACGTTCCAGACGTTAATTGGAACGTTCCATATTTGTCAACAAAGGAGTTGGAAACTAGGTGCCCAGATGATCATCACTCAAAAGTCCGCCGCGCGCGGCACGTCGGGTGACGCTTCGAGATCCGGTTATAGTCATGAATGCTGGCTTCGCTCTCGGGAGCACCGATAGGTGACGAGCTTGCCATGCAAGTCGCTCGGAATGCCGAACAAGGTCACCCTCTCGCCGAGCCTCGGTCTCAGGCCTACGACAGTATCGGGCTCCAGAAAGCGGCCTTGGCCTTCTTGCGCAGCGGATGCGAGGCCCTGCCCGCTTCCGGGCGTTCGATCTGTCCGTGGAGAACGGCTGCATCAGGGGATTGCGCCCAGAAACCTGAAACGGAATCCCGCAAAACCGCAGCAGATTGATGAGGTAACGGCCGTCTACTCCTCACCGTCGGCGCCGCGGGATCGCTATCGCGAGTTAGAGCTGCAGCCTAGGGTTGGTCTGTTCGTAAGGCCTATGACTGACACAACGCCCGTTCCGCTGCAGGTATAATTTCCGAGACTGACGTCTCGGAAACGGACCTTCGTCAATATATCTATACAACTGGTAGCGCCACAAACAGCCCAATCACCGGCGCCAGCCTTTGCAACACTCGTTCAGCCACTGCCGTTGGCGCGCGCGGCCGGCGCGAAACAGCCTCCAGGGCCGTTCGAAGTTCCGCAATCAGCCCTTTCATAGTCCGTATCGTTTCATTTTGTCGGTCAGCGTGCGCCGAGGTAGCCCAAGCAGTTCAGCAGCGCGCTCTGTATTGCCTCGGCAGCGTTGCAGAGCCCCGCTGATCTCGCGGGCTTCGAACTCTGCAATGCGGTCGGCCAGGGTGGCGCCCGTAATCGGCCGGACATCTGCCGGTGTCACTGCGTCGATGCCGAGCGCGAAACGCTCTGCAGCAGCCTTCAGTTCGCGCACATTGCCCGGCCAGGCTCGCTTGCGTAGCGCTGCGCGAGCCCCGAATCCAACCTCTGGAATCGCCAACCCCTGCCGCGCTGCCGCCTGCGCCACGAAATGCGCGAAAAGAAGCGGGATATCCTCCTGCATCTCGGACAGTGGAAGGGTTCGGATCTCTGCTCCGGCGATGCGGTAGAACAAATCCGCGCGAAAGCTACCATCATATGTCAAGGCTGCGAGGTCGGTCTTGGCGATGGCCACGATGCGCAAGTCCAAGGGGCGCACGCGGTTCTCGCCGAGCCGCTCCAGTGCACGCTCTTGGATCGCCCGCAGAAGCTTCGCTTGTAGTGCCAGGGGCATCGCCTCGATCTCGTCGAGAACGAGTGTACCGCCCGAGGCCAGCTCAAGCTTACCCGGCTTTTCCCCCGTCGCGCCCGGAAAGGCGCCAATGGCATAGCCGAACATTTCGGCCTCGAACAGGGCCTCGGGCAGCGCGGCGCAGTTGATCGCCACGTAGCGCCCGGCGCTGCGCGGGCTCTTGGAATGCAGCGCGCGGGCGACGAGCTCTTTGCCGGTCCCCGTCGGCCCGGTCACGATGACATCCACATCGAGCGTCGCCAGCGCCGAGATCCGCTGACGCAGCGCTTGAATCCCGAGACATTCTCCAAGAATCTCCGACGCGCCGCCCGCCTGGCGCAACCGGTCAAGCTCCCTCCGGGTCTCGCGCGCTTTGAGTGTGCGGTCCACGACCAGAAGGAGGTGACCGGCGTCATAGGGTTTTTCCAGGAAGTCCTCCGCCCCTTCACGGATTGCCCGCACGGCCTGTGCCACGTCGCCATGTCCGGTCATCAGGATCACCGGGTGATCGCCGCCATGATCCCTGAGCGCCGCAATGAGGTCGAAGCCATCGATTTCCGGCATTCTGAGATCGGTTAGGATTACCCCTGGATCGGCGGCGTCGAGCACCAGCAGGGCCTCTGCAGCGCTGGCAAAGCAGACCGCGTCATGCCCAGCGGCGGACAGCAGATCGGCCGCCGCCTCGCGGTGGTCGGCATCGTCGTCGATGACGAAGACCCTCCCCTTCATTGTGCTGCCGTCTCCATTGCGCGTGCCACTGGCAGCACCATCGCGACGCATGTGCCCTCGCCCTCAGTCGAGACAATCTCGAGTCGGCCACCGAACTCCTCAAGGATCGCCTGGCTCACTGACAGCCCGAGACCGAGGCCGTCACCCGATACCTTCGTGGAGAAAAATGGCTCCGAGACGCGCGAGAGGTTCTCCGTCGGGATGCCCGCTCCATTGTCCGTCACGCTTAGCCGGGCCTCGTCCCCAACCCGAACGATTGCGAGCACAATGCTGGGCCCGGCCTGTCCCTCGACCGCGTCGAACGCGTTGAGCAGCAGATTGAGGCAGACCTGTTCCAGTCGCACCGGCCCCGCGAGCGCGACCACCGGCTCGGCATCGGCGTTGACTTCGGGGACGATGCCACCAGCCTTTGCACGGGGAGCGACCAGCTCCAGCGCGTTGCGCGCGACCGCGTTGAGATCGGTCAACGTCAACGTGTTCTGCTCCTTGCGACTGAAGCTCTTGAGGTGCTTCGTAGTCCGCTGCATCCGCCGCACGAGGCCCCGCACCTTGCCGATGCGAGTGCTGGTCTCGCCAGGGTCTGAGGAGAGTTCCGTCGCGGCAAGCGTGGCTTCCATCGCGGCCAGCGGCTGGCTCAGTTCATGCACGATGGCCGCCGACATGCGCCCAAGCGCGGCCATCTTCTCGGTATGGATCATGGTTTCTTGGGCGGCGCGCAGATCGGCCTCGGTACGGCGCCTCGCCTCAACCTCGTGGGCAAGCTCCTGCGTCCGTTCGCGCACCCGTGCTTCCAGTACCTCGCCCTGTCGCAGGCGTAGCTGGATCAGCTGCCGGCGCTGGTTTAGCACCATGGCGATGGCCGTCATCGCCATCGCGACAAGCGAAGCGCCGAAAGCCCAGAGAAGCGCTCCATTGCGCAGCGGCGCCATTGGTTCGGCAGAAATGACCCGCCAGCCGCTGGGGCCGAGCGGTATCATGCGCCCCCGAAGCGTTCCGCCCGCCGGGCCGGGAAGGGTCAGCGCGGCGGGGCCTTGCGCCAGCGCGATCGGTTTCAGCCGGGGGATATCCTCGCCGTCGTAGGTGCGGCGGGCCGCGATCGCGGCTAGCGTGTCGGGCGACAGCGGCTGCAGGGGATGGTATTTCCACCCCGCCACGCCCGACAGGAACACGACCCCAGTCCGATCCGCCACTGCCGTCGCACTCGCGGCGCGCCGCCAGGTCCGCTCCAGAGAGGCGAGGCTGATCTTGGCCACTACAACGCCAGGGGCCGATGCGTTACCCACGCGCGTCGACAGGAAGTAGCCAGGAACCCCCGTGGTCACACCGATGGCATAGAACTGTCCCCGACCGTCGGCCATCGCGTCCTTGAAGTAGGGGCGAAAGGCGTAGTTCTGGCCGACAAAACTGTCCTTCGTGTCCCAGTTCGACGCCGCTATCACCGTCCCTGTGCCATCGAGCAGATAGAGCTGGTTTGCCCCGGCCCGGGCGCTGATGATCTGCAGGTAGTGATTGGCTTCGGAAATAGCCTCTGGCGATGCGGCGGCGGAGAGGGCGCGGGCGATGCGAGCATCCTCGGTCACCACGTCGGGCAACGCCCGGAAGCGGGCTATTTCACTTTCGACGGAATAGCTCGCGAGGATGAGCGACTGGTCAAGTCGCGTGTCGGAAGCGCGCAACGCGTAGTGCCAGGCGGCAGCATAGGCGACACAGGCCACGACCATGGCTACGATAAGCGAGAACAGCAGGGCACGGCTTGTCATCATGGACCTTGCTCGTGGTATCACGGCCTCGGTCACGCCGGCCTCCCTCCCATTGACGCCCGGAGAAGCTAGCCGAAGCCTTTCGGAAAGTCATTCGCTTGCGGCGCCTACACTGCCGCACCCGACCAGAGCGGCCCAGAGGGGCTCAGCCACTTGCCTTCGCGCACGGTCGGATGTGGATCGGCGCCCCCGGCTTCTGGCCAAGCTTCAGGCAGGTTAAGCCAGTGCAGAGGGTCCAGGGGCTGATGGTCGCTCCGGAATCGCCGAGGATCAGCTCTGGGATCGGCTGCAGGTCGGGGACCCAGACCCACCAGTCGCCCTCGAGCTTTGCCCCAGGGCCCGGGTCCATCCCCGCACCCGATCCCTGGACCCGCGCCTCGGTCATCACCATTCCGGCCGGTGTGATCTTCCATGCTTCGAACCAGCCCGTATGCTCGACTGAATGCAGCCAAGACAGGGTGAAGGAGGCCATAACCAGCGTCAGGGCCTTGCCTCCGATCATCAGGCAGGCTGAAAGGCTCATGCCGCTGCCCCCGCCCGACTTCTCCGCCAGATGAGACCAGCGAAGATCGCAGCCAGCAGGAAGCCCGCCTCGTCCGTCATCGGATATGCCGCGATCAGCGTGAAGGCGGCCGCGGCCGAGAGGAGCCGCAGCAGCAGGTTCAGCCGCGTGCCCAGCCAGCCCGTCACCGCCGCACCCCAGAGCCCGATCGCCATTGCGGCCTTCACCACGACATAGGCCACCGCCGGGACATAGCCAATCTCGGCCGCAAGCGGCCCGCCGCCCTGCAGCATCAGCGCTGGTGTATAGACTGCCATGAACGGCACAACGAAGCCCGCCGCCGCCACCTTGATCGCCTCGAAGGCAATCTTTAGCCCGCTTTCCCTTGCAATTGGCGCGGCCGCGAAACAGGCCAGCGCAACCGGAGGTGTCAGGTCCGCGAGGATGCCGAAGTAGAAGACGAACATGTGGCTGACCAGCAGCGGGACCCCCAACGACAGCAGCGCCGGGCCTGCGATGGAGGAGGTGATGATGTAGTTCGGGATCGTCGGGATCCCCATCCCGAGCACAATGCAGGTGATCATCGTCAGGATCAGCGAAAGGAAGAGACTCGACTTGCCGACGCCCACGATGAACTCGCCGAATGTTGTCGCGGCGCCGGTAAGGGTCATCGTGCCGATGATGACGCCGACAAGCGCACAGGCAACGCCGACCGGCAGAGCGGTCTTCGCTCCCTCTGCTAGGCTGTCGCGACAGATGATTAGGGTCGCCCGCCCGCCCGTGGAGGCGAGGCTCCAGCCCACGAGCACGGCCATTGCGCCGACGATCACCCAGATTCCCCATTGCAGGAAGGCCGCTGAGGCAAGACCGAGCAGGATCCAGAACAGGTAGCGTATCGCCCCTTTCGGCAGGCCCATCACGATAGAGCCGCCGAGGATCAGGAGTACCGTCAGCGCAAGGCCGATGGTTCCCGCGTAGAGTGGCGTGTATCCTGTGAAGAGCAGATAGACGAGCACTGCCAACGGCAGGATCAAGTACCACCCCTCGCGCAGCGCCTTGCGCGGCGAGGGGAGGTCCTTGACAGCCATGCCGCGCAGCCCGTGGCGGCCGGCCTCCAAGTGCACCATCCAGAAGGCGGAGGCGAAATAGAGCATCGCCGGGATCAGCGCGGCCTTCACAACCTGATAGTATTCGACGCCAAGCGTCTCAGCCATGATGAAGGCCACCGCCCCCATGACCGGCGGCATGATCTGCCCACCCATCGAGGCCGTCGCCTCGACCCCGCCGGCAAATGCCGGGCGGTAGCCGAAGCTCTTCATCAGTGGGATGGTGAACTGGCCCGTCGTGACAACGTTCGCCACGCCCGAGCCGGAGATTGTGCCCATCAGGCCCGAGGAGATCACGGCCACCTTGGCCGCGCCACCTTGCTTGTGCCCGACCATCCCAAGCGAGACGTCGGTGAAGAGCCGGATCATTCCAGCCTTCTCCAGAAACGAGCCGAACAGGATGAAGAGGAAGATGTAAGAGGACGAGACATAGATCGGGATACCGTAGATCCCCTCCGTCCCGAAGGACATCTGGTCGATTACCTGAGCGAATCCATAGCCCCGTGTCTGCAGTGCCCCGGGGAAATACTGCCCGAAGAAATCGTAGACGAGGAACATGGCGGCGATGATAGGCAGGGCCGGGCCCATCACGGTCCAGGCCGCGGAAAAGACGACGATCAGGGCGACGACGCCCACCGCCGTGTCAAGCTGCGTAGGATCGCCCGAGCGCTGGATCAGCGGCCCATATTCCACCCATTGGTAGGCCGCCACCGCCGCTCCGGCCAGCGCTAAGCCCCAAGCCAGCGCGCGGCGCCATCTCGGCTTGCCGTGCAACGCTGCGAGCAGCGGGAACCCCAGCAGCCCCAGGAACCCCACGTGGACAGCCCGCACGATCAGGCTCGGCAAGGTTACAATATGGGCGGCGGTCGCGATCTGGAACAAGCTGAAGGCGACCGCGATCCAGTAGAGCCCCCGCCCCTCGACCCCCTTGGGAAAGCTTTCGGCCAGCGGGTCGTGCAGGCCGAGGTCCGCCTCGCCCGCCGGCGCGGCATGCTCTTCTTCGATATGCATCTGGAACCTCCCTCGCGGTCGGGCGGCGGTGACCCGTCGCCCAGACCAAGCGCCTTGCCCCCTCTTACTTCAGCAGGCCCTGTTCACGGTAGAACTTCTCGGCCCCCGGATGCAGGGGGATAGGCATGCCCCTCAGGGCATTGGCCAGCTTGATCCGCGCCGCCGCCTTGTGCGAGGCCTCAAGCGTCTTGAGGTTGGCGAAGAGAAGCTTCGTCATGTCGTACGCGGTCTGGTCCGACACGCCGACGCGGGTGACCAGGAAGTTCACTACGGCAACGGTCTGAACGGCTGCCATCTGCCCGTCATAGGTGCCCGCGGGGATCGGCGCGGACACGTAGGGCGCGCCGAGCTTCTTGGCTACCGTTTCCGGCACCGACACGATGGTGATCGGGATTGACGAGGCGAGGTCCTTGATCGAGGACACCCCCAGCCCGGCCGATTGCAGCGTGGCATCAAGCTGGCGGTTTTTCATCAACTCAACCGACTCGCCGAACGGCAGGTATTGCACCTGGCCGAGGTCCTTGTAGCTCATCCCGGCCGCGGCAAAGATTGCACGCGCGTTCAACTCGGTGCCGGATTTTGGCGCACCGACGGAGACACGCTTGCCCTTCAGGTCGGCCAGTGTGTGGATGCCGCTGTCCTTAGAGGCGACAATCTGGATGTAGTTGGGATAGATCGCGGCAATGCCCCGAAGCTTGTCGAGCTTGCCCTTGAAGCCCGCCTCCTTGTCGCCCTCCCAGGCCTTCTTGACAGAGTCACCGAGCGCGAAAGCCAGCTCCCCCCGCCCCTGTTGCAGCAGGTTTAGGTTCTCAACCGAGGCCTTTGTCGATTGCACCTGCACCTTCGTGCCCGGCATCGCGTCGCCGTAGATCTTCGACAGACCGACACCGAGCGGGTAATAGACGCCGGAGGTGCCGCCCGTCAGGATGTTGATGAACTTCTCCGCCCGCGCAGTGGCAGGCAACAGCAGCGCCGCGGCAGTCGCAAGCGCAACGAATTTTCGGGCAACGGGTCTCATGGTTCTCCTCCCTTGAGTTTCAGGTCGCCGCACCGTATCGACCGGCGCCAGCCGATCTGTAGAGACCTGGCCGCGTCACGTCATCGAAACGCGGGAAACTGGCGAGACTTTCACGGCGGCTTTCCGCCGCGCCCGGGGCAGACTCCTGCCACGGCTGCGATTCAAACTGGTTTTGGGCGTCAACTTCGTGTTGTCGCGTATCCATCATCAGCGCAAGATTGCCAGGAGAAGCAGCATGAACTCCTTTGAACGCTACCTGACCCTCTGGGTCGCGCTTTGCATCATCGCGGGCATTGGCCTTGGCCAGATGTTCCCAGGCATCTTTCACGGCATCGGCAGGCTGGAGGTTGCCAATGTCAACCTCGCCGTGGCCGTGCTGATCTGGTTGATGATCATCCCGATGCTGCTGAAGATCGACTTCAGGGCGCTTGGTCAGGTGGCACGGCACTGGCGCGGGATGGGGGTCACGCTTGTTGTGAACTGGGCGGTCAAGCCGTTCTCGATGGCGCTTCTCGGCTGGCTCTTTCTGTCCGTCCTGTTCCGACCGCTGCTGCCGGCCGGCCAGATCGACAGTTATATCGCGGGTCTGATCCTGCTTGCCGCCGCTCCCTGCACGGCGATGGTCTTCGTGTGGTCCAATCTCTCGAAGGGCGAGCCGCACTTCACGCTCAGCCAGGTTGCCCTGAACGACACGATCATGATTGTGGCCTTTGCGCCGATCGTCGCCTTCCTGTTGGGGCTATCGTCGATCACCGTGCCCTGGGACACGTTGTTGCTTTCGGTCACCCTCTACATCGTGGTGCCGGTCATCCTGTCGCAACTCATCCGGCGCAGCCGACTGGAACGGGGCGGCGAGGCGGCGCTGAAGGCCCTGCTTGCACGGCTTGGGCCGACATCGGTCGTGGCGCTTCTGGCCATGTTGGTGCTCCTCTTCGGCTTCCAGGGCGCGCAGATCATGGCGCAGCCGCTGATCATCGCATTGATCGCGGTTCCGATCCTGATCCAAGTCTACTTCAACGCGGGCCTTGCCTATCTCCTCAACCGGGCGAGCGGCGAGGCGCATTGCGTGGCGGCACCTTCGGCCCTCATCGGCGCGTCGAATTTCTTCGAGCTGGCCGTCGCGACCGCAATCAGCCTGTTCGGCTTCACTTCGGGGGCGGCGCTGGCCACCGTGGTCGGCGTGTTGATCGAGGTGCCTGTGATGCTTTCGGTCGTCGCCATCGTGAATGCGACCCGGCCGTGGTATGAGCGCGGCTCGGCGGTCCGGCGGGTCGCGCAAGACCATCACTGAACCGATCCGTCACGACCGAGCCCCGCCGCCGCGCTGGCCACGTGGCACGGTCGCCGACAAGAAACATTCCCCTTGATGAATGTGTATCACATGCCTACATGCGCATAACCGCATGAGAGCAGGAGCACACCATGCCGATCGAGATTCTATCCGCTTTGGCCGAACCGACGCGGCTTGGCGCAATTCGCATCCTTGCCGACGGCGGCGAGCATTGCGTCTGCGAACTGATGGCTCGCCTCGAAGCGACGCAAAGTCGGATGTCGCGGCACATGCAGACGCTCAAGCAGGCGGGCCTTGTGGTCGACCGTCGCGATGCCCAGTGGGTTCGCTACCGCCTTAACCCCGCGATGCCAGCCGCCTCCTGCGCCATCCTGACTGCTGTCCTTGACGCGGCCGCAGCCGAAGAAAGGAGCGCCGCATGAGCGCGGATATCACCTCGTCCCACCACCCTGCGCCGCGCCCGGACTGGGTCTGGCACCTGGGGCTGGTCGCCTTCGTGGCGGGATGGTTCGCCATCTACCGCCAGTTGCCCCACTGGTCGGAATGGCTCGTCGCGCAGCTTCCTGTCGAAAGGGCCAGCCACACTGGAGAGGCGCTCGCCTTCTTCTTCTACGACACACCCAAGGTCATGATGCTGCTGACGCTCATCGTCTTTGCCATGGGCGTGGTGCGCAGCTTCTTCAGCCCGGAACGGACGCGCGCGCTGCTGGCTGGCCGGCGAGAGGGCGTGGGCAACGTGATGGCGGCAGGGCTTGGTGTGCTGACGCCGTTCTGTTCCTGCTCGGCGGTGCCGCTGTTCATCGGGCTCGTCTCGGCCGGTGTGCCGCTGGGCGTCACCTTCTCCTTCCTGATCTCAGCGCCGATGGTGAACGAGGTGGCCCTCGTGCTGCTGTTCGGACTTGTCGGCTGGAAGGTCGCCGCGATCTATTTCGCCTTCGGCCTTGGTGTGGCCGTCGTCGCGGGCTGGGTGATCGGCAAGCTGCACCTGGAAGGCTGGCTGCAGGATTGGGTGCGCGACATTCATTCCGGCGCAACAACCCCCGGCGCGGTCGCGGCGGATCATCTGACGCTGGTCGGCCGCTACCGGCAGGGAATGGAGGCGGTGCACGAGATTTTCGGCCGGGTCTGGCTGTGGATCATCGCCGGCATCGCCATGGGAGCCGCCATCCACGGCTACGTGCCGCAAGAGCTGATGCTTCGCATCATGGGCTCGGGCACGGGCGGCAACTGGTGGTCGGTTCCGGCGGCGGTTCTGCTGGGCATTCCGATGTATACCAATGCCGCCGGGGTCATTCCGATTGTCGAGGCGCTGCTGGGCAAGGGCGCGCCGCTGGGCACGGTCCTTGCCTTCATGATGAGCGTCATTGCCCTGTCCGCGCCCGAGATGATCATCCTGCGCGAGGTACTGACGCTACGGCTGGTCGGCGTGTTCATCGCCGTCGTCGGCAGCGGCATTCTTGCCGTCGGCTTCCTCTTCAACTTCCTGATATGAAAGGACATCACAATGGACATCAAGGTTTTGGGTTCTGGCTGTGCCAAGTGCAAGGCGACCACGGACATCATCACCCGCGTCGCCGCAGAAACCGGCCGGGACATCACCCTGGAAAAGATCGAAGACATGCGCCAGATCGCCAGCTTCGGTGTGATGACCACACCCGCCGTCATCGTCGAAGGGAAGGTCGTCCATAAGGGCTCCGTCCCATCGCATGATGAGGTGCTCGCGTTTCTGGGCTGAGCCGGACAATGCGGTCGCCTGCCGCTTTCGGTGATGGCCCTAGCCGAGGCGGCGCCACTCCGGCGATTTCGGATCGTCATTGACCGCGCAGATCACTGGATCCTCGGCATTCACGTCCGTGCCGAAGGAGCAGCTGACATGATGGGAGAGCCTGCGCTTGCGGTTCGGACCGGCATGCGGCTGGAACAAATGGCGACAACGATCCACCCGTACCCGCCACTGACTGAGGCCTTTGGTTTGACAGCACGCATGGTCCTTCGTTGGCGCGTCAGAGGTTCTAATTGGAGGTTGGGTGGAATGGATTACAGGGTCTCGGCGCAGCGCTTGGATTGTCATGGCTCGGAAGCCTTCACAAAATCACACTCTTCGCCCGCTATCCCCGAGCCCAATCGCCAGATCCCGATGGCATGCCGCGAACCCAGCGATGGGCGGTCCGCCCGCAGGATGCACATCCCTAGCCGTGAATGGCCGTTATCGGGGCCCTTGCCATCGTTCAGAGACGGGCGAATGGAAGTGATGAACCCTAACTGGCCACCTCTTTGGCCGATACGCCCAGTCCAGCCCAGCGATGGCAGAGAGGCCACCAAAGAGGCTCCCGTGAGCGAGGATTTAATCCTCAATCCGACAATTGGCTTCGACCGTCGGCCCACAGTCGTCCTTGTTTTTCGTCTGGATGTCGAGGGGAGAGAGGCTGCCTAACCTCTATGCTTATTATCTACCCTCCGCTGGTGCTTGCCGCAACCCAGTGCTTTCATGTCATGAAGATGGTCTCGATTCTCACCGCAGGAAGAGCCAACCATGTCAGCCGCTGCCGGAACGTTTTCCCAATCTTTCTTCCATGGAACGAGGGCCGACTTGAGGCCCGGGGACCAGATCGTCGTCGGTCATCGGTCCAACTTCACCGACCTGAAGCCGCTTTCCTGGGTATATTTCGCCTGTACGTTGGATGCGGCGATTTGGGGAGCCGAACTTGCCGCCGGCAGCAATCGCGAGCGGATCTACGTCGTGGAGCCGACCGGTCCAATTGTGGACGATCCTAATCTGACCGATAAGAAGTTTCCCGGCAATCCGACGTTGTCCTTCCGCTCCCGCGCGCCATTGCGGGTCATAGCCGAGGTTGTCGACTGGCTTGGACATCCACCCGAGCAATTACAACAGATGAGGGATAATGTCTCCCGCCTTAAGGAAGACGGCGGCCATATCATCGACTAGCTTGACTGGCACACCCCGTCCCAGATCGAAAACACGAGCTCACCATTCTCGCCTTTTGTACCCACACCTGGGCGGCATCCCGAAGCGGATGCTAAGCTAACTCGTAGCATATCAGGCATTCGAGACGTTATGGAACGGGGCAAGCGAGCCACGGCCATCGGTGCATCTGTTGGTACCAGCCCATCGTGAACGCGGCGACCCAAGACTTGGCTTGGTCTCCGCCACGTTCAGCATAGCACTTGCAAGGCTTGAGGGCGTGATCCGGGGCTGGCGAATGAGCATGTCGACGGACACCCATCTCAAATGCAAATGCGACCATACGCAGGGTTTTGAACACGGTTCGTCCCCATCGCCCGGCTTTTGGAGCGTTCTGTGCTGCTGCAAGGATTGTCAGGCCTTTGCCCATCCTATGAACCGGAGCGACCTGCGCGACGCTGGCGGCATGGATATCGTCCAGATGCCCCGGCGCGACGAAACCGCTCGCGCAGTGTTGGCCACGACGATGGTCTCTCCGCGATGATCTGAATCCCGAGCAATTGCGGACAGCGCGTCCACCCTGACGATTAGGGGCTCTCAAGATTGGTCTGAAGGTCCCTATCACAGACCGCCCGGAGGTCCAATGAATGTGGCCGGACGGCTCGAGGATTGGAAGCCGGCCGTCCGGCTCTGCACAGATGCCGCCGTGGCGGCGCCGCAGCGGCATCTGCAACACTTGCAAGGAATGTCCGTTCAGAACGGGTAGTGCTGCTGCGGGTCCTCGACGGTGATCCAGCGCAGGTCGGTGAATTCGGCGATGGCCGCGCGGCCGCCGAAACGGCCGTAGCCCGAGGCCTTCACGCCGCCGAAGGGCATCTGCGGCTCGTCGGCGACAGTGGGGCCGTTGATGTGGCAGATGCCGGTCTCAAGCCGGTTGGCAAGCGCCATGGCGCGCGGGATATCGCGGCTGAAGATCGCGCCGGAAAGGCCGTATTCCGTGTCATTGGCGACGGCGAGCGCTTCTTCGTCGCCGTTGACGCGGATGATGGATTTCACCGGGCCGAAGCTTTCCTCGGCATAGATGCGCATGCCAGCCTTCACGCCGTCGAGGAGGGTGGCGGAGTGGATCGCGCCTTGGCGGGTGCCCCCGGCGACCAGCCGGGCGCCCTTGGCCTTGGCATCGGCGATCAGCGCATCCATCTTCTCCGCCGCGGCCTCCGTGACCAGTGCGCCGAGGACGACATGGCCGCGCGGGTCGCCGGCAGGCAGCGCCGCGGCGCGGGCGGCGAGCTTCTCGACGAAGGCATCGGCCACGCGGGCGTCGACGATGATCCGTTCGGTCGACATGCAGATCTGGCCCTGGTTCATGAAGGCGCCGAAGATAGCGGCGTTGACGGCGCCGTCGAGGTCGGCGTCGTCGAGGACGATGAGTGGCGCCTTCCCGCCAAGCTCGAGCAGCGAGGGCTTCAGGTTCTCGCCGGCGAGGCGGCCGATGATGCGCCCAACCGCCGAGGAGCCGGTGAAGTTGACGTGCTTCACCGCCGGATGGGCGATTAGTGCCTCGACCACGGCCGAAGCATCGGCGGGGGCATTGGTGATGACGTTCAGCGCGCCCTTGGGCAGCCCCGCCTCGACAAAGCATTCGCCGATCAGGCGTTGGGTGGCAGGGCACATCTCGGAGGCCTTTAGCACCACAGTATTGCCACAGGCGAGCGGCATGGCCACGGCGCGGGTGCCGAGGATCACCGGCGCGTTCCAGGGCGCGATGCCAAGACAGACGCCCTTGGGTTTGGCAAGGCCCATGGCAAGCGTGCCAGGCTTGTCGGAGGGGATGATTTCGCCCCCGATCTGGGTGGTCATGGCGGCGGCCTCGCGGATCATACCGGCAGCAAGCATGACGTTGAACCCAATCCAGGGTCCGGTGGCGCCGGTCTCGGCCACGGCCGCGGCGATGAAATCGGCAGCTCGCGCGTCCATCACATCGGCGGCCTTCATCAGGATGGCACGACGGGCGCCCGGGCCCATCTGCGACCATTCCGCGAAGGCCCGGGCGGCGGAGGCGACGGCGGCCTCAGCGTCCGCCACGGCGGCGGCGGGGGCGCGGGTGGCCGTCTGGCCTGTTACCGGGTCGATCCGGTCGAAGGTATTGCCGCTGGCGGCCGGAGCGCTGGCTCCGTCGAGCAGGAATCCGATCTGGTTCATCATGGTCCTCCCTTGCCGGCCGCCTCAGTCGGGTAGACACCGGATGTCGAGGAGCGCCAGCCGGCGCTCAGTTTCAGTAATGTGGATGGCTTCGTCAACCGCGGAGCGCAGGGCGTCCGGCCGTGTGACGGTGCGGGCCCAGGCGCCACTCGCCTGGGCCGTCAGCGTGAAGTCGGGCGAGGGAGAGAGGCCGGTGAGCGGCATGGCATTAGCCCGGCTGGCATACCCGCTGGGGTAGAGCCCCGTTACCGCAGCGCGGACGGCGCCCCATTCGGCATTGTTCAGGATCACAATCAGGACCGGCAGTGACAGGGCCTCGGCGATCTGGTGGCAGGCCGTCGGGTTCGCGAAGATGTAGCTCCCGTCGCCCATGGTCGCAACGCAGAGCCGCTCGGGATCGGCGAGCTGCGCGCCGAGGGCGGCCGGGAAGGACCATCCGAGGCCGCCCGAATGCGGCTCTTGGAACCAGGAATTCCGCTCGTGGCGCGCGAGCATGCCGAGATGGGTGCCGAGCTCGGAGAAGACGGAGCTGCGGCGCCCCTCCAGCGCCTCGCCAAGGGTGCGGCTGACGAAGGCCTTGGTTATGCCCGTCTCCGTGCGGGCCGTGGCCTCGGTCGCGAGGCGGTCGCGAATGCCGCGCGTGGCTTTCGCGATCCGGGCGCGGCGTTGGATGAGTTGGGTTTTGTCGCGGGGCAGGCCCTCCATCGCGGTGGCGAGGGCGGGAATGGTGATGGCGCTCTCGCCCGCGATGGCGAGGTCAGAGCGGAAGTTCCGCACCGGAAAACGCGAGAAGATCGGGTCGGGGCCGATGTTGATCACCTTGGCGCCGCGAGCGACGGGGTGACGGTCCGGCCACCACGGGGCCAGGCAGTCGAGAACGACGACAACATCCGCCTCGGCGAGCCAAGGGCTGGGGTCGGCGCCGACGTGGCAGGGGTGATCGGTCGCGAGCGCCAAATGCGTGGCCCACCAGGAGGAGACCGGGATAGCCCAATCCTCTACCCATTTCGCGAAACGGCGGAAGCTGGCGTCGTCGCCCGCGCCTCGTTGGGCGATGACGAGAGGGCGTTCGGCCGAGGCGAGCCAGGCGGCAGCCTGGGCGAGCGCGCCCTCGTCGGGCGCGATGGAGACAGGCTGCATCGTGGCCGGTGAGCCGAGAGCCTCGGCAGCGACCGGCTCACAGAGGATCTCGCGTGGGAGAGACAGATATGCGGGTCCACGGGGGGTCGACATGGCGATGGCATGGGCGCGGTCGAGCAGGCCGGGAAGCTGCTCAGGAAATTTGAGCTCGTAGTCCCATTTGCAGGCCTCGCGGACGAGGGCCGTCTGGTCACGCATCTCCTGGCCCCAGCCGATCGGGACGGTGCGGGCGCCAAAGCGGCCCTCCTCCGTCGCCGGGGTGCGGCCGGACATCAGGAGCAACGGGATATGCTCGCAGGCAGCGTTGAGTGCGCCAATGGCACCGTTGGCGAGACCGACATTGGTATGCAGGATTACCGCCTGGGGGCGGCCCGTCATCAGGTAATAGCCATGCGCCATGCCCATTGCCGCGTGCTCGTGCGGGATGACGAGGGCCTTTGGCAGATCGATCCCCTGGGCGGCGGCCTCAGCCAGCCCCTCGATGATCGGAGGAAAGTCGGTGCCGGAATTGGCAAAGACGTAGTCGACGCCGAGAGCCTTGAGGCGCGGGAAGATCGCGCCGCCTGCCGTGACCGTCTGGCTCATCTTCTTACCCTCCGACGGCGGGAGATCGGGATCACATCGGCGGGCAGCAGGCGGCGGACGAGTCCCCAGAGGCCGCGTGGCTCGATCAGCACGACGGCGATTGAGAGCACACCGAGGATGATGAAGTGCCAGACGCCGATCTCGGACAGGTATTCGCGGATCAGGAAGAAGACCACGGTGCCTATGATCGGCCCCTCGAAGCTGCCGATGCCGCCGATGACGACGATGAAGATCACATAGACCGTCCAGTCGATGATCGAGAAGGAGGCGGGCGGTGAGACGCGAAGCTTCTGCAGCGTGATCACCGCCCCCGCCAGGCCGAGGAACGGCGCCGTCCACAGGAAGCAAAGGACGCGTAGGCCGATCAGATTGACGCCGACGACGCCCGCGCCCTCCTCGTTGTCGCGCATGGCGGTGAGGCCGAGCCCGATGCGGGAGCGCATGAGAAGCCAGGTAGCGACGAGCGCCAGTGCGGCGACAGCAAAGGCGATCCAGTAGATCGTGGCGTAACGCTCGGTCACGCGGCTGCCAAAGCCGCGGACGACAGAGACCGGGAGGCTGATGCCGGAGCCGCCACCGAACGCCGAAAGCTTGCCGGCGGCGAGCATGATCGTCTCGGCCACGACCCAGCTTCCGACGGCCAGATAGGCCGTGCGAAGGCGGAAAATGATGACCATGACTGGCAGCGCCACGACGAGGGCGACGAGGGCGGAAAGCGGGATGGCCAGATAGGGATCGACATGGGCGATGGCGGCGAAGCCGAAAAGCGCGTAGGCGCCGACGCCGACGAAGGCGTGCTGGCCGACGGAGACGATATCGGCATAGCCCGCGAGCAGGTTCCACATGATCGCGATGGTCAGGAGCGACAGGAATTCCGTCAGTATGGCGATGTCGCGGGTGGCCAGGAGCATCGGCGCGACGGCCATCACCACGGCGGCGGCGAAAAGCGCCGCGCGGGCGAGGTAGACGATCCAGAGTCGGTTCGGGTGCTGCATGCTCAGTATTTTGGAAACAGGCCTTCGGGCCGAGCGAGGAAGATGACAAGGAAGACGATATGGCCGGCCAGGAGCTGCCAACTCACGTCGATCTGCGCGCCGAGCGCCTGGGCGACGCCGAGGATGATGCCGCCGACGAGCGTGCCCCAGAGGCTACCGAGCCCGCCGAGCACCACCGCCTCGAAGGCGATCAGAAGGCGGCTCGGCCCGGCGGTCGGGTCGAAGTTGGTCCAGATCGACATGAAGCCGGCAGAGATCGCGATGGTGACGCCGACGATCCCCATCGCGGTGGCGTAGACTCGTGCCGAAGGCAGGCCCACGAGGTTCGCCGTTGCTGGGTCATCGGAGACGGCGCGAATGCGGGCGCCGAGGCGGGTTCGGTAGAGGAGCCAGTCGAGAGCCAGTACCATCAGGATGGCAACGATGAAGATTGTCAGCGGCAGCACACCGATGTTGATGCCGCCACCGATGCGGAGCGTCGCCGTCTCGAACCCACCGCCTGAAACGCGGCGGGTGTCTGCCCCGAACGTGCCGAGGAGGCCATTCTGGATGATGATCGACAGCCCGAAGGTGACGAGGATGATCGGCAGCACGCCCTGGCCTAGGACGCGCTGCAGCAGGAACCTTTGCAGGAAATAGCCGCCGACAAAGGCGATCGGCAGGGTCATCAGCGTGGCCGGCAGCGCACCGATGCCAGTCGCGTGGATCAGCGCAAGGATCAGGAAGGAGAACAGGACGATCAGGTCGCCATGCGCGATGTTGACGAAGCGCATTACCCCGACCGAGAGCGAAAGGCCCATGGCATACATCGCGTAGAGCCCGCCGACGAGCACGCCCTGGACGATCTGGTTGGCCAACTCTCCCATCTCACATCCCGAAATAGTGGCGCGCGACCTCGTCGCGGTTGGTGTTGGTGGGCCGGCCGGAGAGGTTCACCCGGCCTTCGAGCAGGCAGTAGAACCGGTCGGCGACAGCAAGCGAGCGGGTGATGTCCTGCTCGACGATGACGATCCCAATGCCGCGGTCGCGGATCTCGGGGATTATGCGGTAGAGATCGGCAATCACCACCGGGGCAAGGCCAAGGCTGATCTCGTCACAGAGCAAGAGCTTCGGGTTGGCTAGGAGGCCGCGGCCGAGTGCCACCATCTGTTGCTGCCCGCCCGAGAGGTGGCGGACGTGAAGCGTCCGGCGCTCAGCAAGCGCGGGGAAGAGTGCGTAGATCTCGTCAAAGCCGAAGGCGCCCTGGCGGCCGACCTCCCAGCCGATCCTTAGGTTTTCCTCCACCGTCAGCGACGGGAAGAGCCGGCGGCCCTCGGGAACTAACGCGATGCCGGCACGCGCGATCTGGGCCGTGGTGCGCGCGGTGATGTCCTCTCCCTCGAAGACGATCTTGCCTTCGCTTCGGCCGGCCTGACCGACGATGGCCTTCATCAGCGAGGATTTCCCCGCGCCATTCGCGCCAATGATGGAGACGATCTCTCCCGCGCCGACGGTTAGGGAAACCGGGCCGAGGGCGTGGAACGGGCCGTAAGACACCGAGAGGTCTGTTATGTCGAGAAGGGCGTCCATCAGTCGACCGCCCCGAGGTAGACGTCCTGCACAGTCGGATCCGCGAGTACCGTCTCGGGTGCGCCGTCGGCTATGAAGCGGCCGCCGTGGAGCACGGCGAGGCGGGTCGCGGCGCTCTTGAGCGCATGAAGAACGTGCTCGATCCAGACGATGGTAATCTCGCGCTCGCGCAACGTGGTGAGGATCGAGAGGAGCGTGCCACATTCGCGGTCGGTCAGCCCGCCTGCAATCTCATCGAGGAGCAACAGCCGCGGGCCGCACGCGACGGCTTTGGCAAGCTCCAGCCGCTTGAGATCGAGAAGCGAGAGCGCGCCCGCCTCCAGCTCGGAGCGGGAAGCGAGGCCGGTCAGCTCCAGCGTTTCTCCGGCGCGGCGGGCGGCGGTGCGGAAGGACAGGCCCGCACCATGGACAGCGGCGGTCAGTACGTTGTCGAAGACGGTCATGCCGGTGAAGGGCTTCGGCACCTGGAAGGTGCGGCCGATCCCGGCACGGCAGCGGGTCCAGGATCTCTGGCGGCCGATCACGCGCCCCTCGAACCGGATCTCGCCCGCAGTGGGGCGGTGGACGCCGGTGATGACATTGAAGAGCGTGGTCTTGCCCGCGCCGTTGGGACCTAGAACGCCCAGTACCTCGCCGCGCTCGACCTTGAGGTCAAGCCCGTCGAGTACGCGCAGGGCGCCAAAATGGAGCGACAGTCCGGTGAGATCAAGCATTTCAGGAGGCAGTCTGTCCGCTTGGACGGAAAAACCCGCCCACGATTCTGGGGTCGCGGACGGGCAGGAGTGGTGGCTCAGCTATAGGGGATCACAAATGGCTCACCCCCAACCGGGATCGAAGGGAAGTTCGTGTTGTCCACGACGACGATGTCATAAGGATATTTCTTCCCCTTCGACCACTGCCCGATCACCAGGGGCGTCAGGCTGCAATTGGGCAGCGGCCCCGTGGCGAAATCCACCGTTCCGACGATTGTCTTGAGGTTGGTTGTCTTCAGCGCTTCGCGAACGGAGGCCGGATCGGTCACGTTCTTGGCGCGCTTCAGGACGTCGAAGACCACCTCGAACAGCGAATGCCGGAAGCCTAGGGGCTGCGACCATTGCCGTCCGCTGGCCTTCTCGTAGGCCTCGGCCAGCTGCATCGAGGTCTGCCCGGTCATGGAGGAGGAGAAGGGCGAGGTGGGCGACCACCAGACCTCGGTTGTCAGCCCGTTGGCGCGGTCGCCGAAGGGTGTGATCGTCGCCGGAAACTCCAGCGCCTTGCCTACATAGACAGATTTGGGCTGATAGCCCTGCTGGGCGCAGCCGTTCCAGAAGGTGGTGAACTCCGGTGGCGGTAGTACGCCGGAGATGATCTCGCAGTCCGCCGCTTTGAAGGCACCGATCTGGCTGTTGTAGTTCGAGGCCGGCATATCGAAGCGGCCGGGATCGACCACCTTGAAGCCCGCACCTTCTATCGCCGGCGGGAAGCCCTTGGACTGGGCGATGCCGTCGCCGTCGTTGGGCCAGAGCCCGCCCACCGTGCCGTTTGTGCCGAGCTTCTTCCAATAGGGAAGTAGCGCCTTCACCAGTTCCTCGCCGGAGAAGAAGAAATGGTAGGTCCATTCGAAGCCCTTCTTCGGATCGCCGTGGCGGCCGAAGAAATAGGGCTCGAGCGGCGCGTCGTTGGAGATGCAGGGTACTCCGTTCAGCTCGCACTGGTCGGCGACCGGGTTCACCGTCTCGGGCGTGGCGAAGGTGGCGACCAGGTTCACACCTTCGTTCAGGATCAGGTCCTGCGTCACCTCTGCTGCGCGGTTCGGGTTCGACTGGCTGTCGCGGACGACGATCTCGTAAGAGTAGGTCTTGCCGCCCGACGTGATCTTGCCGCCGTAGGTGGCCTTCACCTGGTCGAGCACAAAGGGGATGTGCTCGGTGAAGAATGCGAGCGGGCCGGTCTTCGGCATCACCAGACCGATCTTGATGGTCGGCGTGGCCGCGACGGCCGGGCCGATGCCGGTCAGGCTGGCCGCGCCGACGGCGGCCATGCCTTTGAGAACGCCGCGGCGCTGAATTCCGGAAGTATCTACCATCTTCTCCTCCACACCCCGGCTCATTGGCCGGATCCACCCGCCCGTCTTGTCGCGGGCCATGATAGGAGGCTGCGACAAAATTAGTTTTGCGTCAAACTAATTTTGCTGGAATGCGCCGTGGCAGAGCGGTAGGCTTTCGGCATTGGTATTCAGATGCCGTTGCGGTCAGCTGTGGTATTCGAGCGATTGCAATGGGATGGGGGGAAGATGGCTGGATCACTGAACGGCAGAGTCTGCATCATCACCGGCGGCGCCGGCAGCCTCGGAGCGGTGACGGCCCGACTGTTCCTGGAGGAAGGCGCACGGGTGCTGCTGGTCGACCGCGCTCAGGAAGCGCTGGAGGCAGCCGCCCGAGAGCTTGGGGATGGGGTGATGACTCACGTCGCCGACGTGTCCGACGCGGCGCAGACCAGGGCGTATGTTGCAGCGGCGATGGCCAAGTTCGGGCGGATCGACGTCCTGTTCAGCAATGCCGGAAACTTCGGCTCGGTCGCTCCGATTGCGAGCTACAGCGACGATGATTTCGACTCAGTCTGGGCCGTGCATGTGCGGGGAGCCTATCTCGCCTGCAAGCACGCCTCGCCCCACATGCAGCCCGGCGGGAGCATCGTCATCACTTCCTCTGTCGCAGCGACGCGCGGCGACGCCGGCGTCTATGGCTATATCACCGCCAAGCATGCGCAGGTCGGGCTCATGCGATGCCTCGCGAAGGAACTGGCGCCGCGAGGCATCCGAGTGAACACGATCCACCCGGGACCGATCGACAATGGTTTTCAGGCCAATGTCGAGCAGGGACTCAGCGAAGAGCTGGGCCGTGATGCGACAGCCTTTTTCGACGAACTGATTCCGTTACACCGGCACGCCCGGCCGGAAGAGATCGCCCGCTCCGTGCTCTATCTCGCCTCCGAACAGAGCAGCTTCACCACCGGAGCCATGCTCATGATCGATGGCGGCATGAGCGTCTAAACCTGACGGATACAGCATGACCGACACGCACTCTGAAAACCATGCACGTCGCGAGGATCAGGAGATCGACCTCGGCCCACTTGCCGACTACATCGGCTTCGCCCTGCGCAATGCCCAGGAAGCCGCATTCCGCGCCTTCGCCCGCCGGGTGGAGACTGTCGGGCTGAAGCCCGGCCGCTTCGCCGCACTGATGGTGATCCATCATAACCCCGGCCTGACGCAGATGGAGCTCGGCCGCGCCATCGCCCGCGACAAGTCCAGCGTCACCCCCCTGATCCAGGAGTTGCAGCGGCACGGGCTGGTCGCGCGCAAGGCCTCGGAAGAGGACCGGCGCCGGAACGCGCTACGGCTGACTACGGCGGGAGAGGATGCCCTAGCAGGGCTGCTTGTTCACGCTGCGGAGCATGATCGTAAGCTCGACGCCATCGTCGGCGAGCACAAGGACCTGTTTCTCGACCTATTGCGGCGGGTCACCAGAGAAATCCAGGACCTGCAGTAAGGGTCACGCCCCTCAGGGACCCTGGCACCGAAGGGCTGATCTCCAGGCCAAACTGAACTTTCCTACTGGGGATCGCAGAATTTCGCTTTCTCCTTGCGCGTCGATCGCCTGATCACCGGAATATGCTGGTCTCTCAAGGCTGCACATCCTGCGCGGCGGCAGGGTTTTTTGACTGTCGCAAGATTCTGCTTCGCGCCAATTGAAGAAGCGTTCGCGGCGAGTTTCCGGAATTCTGGATAGACTTGAGGACTGGTTGCGCTGAGGAAGGCGCCGTTCTCAAGCACGAATGAGTACAACGCAGCCTTATCAATACTCCGATCTCGGCTGGACGAAGCGCATCTCGGGGCGCCGTGTCGCGACGACGATCAGGTTCTGCACTGATCCTGATCGGGCGGCCCGTCGGTTCCAGGTTGCACTGTGTCGGTTGTACGGACGCGAGTCTCCATGAACATTGGCCCGCCCCTCCAACGCGGAAAGCCGAAGGCATTCACCATGACGACGTCGATATCGTCAGCGTTTCGGGCGATGCCCTCGCGCAGGATCCGGTGGCCTTCTGCCTGCATGGTGGAAAGGATCCGTTCCATGATGGCGGCATCGCTCGGCACGATCCGGCGAAGCCTCTTGCGCTCGGACTCCTGCTTGATCAGCGCCTCGACTTCGGGATCGGGCACCGGCGTCTTCCCGTCCGGGTACCAGTAGTAGCCGCGCCCGGATTTACGCCCCAGCCTGCCTGCCTCGCACAGCCTGTCCCCGATCTCGACATAGCGCGCGTCCTGGTCTCGTGTTGCGGCCTGCCGCTTGCGCATGGCCCAAGAAATATCCAGCCCAGCCAAGTCCTGCATCTGGAAGATGCCCATCGGCATGCCGAAGGCGGTCATCGCGCGATCTACCTGCCAGGGTAGAGCGCCCTCCTCCAGCATGTATTCGCATTCGCAGCGGTAAGCCGACATGATCCGGTTGGCGATGAACCCGTCGCAGACCCCGGCCAGCACCGGGACCTTTCGTAGCCGCTCTGCCAATGACAGCGCCTTGGCCAGAGTTCTGTCGGCTGCTGCATCGGGCATGACAATTTCTAGCAGTCTCATTACATGCGCGGGAGAAAAGAAATGTAGGCCGATGACCCGCGCCGGATTGCGGGTCGAGGCCGCGATTTCATTTAGATCGAGATAGGAGGTGTTTGAGGCAAGGATGGCGTCGGGGCGTGTCACGGCGTCCAGTTGGGCGAAGACCTGTTTCTTGACGCCCATGTCCTCGAAAACGGCCTCAATCACCAGATCGGCCCTTGCGAGGGCGGCATAGTCATCCGAGGTCAGGAAGGCCCGCTTGATCAGGGCGTGTTTTTTTGCGGAGATCAGGCCACGTTTCTCGCTACTAGCAATGATCTCACTCACCCGCGCGGCACCGGCCGCAGCCGCTGCGGTGTCGCGTTCGATCATGACCACAGACAGCCCTGCAAGAAGGCAGGCTGCAGCAATCCCGGCCCCCATCGTCCCACCGCCGATCACGCCCATCATGGCAAGATCGTTCGGCGCCGCCCCGTCGAGCCTCACGCTCCTTGTGGTGTTGCGCTCGGCAAGGAAGACGTGACGCAGGGCGCGGGACTGGTCGCTCTGCTTCAGGTGGCGGAAGGTCTGCGCCTCAGCGGCAAGAGCCTCAATCGGGGGAATCGACAGGCTGCCTCGCAGTGCCTGCACGGCAGCGGCAGGGGCGTGCTGTCCGGGGGTCTTCGCGGCAATCCGGGTGGCCACGGCAACGAAGGCGCCGGGCGCAGATTCCGGTATCACCTGACGGGCGATAGCAGGCGGAGGTAGGGGATTGACCAAAATCCCTGATGCGAAATCCATGGCAGCCTCAAGGAGGTCACCTTCGGCAATACCGTCTATGAGCCCGACCGCCTGAGCCTCCCGGGCGTTCACGGGTTTGCCAAACCCGATAATTTCCAGTGCCTTGTCGGCGGGAATGAGGCGCGGCAACAACACAGTGCCACCCGCTCCGGGGATCAGCCCCAACGTCACTTCGGGCAGACCCAGCCGCGCGTTGGGACAAGCGATGCGAAACCGGCAGGCCAACGCCAATTCCAATCCGCCGCCGAGGGCTGTGCCCTGGATCGCTGCGATCCAGGGCTTCGTCGCGTGGTCGATTGCCCGTAGGACCGCGCCTAGAGCTGGGGCTGCCGGAGGCTTGTCAAACTCGCGCACGTCGGCCCCCGCGCTAAAGGTCCGCCCGGCGCAGATCAGGACCACGGCGGCGACATCGACATCCGCCTCGATCCGGGCCAAGGTGTCGGACAGCTCGCGCCGCACTGCATGGCCGAGCGCATTAACGGGCGGATTGTCGATGGTGACGATGGCGACATTGCCCCGCCGCGCAAGATGCACGGTCATGTAGGTCTCCAGTTGATCACGGTGAAAGACTGTCGTTCGGAAGCGCCGGCGGCAGCCCCCTGCCGCCGGCTTACGTATCCCGCGCAGATCAGGCCGGCTCGCCCACACCTTCGTCCAACCGAGCCTCGGCCGCGCCGCGCACGCCCAAACCAGCGATCAGCACGGCGCAGACGACCATCAGCCCTGCCAGGAAGGCAAAAGCCCCACGTGCGCCCCACATCGAGAGGCTTGCTAGCACGAGGTAAGGTGCAACGATACCGCCCAAGTGGCCGACCCCGTCCGCAAGCCCCATGGCCGAGGCGCGCAGGCGCGTTGGGAAGATCTCGGACGTGTAGGTATAGCCGACGCCGCTGTTCACCAGAATCACCAGCGCCACGATGAACGCCCCGGCCACCACGGCGGTGGAGCCGTTGTTCATGGCGAGTACTGCAAGGCCAAGCGCATAAACGAGGCTGGATAGAGCTAGCAAGAAGCGCCTCGGGATGCGGTTGATCAGCAGCAGTGGCAGTGCCGCGCCGATCGGGAACGCCAGGTCGCCAAGCGCGGTATAGAGCAGCCCATGCGGCTTGTGGACCGCCAGCTTGTCCAGCAGCACCGTCTCAAACCCGAGGAAGCCGTAGGTCGTGACGTAAAGCAGTACCCAGTAGAGGGTAACCACCATGACCCGACCAATCCATGGACGGCGCAGCAGATCGCGCATACCGACATGTGCCATCTCCTCGGCCTCGGAAGCATTCACGCTGGGCGCAATCGCAGGCAGGCCGTGACCTTGGGCCGACAGGCGTTCTTCCATCTGGGCGACGATCGCCTCGGCCTCTTTCACGCGGCCGTTAGCGGCCAGCCAGCGTGGTGATTCCGGCAGGCGCGCAAGCGACAGCAGCGGGATGAAGGCCAGGACGCCGAAGCCCAGCACCAGCCGCCACCCGATCGGCCCGAAGGACAACAAGGCCATCGCCACGAAGGGGGCGGCGGCATCTCCGCAGCCCGCCGCGATGATGTTGAGCTGAATGTTGCGGGCGCGCTGGTGGGCGGGCGAGAATTCATTGATCAGAGTAGCGGTCAGCGTGATCTGCGCACCGATCCCCATCCCGTTCAGGAACCGAAAGGTCGCCAGCGAACTCAGCCCCCATGACATA
Organism: Solirhodobacter olei; assembly: GCF_004010155.1. Taxonomy (GTDB): domain Bacteria; phylum Pseudomonadota; class Alphaproteobacteria; order Rhodobacterales; family Rhodobacteraceae; genus Solirhodobacter; species Solirhodobacter olei. The sequence goes on along the minus strand of NZ_RRYH01000013.1, from coordinate 157,954 downwards.
CCGCACAGGACCGAGGATACCGCAAGGAGTGCAAGCGTTGCGGCCAGCATCGGACGGCGCCCGTAGCGGTCCGCCATGCGGCCGAAGAGCAGCGCACCGACGATATAGCCGAAAAGGCTCGTGGTCAGCGGCAGCGCCACTTCTGCCGGTGCGAGGTGAAAGGCCTTTGTGACGTTTGGCAGCACCGCACCAATGGCGATGATGTCGTAGAAGGCGAAGAAATAGGCAATCACGAAGATCCACTTCGCACTTGCCCCCGGGCACCAAGTTGGGAGCCGATCGATCCGCGCGTTAACGGCGCCGATCGCTGCGCCCGTCGGCGCGGCCTGTGACATATTCATGAATCTCTCCTCCTTCTTCATGAACTTCCTCTGTGTCGCGCCTCAAGGACGCGTTCTTCGTCTTAGCTTCTGGTCTTCCCAGCCGGGATCAGACGCGCTCCAGCAGCAGGGCGGCTCCCTGGCCGACACCCACGCACATCGTGGCCAGCGCGAAGCGCGCGTCTCGGGCGGCGGATAGATCGATTGCGGCAGAGCCGGCTATGCGAGCGCCCGACATTCCCAATGGATGGCCAAGCGCGATGGCGCCGCCGTTCGGGTTCACACGTGGATCGTCATCGGCAAGCCCAAGATCGCGCAGCACGGCAAGTGCCTGCGCCGCAAAAGCCTCGTTCAACTCGATCACCCCAAGGTCATTGAGCGTGACACCTGCACGGCCCATCAGCGCCCGAACTGCTGGCAGGGGGCCATAGCCCATCACCCTAGGCGCCACCCCGGCCGATGAGGCCGCGGCGACACGGGCCAGCGGTTGCAGCCCGTGGCGGCGGGCGGCGTCTATACTAGCCACGATTAGGGCGGCAGCCCCGTCGTTCACGCCCGAGGCGTTGCCCGCCGTGATGGTCCCGTCAGCGCGCGTGATCGGGCGCAGACTTGCCAGTGTTTCTGCCGTGGTTGCCGAGCGGGGATGTTCGTCCTGCACTATCTCGGCGGTCTTGCCACGCCCGAGGGGGACCGTCACCGGCGTGATCTCTTGTCCCAGTCGGCCGCTGGCCTGCGCTGCGGCGGTCTTGCGCTGCGAGGCGAGGGCGAAACCGTCCTGATCGACGCGCGAGATGGCATGGGCGTCGGCGAGGTTTTCGGCGGTCTGAGGCATCGAATCGGTGCCGTAGGCCTCCGCCATCCTCGGGTTCACGAAGCGCCAGCCGATCGTCGTGTCATGCACCTCATTCGTCCGGCCCCAAGGCGTTGCGGCCTTGGGCATCACGAAAGGCGCACGGGTCATGCTTTCGACGCCGCCAGCGATGGCCAACTCGATATCGCCCGCACGGATCGCACGCGCTGCGGCGACAACGGCCTCCAGCCCCGAGCCGCACAGGCGGTTGACCGTGACGGCGGGCACCTCTTGGGGTAGGCCAGAAAGCAACACCGCCATGCGAGCGACATTGCGGTTGTCTTCTCCCGCCTGGTTGGCACAGCCAAGCCAGACCTCGTTGATCTCCGCCGGGTTGAGGCCGGGATTGCGCGACATCAGCGCAGCCAAGGGCACGGCAGCAAGGTCATCCGTGCGCAGCCCGGCCAGCGCGCCGCCGTAGCGGCCGATCGGGGTACGGATGTAATCGCAGATGAAGGCGTCGGTCATGCTGTCCCACTCACGTTCGGCGGTCCGTAGGAGCGATGCCGTCCCGGTCCAGATTGGCGCGTTCGTCCGCACTCAGCCCAGCCTCGCGCAGGATCTCGTCGCGGTGCTGGGCAAAATCGGGTGGCGGGCAGCGATAGCTGGGCCCGCTACGCGACAGCTTGATAGGGGCGCCGATGCCTCGGATCCCGTCGATGTTTACCGTCATGTCACGATGGGCGGCATGGGGATGGGAAAGCGCCTCGGCCACGTCGAGCACGGGACCCGCCGGAATCCCGGCTCGGATCAGCCGGTCAGCCAGGTCAGACCCGTCCAGCTTTGCCATCGCGGCTTCCAGTGCCGTGCGCAACTCTGTGCGGTTGGCGACGCGTGCGCCGTTCGTACCAAAGCGCAGATCCTCGGCGATCCCGGGTGCACCGATCTCGCTGCACAGGCGGCGGAACTGGCGGTCGTTGCCGACAGCGAGGTAGATCGACCGCGTGCCTGTGGCATAGGTCGAATAGGGCGAAATGTTGGGGTGGTCGTTGCCGCTTCGCGATGGAACCCTGTCCGACAGGGCGAAATTCGCGGCATGCGGATGCAGCAAGGACAGCGCAGAGTCAAACAACGCCGCCTCGACGAACTGACCCGAGCCGGTGGCGGTGCGGTGATGGAGCGCCAGCAGGACACCGACGACAGCATTGAGCCCGGTCACCATGTCGACCACCGGTACGCCGACGCGCGTCGGGCCACCCTCTGGGGTACCGTTCACGCTCATGATCCCGCTCATGCCCTGAAGCACGGCGTCATAGCCAGGTAGTCCCCCGAGCGGGCCATCGGCACCAAAGCCCGAGATCCGGCAATGGATTAGCCGGGGGAAACGGCGGGACAGAACTTCGTCATAGCCCAGTCCCCAGTTCTCCAGCGTACCGGTCTTGAAGTTCTCCAGCAGTACGTCAGCATCCTCCAAAAGCCGCAGCAGTACTTCGCGCCCTGCCTGGGCGCGCAGATCCAGTGCGACGGCCCGCTTATTGCGATTCAACCCGAGAAAATATGAGGCCGTGCCATCGCGGAACGGCGGGCCCCACTCACGGGTCTCGTCGCCCATGGGAGGTTCGACCTTGATGACATCGGCGCCGTGATCTCCGAGGATCTGTCCGGCGAAGGGGCCGCCCAGTACTCGGCTGAGGTCGATGACCCGCAGACCGGCCAGCGCCCCGGTCATTCCGCCGCCTCCGAAAGCCGGCCGTTGCCCATTGCTCGGTCGATCAGGGCGAGTCCACCGATATCGGACGGGTCGCTCCCAGCAAGGGGATCTCGTGGGCGGAGCTTGTGGCGCAGAACGGCCTGCGCCAGCTGAAGACGATCATCCGCCCGCCCGTTGGTCACCTTCGTCAGCCTGGCGCTCTCCCACGCCATGACGCAGGCAGAGGTCGCGTTGTAGACGGCAGATGCGGCCTGCCGCACCTCGGGTTCGCGGTTGCGGTCATGGGCGACGCCGTCCAGCAGATCGGCGGCGCGGCGGAAGCTGTCGAAGATCTCGGTCTGCGGACTCAGCACTGCAGCGGTTTCTGCGTTCAGTCTGGCGATGTAGCCGTCGAGCGCGCTCAGCGCATCCTCACGGCGGGTCGCGCGGGCCACGTCCAGCGCGACGATGTTCGATGTCCCCTCCCAGATCGAGCCGAGATGGGCGTCGCGCAGGACCCGCGCGTCGGACCATTCCTCGATGTAGCCACAGCCGCCGCGCACCTCCATCGCGTCACCCGCGACTTTGCGCGCATCGCGGCAGGTCCGGAACTTCACCAGCGGCGTCAGGATGCGCAGCACCTTCGCCATCGCTGCGTCGCCGCCGTCGGCCGCCTGAAGCACGCGTGCAGTGTGGAAGACCATACTGCGGCCCTGCTCGGCGGTAACGAGCATCTTCATCAACTGCCGCTGCATCAGGGGCATGTCGCTCAGTCGCCTTCCGAAGGCCGTCCGGTTGCGCGAGATGAACATCGCCTCGTACACAGCGCGCCGCATTAGCCCGGCAGATCGCACGCCGTTGGCCAGCCGCGACATGTTGATCATATCGGTCATCTGCTTGAAGCCTTGACCGGCGTCACCGACGAGATAGGCGGTGGCCCCCTCTAGCGCGATCTCGCCCGAGGCCATCGAACGCGTGCCCATCTTTTCCTTCAGCCGCAAGATCCTGTAGGCGTTCTTGCGCCCGTCAGGCAGGTGCCGCGGCAAAAGAAAGAGCGACAGCCCCTTCGTGCCCGGTGCAGCGCCTTCCGGCCGCGCGAGCACCATCGCCAGCGCGGCATCGGGGTTGGAGCAGAACCACTTGTCGCCGTAGAGCTTCCATTCGCCGTTCACAGGCCTAGCCGTCGTGCCGATCGCACCCACGTCGGAGCCAGCGAGCTGCTCTGTCATGAACATCGCACCCTGGAACAGGGTGTCCATGTCTTGGCTGGTAAGCTGGTCGAAATAGCGGTCGATCAGGTCTGATGCGCCGAATTTCACGAGCGTGCGGGTAAGCGAGTCCGTCATCGACAACGGGCAACAAAGGCCAAACTCTGCCTGCACGAAAAGATAGATCAGCGCGTATTTCACCTGCGGTGGCAGCTTGTCTGAAGATCCGAAGACGCCAGCGCGATGAGACATGGCGGCAAGGCCAAAATCCCCGAAGGCCACCTGCTCCAACGCAACATAGGCCGGGTGCTTCTCGATCCGTTCATCATCCGCCCCGTTGCGGGCGCGCAAGTGCAACACTGGAGGGTTCTTGTCGGCGGAAAGCGCCAGTTCTTCGAGGCGTTTGCCGGCGAGGGCACCCATGCACTCCAGCTGAGGCAGAGCGAGAGCCTGCATGTCGGCCGACAGATAGACCTGCAATAGCTCTGCCAAGGCGGGGTCTGCATGGAATAGATTCATTCCCGCACTGTCGGGAATGTTCTGGTGTCCTGCCGCGCTCAACTCTCGTTCCTCCTCGATGGGCGGCCCTCCGGTAGGTCGGCGAGCCTCACTTCCCACTCGAGAAGACACGGGAGCGATTGGTTTTCTAATACTATTGAGCTAGCATACGATACTGTTTTTAGTATGAAGGCCCCGCGATGGCAGTTACCTTTCGACAGTTGCAGTATTTTTTGGCACTGGCTGAAGAGCTGCACTTTGGCCGTGCGGCAGAGAGGTTGCACATTTCTCAGCCCCCGCTAAGCGCCAGCCTCAAGCAACTTGAGCATTCCCTTGGTTTCGAGTTGATGTTGCGTTCGAACCGGATGGTGAGATTGACGCCCGCAGGCGCGGTCTTCGCCGAACACGCAAGGCGAATTCTTGGTCAACTTGGGGCGGCGGAAGCCATCGCGGCCCAGACTGCGAAGGGCTTCGTAGGTACGGTCAAGGTTGCCTTCGTACCTTCGGTTCTTTTCAACCGTCTGCCCCCAGCGCTGAAGGCTTTCCAAGAGGCCTATCCAGAGATCGAATTGAATCTGCGGGAAATGAATACTGCGCAGCAAGTCAATGACATGATGCACCACAAAATCGACGTCGGTTTCGTGCATGAGGTCCCGCTGCCGGAAGAGATCAAGCAACATAAGATCGAAACCGAGCGGCTGGTCTGCTGCCTGCCGCGTGGGCACCGCCTGTCTGGCCGCACTCGGATCAGGTTGAGCGAGTTGGCGGGCGAGCGTGTGATTGTATTTTCGCGAGAGCTTTCTGCCAACTTCTATGATCGAATCGCCGCTCTGCTTCGCGCCGCTGAAATTGAACCCTATCCGCATTACCATATGCAGCACTGGTTCACCGTCGTTGCCTTGGTAGCCCAAGGAATGGGTGTGTCCCTGGTGCCAAAATCCCTTGCCACAGGAAATTTCGCAAACGTGACGTACGTCGAAATCGCGGAACGCAATGCCGAACGTCAGATATTGTTGATCTGCCGTCGAGACGCGGCGGCTGAAACGGCAAAGCTGTTCGCCCAGTTCGTCGTTTCAGGGAACTGGTGAGGAAGCGTCGCAGAGTTCCCGGTTCTGTGCGGTATCTGATATGTCAGCGTTGTCAAGGTGTTGGCGAGGCGTGATCGAGTTCAAAGGCGTGCACCATCCGAAGTCGGCGATCCTTGGCGCGCTGTTCTTCTACCACCGTTATGCCGTCTCGTACTGTGCGCTTGAGAAGACCAGATCCGAGCGCGGGCCGGCGGTCGACCGCGCCACGCTCAACCGGCGGATAGTGAGCTTCAAACCGGCGATTGCGGCCCGGGCGAAAGCGAGAAAGTGGGCCGACTGCCACACCGCATTCAGCTAGGGTGACGGTTGGCAGCCCTCAGACCCGTCTTGTAGCGCGGGAGCCGCTGCAGACGGGCAGGTTTGGGCGTGTGAACTTGGGATCGCCGCCATTCAATCATCGACAATTACATCGCACATTCCACTCTCAGCGGCGACTGCCAGCCTTTGGGTTTCTGCTGATAATTTCCAGATGCCGGCCGCTGAGGCGAACAGATCAGCTTGGTTCTCAGACCCGAAAGGTGTGAGGACAAGGGAAGCTTCGTTAACAATGCCGGCCACTCTTCTGGAATCACAGTTGGACACGATCCCGCATCTTGTTGAAAACGATTTAGCCCTATATTTAATTGGAACAAAACGGTTATCCCGAGCGAGGCAAAGATGGACCGGGCAGCGGATCTCAAGGAAACTCATGAAAATGGTGACGAAATCACCGAGGGTGAGATCGTGGAGCGGCTTTTCGAGGCCGTGATGGAACGCCGCCTTCCCCCCGGAACCAAGCTTTCCGAGTCGGCGCTCTGCGAGGCGTTCGGCGTCGGCCGGATGCGCATCCGCCGCTGCCTGCTGCTTTTGGCCAGCCGCGACGTGGTCGAGTTGCGCTCCAACCGCGGGGCCTTTGTCGCCAGCCCGACCGCCGATCAGGCCCGCGAAGTGTTCGAGGCCCGCCTTGCCATCGAGCCGGCCATCGCGCGGATGGTCACGTCCCGGGCAACTGCTGCGCAGATTGCTGCGTTGGAAGAGCATATACACGATGAGGTGCGCGCCCAGCAGACCGGCAGCCGCCATGAGGCGATCCGCCTGTCAGGCCAGTTTCATGTCCGTCTGGCCGAGGCGGCCGGAAACGGGATCCTCGTCAAGACAATGAAGGAACTGGTAACGCTCACCTCACTCATTCTCGGGATCTATGGCGCCTCTGGCACCACCCCGTGCCGCGACCATGATCACGTCAGCCTGATCGACGCGATCCGGGGAGGCGATGGCGACAAAGCTGCCCTGATCATGCGAGAACACCTCGCAGATATCGAGGCCTCGACTGACCTCAGCATCGCGCCGTCGTCGGTCACGAATCTCGCGGCAATCCTCCGTCGGCCCTGACCGAGTCGGGTTGGCGGCACGCACCGCGGCACCCATCAGCCCCCCATTTCAACCTGCTGCGCCGGTATGAGTCGCGCAGTTTGTAGCCTTGCGCACGAAGATCACTCCGGTGGCACCATCCTTTCGGATGGCGTTTTGCGAGCGACACTCTCTCCCACAAGCCATTGCCATATCGCAGGATTGTTCCGAAGTCCGGCGCGGCGGGGCAAGCGAGCGCCACCTCCACCGTTACGGCGTAAACGAAAGTTGTTGACTGAATTGTTAACAATTGTCCTACTGTAGGGAAAACAATCCAGTCGGGACAGTTTCCATGCGTCTGTTGATCGTCAATCCGAACACCACCGCGTCGATGACCGCAAAGATCGCCGCGGCGGCACGGGCGGCGGCCGAACCAGGAACGACCATCCTTGCGCGCAACCCGATACTCGGGCCCGCAAGCATAGAAGGGTTCTACGATGAGGCGCTCTGCGTGCCGGGCGTGCTGGAGATAGTCGAGGCAGAAGGCGATGTGGACGCGGTCATCATCGGCTGCTTCGACGACACCGGGCTGGATGCGGTGCGCTGCATCACCGATCGCCCGGTGGTCGGCATCGGCGAGGCCGGATTTCACATGGCGGCGATGCTGGCAAACCGGTTCTCAGTAGTGACGACGCTTGGGCGATCGGTCCCTGCGATCGAGCACAACATGCACCGCTACGGCCTGGCCGCCCGCTGCGCGCGGGTGCGTGCGTCCGAAGTGCCGGTGCTGGACCTGGAAATCCCCGGCAGCGGCGCCGCGGCAAAGATCGGGGCGGAGATTGCGCGGGCGAAGGTCGAGGACCGGGCTGAGGCCGTGGTATTGGGCTGCGCTGGCATGACGGATTTGGCAGGGCGGCTTGCCGAGGAACACGGGCTGCCGGTGATCGACGGTGTCGCGGCTGCGGTAGCGCTTGCCGAGGGGATGGCGCGGATCGGTCTTCGCACCTCGCGCCTGGGTGGCTATGCGCCGCCGCGTAAGGACAAGGGTCTTCCTGGGCAACACGGGCGTCCGGTTACATGGCCGGTGGCCAACAACCAAGAAACCAAAGATAATCCCAACAAGGAGTTCGCGAAATGACCAGCACATCGGCGGGCGGCTTTGCGCCCGCGGAGCCCGGCGTCATGATTGAACCGGGCTACGTAATTAAGCCCGGCTACGATGACCGACTCGTCAACGAGGATCTGGCGCCGCTGCGCGACCAGCACTGGAGCGCCTACAACATCTTTGCCTTCTGGATGTCCGACGTCCATAGCGTCGGCGGCTACATCACGGCAGGAAGCCTGTTTTCCCTGGGGCTGGTAAGCTGGCAAGTGCTGGTGTCGCTGCTCGTCGGCATCGTAATCGTCCAACTCTTCTGCAACCTTGTGGCAAAGCCCAGCCAGGCGACGGGAACGCCCTATCCTGTCATCTGCCGCTCGGTCTTCGGGGTGAAGGGCGCGAACATTCCCGCCATCATCCGCGGCCTGATCGCAGTCGCTTGGTACGGGATCCAGACCTATCTCGCCTCGGTCGCCTTCCTTGTGCTGACGCTGAAGTTCGCCCCCGCGCTCGCCCCCTATGCTGACGTCGCCCAATACGGCTTTGCCGGGCTTTCGACGCTCGGCTGGGGCTGCTTCATGGTACTTTGGGTCGTACAGGCGCTGGTCTTCTGGCGCGGGATGGAGGCCATTCGCCGCTTCATCGACTGGGCCGGCCCGGCGGTCTACGTGGTGATGATCTCACTTGCGATCTATCTCGTGGCAAAGGCGGGGATCGGCAACATCGGCCTGACGCTCAGCGCGGTGAAATACAAGGGCTGGGACGCCCTGCCGGTGATGATCAACGCCATCGCGTTGGTAGTGAGCTACTTCTCGGGCCCGATGCTGAACTTCGGCGACTTCTCACGGTACGGCAAGAGCTTCGCAGCTGTGAAGCAGGGCAACTTTTGGGGTCTGCCGATCAATTTCCTCGGCTTCTCGATCCTCACCGTGGTGACTACCTCGGCCACATTGCCGGTCTATGGGCGGATGATCACGGACCCGGTCGAGACGGTCGCCCAGATCGACAGCGTGTTCGCCGTCGCCCTTGGCGCGATGACCTTCATGATCGCGACCATCGGCATCAACATCGTCGCCAACTTCATTTCACCTGCCTTCGACTTCTCGAACGTCGCTCCGAAACGGATCAGCTGGCGGATGGGCGGCATGATCGCGGCCATCGGCTCGATCTTCATCACGCCTTGGAATCTCTACAATAACCCCGAGATCATCCACTATACGCTCGACATCCTCGGGTCGTTCATCGGGCCGCTCTTCGGAATCCTGATCGCCGACTACTACGTGGTGAAGCGACAGAACGTGGTCGTGGACGATCTTTACACCATGCGCGAGGACGGACGGTACTGGTACCGCAACGGCTTCAACCCGGCAGCTGTGATGGCCATTATCCCGGCCGCGATCATCCCGGTGGCCTGTGTGCTGGTGCCCGCCCTGCATGTTGCCGCGAACTTCACTTGGTTCATCGGCATGGGCCTGGGATTCTCGATCCACTTGGTCCTTGCCCGGCGGCAGGCCGCCTGAAGCCGGAGTGCGGCGCCCTCGGGGGCGCCGCCTCTGATGACGGGTTGGGCGTTCAGGCTTCTGTATGCTTGGCCCTTACGCCGGCTCAGTTGATGGCGTTTCCCTCTCCCGACGGCATCGCGATGTGCCAAAGCGACGCGCGTGAACCCGCGCGCCTTCTTGTTCGCCAAGACATGCGCTGTGCGCCTGTAGGCCGCGTCGTGGACGATCTCAGGACGTCACTTGCCACGTAGGCCACCAGTTCGCGTAACGTCTGTGGGCCGTCCCTGAGCGCCTCTGGGATCCTCACTTTCATGATCCTATGTCTGCAGCGGTCTGGTGACTGCTTCGGCATCACGCGCGGCATTGGGATGACTCCCAGCCGCATCAACGCCGCCATATGCTCCAAACCTTCCCCGCCGTCGCGGATCTAACTCGTCCCGGGTTCAGCAAAAGCATCCACAGGCTGCGGCGCCTGCGGCGGGAGCACGTGCGAGCGCCTTGAAAGCCTCAGCTCTTTCGGGTCAGGCTCGAACGGATCTTGCCCCGAATGTGCCCCTCTGCGGCACGGGAGTACGCCTTTCTGGCCTCTGCCGACGGAAACTCGGAGCCGGAATTCGCTGGGAGAGCCGGCTTCAACGCCCCCCTCTCCAGATGCATTACGTCGCGCTACCACATCAGCTCAAGTGGGTCCTTTCCCCACCCTTGCGCGAGTCCGTGCGCCATCGGACATGGCAAGGCAGACGACGATCTCGTTTGGGCGCGGCGCATCCGGAATGACGATTGTCATCGTGTCGATGCGATCGAAGGACCAGGCCTCCTCCTTATGCCCAGCGGCAGGTCGATTGCGGCGCCCATCACGGCAACCTTGACGTTCGACGGCATCAGCGCCTTGCCGCCGCCGATCGCCTGCCGTACCGGCTTACCCAGCCGGGGGTGCAAGAGTGCTGCGCCGTGTTCCGATGCGCCAAGGGTGCCCACGATCGCGGCCTTACCGTAGATTACAGGGGCGCCCCGAGGGCCGCTACGATGTCGGACGCGAGCCTTCCTCCAAGCGCCGCGCCAATCTCGAAGAGCACTGTCAGGTCCGCTGGTCGATGCCCGCGTAAGGGTTTTGCGGCACAGGCAGCGCCGCCACCCGGATGAGGGGCGCACAGGGCGCCCCCATCTCGTCGATCTCGCTCCTTTCCTGGATCAGCATTGTCTTGCGTATCTGCATCACACGCCCTCCTGGGCTGCCGCGGCCTTGGGCACTACCTTGAGTTTCCGAATCAGCATCGCTGCCGGCAACACCAGGGCGAACAGGCAGGCGCCGAAGAGGATGGCCCCCCTCGCCCCGCCAGTCCGGTCGAAAATCCAACCGGCAGTGGGCGGGGCCGCGGTCATGATCGCGTAGTAGATCGTATAGAAGACACCCATACCGAAGGCCCGCCGTTCCGGCGCGACAGCCTGACCGGAGAGCGCGATGATAACGCCGGCGGGCGCCATGCCGAGGATCCCGAACAGAAGGTTCGCGATAAGACCCGCCCCGGGCACCACCAGGAGGGACAGGGCCCCCCACGGCGCCGGTCATGCAGACCTCAAGCACCGTGTCCGCATGTCCGAAGCGGTCGACGATCTGGCCGCAGGCTGCACCCGAGAAGATCATCAGCCAGCTTCCGACGCTGATGACCGAGGCCGCGGCAAGCACACCGGTGCCGGTCGCCTCAAGCATCCTCGGCCCGAAGCTAAGCCAGGTCACGTAGCCTCCGTTGAAGACACCCCAGGCAATGCCCGCGCACAGGATCAGAGCCCATTCGCGCGGCAGAAGGCGGGCGATCCGCTGCGCACCGGTGTGGGTCTGCGCGTTCGGCGGACGACAGAAGCCGAGGACGCCGAGAGACGCCAGGGCGCAATAGGCCGAGGCCACGGCGAAGGGCACGTGCCAGCCGTAGTGCTGCGCGATCCAGGCGTGGCCCTCCTGCCCCATGGCAATGCCGAACGGCCAGCTCATCACAAGAACGCTCATCGCCGTCGCCATCTCGCGCCCGTCGAACCAGTCGGCGATCATCTTGGTGAAGTAGAGCGTGGAGAAGAGCGCCCCTGCTGCCGAAACCAGCCGCCCGAGTGCGACCATCCCCGGCCCCGGTGCCGCAGCGCAGACAAGGCCACCGGCCGCCAGCGCGGCAAGACCGAGACCTGCCAGCACCCGGTCCGCCCCAAACCGACCCGACAGGCCCGCAGGCAAGGCCAGGAACAGCCCCGGCGAGTCTGTCGCCCACCGAGGCCATCGCCTGGAACTGGAACCCCAGCGCAATACGCGCGAGGAACAGTAGGATGAGCATCCGCCAGCGCATTAGGCCCACCCGAGTTGACGCAGCGCGTGGATGTCGTTCCAGACCTTCGTCATGTGGCGGACGTGGTCGCCGTCAAATTCCATGAGGTAGACGTAGTCAGACACAACGGCCTTGCCTGTCGGCGCGACGGGCCCGCCCTCGCCGGTCTGGGTTCCGTGAAACACCGCCGCGGCCACGACCGTGCCCCGCGCCGGGTCGGCGGCAAAGGCCTTGAGCTCGTAGCGCCCGTCCGGGATCGGTCCCAGAAGGCCCTTCATCCACTCCGCGTAGTCGGCGAGCGTAGCCGTTCCGGCCAGTGCGTCGGCCTGGCAGGCGAAGCTCGCCCCGTCGCGGCAATAAGGCTTGCAAGCCGCCCAGCCACCGCCCGTCTCGCAAGCCTCGAAGAAGTCGCGTGCCGTCTGTTCGATACCCATTTGTCGATCCTCCGTTGCGGATGACCTCAGGATGCGGGGCGGCCCGGCTTTGAGGAATCCGGCAGCTGCGGTAATCTGTGGCCGCGCTGTGCGGTATTTTGATACAGCATTTGCAGGTCCGCCGGGGCCGCCCCAGGCTGTTCAGGAGAGCCACCAAGGGATTTGAGCCCGTGTTGCCCGATGAGATTCTCAGCCCGCGCGAGAACGAGATCGCTAGCGCCTATGCGCAGGGGGACACCTATCAGGCAATTGCCGATCGGCTCTGCATCGCGCCCTCGACCGTCCGCACCCATCTGGCGACGATCTATCGCAAGCTCGGCGTTTCCTCGAAACTGGATCTCCGCAAGCAGATCGAAGCCGCGGCGCCCACCGGTTCTGTCGCGGACCACCCGCCCCGGCCCGACAAGCCCTCAATCGCGGTCCTGGCCTTCGAGAACATGTCAGGTGACCCGCAACAGGAGTATTTTTCGGACGGGATCACCGAGGACATCATCACCGCACTCTCCCGTTCGCCCTGGCTCTTCGTCATCGCGCGCAACTCCTCTTTCACCTACAAGGGCCAGTCCGTCGATGTCCGGCGTGTGGCGACCGAGCTTGGCGTCCGCTTCGTGCTGGAGGGCGGCGTCCGGCGCGCCGGCGACCGGATCCGGGTGACCGCCCAGCTGATCGACGGCCTGACCGGGGGTCATGTCTGGTCGGAACGCTATGACGGTCAGCTCAAGGATGTCTTCGACCTTCAGGACGAGATCACCCGCCAGGTCGTCGCCTCGCTCCAGACCGTCGTCCACCTGAACACCGCCGAGGAGCCGGTCGAACGCGGGACCCGCCCGGACCTGACCGTCTGGGAACTGACGATGCGCGCCTGGCACCTGCTTTACGATTTCACGCCGGACGCCTATGCGGCGGCGAAGATCCTTCTGGAACGGGCGCTCGCGCTCGACCCCAAAAGCGCAGAAGCGAACATGGTTCTTTCGCTGATCAACCATCACGTCGCCTTGCTGGGCTTCGCCCAGGATACGCTCCATGCGGCCGAGGCGGCTCATGCGCTTGGTCGGCGGGCGACACAGCTCGACCCGAAGAACGAATACGCCCAATGGGCGCTCGGGATTTCCTGCTGGGGTCTGCACCGGCATGAAGAGGGTCTCGCCGCGCTCGAGCGCGCGGTCGAACTGAACCCGAACTGTTCCGTCGCCCGCGGTAGCCTTGGCACGGCGCTGGCGCTGGTCGGGCGAACCGGAGAATCCATCGAGAATCAGACCATCGCGATCCGCATGAACCCACGGGATCCGAGCATCTTCTTCCGGTTCTCGGGCCTCGCCATCGCCAATTACGTGGCGGGTGACCACCCGTCCGCGATCGAATGGGCCGAGCGCGCAATCCACCACAATCCCCGCTGGCAGCATGCGTATTTCATTCTGGCGGCCAGCCATATAGCTCTCGGACAAGCCGAAGATGCACGGGCCGCCGTCGAAACCTGCCGTGAGGTTCTGCCGGATATCGCGGCCAGCGCCGTCGAGCGCGTCCCTCTGAAAGACGAGGCCAAGATGCAGGAGCTTCGCCTGCGCCTACACATGGCGGGTTTCGTATGAACGGCCCGGAGCCGCCGTGCGACCGCCTCCCACCTGACCTCTGCTTCGTGCCCCGATTTCGCTCACTGGGCGTGGGTCGTGCAGCCAGATGGCAGGCGAACGGTTCTTTCCGTTGTTGCAACTGGTGGGAGTGGCGCCTTCATTTCAGCCTCTACCTGCGGCTCGGCCGCTCACCTGCGACACCGGTCGGTTCGACGCATTGGCCCATTCCATTCTTGAAGAAGATTGCGGTCTTAAGACCACGGCGCGCGAGGCAGCTTCCAGCCGTAACGAACGCTCGCAACCCGGATGGCGAAGGAGAGCGGCGCGGCGCAGGCCGCAACTATGGGCTCCTGAGCTCCCATCCTCAGCCCGGCGACATAGAGAGCCGCGCCCGCGAGCGCCGCCAGGGCATAGACATCCTCCCGCAGAACACGCGGTATCTCGGCGGCCATGACATCGCGCAGCACGCCACCGCCGACCGCTGTTATCATACCGAGGAGCACTGCGCCGGGCGCGTTCAGCCCGATGGCCAGCGCCTTCTGGCAGCCGGCCACGGCAAACACGCCGAGCCCCACTGCGTCCAGCAACATGACAGGCCGATTCAACCGCTCGATGAGCGGCCCGAAGAAGAATGCACAAACGCCCGCCAGGCAGGTCACCGCGAGCGACCATGTGTTGCGCAGTGCCTCCGGGGGTAAGTCTCCGAGTAGGATGTCCCGGATCATACCTCCGGCAACGCCAGTAGCCGCCGCGAGCACGAGGATCCCGAAGAGGTCGAGTTGCCGCCGGACGGCGACCATGGCGCCACTCAGTCCGAACGCAAATGTTCCAGCCAAGTCAATCGCATAGGAAAACGGGACAAAATGCAATGGCCTTCCTCAAAGACATATCTACACCGCTTGTGCCACAAGGCTCCGTCCAAGCAAATGAATCTGAAAATTGATGCCGCGCACGGCGAATAACGGCCCAGAGCCGCATTCTGTTCAGGGCGCGGCGAAGGCCAACTCCGACACTGAAGCCTCAGCAAAGCTCATGGCTCCGTTGACGAGGAGAGAACCGACTTCCGTGCGTTTACTCCCATCAGCCCGCAACGAGATGCCGGCCAGAACATTGTTTTGGCCAACCTTTTCCCTCACCTTTGAGGTGGGTCCCATCTGCCTCGCCGCTGCCGGCAGAAGCGGGTGATCTGCGGCGCTGGCAATTAGTAAGGGCAACCAGTGTTCCGCATAGCCAATGCGCTTGCGCACGTCCGGGACAGGATGTCGGGTCCGTTCGAAGTCTCTGACGGCCGCTCTGATGCATTTGGCCATCGTCTTCGCCCCAGTGAGGGCGGACCATGCTGCGCGAGCGCCGGCGTCAGTGCCTTGCGTCATCTCCCAGTAAGCCGCTCGGAGCTGTTGCAAATGTGATGTGTTCCGATTCCAAACGTCGATCCCTGTCCCCCTCAGAATATCCGCCCGTCTATCAGCGTGCCATTGAAACGAACCGCCCGCAGCGCCGCCATCGCCGCGTTTCACCCAATTGAAGCCGCTTTCGCCCTGTTCGTCTGCTACCATTGCGAGGGCCGCTGCCGGAGCAAGACCCTTAGATAGCCAAAATTCATAGGACTGCTTCGCGCCGGCTGCCATGGCAAGATCCTCGACGCTGGCCATCGAGTAGCTTGTAATCCAAGGTGTGGTGGGGCCAAGCGAAGACCCCGTGACTTGCGCGCAAACTTGAGTTTGGTCGATTTCGACAAAGTGCCTTGGATTATTGTGAAGGCAGGCCGTGAGAAGGAGATAGACGGCGATGACTGGCGGCGTCATGTGGTGCCCCCATTTTTGCTGGATGCGCAGCCGGTATTTTCGCCATGAAGCCTGTCCCAACTTGGAGTTGCGCTTCTCGGGGCTGATCGCCGTGGCTTTGGCCTGCCGACCTTCGTCGGAATGGGCCGCAGGGAACCTGCGTGCCTCGCTTCTAATGGTCCTATTGGGACATCACTCATGACGCACCTATGTTCTTGGTCTTGCGAAAAAGCAGACAGATCCCGCGCCAGCCATGCGACCGGTGCGGAGCACTTTTGCTCCCGCACTGAACTCTTGCCTGGGTCGCTAAATGGCCGCGACCATCTGCATCGAAACAGCTTGCTTAAGTCAGCAAGCCCCGAGTTTGGTTTGGTACATGAATTGTAACCCAAAGGTGCAGAAAATCGGTCATTTTTTGGGCTAGAATTGCCAATTAGAGAATAGTGCACGACGCGGCCAATGACCGTGTCACGGTGCGAGACAATAAAGGAACAAAACAGGGCCAACCGCACCAGCCATTTTCGGTCGGAGCGCAGCTAAAGCGATTCGCACACTTGCAATTGCGGCGGATAACAAAGGCAAGGCCTCTACCAAGCGAAAGGAACAAAAGCATCCTACTGGACGGCGGCCCTTGCCGCTTGCGGACTGACCGGTTTCCAATTTTCACCTCGCCGACTACGCCTTAGCTAGCTTGATAATCACTCTCGCGGACGGCAGGTTCTGGTCGCTCGAGGCAGCGGGCTCTGGGCCCATCTGCTACTGTACTGAATGGGGCTCCCTTCTTAAGGGTGTCACCGTGCGGCGGCGGTCCGGCCCGCCGAGAAGGCAGCCGCGAGCTCGAAGGCCCGCGGCCCGGGCAAGGCGGCACTCTTCGTCGGCGGTCACCGCTGGCACGGGCACGAACAGCGAGAGGTCGGGTTCCGCGCCTACATGCGGGAGGCTGCGCCGGAGCTTGTCGTGCCGGAGACGCTGGCAAACCTCGAAACCCGGCAGTTCACCTACGGGGCGGTCCTTGCTCTCCTAGCTCCGCACCCCAACCTGCGCGGCATCTACGTGGACGGTGGAGCAATGGAAGGGGCCTTTGCGGCGCTCCAGAAAACGGGGCGCCCCGACGTGCTGCTGGCGGTCTCCCCCGTTGACCCCGGAGTCTCGAACGGGTCTCGCCGACGGCAACGTGACGCTCGTGAGTTGTATTCAGCCGTTTCTGATTCTAGGACTGCAGCAACCACAACGCTCGAGGTTTGATCCATGCCAGAACGGCACGGGACGCATGGCCGGGCAATCTATGAAGCGCTGCGCAAGCCCAGGACCCAGGGGGAGTTGCGCGAGCTCGTCGGTATGAGCCGTTCCGGGGTGCTTCACTTATTGCGTCGTATGCAGCGCGACGGATTGGTGCATCCGGTGGAACGCGTGTGTCATACGATGATCTGGGAAAGAAACAGGGATGGCTTGAGGTTGAACATCTAACTGGCCCAGACCAAGAAGCTGTCGCAATTGCCGTAGAAGACTTCAGCAATGCAGGCCAAGGTGCCATCGCTCCAGGTCATGAGTAGTACATCCCAGTTCTTACACCTGTACAGTGTGTGGTGTTGTGACCTACCGCGTCCGCAACGATCGGGAAGAGGCACATCGATACCCCAACCAACGAGACCTGCACCTAAATTTCTTCCTAAGGGCTGTGTGTGCCGCTGCACCGTGCCGACGCTGCAATCAACTCCCGTGCCGTCGAAGTGTTGGGCTATTCCCGCCCGAAGGGGGACAAAATGACCATTACAGGAACAAATACCCAAGCGGCCTGTGTGACGATCCAGAGATCGGAAATAAGGTCCGAGACGGTCGCATCCTTCTCCCAAAGCTCGACGTCGATCTAATACCAACCACTCATGGCCCGGAATGAGTTGGATCAAATTCTGCTTGCGCGGGGGACCGGGACTTTCGGCCCATCAGCAGGGCCCAATCTAAGATCGGGCTGAGGACGTTCGACACCCAGGGCTTGATCCAGAAGGAGCCATTGCAACCCAAGCGCCTCTGACACCGGCACCTTGAGCCACATACCCAGTCGATCTCCGGCTTTCGAAAATACCCGCCGTATCAGCTGCTGTGGCACCGTGGGGGCGAGGAGATTGAACATAAATTCAGCTTGCAGCGCGGCCCGTGTATGTCAATCTGGGTTGGCTTCCGGCCTTTATCAACAGTGTCGCCCGATGCTCAAAACGGATAATCTCTCCGTGCAAAGGCGTACCGAATCTTTCTATTGTTTCAGACAGGGCGGAGCCTCGTGGCGCAGCCTATGGCCAAACAGATACCGCTTGTCAGGTAAGCGGCCCCACCCGAGCGACAAGATATCTGAATGACTGATCTCTGGCTTCTTACACCCCAATTTTTCGACCTGCCGGAACCTGCTCTAAGCGGCGCGGTGCCGGATGGCTGTGCGATCAATGGTCCGCATCCCATCAAAGACCGTTCCCCTCAAAGCATGGCGCGCGTTCACCGCCCTATCGCAGATTTCACCGAAGACGCTGTAGGAAGCGGCCATCGACCCATCTCCATCGCTGGCGACTGCTGTGCCTCGATCCCAGTGCTGGCTGGGCTTCGGCGGGCCGGTGTCGAACCGGTCCTCGTCTGGATCGATGCGCACGGCGATTTCAACACGCCGGAGACGTCCCCCTCGGGGTTTCTTGGCGGAATGCCTCTTGCCATGATTGTCGGGCGGGGACCGCAATGGATGTGCGGTGCGGTTGGCCTCAGGCCGCTTCCGGAAGACCGCGTCTGGCTGATCGACGGCCGAGACCTCGATCCGCTTGAGCGCGTTGCCGTGGACAGCTCGGCCCTTCGCAGGACCGGAATGGCGGGTCTTGCGTCTCTAAGGATCAACGCACCGGTGCACCTTCACCTGGACATCGATGTCATCGACGCCTCTGAGGCACCGGCTCATAACTACCCTGTGCCAGGCGGTCCAGGCATCGCCGATACTATCGAGGCTTGCCGGGCGTTCGCTGGTCAAAACCGCATTGCCGCAATCTCAGTCAGCGGCTGGGCCGGTTCGCTGGACCGAGATGGTCGTACCCAAGACGCCTGCTCTAGGGTTCTGGCGTCACTCACTGCTACATGATGATGGGCCACCTTGAGAGGCTCGGCTCTCACTTCGACGAACCCACGGATGGAGTTCGAAGCCTTGACGGCCATCGAGTTGTACACGGCTAGGCGTTGATAATGGTTTAGCCGCCGCCCGGAGGGCATCTCTGTGCCACTGTGGGATCGCACCAATTCAGTTCTTGGGAGGCGGTGATATCGCGTTCGGTCTTAGAAGTATTGCCGAAGCTGGAGGTAGATGGTCGTTGGTTCGCCACTATAGAGTGCGGCACCTACGGTGGTGGACAGGCCGCCGAACTCGGTGCCGCGCGGCCCCACAGGCGCTTGGAGACCAATCAGCAGCGAACTGTTGTCGCTGAGCGACCATTTGCCTTCAGCGCTGACGTAGAAGCTGCCATCGTCAAGGTTGGCGATAAGGCCGGGCGAAATCGTAAGCAGCGGGGACCATTCCCAGGAAAGGCCCGTGGCCAGATAGTTGCGTGAGACGGTGAAGAGCTGACCGCGGGTTAGCCGCGCTGTGAGGTCGGAGGGCAGGCTGTCCAGCGCCGCGCCATTGCCCGGCACTCCGAAGCCGTTTTGGTAATACTCGGCATAGTAAGTAGCGTTGCGTCCCGCCAGCGTCACCGCGCCACTGATGTTGAGAAGCCCAGAGACCCGGGTCACCCCGGCCGTTTCGCGCGTTGGCACGATCTCGGCATTCCATGTCGCGCCACCCATTGGACCGGACAGGCCCAGCCCCGCTGTCCAGTCGCTTCGGTCGCGCGCGGCCAGCAGCGACAGGCCGAGTGCGCCGACGCCGCCGTGATAATGCAGCGCGAAGGTGCTGGCATTGCCGCTGACCGGCCCGCCCTTGAGCGCGCGGCGCGGAGCTGCCACCGCCTGAAGATCCGAGCCATCGTCGAACAGGATCTGCGTATAGATCATCTCGACGCCGGGCTTGTACTCAGTATCTACGGCATTGGGGGCGAAAGGATCTACGAGATCCATCGGGTGGAACACCTGACCAGCACCCCAGGTCAACGCTTGACGGCCGATACGGAACACAAAATGGGGCGTCGAATAGCCCAGCGACAACCGGTCGATACGTTGTGTAAGCTGGCGGTTGCCGCTGTCGGTGATCGTGTTGCTGAGGTCGAACAATGTTGCAGGCGGGCGCGCGGGCAGCAATGCCGTTTTGCTGCGCGACAGCGCGACGTCCCGGCCGGATGCGCCGCGCAGAACGTAATGCAGACTGAAATCCCATTGGCCCCAATGCGGCTCCCAGGTCAGCCGGAGATCGCCGCTAAGGCCAGCGCGGGAACGCGCGCCCAGGAAGGCGTCCACGCTGTCGGCCTTTGATGTCGCGCCGATCCCGGTGACTTCGAAACGTCCGTGCAGGGCATTGTCCGCCCGGACGGGGACCGTCAGACCGAGGCCAATGGCGAGGCTCAGTGCAATGGTGGCGAGACTATTGCACGACATCGGCCAGGTCGCCCGTCGTGTCGGAGGTGATCTTGCCATCGATCATCTCGATATGACGCCGCGCGCGTGCGATGACCCGGGCATCATGAGTGCCGATCAGGAAGGTGGTGCCCGAGCGGGCATTGAGCTCGGCCATCAGGCTTACCAGATCGTCGGCGCTCTTGCTGTCGAGGTTGGCGGTTGGCTCATCGGCCAGCACGATCGCTGGCCGTGCCACCAACGCCCGGGCGACCGCGACGCGCTGTTGCTGCCCGCCTGAAAGGTGCGAGGGACGGCGCTCCTCCATCCCCGTCAGCCCGACATCGGCAAGCGCTGCGGCGGCGCGGTCGTGGCGTTCCTTCGCATCTATGCCGAGAAGCTGCAGAACGAACTCAATATTCTCCAGCGCCGAGAGCACTGGGATCAGGTTGTAGGCCTGGAAGACGAAACCGATCTTGTGCAGCCTGAGCTCGGCTAGATGCGCAGCGCTGAGGCCACTCAGATCCTCGCCATCCACCGTTACCGTGCCCGAGGTGGGCCGGTCGAGCCCGCCGATCATGTTCAAAAGCGTCGTCTTGCCGGACCCGGATGGGCCCGAGAGCGCGGCGAAGTCGCCCGCCGCGACGTCGAGGTCGAGGCCGTCGACCGCCCGGACCTCGACCGCGCCGTGGGCGTAGATCTTCGACACGCCGCGACAGGTGACAATCGCATGGGCATCGGAGGTATCAGGTTGCATGGCTCATAGCCTCCACGGGTCTGGAATGGGCAGCCTTGCGTGCAGGCCACAGAGCGATGACGACGCCTAGGACCCAGACGAGGAACGACATTTCGAAGAATTCGGACAGAGCGAGATGGGGATAAAGGACATGGCCGGCGCCAATGAATTCTGCCCCGCGGGCAAGGAAACCGAGGTCGACTCCGCCCCGCAGGGCGAAGATTGTGGCCCCAGACGCGATCATGCCGAAAACCACACCTACACCGATCAGGAGCGCCGATTCCAGCAGCACCTGCGCCAGGATCAGACTCGGCCGCATCCCCAGTGCCTGGAGCAGGCCGAACTCGCGTACCCGTTCGAACACGGCCATCAACTGGGTATTGACGATGCCTATCGCCATGAAGACAAACATCACCCAAAGCCAGATATAGACGAAGGCGGTCATGAAGCTGTCGACGGCGGCGGCCAGCGGCGCAAGTAGTTTCCAAGGTTTGACATCCAGCCCTGCCGCGGCGGCGCGCAGCCGGGCTATCTCGGGCGCCAGCGCGGCGCCGCTGGCAAGACGGAAGCTGATTTCGGAAATCCCGTTGCCGATGCCCAGCATCTTCTGCGCCGTCTCGATGCCGGTGAAAGCGTAGCTGTCCTCGGCCGTCTGGTTACTGGCGAATAATCCCTTTACCTGGAAAGCCCGCTGGGCAAGGCTGCCATCCGCATTCTGCGCCATCAAGATGACCCGCTTGCCGACCCGGGTCTTCAGCCGTTGCGCGAGGTGGCGGCCCAGCACAATGCCGGGATCGGCATTTCCGATTAGATAGCTGCCCTCGGCGATCTGACTGGGCAAGAACGAAATAGCCCGTTCTGCCTGTGGCTTCACCCCCAGTAAGGTTAGCGGCAGGGTCTTGTACTCGCTCTGGACCACCGCGGGAACACGCACTCGCTCAACCCATTCCCGGACCTGTGGGACGTCGAGCGCAGCGCGCAGCTTGGCGCCTGGCGGCGGCATCCGTCTGTCAACCACCGGATCGTCTAGATAGCCCTTGGCGTGAATTTGGCCGCTGCCGGTCAGAAGGTTTAACTGTGCGTCGCGGCTCGACTGCGCCCAGGCGTCGAGCAGCGCCGCAAAAACGAGGATCGAGTAGAGCCCCACCGCGACGACGACGAGCGTGATCGCCGTTCGGCGCGGGTTGCGCCACAGGCTGCGCCAGGCCAGCGGAACAATGAGCTTGAAGGTTTCCATCACGCCGCCCTCATCGCCTTCACCGGGTCCAGCCTGCGGATACGCCGCATCGGGATCAGACCGGCCACGGCCACCGAGACCACGATGACGGCGGGTCCGACCAGTGCCGAGGTCGCGCTGAGAGACGGGTAGAGCCGCCCGGGCAAGCCCCATTGCGCCATCAGCCCCTCGAAGGCGCCAACCGCGATGCCGGCATGGCCATACCACAGCGCCAGCCCGCCACCGAGGACAACGCCGGCGACAGTGCCGATCAGCGCCAGCAGGATCAGTTCAAGCCACAGCATGCGCCCGACCAGCGAAGCGCGCATGCCGATTGCCATCAGCATGCCGAACTCGCGTGTGCGTTCCAGCACCGACATCAGAAGTGTGTTGAGGATGATGAAGACGACGACAACGACAAGGCTGACGTACCATAGCATCGAGGTCGAGAAGTCGAGGGTGATCGCCTGTTTCAGCCCGGGTTGCAGGCCACCCCAGTCCTCTATCGTCAACTTGTTTGCCTTTGCCAGCCGGTCGAGCCGCGGCAAGGCATCGTTAACTGCGCCAAGGCTGGGACCGACTAGCGCGATAGTGTTGGCGGTATTACCCATGGCAAAACCTTGCTGGAACCGGCGCAGCGGCATCTCAGCAACTTGCCGGTCGAGATCGCCAATCCCGGTGTGGAAGAGGCCGACCAGCCTCAGGCTGTCGACGGCAATGGTGCCGTCGAGGGCCGAGCCCAGCAGCGTGACCTTGTCGCCGAGCTTGAGCTTGAGGTTGCGGGCGAGCGCGTCGCCCAGCACCACGACATCGGTATCGCCGGGCTTCAGGTATCGGCCTTCATGCACCGTCGACGCCAGGGTCGAGACCTGCCGCTCCCGCGCTGGCGAAACGCCGACAATGGCGGCACCATAGCTGCGCTCTCCATTGGAGAGAATGACATAGGAGGTCGCGCGCGGCGCGGCGGCGGTGACACCCTTCATCTGCTCGGCCTTCGCCGCCAGTGCCTCCGGGTCTGTGATGGTCCTGCGGATGTCCGGATCGTCCGCATATCCCGGCGGCTGGAGACGGGCGAAGCCGTCGAAGATGCGCAGCGCATTCGACTTCATCGTATCGTAGACACCCAGCTGGAACGAAAGCATGAAGACCAGCAGGGCGGCGGCGAGCGCCATAGTCAGCAAGCTCAGCGCCGTGCGCATCGGTTGCCGCCACAGGTTCCGCCATGCCATCTCGAACAGCATCTCAGTTACGCGGGTTCTGAAGGTTGGAGCGGGTGAAGACATAGGCGGGAATGGGAACATTGAACTGCGCCGCGGTCGTGTCCAGCCGAGTCCAGCGCTCCTTCTTGTTTGCCGGTCGCATCGTCACCACCACCGGGTAGTCGCGCCCCCCAATGCGGCCCACCCTGTCGGTGGTCATCTGGCGTACGACCTGCATATCCTGGTCGAAGAAGGTCTCCTGCAACAAAATGCCGTCGTCGCGCACCTTGACCTGCTGCTTGCCCCAGACCACCGGCGCACCAGGTTTCGGCAGCGCTTCGATGCTATAGACAGTGTGGCCGCCGGCACGACCCGTGCCGACGATCTTGTGGCTGTATTCGGTCAAGATGTCCTCGGCCTTCGACAGGTCGTTGTAGGAGAAATCCGACCCCATCCACGATTGCGCCAGCATCGAGGCAGGCAGTTTGATCACCTGATTGAGCTTAGGATTGTAGATTAACGTCATAGGACCCAGTTTCAGCGTAGCGTTACCCGCATCCTTGGCGGGGGCGGTGAAGCGTACGAGCGCCTTGTCATGCCCCTGGGTCCAGCCCCTCATCGTTAGGTGGCGTTCCCAGCTTTGCCGGTGGATCGTCATCGTCACCGTGGATTCTGATGAGTTGGCCCGCCAGTTGTCGAACGCGGCCCGCAAGAGTGAGGTCGCGTCCGCCGCCGCTCCGGCCCCGGCGCTCGCGGCCAGCGTCGCCGCTCCCACAACCACCGCCGCCACAGTCCTCGCGATGAGCCGTTTCAATCGCTGCCCTCCTCGCTTTGCGCACCCCAGCCGCCGCTTGGACCTCGGTGTCCGGAACGTGCAGCACCATCAGCGCGAATGTGTGGACCACCCGGTTCACACCTCTGGTCGATACGCCCCCCAGATGCTACATGTCAACCCATGAGCCGCCCTCGTTTCGACAAACTCGACCCAGCGCGTCAGCAGCGACTGTTCGACAACGCCGCCGAGGAATTCGGTGAAAAGGGCTATGAGGGGGCTTCGCTCAACCACATTCTCGAACGCTCGGGCATGAGCAAGAGCTCGCTCTACTACTACTTCGACGACAAGGCGGACCTGTTCACCACATTGGTCGAGCGCTCTGTCGGCTTTCTTATGAAGGAGATCGGGGGCTTCGACCCAGAGGCGCTGACCGCCAATACCTACTGGGGAGAGATGGAGGCGCTCTACCGCCGCTCGGTTCGGCTGATGAACAAGAGCACCTGGTATGTGAAGATGGGACGGATGTTCTATCGACTGCGTGGGGATCCCAAGAAGTCGGCACCCACCGGCCGTCTTTTTCAAGCCGCGCGGCACTGGGTCGGGCTAATCCTCGCTCGAGGGCAGGAGCTGGGCGTAGTGCGCACAGATTTACCCGACTCGCTGCTGATCGACAGCGCAATGGCCCTAGGCGAGGCTCTCGACCGTTGGATCGTCGCCCATTGGGACGATTATACGCCTCAGGAACGACTAGCGATGGCAGAACAGCATATCGGCTTGTTCCGGGCATTGCTTGATATTCAGGCCACGCGATAGCCAAGCCCTCCTATTGGACCGTTGTCTCATACAACGCCAGTATGCCGCCGCTGAACCACATACCTGTTCGCCAGCGTTCCCGATCTGCTGATCCGAGCGGACCTCGGACGGACGAAAGCAATCGCGGTGATGTCCGTCTTCATTGCCGCTCACAGCCTCGCGGGGGCACACCCCCGGAAAGCACACGCAGGCCCCAGGTTGGTGCGAAGCTCATGGCTCGAGACCAAGTCATTTAGGCCCCTGCCCCGCCCGGTGCGCGCCGAAAGTGCAGGCGAACGCCTGCCACCCTGCGTATGGTTCGCATTCATTGCGCGCCGCCAGCCGCTCTCCGCCCAAAACAGATTGATTACCAATCCAAAACGTTTCAGATTGCTCGTCTGTAGAAACTAAAACGTTTTGGAATCACATTGAGCAAGCGTTGTACCCTCAAGGAACTGGCTGGTGCTGCCGAGGTTTCGGTGGCGACAGCCTCGCGCGCGCTGGCCGGTTACAGCGATGTTGCCGTCGGCACCCGTGAACGGGTGCGCCAGCTCGCGCGCGAAATGGGCTATGCGCCGAACATGGCCGGTCGGATGCTCGTCTCCGGCCGGACCGGCTTCGTCGGGCTCGTCCTGCCGGTGCGCGGCCCGGATTTCGTCGACAGCTTCCTGGGCGATTTTGTCACTGGCCTGGGTGAAGGGCTGGTGGCGGAGGGATGCGACCTTTTCATCGCCGCGGCCTCCAAGGACCAGACCGAGCTGGAGGTGCTCCAGCACCTCGTCCGCGCCGGTCGCGCCGATGGTTTCGTGCTGACTCGGATCGCCGACGGCGATCCGCGCGTCCGCTTCCTTATCGACCAGCGGGTGCCGTTCACCACCCATGGCCGCATGGCGGCGGAAGAGAGCTTCAGCTGGCTCGACACCGACGGCGCCGGTGCCTTCGCCACTGCTTTCCGACTGCTCCACGACCTCGGCCACCGCCGCTTCGGGATAATCTCGATCGCCGAACAGATGGGCTTCAGGCGCGACCGCGAGGCGGGCCTGCGCGGCGCCATCGCGGCGGCGGACGATCCAGCCGTGATACTGACCGAGACCCATGCCCCGCGTTTCGACACCGCCGCCCATCGCCACGCGATCCGGGAGCTTCTGTCGCGTCCGGACCGGCCGACGGCGTTGATCGCGCTTTTCGATGAGCTTGGCCTGATCGCGATGCAGGAGGCCAATGCCCTCGGGCTTTCGGTGCCGCAGGACCTCTCGGTGATCGGCTTCGACAATGTGCCGGCGGCGGGCTTCGCGATGCCGGGGCTGACCACCTTTGATCAGGCCACGCGCGACAGCGCGCGCCAGATCGCAGCGATGCTGACGGCGCAGATCCGCAGCCCCGCCGAAGCCCCGGCCACGACACTCCGTCAGGCGGTGCTGATCGAACGCGCCAGCCACGGGCCCGCGCCCTGACCACCACTATGGACTACAACGACAAACAAGGGAGGAAGACATGAAAACGACATTCAGAGGTCTCTGCACCGCACTCGGTGCCGTCCTCGTCCTGGCAGGTGCCCAGGCGAAGGCGGATGTGCTGTTCTGGTCGACCCAGGCCAAGCCGGTCGAAGAGACCCAGGCGATGCGCAGCGAGGTCCTGAAGGGCTTCGACGGCAAGGTGAACTACCAGGCCAACGACCCCGGTCCCTGGCTGACGCGGGTGCAGGCCGAGATGAAGGCCGGCAAGGGCTCGATCCAGGTGCTCGGCGGGCTGCACGGTGATTTCACCAGCCTCTCGGACGGGCTGATGGACCTTTCGAAGATCGACCTCGGCGGGGTGAAGGTGAACCCGAGCTTCATGAAGCTGGGCAAGCTCGGCTCCAAGGAGCAGAAATACATTCCCTGGATGCAGGCCACCTATATCATGGTCGCCAACAAGAAGGCACTGCCCTACCTGCCGACGGGTGCCGACATCAACGCGCTCACCTATGACCAGCTGATTGCCTGGGCCAAGAATCTCGACGAGAAGACCGGCAGCCCGAAATTCGGCCTGCCCGCCGGCCCGAAGGGCCTGCTGCACCGCTTCCTGCAGGGCTACCTCTACCCGTCCTACACCGGGTCCATGGTTACCAAGTTCCGCTCGCCCGAGGCTGTGACCGCCTGGCAGAAGCTGAAGGATCTATGGAAATACACCAACCCCGCCTCGACGGGCTACGCCTTCATGCAGGAGCCTCTGCTGAGCGGCGCGGTCTGGGTGGCCTTCGACCACACCGCACGGCTGGCCGATGCGCTGAACAAGAGGCCGAATGACTTTGTCGCCTTCCCGGCGCCGGCCGGCCCCGCGGGGCGCGGCTTCATGCCAGTCATCGCGGGGCTCGCGATTCCGAAAACCGCGCCGGACAAGGCAGCGGCCGAGAAGCTGATCAAGTACATGCTGCAGCCCTCGACCCAGATCGCCACGCTGCGGGCCACGAGCTTCTTCCCCGTCATCGACGTGAACCTGCCCAATGACATGCCGCCTTCGGTCAAGGCCTCGGGTGCCGCCATTGCCAAGATGTCGGGCGCCAAGGACGCGCTACCGGCGCTGCTTCCGATGGGGCTGGGCGATCTCGGCGGAAAGTTCAACCAGGTCTACATCGACACCTTCCAGCGGATCATCCTCGGCGGCCAGCCGATCAAGCGCGTGCTGGATGACGAGGCCGGTACGCTGCGGGCGCTGATGAAGAAGGCCGATGCGCCATGTTGGGCGCCGGATGCGCCGTCGAAGGGCGCCTGCCCGGTCAATTGAGACGCCGCTAGGCGGTTCCGATCGGCGGCCCGGATACCGGGCCGCCACCCCCCTGATCCCGGAGGACCGGCCATGCCCTCGCGCGGCCTGCCATATCTGCTGCTCTTGCCGGCGACGGTCTTCCTCGCCGTGTTCTTCCTTTACCCGTTCACCCAGATCGCCTGGGAGGCCTTCTCCGGTCCCGGAGGGGTGACGCTGTCGCATTTCGCGACCATGGTGAACTACTGGAAATTCCCCGCGGCGCTGGAGAACACGCTGCTGCTGGCGGTCGCGGTCGTGCCGCTGCAGACGGCGATGGCACTGGCGATGGCCGTGCTTGTCAGCAAGCTCGAGAAGGGCCGCGACCTCATCCTCTACATCTTCACCATCCCGCTCGGGATCTCGGACCTCGCCGCAGGGCTGATCTGGTTCGCGATTTTCCAGCAGACCGGGTTCCTGAACTCGGCCCTGCATGCGCTCGGGGTCGTCCACACGCCGGTGATCTGGCTCGGTTACCAGTCGAAATGGGTTATCTTCCTGGCCGTCATGCTGGCCGAGATCTGGCGCGCGACGGCGATCATGCTGGTTATCATCGTCGCCGGCATGGGGCTGATCCCGAAGGAATACGGCGAGGCGGCCGAGGTCTTCGGCGCCGGGCCGTGGCAGCGCTTCCGCCGAGTGACGCTGCCGCTTCTGAGGCCCTCGCTCCAGACCGCGCTCATCCTGCGCACAATCCTGGCCTTCGAGGTCTTCGCCGAAGTCGCGGCACTCGGGGGCACCAACTTACCGGTCTTGATGGGCGAGACATTCCACTGGCAGTTCGACCTGCAGGACGGCCACACCGCGGCCGCTTTCGCGATCGTCATCCTCGCGATCTCGATCGGCTTCACGCTGCTTTATCTGCGCCTGCTGCGCGTGCCTAAGGGGGCAGGAATATGAGCGATAACGCCACCTTTCGCCGCCGCGGGCGCTGGCTGACCGGCGGCTCTGTGCTGCTCCTCTGCGCCTGGGTGCTCGGACCGATCTACCTGCTATTCCTGAACAGCTTCTCCTCCCCCAGCGCGGTGACAGGTTTCCCGAAGCACTGGCTGCCCAGCTTCAACCTCGACAGCCTGCAGTTCTTCATCGAGTTCCAGGGGGTGGCCTCTGCCTTGTGGAACTCGATCCAAGTGGCAACGCTGACGATGGTGTTGTCGATCGTCCTCGGCGCGCCGGCGGGCTACGCGCTGTCGCGGTTCGAATTCCGCGGCAAGTCACTCTTCCGGATCATGGTGCTGATGACCCGCGCCTTCCCGCTGCCGCTGCTCGCGCTGCCGCTTGCGGTGATGTATATCCGCGTCGGGCTGGACGACACGCCGCTAGGCCTCGCGCTGGTCCATACCACTCTGGCGCTGCCCTTCGCAGTGCTGATCACCTTCTCGCTCTTCTCCGGGATCCCGGTGGAGCTGGAGGAGGCGGCCTGGACAATGGGCTGCACCCGGGCGCAGGCTTTCCGCAAAGTCGTCCTGCCGCTGGTGATGCCCGGCATCACGGCCTCGGCCATCTTCGCTTTCGTGATCTCCTGGAACGAGGTCTTCGCGGCCTCGGTCCTGACCGTACAGCACCGGACGCTCACCGCGTTCCTGCTGACCTCGCTCGACGTGTCGCCCTTGCCGCTGAAATTCGCGGGCGGCTTCGTCCTTGTTCTTCCCGCGCTGATCTTCATCTTCCTGGTGCGGAAATACCTCTTCGCGATGTGGGGCATCGCCAACCGATAGGAGCTCGCTTGGCCGAGATCGTCATCAAAGGGGTCGCAAAGACCTTCGGCGCCTTCACCGCCCTCCACTCGGTCGACCTGACGGTGGCCGATCGGGAGTTCGTGGTCCTCCTTGGGGCCTCGGGCTGCGGCAAGACCACGCTTCTGCGCATCATCGCCGGGCTCGAGAGCGCCAGCGGCGGCGAGGTCTGGATCGGCGGGCGCCGGGTGGATCACCTGCCGCCGCGCCAGCGCGGGATCGCCATGGTGTTCCAGAACTACGCCGTCTTCCCGCATCTGACCGTCTTCGAGAACATCGCCTTCGGCCTGCGCATGCAGAATCTGCCGATGGCCGAGATCACAAGGCGGGTGGAGAGGACGGCGGAGCTGATGCATATCGAGCAGCTCCTCAAGCGCTACTCCGGCCAGCTTTCGGGCGGGCAGCGCCAGCGCGTCGCGGTGGCGCGCGCGCTCGCCATGGAACCCTCGGTGATCCTGATGGACGAGCCGCTCTCCAACCTCGACGCGCTGCTCAGGCTGGAGATGCGGGCGGAGTTGAAGGGGATCCTTGCCGAAAGCCAGACCACCACGATCTACGTCACCCATGACCAGGTGGAGGCGATGAGCCTCGCCGACCGCATCGCGGTGATGCAGGGCGGCCATATCCTCCAGGCGGCCGAGCCGATCGAGGTCTACCGCAACCCCGCCGCCCGCTTCGTCGGCGCCTTCATCGGCAACCCGCCGATGAACTTCCTGCCCGCAAACCGCGGGGCTGGGGGATGGGAGGTGGCCGGCCTGCCGGTGCTCGGCCCCGAGAGTGGCGAGGCGCTGGAATTCGCCGTCCGGCCCGAGGACCTGCGCCCGGCGGCCAAAGGCCTACCCGCCCACGTCAAGATCGTCGAACCGCTCGGGCCGCACCTTCTCGTGACCTGCGACGTGGCGGGCCATGGCTTTCGCGCCATCCTCGAAAGCGATACGTCCGTCCGGACCGGAGACCTCCTCCACCTCGCCCCGCTCGAGGGTCGCGCGCGCTGGTTCGACCTCGCCACCGGCCATTCCGTTCCCGTTTGAGATCCAAAATGCACGACCGATCAGAGCTTGTTGCCGCCGCCACCGCCATCCTGAAAGAGAATGACCGGGGCAGCTATACCGTCCCCACGCGCGGCCTCTACCCTTTCCAGTGGAACTGGGATTCCTGCCTCAGCGCGCTCGGCCTCGCCCGGCTGGACGAGGGGCGCGCCTTTACAGAGATCGAGACGCTCTTCGCCCATCAATGGCCCGACGGGATGGTGCCGCATATCATCTTCCACGTAGAGGATGACGGCTATTTCCCCGGCCCGAACGTCTGGCAGACCGGGCGGCCGGTGCCGACCTCGGGTATCACCCAGCCGGCCGTCGCGGGCTTCGCGCTGCGCCGCCTGGTGGAGCGCGCGCGCGACCGCACCGAGGCCGAGCGCCGGGCGCTGGCGCTTCTGGAACCGATCCACCGCTGGCATGAATGGTTCTTCGCGATGCGTGATCCGGCGAGGGAGGGGCTGGTCGCCATCCTGCATCCCTGGGAATCCGGCCGCGACAATTCCGTGGACTGGGACCTCGCGTTCGAGCGGGTGCCGACCTCGGGTATCACGCCCTATACCCGCCGCGACCTCGCCCACGCTGATGCCTCGATGCGGCCCACCAAGGAGCAATATGACCGCTACCTGTGGCTGGTGGAACGCTTTCGGAGCCTCGGCTGGGACAATGCGAAACTGCATGACGCCTCGCCCTTCCAGATAGTCGATCCCGGCCTCAACGCGATCCTGCTGCGCTCCTGCCTCGACCTTGCCGCGCTGGCCGAAGGCCTTGGCGCAGGGGAGATCGCGGCGCGGAACCGGGCCTGGGCGAAGGCCGGGCTGGCGGCGATGGAGGGGCTATGGAGCGATCGACTGGGCCAGTACCTCTGCCGCGACCGGGTGACCGGCACGCTGGTCGACAGCGCCTCCGTGGGCGGGCTGATCGCGGCCTTCGCGCCGCTACCGCCCGCGCGGCTGCGGACGATGGCCCGGCGGATCGAGACGCTTGCCGCGCGCTGCCGCTACGTGGTGCCGAGCCACGATCCGGCGGACCCGCGCTACGACGCGCGGCGCTACTGGCGGGGGCCGGTCTGGCTCATCGTGAACTACATGATCTCGGACGGGCTGGAAGGCGTGGCCCCTTCGGTTGCGGAACGGATCCGCGAGGCCTCTCTGGAGCTGATCGGGACCGGCGGTTTTGCGGAATATTACGACCCCAACACCGGCGCGCCCTGCGGCGGGGGGCGGTTCACCTGGACCGCGGCGATGGTGCTGGAGTTCCTGGCCCAGGCCGAGGCGGCTGGGACAGAGGCCTGATATCGCACGGACAAATAGTCCAGACCCTGGCCCGGCAATTTGCTCGGCCCGAATAGAAGGCCACTTGAACAAGGCGACCTTTCGGAAGGTCGCTGATGTAGGTGTCCTCAGCTTCTGGAACCCGGTGATTTGAACCCAAAGGAACGACCGAATAGGTGGGCGTCTCTGCCCGGGAGTTCTGAGGGCCGAGAGGGCCGTGTTCCGACCACCTCATGACGTAATAGACGGGGCTACCGCGCCCGTCGATTTGCCGTGCCGTAGCTCTCTTCACCCTTTCACGCGGCGGTTCGACGGATCGTATGGAGGGTCGAGTTCAAGGCGAGCCGGCAACCTGTCGCCCCCGACCACAAGTTCATAGGTCCCCTTCTTGAGGTATTGCGGCGTGGCGCCCTCGGGGTTGCGGACATAGCCGTAGCCGACGGGGCAGCCAAGCGTGTAGCCGAAGCCGCCGGAGGTGAGATAGCCGACCGGCTGGCCGTTTCGCAGGATGGTCTCGCGGCCGACGAGCACCGCTTCGGGATCGTCGAGCAGGAAGCCGGCGAAGCGCTTCGCCAGCGGCTTGTCCCGCGCCCTCTCCAGCGCCTCGCGGCCAAGGAACGCGGCGGTGCCGCGCAGCTTGACGGCCCAACCGAGGCCCGCCTCGAAAGGCGTGTCGTTCGGCGTGATGTCAGACGACCAGGCGCGGTAGCCCTTTTCCAGCCGCAGGCTTTCGAGCGCGCGGTAGCCGACGGGCCGGATGCCCTCCGCTGCGCCGGCCGCCATCAGCGCGTCGAACACCGCTGCCGCATCGCCGGTGGCCATGTGCAGCTCCCAGCCGAGCTCCCCAGCATAGGTGATCCGGAGCGCGCGGACCTCGGCGCCCGCGATCCGGAGGAGGCGGAGATGGCCGAAGGGGAAACCCGCATTGGTCACGTCGCCATCGGTCACCTTCGCCAGCACCTCGCGCGAGCGCGGCCCCATCAGCGTCAGCACCGCCAGCTCCTCGGTGACATCGCGGATCGCCACGTCGCGCCCCTCGGGCAGGTGGTCGGCGATCCAGCCGCCGTCATGGGTTCGGAAGCCGGTGCCGGTGACGATGTAGAACCGGTCGGGGCCGAGGCGAGCAACGGTCATATCGGCCTCGATCCCGCCCCGGCGGTTGAGGAGCTGGGTATAGGTCCAGCGCCCCGGCGGCTTGGTCACGTCATTTGCGCAGACCCAGTCGAGCGCCGCCTCGGAATCCCGGCCGGTGACCTCGAACTTGGCGAAAGACGACTGGTCGAGCAACCCGACCGCCTCGCGGACGTGTCGGTGCTCCTCTCCCACCGTCTCGAACCAGTTCTGGCGGCCCATGGAGTAGACATCGGCCGCCTCGACCCCTGCCGGCGCGAACCAGTTCGGCCGCTCCCAGCCGAGCTTGGAGCCGAAGACGGCACCCCGGGCCTTCAGCCGGTCGTAGAGTGGCGAGACGAGCCGCGGCCGGCCGGAGGCGTATTCCTCATGCGGAAAGGCCACCGTGTAGTGCTTGCCATAGGCCTCCAGCGTGCGGTCGCGCACCCAGTCGCGGTCGCGGTGCAGGGCGGAGAAGCGGCGGATGTCGACTGTCCAGAGATCGAGTGGCGCCTCGCCGTTCACCGCCCAGTCGGCCAGCACCCAGCCGGCGCCGCCGGCCGAGGCGATGCCGAAGGCGTTGAAGCCGGCGCCGACATACATGTTGGCGCATTCCGGCGCGGCGCCGAGGATGAAATTCCCGTCCGGCGTGAAGCTTTCCGAGCCGTTTATCATCTGCCTCACCCCGGCTTCGGCAAGCGCCGGGACGCGGGCGATGGCCTGCTCCATGTGCTGGGCGAAATGATCCCAGTCGTCGTCGAACAGCCGGAACTCCCAGTCCGCCGGCACGTCGCCGGTGGTCCAGGGTTTCGGGTCGGGCTCATAGCCCCCCATCACGAGGCCACCCGTCTCCTCCTTGAAATAGGTCCGCCGATCAGGGTCCCGCAGCGTCGCAGCGTCGCGCGAGAGGCCGGGGATCGCCTCGGTGACGATGTACTGGTGCTTCACCGGCTGCAGCGGCACGGTGATGCCGGCCATTATCCCAACCTGCCGCGCCCATTGGCCGGCGCAGTTCACGACCGTCTCGCATTCGACGGGGCCTTCGGCCGTCTCGACATGGGTGATGCGGTTGCCCTGCATCCGGAAGCCGGTCACCCGCACCCCCTCCACCAGCTGCGCCCCGTGCATCCGTGCGCCCTTGGCCAGCGACTGGGCGATGTCGGCCGGACTGGCTTGCCCGTCGGTCGGCAGCCAGGAGGCGCCGATCAGGTCGGAGGTGTCCATCAGCGGCCACATCCGCTTCACCTCGGCGGGCGAGATCAGCTCCATCTCCATCCCAAAGCTCCGCGCGGTGGTCGCGAGGCGGCGGTATTCGGTCCAGCGGTCGGGGGTGGTGGCGAGCCGCAGGCAGCCGGTCATCCGCCAGCCAGTCTCAAGCCCCGTCTCGGCGGCGAGGCCCTTGTAGAGTTCCACCGAATATTTCAGCACCCGGGTGATCGAGGCAGAGGAACGGAGCTGGCCGACCAGCCCGGCGGCGTGCCAGGTCGTGCCCGAGGTCAGCCGATTCTGCTCCAGTAGCAGCACGTCGGCCTTGTGGTCGCGCGCCAGGTGATAGGCGGTCGAGCAGCCGATGATGCCGCCGCCGATGACGACGATCTGGGCACGGTCCGGAAGGCTCATCTGAAGGCTCCACTGCGGTAGATGTCGAGCGCCTCGGCCAGCCGGTCGAGGTTCTCCTGCGCATAGGCGGCGAAGTCGACCCCCGGCGTGGCAAGGTGGAGCTCGGAGACCATGGCCCACATCGCCTCGCGCAGAAGCGACGCACATTGCATGGCCGAGAACGCCCTGAGGAACGCCCGCCCGGGCTCATGCCCGAGATAGGTGGAGAGTAAACGCAACGACTGCTCCGCGGTCATCCCGGCGTTTGAGGAGGCGCCAGCAAGGTCGAACATCGCGGTGCCGAGGCCCGCGTATTCGTAGTCGATCAGCCACAAGCTCTCACCGTCGTCGAGGATGTTGGCAGGCAGCAGGTCGTGATGGCCGAAGACGACGGGCAGCGGGATCTGCGCCGCCTCCAGCTCCGCCCCGAGCGCTAGGTAGCGCGGCAGCTCCCCTGCCCGGGCGGTGGCGGCGAGCATTCGGGCATAGTCGCGGATTACGTGGAAGACCCAGAACATGTAGCCGGGGCCGGCGATGCGCGGCGGCATGTCGCGGTGAAACGCACGCAACAGCCTGCCGATCCGCTCCGGGTTCCCGACGACATCGGCTGCCGACCAGGTGCGGGCCTCAAGGAAGGCGGACACCATGACGCCGGGCGCCGCGTATTCGACCTCGGGCCCGAAGCCGCCCTCATGTGCCGCCCGCGCAGCGATCACCTCGCGCTGGCGGTCGATGTGGTGAAACGGATAGTCGGTCCCGAACCGGACAACATGCACGCCGGCCCGGTCGGTCACCTTCCAGCTGACGTTGGAGAGCCCGCCGGCGAGGGGCTCGACCTGAATTCTCCCCTGCCACAACGGCAGCGACCTGAGGCGCTCTATGGTCATAAGCCATATTGGTCCGTGCGCGATCTCCAGGCAATGGGCGTGCGCCACCCCGATGCAGGGCTTGGACTGGTCCCCGATTTGGCCATACAAAGCCTCACTCGGTGCCCACTGCAGAACCTACGCGAGCGCCGAAAAGCTGCCGAGCCGCCCGCAAGGATCCCGACCTGGCCTCTGAACGGCCGCTTGGCGCGCGCGTTGCTGTCCTTCAGAGAGGACGCGGCTTGGGCAAACTCCGAGTGGGGCGGCCGTTGAAATGTGGCCCAGCTTCAAGGTAAATTTGCCGCTTCTATGCCGCAGAAGACTCTTCTCCGACCGTGCCCAGCAATCTTAGGTTTTGATAGGTATACGTATGCCAAGCAAAATCTTAAAGCGATAGGCATTACCCCACTCAGCAGAATTGCTATGAGCGCATATACCGATCTGGTGCGGCTCTTGAAGGAAGACGCAATGTTCGGCGTTGAGGATGAGCCGACGCTCAAGCAGCGCTGCAACAAGGCTTACTGGTACGCTGCGCTCCGCGTCGGATCGGAGATGCTTTTCTCCTACATCGGCGAAGGTTCCGACGAGACACGCACGCGCACCGACCTTGTCGAGTGGGGATGAAACGGCCGAGACCGCACGCGCAGGCCTCACGATTGTCTGGGAGCGCCGAACAACAGTGCCGCAGTTAAAACGCGGAGATCGTGTATCGATTCCGCAACATATGGGGAGCCGGCCCATGTTCCAGGCGCGCGAACAGGCCGATCTTGCATTCTTGATGGTCCGCGCGAAGCCGGCGCAACAAGTCTGGGGGGCCGCCCCTGCTGCCAATCAGCGGCCGCGGTTTCGTTTGCTTCGCGTCGGGCGTCTCTCGGCCTCGTCGGCTTCGATTTGGGGTATTTCGACCCAAACGCCAGATACGCCCGTTCGCACCCACATTGCGTCAGTCTCGATATTCCAGAGACAGTCACTGCTCTCAAAGCTGGCCGCGTTCCAAGGCATGTCCTTTGGAACCCCGGGCACGGGCGCGTCCATGCATTTGTCGTAGATGTCTGTGAGTTTGTCCTGAGTCATCGCTTCCCTGGCGCTTAGATCCCGTGCTTTCGTGACGGAATACGTCCTCGCGGCAATGTCGGTTCAATGACCGTCGAGTGCGCAGAATCGGGCAGAGGCACCCGCCCGGCTGCGGCCGGGTAGAGCGTGAAAGCGCCGCCAGTCCGAAAGGGAAATTCCAACACGGGAACGGTTAACCCGGGATGAACGCCGGCGCTCCGGCAGCTCTGCGAGTTATTGAGGTCACGCCTATAGCAAGTTCCCCAACAGGAGCCCGAGCGCCGAGCTGACAATGAGAGCAGCGCCGAATACGATCGTTTCGATCAGAGCCTTTCGCGCGTTTGTCTCCTGACCTGCTCGCCGTATGCCCCCGGTTTCGGAGATTTCCGGGGAAGCAAGTGGCGGAAGAAAAGACCCGCGCCGAACATTTGTCCGGGCGCGCCGTCCGATGCCGATTATGTTGTCCTGCGACATCCTTTAAAGTCCCGGATCTAGCTCTGATGCGGCGGCGTGCTGCCCGCGAGGGCAGTGGTGATCCAGAAATGCGACGCAAGAGTGCAGCTCTGGCGGCTTTCCTGTGTCATTAGATCGGGTGTGAGGACAGTGCTGCGCCTAGAAAACTACTTGCGCAAATTGCTCGATCTCATATTCGTTGTGCAGACGATCGCCCCACGATAGCCAACGCCAGATCGAACCTTCGTCGTCGGCACGGAAAGTCGGTGCGGTGGTCTCCCGATCGTCGTCGATGGCGGCGGTGAGTTAGCTCGGTGTCAAGTCTGCCCCTTTGTTCCACGAAAACGCTTCAATAGAAAAGTGCTGCCGATGAAAGTTTAACCGAGCAAGGAAGGCCTCCAGCATGAAGCCAACGACGTCTTCCGTATAAATAAAACCAATTCTCAAGCCAGTTTCACAGACTTCCCGTTCATTTACGCCTCCGTGAACCGCATAGCATGCTCGGCGGCATGGTGGACAAGCATTCTAATCCCAGCGTTGCTCACCCCAGAGGTTGCCACCTATCTGCACAGCAACGCTTCAAAAGAACTGCTGAATTGCTGCAGAGCCGCCGGCCGTTTCGCTGGTGTAGCGAGTTTGGCCGCTTGGGGTGTTGTTGGAACCACGCGCTTTGTGAACCGAAAATGAATGCGTTGTTTTGCGACGGTTAAACAACATTGTGCTGTCATTAAGGAGCGGCGTCGAATGCAATCGACAGAGAATTCGCGTTGCCGGCTGGCGCCTCGACAGGGGCGTGGGTGCCACTGACGATTTTTTTTGGAGTATGCCTGGTGTGAGACACAAAGCTCGATCGCGCCGAGGGTTCCTATCCCTTTCTATTGTGGGGGAGAGTGGATCCGCTAGGTACGTAGCGATCATGTGGCTGCCCATATTCACGGCCGTTGTCTGGCTTGTCACCGAGACCGCCATGGCCTTTGGCGGAGAGGCTCAGGCGCTGCGGGTCATTCAAGTCGTCAACCGCATGTATGCGCCGGTGTATTTTCGGACGGCGACGGACACGGAAAACTTCATAGAGAGCCAGCTTCTGAATTGGACATCGACGATGACAGTCTCGGCCGTCGGGGCAAGCGGCGTCATTCATACCTCGGCCGCGGTTCCAGTGACGACGATGACAGGTTTCAACGTCATCCCGCAGTTTTCCGGGGTAAATGTCCCTACCTCCAACGAAGAGTTGCTCAAGGGTTAGCGGGTCAGGATAGGCCGGGAGTGAATTCCGTGGAGAAAAAGAACGACGCTCTGATCCAAATTGGCGAGCAGTCGGAAATCGCTGCTTGGGCCAGCGTTTGGGACGCTGCCCGACCGGATGTACACGAGTCCTTGGAGCTGTCTTCAGAAAGAAATGGTGGCTGCCTTGTGTTACGCGCCGCCAAGTATCCCTGGTGGTTCATGAACCGAATTATTGGCCTGGGAATTGACAGCCGGGCAGATCTGGATTGGCTTTCCGACCAGATTCAGCGATATCGTTTAGCAGGGACGCGCTGTAGCATTTCCCTTTGCAGCGAGGCCCTACCCAAAGGGCTTGAGGACCATCTGACCGGAAACGGCCTCAAGTGTGGCTTTGTTCTAGCGAAAATGATGAGGCAAGCTGAGGACCTGCCCGATCTTGACCTAAGCGTTGCTATCCGTGAAGTCGGCGTCGATAGTGCTCACCTCTTCGGGGTGACAACTGTTCGCGGTTTTGGGTTTCCGGCAGTCCTTACCGATTTTCTTGGAACTCTTCCCGGCACACAAGGCTGGCACACTTATTTGGCCTATGACGCAGATGAGCCAGTCGGTACCGGCGCGTTCTTCGTGTGGGGTGCCGTAGCCTGGATGGGGTTTGACTCGGTGTTGTCGAGCCATAGGCGGAAAGGCATTCATCGTGCACTCATGCTACACCGTATGCATGCAGCAGCAGACCTCGGCTGTCGTTGGTTGGTGACTGAAGCCATCCGACCGCCGGACAATATAACCTCTCCCTCACTTCGCAACATGCACCGACTCGGATTCGATCTTACTTACGATCGGCCGAGTTATGTCAGCGGGCAATAGGAAGCTCAAAAGCCGTACACTAAGATTCCTGGAAACGTCTGATCAACACCGTTGGCTTGGCCAGGATTGCGGCGTGAGTGTTGGAAATGGCCGACGACGGGAGGCGAATTGCCTATTCGGGGGCGTTGGGCCCCCGGTGTGGGCGAGGAGCTGGTGTCTGGACAGAACCGACCTCATGCTTGCAGATTTCGGCGGACGAGGAACAGGTTGCCGAGCGCAAATAGCGTAAAGAGTTGGGCGCGGTTCTTGGCGAGCCCCCGGTAGCGGGTATTGGTGTGGCCGAACTGCCGCTTGATGACCCGGTTGATGCGCTCGTCGAAGGGATGCAGCTTTCCACCCATGGGCGCCTTCCGCATCACGCCCCAAGCGCCACCGGAGGCGGTGAACTCGGCCTCGCGCTCGCCGCTGACATAACCCTTGTCGGCCCAGGAAGCAGTCGATTGCTTTCGCGATACGCTCAAAAATGGCTTGGCATCCCGGCCCTACGAAGCCTTTCTTGGCTTTCTTACCATCTACGGGATCGTGCATTTTCAGATCGAAGAGAGTTGCATGCAGGCTGACCGGTGCGCCGCCGCGACACAGAACTGCCTGGAACACAAAGCATTCCGAAAAATGATCGAGGCGAAAAGCGAGCGTTTCTATCGGCATGGCTTCGATCCTGAGCGCTCCGCGGCGCTTCTTGGCCGCATGGATCGTTGGCTTTCCAGGCATTTGGGGCAAGTTGACGTGCAACTGAGAAGGGTGCGTCCGATCTGACCGACAGCGTGCAGTCTTCAGCACTCTCTGTTCCTGAGCCGAAGTCAACGAGGCGAGCCTCATCCTGTTGATTTCTAAAGAGATCTGACCCGGGCGTCACTTCTCGATGGAAATCAACACCAAGTCATTAGCGACGGAAACGAGGGCTCGGTTCGTATTTCTAGGGGAGGATGCGCGATACGAGAGCTGCCGAATGTTTTAGCAAAGGATGGCAGAATGTTTTGGCAAGGGATAGTGGTGTCGTCGGGAAAGGGCGAACGATGAAAAGCGCGAACCTTCGCCTCTTTTGGGGCTTCTGGGCAGTCGTCGGCCTGCTGTGGCTCGTACTGAACCCCGACATCTTCTCGGCCGAATCCGTTTTCGCTTTGCGAAATCCCATGATGCAGTTCAGCGGGGTGCTCGCAATTTCCGCGATGAGTGTGGCAATGTTCCTCTCCCTCCGCCCGCGCTGGCTGGAGGCGCGGGTGGACGGTCTCGACAAGATGTACCGGCTGCACAAATGGCTCGGCATCGGGGTGCTCGGGCTCGCGGTCTTCCATTGGCTCTGGTCCGAAGCCCCGAAATGGGCCGTCGGGCTCGGGTTGCTCGCGCGCCCGACGCGAGGCCCGCGGCCGGAGATCACCGACCCGGTCCAGCAATTCCTCCTCAGCTTTCGCGGGACAGCCCAGGGATTGGGCGAATGGGCGTTCTATGGGATCGTGATCCTGTTGCTGATCGCACTGATCAAGCTGATCCCCTATCAGGTCTTCCGATACAGCCACCGGCTCGTGCCGGTTATGTACCTGATATTGGTCTTCCACTCTGTCATTCTAATGGACTACGGAATGTGGATGACGCCGCTTGGCGTGGCGCTCGGACTCCTCATGCTCGCTGGCAGCTACGCGGCGATTGTCTCTCTGGTCGGGCGGATCGGCGCAGAACGCCGCGTTGCCGGCGAGATTGCCGAGATGCGGCACTATCCAGGGGTTCGCTCGCTTGAGACAGTAGTCCGCCTTGGTAAGGGCTGGAGAGGACATCAAGCTGGACAATTCGCCTTCGTAACCTCGAACCCGATCGAGGGAGCGCATCCCTATACGATCGCTTCGGCATGGTCCCCGGCAGACCCGAAGGTCACTTTTGTTTCCAAGGAGCTGGGCGACCACACGACCGGCCTCGTCGACCGCCTCAAACTGGGCCAGCAGGTGACTGTGGAGGGGCCCTATGGTTGCTTTACCTTCGATGATGGCCTGCCACACCAGATCTGGGTCGGGGCCGGCATCGGGATCACTCCGTTTCTCGCACGACTGAAGGAAATGGCCACGGCCAGCCCCGATGGTATTCGGCCCGAGATCGACCTGTTCCATACAACACGGGAAGTGGATGAGGCTGCCCTCGCGCGCATCGCCGAAGATGCCCGTGCGGCTAAGGTCCGGCTGCATCTCCTGATCGACGCCCGCGATGGCCAGTTGACCGGGCAGCGCATCCGGGACGCAGTGCGAAACTGGCGGGAAGCGAGCCTATGGTTCTGCGGTCCGAGCAGGTTCGGTACTGCCTTGCGTGCAGATTTCGCCGCCCAGAGCTGGCCGACTGAAGATCGGTTCCACCAGGAGCTGTTCGAGCTGCGGTGAACGGCCTCGGAAGGCGTTGCTATTGAGCGTAGCGAATGTCGGTCTCCGCACGTTCCTGGCCGAAGTAGGCGCAACGTGATCCACGTGCGACGTAACGCGGATCCGAGAAAGCAGCCGGCCGGCTTTCAGGATGCCCTGGCTCGATCTCGAAGGGCCGATGTGAGGGCGCGTTGCCGACGCTCGGACGCGGCGCGAAGAGGGCATGCAAGTCGCGACCAAATGATCGTTCCCATGGGTCAATTGAGCGGGGGGCGGTTGCAGGACAAATTGCCAACATGTACCGATCCATCTCGCCGTCGTGGCGCTAGCGATCTGCTTTGCTCGGAGAGGCACCGGGCGCGGTGAACTCGGCAAGCCGCAAAAATGAGGCTCTAACGACCACCTTAGACGAGGATAGCGACCCCGATGGTCACCTATGTCCAAGCTCTGACGCTGGGTCTTCTACAAGGCTTCTCTGAACTCTTTCCGGTATCGAGTCTCGGTCACACGGCCCTACTGCCCGCGATGCTCGGCTGGCACCTTGACCGATCCACGGACGCCTTCCTTGCCTTTGTCGTGCTCACCCACTTTGCAACGGCACTGGTCCTGCTCGGGTTCTTCTGGCGCGACTGGGTTGCAATCATTGGCGGTATTTTCCGCACCCTTGCGGCGCGCCGGATCGCGCCCGGTGACACCTATGGTCGGCTCGGCTGGCTCCTCGTGGTCAGCACGGTTCCGGCGGGGCTCATCGGTCTTGCGCTTCAACACAAGATCGAGCACCTCTTCGCCGACACATCGCTGATTGCCATCGTGCTTTTGCTGAATGGGGTCGTCCTTTATGGGGTCGAGGTGCTGCGCGACCGGCGGGTCGCGGAAGGCCCGCACGACGATAGCAAGATAGCGGCGCTGAGTTGGACCGAGGCACTCATAGTAGGCCTCGCGCAGTGCTTCGCCCTGATCCCGGGCTTTTCACGTACTGGCCTGACCATGACGGGCGGACTGGCAGCCGGTCTCTCGCACGAGAACTCGGTGCGCTATTCGTTTCTGCTGGCTACACCGATCATATCCGCTGCGGCGGCCCTGAAGATCCCCGTCCTGTTTCACCACGGGGGTGCCGGCCTCGGACCTGCTGCCGTCGGTGGTATCGCTGCCGCGGCGACGGCGTATTTCTCGGTCAGATTCCTCCTGAAATACTTCGAGACGCGGACGCTGACGCCAATCGCCATCTACTGCATGGCTGCCGGCGTTGGCGCCTTCATGGTGGTTACCCTCTGAGGTCATTCCCGGCAGCGCGGGAAAACTCGATGGGAGTCCGGGTCCGGAACCGCCAACTAGGCGACAGCCAACGGCAAGTTTCAGGGTTCTCGCGCGAGATGCCTAACGGCCGACATGGAGTCGCCTTGCCGTCGTTCAGGGATGGAAAGGCGAACGGCCGCGACGAGCCTACTTCTCCGGATGCGGCAGTGTTCCAGGTAACTCATGCAAAACCAGGAACAGTCGGCATGAGGGCGCTTTGCGGCCGTCTAGCCACGGCGCGGCGAAGAGCCCTTCCGTGCCCTTCCAAGCCCCTCGAAGGCGCAGCGGTTTTGGAACGAGCGCCGCGAGCGGCGGGGATGTCTCGGCAAACTGCCGCCTGCAAGGCTCTCGCGCCTTCTGCTCTGTCTCGTGGATTATTGGGTTTTTCTTTGCATCGGCCGCCTACGCCCACATAATGGCGCGGTGTCATTGTCTGGGAGCCGCGCGATGCGCCAGACTCTCCTGACCATTGTCCTTTTCCTTGCGTCACTTGCGCCCCACGCGAGGGCCGACGCGATGCCGACGCTGTCGAAGACGGAGGCAAGGAACCTGTTTCTGACGGCAGGCTTTCCCCTCGAAGGCACGCAGATCACCAACCGATGCGGCAAGCGGGCCAATCCCGGCTTGACCTTCGCCGACCTCAATGGTGACGGGGCTCCAGAGGTTGCATTCGTGGATGCCGGGCCCTGCTATCCCGGGGGGCACTGGATCAGCGTGCTGCGGCGGACGCCGGCGGGAATCTGGCTGCCCGTGTTCGAGGCGCCAGGGACGGCGCAACCTGTCGCGCACCGGACGAACGGCTGGTACGACCTGAAATATACCTACAGAGGCGCAAGTCTGATCCTGCAATACAATGGCAGGGCCTATGCTGCTGCTAAGCAGGCGCATTCCGCCGTATCGAAGCCGGCCACACCGCCCCCCGCGCCGTCCGACGCCGTGGTCCCCGGACGGCGCGATGTCCTTCCCGCTGACAAGCCTACATCCGAGCAGGACGCCGCAGTCCACCGCGCGCTTGAAGGCGACTTTGCCGATGCGCAGAAGGTCGAGCATCATGCACTCGGCTACACGGTAGGCGAGGCCGATCTCAATGACGACGGACGGCCGGATCTCCTCATCCACCTGGCAGATAGCCTCTGGTGCGGCTCTTCCGGCTGCTCGGGCGATGTCTTGATGGCGACGGCTTCGGGGTATTCTACAAAGGCAATCGATCTGCCCAACTTCGACTCCACGATCCATATCCTGCCAGCGACGCACGGCGGGATGCACGATCTACGCTTTGACGGCGCACATTACGTCTTCAGCTGGAATGGGCGCTCCTATCACTAAATTTAGAGCCGCTTTGATGAAGACCCAGGAGATACGAACCTGGGACCCTGCCACACATCAGGCCTGCTTTGGCCCGCTCAATGGGCATCGGCCCTACGCTCCGCGAACGACCGCTCTCGGGGAACCCAGCGCGGGCCCTGAACAGATGGGATGCTTGAGGGCACGAAGCAGACCGTCGAGGGGGTACTTGCGCGTCGGTCTTGTCCGAAGCTGCCGTAGTGGCGCCGAGGACGTACTACTGCTTAGGTGAGCCCCGCTCGGCCCTTCCCTGCCAGCTTATGCGCGTCGCCAAAAGTGGAAAGCGGACGGCGCAAGCCTCCCGCAGTCCACGCGATGGAAGACCGTCAGGCGGCCTCGCTCAGAAGCTTCAGGATACCCAGCATCGCCTCGGACAGGTCCGTGTGGTGGTGTGCCAGCTTCCAGTCTCCGTCTACGCGCCGGTAGACGTTGGTCACGCGGTGATGAATGCTCGCCTTGTGGCCTGCGATGATGAGCGTTCCGGTTTCGACGCCGGCCTCGACCGCCATGTCGGATCCGACATCGACCTTCTGATGGAGGAGCCTGATCTCGCCCCCACCCGCAATCGATGCGACCTTCGCGAAGCTGTCGACGACCGTTTCGTACCCCTCGTCACGGCCACCGATCGGATGCTGTGCGGACACCTCGCCGCTTCGGGCCCAGACATCGGCCATCGGCGCTGCATCGCCAGCGGCCATACGGTTGAGCGCTTCATAAAATTTCGCCGATGCGGCAAGAACTTCGTTCTTTGCGGACATGATGTGTCTCCCTTCCTCAAATTGAGCAAAGCCGTTCCCGGCCCGCACCGGGATTCGCTCGTTGTTTGACTTCGCGGGATGCGTTCAGCTGGAGGCTTCTTCGACGCCGGACTTCACTGAAGCGAAGAACTCGGCACGGGGATTGGTCTTTGGATAGGGTTCGTCCGGCATCTCGACGCCCAGGAACCGGCAGAGCGGCCCCCAGCCGTCCCGCGCGCGGAACACCAGGGCGCGCCCCTCGGCGACAAGCTCGTGCGCCGCTGCCGCGTTCCCGCGGTAGGCAGCGAGGATGCCCTCGCGGTCACTCCGCCCACCAAGCGCCTTTCCGACAATCACGCGATCGATCATCTCGAACC
This sequence comes from Solirhodobacter olei, assembly GCF_004010155.1. Lineage (GTDB taxonomy): Bacteria > Pseudomonadota > Alphaproteobacteria > Rhodobacterales > Rhodobacteraceae > Solirhodobacter > Solirhodobacter olei. The sequence goes on along the minus strand of NZ_RRYH01000013.1, from coordinate 113,003 downwards.
AGGCGCGGCGGTCGTCCGGCCACGAAGTTCTGTCGAGGATGAGCGGCAGGATGGTCTGCGAGAAGCTTCCATACCAATCCTCCGGATCGCGGTCGGACAGAATGACCTTCGCACTGGGGGTCACCGCCAGGATGTCCTGCCAATAGGCCGATACCGGAAAGTCAACCGCCGAGCGGAAGCCGGCGAATATGCGAGCGTAGTCCGGGTGGCCCTCCGCAGCCTCGTTCCAGAGTCTTATCTGCACGGGATCGCCGATCACCTCCGACATGTGGTGGCAAGGCCCGAAACCCAGACGCTCGAGCGCCGCCTTCAACGAAAATGTACCGGTCCGTCCGAACCCGGCGCCGATGATTTCAAGTGCCATAGCCCCGGTTCTCCTCTATGAATGGGATCTATCGAGATTGCCTAAATGGCCTTTTATGGGATGATGATGGCGCTACATGCCTGCCTAAGTCGAACGAAACGTTTTCATAACTCATGAATGAGATTGATCTACATAATGTCGATCTCAATCTCCTCGTCGTCTTCGAGGTGCTCATGGAGACGCGGAGCGTCACCGCGACCGCCGAAAAAATCGGGCGCACACAGTCGGCCGTGAGCCATTCGCTTGCCCGACTGAGAGACCAGCTCGGGGATCCGCTGCTCGTCCGCGTCCGCGGGACCATGCAGCCGAGCCCGTTTGCCGAAATGATCATAGAGGACGTGCGCCCAATCCTTCGGAGCATACGCCGGGTGATCGCGCCGAGGACCCTGTTCGACCCGGCGACGAGCGACCGCGTCTTCCGGATCGCCATGCCGACGCTCACGAAGGTCATCGCGGAGGTCTCGACCCGGGTTGAGGCGGAAGCACCTAACGTGAAGATCGAATGGCTTCCCGCGCATCACGATGTCTACACCGCCCTGAGCGAAGGGCTTATCGACCTTGCGCACCTTGGCGGCGAGCCGCGCCTTCCAGAGGGCCTGGAGGAGCAGGTGATGGATCCGTTCTCCTGGGTGACCTTCGCCCGGCGGGATCACCCGGCTTGTGATGCCTGGGGGATAGAGGCATGGCGTCGCTACCCGCACCTGATGGTCAACGTCACCCGGTCCACGCAGAATCCGTTCCCAGTCGCCCCTCGGGGCGATGCCGGTGCACGACGCGTGAGCGCAATGATCGGGGATTCAGCGGGCGTCGCATCGCTTCTGGCGAAGTCGGACTTCCTGGCAACCTTCCCAGCCATATTGCTGGCCTGGGACATGGATGCGTTCGGTCTTCGCGCGATGAGGCCACCGGTCGATCTCGGCCCGGTCCTGGTCCGCTTCTTCTGGAGCGCGCGGCTTGCCAACGATGCCGGCGGGAGCTGGATCCGGTCCATCGTGATCGAGACCTATCGCCGTCTCCATGCCGAGGCGGAAGGGAAGCTGCATCCGGATGCCTTGATTCAGTCTTCGCCAGGCGTCGAACCGTAAAGACATGGCAGCAACACTGCGTGTTCCGGTCAGGCCGCCTTAAACCGGGGGGCCCAAAACGTCGACACTGCAGGCCTTGGTATCGAACCGGAGAACGGCAGTCCCCGCCCTTTTGGCCGTTCCTGACGACCTTTGCAAACGACAGCTTCCGGGCACTGCGCTACAGCACTCGGACGACCGGGATCGGGGCGCTTAATTGTCGCTCCGTCGACCTGAACGCCACCGCCCGAGGGCTGCCGAATCGGGCAGTTCACGCCAGATCACGGACTCGCGCGGAGTGTTTTTCCCCTGTGCCTTGATCGTGTGCGGAGGTCTTCCGATCTACGCCGCGGTGGCTGGAGGTCCGGCCGCCCGATGAGTGGAGAACGATCATGACAAGCATTCGAACTGCCGTCGCGGTCATGTCCGCTACGGTGCTGGTCGGCGCACCTGCCTTCGCTGATACATCGACGATCCAGCAAATCAACGTCGTCAATGAGCTGGGTGGCCCCGCCCCCAATACGAGTGAATGGGGCGCGGTATCGGGCGCGTTGAATGATGCGCTCGGCGCGAAGCTGGCCGGCTTGCAGTCGCCACACGGCAACATCTTGGAGGTTCGGATCACGGGACTTCGTGTCGCCGCTGCCGGCCCCTCGGAATTGACCGCTAGGGTCCTTCTGGAGGAACCGGCGTTTACCGCGGCCGGGAGCGGTGACACGATCCCCTCGGTCACGCAGGCCTACGACGTTAACGTACAGGCGAGTGGCGGAATGGCCGCGCCGCGCGACCTTGCAAATTCCGTGGCCAACTACGTAGCTGCTCACCTCTGATTGCTTAGACACGAACTGGGCGGGGGCCACTCACCAACCTCCGCCCAGCCCGCCCAAACGGGGATTGCCAAGCTGTTTGGCCGAAATCGGCATGGGCCTGAGAGGCGTTCGTCTGGTGCTCATTTCGAGGGTATCGGCGCCCCGTAGATCGAAGGCATCGGATCGGGCGTGTCGCCAGGAGAGAGCGGAGAGACGATAGCGGCAGGGTGTCAGGCATCTACATCCTCGTCACCTACGACAACGCCACCCCAGGAACAACTTGGCAATCCCGGACAGCCTGTTAGGCGCCTCGAACCAATGACCGTCGACCGTGGAGGGCCGTTCCGCAAGGTTGAGGGGCTTTTCGCCCCGCCTGTCGCGCGCAACTTGGTGCAACGGGCGGAGTCTCCCCTATTGAGAAGCTGCCGAGGTCGCCACTTGTCCGGTCCCGGTGGCCGAGCGTTCACCCCCCTGCCCTCTTACCACGCCCGCTTCCAGCGCCGCTTTGGAGGGTGTTTCTTGATATTGTTCTTGTTATGTTCTATACCTCTGGCAGAGCAGCGGAGGAGGATCACCATGGATGAGAGGCCCTTTCCCCTGCCCGTCACCGCCCGGCAGATCGCCTACGCGCGGTCGCTTGCGCTGCGCAACCGGACTAACCTCCCCTGGGAGGTTCAGCAGGATCGCCGCAGCCTCAGTGCCTGGATCGAGGATCAGGTCAAACTGCCGCCTGCGCCAATCAACCACCTGCCAAGTTCAAAGCAAGTGGCCTTTGCCGAACGCCTCGCCCGGATCAAACGGCGCACCGTCCCGGACGAATGCTTCCGCGATCGAGGGCTCATGTCGAAATGGATCGACGGGAATAAGTAGCCAAAGCGTCGAGGGGCCGATTTCAGGCCGCGGCGGGCTGGATCGCCGCGGGAATAATCACGACCAACCGAGTGGATAGCACCCTTCTAATTGCGCCGTCGGTACCGTTGAACTTCGGATCAGGCCAATCAATCGGCTGACGCTCATTTGAAAGGTGCGCGGATTTCACATCGTTCCTGCCCGTGATGGTGCAACGCGTCCGCGCTCGAGCCGCGGTGCCCTTCGCACAGGAAGGGCCAAGGCACGACCTCCCAGACTTATCCTCAGCTGTCATCAGGCCCAGAGATTGCGGGCGATCCGGGCGAAATACTTCAAATACCAGACCTTTGGCCTTGATGAGGCATTGTACGGCGCGCGACCGGGCGCTCGGCAGAGTTGGCGGCAGATGCGAAGTCTTCTGAAGGCCTATTGCCCGCTGCCCGCCTCGATCCAATTCCAATATCGCCGCCTGCAGTTTTCCACCGATCGGCGATTCATCGCAGTCGCACCTCAATCCGATTGCAGAGTCAGACGTTCACAGATAGGACAGCGAAATTCAGCCTGGAGACTCCTATGTCCAAACTCGACCTCAATACCCTCGATCTGCCCGAACTGAAGCAACTTCAAAAAGACGTTGCCAAGGCGATCGATAACTTCGAAAGCCGCAAGAAAGCTGAAGCCGTCGCCGCGCTTGAAGCGCAGGCGAAAGAGCTCGGCTTCTCCCTCGCCGATCTTGCCGGTGTGACCACAGGCAGGAAGCGCGGCGCTGGCGCTCCGAAATACCGGCATCCCGAAAATCCCGACCTGACCTGGACCGGTCGCGGCCGGAAACCCAAATGGATCGAAGCGCACATCGCCGCCGGGAAAGATATCAAAGAACTCGAAATGTGACAGAGCGTGGAGCGATGCGGCGCGTGCCCCTCTAACCGGGCGCGCGCCCGAGGGCCGTGCCGCATCTCGCGGCACGGCCAATGCATCGGGCCAAGACGCTGGGGAAAGACCGGCCTTCCAGGTTCTGATCAACCGTAGAGACACTTCTAATTGTCATGCCATTGACTTCTAATCATCATGCCCCCTGGTTCTGATGATCAGAGGGCGGTGACAGGCAGGTTCCGGTAAGAAGCCCGGCGAAGCGGTCGTTATTCGCGGTGGCGAATACCGTGGTGGCCCGGTCTGAAGCTGACTTTCGTGATGGTTGCCTAGGGGGTTAGCAAGGATTATCGGGCGGCGTAGAACCGGCGAAGGGAACCGCTGGGGTCGCGCCCCTCTGTGGCTTCCAACCCGCCCATCTGACAGCTACCCTGTGCCGGCGCTGACAGGAGGGGGCACCACATGGCTATGACGCCCTCACTGGGCATCTCGCAACGACGGACGCTGTCGATGACGACTTCGCTTCGTCAGGCAATCGGCCTGTTGAAATACAACAACGCCGAACTCCACACCTTTCTGGCCAAGACGACCGAGGCCAATGTCTTCCTGGAACTGACCCCGCCACCTGTGACGCCCCCTCGCCGGCCCGTCGATCCGGGGGGCCGGGCGATCGGGCGCAAGGTCTGGAACGGGACAGGCAGCGATGGCATCGACCTTCTGGGGCGTCCCGCGGCAAGCCTCGTGGAGCATGTCGCGCAGCAGATCTCCCTGTCGCTCGCCGATCCCGGGGACCGGCACATCGCCTTTGGTTTTCTGGAAGCTCTCGAACCCTATGGTTGGCTTGGCGAAACCGCCGAGGAGATAGCCGAGGCCCGCGGATGCAGCGTCGAGGCCGCCGAGCGGGTTCTAGATCGCCTACAGCTGTTCGAGCCGTCGGGCCTCTTCGCGCGGTCGCTAACGGAGTGTCTGCGCCTGCAGGCCCGCGACAAAGGCGTACTGAGCGATGACCTTGCGCAGATCCTCGACAATCTCGCGGTCCTTGCCGAGGACGGTCCGGACCGACTGGCCGAGGTGTGCGGCATCTCCCTTGAGGCCGTTCAAGACCACCTCGCAATCGTGCGCAGCTTCGACCCCAAGCCGGGCGCGCGTTTCCTCGAAACCGGAGAAGCGCCGATACGCCCCCCAGATCTCCTGACGGAACGCACGCGCGACGGCTGGCGGGTCGAGTTGAACGGCACCACCCTGCCCACGATCGTTGTGCGGGACGACCGGGCCACTGACAAGGAAACACGCACCCCCACCGAGGCCGAGGCCCTGACCTTCGCGCGAGACTTGAAGCGGGCCGTGGACCAGCGCAATGCGACGGCCCTTCGCGTCGCTTCCGAAGTGGTGCGGCGGCAATCCGCGTTCCTCTCCGATCCGCAGGCACCTCCGGCCCCCCTGTCGTTGCAGAACGTGGCAGAAGCCATCGGTATGCACGCCTCCACCGTAAGCCGCATCGTTCGGGGTATGACCATCGACACTCCGCGCGGTCTTCTGGAGTTACGCCGGTGCTTCGCGCGCGGCCTTCCTGCGGAGGATGGAAACAGCGCGTGGTCGATCGGGGCGCTCAAACGCCGTATCGGGGAGATGATCGGGGCCGAGGACAAGACCCGCCCGCTCAGCGACGCCGCGCTTTGCGCGGCGCTCCAGGCCAACGGCATCCGGGTCGAGCGGAGAACCGTCGCCAAATACCGTGACGAGTTGGGGCTGCCCTCTTCGGTCGCGCGCGCCGCAGCGGCGCGGCGGAGACCCCGGGCCTGACGCGTGCGTTTCGTTCATCTGGCGTGATACTCACGCAAGAGGTCGAAAGCGACCGGCGAGACTCCGCCGACATCCCTGCAGCCGCCCTGAGATGATTGGTTTTTTTAGCCGCCGCCTGTGGTTTGAAATGTTGGCACCAAATTTGCATGTATCCAGCTGACGGCGTCTCATATCAGAGCCGACGTTCAAGAGCGAAAACGCCTACAAGTCCAAACACGGGAGACTGACCCATGAGAAAGCTCACCAGCGCCGGTCTGGCCGCGCTGATCGCCTTTGGCGCGACAAGCCAGACCGTTGCCGCGAAGGACCTGGTGATCGGCTTCAGCGCGGATGCCGCCACGCTTGACCCGGCCAACCACCGCGACACGAACACGGAAACAATCATCCGCGAGATGTACGACGGCATCCTGACCCGCGATCCTGCGATGCACGTCGTGCCGCAGCTGGCCGAGTCCTACAAGCAGATCTCGCCCACGGTCTACGAGTTCAAGATCCGTAAAGGCGTCAAGTTCCACGACGGCAGCACGATGACCGCCGAAGACGTGAAATTCACGCTCGATCGGATCTGGGAAAAGGGCGGACTTGGCGACGGCCAGACCAGCCCGCGCCAAAGCCTGCTTGGACCGATCAAGTCCGTGGACGTGGTGAACGGGGATACCCTGCGCGTTACCCTGTCCGCGCCCTGGTCGCTGCTTCCAGCCATGCTACCCTTCCAGGAGGTCGTCTCGAAGGCGTTCGTCGGCAAGGTCGGCACGGCCGGCATGGCCACGCAGGAAGACGGCACTGGTCCGTTCCAGCTTGTTCAGTGGAACAAAGGTGACTCGGTCGTGATGAAGCGTTTTGACGACTACTGGGGCGGCAAGGCCTGCGTCGATCGCGTGATCTTCAAGACGATTCCGGAATCCTCCTCGCGCGTTGCGGCGCTTCTGGCCGGGGACGCGCAGATCATCGACCACCTGCCCCCTTATGCCGTGTCGCAGGTGAACGCGAGCGGCAATGCCAAGGCAGTCTTCGTCAACGGTACCCGCAGCTATTTCATAGCGATGAACCTGACGGAAAAGCCGTTCACCGACATCCGGGTGCGCGAGGCGATCGCCCATGCCATCGACAAGCCGCTGGTCATCAACAAGATCCTGGGCGGCCATGCAGTGGCGATCAACGGCATTCTCAGCCCGGACGCCTTCGGCAAGAACAAGGCGCTGAAAGGCTTGGCCTACGATCCCGCGCTGTCGCGCAAACTGCTGAAGGAAGCGGGCTATCCCAACGGCATCAAGGTCACGATGGATGTAACCGGCCCCGACAAGGACACGGCGGAAGCCGTTGCCTCGCTTATGGCGAAGGGCGGCATCACGACCAAGGTTCAGGTCGGCGAAAGCGCTATGCTGGGCTCGAAGTGGCGCACCATGGGCAAGCCGAAGACGGGCGACATGTACTTCACGTCGTGGGGCAACGGTTCGCTTGACCCGCAGGGGATCTTCATGCCGACGCATCACACCGATGGCCGCGGCAATTCCTCGGGCTATTCAAACCCCAAGGTGGACAAGCTACTGGACGGCGCAGCCGTGGAGGTCGATCGTGCCAAGCGCGCTGCGATGTATGAACAGGCCGAGGCGATCGCTGCCAAGGATGTCGCCTACATCTACCTTTGGGTGCCTCAGGACATCTATGGCGTTTCGAAGCGTCTGAGCGGCTGGCAGCCAAGCCCCGACGGCCGGCTGAACCTCGTCAAGGCCTGCCTGAAGTAAGCCCGCTATATCGGAGACACCGGCATGTCCCTCACCAAACTCGTGGAACGTCTGGTGCAGCTCGTGCCGGTGCTTCTGGGGGTCAGCGTCATCGTCTTTCTGATGATGGCAATGACCCCCGGCGACCCCGTTCAGATCATGATCGGCGACCAGAACGTGTCCGCGGCACAGGAAGCCCAACTGCGTCACGATCTGGGGCTGGATCGTCCCGCCTACGAACGCCTGGCCCTGTTCATCGGCCATGCCGCGACAGGCAATTTCGGTGAAAGCTTTTACTACAAGCGGCCCGTCGCGCAGGTGATCGCCGAACGCCTGCCGGCCACTATCGAACTCAGCGTGGTAGCGCTTCTAATCGCCCTCATGACGGCTATTCCGCTTGGCGTTCTGGCCGCCGTCAAGAAGAACTCTGTGCTAGACAAATTGGCGACGGTCGGATCGCTTCTGGGGGTCTCGCTACCCGGCTTCTGGTTCGGCATCCTGCTGCTGATGCTCTTCGCCGTGCAGTTGCACATCCTGCCCGTTTCTGGCCGGATGGGGTTCGCGACCAGCATCAAACCCATCACCGGTTTCCTTTTGATCGATACGCTGTTGCGCGGCGATCCCGCGGCCTTCCTTGATGCCCTGAAGCATATCCTGCTGCCCGCCATCACGCTTGGCCTGCCGATGACGGCCGTCTTGATGCGCGTCACGCGCACCTCGATGCTGGAAGTGCTGCGGCAGGACTACATCACCTTTGCCGAAGCAAAGGGTCTGTCACGGACCCGCATCCTGATCCGCCATGCCCTGAAGAACGCGCTGATCCCGACCGTCTCGGTCGCCGCGATCGAGACCGGTTCCCTGCTTGGCGGCAACATGATCGTCGAGACGGTCTTCGGCTGGCCCGGGCTGGGGCGGCTGGTGGTCGACAGCATCTTCGTTCGGGACTACCCGCTCGTCCAGGCGGCGGTGCTGCTTTATGCGGTCACCTACGTGCTTCTGAACTTCGTCGCCGACATCCTCTACACCTTCCTGAACCCGCGGGTGAAACTATGAGCGATGCCGCAGTGACCCGTCCCACCCCGTCCCAATCGCTGCTGCTGCGCAACCTCGCCGTCTTCGCAGAGAACCGCCTTGCCGCTGGCAGCGCGATCCTCGTTCTGATCTTCGTCGCGCTGGCGCTCTTCGCGCCGCTCATCGCGCCGCAGGATCCGAACGCGACGGACCTCTTCCGCCGCCTGCAACCGCCGGCCTGGCAAGCGGGCGGCGACTGGGCCCACGTGCTGGGTTGCGACGCCCTTGGCCGCGATATCCTGTCGCGCATCATCTATGGCTCGCGCGTGTCAATGCTCGTGGGGGCAACGGTGGTCTTCATCGCGACCAGCATTGGCATCCTTGCCGGCCTTGCCGCGGGCTATCTGGGCGGCTGGGTCGACACGATCATCTCGCGCACTGTAGATATCCTGCTGGGCTTTCCCTACCTGATCTTCGCGATCGGCCTGATGGCGATGATGGGCGCCGGGTTGGGCAACATCATCCTGGCGTTGGTCTACAAGGAATGGGTCATCCCCTGCCGCGTTGTCCGGGCAGAGACACTTGCCACGCGCGAACAGGAATATGTCGAGGCCGCGCGGGCACTCGGTGCCTCGAACCGTCACATCATGCTACGGGAAATCCTGCCCAACATCCTGTCACCCGTTATTGTCGTGTCGACCATCCGCATGGCGAACGTGATCATCCTTGAGGCCAGTCTCAGCTTTCTTGGTCTCGGGGTGCAGCCACCGACCGCGTCCTGGGGCGCGATGGTGGCGGACGGGCGCGCCTTCATCATGCAGGCGTGGTGGGTGAGCACCTTCCCCGGCCTGGCCATCCTGCTGCTTGTGCTGGCGCTGAACGTGGCGAGCCAGGGCCTGCGCGATGCCTTCGACCCGAGGTTCCACGAATGACCGCGCCCCTTCCCGGATACCTTCTTGAAGTCGCGGGGCTGCGCACCGCCTTTCATACCCGAGCGGGCGCTGTGCGCGCCGTCGATGGCGTCGACGTCATCGTCCGGCGGGGCGAATGCCTCGGGGTCGTGGGGGAGTCCGGCTCCGGCAAGAGCGTCACCTTCGCCTCGGTCATGGGACTGATCCGGCCACCAGGGCAGATCGAGGCGGGAACCGTCCGCTTCGACGGGCAGGACCTGCGCACGCTATCGCCCCGGCAGATGCGGGCGATCCGTGGCCGGGACATCGCGATGACGATGCAGGACGCGCTGACCGCGCTGAACCCCGCGCTTACCGTCGGCGAACAGATCTCCGAGGTGCTGGAAGCGCATGACGAGGGCCTGCCCCGTCGCGGTCCGGCACGCCGCCGGGCGATCACCGACCGCGCGGTCGAGATGCTGCGCCTCGTCGGCATCCCCTCCCCCACCGAAAGACTGCGCCAATACCCGCACGAATTCTCGGGCGGAATGCGGCAACGCATGATGATCGCTATCGCACTCTCCTCGCGCCCGAAACTCCTGATTGCGGACGAACCCACCACCGCGCTGGACGTGACAATCCAGGCGCAGGTTCTGGAACTGATTGCCGATATCCGTGCAAAGCTGGGGATGAGCGTCGTCTTGATCACCCATGACCTTGCCGTGGTGGCCGAGCATTGCGACCGGGTGATGGTGATGTATGCCGGCGAGGTCGTCGAAGAGGGACCGACGCAGGCCGTCATCGGTGATCCGCGCCACCCCTACACGAAGGGCCTTTTGGCATCGATTCCACGTCCCGCCCTGCGGGGCGAGAAGATCCACCCGATCACGGGACAGGTGCCCGAACTGATCAACCTGCCGGAGCAATGCCGCTTTCATTCCCGCTGCCCCGAGGCCGGTCTGGGCTGCCTTGCCCGCATTCACATGCAAAGCTCAGGCCCCGGCCGCAAGGCCCGATGCATTCGCCTTCACGATGGGGGAGAGGCTCATGGCTGAACCGCTGCTGTCCGTCACGGGCCTGACGAAAGTCTACCGCGGCACACCCAGCATCGTCGGCCGTCTGATGGGCCGGCCGACGCTGGAGGTGAAGGCCGTCAGCGATGTCAGCCTGTCCGTCGAGCGGGGCGAGATCCTCGGCCTGATCGGAGAAAGCGGCTGTGGAAAATCGACGCTAGGCCGGACAATTCTGCGGCTGCACGAGCCCACGCGAGGCGGCATTCGTTTCGACGGCATCGACGTATCGTCCCTCCCACCGCACGAGATGAAGGCGATGCGGCGGCGGATGCAGATCATCTTCCAGGACCCATATGCCTCTCTCAATCCCCGGCGCACGGTCGCCGATATCGTGGGTCTGCCTCTGCGGCTTCACGGCCTCGCCAGGGGTAAGGCCGAGACGCGGGACATGGTCGCTGCGATCATCGAGAAGGTCGGCCTCAAGACCGCGCATCTGGACAGGTATCCACACCAGTTCTCGGGCGGTCAGCGCCAGCGGATCGGCATCGCCCGCGCCCTTGTCAGCCGTCCGGAGTTCATCGTCTGCGACGAACCTGTCTCGGCGCTCGATGTGTCGATCCAGGCCCAGATCATCGAGCTCCTGTCCGACCTCAAACGTGACATGGGGCTGACCTACCTCTTCATCTCGCACGACATTTCGGTGATCGGCTACCTCAGTGACCGCGTCGCCGTGATGTATCTGGGAGAGGTGGTAGAGATCGGCCCGGTCCAGGCAATCCTCGAACGGCCGCGACACCCTTACACGCAAACGCTGATGTCCGCAGTGCCCAAGGTCGAGGCACAGGGCGGGCGGCACCGTGTCAGGCTGATGGGCGATCTTCCCTCGCCGCTCGATCCACCCAGCGGGTGCAAGTTTCACACGCGCTGCCCGCTGGCGACCGACCTCTGCCGCAGTCAGTCTCCGACGTCGCAGACGCTCGGCATCGGCCACCATGCATCCTGCCACCGACTGGGCGAAGACCTCAACCTGCAGGAAGAGGTGACTGCATGAGCACGTGGCCTCCTGCGGATGCCGAACCCTTCGCGCTCGAAGGGACGCCCTTCCAACGGGGGCTGGCTCAGGCCGCCGCCGGGCGTGCAGCCTGCGATGCGGTGCGTCGGGTCACCGCCGACCGGCTGACGGAGGCCGAGACCAAAGGACTGCTGACCACCCGGGCTGGTCAGTTCCTCGATGCACAGATGGCCTTCGCCCGCAGTAGCTGCATGCCGGAACTGGAGGAGCTCTCTGGCGTCGCCGAGGGCTTCGGTATACCCGTTGATCGCCTGTTCGCCGCCCTGCACCTGGGGATCCTGCATGATCTATCCGCGGTGCCGGACGGTCTTTCGGACGGATGCAGCGCTTGGGCGGTCGATGGCGGCAAGGACGGTCCGATCGTCGTCAAGAACCGCGATTTCTCTGGCGCCCATTCTGGCATTCAACGTGTCTTTCGGCACGAGGGGCCGGATCTGGCACAAGGCCCGATGTTCTGCTTGGGCAGCCTTGGCAGCCCCGGCGCATATTCCAGCGGGATGAATGGCGCAGGCCTCGCCATAGTGGACACGCAGATCGGTACCCACCGGCATCGCCCCGGCTGGCTACGCTATTTCCTAATGACCCGGCTGCTGTCGCAGTTCGCGTCGGTCGCGGATGCAGTCCGATTCATCCGCGCGCAACCTCACGTTGGCGGCGGCAGTCTGGTGATGGCGGATGCGCAGGGCGACGTTGCAGCGATCGAGTTGGGCACCACCGCGGTCGCCGTCGAGATGGCGCCGCGGGTGTGTCGAACGAACCATTTCACTTCGACGATGCTTGCACTGGAAACCCTGACCGATCCCGTAAGCACGATCGAGGATACGTCGCATGACCGACGTGCGTTTCTTGATCGAACCGTGCCCGGTGCCGAGTGGTCGGCACAGAGGGCAGCTCGGCTCATGGCCACGCATCGCGGGGATGCTTCGCAGGCGGGGCCACTCTGCCAGCACCCGGATGCGGGCGGCACGCGCACGATCTCCAGCGTCGTTTATTGCTGCGCGTCGCGGCTCATGTATGCTTGCCTCGACAACCCCTGCACCGGCCCTTGGCACCTCATGCGCCTCTAGACCGCGGGGGCCGCATGGACAGGGAAATGGCGCAATACAACGACGGCCTGATCGGTCAGCACGAGAGCATCCGCACCCTGCGCAGCCTGATCGAGCGGGTGGCGAAGAGCCCAGTGCGGACAGTCCTGATCTATGGCGAGACCGGCACCGGAAAGGGCCTGGTGGCGCGGATGCTGCATCGCGGGTCATCCCGCGCGAAACGCGAATTCGCCGAGATCAACTGTGCCGCCATCCCGGCGGGCCTGATGGAGTCCGAGCTCTTCGGCCATGAGAAGGGCGCCTTCACCGGGGCGATCGAACGCAAGATCGGCCTGATCGAGGCGGCCGACGGGGGCAGCGTATTCCTCGACGAGATCCGCGAGATGGAGCTGACGCTACAGGCGAAGTTGCTGACGCTGCTAGACACGCATCAATTCCGCCGCGTTGGCGGCGTGCGCGCGACCACCGTCGATGTGCGCTACATTGCGGCGACCAACAAGGTCCTTCTGTCCGAGGTGAATGCCGGACATTTTCGCGAAGACCTCTACTACCGGCTCCAGGTCGTCGCCTTGAATATCGCGCCGCTACGCGACCGGGGGGACGACGTGCTCATTCTCGCACGGCACTTCATCGACAAGTTCAACCGCCAATATGACCGCCGGATCAGCGGACTGAGCGACGAGGTTGCGCAGATCTTCCTGCAGTACCCATGGCCCGGGAACGTCAGGGAGCTTGAGAACCTGCTGGAGCGGATATTCATCCTGGAAGATGACGACGTGGTACTTCCCACACATCTGCCCGACCGCATCCTGCGCACCGTTCGCGCGGGCGGGCCATCCTCTTCGACCGGCGGCCATGCCTATTCGGCCGCCCTGCCGCCCGAGGGAGGCTTTCACGATGCGACGGCGGCCTTTCAGAGGGAGCTGATCGTCCGGGCGCTGAAGGACGCGGAGAACAATCTGCAGAAGGCGGCAACAGCGCTGAAGATCAGCCGCCACGCCCTGCGCCACCAGATGTTGAAGCTCGGCATTCTGGACGCGTGAAAATCCCTTCATGACGCGCGCAATCCGCGCAGGCGACGGGCCACCCCACCCGCCGTTCATATATTATCATTTTATCACAGCATGTTATGTTTCCGATCCGAACTGGCACGTAACTTGCATGTATGTTGATGACGGAATTGCTGGAGAGCCCCATGAAGTCGCTCAAGATCATCTGCCCGAACGGCCACCTGGGATTTGCCCCCCTGAAGGTTGAAAGCTTCCGGCTCGGCGTGGCGGCTAAGCCCGATTACATCGCCGCCGATTCCGGCAGCGACGACATCGGGCCCGTGCCGCTCGGGACGGATACCTGCGCAAGCCCCGCGGCCTGGCAGGAACACGACCTGGAACACATGCTGCTTGCCGCGCGGGAACTGGGCGTGCCGATGCTGATCGGATCGGCTGGCGACACCGGCACCAATTCGCGCGTGGACATGTATGTCGAGATGATCCGCAAGATCGCACGGCGTCACGACCTGCCGCCATTCCGCATCGGCTGGTTCTACTCGGAAGTCGACCGTGAGCTCGTCCGCGCCCAGATCAGCTCCGGCCATGCCGTTGCCGGCCTCGACGCCCGCCCGGACCTGACCGAGGACGAACTCGACGCGACGACGCGCGTCGTCGCCATGGCAGGCGTCCACCCCTTCGTGGAGCTCCTCGCACAGGATTGCGATGTCATTATCGGCGGCCGCAGTTCCGACAGCGCAATCTTCGCTGCCCCCGCGCTTTTCCACGGCTTCCCCGAGGCGCAGGCCTACTACCTCGGCAAGGTTCTGGAATGCGCGTCCTTCTGCGCCGAACCCTATGGCGCCAAAGAAACCGTTCTGGGCGAGATCACAAACGACTGGGTGGAAGTCACCGCGATGCATCCCGGCCAGCGTTGCACCGTCGCCTCGGTCGCCGGTCACGCGATGTACGAACGCTCCAACCCCTACCACGAATACGTAGCGGGCGGGCTGCTGGACATGACCGACTGCCACTATCAACAGGTCTCGGAAAAGACGACCCGCGTTACCGGCATGCGCTTCGTTCCGGCGACTGAGCTGCGGGTGAAGCTGGAAGGCTCCGGCAAGGTCGGCGAGCGCTTCGTGGGCATGGCCGGCATCCGCGATCCCTACACCATCGCCAACGTGGACGAGGTCATCGCCTGGAGCCGTGCTCAGGTCGTCGAGCGGTTCGGGCCCGAGGGCTGGGAGCTGCACTACAACGTCTTCGGCCGAGACGGTATCATGGGCCCCCTGGAACCGCTCCGCGACCAGCCGGGGCACGAGCTGCTGGTCGTGGTGCAGGGCCTCGCCCCCACGCGCGAAATGGCAGAGGAAGTCACCATGACCGGCACCCGGCAGCTGTTCTACGCCCGCCTTCCCGATGTGAAGGGAACCGCGGGCGGCGTGTCCTTCGTTCTGGACGAGGTGCTGCCGGCCAGCCCGGCCCATCGCTGGACGCTCAACCACACGATGCGGATCGACAACCCGCTCTCTCTTTTCCCGACGCAAACCGCGACCATCGGCGAAGCCGCCACCTCGGACGCTTGAGACAGGACACGCCATGACCACAATGAAGCTGAGCGACCTCGCCAAGACGATCCGAAGCAAGAACGCCGGAACGGACAAGATCACCTTCGACGTCATCTTCCGCGAGGCCGCGGCCTATGAACAGGTCAAGCGCTCCCGGGCGCTGACCCGCCAGAGTGTCAGCCAACTGCTGAAGATCAATCCGAACCGGATCACCGACTTTGTCGAATACGACCCCGCCTATGCGATCAAGTTCACGATCCTGCGCGACCGCCCAAGCGGCAGCGCCGGGGACGGCGATATCTTCGGAGCGCAGCAATATGCTCCTCTGCTGGACGTTGAGATCGAATTGGACAACTGAGGCCTCGGTCGCGCCGGGCAACGCCCGGCGCACTTGCTGACTGTCGGCTTTTGGGGGAACGTTAAGGACACTGCTGTCATTCACCGCCACACGACCAATCACCATTTGTGGCCCGTTCCCAACTGTCCCACCGCATCATATACAACGGTCGGCGGCCGGGCGCCTTTCTCCCCTCGTACGTTTGTCTTTGGTTGCGCGGCATCCTTCGGGGCGCCTGGTTACACCGGCTTTCGATCGGCCCGACCACGACACCCCCGCGCTCTTGGAGCGCCCCAATCTGGCCGCCGCACGGCGGTTCTTCAAGCGGGCGATCTGCATAACGGCACGCCTGACCGGGTCGTCATCGACAAGAGCGCTGCCAACCTGGCCGCCTTTCAAGCGGTGTACGTGATCCTGAAATTCACCGCCGTCGCGCGCACAACCGAAGTCCGGCAGGTCAAATTTCTCACGGATAACATTCTCGAACCGGACCAACGCCTCATCAAGCGGATCACCCGCCCGATGATGGGCTTCAAGGCCTTCCACTCGGCCGCCGCTGCCATCGCCGGGATCCAGACCGCGCATATGATCCGCACGGGGCAGATACCCGCCAATGGAGACATGCCCTTTCAGGTCTTCGCCGGGCTCGCAGGATAATTGTGTCCGCTGCAGGGGCGTAATCAGAAGCCGGAAGAATTTGCGACGGAACCGGATCAAGCGTGGAGGGGCGGGCGACGTTGGGCCCAGGGCGCCGCGAGCTCCAACTCGGCACACAGACTGATTAGCTCCTCGTCGGCACCGAACCGCGCGGCAAGGTGAATGCCGATGGGCAGGCCCTGCGCATTCATGTGGAGCGGTACGGAGGCGGCAGGCTGGCCGGTGGCGTTGAATGCCGCGGTATAGGGGGAATAGGCGAAGACGCCGTCGGGACCGGTGCGGAACGCGACGTAATCGTCGCGGCTGTGGCCGAAGCGGCCGATCTTCGCAGGGGGCTCTGCAAGCGTCGGGGTCAGCAGGATGTCCCAGTCCTCGAAGAAGCCGGCCATCTGGCGGCCGTAGGCATGGACGATGCCGACGGCCTCCAGGTAGCGGGTGCCGCGGATGGTGGCGGCATGGGCAATGGCGCTGCGCGAAACCGGCTCGATCTCATCCGGGCCGAGCGGGCGGCCCTTGAGGGCCTTTCCAATCGAAAGCGCCGTGCCACAGGCAACGATGTCGGTCCAGGCGCGCATCATCGGCTCGGTGTCGACTTCCGGACGCGCGTGCTCGACATGGTGGCCGAGGCTGGAAAGCAGCTTCGCCGCCTCGTGGGCAGCTGCCCGGCAATCGGCGTGGACCGGGGCGCCGGTCAGCGTCGTCTCGCATAGCGCGACGCGAAGACGGCGCGGGGGGCGGGAGATCGAGGCGGCATAGCCGCGCCCGAGGGGCGGCGCCCAGTACGGTGCGCCAGGGTCGGCCCCCTCGCAGGCGTCGAGCAGGAGGGCCGTGTCGCGAACCGAACGGGTGAGAAAACCGTCGATCGCCATGCCGGCCCAGCCTTCACCGGCAAACGGACCGTCGGGAAGCCGCGCACGGGTCGGCTTGAAGCCGAAGAGACCGCAGGAGGATGCCGGGATGCGCACCGATCCGCCCCCGTCCGATCCGTGGGCTGCCGGGACGATGCCGGCCGCCACCGCAGCGCCAGAGCCGCCGGAGGAGCCGCCGGAGGTACGGTCGAGATCCCACGGGTTGCGGGTCGGGCCGCCGTAGACGGCCGCCTCGGTCGCCGGGCCGATGCCGCCCTCTGGCGAGGTCGTCCGCGCAAAGGGAACGCAGCCCGTGCCCCTGATGCGCTCGAAGATCGCGCTATCACGAGAGTAGCGCGTATTCATGAACAGGCGGGAGCCGTTGTGCGAGGGAAAGTCGACTGCCTCGCAGCCGAGGTCCTTGATCAGGAAAGGAACCCCGTGCAGCGGGCCGCGCGGCAGACCCGCGCAGATCGCGGCGCGGGCCACGCTCTCCTGGATCAGCACGACCGCATTCAGCTTGGGGTTCAGCGCCTCGGTCGCCTCAAGCGCCGAGTCCAGCAGTTCGTCAGGCGTCACCTCGCCGCGGGCGACCAGCGCAGCCAGTGCCGTCGCGTCCATCTCTGCATAGCCTTCGATCATCGGCGCCTCCCTTGATTGCAGCCACACTATGCGGCGGGGCTGTGGTGTCTATAGGTGCTGTCGGAAGACCCCAGCCCTGGGTCGGGCGGAGGACGGCGCTACTCTGCCTGCCAGACGCCGCCTCTCGCCGGAGCGAGGAGGCCCGCCCCTAGCTTAGCGCCCGCGCGATCGCCCGCACGGCACCGCGCGTCGCCGCTTCCAGCGACGGGCTGAGAAAGTCCGGCCAAGTCGACAGCTTCGCCGCGACGAGGTCATGGGCAAAGTCGATGTAGATCAGCTGTCCAAACACACCGCGCGCCATCAGCACGCTTCCGTCGCCGCCGTTCCAGATCATGTTGCGGTAGGCACCGCCCGGCAGGCTGTCTTCGGCCTCGGGCGGATAGAGCGCATCGTTGCGCTTGCGGCTGTCGGCGATCCAGTCCACCGGAACGACGCCGCCGTCGAGCCACAGCTGGCCGAGGCGGGCATAGTCGCGCAGGGTTGCGTTGAAGCCCCCGTCTGCGAGGGCGTAGCCCGCCGGATCGACGGTGAAACAGGCACTCTCTTCCGCCCCCATCTTCTGCCACAGCTCCTCGGAAACGATCCGCGCAAGCCGGCGGCCGGTCGCCCGCTCCATGCAGAAGGCCAGCACATCGGTCTCGATCGAGCGGTATTCGAAGCGCATGCCATGTGGGCGGGTGGTTTCCGTCAGCCCGAGGATCAGGTCCCAGACATGGGCCGGCCAGATGAAATCCGGGTCCGCCCCGCCGGGCACCGGTTTCCAGCCGGAGGCGACGTCGACCTGGCCGATGTCCGAATAGGGGTCGGTATAGGCTTCGCCAAAGCGCGTCCCCGAGGTCATGTCGAGCACATGCCGGAGTTTCGCCCCACGCCAGCCGGTCGCTTCCAGCTCGGGCAGATAGCGCGTCACCGGCGCTTCAGGATCGAGTATCCCCTTACCAACGAGAATACCCGCTGTCGTTCCGACTACGGTCTTGGCAACCGACTGTGACAAATGGAGCGAACGCGGCGTCATGTGGTTGAAGTAGCGCTCGAACAAGATGGCACCGTCCTTCAACACGATGAAGCCGTCTGTGTAAGTCTCGTCCAGAAGCTCGGCGAGGCTGCCCGTCTCGCCGCCGGTCAGCGTCACCTCGAGATCGTCCAGATCGCGTTCGGCACGCGGTAGCTCTCGCACCGGGCCACCTCCGCGCCAGACCTCAACCGTGGGCAAAAGCTCACGGATGTGCTGGAAAGCCCAGCGGTTCCAGGGTGGCCGGTCCCAGTCGGCGCGGGGCACGATCAGACCGGGCGGAGACCCCTGCATGATCGCGGGCGGGGGATCCGAGTTGCGATAGGACGGTGGTGACATCGGGCGTCCGGAAAAGTCCGGAGGGGCATCCCCCTCCGGCGCGTTTGCACGGTCTACTTGCGCAGGTTGGTCCAGATCTGGTTGTAGATCTTCACGACGTCCGGCGGGCAGGGCTGAACGAATTCCGGCGTCGGCGAGCCCGCGGGCGGGGTGATTTCAGGCGCGTCGGCGAAGTCGGGCGGAAGATATTTTAGGCTGCCCTTGATGCCGTTGGCGTAACCCGCAAATTCGGAGATCAGCGCAGCGTTCTCCGGCTCCATCAGGAAGTTCTGGAACAGCTTGGCGTTCTCCATGTTCTTGGCGCCCTTCAGCACCGCGACATTGTCCATCCAGCCCTCGATCCCCTCCTTTGGATAGGCATATTTGACCGCAGGGATCTTCTTACGCATGCGGAAGGCCGCGCCGTTCCAGGTCTGGGTCACTATCACGTCGCCCGAGGTCATCTTGGTGATCGTGTCGTAGCTGAAGGTCTTCCAGTAGGGCTTGGCCTTTTCCAGAAGGTCGTTGACCTTCTTGAGGTTCGCCCGGTCGGCCCCGCAACGCGGTAGGCCGAGGTAGCGCTCGGCCGCGTGCATGATCGAGTTCATATCGTCGAGCATGTTGATCTGGCCGCGCAGCTCGGGCGGCGGATCAAACAAGATCTTGTAGGTGTTGATGTCGCCCTTGTATTTGTCGGTGTTCACCGCGAAGGCGGTGGTGCCGAACTGCCAGGGAACCGTGTAGTGGCGGCCCGGGTCCCAGTAGATGTTGACGAACTCGGGCTTGACGTTCTTGAAGTTCGACATCTGGTCAGGCTCGGTCTTGGCGAGGAGCCCGTCCTGGATCATGATCTTCACCGTGTAGTCCGACGGCACGACGACGTCGTAGCCGCTGTCACCGGCGCGCACCTTCGACAGCATGGTCTCGTTGGAATCATAGCTGTCCAGCGTGACCTTGACATTGTACTGCTTCTCGAACTTCTGGATCAGCTTGGGGTTGGTGTAATCGCCCCAGTTGTAGATGTGCAGCACACCATCGGCGAAGGCCGGCGCAGCGGCGAGCAGCGCCGCAGCCGAGAGTCCCAGTATTACTCTCCGTTTCATTCTATCTCTCCTCTGTTGGACTTCTGTTATCGTTATTGAACAGTCTTATCTCCGGCGCCGCGTGATCAGGAACGAGACCGCGACGAGAAGGATCGACACCGAAAGCAGGATGGTCGAGATAGCATTGACTTCCGGCGTCATCGGTCGCCGTATCTGGTTCCAAATGAAGAGCGGAAGCGTCGTTTGGCCAGGGCCGGCAACCAGCTGGGTGATGGTGAAATCGTCGAACGAGACGATGAAGGCGAGTGCCGCGCCTGACATGATCCCGGGCACCAGAAGCGGCAGGGTGATCCGCCGGAACGTCTTCCACGGCGGCGCATAGAGATCCGCCGCAGCATGGTCGAGCGTCAGGTCCATGTCCTCGAGGCGCGCGCGGATCGGCATATAGGCGAAGGGGATGCAAAACACGGTATGGGCGATGATCAGGTTGCCGATGCCGAGGTTGATCCCGAAGGCCCCCGCGATTAGCGCGAAGAAGGAGAGCGTGGCCACTGCGGTCACGATCTCGGGCACCATCAGCGGCAGGTTGATCACCATGAAGGCGGCGGTCAGCCCCTTCCAGGGGCGTACCCGGGTCATCCCGATCGCGGCGAGCGTCGCCGCTGCGGTGGAGACGACCGTCGCGGTGACGGCGATGATCATGGTGTTCTTCGCCGCGCTGTGGAAATCGGCATCCTGGAAGGCGACGGCGTACCAGTGCAGGCTGACCCCCTCCCAGTGCATCACGATCTTGCCGCTATTCAGCGAGAACACCATGAGCACCAGAATCGGGCCGTAGAGCAGCACCAGGCAGATCGCCGCCATCGTGGCGAACCCGGGCTGCTGCTTGGTGTCGACGGGCGGGCGCGTCCTAGCCATTGGTGGGCTTCCCGGTCGTGTTGCGGACATAGGCGAAAAGCGCGATCAGCACCGCCGCCATCAGAATCAGCGCCTGCGACGAGCCGAGCGGCCAGTTCCTGCCGGAACCGAACTGCTGGGCGATCAGGTTACCGATCATCATGTGCTTGCCGCCACCGAGGATCAGCGGCGTGACATAGGCCCCAAGCGCCGGAATGAAGACCAGCAGGCAGCCCGCGACGATTCCCGGAAGCGACGCCGGGATGACCACCCGCCACAACACGCGCCACCGTGTCGCGTAGAGATCGTAGGCCGCCTCCACCAGCCGGAAGTCCAGCTTCTCGAGACTGGCGTACAGCGGCAGCACCATGAACGGCAGGAAGGCGTAAAGCAGCCCCAGCTCAATCGCGAAATTGGTATAGAGCATGGTGATCGGCCGGCTAATCAGATGCAGTCGCATCAGGATGTCGTTGATCAGTCCCTCGTCGCGGATGATGAACATCACCGCGAGGGTGCGGACGAGGAGGTTGGACCAGAACGGGATGGTGATCAGCAGCACCCACCAGTTGCGCTGATGCTGCGGCCGCGTCGCCATGAAATAGGCCGTCGGGAAGCCGAGGATCAGGCAGACGACCGTCGTCGCCAACGCAAACAGGACCGAGCGCAGGTAGATAAGCAGGAACGCCGGCGCGAAGGTCAGCGCGCCCGAGAAAATGTCCTGCTGGAACAGGAAGTTCACATAGGCGTCGGTCGAGAAATGCCAGACCACGCCGCCGTAAGGCCCCGCCTCCAGGAACGAATAGACGAGGATGATCAGCAGCGGCACGATCCCGAACAGCGCGATGATCAGGATCGCCGGAGAGCTTAGCAGGCGGTTGCGGCGGGCGGCGTCCTTCCGTGCCTCGGCTTCCAACGATCCCGCCTGAACCGGAAGATCCACCATCAGTCCCTCAACACCCGCGCAGCTTCTTCATCGACCCGGATGCCCACCCGTGTGCCAATCGCAAACTCCAGGGCCCGGCGGCTATTCTGCTGGCGGACCATGAACTCATCACCGCTGTCGAGGGTGACGTAGTAATGCGTGTCAGTGCCGAAATAGACGACGTTCGAGATCTTTCCCGCGAAGCTCGACGCCGTGCCATCGGCCACCACCTGGGCATGTTCGGGCCGGATGACGATGGTCACCCGGCCCTCAGGCGTGAGGCCTTCCGGTTTTCCCGCCGAGAGCGTGGCGCCGGAGGTGAGCCTAACCTCGAGCGCCCCATTCACCTCACCAGCCACCTCGCCTTCGAGAAAGTTCGTCTCGCCAATGAAATTCGCCACGAAGCGCTCGGTCGGCTTATCGTAGATCTCGTGCGCCGTGCCGATCTGCAGCACCCGCCCGCCGGACATCACCGCGATCCGGTCGGACATCGTTAGTGCCTCTTCCTGGTCATGGGTGACGAAGATGAAGGTGATGCCGGTCTCGTGCTGCAGCCGCTTCAGCTCGATCTGCATTTCCTTGCGCAGCTTGTAGTCGAGTGCCGAGAGCGGTTCGTCGAGCAGCAGGACCTTCGGCTGGGGGGCGAGCGCGCGCGCCAGGGCCACCCGTTGCTGCTGGCCGCCAGAGATCTCCGAGGTCCGACGGTTCTTCAGGCTCTCCATCCGCACCAGCCGGAGCATCTCGTCGACGCGCGCGGCGACCTCGGCTTTCGGCCGGCCCAGCATTTCGAGCCCGAAGCCGACGTTCTGCCCGACGGTCATGTGCGGAAACAGCGCGTAGTTCTGGAACACGGTGTTGATCGGCCGCTTGTACGGCGGCAGGCGGGCGATGTCCTCGCCAAACAGCCGGAGTTCGCCTGAGGTGGGATAATCGAAGCCGGCGATCAGGCGCAGCAGTGTCGTCTTGCCGCAGCCCGAAGGGCCGAGTAGGGTGAAGAACTCGTTCTGACCGATGTCGATCGCGACATGGTCGAGCGCCGTCACGGCGGTTTCCCCGGCCCCGAAGATCTTGCTTACGTCGCGGATCGAGATCACGGACTTGCCGCCCACCTCGGCCGTGACCCCCAAGGCCTCCGTCATCTCACGGCTCACGATTGCGCTGTCCATCTCACACCCCCGTGAAATCCGTACACAGTCCGACTGACCTGTCAATTGTCACGTCACTGCTCCGGCGGCGGCCGGTGACGGTCTAGGGTCGGCGGTAGCTGACCCGGCCTCCGCAAATCGTGACCACCGGCCGAAGCCCCGCCAGTGCCTCTGGCGGCACCGCCTCGACATCGCCGGAGATGACCACCAGATCGCCCATGAAACCGGCTTTCAGCTTGCCTTTTCGGCGCTCGGCAAATTCGGCATAGGCTCCCTCGACAGTATAGCCGGCAATCGATTCTTCCAGGGTCACGCTCTGGTCCGGCAGTCCCTCGGCCCAAGGCTTGCGCGTCACCGCCGCCTGGATCCCGCGCATCGGGTCGATGTCGGAAACCGGCCAATCAGAGGCGAACGGCATCCGCGCGCCCGCATCGCGCAGCCGACGCCAGGCATAGGCGAGCGGCCAGCGGTCTCGCCCGATGCGCGAGATCGTCGGCTCGATCGGCAGGCCCATCTGGCCCGGCGGATGCGGCGGCTGCATCGAGGCGAGCACCCCGAGCTTGGCGAAGCGCGGGATATCTGCCTCGGTCGTCACCTCGATATGTTCGATCCGGTGGCGGCTGTCGCGCGGGCCGTTAGCACGGCGGGCAGCCTCATAGCCGTCAAGTACCGTCCGCACCGCCCAGTCGCCAATAGCATGGACAGCGATCTGCAGGCCGCGGCGGTCCGCCTCGGTGGCGATCTCGGCGAAGCGTGCCGCCTCGAACAGCGGCTCGCCACTCCAGTCGGGACGATCGCCATAGGGTGCAATCATCACGGCGGTCCAGGATTCCAGCACCCCGTCCATGAACAGCTTGACGAAGCCCGATGACAGAAACTCCGAGCGGTAGTGCTCGGCCATGTAGCTCGCCTTCTCCAGCGCCTCCAGCCGCATGAAGTTCTTGAAGTGGAACGGCACCCGGGCGCGGACCGGCAGGCGGCCATCCTCACTCAGTTCATCGAGCAGTTCGAGCTGGTAGAGATTGCCGTCCATGTTGTGTAACGAGGTGATCCCGTGCTGGGCGGCGTAGTCGAGCCCGCGCGCCATGATCGCCCGATCGGCGGCGCGTTCAGCGGCGGTCGGGGCCGGATCGGGCTCGCCCCCGGTCGCGAGGCCAAGACGAATCCGCGACTCCCCCGCCAGCGCATCGACCGGCCCCATCGCCTCGCTTTCGCGCAACTCGCCGCTGGCAAGCCCATCTGGCCCCATGACGATCTCGTTGGCCGGGCCGAGCTTGCGGCCGTGCAGGATGCCAGCCATCTCCAGCGCCTTGGTGTTGGCCCACATCGTGTGATGGTCGAACGCCGCCATCGCGAAGGGCCGGTCGGGCAGGATCCGGTCGAGATGGTGGCGCGTCACCGGCTCGTCAGCCGAAAGAATGGTATAGTCGGCCCCCTGGGCCATCAGCACAGGCTTGTCCGGGTGCTGCTCGGCAAAGCCGCGGATCGCCGCGCTCAGGCGGTCGAAGCCCGATACGCCGGCAAGCTGCAGATGAGCGAGCTCCGCCGCGCCGACGAAGAGGTGCAGGTGGCTTTCGATGAACCCCGGCAGCACCGAGCCGCCCTCGGCATCGACGATCTCGGTCGTCGGCCCCTTCAGCGCGGCGACGTCTTCGGCCGGGCCGACCGCAACGATCGTGCCTCCCGCAATCGCGACGGCTTCGGCACGCGGCAGGTCCGGGTCCATCGTCAGCACGCGGCCATTGGTGACGATCATTTCGGCGGCGGGGGGCATGCCGGACTCCATCTCAGGCAACCGGCCGAGTGAACCATGGAGCCCGCCCCTCAGCAACGCTCTTGTAGCGCGCTTGCACTTGCTCCTAGTCTCCGTCCGAACTGCAACCGGCGAGGGCCTCGATGCGCACGATCTTCTCTCCCAAACATGCCGGCCATGCCGGTCATCTCGAACTGATCTCGGGCAAACTAGTGTCTGGGTTCGAGAAGCCCGAGCGCGCCCAGTTCATCCGCGCTCGGATCGACGAGGTCGGCCTCGGCCCGGTGGACGAGCCCGAAAGCCATGACCTGAGCCATGCCTGTCGTGTCCACCGCGCCGACTTCATCGACTTCCTGCCTCAGGTCTGGCCAATGTGGGAAGCCTCGGGCCGGACCATGCCGACGCTGCCCTTCGCCTTTCCGACCCGCGGGCTGCGCGGCGACAAGCGCCCAGAGGGGATCGACGCTCTGCTCGGATTCTACGCCTTCGACGCCGGCGCGAGCTTCGTGGCTGGGACTTGGGAAGCGGTGAAATCCTCCTACGACACGGCGCTGACCGCCGCCGCTCTGGTCCAGGACGGCGCGCGCGCCGCCTTCGCCCTCTGCCGCCCGCCGGGCCACCATGCCGGCACCTCCTTCATGGGCGGCTATTGCTACATCAATAACGCCGCCGTGGCCTGCCAGTGGTTTCGCGACAAGGGCGCCGCGCGGGTCGCCGTGCTCGATGTCGATTACCATCATGGCAACGGCACCCAGGAGATCTTCTACGAGCGCAGCGATGTCGCCGTGTTCAATCTCCATGCCGATCCGATGGTCGAGTTCCCGTATTTCCTCGGCCATGCCGAAGAGCGTGGCGCCGGCGAGGGCGAGGGCTTCAACCACAACTACCCGATGCCCTTTGGCACCGGCTGGGAGGCCTGGAGCGCGTCGCTCGAGGATGCCTGCCAGAAGCTCGCCGCCTACCGGCCCGACGTAGTGGTCGTCTCGCTCGGCGTCGACACTTTCGAGAAGGACCCGATCAGCCAATTCAAGCTGAAAAGCGAGCACTACCCCAGGATTGGCGCCCGGATCGCCGCGCTGGGCCTGCCCTCACTCTTCGTCATGGAAGGCGGCTACGCGGTGGCGGAAATTGGCGTAAATGCAGTTGGCGTGCTGACCGGCTTCGAAGAGGCGTAGCACATCGGGCGCGGCACCAACACCAGGCCTTAGCCCTTCCGACCCAGAATGGTCCAGTTGCCCCCTGCAACGGGCTGTTTGCGTGTCTGCTTCCGGCAAACGGATAGAGCCGATGTTACGACTGACATGAGGGCGCATTGCAGTTGCTGCGACAGCGCGCGGCCGAGGGCTGCGACGAGCCCCTCATCTGCTGTTGAGCTTGCCTGGACGCGACACCTGAGATGGTCTCCTGAACAAGGCTCGGGCGCGCGCCCTCTCTCCAGTCCGGGCCGTATCGCACGTACAGGGCAACGAACGGCATCGAACCGTCTGTTCAAGCGATCGCACAAGGATTGGTTGCGTCATCCGCTCGGAATGGAGGTTCCCAATGCTGCTATCCGCATCGATCCACAGCTTGAGGCGGCGCGCCAAGCTCATGGTTCGCGATGAAGCCCTCAAATCGCCAGCCATTGCTATGTAGCGCTACTCGATCTGTTGGGCGGTCGGTGACCCTAACCGTTCATCTCGGGGAATTGACCGCCGCTGCGAAGTAAATTTTGCGCGCCGTCAATGGCGGGCCGGCCCGGAAGTTCGACGCTCTTCCCAAATTCGGTCAGGAGGGCGCAATGGAGACTTCAGAGGCGCAACTTCTCCAAAATCTGATCGATGGCGCTCGCACGCGGAACTGCTGGCGCAGCCGGAATCGCCGCATATCTCGCCGTTCGGGCTCGAGAGGCGCTGAAGCACCGCCGCAAGGCCCGACTGCGCGAGTGGATGTGGAAGGCCGGTGGTACGCGAAGCCATCCGCTCCAACCTGCGTCGGGCGCCGAAGCCTCGGCTTCTCGCTTCTCGCTGCAACAGCTCTTGCGCTCTGCGCTACGCCCGCCGCCGCCTATGTCGGGCCCGGAGCCGGGCTAACCGCCATCGGGACCATTTTGTCGCTGTTTGCGGCGGTGGCGCTCGCCGTTGTCGGCTTCGTCTGGTACCCGATCAAGCGGCTGCTGCGGAGCTTCGGGCGCCATCCTCGGCACCGAGACGGCGAGATCGCCGGGCGAAAGTGATGACTGCCGCCGCGCTCTTGCTTGGGGTTGCGGCCTTCGTCGTCGCAATCCGGTACTCGCAGGCTCCCGATGCCGGAGCGGAGGCGCTTGCGACGGCGTGGAGCGCGATCGGGGCGATGGCGGACAGGACGCTCTCCGACGACGAGAAGGAGCAGTTCCTCCGCCGCGCCTCGCTTCGGCTCTTCGCGGACTTCTTCCGCATCTCGCTGTCCGGGGTGCTCGCCTTGGCTGTGCCAGCCGCCATCATCTGGGCCGGAATTGCGGCCGGGCTGTTCAGTCCCGAGGATGTTGCGAAGACCGCGCTGAGCTGGCCGTTCCTTCTGGGGTCCAGCGCAGGGTCGGTAATTGCCTGGCTTGCGCTTACGTGGTTGACATGAGTGCTCCCCAATCACGCGCGGAGGTACCCTACGGGGCGTTCGACCGCCTGCTTCATCGCGTGGCCTTCGCCTATCCGGGCACACAACTCGCGTTGTCGGATATCGAGGACCGTCTCTACCGCGCCCGGATCGACCCCAACGCGACACGCCGCCCGGTCTTCATCACGTCCTTACCCCGGGCCGGAACCACTATTCTTCTCGAAGTGCTCTCGACCCTTCCCGAGTTCTCTTCCGCCACCTATCGCCAGATGCCGTTCACCATGCTGCCATTGCTCTGGGGCAGCATCACCGCAGGCCTCAGGCGCGAGAGTCGATTGACCGAGCGGGCGCATGGCGACGGCTTGATGGTCAGCTTCGACAGCGCGGAGGCGTTCGAGGAAGTCGTCTGGATGGCCTTCTGGCGCAGCCACTATGCGGCGGATCACATCCAGACCTGGGCCGCGGACGAGGTGGACCCCGAGTTCGTCGAGTTCTTCCGGGCCTATATCTGCAAGGTCGTCGCCGCAGGCGGCGGGCGCCGGTACCTCTCCAAGAACAATGCCGACATCGCGCGGCTCGGCCTGCTCGCGCGGCACTTCCCCGACGCGCGGATCGTGATCCCGATCCGCGATCCCTGGCGCCAGGCCGCGTCGCTCCTGCGTCAGCACCTGCGGTTTCTCGACCTCCACGCGAGGGAGCCGTTCACCCGCCGCTACATGGAGGACATCGGCCATTTCGAATTCGGCGAGGCGCATCGCCCGATCGCCTTCAACGGCGCCTGGCGCGATCCAAGCGGCGCGACGGAACCGGAGTACTGGCTGCGGTACTGGGCCGACGCCTATGAATACGTGCTGACAGAGGCCGGACGGCAGGCCATTTTCGTCGATCACGACGCGATGTCCGCCGATCCCGAACCGCATCTGGCGGCCCTCGCGGCGGCGCTGGATGTGGCCTCGCCCGGGGCGCTGGTCGCCACTGCGCCGAGGTTTCACACCCAGCCGCCGGTCGAACGGCCCGATGTGCCCCCTGCCCTCGCCGCCCGCATCGCGGAAACCCACGCCGCACTTCTGGCCCGCTGCCTCGGCCCGGCCCGCCCCACCGGCACGGGAAGAAAGGAGGCGGCGGCATGAGGGACGCGCGCGCCCGTGCGGTCTTCGTGCTTTCCGCCATCGTGCTTGCGGTGCTGTACGGGACGGAGGCGGGGCGCTCCAACTGGTTTCCGAACCCCCAGATTTCTCTGGCGATGACCACGGTGCAGGACGTGAGCCGGTACTGGCAGAACGACCTCGGGCTGAAGCCGACGCGGCACCTCGTTCCGGCCCGCAATCCCGGCCGGCCGAAGGGTGACACCGGGTTTCGGATCCTTCGGCCGGACGAGATCGAGCCAGGATACGTCGCCATCGCCGGGCTAAGCGCCGAGCAAAAACGCTCCGCCTTCTCGGTCACACTCTACGACATGGCTGGCAAGGTGCTACACGTGTGGCCGGTGAACTACCGCGCGCTCGACCCCACCGGGCCTGGCGGGCTCAACGTCATGATCCACGGGATGGAGCTGTTTTCCGACGGCTCCATCGCCGTCGCCTTCGACGAGGGCCGGGTGATGGCGCGGCTCGACGCCTGCGGGCGGGCAATGTGGATCAGCAAGGGCGCCTACAGCCACAGCGTCGTCTCCGATGGCCAGGGCCACCTCGTCAGCTGGCGCAACTACAAGATCACGTGGCTCGACGCGGCGACGGGCAAGAAGATACGAGAATTGGGCCTGCTGAAGCAGATCATCCCGCAGGGCGGCGACCAACTCGGCATCTTTTCGATCCTGTCGCACGTCTATTCCGAAAGCGGCAAGGTCCAGTATCTGGTCGATCCGTTCCACCCCAACAGCGTAAAGCCGCTCGTTCCAGCCATGGCAGCCGCCTTCCCCGAATTCAAGGTTGGAGACCTCCTCATCAGCCTACGCGAGCCGGACCTCGTCGCCGTCATCGACCCGGTGACGGGACATGTGAAGTGGTGGCAGAACGGGCCTTGGTACAAGCAGCACGATCCGGAGTTCGAGGCAGACGGGACGATCACGGTCTACGACAACCACCCCTCCTCCGGCGTGTCCCGGATCGTGAAGGTCGACCCGAAGACCCACGGGACCACGGTGCTGTTCCAGGGCAGCAAGCAGATCCCGTTCTACAGCTGGCAGCGCGGCAAGCATCAGGTGCTGACCAACGGCAACATCCTCATCACCGAGCCCGAGCACGGCCGGGTATTCGAGGTCGATGCGCAGGGGCGCCTAGTCTGGGAGCGCGAGATGGTCTGGGACAGCAATCAGAACTTGATCGTCACCGAGGCCCGGCACCTGGCGCCGGATTTCTACACGCACGGGCTTCCCACCTGTGCGATGGACGGAAAGTGAGACGGCCGGGTCTGGCCAGGCGATGGTGTGGACCATCACACGACAGAATTGGGACTACCCTGACGCGGTGGACGAGGGTTCCTGAGCGGCACCACTATTCTACGTCTCGACCTCACTTCGGGAATCTTTGATCGATTGCAACGGCAGACAAATTGACGGAGCTCAATGCAGCCTAGGCTAGGACGCCTAAGACCGCTCTGGCTCCAGCAGCGGATGTGAGTCGATTGGCCGAGGACATTTCACAACCGAAGAACCCAGAGTCTGCTCATGCAGAGGAGAAGGGAGCCCTGCCAAAGGCACCTCTCGTCATGCCGCGCCAGGTGCTGGAACATCCTGGCGGCCGTCTGGTTTGGCTCCGCTCTCTCTTGGAAGCCTGGATCAATTCTCATGTGCATGTTGATTGAGCCACACAACCGCATCCGGTCGTGCGCCGCATTCCTCTGGAAAAGATGCAGGGGGTCCTTCGCGAATTTTGCCTGCTTGATCGCGAGATCTCGTTGCCCCGTCCTTCGTCTTGGCAACGGGTTTTGGGAGCCGCCGTTGGACAGCGTGACATCCAATCATCTGCCTATGAAGCACATCGCAATCCGCCTGATCGACCCGACGGAATTTCCCTCTGGCGGCGTTAGCTGGGATGAGATGTCAGGGAGTGCAAAGCGTTGGACCGCGTGACCGGGAAGGAAGCGGAAGTGGCCGTTTCAAGCGTATCGCGGAAGGCGCGGCGCCTGGGGCGCTGGGTTTTCGGACTATTGCTGATCGCGGTGGTGGCGGGCGCCGCTTTCTGGTGGCAGACCCGCCCGACGACCGCGACAACCTATCTGACCCAACCTGCAGACCGGGGGGCAGTGGCGCGCACAATCTCGGCCACCGGCACGGTGAACCCTGTTCTGACTGTCACCGTAGGCTCCTATGTTTCCGGCGTCATCGAGCAGGTGCTCTGCGACTTCAACGACAGCGTCACGCAGGGGCAG
The DNA here is from genome assembly GCF_004010155.1 of Solirhodobacter olei. GTDB lineage: Bacteria > Pseudomonadota > Alphaproteobacteria > Rhodobacterales > Rhodobacteraceae > Solirhodobacter > Solirhodobacter olei. The sequence continues at coordinate 82,417 of NZ_RRYH01000013.1, read as the reverse complement.
GTCTGCGCTCGGATCGACGACCGCGCCTACCGCTCGGCTGTGGCGCAGGCCCATGCCAATCTCGATCTTGCAAGGGCGCAGCTCGCCAAGGATCAGGCCGGGCTCGAATACGCCAAGGCGAGCTATGACCGGAACGTTCAGATGGTGAAGTCCAACACGGTTTCGCGGGATGCCGCGGACCTCGCAAAGAGCACCTATGATCAGGCGCAGGCACAGATCCAGGTGGACCAGGCGACCATCGAACAACGTCAGGCGGCACTCGACGCGGCCAACATCGACCTCGACTATACCCAGATCAAATCTCCGGTCGCCGGCACGGTGATTCTACGCAACGTCACCGCCGGGCAGACGGTGGCGGCGAGCCTTCAGACGCCGACACTGTTCCTGATCGCCCAAGACCTCAGGCGGATGCAGGTCGACGTGAACGTTTCCGAAAGCGATATCGGGCAGGTCAAGCCGGGCGAGGCTGCGACATTTACTGTGAACGCCTATCCGGGGCGGACATTCACCGGAAAGGTCACCCAAGTCCGCCAGTCGCCGCAATCGGTGCAGAACGTCATCACCTATGACGTCACCGTGGCGGTCGCCAACGCCGACCTTGCGCTGAAGCCGGGCATGACCGCCGCAGCGCATATCGTAGTGGACTCGCGGACTGACGTGCTGCGGGTGCCTTCGAAGGCGCTGCGCTACCAACCCTCAGCCGCCGCGAGGGCAAGCGCTGGCACGGGTGGCACCAACGCCGGGCAAGGCCGCATCTGGGTACTGCGGGACGATAAGCCCGTTCCGGTTTCCGTTCGCATCGGGCTCGACGACGGCATCTGGGCTGAAATCACGGGCGGTCAGCTGGCGGCCGGCGACAAGGTGATCCTCGGCGAGGGCTCCGGCGCGGCTCGCCGAAGTGGCAGCCGGACCAGCAGCCCCGCCGGAGGTTTCGGGTTCCGAGCCTAGGGACAGTGCCATGACCGCGCCCGCCTCCTATTCCGTGATTGACGCGCCGGCCGCTATCGAGGTGGAGGATCTCACCCGCACCTACCGAATGGGCGATACCGAGGTGCACGCCCTACGCGGCGTGACGCTGACGATCCGGCAGGGCGAATTCGTCGCCATCATGGGGGCGTCCGGGTCCGGCAAATCGACACTGATGGCGATCCTGGGCTGCCTCGACCGTCCGACCTCCGGCCGCTACCGCTTCGAGGGACTCGATGTATCTCGGCTGTCGGAAGGGGCGCTGGCCGAGATCCGCCGCCGTCGCCTGGGCTTCGTGTTCCAGAGCTTCAACCTGCTGCCGCGAACCTCGGCGTTGGAGAACGTGGCATTGCCGCTAATATACGGCGGCAGCACAGCCGCAGGTCGCGCCGGCCGGCAGGCAAGCGCACGAGCAGCGTTAAATCTTGTCGGGCTTGCGGAGCGCGAGGCGAATTCGCCGGGCCAGCTATCGGGCGGCCAGCAGCAGCGCGTCGCTATCGCGCGTGCGCTCATTAACCAACCGGGGCTGCTACTCGCCGACGAGCCGACGGGCAATCTCGACACGAAGAACTCCACCGAAATCATGGAAACGCTAGCGCGGTTAAATCGCGAGAACGGGGTGACCGTGGTCGTGGTGACGCACGAGCCAGACATAGCCACCTTCGCCGACCGCACCATCACGATGCGGGATGGTATGGTGATTTCCGACACATCCCGGGAATCAAACACGAAGTTGGCGCGCGGGGCGCCTCTTCCGGGCGGTTTCGCGTCAGAGGCCGCCGCTATCCAAAGCCCTTGGGCCTTTGCCGCCATGATCTTCACTGTTGCTATGCAGTCGATCTTGCGCAACAGCGCGCGGTCCTTCCTGACAATGCTCGGCATCTTCATCGGGGTGGCCGCGCTCATTACGATGGTTGCCGTTGGACAGGGTGCCTCTGAGGCCGTGGCCAAGCGGATTGCGAGCCTCGGCACGAACCTTCTCGTCGTGCAGCCCGGCACCACCACATCGGGCGGAGCCAGAGCGGGGTTTGGCAGCGCTTCCACCCTCACTGCCGCCGATGCCGATGCCATCCGCGCCGAGGACCCCGCCGTCGCCTCGGTCAGCTACCTGATCCGGCAGTCCGGCCAAGTGATCTACGCCGACCAGAACTGGCAAACCCAGATCCAGGGGGTGAGCCTCGACTACCCGGCAGCCACCAACTGGACCGTTGCGGAGGGCCGCGGCTTCACCCAGGCGGACATGGCCGACGCCGCGACGGCGGCTCTGATCGGCCAAACCGTCTATGCCCAACTCTTCCCGCCGACTGAGAACCCGGTGGGCGCCCATATCCAGGTGAAGGGTACAACGATGGAGGTTATAGGCCTTCTGGACGCAAAGGGGCAGACCGGCTTCGGTCAAGACCAGGATGACGTCGTAATGATCCCCTATTCCACCGCGCAGCGCCGCGTGCTCGGCGCCGCCACACCGAACTCGGCACAGGTACCGATCGGCTGGATATACCCAACTACGCCCAACCCCTATGGACTGCCCTCGCGGCTGCTCGGCTACGTGAACCAGATATACGTGCAGGCGACCGGCCCCGGCCAGGTACAGGCCGCCTTGGACCAGGCGAAGGCGACGCTGGCGACACGGCATCACATCCTGCCAGGTCAGCCGGCCGACTTCTCGATCCGCAACCTCAGCCAGATCGCCGCCGCGGCGCAGGGCTCAAGCGAGGTGCTGGCGCTGCTACTCGCCGCGGTTGCCTCGATCTCGCTCGTGGTGGGGGGCATCGGCATCATGAACATCCTACTAGTCTCGGTCACTGCCCGCACACGCGAGATCGGGCTGCGCATGGCGATCGGCGCGCGCCGGGTACAGGTGCTCTTGCAGTTCCTCGCCGAAGCCGTGCTGCTATCGGTGATCGGCGGTGGGGCCGGTGTCGTAATGGGCATCGTCGCCTCTCTGACGCTCTCCCACTTCGCCGGTTGGCCGGCCCCAGTCTCCCCCCTGGCGGTAGCCGGCGGTTTCGCGTTTTCTGCCACGATCGGAGTTTTCTTCGGCTACTACCCAGCCCAGAAGGCCGCCCGCCTCGATCCAATCGAGGCGCTCAGATACGAGTGAATGCCCGGCCACCCGGCCCGGCTACTGGTTGATGTTAGCGTCCAGGTTTCCGATGTTTGAGACCACCCTCCAAACAACCACGCGATGCACGAGACGCACAGATGCGCCTCTCACACCCCCTTGAAGGACCAAGCCATGACCCAGTTCTGCAAACTCCGGGACCGCTTCTTCATCGACGGCGGGCCCCTTCAGCGTTACAACGGCCAACCCTTCCGGATTCTAGGCCTTGATGTGGAGAGCGACGCTGGCGGCCAGCCGGACTGGCATTTCCAGGTTCGTTTCGCAGATGGTTCCGTCCACGATCACATCAACGCCGAGTTTCTCTTCAGCGATCTCGACGCCGAACTCGATAGTCTGACGGCCGTCCTCTAAGACAACCGATCAGCTCGATCCTCTCGGGATACGTGCTACACGGGCCAGCCCTACGTCGACGGGGCAAGGCAGGCTGCTACACATCGGACAGAAGGTTCAACGGGGCATCTCGAACATCTCGGCGCCGACATAGTTGTCTATCTGAACGTTCATGACTTGGGCGACCTGATGACGCTGATTCCAGGGGATTTCGACGTACCCGAGGCGATGCGCTCTGGGCGAGACCAATGCAGCACCGAGCGTTTAGCGGCGCGCCCTCAGCCCTGCGGTCGCACCCTTGCGGCGGTCTTGTTGGCGAAGGCCTCGAGCCGTTCGCGCGCGGCGGGCTGGGTGTTGACGACGCCGGCGACGACGGCCTCGGCATAGGCGGCATCGAGCGCGGACATGTTCTGCATGTGGCTGATCGCCGAGCAGATGGCGAAATTGGTGAGCGGCAGGTTCGCGGCGGCGCGGTGGGCCAGCTCCATCGCCTTGTCGAAACTCGAGCCCTCGGTGAGGTATTGCGCCAGCCCGATGTCGATCGCCTCCTGGCCCTGGTAGACGCGTCCGGTGAGCATCATGTCGATCATCCGCGCCTTGCCGACGAGATCGGCGACCCGGATCGTCGCACCACCGCCGGTGAAGAGGCCGCGCTGGCCCTCGGGCAGGGCGAAATAGGTCGTGGCGTCGGCGATGCGGATATGGGCGGCGGAGGCAAGCTCCAGCCCGCCGCCGACCACGGCGCCCTTCAGCGCGGCGATGACGGGGACGCCGCCGTATTCCATCTTGTTGAACGCCTCGTGCCAGCGCAGGCAGATATGCATGAAATCGGCGGGGCTGCGGTCCTCGCGGTGATGTTCCACGAGATCCAGCCCGGCGCAGAAATGATCCCCCGCGGCGGCGAGGACGATGGCGCGGACCCCGGCGCGGGGCGCGGTGTCGAAGAGGCGCACCATCTCCTCCACCGTCGCCGCGTCGAGCGCATTGCGCTTGGCCGGGCGGTTCAGCGTGGCGACGAGGACGCCGTCCTGCTGCAGCTCCAGCGCGATGTTGGCGAGGTCGAGACGGGCGATGTCGGCAGGCATTCTATCGTCTTCCTTCTTTTCGACTGCACCGACCGGGCCCGGCGCGGGCCGGAGGCCGGTCCGGTCATCTGCTCAAAGCCAGAACTCTTCCTGCACGACCGCGTTTCGGGGCCCATCCGAGGTGTGCACCGTGAGGGCCGTCCCGGCTTCCCAATGGGTCATCCGAAGCATGCCGATTGCGACGTTGATCCCGAAATCGGGGCTGCTCGCCGCGGAAGTGACTTGTCCGACCCGCTTCGCGCCATCCGTCACCGGCCAGGCCTCGAGGCAGGGCGGCAGATCGCCGTCGATGCAGATGGGGCGGATCTGCCGGGTCGGCCCGTCCTTCGCGACCCGCAGAAGCGCGTCCCGGCCGACGCAACCGATCGCCGTCTGGGTCGAGCAGAACCGACCGAGCCCGCATTCGTGCGGCGTGTTGTCCCGCGTCATGTCGTTGCCGTAGCTCAGCAACCCGCCCTCGATCCGCTCGATCAGGTTCGGACAGCCCGCGCGGACATCGAGATCGCGGCCCGCCTCCATCAGCGCGTTCCAGAGCGGCATGCCGCGCTCCGCCCCTTCCACGTAGATCTCAAAGCCGCCCTGCTTGGAATAGCCGGAGCGCGCCACCAGCATCTGAGACCCGTCGAAATCGAAGAACCCGTAGCGGAAGAAGCGCAGATCCCGGACGGCATCGCCGAAGACCCGCGCCGCCAGATCGTCCGCCTTCGGCCCCTGAAGAGCGAGCGGCGAGACATCAGGTTCGTCGACAATCACGTCGAGGTGCCAGGCATAGGCCAGGCCCTTGACCCAGAAGAGCAGATCGCTGTCGGCGATAGAGACCCAGTAGCGGTCCTCGGCCAGCTTCACTGCCACCGGGTCGTTCAGCATGCCGCCGGTCTCATCCACCGTCGGCATGTAATAGCACTGGCCTGGCAGCATCCCCCGAAGGTCGCGCGGGGTCAGCATCTGCATCAATCGACCGGCATCCGGCCCGCGCAGCTCCACCTGGCGCTCGCAGGCGACATCCCAGACCTGCACCGCCGCCTTCAAGTGGCGGTAGTCCTCCTCGATCGAGTGGAAGACCGTCGGCAGCAGCATGTGGTTGTAGACGGTATAACCCTTGACCCCGGCGGCTTCGACCCCGGCGGAGAACGGTGTCCGGCGCAGGCGGCGGGAGGGGGAGATCATCGGCATTCAGGCACCCAATGTCTTGGCGGTTTCACGAAGAAGGAACTTCTGGATCTTTCCTGTGGAGGTCTTAGGCAGCTCGCCGAACACGACGCGCTTCGGGGCCTTGAAACCGGCAAGATGGTCGCGGGAGAAAGCGATGATCTCGGCAGGATCCGGGGCTGTGCCCGCGCGCAGTTCGACGAAGGCGCAGGGCACCTCGCCCCATTTCGGATCGGGCATCGCGACTACGGCCGCCGCCTGGACCGCCGGATGGCGATAGAGCACGGCCTCAACCTCGACCGAGGAGATATTCTCCCCTCCCGAGATGATGACATCCTTCAGCCGGTCCGTGATCTGGATATAGCCGTCCGGCTGGACGACGGCGGCATCGCCCGACCAGAACCAGCCGTCACGAAACGCCGCTTCGGTCGCGGCCGCATCCTTGTAATAGCCCGTCATCACAGTATTGCCTCGGACGGCGATCTCGCCCTGTGTCCGGCCGTCGCGCGGCACCGGCTGGCCGGTCCCGCTGTCCAGCACCGCCACCTCCTCGACCATCGGAAAGGCGATCCCCTGCTGGGCCTGCCGCCGTGCCTGCTCATCTTGCGGCAGGTCGTTCCAGTCCTCCTGCCAAAGGCATTGCGAGATATGGCCGTAGGTCTCGGTCAGGCCATAGACCTGCATCACGTCAAGGCCCATCCGCCGGGTCTTCTCCAGCACCGAAGGTGGTGGCGGGGCGCCGGCGGTCAGCACACGGATCGGCGGGTCGAACGGAACGGCCCCCTCGGTCTCTGCCAGCATCTGCAGGATGATCGGGGCGGCCCCGAAATGGGTCACTCCATGCTCGCGGATCGCCGAAAGGATCTTCGGCGGGGCGGGCTGGCGGATGAAGACCTTGGTTCCCCCGACCAGCGCCAGCAGCCACGGGTGGCCCCAGCCATTGCAATGGAACATCGGCACGACCGAGAGGTAGACGGGATGATGCGGCATCTGCCAGGCCGCCACCGTGCCAAGCGCCATCAGATAGGCCCCGCGGTGATGATAGACCACGCCCTTCGGCCGCCCCGACGTCCCAGAGGTGTAGTTGAGCGCGATGGCCTGCCATTCGTCATGCGGCATGCCCGAGCTGGCCTCGAGCGGGCGGGAGGCGGCGAGGTCCTCGAAATCCGTCCCGCCGAGCGTTTCATCCGACGGCGCGGCAGGGTCGCTGACCTCCACCACCGGCACGTTTCGCCCAAGACGATCGAAGGCGGCGCGGAGCAACGGGATCAGCTCCCGGTCCACGATCACCAGCCGGCTGTCGGCGTGATTGAGGATATAGGCGATTGTCTCCGGCTCGAGCCGGGTGTTGATCGTATTCAGGACCGCGCCGGCGAGCGGAACCGCAAAATGCAGCTCGAAGAGTTCGGGAATATTCGGGCAAAGCACCGAAACGGTATCGCCCTTACCGACCCCTATAGCCCCAAGGCCGGCGGCGATGCCCCGCGCCCGCTGGCCAAAGGCGAGCCAGCTGCGCCGCAGGTCGCCGTAGATGACGGCGGGCCGGTCCGCGTAAAGTGCCTCCGCCCGGTTAAGGAAGGAAACTGGAGACAGGGGCACGTAGTTCGCGGGGGTCCTCCCCAGACGCTCGAAGTCTTCGTTCACCACTCTCCTCCCCAGGAGCCGAAACCGCCAAGGCGGCAAGACGCCCGGGGGCCGGGCACAAGCGAGGTCCGGGGCACTTCGGGCCGCCTGAACGGGCCCGATTTTCTCGCCTCTATTTTGTTTCCTCGAGTCTTAGTATCCTGAAAAGAAACATGACTGGATTGAAAAATTCGATGGCTAACGATCTCCCCAGTCTCAAGGGCCTTCAAGCGTTCGAAGCGGTCTGCCAATTCAACAGCTTCACCGACGCGGCACGCGCTCTGAACGTTCAGCAACCGGCGATCAGTTACCAGATCAAGACCCTTGAGGACGAGCTTGGCGTAAAGCTCTTCGACCGGCGTCAGGGCCGCCTCGCGCCCACTGCGGCCGGGGAAATTCTGTTCGAGGCCGTCTCCCGCTCCTTCGACTCTCTGCGCTCCGTCTCTCGCCGTCTCAGGACACAGGCCAGACCGGTCACGACGATCGCGACCTACCCAGGGGTCGCAACTCATTGGCTTACCCCGCGCCTCGCCCAGCTCTCGCAAAAACTCGGGACGGCCCCGCGGATCATCACACTCGTCAAGGACGCCGATCTCCTGCGCGAAAAGGCCGACTGCTGGATCCTGTTTGGCGCCGGGCGGTGGCCGGGTCTCGAAGCGCGGTTGCTGCTCAAGGAAGAGGTGTGTCCGGTTGCCGCGCCAGCGGTCGCGGACGGGATAAGGGCTTCAGGGAAAGGCGGGTTGCCGGCCGATGCTGTCATCATTGAGCAGGAGGATCCAGAACGTCGCTGGCTCAGCTGGGATGACTGGCTGCGTCTCACGCCCGAACAGGTAGGACTTGATGGTCCCCGGATAACTGTCAACGATCATGGCCTTGCCCTCCACATGGCACTCACCGGGGCCGGGGTCACGCTGGGCTGGACCGCCGTCATTCAGGATCTGCTGACCGCCGGGAGCCTTGTCCGGGTGTCCGAGCACAGCGTTGCGTCGGAGGCCGGATACTGGCTTGTGGCCAGGCCGGGGTTCTTTGATGCGCAGGTCGGGGCAGCGATGCTCGGATCCCTCGACGCAACGGGTTGAACCCGATCGAAACCCTAAATGCAGGTTTTCTGATGGAGATCACGAAAGGAGGTTCGTGCAACGGACGTAGAATAGGACCACGAACAGGATTACATCCGCCAGGAAGGGACACCCGCAGTTGCCGGTCCCGTCCTAACCCCACACAGTCCGGCCGTTCCGACTCACGCCGTAATATCAAAGATGGCCCGGTGGCACTTGGTCCGACGCACACGATCGATGGAGTGGCCATTCCAATGGTAGCAATAATGATCGACCTGCCTGAGCGCCGAGACAACTTTCGGCCAGAATAGGGCGATGCAAGCACGCTCGGGGCGGCGGCCCCCCGGAGAAACAGAGCCGTTTACCCCTCGACCGCCGTTCTGCCGCGAAGCCCTGCGCGAGCGCATAGCGTGTTGGTTCGGGTTTAAGATAGGCACCTTCAGGAGCGAACCAAGTCATGTCAAAAAAGAGCCCACCCCGAAATTTGACACCCGGCCTTTGTCAGCGCGTCCAGCTCGAAATGCTCCAAGCGTGCCGTGAGGTCGCGGCAAAGCATGGCTTGGCCGTCGAAGATAAGGGCCTGAGCGACATGGACCTTCGCTGGGGGTTTGAAATCGCCGTAAGGATATCCATCCCGCCCCCTGATGGGAGCACATTGGATCCGGAACAGCTCATCTTCGAGGCGCTGGCTGAGGCGTATGGGCTATCGCCCGACGACTTCGGGCGGGAATTCACCACCGGGCGCGACGTCTTCCGGATCACTGGCATTGACCCGCGGCGGCCCAAATATCCCGTTTCGGTAGAGCGCGTGTCTGATCGGCAAGGCTACAAGTTCACCAGCGAACAGGTCAGGCTGCTCTTACAGGCCTGGATGAAAAACGTAACACCGCGCGAGTAAAGACACGAGCGTCAGTGCTCCAACGAGGCCTGCCTCGCCGTTGAACTTCCGTTAGGCGGGCGCATATTCGCCGCCGATCAAATTGCGCCGATCACGTGTCGCCTGCTTTGAACCAGGCGCCATCGGCGAAAAGCAAGATGGACGGTGCCACTTTCCGCTATCTCTGACTTCGACGCATAACCGCTTCCCAGCCCTCGCAGGCCCTCCAAGGGACGGAAGCCGCAGCCCAAAAAGATCGGCGCGATGGCCACGTGGAGACAGTCAATGAGCCCGGCCTTGAGAAAGCCCGTCACGACACTGGCGCCACCGCCGATCCGGACGTCCTTTCCCTCGGCCTTACGAGGCTGCGCGAAAGGTCTGGGCCGTAGCGCGTCGGATCGCCGCGACGTCCGTACCATTGGGAAGTACGAGTTGTGGCCGCCGGCTGTGGAATGTGGCCGTAGTGGACCGCCCCGCCAAGGGAAGTGGTGGTGCCGGGAATTCTCCGCAATTGGGGCAGGCCATGCCCAGGTCGGCTCCCCGTCGCCCTCCACACCATTCGCAGAACTGATCGTGCATTGCGTCCTCCTGTCTTGACAATTTCGCTCCAGATATAGCGTATTCACTCAGGCTGGTCACAACATACGGTACCACTTCTGTCTGAGTCGTGCTATGGTTTCTCAAGGCGTCATTTTCTTGGGTTCACCATGGACGCCTCAGAGCTTGTGCTCGAGGCTAACGTGCACGATCCACCGCCTCTGCACCCCACCGGAAAGCAGATCCGCTTCGCCAGGAAGATTGTAGAGCGCGGCAAGCTTGCCTTGCCCTGGGACGTGCGGCAGCATCGCCGGGTGCCTAAATGTTCAGTCCCGGCAGCAGCCCGCCAGCTTGGGGGGCCTCCAGCAGACGAGCCCTTTATGAAAATGGTCTGCCGAAGCGGGCATCAATCTGAACGATGTGGCCCGGTGTAAACCAGCATCATGTTGGCAGCCATTGCGGTGACCACGGACCGAAGCATGTACCCGGGGCGATCTCAGACGAAGGCAGCGGCCGTACAATGACGGATCAAACAAAGCTGATGCGAAAGCCGCACCTCAGCGCCCGGCGCCTTGTGTGCGAAATGGCTTGACCGGGACAACCCCGTTACCAAAGTCTGGAGCCCAAACCATCTGACGACGGACAGTCACGTGCTGCCAGCATTGGCCCATTCTCGGCGGCAGTGCTGCTCAGCATGGGAACGAAGCGGGCCTCGGGCGGCAATAGCCCGTTCACTCGATCCAGCGCATTACGGTTCCGTTCCCAGAAGGCCCGCTCGACCGCGGCGCAAGGGCGCAGATGCGCAGCGGCGCGGTTCGGAAAGAGTTGGCAGACCCAGTCCGCAAAGAGATTCCCGGATTGACCCAGTAGGCGGTTCATCGCCCGCTGCACGCGCAGTTCTCTTTCGGTTAGGCTCCGATTCACCACCGGGTGCTTCGGACGGGTGAGAAAGCTGGGTTCGATGCCAAGCCAGTTCTCAAAGAGGAACAGCAATTCATGTTTTCGGCGAGAGTAGTTGTATACTGTGAGCCGCAGCCCCGGGTAGCGGCTCAATTGTCCCAGTGTGGTCGCGAGGCCGCTGATGTAGTCGTTGCTCTCCAGATAAGCGTCGACGCTGCCAGTATAACCATGCCGCTTCACCTCCTGCTGATAGGCTGAAACGGCAAAGTCTACCGGATCGCGGACGAAGAGCAGGGCATGGATCGCAGAGAAGTCGCGGCGTAGCCGCTCCATCGAGGCCGATGCGCCGCGCTCGTCACCGATCTCATGGAACAGGCTCTCACTGGAAAACAAGACCTTTTCGGCGTCCGGGATGTTGATACTCACTCCCTTGCCATAGCGGCTCAGTAGGCCACCGCCGTTGCCGGAGTTGATGCGAGCATGATTGCGCTCGATGCGCGCGCGTTGCGCCGGCGGCAGTGGATATGCAATGCCTGCGTCGAAGAGGCGGTCAGCACTCAATGCCAAGGCGTTTTGGATATACGTGGTGCCGGTCTTGCCGTGACCAAGGTGGATAAACAGTTCCGCCATCAAGCATTATCCTCGCGTTCATACCAAGCAAATGCACAGCCAAGACAACTTATGCGTGTCTACAGCAACTAGCACACCTAGTACACGGGATGATTGCGAGACAAATATCCGGCAGATACAATAAGGGCACAAGGGGTCAGTCGCAGACTCTTCCGGATGCCGGAGTTCCTGGCCTTCCTGCGACGTATCTACCCAGCTGTTTTAAGGTCACGCAACGTTCACATCGTGCTCGAGGACTATGCGACCCACAGGACGGCAGAGGTGACGGCTTAGCTCGAGAAGAACCCGAGCCTCAAGCTGCCCTTCACGCCTACCAGCGCATCGTGGATGAACCTGGTCGAACTCATCTTCGCGGCGAAGAATCCGGAGCCCTCGCGAGCTGCAGTCCCGTTAGCTGGGTTCTCGCCGCTCTTGCCTTACCAAACCTGTATCGGCTGGCGGGTTTCGAGGCGGTCGTGGATCGCGCGGATCACCTTGAGATCGAGGATCGCGCTCTGGACATCGACCGGATTGTGCGGCTCGACGCCACGGACGTGGCGGGCGAATGCGCAGACCTCGTTCTGGTAGGAATTGATCTGTGGGACATGGACCCGCGCCTCCTCGCCGCTGGCGCGGTCGAGGACCCACAACTCAGGAAACTGGAATGGCAGGCTATCACGTCCGAAGTCGGGTCGAGGCCCAGATGAATTGCCTGAAGCTTTTCGGCGAGCGGATCATGTCACGAAACCCCGATCGACAGACCGCCAAAATCCAGATCCTCATCGGCATTATGAAAGCCTTCTCCGCCCTTGGCACGGCGGAAATCGAAGCCATCGCCTGAACGACTATGGGAAGGGGCCTACTCAGCCCCAACGCCGACTTGCGTAACATCGCTACGATACGCCTCTTGCCCAAGTATATGTAAGGACGTATATATCGCATATACCAGACAGGATATACGATGGCGCTCTACATCAAGAACGAAGACGTTGCGGCATTGGCCGCGAGGGTTGCCCAGGATCTTCACGTTGACAAGACCGAGGCGGTGCGCCGTGCCCTGCTGCTGCAGTTGGAAGCGCTGTCCGCCCGCGAGAGCCTGCCTGAGAAAATCGCCCGCCTACAGGCGCAGGTAAAGGCAGACGGCTTCAGGCGTCTACCGGATGAAAAGGCGTTCATGGACGAGTTGTCGGGGGGCATTTGATGTTTATCGATAGCTCGGCCTTCATGGCGATGCTGCTGGGAGAGGCGGAGGCGGGCGATCTGCTGCTGCGCCTGACGGAGCACAGGCGCAAGCCAGTGACAACGCCGATCGCGCGGTACGAGGTTGTGGTCTCTCTTGCGCGAAGCCGGGCCGAAGGCCGGGCTATCGCGCCGGAGGATCTTCGCCTTGCGGAGGAACGGTTTGATACGCTGCTGGAGATTCTTGGGTGTAGTGAGATCATGGTAACGGCGAAGATCGGCCGCATGGCGATTGAGACCGCAGCAACCTACGGGAAGGTTGCTGGCCACCCGGCCAAGCTGAACATGGGCGACTGCATGAGCTACGCCGCAGCGAAGGCGTCGGGGATACCGCTGCTCTACAAGGGTGAAGACTTCGCGCAAACTGATCTGGGGTAGATCCGGGGGTTCCGTCGCAAATTATTCCGGAAGTTGGCTACGCCCCTCGAGCGGACACAATTATGCAGCGAGCCCGCCAACCTGTTGAGTCAGGAAGCAGATGTGGCCCTACGTATGGTCGCGCCGCGGCAGGGCGCGCTGGTCGCCAAGAAGGTCAGTCCTGTCGCGATCGGCCTCTACGCCGCTTTGGACTACCTGGACCGGCGCGGCAACCCGGCCACGATTGAGGACCTCGCGGATCATGACCTGATCGGGTCCGACCGTGGCCGCGCTGACCTGGCCCTAGCCGAGCCGCTCGGCCCCAGTTTCGCCCGCGAGAGGTTCGCGCTCGCAACCGATAGTCACCCCGCCCAGGTCGCGGCCGCGCGCGCCGGAGTCGGTATCGCGCCGGTGCAAGTCCCGATTGGATAGCGGGACCCTGCCCTTCAGCGCGTTCTGCCCAACGTCACTCTCACCAAGTTTGACATCTGAGGGTCACACACGAGAACCTGCGCGCCGTCCCCCGGGTCGCCGCAGTGTTCGACGCGCTGGTCCAGGCCTTCTCACCTTGACACGCGAGCCGCGGCCATTTCATTGATGTCTTCGGTCGGAAAGCTTTCGCTGTTTTGGCACATAGGAAAGGGCCTTCACGGCATCGCGCGAAGGCCCCGCCGTCGTCCTCATGGGGCGGTGCGCAAATGCGACGACTGCGGAAATCAACATGAGCGCGGATGTTGGGCGCAAAGTTCGGGTCGATTGCCGCCAACGCCTCGGTCGCATCGAGCAGCGACCACATCTCTCCGACCGTCTCGTCGCCCACGCACGTGACGCCGCCGCCGATCCGGTCCATCACCATGTCCGTCGCCCGGCGTTTGGGCCACCACTCTGCCTGGCTGAAGGGAAGAGCGTTGCCCACCGCTACCGGTACACCGTCCTGCTGGACAGTCATGATTCCGCGAGTCTCGAGATCGTGTTGCATGTCATAGATTGTGGCGCGGATCTCGACCAGCGGACGGAACATCGGATGGCTGGTACCGTCCTTGACCCGCTCGCCATTGATGTAGACCTCCCGCCGATCGCGGACGGACTCCATGTATTCTGCGCCTGTGCGGATCATTGGACGCACCCCCGAGGTTCGTGTCGAAGAACAGCCTGGCGCATCCTGGATTAGTGAAAAAGAAATTCCTTTGTCAGCATTGATTAGGCTTAGCCGAAGCAAGAGACATGTCGAAAATATGGAATCCAGACCAACACGTCAGGCCTCAAGCCTTGAACTGGCGTTCCACATGCCTCTGGAATTCACCGGCGACGGCGGAGATCTGATCCTCGATCCGGCGCGGGCGCCGGGCAACGAGGGCGAGCATAAGGACGCTGCACAGCACGCCGGAGAGAAGCCCGAGGCTCGCCAGAATCTGCAGCACCTCGTAGAATTCCCAGGGGATGAACGGCACCCGGATCAGGAAGACGTCGGCGACAAGACTGAAGACGAAGAAAGGGCCGCCCGCGGCCTGGATCAGCAAGACTAGGATGAGCAACACAACATAGGGCCATCGAAGTCCAAGTAACTGAATCCCTGAGCGCCCCCACAACACAAAATCACTTGGTTCTGCCGTCACCGGATTTCGACGGCGTAATCGATGGCAGCGGAATGAAGGTCCGCGAGTCAGGCTTGGACTTCGGCAATGGCTGCGGGTGACGCACGATAGCGTCACGCAGAATATCGCCTGTGGCCGGGCTTACGACGATCTCTCGAAGCACATATTCATTCGTCGCCCGAATAAGTACCCGGTTGAGCCAGGTCGTATTCACGCTGACGATCGTATAGCCATGCTTCTTCAACGCTCCGATGACCGGCTGCGCCAGTGCAATCGCCTCATTTCCGTTGGCAGCATGCGCCGCGGGGATATATGTCCCCGCGACGCAAGCCGACAGAAGAAGAGCTCGTAGCACCTTCATTCCACGTCTGAGCTGCATAATCTCCGCCTCAAGCGATGCTCGACAATCCCCGAGAATCCCAGGCGGAGTTTCCTGAAAGACCCTTAGGAGATATGCAGCATCCGCTTGTTGTTTTCTTGGGCCGCCTTGAAGACTGCAACCATGGCCTCCGGCGTGCTCGGCGTCCGCAGCGAGGCATCCGAGATCGCGAAGCGTTCCTGGGTCATGTCATCCTCCACGAAATACCGCGAGCCTGCAATCACAACGACGAACGGGTTGCGACGACGGAAATTCATCAGAAGATCGATGGTTTGACCCATTATGCGGCGGTTATCTACTTGAACCGTCACGAATTGCTTGCGTGTGGCATCGATGGAGATTTGCGACAGGCCTCGCGGCACGTTGACATCGAAGGACACATTGGCTGCAATTGCCTGAATGACACTTGCGCAGCCGAGGATCTGACCATCGACATCCCCGAGAATGTGCAGGTCGCAGCCCTTCAACTCGTCCGGGATCGCCGGTAGGTCAGACCAGAGCCGCGACTCCGCCGGTCGAGCCGCGTTTGCCGGATACCGACGGGAGCGGAAGACGGGGACGTCCGTGCGCTTTCGGAAATGGGTAGGGATCGCGTATTCACCGGCCCCATCGACGCCGCTGAATTCCATACGTTCCATAAGATTCATTGTGTCTCTCCTGCCCACCCCAAACACACATCCCGCAGGCCCGAATGACCTCAGAAGTCGCGTCTAACCGGGGTTGTGCCGGATTGCGGATGACCGCGCCATCCGACGGGAGGGCTAAAGTCGCGACCTCGTACCAAGGTAGGAGGCCGGATTTGCGGATTGATTTTGGCCCCTTCTGCTTCGTCCCGCCTCACCCTTTGAGACTAATGCCGCCCATCGCGCCCAAAGGACTACCGGTACCCGCCCCGAATCAGCAAAGCCACAGAACACAGAACAACTTACCGAAGTTGTGGTCCACAACTCATGTGCGATGTTGCAAATTGCGGCATGAATCTATTGGCTGGACACGACGGACAGAAGGACCCGCACATGCCCAGTTTTCCGATTTTCCGTGCGGCGCTGCCCGCAACGCTCGCCCTCACCCTCGGCGCCTGCTCCATGCCCATGCTTCAGGGCGCAGGCGGCGGGACGGACGGCACACGCTCCGCCACGCTGCAGCTCGCCCGCGCCAACGAGGATGCCGGTAATTACACCGAGGCCGCGAAGCTCTTCGAACAGGTCCTCGCCACCGATCCGAACTCAGTCGCCGCACTTCTGGGCGCGGGCGAAAGCTACGGATCGCTCGGCCAGACACTGCGGGCCGAGGATGCACTCAAGCGCGGTCTGAAGCTCGACCCCGGCAATGTCGACATCTTGAACCAACTCGGCCGGATCCGGCTGGCAGAGCATGACTCCGCGGGCGCCATTGCCTATTTCAACCGTGCGCTTAACGAGTCACCGCGCAACGTCTCGGCCTTCACGGGCAAGGCGGTGGCGCTGGATTACGCCTCGCAGCACCGTGCGGCGCAGGCGGTCTACAAGCGCGCGCTCGCGATCTACCCGACGAATTACATCCTGCTCAGCGACTACGCCCTGTCGCTCGTCGTCACCGGGCAGCAGGAGCGCGGCATCCGCATCCTGCAGGACCTGATCCGCGACCCGACCGCGGCCAAGCACGTGCGCGGCAACCTTGCGCTGGCCTATGGCCTTGCCGGACGCGACACTGATGCGCGGGCGACGCTCAAGACAGATTTTTCCGCAGCAGAGATCAAACACAACATCGCCGTCTACCACTCGCTGCGGCGGCTGATGGCAGAGGGCAAGCCAATTGGCGCGCTGGTCTTCGGCTAGCGGACCAGCCGGACCGGGCCGCAGCCCGTGGCATAAAGCTTCAGATCCGCCTGCCCAACCCCAAGGCCGAGGTCCTGCATAAGCGCATCGATCGCGGTGTCGAGCGTGCCCGCCAGCGAACCGACCATCGTTGTGGGCAGGCTCGAGAGCAGCGGATTGACGACGGCGCCCACTAGCGCACCGACAGGCGTGGCCGGGCTGATCCGCAGGCTGAGGTCGCCCAGCAGCGTGTCGATCGACGAGGACAGCAGATCACCGGAGGTCACGGTCTTCACTGTCCCGTTCTGCATATCGGTCACGGTGAAGCTGGTGGTGTCGGAGGTCGACTCGCCCACCGCGACAAAGGACTTGCCTTGGATCGTCACCGAGACCCCGAGGACCGAGAGCGTCAGCAGATCGGCGTAACCGAGCTGATCGACCGTCAGCGGCGCCCCGGTATTGGTGAATACCGAACTGTCGAAACTGCCGATGTAGAGGTCCGCCACATGCGTACCGTCCACCCCGTCAACGCCGGTCGCGAAGCTGGCGGCGGTGTCCCCCGGCTGGCTTGCGGCACAATTGACCGAGGAAAGCGTCGCCGTGGCCGAGGCGAGCTCCATGTAGATCGGTAGCTGGATGGAGGCGACGGTCGCCCCGACGAGCGACAGGAGCGAGGCTGAAAGTTGCGCGGAAACCATAAGCCGGGTCTGCGCGGTGTGGATCGTGGCCCCGGGCGATCCCAGGCTCACCCAGCCTGACAGCAGCGCCGGCTCGCCCACCAGAAGGTTTGCCGAGACGCTCGTCACCCCCGGAAGCGAGCCGTCGAGCGACAGCGTCACCTGCCGGTCGCGCGTGACCACGTCCGCCGCCGCCGCAAGGATATCGAGCGCCGATACGTTGACCTGGGGCAGCACGTCCCCCGCCTGGGTGAGAAGCGCATCCCCCTCCGGCTCGATCAGGTCAGAGGCGCCGAGCGTGGCCGCGCCGGTCATGTTCACCAGTGTCGTCAGCGGCGCCGATGCGCTCCCCGCCCCCGCCACGTCCAAGAGCGCGCCGACGACCTGGTTGTAGGTCACCTGCCCGCTCTCGAGGTTCTGGAAATCGTCAAGCGTCAGCCCCGCCCGCGTCCCGAGCGCCTGCGAGAAACTCAGCAGGTTCACGTTGGTCGAGGCGAGGCTCTGATAATCCGCCAGGCTCAGGTTGACGCTGGTGCCAAGCGCGGCGGTCAAGAGCCCGTTGAGCGCCCCGGCATTGAGCTGCGCCAGCCGCGAGCCAAGCGAAAAGGCCGCCCAGGCCGGCCGTGTCGCTGTGGCCGAGGCGGAGAGCGTGATCGAAGACCGTCCGGTCAGCACCCGCGCGAAGTAAAGGGGCGAACTCTGCTGCAGCGTCACCGCCACGGCATTGGTCTTCGGGTCGCTCTGCACACTGGCTGTGAAGCGGGAGCCGATGGCAATCGACGGATCCGGTTGGTAGGTGCCGTAATCGAGTGCCGTCAGCGCGCTTGACGGCAGCCCGTTCCCGGCCACAGTCGCGTCCACAGCTGCGGTGGCATCCGGCACATGCCCCGCGCCAGACACCGCGGCGAGGTCGGCCTTCGCCTGCAGCCCCCGCTGGTCGGCGTAGAGCGACGCGACATCCACCCCCAACGCGGCAAATCCGATTAGCACCACGAGGAGCAGGCCCACCACAACCGCCGTCACACCGGCCTCGTCCCGCGCGAAGCGCAGGACATGCCTGGCCGCGCGGTCAATAGACAAGGTAGGCGCTCCCCTTCAGCTGGCTTATCGAGATTCCGAGGAGGGATGACGCGATCCCGACGATCGAGCCGCTCAGGCTGTAATCCACGTCGAGCGAAAGCGCCGCGTTGCTCCCCGAGGTGAAGGTCGGCGCGTAGGAGATCCGGCTCTCCTCCAGAAGGACATACTCGGTGGAGGCCTGCTCCATGTAGGTCTGAAGGATCGATTGCCGCTCGGTGGTGTTGAGCCCCGCGACGGTGGCCCGCGCCGCACCGGCGGCAAGCTCGCGCAGGCTGTTCTGCAGAGCGAAGGCATAGCCGAAGGCGCTGATCCCGAAAATCAGCGCCAGCAGAAGCGGCGCGACGAGGACGAACTCCAGCGCCGCGGCGCCCGCCTCGCTCCGCATCGCCTTTCCGCTTCGGCCGATCCAGTCCACTCCGCCCCCGTCACTGCTTGACGATATTGTCAATGATCGCCAGCGCAGCGGGCCCGATCAGGATGATCAGCAGCACCGGCATGATGAAGAGGATGAGCGGCACCGTCAGGATCGCCGGCAGCCGCGCCGCCCGCTCCTCGGCGCGCAGCAGAATATGCGCGCGCATATCCGTCATCAGTGTGCGCATGGCGGTGGCGAAGGACGTGCCGAAACGGTCCGCCTGCTCCAGCGTGTTCACGAAAAGCGTCACTTCCGCCAGCGGCACCCTCTCCTCGAAATTGGCGTAAGCGGTGCGGCGCTCGGCCAGCATGTTCAGCTCCACCACCAGCTGACGCAGCTCGGCGCCGAGGACCGAGCCGCCGTCGTCCAGCTCGCTCGCCACCCGGCGCATCGCGGCCAGCGGGCTCAGCCCGGATTCGCTGGTGACCACCAGCAGCTCGAGCATGTCCGGAAAGGACCGGCGGATCGCATCGGCGCGCCGCCGCGCCACCGCCGATAGGATCCAGTCCGGCGCTTTTGAGATCGCGATAGCGGCAGAGATTACGATCAGGGCCGAAAGCGCCGGCGTCCCCCGCCCGATGCCGGTGAACCAGAGCCAGGGCGTAGCGAGCACCACCAGCCCGACCGGCAGCACCAGCTTCAGAAACGAATAGATCAGCAACGCATCGCGGCTGCGAAATCCGGCGGAGGTCAGCAGCACCGCCGATTTCTCCGCTTCGGCGCCGCTCAGGATCGCCGCGCGCTCGGCCGTCAGAACCAAGATCCGGCGCAGCGCGCTGATCAGCGCACGCCCGGGCTTCCGCCCCGCCGCCACAGGCGCCGCCGCCGGCCCACCCGAGGCACGCGCGATCCGTTGCCTCCGGCGGCGCTGCCCGTCCCATTGAACCACCGCCAGCTGCGCGGCGACCAGCAGCGCGAAGGCGGAGAGCGCGACGATAAGGACATGGGACATCTAGATCTCGATCCTTCCCAGCCGCCGCATGCTGAGCACGCCCAGAAGAAGGCTCGCCGCGGCGAAGCCCAGCATCGCATGGCCGCGCGGATCGGTGACCAGCGGGCGCAGGTAGCGCGGGCTGAGAAACAGGATCACGCCGCCCACAACGAACGGTAGCGTGCCCAGGATCCAGCCACTCACCCGCGTTTCAGCCGCCAGGGCCCTGATCTTGCGCCGTAATTTGCGCCGGTCCCGGATCAGCGAGGCAAGGTTGTCGAAGGTCTCGATAAGGTTGCCACCGGTCTCCGCCTGCAAGCCGATCGCCATGGCGATAAACCGCGCTTCCGCGGTGCCGACCCGGCGGGAGATCCCGTCGAGCGCCGCGGCAAGCGACATGCCGACGCCGATCTCGCGCGAGCAGCGCTCGAACTCCTGCTGCACCCGGCCCTCAGCCGCCCCGGCCACGAGGCGGATCGAATCCACCACCGGCCGCCCGGCGCGCAGCCCGCGGGCAAACGTGTCGAGCGCGTCGGGCAACGCATCGGTGAAGGCCTGCGCCCGGAACTCGGCGCGGGCCCGGATTACACCGATCAGGATCAGCCAGCCGCCGGCCAGCCCAATCACAGGCGCGGCGACGGCCCCTGCTCCGGTGAAGCGCGCGGCCCAGAACGACAGGGGAAGGGCGACAAGGCCGAAGACCGCCACGACCACCTCCGGCCGGGCCCCGATCCCGGCCCGCTCCAGATCCCGCGCGAGCCCAGTGAGCCACCGCCGCCCCGGCGCGCCATGGCGCGACTGCGACCGCTCCCGCCGCACAGCCGCCGCGACCCGCTCGGCGGAGAGCACCAACGAATAGCGGCGCAGCCTCGCCCGGCGCTTGCGCATCTGCCGGTCCGCAAGGATCAGAAGGCCAAGACCCAGGGCCGAGAAGCCGAAGAAGGCCATCAGGAAGACAACCAGCGCCGCCAGCATCCTAAGCCCCCATCCCCAGGACCTGTTCGAGCGCCTCCACCAGCCCGTATTCCTGCGCGCGCCGCGTGAAGGCCGGCCGAGCACCGGCGAAGGTGAAGCGCCCGACGACACCCTTGGTCTCGCTCACGGTCTCCTGCCGGTAGGCGAAAAGTTCCTGCATCGTTACGCTGTCGCCTTCGAGCCCGACAAGCTCCGAAATCGAGGTCACCCGCCGCACCCCGTCCTGCATCCGAGCGATCTGCACGATCAGCTGGATTGCGTCTTTCAGCTGCCCGCGCACGAAATCGGTGGAAAGCTGCACCCCCGACATCGCCACCATGTTCTCCATCCGCGTCAGCGCCTCGCGCGGGGTGTTGGCGTGAAGCGTGGACATCGAGCCGTCATGGCCGGTGTTCATCGCCTGCAGAAGCTCGATGATCTCCTCGCTGCGGACCTCGCCGATGATGATCCGGTCGGGCCGCATCCGAAGCGCGTTGCGCAAAAGCGTGCGGACGGTGAC
Organism: Solirhodobacter olei; assembly: GCF_004010155.1. Classification (GTDB taxonomy): domain Bacteria; phylum Pseudomonadota; class Alphaproteobacteria; order Rhodobacterales; family Rhodobacteraceae; genus Solirhodobacter; species Solirhodobacter olei. Next base: position 61,215 of record NZ_RRYH01000013.1, on the reverse strand, counting down.
CTCGCCCTTGCCCTCGATGCTGGGCGGGCGCGTCTCCAGGCGCACGACGTGGGGCTGTTGCAGGCGCAACTCAGCCGCGTCCTCGATGGTGATGATGCGCTCGGTTCGCGGAATCGCCTGCGAAAGCGCGTTCAGAAGTGTCGTCTTCCCCGCGCCGGTGCCGCCGGAGATGACGACGTTGAGCCGGAGCTTGCCGACCAGTTCCAGGAACGAGGCCATCTGCATCGAGAGCGTGCCGCGCCGGACCAGGTCGCGCAGCGTGATCTCCTCTTCCGGGAATTTCCGGATGGTGATCGCCGGCCCGTCGATGGCCAGCGGCGGGACGATGACGTTCACGCGGCTCCCGTCCTTCAGCCGCGCGTCGACGAGCGGCTGGGTCTCGTCGATCCGCCGCCCGGCCTCGGAAACGATGCGCACCGCGACGTTCAGCACATGGGCATTGTCGCGGAAGCGCAGACCCGTCAGCTCAATCTTGCCGAGGCGCTCGACATAGACCTCCTCGGCCCCGTTCACCATGATTTCGGCGATGCTGTCATCGGCCAGGAGAGACTCCAGCGGGCCGTAGCCCAAAAGGTCGTCGGCGATGTAATCAATCAGGTCGACGAGCTCGCGCCCGTTGATCTCCAGCCGCTGCTCCACGCTCGCTGCGCGGACGATGCGGCGGATCTCCTCGCGTTGCTCGCGGGCGTCCATGGCGGCGAGCGCGCCGAAATCGAGGGCCTCGAGCACGGCAGGCGTCACCGTCTGACTCAGCTCGATCAGCCGGGAGGAACGGGTCGAACCGCCCGCTGCCGCCGCGCGCCCGGCCGGCACTGCACTTGCGGGCGCGCTGCTCTCCAGCAGGCCCAGCACAAGATCCAGCAATTGCCTCTGCTCGGAGAGCGAGAGCGCCACGCCCTCCTGCCGCATCAGCCAGTCGATGCCTTCGCTTGCGGCATGTACGGGGTCGGCGGGCTCCGGCGTCCCGGCGACGCGGCTGGCCACCCGCTCGGCCTGAAGGGCGAGGTTGGTCTCCAGCTTCAGCGCCACGCTGGTCATCGCGCGAGCCCGTACCAGCCGCGTTTCGCGCGCTGCGGCGCGCCGAGCAGATCCCCGGCCAGCCGCGTCACCTCCCGCACCGCCGGGTTGCGCGGCTCGCGCGCCGCTAGCGGCCGCCCCGCGATCGCCGCGCGCGCCAGCGCCCGGGATTGCTGCGGGATCAGCCGCTCGATCTTCTCGCCAAGTGCGGCGCTCAGTTCCTTGCGGGTCAGGCCAGCGTCGGTCCGGACCTGGGACAGCACCGGGTGCAGCGTCACCTCCGGCGCCGATTTGGCAAGCCGCTGCGCGAGCCGTGTATAGCCGCGCGCGACCGCCAGCCCGGGCGAAAGCAGTATGACGAGATCGTCCAGCGCCGCCACGATCTCGGGATGCGCCAGCGCAGCCTCACGCGGCAGATCGACGAGAACGGCGTCGCTCTGCGCCTTCAGTCGCTCGATCAACGCCGGCGCGCCCTCGAGCAGTTCGTCCACGTCCCGCCCCATCGGTCCTTCCGCGGAATAGAGCCGCAGCCCATCCCCCGGTGTCGCCAGCGTCGCGGCAAGGTAGGTATCGTCCACCCGTTCGGGATCCAGCAGCGCTTCGATCAACCCGGGCGTCGGATCGCTGTCAAAGTCCACCGCCTGCGTTCCGAAGCCAAGGTCGAGATCCAGCAACAACGCCTGCCGGTGCATCCGCGCCTGCGCGATCCAGGCGAGGTTGGCGGCCACGAAACTCGCCCCGCCGCCGCCGCGCACCGAGGTGACGCCGATCACCCGGCCCTTGGCCGCGGGATCCGATGGCTGGCCCACGGGACGGTTCAGCGCCGCCGCCAGCTCCGGCGCCGTGACCGGCAGGACGAGGTAATCCCGCGCCCCGGCCTGGATCATCCGCCGATAGGTCGCCACGTCGTCCCGCTCGCCGAGAAGAACGACGGAGACCTCAGCCTCCGCCAGCGCGCGCAACGCCTCCTCCGCGCCCTCGCCCGTCATCGTGCCCAGTTCGGCGATGATGCTGCGCGCGCCGCCGGTGCGCCCGGCCACCCGTGCCGCAGTCGCCAGGCCGCCCTTGTGCATGTCAAGGGCCGGCCAGGGCATCCGCTCCGCCACCCCGCGCAGCGCCGCCTCTGCGGCGGGAGTCTCGAGATAGGCCGTCATGGCCGGCATGGCGATCTTGTTCATCGCTCCCCCCTCAATGGGCCGCGGTCCCGGTCTGCGCCGGCGCCAACACGTCTCCCGGATCGGCGATCATCGCCGCCAGGTTGCTGGCCGTCGCGCAGCCGAGGTTGTGGTAGGACGGCTGTCCGCAATCGGCGGTCACGCCATCGGCCCGCAGCACGCGCAGGATCCCGCGCCCTGCCCCGCCCGGATGCGTGTCGAAGCTCGCGGCCGGCATCAGGATCTGCACCTTCGCCCGGCGCAGGGCGAGCAGCCCGCGCAGATCCCGGGCCCGCTCCGCATCCGTGCGCGGCAGGCCACTGGCCGGAACCGTCGCGATGATCTCGTCCGAGCGGGTGAGGTCAAGGCTCCCGAGGAAGCGGATCATCCGCGTTCGCTCCGCCACTGAAAGGTGCCCGGCGCCTCGGGCGAAAGCGAATTCGAACTGTGCCTCGGAATAGTTCGGCTTCAGCGTGGATTGCACCTCCGGGATACCGCCCACGTCCGGCGCGCAGGCCGACAGCGACAGCCCGAGCAGCAGCAGCGTTGCGACCCGTCCCATCATTGCAGCATCGCCCCCGCCGCCCCATTGAGCGCCCTGACCGAGACGCCGGTCTTTCCCTCCGGCACATCCGCGCTGAGCTGGCCGAGGAAGGCGCGCCCGACGAAGGACGAGGCCTTGAACTTGTCGACCGGCGTCTTGACCTGACCGGGAGAAACCGGATGGACGATGTAGGGTGTCACCACGACGACCAGCTCGCTCTCCCCCTTCTGGAACTCGGTCGACCGGAAGAGCGCGCCCAGAACCGGCAGGCTTCCGAGACCGGGCAGTTTCGCCACATCCTGCTGCGTCTTGGTGTCGAAAAGCCCGGCGATGGCAAAGCTCTGCCCGGACCCGACCTCCACCGTCGTCGACGCACTCCGCTCCAGGATCAGCGGCACCGATTGCGTCTGCGTCTTGGAGCCGTTGGAAAAGTCGAGCTCCCGGATCGAGGTGTTGACGGCCAGGCTGATCTGGTTCGGGCGCACCACCACTGGGGTGAACTTCAGCTCCACCCCGTAGGGTTCGAAGACGACCGAGGACGCCGTCGTCGCCGTCCCCCCGGTCTGGTACGGGAACCGGCCGCCCGCGAGGAACGAGGCCGTGTCACCCGACCGCGCGGTCAGGTTCGGCTCCGACAGGATGGTGATCAGACCCTCCTTCGCCAGCGTGTCGATCATGTAGTTCAGCTTCGCGTTGCCCTTCAGCACTGATCCGGTCAGCGAAAAGGAGCCACTGAACTGCCCGTCCGAATTCAGCCCCCCGCTACCGGTGCCGTTGAGGCTGACGCCCAACTCATTGCCCACCGTGCGCGAGACCTCTGCGATGCGCACCTGGAGGTTCACCTGCGCTGGCGTAATCAACTGCAGATTGTCGACGACAACGGCGTTCTTTCCAGCGAGGCTCTTGACGACCTGCATCGCCTTCGTGGCATCATCGGCCGTATCAACCGTGCCTTTCAGCACGAGCGCCCCGCCGGCATTCAGCACCGAAATCCGGCCCGCCGAAACCACCGACCGCGCCGCTTCGGACAAGGCGCTCAAATTGGGTGATACATTCACCGTCGCGCTATAGTTGACATTGCCGCTGGAATCCAAAACGTAAAGTGTGGTCTCGCCCGAAGCCTTTCCGTATATGTAGATGTATTTCGCCGATTTGACCGCGACATCCGCAATGTCGGGATTGGCGAGGAAAACATTGTCGACCGCGTTGTCGAGCTTGATCAGCTTGCCCTGCCCGATATAGAGACCCAGCTTTGCGCCATCCCCCCCGATCACGGTCGCGGCACGCCCCTGTCCCCCCGTCACCCCCAGGAAGATCAGGAATACCACCAACCACCCTGCTCGCATCAACCGCCCCCCTTGCCCGCTCCGGACGTGACCGCGGGCGTGATCCGGGCCACGCCCGCCCCGCGCACGATCTGCACATCTGCTGCCGACCACGCCCGGGCGCGAACCGGCGTGCTCGTGTGCACGGTCGGGGCCGGCGTAGGCCCTGCCTCCGCCGCGGTGCTCCCGGTCAGGTCCTGCACCGTGACGGGCGCATCGTAGCGCACCGATTCCGGCGCCCCCGACAATGGGGCCCGGCTGAGCGCGAGAGAGAGCGTTCCTACCCGCTGCGCCAACGCCACCATCTTCGCGCCCTCCGGCGTCACCTGGAGCGTGACGGTCTTGGGGGGTGAACCGCTAGGCTTGCCGGTCACCGCAGTGTCCTGATCGGTCGCCAGAACCCGCAGCCCCTGCAGGATACGACGGCTCGCCTCCTGACCAGAGCTTGTCTTGTAAGCCAATAGAACATCGACATAATCGCCACGCGTCAGCAGCCCGGCCACGGCGCTCTGTGGCGTCACGGCGATGGAGATGCCGCGCATGCCGCGCGCCAGAAGCGCCGCATCGACGCTTGGCGCGGCCTGAAGATCGTGCGGATCAAAGATCGCCCCCTGCGCCAACGGATAGCTTACCACGCGGCCGGTGATGCCACCGAAATGTGCAGCGTCGGACGGTATGGCGTCCGGAGGCACCCCCGCTTTCGGGCGCCGGGCCGAGGCGATATCCGCCGCCCTGACCACGTCTCCGGGCTTGAGGCCCCGGGCCGCCACCAGCACGGACACGGTTTGCGCGGGCGCCACCGCAACACTCTCGGCCGCCGCCGGAACCGGTGCGGGGCCGCTACGAACATAGACCCAGGCCACTCCGGCCGCTCCGATCCCCGAGAGCGCCAGAACGCCGATCGTGCGGATCGTCACTGCACTGCACAGTTGCCAGTGCTGTCGAGTGCGGTGCAAACGTTAGCGAACTTGGTTTGCACGACCACCCCGAGGTTGCCGACGATGACCACCAGAACCGCGGCAATCAGGGCAGCAAACAGACCATATTCGATGGCAGTTGCGCCGTCCTCGTTGCGGGAAAAGACCGAAAGAGATTTTGCAATGTAGTGGATGGACTTACGGACCATGCTCTTACCTCACGTAGATCGTTATACCGGTCGCCTTTTAGAAACCACGACTTGCTCCAGGCGCCGCTGCCTCTAGCTAGGGTTGCAATTGATGCAGTCACAACCTCTTTCCGAAAAACATGCACACAAAATGCAACCTTTGGGATACTTTTGTCGCAGGCCTGCAACAGTGCGAACGCAAATGTTTAAGAAGTTGTAAACTTTATGTTTGTACCGAAACTATTTCACGGGAAAAGAGGCGTCATTCCGGGGATTTGACGGCGAAATGGGTCGACTCAACTGCGAGCGGAGTTGGCCTGCAGTTCGATCGGTTGGACCCTGATGGCGATCCTGGTTTCGGGCGCGCCCGAACGCATGGATCGGTCCTTGATTGCCACCGGCATGATCGTGGTCGCGCTTGGCCTTCTGCTGATGGTCTGGGCGATGCCGTCAGGGTCCGTCTGGCTGGTGGCCGTGGCGATGGCAGCCATGGGCGGCGGCTTCGGACTGTCCTGGACCTTCATCCTGCGCCGCTCGACCGCGCTGGCTGACGGAGACGAGGTACAGCGCATTGCCGGCGCAATCCCGGTGCTGCAGCGGCTGGGCTATGCACTTGGCGCCGCCGTCATCGGCATCGTCGCCAATGCCAGCGGGTTCCTATCTATGCAGGCACCAGAGGACGGGGCGCATGCGGCGCGGGCGATCTTCCTCGCCTGCCTGGTGCCGGCAGCACTGGCGCTCGTCGCGATGCTGGGCCTCGTGCGCCGGTAGGGTCTGGCCCCAAAGAAAGACCCGGGTTCCACCGGCCGCCAAAATTGTCCCCGCCATCTCGCGGCAGATTTCCATATCCCGCTTCCCGTTAAACTTGGCTGCCTGGCTAGCCGCAACGAGTGGAGGATCCGTGAGCGACGTCGCACAGGCGCAACTCACTTTCGACCGCGACGCCTAAGTGGGCGTGACCGAAAGCGCGCCGGTTATGATCTCGCAAGGGCCCGGCACGGGTGCGATCTCAAATAATCGATTGTGTGAAAGTACCGGCGGAACTAACTGGGCGGCGCGGCACAGCGTTCCGTATCTGACAGATCGCCCGCTCACACCCGGTCAAGTTCAAAATCCATAACGAGCTTGTGCGGCCCGACGTCAGCTTGAAAGTCGTCGAGTTCGCCGTCCGGCAACTCCCATATCGCCCATTTGAGCAGACCCAACTCGCGGTGGTTGCACTGACCGAACCGGATGATTTCCCGCCGGGCGCCGCCGACAAGGGTATCCCGTTCCGCCCAGATCAGATCATCAGCGGCAACGCCGTAGACCGCGCCGGTGACAGCGTGTTCAATGAATGCTGTTCCTACGGCTACGTAAGCGATCGCGCAGCTCCCCGATGCAGCGCCTCATGCCCGTCCAATAACAGAATCCGGCTTTGCAAATTGCAAGACAAAGGTACGGAGAAAATGCATGATTTTTGCCCTGCGCGGCTTACTCATAAGAGGACAAGCCGGAATTGCATCGAACCAGCATCATGTTGGCAGCCATTGCGCCGACCGCGGACCGAAGCCAGTACCCGAGGCGATCTCAGACGAAGGCAGCGGCCATACAATGACGGATCAAACAAAGCCGATGCGAAAGCCGTACCTCAGCACCCGGCGCCTTATGTGCGAAATGGCTTGATCGGGACGACCTCGTTACCGAAGTCTGGAGCCTAGGTTGCCGGGGTTGCGCCAACGGAGTCCCGTTTGTCTTTTGTACGCCTGGCCGTCACCACTGCGATGGAGCTCCGCTCAACGCCCGTTCTCTCAGAAGAGTTGGGCACCTGCTCGTCACGCAATTTTCGGCTTTCCGGACCGAGCGGTCGGTCCGCTCCAGTGGTGTTCGACCTCGGCCCCTACCGGCCGGTATGGGGGCGCCTTGCTGTCGTCAGGGATGGTATGACGAACGGCAGCGACGAGGCCAATCCAGGCATGGCGGCCGTTGCCCCCTCAAGTTGTTCGCCGGCCTCATGAGCCGCGATTGCGTTGGCCGGATCATACGGCGTGTTGAATTCCGGTATTGGCGAACGCTCCCATAAACAAGAGACGGATCTCCCCGTGGTTTCTCCCTCCCGTCTCCGGCCCCAGCATCAGGAAGCGGGTCTTCCGCTTCGCCTATCTCCCGGCTCTGAACGCGTCACTTTCGCCGTCGATCAGTTCCGTGGGCCAGATCCGGCGGATGGTGCCGGTCGGGTAGATATCGGCGTATCGCGGCATCGAGGCCAGAAGCGCCTCGCAAAGTGCCATGCCGCAGCCGAACAGATCTTCGCGGAACCGCGTCAGACTTGGCGACAGATAGGGGGATTGCGGGCTCTCTCGACCGATCACGGCGATATCCCTGCCCGGGCGAACGCCAGCTTCGGAAAGCCCTCGATAAAGGCCAGCGGCAAGGCTCGGGTTCAGCAGCACCACCGCCGTCGGCCGCTCCGGCAAGGCCAGAAGGCGGCCCGCCACGGCATAGCCGCCTGCCTCGTTCGGGCGAAACGGCAGGGCCAGTTCGGGGTCGAGCACCAGGCCATGCGCGGAATGTGCCTGCCGCGCGGAGTCCAGGAAGACATGTCCGAGGTTCGCGTCGTCATCCGGCACGGTCACGGCGATCCGTTCGTGGCCGCGGGCGACGAGCCGGTCGATCGCCTGCCGTGCCATGGCCTCGAAGTCGATGTCGATCCAGGGCTGCCCGGCATCGGTGCTTGACCGACCGAGGGTGACAAAGGGAACGCCGCGGCTGGCAAGGAAGTCGATCCGCGGATCGATCCTCTTGGTCGAAGAAATGATGATCCCGTCGGCGATGCCGCGGCTGACCATCCGCTTCAGGTAATCGCCCGCATCCTCATCCGATGGGCAGAGCAGGGCCACGAGATCGAGATGATGGCGGCCCAGGACCGTCTGGACCCCGTCGAAGATGCTCATGAAGAAGGCGTCACCCTGTCCGGTGATCTCGTGCCCCGTCTCCATCATGAAGGCAATGACGCCGGTCTGACCGCGGCGCAGGCTGCGGCCAGACTGGTTGGGAACGTAGCCGAGCGCGAGGGCCGCCTCGCCGACCCGCTTGCGGGTTTCCGGGTTCACGTCCGGCCGGTCGTTCAGCGCCCGCGACACCGTCCCGATGGATAGATTCAGGTGTTCGGCCAGTCCTTTGATGCCAATGCTCATGCCTCCTCCACCCTTGCATCCTACCGTTCTGACCGAAGTCCCAAAAAAGGGCAATTGACTCGTAAACGTTTTCGGAAATACTACCGTAAACGTTTACGGATGCCTTGCCAACCCGTACGGGTCCGAAGGGAGGAACCACGGACCGCGGCCGAAGGCAGGGCTGACCCGTCGACTGAAGGGTCTGAAGACCGACACCAAGGGAGGTGACAAAATGAAGACTGCGATGAAGCTGGCGCTTGCGCTGCTGGCCGGGCTGACCGTTGGAACCGGCCCGGCCCTTGCCGCAAGCAAGACGTTCAAGGTCTGGTGGTACGAGCCGGCAGATGGGGCGCTCGGCATCTCCTGGGCGGCCGCGCTGAAGGAATTCAAGCAGCAGCATCCAGATGTGAACGTCGAGTTCGAGCTAAAGACTTTCAATCAGATCAACCAGGCCGGCAGTCTGATCCTGAATTCCTCCGAGGCGCCTGACGTCCTGGAATACAACAAGGGCAATGGCACCGCCGGCCTCGTTGCCAGCGAAGGCCTGCTCCAATCGCTGGACAAGCCTTTCCACGACCGCGGCTGGGACAAGATCCTCAGCCCGAGCGCCGTCGAACTGGGCCGCTATGATCAGAACGGCATCTTCGGCTCAGGTCCACTCTATGGCATCTCGGACTACGGCGAATTCGTCTCGGTCTTCTACAATGCCGACATGCTGTCAAAGGCGGGCATGACCGTGCCGAAAACCCTGCCAGAGTTCGAAGCCGACATGGACAAGTTCGTCGCCAAGGGCATCACTCCGATTGCCGAAGCGGCCAACGATTATCCCGCGCAGCATCTGATGTACCTGCTGGCGCTGAGCAAGGCGGATGCCAAGTGGGTCTCCGATTTCGAGGGACTCAAGGGCCCGCTCGACACCAAGCCCTTCGTCTATGCCGCCCAGAAGTTGCAGGACTGGGTGAAGAAGGGCTATGTCAGCAAGGATTCCACTGGCATGAACGCCAATGACATGATCAGCCAGTTCACGTCGGGAAAATCGCCCTTCGCGATCACCGGCACGTGGCTCTCGACCGCCTTCGGCAACATCAAGACCTTCCACGCCAGCCAGTTCCTGTTCCCCGGCAACCGTTTCGCGCCGGGCTCGACGGGGAACCTCTGGGTCGTGCCGAAGTCGGCCAAGCACAAGGATCTGGCCTACGACTTCATCGGCATCACGCTCAGCCCGAAGATCCAGAACCTGATGGGCAATAGCGGCGGGCTTCCGATCGCGGCGGATCCGGCGAAGATCACAAATCCGGTCGGCAAGATCACCACGACGCTGTTCAACAAGCTGGTCGCGCAGAAGGGCCTCGGCTTCTACCCGGACTGGCCTGTCGCAGGGTTCTACAACGTCGTGCTGCAGGGAACCCAGGCGGTAATCGGCGGATCGATCACGCCCAAGCAGTTTGGCGAGCGCCTTAAGCAGGCCTATGACGCTGGCCTGAACTGACACCTGCGCGGGGCAGCGCGGCTGCCCCGCCCTTCGGGGCCCAGAACCATGGCGACATTTTCCCGGAACCGGCGCGACGCCGCAGCGTGGTGGCTATACCTCATGCCGGGCCTGATCGGCTTCCTGCTGGTCGTGGCGGTGCCTTTCGCAATGAATATCGGCATCAGCTTCACCCGCTGGCGCGGGATCGGCGAGCCTCGCTATGTGGGACTGGCGAACTACACCCGCCTCCTGGCCGACACGGCGTTCTGGACCTCGCTGGAGAATACGCTCTTCTTCGTCGTCGCCATGGCAGTCGTGCCGACCGTTATCAGCCTCGTCCTGGCCTCGACGCTCTTCGACTACGTCGCCAACACTTTCGGGCAGGGTCTGTCGAGCTTCTTTCGCGCGGGCTTCTATCTTCCCCAGATCCTGCCGGTTTCGGCCGCGGGCATCCTCTGGGGCTGGATACTGAATCCACACGGGGTACTGAACCTTATTCTCGGAGGGCTCGGCATGGTCGGGTTGCAGGGGAACTGGCTGGGCGATCCGGGGCTCGCGATCTACGCGCTTATGGCGGTGATGGTCTGGCTCCAGATCGGCTATTCGCTCGTCGTCTTCATGTCCGGTCTCGCCCGTGTCGATCCTTCGCTCTACGAGGCGGCGGAACTCGACGGTGCCGGAAGTGTCCAGCGGTTCTGGTACATCACCATCCCCATGCTTCGACCAGAGATCTTCGTGGTCGGCCTGACCACCACGATCGCCGCGCTGAAGGTCTTCGCCCCGGTTTACGTGCTGACGAACGGCGGGCCGAATTTCTCGACGATGGTGCCATCCTACTATTCCTACTACCAGTTCTTCTCCACCGTGCGTGTGGGCTACGGCGCGGCCATTGCCACGGCACAGACCGCGATCACGGTCGTCCTCGGTCTGATCTTCCTCTGGGCACAGTCCCGCGACGAAGAGGAGGACATGGAATGACCGACGCGACGATCCCTTCCGCCCCGGCGAAGCCTTCAGCCGGCCGCAGATCGCGACGGCGCGGCGCCGGCCGCTGGATCGTGCTTGGGCTTCTGATCCTGTTCCTGCTTCTCATGCTGGCACCCCTGGTACTGGCGGCCATGAACGCGGTGAAGACAGCGGCAGATTACGCCGCCCGCGGGCCGCTTGCGCTGCCGCACAGTTTCACCATCGCGGGGCTGAAGGCCTTCTGGGTTCACGCCAACTTTCCCCGCAAGCTGCTGAACAGCCTCCTTCTGTCCGGCGCCGCGGCGGTGTTCGGCACCGCGCTGAGCCTGTTTAATGCCTATGCGATCGGCATCGGCCGGATCAGGGGTGGGCGGGCGCTTCTGGTCCTCATCCTGCTCGGCATCATGATCCCGCAGGAGTCGCTGGTCTATCCGCTCTACTACATGGCCAAGGCCGCGGGACTGTTCGACAGCCTCTGGTCGGTCATTATCATCTTCACCGTCCTGCAATCGGCGTTCGGCACCTACCTGCTGTCCGCCGTGATGCAGGAGTTTCCCCACGAACTTCTTGAGGCCGCACGCGTCGACGGAGCGACCCGCTGGCAGATCCTTCGGCTTATCGTGCTGCCGATCCTGCGCCCTACGCTCGCGGTGCTGGCCACGTTCTTCTTTATCTGGACCTGGAACGAATTCCTGCTGCCGCTGGTGCTTCTGGCCTCGAACGACACGCAGACGATCTCGGTCGCAATGGGGGTGCTGAGCGGTCAGTACGTCTCGGACCCGACGACGACGGCGGCGGCATCGCTTCTGGGCATAGCGCCGACCATCCTGTTCTTCCTGATCTTCCAGCGAACGCTCACGAAGGGCGTCATCGTCGGGGCGGTGAAATGACGACCGCACGCCGCGCCTCCTCCAAGGACCAAGTTCAATGAAATTCAGTGACGGCAACTGGCTCGTTCCGGACAACCTCGCTCTCCTCAACCCGGTGCATGTGCATGAGGTCCGGGCCGAGGGAACCGGCCTCGTCGCCATCATCGCGACGCGGGACCTGAAGGGCCGGGGCGACCAGCTCAACACCGGGGTATTCCTGCTGCGGCTGACCTCTCCTGCTGACGGGATTATTGCCGTGCGCCTGGAGCATTTCCGCGGTGCGCGCCAGCTCGGCCCGGACTTCGCGCTCGCGGCCGGGGATGGTCACGGCCAGATCCGCTGGACCGGGCAAGAGGCCATCCTTGAAACAGGGCAGCTCTCCGCCCGCCTGCCGCGAGAGGGACGCTACCGGCTGGATTTCCTGCGCGATGGGCGCCGGCTGACCGGAAGCGGTCTCAAGGCCGCGGGCCAGGCGCGCGACCGCGACACCGGCGCAGCGCATGTGTTCGAGCGGCTGGACCTCGACGTAGGCGAATATGTCTATGGTCTGGGCGAGCGCTTCACGGCCTTCGTCAAGAACGGCCAGAGCGTCGAAATCTGGAACCGCGACGGCGGCACCGGCACCGATCAGGCTTACAAAAATATCCCGTTCTTCCTGACGTCCAAGGGCTGGGGCCTGCTGGTCAACAACCCTGGCCGCGCCAGTTTCGAGATCGCGACCGAGAAGGTGTCAAAGGCACAATTCTCCGTTCCCGGCGAGGTGCTGGAATATCTCGTCATTGACGGCCCGACGCCCAAGGATGTGATCGCACGCTACACCGGACTGACCGGCCGGCCCGCACTGCCGCCGGTCTGGTCGTTCGGGCTCTGGCTCTCCACCTCCTTCACCACGGATTACGACGCCGGCGTTGTGAACGGTTTTCTCGACGGGATGCAGGAACGGGGCATCCCCGTGCAGGTCTTCCACTACGATTGTTTCTGGATGCGCGGGCTGCACTGGACGGATTTCGAATGGGATCCACAGACCTTTCCGGACCCCACAGGCCAGCTTGCGAACATCCGTGCGCGGGGCATCCGCACCTGCCTCTGGATCAACCCCTACATCAGCCAGCTCTCCCCTCTCTTCGACGAGGGGCGCGAGAAGGAATACCTGCTGCGCCGGCCCGACGGCAGCATCTGGCAATGGGACCTGTGGCAGCCCGGCATGGCCATCGTCGACTTCACCAATCCCGGGGCCGCCGAGTGGTACTGCGGCCACCTCAAACGCCTCCTCGACATGGGCGTGGATGCGTTCAAGACGGACTTCGGCGAGCGCATCCCGACCGATGTCGTCTGGCACGACGGCTCCGACCCGGAGCGGATGCACAATTACTATGCCTACCTCTACAACAGGGTGGTCTTCGAGCTGCTGCAGCGCGAACGCGGAAAGGACGCAATCGTCTTCGCCCGCTCCGCCGCTGTCGGCAGCCAACAGTTCCCGGTCCACTGGGGCGGAGACTGCGATTCCAACTATGCCTCGATGGCTGAAAGCCTGCGCGGGGGGCTCTCGCTCGGCCTCTGCGGCTTCGGCTTCTGGAGTCACGACATCGGGGGGTTCGAAGGCACCGCCGCCGCACATGTCTACAAGCGCTGGTGCGCCTTCGGCCTCCTGTCCAGCCACAGCCGGCTGCATGGCTCCGACAGCTACCGCGTGCCCTGGGCCTTCGACAACGAGGCCGTCGAGGTGCTCAGGCAGTTCACCCGCCTGAAGTCCCGCCTGATGCCCTATCTCTACGCCGCCGCCGTCGAGGCAAGCCGGACCGGCGTTCCGATGATGCGGGCGATGGTTCTGGAGTTTCCCGAAGATCCGGGTGCCGCCACGCTCGACCGTCAGTACATGCTGGGCAGCAGCCTGCTTGTCGCCCCGGTCTTTTCTGAGGATGGCACGGTCGACGTCTACCTTCCTCCGGGCCGCTGGACGCATCTGATGACGGGCGAGGAAAAGACCGGCGGCTGGCATCGGGAACACCACGATGTCTTCAGCTTGCCGCTCTATGTCCGGGAGGGCACGCTCCTGCCGACGGGCGCGCACGACAACACGGTCGACTACGACTTCGCCGAGGGTGTCACTGTCACCCTCTACGCCCTCGCTGACGGAGCGACGGCGCGATGCGAGGTGGCAGGTGCGCATCCTCTCACGGTGACTGCCAGTCGCGACGGAAGCGAGATTCTGGTGGAATCGGAAGGAGATGCGCCCTGGCACCTCCGGATCGTTGGGCATGACGTGGTATCGGCTGAAGGCAACGCGACTTGGAAGGATCGCGGTTGGCGTCTCATGGGTAGGGACCGGTTACTCCTGAAGCCGCCAATCACTTCACCTCGGGGACAGATATTAGTGAACTCGACCAAACGAGCGTGAAGATAAACTGCCGAACGGCTGCCATGATCCCCTTTACCCTTCCCGGACGTTGCGGAAGCCCGCGGCGAAAGACACCTCCTGCTCCTACTGAGCTTTGCCAGCGGGCGTTGCGAACCGCAGCTTCAGGGCATCGCACCCGGAAACTTGAACGACCAAGATGAAGGCGCCTTGCTGCTGTTGCGACAGCGCACGGCCAAGGGAGGCGACCAGCCCCTCATCTGCTGTTAACCTTGCTCGAACTCGGCACCCGGGATACTCTGCCCAACCAGGCTTGGCCCGCGCCTCCTCCCTCCAGTTCGGGAAGTATCGCACATACAGGGCGTCGAACGTCATCGAACCATCTGTTCGAGCGATCGCATAAGGAGGGGTTGCGTCATCCGCTCGGAATGGAGGTTCCCTATGCGGCTATCCGCACCAATCCACAGCTTGAAGCGGCGGGCCAAGCTCATGGCCCGCGACGAAGATATTCCCCTGCACGATGCCTTGGACCGCATCGCGCGCGAAGAGGGGTTTGTGGCGTGGAGTCTACTCTCTTCTCGCCTGATGATGAGCCCGCCTGCCACCTCGCTGCTGCCAGACCTCGCGGCAGGGGACATGCTCCTGCTTGCGGCGCGACCCGGGCACGGCAAGACAAGGCTCGGATTGCAGCTTCTGATCGATGCTGTCCTCGACGGACGTCGGGCCGTCTTCTTCACGCTGGAGTACACAGAGCACGAGGTCCTGGACCGGATCCAGTCCTTGAATGACCAGGTGACGGCACGCGCGCTGGAGATCGTGACTTCGAACGACATCAGCGCCGACTTCATCACTCGGTATTTGTCCGGCGCGCCGCGCGAGACTGTCGCCGTCATCGACTACCTGCAAATTCTTGATCAGCAGCGTAGCAAGCCCGCCCTGGCAGAGCAGCTGCATGTCCTGCAGGAATTTGCGCGCAGTACCGGCACAATTCTCGCCTTCATCTCGCAGGTAGACCGTTCCTACGACCCGGAGCGATCAGCAGTGCCGGACCTGACGGACCTTCGCCTTCCGAATCCCGTCCCGATTGAGGTCTTTTCCAAGGCCTGTTTTCTGAATGCGGGAGAAATCAAGGTGCAGCGCATAGCGTGAGACCTACTGCCGGGGCGGGACAACGAGCCCCGGCGGCTGCTTCAGTAGGTATGCTGCAGCGAGAAGCATGCCGACGGCGGCCAAAAGCTGCTCTTGGATCTTTCGATGCTACACGCGAGCGGCCGGGCTGGGCACTTCCAATACCTCAGGCCCCGCTCAACGAACGGCGGCTCCTAGGGCGCCCTGCCCTGCCGTGGAACGGCAAAGTCGAGGGCGCGTTGCAGCCCGACGGCCCCGATCGCAGGGTGGATCAACAGGGCTAGAAGCCGTCTATCGCCGCGCCCTCGTCAAACGGCAGCCTGCCGCCCGTTCCTATCATGGGGCGACCCCCTCGAGCAACGCCGCCGCCGAGCGGATGGCGCGGATGTTGCGGCCATAGGCCTCTGGCGCATCAGCAGACCCGTCGCGGAACACCGCCGATCCGGCGACGAGCACGTCGGCACCGGCTCGGACCAGACCCGGCGCAGTGGTCGGGTCCACGCCGCCATCGACCTCGATATGGATCGGCCGGTCGCCGATCATCCCGCGCAGACGGCGGATCTTCGGCGCGAGGTCGATGAACTTCTGCCCGCCGAAACCCGGGTTCACCGTCATCACGCAGACGAGGTCGGCAAGGTCCAGCAGATGCTCGGCCGCCTCGACTGGTGTGGCCGGGTTCAACGCGACACCGGCCTTCATCCCTGCCGCGCGGATCGCCTGCAGCGTGCGGTGGATATGCGGCCCGGCCTCGACATGGGCGGTCAGGATATCCGCCCCGGCCTCGGCATAGGCCCCGATAAAGGGATCCACCGGCGCTATCATCAGATGCACGTCCATCGTGGTGGTGACGTGCCGGCGGAAGGCCTTCACCGCCGGGGGGCCGAACGTGAGGTTGGGGACGAAATGTCCGTCCATCACATCGACATGAACCCAGTCGGCGCCCTGTGCCTCTATGGCACGGATTTCCCGCCCGAAATCTGCAAAATCGGCCGACAGGATCGAGGGGGCGATGCGGATCTGCGGCATGGTCGTTCCTTTCATTCCATCGCCCGTTTGCGATCGGTGTCGAGACCGCCGCGGAAGACGCGGCTCGCGCGGATATCGGCCTCGGTGATCGTCGAGAGCGCGGCGGCATCGAGCGGCGTCGCGGCGGTAGAAAACAGCCGGTTCGCCTGCCTGAGGCGCGCCCGGTCCAGCGCGTTGCGGATCGAACGCGCATTGGCGAAATGCGGCTGTGCCCGCCGGAGCGCGATATATTCGGCCATCGCGGACCTGGCGCCATCATCCAGCGCATAGTTCTGCTCGGACAGCATAACCTCGGCGATCCGGGCAAGCTCTTCGTCGGTATAGTCCGGGAATTCGATATGATGGGCGATGCGCGAGCGGAATCCCGGATTGGCCGAGTAGAATCGGTCCATACGGTCGGCATAGCCGGCGAGGATTACCACGAGGTCGTCCCGGTTGTTCTCCATCACCTGCAGCAGGATCTCGATCGCCTCCTGCCCGTAGTCGCGCTCGTTCTCGGGGCGGTGGAGGTAATAGGCCTCGTCGATGAACAGCACGCCCCCCATCGCCTTCTTCAGTGCCTCCTTGGTCTTGGGGGCGGTATGGCCGATGTACTGGCCGACGAGGTCGTCGCGCGTGACAGTCACGAGATGGCCCTTGCGGACATAGCCGAGGCGATGCAGCAGATCTGCCATCTTCAACGCCACGGTCGTCTTGCCGGTTCCGGGATTGCCGGTGAAGGACATGTGGAGGGTCGGCGTCTCGACCGCCAACCCCATTTCGCGCCGCGCCTTGTCCACCAGCAGGAGCGCCGCGGTTTCCTTGATGCGCTGCTTGACCGGCCCGAGCCCGATCATGGTGCGGTCGAGTTCATCCAGCACGTCGCGCACACCAGAGGCCTGGTACGCGGCGGCGAGGTCCACCGTCTGCGGCCGTGCCGTCTCCGGGCGCATCTCGGTTTCGGTATTGTTCATGTCGGCTCCTGCGAAACGCGGATGCCACCCGGAAGCGGCACCCGGGAGGTCAGGCGTAGCGCGCCCCTTCGGGCTGGCGCACGGCATAGCTCTCGATCGTGTAGCGGATGACCCGTCCCTCGGCCTCCTGGCGCACGACGCGAAAGCCGGGCTCCTCCGCCGGACGGTTCACGATGAAGGACATCCGGATCGACTCCCAGCCCGGCGTACTGTCGAAGGCGATGACGCGGATATACTTGCCGCCATGCGCCTTGCGGCACTCGTTGACCTCGTAGACCACCGCCGCGGCATCCGGGTTGTCGAACATCGGATGGCCCCACATCTCCCAATAGGTGTTGCGGGGGTGCGGGTCGTCGGTCCATTCCACCGACACGGCCCAGCCCTTGTCGATGGCATATTGTGCCTGCACGCGGATGTCGTCGTCACTGAGGTCCGGCAGGAAGCTGAACTGGCCTTGGGTGAGTTTCATCTGGCTTCTCCTCAGGCGGAAACTTCGGGGGTCACGGCGAAATCGGGGCTGTCGGTGGAGGCGTAGTTGAAGGTGACATCCTTCCAGGTATCGAGCGCCTGCTTCAGCGGAGTGCAGGTCCGCGCGGCGTCGCGCAGGATGTCCTCGCCCTCGTTCCAGATGTCGCGGCCGGCGTTTCGGGCAAAGACGATCGCCTCCAGCGCCACGCGGTTCGCCTGGGCGCCGGCGGCAATGCCGTGCGGATGGCCGATCGTGCCGCCGCCGAACTGCAGCACCACGTCCTCCCCGAGGTAGGTCAGGAGCTGGTGCATCTGCCCGGCATGGATACCGCCCGAGGCAACCGGCATCATCTTGTTGAGGCTCGCCCAGTCCTGGTCAAAGAAGATCCCGTTCTCCAGGGCCATCGGGTTTCGCTCTTCGCGGAAGATGTCGTAGAACCCCTTCGTGGTCGCCGGATCGCCTTCCAGCTTGCCGACGACCGTGCCGGCGTGCAGATGGTCCACACCCGCAAGCCGCATCCATTTGGCAATGACGCGGAAGCTGACGCCATGGCTCTTCTGCCGGGTGTAGGTCGAATGGCCCGCCCGGTGCAGGTGCAGGATCATATCGTTCCTGCGCGCCCAGTTCGCCATCGACTGGATCGCCGTATAGCCGATGACCAGGTCGATCATGACGACGACCGAGCCAAGCTGCTTGGCGAATTCCGCCCGCTCATACATCTGCTCCATCGTGCCGGCGGTGACGTTCAGGTAGGTTCCCTTCACCTCGCCCGTCGCGGCAGAGGCGCGGTTGACCGCCTCCATGCAATAGAGGAACCGGTCGCGCCAGTGCATGAAGGGCTGCGAGTTGATGTTCTCGTCGTCCTTGGTGAAATCGAGGCCCCCCTTCAGCGCCTCGTAGACCACCCGGCCGTAGTTGCGGCCCGAGAGGCCGAGCTTCGGCTTCACCGTCGCGCCCAGAAGCGGCCGGCCGTAGCAGTTCAGCCGCTCCCGTTCCACGACGATGCCGGTGGCCGGGCCTTGGAAGGTCTTCACATAGGCGACCGGTAGGCGCATGTCCTCGAGCCGCAGCGCCTTGAGTGGCTTAAACCCGAAGACGTTGCCGATGATCGAGGCGGTCAGGTTGGCGATCGAGCCCGGCTCGAACAGGTCGAGATCATAGGCGATGTAGGCGAAGAACTCGCCCGGCTTGTTCGGCACCGGGTCCACCCGGTAGGCCTTCGCGCGGTACTTTTCGCAGGCGGTCAGGCGGTCGGTCCAAACCACGGTCCAGGTCGCCGTAGAGCTTTCGCCCGCCACCGCCGCCGCCGCCTCCACCTCATCCACGCCATCCTGCGGCGTGATCCGGAACAGCGCGATGATGTCGGTGTCCTTGGGCTGGTAGTCGGGCTCCCAATATCCCATCTGGGCGTATTTCATCACGCCGGCGGCATAGCGCTTCTTGGCGTTCGTCTCGGTCTTCGCCTTGGACTGGTCGAGCATGACGATCTCCTTCTTCTGGGCTCAGGCGGCCTGTTCGGCCACAAGCTGTGGGTCGAGCGCGCCGCTGGCGTAGCGGCGGGCCATGTCGTCGAGAGAGACGGGGCGGATCTTCGAGGCCTGGCCAGCGGTGCCGAAACGCTCGAAGCGGTCCCTGCAGAGGGCCTCCAGTTCCTTCATCGCGGGAACCAGGAACTTGCGTGGATCGAACTCGGCCGGGTTCTGGGTGGCGACGCGGCGAAACTGGCCGGTCATCGCCATGCGGCAGTCGGTGTCGATATTGACCTTGCGGACCCCCATGCGGATGCCCTTCTCAATCTCCTCGACAGGAACACCGTATGTCTGGGGCATCTCGCCGCCGTTCGCGTTGATGAGATCCTGCAGATACTGCGGCACCGACGACGAGCCGTGCATCACAAGGTGGACGCCGGGCAGGCGTTCATGGATCCGGCGGATCGTCTCCATCGACAGGATGTCGCCATCGGGCTTGCGGCTGAACTTGTAGGCGCCGTGGCTGGTGCCGCAGGCGATGGCAAGGGCATCGCACTTGGTCTGCACGACGAAATCCACCGCCTGATCCGGATCGGTCAGAAGCTGGTCCTGTCCCAGCCTGCCCTCTGCGCCCGATCCATCCTCGGCCGCCGCCCTGCCGGTCTCGAGGCTGCCAAGCACCCCCAGCTCGCCCTCGACCGAGGCGCCCACCGCATGCGCGGCCACGGTGACGCGGCGCGTGATCTCGACGTTGTACGCGTAGCTCGATGGCGTCTTCATGTCCTCCATAAGCGAACCGTCCATCATCACCGAGGTGAAGCCGTGACGGATCGCCGAGAGGCAGGTGGCATCGTTGTTGCCGTGGTCCTGGTGCAGGACGATGGGAATGTCCGGGAAGGTCTCCACCAGGGCGAGAACCATGTGGCGCAGCATGTTGTCGCCGGCATAGGAACGGGCGCCGCGACTGGCCTGCAGGATGACCGGCGCATCGCAGGCTTTGGCGGCGGCCATGATTGCCAGCCCTTGCTCCATATTGTTGATATTGAAGGCCGGCACGCCGTAGCCATGCTCGGCGGCATGGTCGAGAAGCTGGCGCAGGGTGACAAGCGGCATGGGGTCCTCCGTTATCGGTTGAGCAGGGCGCGGGCGGCGGCCACCACGGCTTCCGTGGTGATGCCACAATGGCGGTAGAGATCGGCGGCCGGGCCCGACGCACCAAATCCGGTCATGCCGATGAAGGCGTCATCACGGTCGAGGAACAGCTCCCAGCCCTGCCGGACGGCAGCTTCGATGCCCACGCGGGGGGCGCCCCCCCGGACATGGGCTTGATAGTCGGCCGGCTGGGCGGCGAAGCGGTCGAACGACGGGGCCGAGACGACGGCCGCCCAGATCCCGTCCTCCGCGAGGCGCCGCGCAGCCTCGAAGGCCAGCTGTAACTCCGATCCAGTGGCGATGATCGTCACATGGCGCGGCGTATCGAGCGTGTAGAGCAGGTAGGCGCCCCGCGCCGTCAGGTTCTCGCCGTTGTGGCGGGTCCTGAGGCAGGGTAGTGCCTGGCGGGAGAGGCAGAGAAGCGTCGGCGTCCGGTTCGAGGTTACCGCAAGCTCCCAGGCCTCCGCGGTCTCGATCACGTCGGCGGGGCGGATGACCGACAGGTTCGGAATTGCCCGAAGGCTGGCAATGGTCTCCACCGGCTGATGGGTCGGGCCGTCCTCGCCGAGGCCGATCGAGTCATGGGTCATGACGTAGGTCACCGGAGCGCCCATCAGCGCCGACAGCCGGATCGCGGGTCGGCAGTAGTCCGAAAAGGCCAAGAAGGTGCCACCGTAGGGCCGGAACCCGCCATGAAGGGCGATGCCGTTCATCGCGGCGGCCATGCCGTGCTCACGGACGCCGTAGTGGATGTAATCGCCGCGGAAATCCCCGGGGGCCACGGCGGTCATGCCCGAGGTGCGGGTGTTGTTCGATCCGGTCAGGTCGGCCGACCCGCCAATCATGTTCTGAAAGGTCGCGTTGACCACCTCCAGCACCAGTTCCGAGGCCTGGCGGGTGGCAGTCTTCGTGGCGCGGTCGGAATGCTCGGCCTTGAAGGCGTCGAGAGCCGCATTCAGCGCCGCCGCATCCGGCGCGGCCCACGCCCCGTCGAAAGCCACAGCCCGGTCCGACCCGCGCTTGCGCCGCCCCCATTCGGCCCGCGCCGCAGCGCCGCGAGCGGCGACAGCGCGCCAGGCCGCGCGGATATCGTCAGGAACGACGAAGGGTTCCTCGATCCAACCCAACGCTTCGCGCGCCGCGGTGATCTCCGTCTCGCCCAGCGGCGCGCCATGCACCTTGTGGCTGCCGGCTTTATTGGGCGCGCCCTTGCCTATCAGAGTGCGGCAGGCGATCAGCGAGGGGCGGGCATCGGCGCGGGCCGCCTCTATGGCGGCGGCGATGGCTTCATTGTCGTGGCCATCGACAGGCGCGACGTGCCAGCCCGCCGCCTCGAACCGCTTGCGCTGGTCCGTCGAGGTGGAAAGCGAGGTCGGCCCGTCGATGGTGATCCGGTTGTCGTCCCAGAAGACGATAATCCGACCCAGACCTAGATGGCCGGCAAGATCGATGGCCTCGTGACTGATCCCTTCCATCAGACAGCCGTCGCCGGCGATCACATAGGTCCAGTGATCGACCAGCGTGTCGCCGAAGCGGGCGTTCGCCAGCCGCTCGGCCAGCGCCATGCCCACGGCGGTCGATATCCCCTGCCCCAAGGGGCCGGTCGTCATCTCGATCCCCTTGGCATGTCCGTATTCCGGATGCCCCGCCGTCCGCGACCCGAGCTGGCGGAAGGCGCGAAGCTCGTCCGCATCCATGTCGTCGTAGCCCAGGAGGTGATGCAGCGCGTAGACCAGCATCGAGCCATGGCCCGCGCTCATCACGAACCGGTCGCGGTCGGGCCAGGTCGGATCGGCGGGATCGACCGTCAGGAACCGGTTGAAAAGGACGGTGGCGACATCGGCCATTCCCATCGGCGCGCCGGGATGGCCGGACTTCGCCGTCTCCACCGCGTCCATGGTCAGCACCCGGATCGCATCGGCCATGCGGCGCTCGTCGGCAATGGTTCTGGTTGGCGCGTTCATGGTTCTTCCCTTCAGGCGCGGCGTGACTCGGACACCAGGCGCAGGATCATCGGCGTGAAGATGAGCTGCATGGCGAGATCCATCTTTCCCCCGGGGATGACGAGGCTGTTCGCCCGGGTCATCCAGCTGTCGTGGATCATCGACATGAGGTAGGGGAAATCGATGCCCCGCGGGTTCTTGAACCGGATCACGACGAGGCTCTCGTCGGCAGTCGGGATCCAGCGGGCAATGAACGGGTTCGACGTGTCGACCACCGGCACCCGCTGGAAGTTGATGTCAGTCTCCGAGAACTGCGGGCAGATGCAGTGAACATAGGCATGCATCCGGCGCAGGATCACATCGGTCACCGCCTCGGTCGTGTACCCGCGGCTCGCCTTGTCGCGATGGATCTTCTGCGTCCATTCCAGATTGATGACCGGAACCACCCCGATCTTAAGATCGGCCAGCGCGGAGATGTTGACCTGCTCGTTGACCACGGCGCCGTGCAGGCCCTCGTAGAACAACAGATCGGAGCCACTCTCGAACCGCGCCCAGTCGGTGAAGCTGCCCGGCGCCGTACCCCAGCGCGCGGCCTCCTTGTCGTCGTGGACGTAGTGCCGGGTCTCGCCCTCGCCGGTCTTGCCATAGGTGCGGAAGATGTCCTCCAGCTTCTCCAACTCGTTGGCTTCGTAGGAGAAATGGCTAAACGTGGCATCCCCGGCGTCGAGGCGGCTCTGCAGTTCCGCCTTCATCGCCGCCCGGTCGTAGCGGTGGAAGGCATCGCCCTCGATCGAAACGGTCTTGATCCCCTCGCGCCGGAAGATCTGGTCGAACGTCGACTTCACCGTCGTCGTACCCGCCCCGGACGAGCCGGTCACCGAAATGATGGGATGTTTCTTGCTCATCGTATCCCCGGTTCAGGCGCGGAACAGGCCGCGGTTTCCGAACAGGGCCGAAACCTCGGCCTCTGGCAGGTCATGGTAGGAGGTGATGAGATCCACCTTGCTCGCCGTCCCGAAGACGAAGGGCGTGCGCGCATGCAGATGCTCCGGAACCCGATCGAGCATGCGTTCGGTCCCCGTGGTGGCCTTGCCGCCGCCCGCCTCGATCAGGAAGGCGATCGGCGCGCATTCGTAGACCAGCCGAAGTCGGCCCTGCTCGTATCCCTTCCGGTCGTCGGCGGGGTAGAGGAACACGCCGCCACGGGTGACGATGCGATGGGCTTCGGCGACGAGCGAGGCGATCCAGCGCATGTTGAAATTCCTGCCCCGCGGCCCCTCGGTCCCGGCCAGGCAATCGTCCACCCAGGCCCGGATCGGCGCCGACCAGTGCCGGTAGTTCGAGGCGTTGATGGCGTATTCGTCGGTCGTGTCCGGGATTGCCGTCACTTGGGCGGCCTCGACGAATGTGCCGCTCGCACGGTCGAGGATGAAGGTGCGCAGGCCCGTCCCGAAGCTGACGACCATGGCGGTATACGGGCCGTAGATGATGTAGCCGGCGGCGCTCAGGTTGCGGCCAGGGCGCATGAAGGTCTCCATTGCGTCCTCCAGCGCCGGTTGGATGCCGAAGATCGTGCCAATCGAGATATTGGCGTCGATGTTGGAGGACCCGTCGAGCGGGTCGATAGCGATCGCGAGGGTTCCCTCGGGGTCCAACTCTGCCGGAGCGTCGCGCTCCTCCGAGGCGTACCAGCGGATCCCGGTGCCCTCAAGCGCGTTGGCGAAGGCCGAATCCGCAATCACATCCAGCGCCTTCTGCGTGTCGCCGTCGCTGTTGGTGCCGACGTCCGCGCCCAGCGGCCCGCCCAGCGGCCCCCGCCCGATCCGACCGGAGATCTCGGCGGCGACACCGGCGAGCGCCTCCATCGGGCGGGCCAGTTCGGTGGGAATTTCACGTCCCGTCGTGATCAGCCTGGGCATCGCACCGCGCCTCCCGCCGCTCTGCAATGCCCTAGACTTGCCGAGAATCCGGGAGTAAGAAAATTTTAAAAATCTGATGCAGGCGAAAGAAAAATCTTTGGTTAAGCTCGATCAGATCACGCTCCGGCAGCTCCGCGCCCTCCGCCTGGTGGAGGAACACGGCACGATCTCGGCCGCCGCGGCGGCGGTGGGGCTGACGCCGCCGGCAGTGCATTCCCAGGTGAAGACGCTGGAGGAGATCATCGGCGCGCCACTGCTGGATCGCGACGGGCGCCAGCGCGGTGTTCTGAGCGCCCAGGGGCGCGTCCTTGTTCGCACTGAGGCCCAGATAGAAGCGTTGCTCGACAGGGCCTTGCGCGAGGTCACCGCCCTGCAGCAGGGGCGCACCGGAACCGTTGTTCTGGGCGCTGTCAGCACCGCGAAATACGTCGCCCCGAAGATCGTAGCACTGCTGGATACCGAATATCCCGGTATCGAGGTGGTGTTGAAGATTGCCAACCGCCAGGACACGATCGCAGCGCTCGGACGAGGCGAATACGATCTCTGCATCATGGGACGCCCGCCGCGCTCGCCGCTGACCGAGGCCACGGCCCTGGCCGACCATCCTCATCTTATCATCGCGCCGCCCGGGCATCCGCTGACGGGCGATCGGCGGATCCATGCCGCCGAACTGGCGCGCGAGCGCTTCATCCTGCGCGAGAGCGGTTCCGGCACCCGCCTGCTCGCCGAGCGCTACCTAGGCCAGTTGGGCGACGTGCTGCGGATCGAGCGGATCGAGATGGACAGCAACGAGACCATCAAGCAGGCGGTGATGAGCGGCCTCGGGATCGCCCTGATCTCGGCCGACACGGTGGCCAACGAGGTCGAAACCGGGCGGCTGGCGGTGATCCGCGCCGAGGGCACGCCGATCATCCGCAAGTGGTACCTCCTTACCCCGCTCGACCTGAAACCCGCCCCTGCCACCCGCGTGATCGGGGCCTGGATCGGGGCCAACGGCGGCGCCTGCTTCCCCGGTCACGAGGTGCTGACCCGATGCGCGATGATGCCGGAGTGAACCGGCAACGGCTCGGAAGTCCCTACATTGCGGGAAGATCCGCAGTCGAAGGCAACGGCCTTGAGCGCTGATCCGGGGCTTCCAGAAGGTTGCGGGCCCGGTCCAGACGCACCCCTTCCACGAACTCGCGCGGCGTGACACTCAGTTCGCGCACGAACAGCCGCGCGATGCTCTTCAGGCTGACCCCAGCCAGTTCAGCGAGACGTTCAACCGGAAAAGCCTCGCAGATATGGTCCATGACTGCAGCAGAGGCAGGTTTTGGGGTCCAAGAGCTCCAGTCAGGCTGCAAAGAGCCGCCTTCGAGGTGCCGAGCCTTAGCAATGGAGGTCCAGAGTGCGGGCACGTCGTTACATGGCGGCTTATGCAGGCGGCGATGCGTCGGTGCTTCTCCTGCGCTGACTGCGACCCGCCGCAGCCTCAGACCCGGCGCGCCGGAATGAGACCGCGCAGCGAATTGCCCACGAAGATCGCCTCGGCGTTATCAAGATCGATCGGCCACAAGTCGGCTTCCGTCGCGCGCGCCGATGCGAGCAGCTCTTGCCGCAGCACCCCGGGAAGCAGCCCTGCGGACGGAGGGGGTGTCAGCAGCCGCCCGCCTCGCTGCACGAAGATGTTGGTGATCGTGCCCTCGCAGAGAAACCCGTCACGGTTGCAGAATAGGACTTCATCGACCCCATCGGGCAGCTCCGCCCGTGTCTGGTCGTAAAGCGCGCGTCGGCTGGTCTTGTGGCGCAGCCAGGGATCGGCTGCATCGAGCCGCGCTTTGCCGATGGCGACCCTCCAGTGGTCCGGATTGGGCTGCAGCGGGCCGGACGAGAGAGAAAGGCTTCCGTCGTGGCGAAGCACCAGCCGGACCCGATGTGCGCCCGGACCGTTGACCTGCTCCAGGCGGCTCAGTGCGTCCCTTCGCTGAAACGGGAAGTGGAGCGCGGCAGCACTCCGCTCCATCCGGCCGAGATGGAGGTCGAGCCGCGTATAGCCGAACCCTGAGGTGAACCGCAGGGTCTCGATGAGCTCGAGTTCGATCAGGTCGTGCTCAGAGAGGTTGCGAAGCGCGTCTTCCAAAGGGCTTCCTCGTATTCCGTCTCGGCGGTGCTGTCGTGTACGATCCCGCCCCCCACGTTCAGCCGCGCCGTCCCGTCTCCCGGCAACACCAGGGTTCGGATGGCGACGCTGAACTCCATAGCGCCAGAAGGAGAAATCCAGCCGATTGCACCGCAGTAGGCCCCGCGCGGACAGGGCTCCAGCTCGCGGATAATCTCCATCGCCCGGATCTTTGGTGCGCCTGTGACGGAACCGCAAGGAAAGAGCGCCTCGCAGAGCGCCTGGAAACACCAGCCGTCACGCAGCTTCGCGACAACGCGAGAGGTCATCTGATGCACCGTCGCGAAAGTCTCCACCCGGAAGAGAGCCGGGACCCTAACCGATCCGACTTCGGCCACGCGCGACAGATCGTTGCGCAACAGATCCACGATCATCAGGTTCTCCGCCCGGTTCTTGGGATCCTTGGCCAGCCGCTCCCTGCGGTCAGCATCTTCGACAGGATCTCCATAGCGGGGGAGTGTGCCCTTCATCGGCAGGGTCTCCGCCCGGCCAAGGGCGTCGATACGAAAGAACAATTCCGGCGATCGCGACAGCAGGACTGGCCCGCCAAGATCGACGAAAGCCCCGTGAGGCACAGGCTGGACCGCGCAAAGTCGCCGATAAAGCTCGTATGGCGTCCCAGAGACCCGAGCGGTGAGCGGAAACGTCAGATTAGCCTGATAGATGTCTCCGGCAGAGATATAGGCGTGGACCCGGTCGAAGGCCTCCCGGTACCGCGTGAAATCCCAATCTGGGGTGAAGTTCGACAGGACGGGGCCCTGCACCGCCTCATGCGGCGGTGTAGTCAGGGCACTTGGCCCATCAAATGCCCCAAAGAGGAGCAACGGCTCCTGGCGCCGGGTCGGCAGCAACGGCGTGAGACGGTCTGTAATCAGGTAGCCGAGCTCGTAGCTCGCGTAGCCGGCGAGCCACTTGCCCTGCCGTCGCAATCGCTCGATGGCATCGAATGCCGTCCTCACCTCGCCCGGCGTCTCTGCGCGGATTATCTCGCATGGTTCGCAAAACAGGGTTCCGCCCGAGAGCGGGCCCTGGTCGAAGAGCACGCCCGGCCGCGTTCCAGCAGCCGCGGGCATCTGGCGAATGTCGACCCTTGCGGATGGCCCCATCAGCGTAGCGACTCCCCAAACCCCGCCGAATGCATTGGGCCCGCTGATAGGTCGTCTCCTGCATGCCCTCAAGTCGTCTGCCGACCCCCTGGGCTGCGATTGCGTCGCCCGGGTTTCTCGCGCAGCGCCACCAATGCGAATGGCGGCGCAGTCCGCTCAGGAAATGATTTAGTCGATCGGCGTCGAATTTGTGCAGGCCTATCCGATCGCCGCATGAAAGACGCGCATCACCAGCTTTCCGGCCCTCAATAATGCAGTTTGGCTCCTCGATGCCCGGGAGACCCGACACGGTGAGGCAGAGCAAGCTTGCGGGGCACGGATGCGCACCAGTGGTGATCTGGAGTTATTTCATCTGACAGAAGTTGGGCTGCCTGCTACCATTACCGGAGACTCCGGCAACAACAGCGACGTCCGCATCCCCAACATCCGATCTCATCGCGACGAACGACAGCCCGACCCTACCGTCGAGCGGCCGGGATGGGGGCTCTCTGCTGCCGGTCACACAGGGCCCGACGCACCATGGCGACGCGGGCGCTCTCTTGCCATTCGGACACTGCGGGCCCGGGCCACCTGCGGAGGAGGTTCCTGCCCTTTCCGACGGCGTAGTCGTGCGCGCCGGACCCTCGGGAGTGCTGGCCTGCATCGGTGTCGCAGGCTTAATATGGAATTGACGATTGGAAATGGCTGCACAATATCCTCACGCTTATGTCCCGTATGGTCCTTTTCCTATTACTGATTGTGGTCGCCGTCGCTGCCGTGTGGTGGGGATTGCGCGGGCCAAGGGAGTGACAGGCGGTCAAGGCGGACGGAATCTTCCGCAGGTCGGCGCTGAACGGCTCGCGCCTGCCACGTCACTTCAGCGGCAAGAATAGCACCACGGCCACCCCCTCTCCCGGTTCACCCATGAGCAAGTGTGAACAAGTACCGGACTTTGATCCCTTTCGGCGCCGAACCGTAACCCCTGGCGGCTCATGAACTTTCCAATAGGTCCCGCGGGTTTTCGGTCGTTGCGCGGGGTCACGGTTGGACGCCGATGGTGGGGTCAAACACGCTGCCGACACACCCGCGGGCTCTTAGCAAGTCCGGAGGCGAGTCGTGGCTCATGGGTTGCTGTGACAACTCTGGACCGGGGTCTTAGCATTTTTCGGAAGCGTGGTTTCATGACAGAAAACCATTCGCCGGGCCGCACCTCATTGATCCCATTTTGTGTACATCGCCAAAAAAGAGACGGCTGATCTGCACGATTGGGCCTCAATTTGGGCGCGACGATCCTCTCGGAGACCGCTGACGAAGGGGGCGCGCGCTCCGCTCCTCGGATCGCGGTCACCGCCGGGTTCTAACTAGGAGTTGAGCCGAGAAGTAGTAGGCCATGCTCTGCGTCGGTCACTTGGCCAGCGTGGAAGACGGCCGCTTGCAACATGAGGTGCGCCATGGAGGCCAGAACGCCAGCCCCGGAAACCGCCTGGGATGCAGAATTTCTGCAGTCCATCCTAACGAAGGTCGGCAAGCCCAAAGCCGAGCCGCCGGTCAAGGGACGCTCATCGATCCCCAAGTGGGATATGCCCGGGTTCGCGGCCGGAAGCCGCGTGATGACAACCTTCGGCCAGCTGCCAATTGAGGTCATCCGCCCCCATGACCCTATCAGAACAGGGGGCGGCGGAATACGTCGGGTGCGAAGCACCAACAAGATCCCGCTCGACAGAATACTACTGGCTCGCAACCCCGAGGCACAGCCAATCCGAATCCAGGCCGGAGCGTTTGGCGCGGGCCTGCCAGAAAGCGATCTGCTCCTCTCGCCCGGGCAGGTACTGCTCCCAATCCCTGCCGGAAATCTCGTTAGGCGCACCGCTGTCGGCGACATTCACGGACGCGCCAACATCGCCCGTGTCCCGATCGGGAAGGTAACCTATTTCGTGTTTGAGTTCGATGAACCGGACTCTGCGTTCGTTGAGGGTCTGCCGGTCTATCTGCCCGTGTCGGCGCAGGACTGAGGGGCGTCGCCGCTCGGAACCTGGTGGACACTTGGGCGCCCGCGCTGAATCTATGCAACGTCAGCTATAGGGGGATACAGTTGTCACCGCGAACGCCCGCAATTGGGGCTCTCTGCGGACAGGATGTCGTCGGCTCGCCCATCTCGTATGCTGATCTCGTTCACTGTCATCGCTTCAGTGTTTCGAAAGGCCTGCGCATCTCAAAGGGATGGCCTCACAATCTCATGATGCTTCTACGGCTGTGCCGATCGGCGGCCGCGCAGCTAAGAGGAAGACCACCTGATCAGCCTCAAACTCGGAGGCTCACCCTTAGATCCGAAGAACCTCTGGCCGGAGCCGCACCACGTTCCCGGCAACCGTGGCAGCTACGACAAAGACAGGTTCGTAAACCGACTACACCGGATGGTCTGTCGGCGCGATTTCAGTCTGAGGCCGGCGCAGAAGTGAATTGCGGGCGACTGGGCAGCGGTTGCGCGCAAGGTCGGCACCGGGCGCTGAGTGCTGAGTGCTGATCGTCCGAAGGCATGGCGCGGGAGCCGTCTACGCGGTTCAACCGCGCCATCGTCCGCCTTCGCAAAGTCAGCCGGAAAGGCCGGGCAGACCGACGCTATATGGCGTCCTCCCGTAACCGTTCCAAGACGCCCTAGCTTACCGGCCGAAATCGGCGGAATACCTAGGCCGCGATGTCGCTCGAAACCGCGAAGAACGCGGCGCTGAGTTCACGCAGTTCGGGACCCGAGATGATCAGGCCGAGGCTTTGGAGCCGCTTCAAGATCGGCCGCAGGTGGTGGAAACGGAGATGCTCAAGCGACGACTCGGCGGCGAGCGCCTCGAGTTCCTGGGCGATCGCGAATGCCGCCTGACGACGTTGTTCCAGCTCCTCACGCGGAAGTCGTTCGCGACCTCCGCCCGCGAAGAGCCTGAGCTTGGCGTTGCGGTAGACGCGGTCGCGGGCGGCAAGCAGAGCCGTGCGCAAACGTTCGAGGCGCGTAGGATCGAATGTCATGGCAGCTTCCTCCCTAGGATGAAGTAGAACATACACCCGGCGGGTGAGTCCAAGATTCCCATTTTCGCGTGTCGCTGTGATGACGCTGCTCGGCCGGTTCAAGCCGATCTCGCTCGGGAGGTCTCGGCCGAACCGCTAAAAACTTCATTGCGATAATCGAGCTCTCCGATCGGCGCTCAAATCTGCCAGTGGTAACGATCCGCAAGGACTACCGAGACCCTAACGATGATCAAGGCAAACCCTAGATCGAAATTCCGAATGCCCCAGTGACGAAGCTTCCAAACGCGCGCTATAGCGGGGTCGCTTGCCTGAAGCGCTGCGCTTCACATTCGTCGATGTCCGCCGAGGGGGCCCGTTGCAGTTTGGGCAAGCGGCCGCGTGGGGAAGCCATCGGTCCGTTTAGGGGACGCCCAGCCGACTCCCTCAAAGACCGATTTCGGGGCGCTATGCTGACGGTCAGCTTAGGGGGCCATCTACCGCCCGACCGGATACAGGCAAAACCCTAAGAAAGCGGTCATTCAGCCAAGCCAATAAGCTAGTCAGTTGTCGGCGTTTATAAATCACGGCGACGATCACTCAACGCCAAGCCAATTGACGCGCCAACATCGTATAGGTCGCCCATCTCTACCTCCCGTGCATATCTTTGGAAGTTGATTTGGAGGCCCTCGATTGAGGCCGGGCCCTTGCCTCGGGCCTCACTCTCACTGTGCGTGGATTATGACGTCGAAGCGCGCTTGGGGCTCGGCATCCGTCTCCCACTCACGTCTGAGCACGGCGCTCACCCGTGTTTTCATGGGTCTATCGACCCGGAACGTTAATATGCGCTCTCCCCCGGAGCCAATGCCCCCACGACCGGAGAAGAACGTATCGCCAGACGGCGCGAGTCCGGCCGTGACAACCCATCGATACCCGGTGGTAGGGTTCTCTTCCAGCCGGACAGCAATGGCATCACCCGGCCGAGCCCGCACCGTCTGTCCGTTACTTGCTTGCGTTAGCTGAATTTCCGCCACACCGAGCCTTCTTACCAGACGTATGTCTCGTGAATCATGCCGTCAGCTTCTTCGCGATAGTTGTAGCTCGTCTGTGTTAGCTTTGCACTTGCCGCCAACATGGACAGGGCCACAACGGCGGAATCGGAGTTGTTGGCAAGCTTCTTCCAACCGACACCGACAATGTAGACCCAAGAGTTCCGGTTTTGGTTGATGCCCCACAAAGCGGTCACCCGCTTGTTATTGAGCCAGCTGGCGATGCCTCCCTGAACATCTGCGCTGACGGCATCAGGGGAAAGCGTCGGCGCAGCTTCAACATCGCCGCCCAACCCTGCTTCAGTAGCGGTCGTCGCGGGGGGTTCTTGGTCGGGCATAGTGTCTGTCATAACATTTCCTCCATCATTTCCTGTCGAATGCTCCGGGGGTTCGATTTCAGGCGTGACCGTCTCTGAAGTCGCTGCCGAATCTAAATCCGGCCCGACATCTTTTACCGTCTGATCTTTCTTTTCCTTGGCCATCCACTCGTCCTCCTAGAATACGTAGACCTGCTTAATGATCCCGTTTTCCTGGTAGATGTTGACCGTGGATTTGCCCGACTTCGCGGCCGAGATCTGCGTCAAAAGGTCGAAGAAGATGTTGTCGCTGTCGTAGGCAATGCGGCGCCAGCCGACGCCGCCGTCTAGGTATGCCCAGGCATTGCGATTCTGATCGATGGTCCATAGACCGATCACTTTGCGGCCATTGAGCCAACCGGTCTCGACGATGCCGTCAACGGCCCACATCTCGGAGTCGATGCCGCACTGGCCATAGGCGATGCAAAAGAAACCAGACTCGCCCCAACCGGTGCCCCAGCTGTTCTTGCAGATCCAGAACTTTCCAGTGTCGTCATAACCGACGCAGGAGACGCAATGCCCCCCTGCGACAGCGCCGCTGACATGCTTATAGACACCGCTCTTGTAGGAGAAGAAATCGTTGTAGACCGTGAAAGCGCAGGAGAGTGGCCCGCGCGTGGATATCCAGGTCTTCATGTCGGCCGCGGACTTGATCGAGTGCCAATTTGTGATCTTGGTGAGGCGGTTCTTCCAGTCGGAGCAGCGGTTGCTACAGTTTTGGTCGCCTGCTGTGTAGGGGTAGCAGGCCTCATCACACACGCCGTCGGTCTTGAAGGCATCCAGGCCTTTATCGCACCACCAACCGTTGGAACAATTTCGTCCCTGAGAGCGCGCGATGCAGTAGAAAAGCTCTGCTTCCGACAGGTCTACCGCAAGATTGGGATCATTCCGCTGGCGCCGGAAGGTTCCTTCCACTGTGGCGCAACTTCCGAAAGCAACGCAAGAACCGCATCCGCCCTGATCCTTGACCGGCGTGATGAAGTTCTTTCCACCGACGTTTCGAAGATCAAAGGCTGCCGGCGCACCCACCGCGGCCAGTGCCGTTTCATCGGCGCGACTTGCTGCCGCTTGCTCGCGGGCCTCAAGCGAGTCTTCGCCCGGTGGTGGGACGGCACCCAGCCTTAGCCTCTTTTCGGCGTCCGGAAGCTCAGACACGCTCGTAGCTCCGGCCTGCCAGTTTTCTCCTGCGTTGTGAATTGCCGACTGCAGCGTAACTGCATCAAGGCGTTCGAGAGCCATAATATATCCTCCTGCATTTTGAGGTTTGCAATAGAGAATTCGACTCGCTACGGACAGGGAGTTCCTGGGGATTAGCGAAAGCCAACCCCGATTGCCCCTTTTTGAGGGAGGGCGAATCGTCATAATAGATTTGTCAAATCAATAATAAGACAAACCACAAAACATTTCCAGCCACGCCCAAAATGCCAAAGGTGCCAGGAGTGCGCCTCTAGAAAGATTCATTTAATATGCATGTTTAATCATCTTATTCGTGCACATCACAACTTCCCTCCAAATAAGTGGTTGGATGGTCAAGAGGATGCCCCTTCTAACACCCCATCTTACCCAGGTGACCCATACGGCTCCGTATCAACAAGCGATTGTTTTTACTATTTTTTAATTTTGCAAGTGACTCACGCGCCTTGAGCCTCGGATGTGGCCTCGCGGTAAAATCTCGTTTGATAAAGGAGCGAATGAGGAAGGCTCATGGCGCAAGGACCAAGGAAGATACTTCATAAGTTTTGTCGCGGACGGTCACTCTTGATCCAAATTCATAGGCAATTTCTGGCCGATTAATCCACCCAGCCTGAGCCGTATCCAGTATACAATACGGCGACGAAATGGCAAAACCATGACCTATTGAATTCACACGCAGTCAAAATAAGGCCACAATAACATTCTTACTTACCGCCTTTGCGAGCTATTAAGCCCTGCGTTGTATCTTCTTCGACTCGGATCAGTATGCGAGTGTTGTCGATATCGTCGACCTTCATATAGGCGACCTAGAACACGCGCAGGCCGGCTCCATAAGCGACGCAGAGTGCGGCCTAGTACATGAGACCCGCGCCGCCACGACGAGCCGCGCTGCATCCTTCATGCTCAGCACCTCGGGCAGTTTGCGCGGACTGCCCCGTCCGATGGTAAGCAGCCTCCCGACCCAGTTCGAGTCGTTCCGCGTACATGATCGGCACAAGCTCCCGCATCGTCTTGGGGCCGTCGGACAGAGCCGACAGCACCAGGCGGGCGAATTTGGCCCCGCTTGGCCACGTCTTGTCCGCAGCCTGCACCTTCGCTTCGACCGCCTTGAACGGCGGGTTCTAGGTTGCTCGTGCGAGGCCGGGGCCAGATCTACTGGTCAAGGAACCCATTGTTCATCGCGAAAAGCGCCGCGGCCGTCCGGCTGGTAACGCCAATCCTGTGAAAGTTGTTCTCCGTATACTTCTCAGCCGTCTTTGGCGCAATTCCAAGGGCGGCTGCGCCTCTTTGCCGCTTTCGCCGCGGGCGATCCGCGCGAGCACTCCCGCCTCCCGACGGGTCAACCCTGCCGGAAGTTGTGGCAACGATTTGGCCCGACGCCCAGCGGCCCTAAGCACGGCGCCAATGAAGGTCGCGGGCAACCGCCCATAGACCGCTTCGCGCCTCAGGCGTTGGAATCCCACACACCGCGAAGAGGACTTCGAGTGACGTGCTCTCGCAGGACCGGCCTACTCCGAGTTCAACTCTGAAGAGGTGGAATGGCGTCTTGCCACACCCCGCCAATTACCATTCCAACCGGCGACAACTGCTCGGGTCCCATCACCACCTCGCCCAAGACATCCTCGAGTGCAATCGCTTCCTTGGTGATCCGCAAAACACTGGCATCCGCCGCCGCACCGGATGCCAAGGTACCAAGATCCGGCCGTCGTAGCGCCGAGGCGGCGCGGCTGGTGGCCGCGGCTATGCAGTTATCAAGCGGCATGCCCAGGGTCAGGAACTTCGTCATCGTCCGGAGCAGATTGTAGGCCGGACCGCGAATGCACATTGCATGCACGTCCGACGAGATCGTATCCGGCCAGAATCCAGCCCGGGTCATGGCACGCGCGGTGGCCCAGGCGAAGGAGCCCATGCCGTGACCGATGTCGAACAGCACGCCCCGCGCGCGTGCCTCGAGCACGGCCTTACGGATTTGGCCGTCGGCAAGCATCGGTGCGTTCGGGAACGGGCGGAAGCAATGGGTGAGTATGTCGCCGGGGCGGAGTCGGGAGACCACAGCCTCGTAGGTCGGAGGCGGCTCGTCGATATGCACCATGAGCGGCAGTGCAGCCGCATCTGCCACGTCAAGCGCCACATCGAGCGGCGCGATGCCGTTTGCGCCGGACGCGTTTCGCCCGACGCGGACCTTGATGCCGGCAATGTTCTGCCGATCAGCCACCGCGACCGCTACTGCCTCTCGTGCCGCCATCAGCCGCATGTCGGCGCTCTCGCCCACCATGATCGTCGGAGAGAAGGCGAAGATGCCGGCAAAGGATACATGAAGAAGGGCTAGGACACGCGACTGAGCAGGTTCGATCACATGGGCACGGAAACCAGGGTAGTTTCCTGGGCCAGCGCTCCCGGTGTCGACACAGGTGGTCACGGCGCTCTGGCGCGAATAGTCGTCGGGGTCAACGCCGAGCGAGGTCCCACCCCAGTAGACATGGGTGTGCAAGTCGATCAAGCCGGGGGTGACAATGGATCCCGAAACGTCACGCACCACGCGGCCAACAAGGTTGTCGCCTACCCCCGTGCAACGCCCGCTGGAGAAGCCCACATCGGCCACTCGATCGATCCCCTGAGAGGGATCAATCACCCGTCCGCCCTTCAACACCAGATCGTGCATCGCATCTCCCCACACGCGCCATCTGGCGCAGCTTTACAGACAGGTGTAACCACCGTCGATCACCAGAGCCGCTCCGGTCATGTAGCGCGACGCATCGCTCGCCAGATAAACCGCAAGCGGCCCAATCTCATCAGGCGCCCCGAGCCGTCCGAGCGGGATGTTCCGCTCTATCGCGGAAACCATCTCGGGGTATTTCTCCGACCATGTGCGGTTCGGTTGGGTCAGGAATATGCCGGGACAGATCGAGTTGACGGTGACGCCGTGCGGCGCCCAGTCAACGGCAAGGCTGCGGGTAAGCTGCAGCACGCCCGCCTTCGCCGTCTCATAGTGCCGGCCAGAAATTCCGCGCATCGCCACCAGCGCGTTAATCGAGGCGACGTTGATGATACGCCCACCTCCCCCCCTACCAAGCATGGCGCCGCCGACAATCTTGCAGCACAGAAACGTGCTGGTAAGGTTCAGATCCATCAGTGTCTGCCATTGGTCGAGTGGCATCTCCTCGGTCGGCTGGTTGACCCGGCGACCGCCGACATTGTTCACAAGGATGTCGAAAGGGCCCGAGTGCTCCAGCGCCTCGGCGCAGGCCGCCTCGCATTGCTTGGGATCGCCGATGTCGGCCACGATCACGTCGGCCTCGCGGCCAAGGGCACGGATGTCAGCTGCCGTGGATTCGAGGCTATCGGCACTGCGTGCGACGAGAGTTACATCGGCACCGGCTTCGGCGATGGCAAGCGCCATGGCGCGCCCCAAGCCACGGCTTGCGCCCGTGATGAAAGCTCGTCGACCGTCCAGCCGGAATGCGTCGGCAAGTGCCATCGGAGTCGTTTCCCATTTGTTATTTCAAGCCTAACCGTCAGATCTGGCAGAAAAAATTCCGTTTCGGAATGCACGATACGACATCTGCATGACGGCAGCCCGACCGCACCTTAGAGGCGGATGCCGATGTTCTTCGTCTGCATGTAGCCGAGCAGCGCCTCCTGCCCCTTCTCGCGACCATAGCCCGAGCGCTTCATTCCACCGAAAGGTGTCTCCACCCCCCCGGCCCACCATTGGTTGACATAGACCTGGCCGGCGACCAGCTGGCGCGCCACGCTATGGGCCACGCCGAGATCGCGGGTGTAGAGGCCGGCGGCAAGCCCGTAATCGGTGCCGTTGGCAATCGCGATTGCCTCCTCGGTTGTATCGAACGGCATCACCACGACGACAGGCCCGAAGAATTCCTCCTGGGCGATACGCATCTCGGGGCGGA
Organism: Solirhodobacter olei; assembly: GCF_004010155.1. Lineage (GTDB taxonomy): Bacteria > Pseudomonadota > Alphaproteobacteria > Rhodobacterales > Rhodobacteraceae > Solirhodobacter > Solirhodobacter olei. Next base: position 24,447 of record NZ_RRYH01000013.1, on the reverse strand, counting down.
CGTCGATGAACACGGTGGGCGCCATAAAATAGCCAGCTCTTGGCAGCCTGCCACCACCAATCGCGAGAGTCGCACCCTCTTCGACGCCGGTCCGGCAGAGCGCTTCGACCCTATCAAGCTGGCGCGCTGAGATCAGCGGCCCCATCTCGCAGCCGTCTATGCCCGGGCCGACGCTGATCGCACCGGCCCGAGCGATGAGCCGCGCCACGACCTCGTCATAGACCGAGCGATGGACGATGAGGCGCGAGCCGGCCGAGCAGATCTGGCCGGCGTGCTTGAAGATACCGCCGCACGCGCTGGTGACGGCCTGGTCTAGATCGGCATCGGGAAAGACAATCCCAGCCGACTTGCCGCCGAGTTCCATCACGCAGGGGATGACCCGTTCGGCTGCGGCGCGGAGTACGGACTTGCCGGTCTCGACGGAGCCGGTGAAGACGATGTGGTCAATGTCGGAATGTGCCGCGAGAGCCGCCCCCGCCACCTGGCCCAAACCGCAAACGATGTTCACCGCGCCGGCCGGCACTCCGGCGCGGTCACAGGCTTCTGCAAGCAGGACGAGGCTCAGCGGGGAGTCCTCCGGCGACTTCAGCACCACCGTGTTGCCGGTGACGAGTGCACAGGCAATCGAGCGCGCACCGACCGGCAGCGGCCCGTTCCATGGCACGATTTGGGCCGAGACGCCGTAGGGCTCGTGGACCGTGTAATCGAGCCAGCCCTGTCCGAGCGGGATCTGCCGCCCCTCTAACTTGTCGGCAAGCCCACCGTAGTAGCGCAGATAACGCTGGGTGAGCGGCACTTCCGCGCGGCCATTGGCAAGCGTCTTCCCGTTGTCATGGCATTCGACCACGGCAATCTCGTCCGCGGCCTTCTCCAACTCGTCGGCAATCCGGAACAGCATTGCACCCCGTTCGTGTGGCGCCATCCGATCGAGCACGCCGTCGGTGAAAGCATCCCGTGCCGCGGCGACCGCCCGGTCGATGTCTTCTTCCGTGCCCTCGGCAATTTCTGCCACACGGCTGCCGGTCGCGGGATCAATCACCGCCAGACGTTGACCCGCCGAGCCGTCGATGAAGGCACCGCCGACATAGTTCTTCCAATAGGACCGAAGGGTAGTAGGCATGGGGCTCTCCGGTGCAGGAGTGGGATCGGCTGCATCTTTGCCGCCTTCCCCGCGAATGGCGAATGTTGAAAATTCATTCCGCGATGCCGAATCCGCATGCCGAATGCGGCGGAATGTCCGTCGCACAGTGGCGGCGGGCCTCCTAAATTAGCGATGAGGATGGCGAGGTGCTGCAGATCGCGCAGTGCCCTAGCCCTCAGCCCGAGGAGGGCCTGTCATGGAAACGAAGTGGTTGCTCGACTTCCTGTCGTTGGTCGACACAGGAAACTTCTCGCGCTCGGCCGACGCGCGCGCGACAACCCAACCCGCCTTTAGCCGTCGCATTCGCGCGCTCGAAGATTGGGTGGGCGCCACGCTGTTCGACCGCAGTGCGCAGCCGATCGAGCTCACCCAGGCCGGCGCGCAATTCCGTCCGGTGGCTGAGGAGGTCCTCCGACGGCTGTTGCAGAGCCGTGAGGAGATCCAGCAGATCGGCCGTAGTACGGAAAGCACGATCACCTTCGCAGCAACACACAGTCTTTCGCTGGTTTTCTTCCCGCGCTGGATCAGCAGCATCGAGGATAAGACAGGCGTACTGCGGACGCGGCTCGATTCGAACCAGATCGCCAACTGCGTTCAGACCCTGCTGCACGGTGAATGCCACTTCCTTTTGCTGCCGACCCACGCCAACGTTGATATCCAACTGCCCGAGGAGCGGTTCAGCTCGCTCGTTGTCGGCCATGACCGGCTAATCCCGGTTTCGGCACCCGACGAGGCCGGCGGACCCCGCCACCACTTGCCCGGAACGCGGGAGGCGCCGGTACATTACCTCGCCTATGCGCCCTCGTCGGCCAGTGGCCGTGCGGTCGATTTCATGCTGTCGCACCACCCGGAACCGCCGGTGCTGCACCGTGTGTTCGACACCCATTTGGCGGCGGTATTGAAATCGATGGCGCTGCAAGGCCGTGGCCTGGCCTGGCTGCCCGAGAGCGAGATCGGGGCTGAACTCGCTTCCGGCGCGTTGCTTCCCAGCGGCGACGATTCCCACGTCATCCAGACGGCAATCCGTCTGTTCCGTTCCCGCGATCAACTTCCACCCGCACCGGAGGGGTTCTGGGCCAAACTGGTCGATGCAAGTTCGGCATCGCCATAGGCTGAGCTTGCATTGGCCGGCCCGTGGCGCGGCCGCTAACGTCCCGGGGAAACGATACGAGGGCCCCGGATATGCCGCGCGATCCAGCAAAGAAGATTGCCATCCTCGGACTGATGCTCGAAAGCAATGCTTTCGCCCCGGTGACCACCGAGGCCGATTTCCGGAGCCGCGTCCTACTGAGAGGCGAGGAGATCCTGACCGACCTGGCGAGTGGCGAACCGAAGCTGCCGACCGAGATCTGTGGCTTTGTCGCTGCGATGAACGAGACCGCCACATGGGTGCCGGCGCCGATACTCGTCGGCCTCGTCGAGGCCGGCGGACCGCTCGAGCACGGGTTCTTTCGTCAATGCCACGAGGAAATGCGGCAGCGGCTGATCGCCGCGATGCCGATCGACGGCGTGTATATCTCGAACCACGGCGCGATGATCACCACCGAGACGAAGGATCCCGATGGCGAGATATTCGCGATGGTCCGTGAGGTCGTCGGACGGGATGTCCCGGTCGTCGCCACGCTCGACCTTCATGGCAATGTCTCTGAGCGGATGGTGGAAAGCGCGGATGTCATTGTCGCCTATCGCACGAATCCGCATGTCGACATGCTCGATCGGGGCCGGGAGGCGGCGCGCGCGCTGCAGGCGCTCTTTGGGGGGATGCAGCCGGAGTCGACGATGATCCGGCTGCCGGTGACGCCGCCCACGGTGACGCTGTTGACGGATGAGGGGCCTTATGCCGATCTGATCAATTTCGGGCAGAGCCTGATCGACGACGACATCCTGAACGTCTCGATCCTCGGTGGTTTCGCTTACAGCGATACGCCGAAGAACGGACTGGCAATCATCGTAACCGGCCGACGAAGAAACGGCGCCGCGGTCCGTGTGGCCCGGAAAATCGCCGCACAGGCTTGGTCGGAGTACCGTCGTTACACGCCCCTGCTGACGCCACTTGACGCGGCAGTAGAACGAGTCCTGGCAGTGGCGCACGATCCTGCACTTCCCGCGGTGATCCTCGCTGACGTCGCGGACAATCCAGGCGGCGGAGGCAACGGCAACACGATGTGGATTATCGAGGCGCTGCACATGGCCGGGGCGACCGGAGTGATCGCAGGGGTGATCTATGACCCCGCGTTGGCGGCCGAGGCAACCTCCCTCGGGGAAGGGGCAGATTTCGAGGCAGTCTTCAACCGCGTGGAGCCGGATGCCTTCTCGCGTCGCTTCTCGGTGCGGGCTCGGGTAAAGCGGGTGCGCGACGGCGATTGCGTCGGCCGCCGTGGCTTCTACGCCGGCCGGAAGATGAACCTCGGGCCGACCGTGCTGCTGGACATCGGCGGCATCGAGATCGTGGTCGTCTCAATCCGCACCCAGTGCGCTGATCCGATTTTCCTTGAGAGGATGGGGCTCGACATCGGCAAGGCGCGTGCCGTGGTCGTCAAGTCACGCGGCCATTTCCGCGCAGGATTCAATGAATTCTTTACCCATGATCAGGTGATCGAGGTCGACGCACCGGGCCTCACCTCGCCGATCTTGTCGCGGTTCGACTTCAAGAACCTGCCGCGGCCGGTATATCCGGTCGACGCGGACGTTACCTGGTCGGTGCCGGCCTAAACCCACGAGCCGAACATGCTTGTCATCTCTGAAGAAACTGCCCGTCACCTCGTCTCGATGGACGCTGCGATAGCTGCGGTCGAGGATTGCTTCGCAGCGATGGCGCGTGGGCAGGCCCGCAACTACCCCGTGGTGCGAGAGATCGTCGGTATGGCCGACGCGGTCTTTGGCGTGAAGGCCGGCGCCGACACCAGCGCTCGGGTATTGGGCCTCAAGGCGGGCGGCTATTGGCCCGGCAATGCGGCGCGCGGCCTGACCAACCACCAATCCGCAACGCTCCTGTTCGACGCCGACACCGGCCGGGCCGCTGCGCTTGTCAGCGCCAACTATCTGACCGGTGTGCGGACCGGCGCGGCCAGCGCGATCGCCACCAAGCATTTGGCCCGCCCGGAGGCGCACGTACTGGGTATCCTCGGCACAGGTGGGCAGTCTCTCTATCAGCTCCGCGCGACCCTGGCGGTCAGGCCCATCGACGAGGTCCATGCCTGGGATCCCTCGCCCGCCAACCTCACCAGCTTCGGTGCCGAAATGGCAGCGCTCGGCCTGCGATTGGTGGTGCATGACGGTCCGGAGGGCGTGGCCCGCGCCGCCGAGGTGCTGATTACCGTCACGCCTTCGCAACGTGCGCTGGTCCAGGCGGACTGGCTGCGGCCCGGCAGCCATGTTTCAGCAATGGGCGCCGATACCAAAGGCAAACAAGAGCTCGACACGAAGCTGATAGCCACGGCTGCGCTCTTCGTGGACGTGCCCGAACAGGCGCGGTTGATCGGCGAGTTCCAGCACGCGTTTGCTCAGGGGTTGATTGACGACAGCCATATCCGGGCCAGCCTCGGCGCGGTGGTGGCCGGCATTGCACCGGGAAGGCAAAGCGCCGACGAGATCACTATTTTCGACGGCACCGGCGTTGCGCTGCAGGACCTCGTTGTGGCCGACCTCGCGGTGCAGCTCGCCCGGGCAAAGGGGCTCGGCACCGAAGCCCCGTATTGACGGCCAGGCGAGCGGCCGCCGTGAGGAGCCGCGACGAATACCGGGGCGCCACGCGCTACCAGCCGTTCGTCCGCGCCCAGATCTCGGTCACTTCATGGCCGCCATCTACAACATTGTAGCTCGGATACATCGCGGCGGTCATGCAGACATGATTGGGATAGACCCTCAGCTTGGTCCCTATCGGGAAGTCCGACACTGTCAGCGGTGCCGGCACCGGTATCAGCCCGTGCTCTTGATAGACCCGCGCGACTCTCATCTGTGGCGAGAGTGGCTTGCCGTCGAGAGCGGCGATGAGACCGAAACCCACATCATTCGGCACCGCCTCCGTGCTGCGGTCTTTGGACAGCGCCAGCGCACCGGCATCGATGAGGATGTGACCCAGGTCACTCCGATGGCCGATGACCTCGGCAAGCACGGAGACTGCGAGATCCTCCACCCCGCAGGAACCTATCTGGGCCTGGAACATATCGCCGAACATGTAGACACCGGCACGCACCTCAGTGACGCCTTCGAGATGACCGGCATGCAGTGCGGTCGGCGTCGAGCCGATACTGACCGTGGGACAGCGGATACCGGCGGCGCGGATCGCTTCGGCTGCCGCAACTGCCGCGCTGCGCTCGATCTCCGCAACACGCTCCACATCAACGAGGCTGCGGCAGGCGTAGGAATGTCCGGCATGTGTCATCACGCCCGCGAACGCGGTCCCAGTGCCGGCCGCGAGCAACCGGGCGATGGCGATGACTTCCGGTGCGCCAGGGGCGAGGCCGGAGCGGCGCTCTCCACAGTCTATCTCGATCTGCACGTGGAATTTGTGGGCTAAGCGTTCGCCCTCGGCGTTAATCGCTTCAGCGACCTCGATTGCATCGGTGATCAGTGTGACCCGGGCGCCCCGTGTCTCTATGGCGGCCACCCGGGCCAGCTTGTCCGGGACGATGCTAACGGCATACTGGATGTCGGTGAGACCCGCGGAAGCGAAATATTCTGCCTCGTGTAGGGTCGAGACAGCAATGCCACCTGCCTCCCCGGCCAGCGCAATCCGCGCCACGTCAATCGACTTCGCCGTTTTCAGATGCGGCCGTAGCGCCACGCGATTGCGCCGGCAGGCGGCGGACATCCGCGCGAGGTTGTCGACGAGCCGAGGCCGGTCGAGGACGAGACAGGGAGTGGAAAGGTCAGCGAGAGTGGTCACGGTGGTTCAGTCCTTCGACTCGAGGATGAACTCCTCGATCATAACGTTCATGCCGGCCAGCAGTCCGCCGTCTACCGGGAGGGATGCACCGGTGATGTAGGCGGCATCGGCCGAGCCGAGAAAGGAAACGGCCCTAGCAATGTCCTCTGGTTCAGCGACGCGGCCGAGCGGATACCAGCGCGCGAGCTTGTCGAAAACCCGCGGGTCCTTCTCCAGCCTGATCTCCCAGGAGCGGTTAGCGGTCCGGACCGAACCCGGCAGCACAGCGTTGCAGCGGATGCCGTGGCGACCATACTCCGAGGCGACCGCCAGGGTCAGGTTGATCACCCCGGCCTTGGCCGCGCTATAGGCCGGGTTGCCGAAGAAACGCACGCCGTTCACCGAGGCGATGTTCACCACCGCGCCGGCTCCCCGCGCCGCCATCCGCGGCAGCACCGCACGCAGGCAGTGATAGGGCCCGTCGAGGTTGATCGCTGTCTCGCGCCGCCAGCTATCAAGCGATAACCCGACGAGATCGCCCGCATCAGTGAAGCCCGCGTTGTTAACAAGGAGCGTAAGCGGACCCAATGCCGCCTCAGCTGCTGCCACCGCCGCCTCGACCGCGGTAGGGTCGGTGATGTCGGCCGTCAGGGCCACGGCGCGATGGCCGGCGGCCTTCAACTCGGCCGCCGCCCCCTCGGCCACCGCGCCGTCAAGGTCGAGCACCGCCACGGCCGCCCCCTCCCTGGCGAGCTGACGGACGATGGCATGGCCGATGCCGCGCCCCCCTCCAGTGACGAGCGCGACGGTCTGGCGGTGATCGGGCATGGCGGCCTCCTAACTCAGGGCCGCCGCGATCCAGTCGAGCGACTGGAGGCGCATGTGGCCGTAGTTGTAAAACGAGATCGAGCTGGCGCCGAGACCGCGCAGCCCACGCACCGCCTCGGCCACCTGCGCCGCGTCGGTCAGGTTGGGCCAGGTCGGGCGAAGGATGAAGCCGGTATCGGCCTCCGTCCCCGCCGCCCGCACCACCTCGGCGGCATCGGCGAGGATCGCGGCAACGCCCGACTGGTAGGCGGGCACCTCCAGTCGGTCGGCGGCACGGCCGAGCCGGGAGAGGTCGCTACCTTCTGTCCAGCACAGGCTGTTCGGGCTCTGCACCGTCGGGATCACCGCGAGCGCCACTCCGGCGGGCAGCCCCGCGCGGACCTCGGTGGCAAGCTCCGCCACCGTCGCACCGCGCCAGTCCACAAGTGCGCGCCATTCGGCATCGGTCCGGGGATCGGTCGGGGGCGGCGTTCCGTCGGCGAAGAAGGCATCAAGCTCAGCTCGCGTCCGCCGCGCCAGACGGCCGAGGTCGAGTCCGGCGCCTCGCGCGCGCTCGGTGCATGCCGCGCAGAAGCAGGTGCCGAGCATGACCTGCACCGGCTCGGGCAGCTCTATCAGCTCAAACTCGTGGTGATAGCCGTGCCGGAACGCCTGCCAGCCCGGCGCCTCGAGCGCGATTTCACAGACGCCCGGCTGGGCGGCGGTATCGGCGCAGAGCGCGCCAAGATAGTGGCGTACCTCCGGCTGCGACGGGCAGAGCGAGTTCACCAGCGGACCGCCGTAGACCGTCTGAGCCGCAAGCTCCGGGTGGAGCCGGCCGAGGCGGGAATTGTGCAGCCCGATCGTCCAGGCGGTGACCGACAGCTCCGGGGCGCCCTCCGCCAGCGCGCGGAAACTGTCGAAGTCACGCGACATTGCCGCCTGCTCGGGCACGAGCCGACGGTAGCGGCGCGGGTCGGGGCGAAAATAGGTAGTGTTGCCCTCCGGGAAGACCACCTTGTCCTGCCCGTGCGGGCGGACGAACTTTCCGGAGTGGTAGCTTGCCGACAGCGCGACGCCGGTGGCACCCGCCGCCGCCAACCTCTGGGCGATCAGGTCGGCGCCGTCCTCGCGCAGATCCCAGGGGTAGAGGTACATCAGATGGCGCGGCATGGTGGTCTCCGGCACAACGAGAGGGCGGGGCTCGGGGGAACCTACCGGCAGCCGCCGCAGCCAGCCAATGCCGAGAACACATCGCGGCATGACCATTTGGCATTCGGCAAGGATCGGCGGCGCCACTAAACTGCGTGCAATAGGCCCCCGCGGGCCCTGATCGCACGGGCGCCTCGCACCCGCGGGCGCCAGAAAGCCGGAGGCTGGCATGAAGAATATCGTCGTCACGGGCGGCAGCGGCAAGGCAGGCCGGGCGGTCTGCCGGCACCTCGTCGAGCAGGGCTACAGCGTTCTGAACATCGACGTGCAGCCCTCGCCGGACCAGGTCTGCCCGTTCTATCGAGTGGACCTGAACGACCGTGGGCAGGTGATCGACGCGCTGCAATGGACGGGCGGAAAGGACCACCCATTCCGAAGCTTCGCGACACCGGACGCGGTTGTCCATTTGGCCGCGATCCCAGCACCAGACCTACAGCCGGAAGAAGTGACGTTCCGCAACAATATGCTGTCGACCTACAATGTGTTCGACGCCGCGTTGCGGACTGGGATCAAGCGAATCGTCTGGGCATCGAGTGAGACCACCCTCGGCCTGCCGTTTTCGCCGGAGAACCCGCCCGCATATGCACCCGTCGACGAAGAACACCCCATGCGACCAGAGAGCGCCTATGCGCTTAGCAAGGATTTGGGCGAGGAGATGGCGCGGCAGATGGCGCGCTGGAACCCTGGCACGAGCTTCGTCGGGCTCCGGCTGTCAAACGTGATGCTGGCCGAGGATTATCCCAGATTCTCCAGCTGGCAGGGCGATCCGGCGCTTCGGCAGTGGAACCTCTGGGGCTACATCGACGCGCGCGACTGCGCCCAAGCGGTGGAGAAAGCCTTGCATGTGAATCTCGTTGGCGCTGATACCTTCATCATCGCCAACGCAGACACGGTAATGGAGACGCCGAGCGCCGAACTGATGGCGCAGATTTTCCCCGATGTGCCCCTCATTGGGCCGGTTGCGGGTCACCAGACGCTGCTCTCGATTGAAAAGGCCCGGCGCATACTCGGTTACGAACCAGAACATTCCTGGCGAACCGCCTGAGCCAGCACGACAATCGCCTTCAATGGGCGCAGGCCATCCGGCGGGCACGCGGGATGGCCTGAAAGCGTTTAAATCGCCGTGCACGGCATGAGCCAAGCCGATGCCGGAACCACATACGGCCATGCATTCTTTCTATTTTGCTTGGCTCCGAAACCACCTCACAGTTCTGTCATACAGCCCACGACCCCGCTCGAGTCCCGCAGCATGCGACGGACCGAACCGACAGAGGAGAGACACATGTTCCACCGTAAGGTCGCAAGATTGGCCGCCTCGGCCCTGGCGATCGGCCTGCTCGCCGGCAGTGCCTTCGCCGAGACCACCGTGAACTTCACAGTGGCTGAGTACAGCTCGAAGACCGGGCCCTTCTACAAGCAGGTTGCGGCCGATTTTGAGAAGGCCAACCCCGACATCAAGATTAACATCGAAGTGGTGCCATGGGACTCGCTGCTACAGCGGCTCACGACCGACATCGCCGGCGGCACCCCGCCTGACATGTCGATCATTGGGACCCGCTGGCTACTGGACTTTGCCTCGCAGGGTGTGGCCGAGCCGGTCGACAAATATCTGACGCCGGAATTCAAGGGCACCTTCATCGACACCTTCATGAAGCCCGGCATCATCAATGGCAAAACAATGGGCCTGCCGGTCGCCGCTTCGGCCCGCGCCATGGTGATCAACACCGATCTGTATAACAAGGCCGGCGTGAAGCCGCCAAAGACCTGGGAGGATCTCTACAACGCCTCCGAGAAGATCTCGAAACTGCCGGACACCTTCGGCTTCGGCTTGCAGGGCAAGGAGATCGAGACCGACGCCTATTACTACTATGCGCTCTGGACTTTCGGCGGCGACATCCTGCGGCCCGATGGCAAGAGTGGTCTGGACTCGCCGGAGGCGCTGGCCGCGGCGACCTTCTATAAGAAGATGATCGATAAGGGCCTGACCCAGCCGTCGCCGACCAACTACAGCCGCGAGGATGTGTTCAACCTGTTCAAGCAGGGCAAGGTTGGCACGATCTTCACCTTCCCGATGTTGATCCCGCAAATCAAGGCGGAGGCACCGAACCTCCATTACGCGGTGTTGCCTTTCCCGATCCAGAAGACCGAGGCAACCTATGGCGTGACCGACACACTGATGTTGTTCTCCAGCTCGAAGGTGAAGGCCGCGGCCTGGAAGTTCATCGAATTTACCTACCAGGACAAGTACCGCAAGCAGTTCGACCTGGGTGAAGGCTTTCTGCCGGTGACCAAGAACATCGCGGCGCTCGACTACTTCAAGAACGACAAGGACATAGCGGGTTTTGCGGCTGGCCTGCCCTACGCCAAATTCGCGCCAGTCATCGCGAACTGGGAGGAAATCGCCGATACGACGGTCCGGGCGCTGCAGCAGATCTATCTCGGCCAAGTCTCGCCGGAGGACGGGCTCAAGGCCGCGGCTAAGAAGATCAACGGAATCCGTGGGCTCTGATCACCAACGGGAGGGGGCGGAAACGCCCCCTCCCTTCCCAACGCCGGGTTCCCCGGCATCCGCTCCGGAAGGAACCTCGAGGTGACGGTATGAACTTATCCGCAGGCTTCAAGCCCCTCGCAATGATCCTTCCGGGCCTGGCGCTCGCCGTGCTGATCATCGGCTATCCGATCTACGACCTCGGCTACGCTTCGCTGCACGAAGTCAGCCGCTTCGGCCAGTTCCGTGGCCTAAATGGCCTGACTAATTTCCGCGACGTCTTCCAGGATCCGCTGTTCTACGGAAGCCTGATCCGCACGGTGATCTGGACCTTCGCCGTGGTCGGCGGCACCCTCGCCCTCTCGCTGCCGATCGCGATGATGCTGAACGAGGAATTCTACGGTCGGGGCCTCGCCCGCGTCATCATCATGTTGCCCTGGTCTATCTCGCTCACCATGACGGCGGTGGTCTGGCGTTGGGCCCTGAACGGTCGCGCAGGCCTCTTCAACGCCACGCTAATGGACCTAGGCATCCTTAAAGAGCCGATTGAATGGCTCGGTGAAGCTCACCAGGCGTTTACGGTAGAAATCCTTATAGGCATCCTCGTCTCGATCCCTTTCACCACCACGATCTTCCTCGGCGGACTTTCCGCCCTGCCACAGGATTCCTATGAGGCGGCAGCAGTCGACGGCGCCACCCGCTGGGACCAATTCCGTCACATCACGCTGCCGCTGATGAAGCCGTTCATCAACATCGCGGTCGTGCTGAACGTGATCTACGTCTTCAACTCTCTGCCGATCATCTGGGTGATGACCGAAGGCGGGCCTGCGAACGGCACTGATATCCTGGTGACCTATCTCTACAAGCTCGCATTCCGCTTCGGCCAGCTCGGCAAGGCCTCAGCTATCTCGCTCATAATGTTCGGCGTGCTCATGGTCTTCACCATCATCTACGTCCTTTTGGTGATGCGCGGCGAGGCCGGTGCTGACGCGGAGGAATGACATGCTGAAGAAGAGCCTCCTGTTCTGGCTAATCCTATCGCCTCTCGTCGTGGTGATCCTATTTCCCTTTGGTGTGATGTTCGTCACAGCCTTCCGCCCACGCGAGGAGCTCTTCACCTATCCTCCGACGTGGACCTTCTCGGAATTCCGCTGGGCGAACTTCGCTGAGATGTGGGTGAAGACCAACTTTGGTCGGGCGCTGTTGAACAGCCTTTACGTCAGCGTGCTCTCCACCGTGCTGGCAATGATCCTGAGCATCCCGGCCGCTTACGCACTGTCACGCTACCGCTTCCCGGGAAAGCGCGCCTACCGCACTTTCCTGCTGATGACCCAGATGATGTCTCCGATCGTGCTCGTGCTCGGCCTGTTCCGGATGATGGTGACGCTTGGGCTGGTGAACACGCTGAACTCCCTCGTGCTCACCTATGCCGCCTTCAACATGGCCTTTACCATCTGGATGCTGCAGAGCTACTTCAGCACAATCCCGCGCGATCTCGAAGAAGCGGCCTGGATCGATGGCGCCGGCCATCTGACCAGCCTGTTAAGGGTCTTTCTGCCACTCGCCGTGCCGGCCATGGCGGTTACGGCAATCTTCGGTTTCATCAACAGCTGGAACGAATTCGTGTTGGCGCTGACGATGATCCGCTCTTCCGACGGCTTCACCCTGCCCGTCCAGATCTACTCGCAGGTGGCCGGCAGATACCAGATCGAGTGGCACCATGTGATGGCCGCAACCATGCTAGCCACCCTGCCGGTGGCGATCGTCTTCTCTTGGCTTCAGCGGTTCCTGATCCGCGGCATGGCGCTTGGCGCTGTGAAATAGCCGAGGACTAACAAAGGGAACCGGACCATGGCATCCGTCACTATCTCCAACGTCGGCAAGTCCTTTGGGACCATGAGTGTCCTGCACAACATCAACATTGATATCGAGAACCACGAATTCGTCGTGTTGGTGGGGCCCTCGGGCTGCGGCAAGTCTACCCTGCTAAGAATGATCGCCGGGCTCGAGACAGTGTCGAGTGGGGAGGTAAGGATAGGCGAGCGTGTCGTGAACAACCTGCCGGCGCGTGAGCGCGACATTGCGATGGTGTTCCAGAACTACGCCCTCTATCCCCATATGACCTCCTACGAGAACATGAGCTTCAGCCTACGCCTGCGAAAGCGGCCTCAAGCGGAGATTGACCAAAAGGTTCGCGATGCGGCTTCAACGCTGAACCTCCTGCCTTTCCTCGACCGCTCACCCCGCCAGCTTTCCGGCGGGCAACGTCAGCGCGTCGCCATGGGACGGGCGCTCGTCCGCGATGCCCAAGTATTCCTCTATGATGAGCCGCTGTCCAACCTTGACGCAAAGTTGCGAGTGGTGATGCGGACCGAGATCAAGGCGTTGCACCAGCGACTGAAGACCACCTCGATCTACGTCACGCACGATCAGATCGAGGCAATGACGATGGCCGACCGGATCGTTGTCATGAATGGCGGCCGGATCGAACAGATCGGCTCGCCGCTCGATCTCTACGACCGGCCAGCCAATCTCTTCGTGGCGGGCTTCCTCGGCTCGCCCTCAATGAACTTCCTGAAGGGCCAGATGCGGCGCTCGGACCGTCAGGCCTTTGTCGAGACCGAGGGAGGGATGTGGTTACCGGTTTCGCCCGATGCAGCGGCCAGAGAGGGCCAGCCGGTGATCTGCGGTATTCGTCCAGAGCATATAGCGATCAGCGGCGATGGCGGGGTACCAGCCACGGTAGAAGTGGTCGAGCCGACCGGACCGAATATCGAGGTGTTCATATCGCTCGCCGGCCAGAGCGCCAGCGCTGTTATCTCTGAACGCCGCACCTTCCGACCGGGTGAGGAGATCGCGCTCCATTGGCTGCCCGAGCACGCGAGCGTGTTCGACCCCGAAACCGGGCAGCGCCTGTAGAAAGCCCTGGCCAACTTCATCGACCACTACAACCATCACCGCAACCACGAGAGCCTCGGCAACCGCACCCCCGCCGACGTCTATCTCGGCAGGGCCGAAACCATTCTCAAACGACGAAAGAAGATCATTCCGCCGCCGTGTCGGGCGCGCCTATCCAGGCCATTCCGGACCTCCCCCAATACCTAACGCAGCGTCAGACCCGGAGCGCGGCATAGCCCTCAACCCCGCGAACGGCGAGCCAGCTCAGCGCGGCCATCACGCCGGCGGTGGCGAGGCAGAGGGCGAGGCCGCCAATCTGGTAGCTGATGCCAGAAAGGAGCGTGCCGACAAGTCGCCCTGCGGCGTTCGACATGTAGTAGAAGCCCACATCCATTGTCACCCTTTCCGAGCTGGTAAAGGCCAGGATCAGGTAGGAGTGGACCGAGGAATTGATTGCGAAGACGTAGCCGAAGGCGAGCAGCCCCACGGCAAGGGTCGCCGTGAGCCAGATGGCCGGGGCGCCGGCAAGAAGGACGACCGCCATCAGCGCGAACGGGATGACGGTCAGTATCAGCACCCAAAAGGCAGCCGATGAGGCGATCTCGGCTTCCGGCCGCCCTGCCCCACCGAGCAGCTTCGGCACTGCCGCCTGCACTGCTCCATAAGCGATCACCCAAGCCGCCATGAAGGCGCCGACAAGGAAGAACGCGACCCGATGGCCCTCTGGCGTGCCGTCGGAGAGCGTCGCTTCGAAATAGACCGGGATGCCTACGACGAACCACACGTCGCGCGCGCCGAAGAGGAACATGCGGGCAAGGGAAAGACGGTTGATACGTGGGTCCTTCGAGAAGATCTCGCCGAACTTCGTCCCCTTCTTTCCCCGCGGCAAGCCCGCCGGCATGAAGACAACGGAGGCCACAAGGATCGCCAACAGCGCCACGGCCATGGCCCAGATCGAGGCACGGAAGCCGAAGCCCGCGAGGAGCGCCGAGCCCAGGAAGAAACCAGCTCCCTTCACCGCGTTCTTCGAGCCGGTTAGTACCGCAACCCAGCGAAATAGACCGCCCTGAGACGCTGGCGCCAGGAGCTTCACCGCGCTCTTCGACGACATCTTGGTAAGGTCCTTGGCGACGCCCGAGAGGGTTTGCGAGGCCATCACGTAAGCGACCGAAACCGTGACGCTCCAGCCTGGGTCGAGGCGGGTTAGCGCTGCCAGCGCGACCCCCTGCAGGGCTAGCCCAGCGTAGAGCGTCGTCGTCAACCCAAAGCGGGTAGCGAGCCAGCCGGCCGAGAGGTTGGTGACAATGCCAGCGACCTCGTAGCCAAGGAAGAGCCAAGCGATGGCGATCGGGCTGAAACCGAGGAGGTCAAAATGAAGGAGTACCAGCATCCGGAGCGCGCCGTCCGTAAGCATGAAGGCCCAGTAGGCTGCAGTGACGGTCGCGTAGGCCGCTAGCGGCGAAGAGCGCGCAGCCGCTGTCAAAGTGTTCCCGCCACCATCTGCGCGATGTCGGCCAACCGGCAGACATAGCCCCATTCGTTGTCGTACCAGGCGAAGATCTTAACTTGAGTGCCGTTCACCACCATGGTGGAGGCGGCATCGACGATCGAGGACCGCGGATCGTTCAGATAGTCCGACGAAACCAGGGCCCGCGTCTCATAGCCGAGGATGCCCTTCAGCGCCCCCTCCGCCGCTGCGGCGAAGAGTGAGTTCACCTCTTCGGCAGTGGTCGGCCGATGCACCTCGAAGACGCAATCGGTCAGCGAGGCGTTCAAGAGCGGCACCCGAACCGCGTGGCCGTTCAGCCGGCCTTTCAGTTCGGGATAGATGAGGGTGATCGCCGTCGCTGAGCCGGTCGTGGTCGGGATCAGGTTGAGGAGGGCTGAGCGGGCGCGGCGCATGTCCCTGGCCGGGCGGTCGACGATGGTCTGGGTGTTGGTCACGTCGTGGATCGTGGTCATCGAACCGTGGCGGATGCCGATCCCTTCGTGGATCACCTTCACGACTGGCGCGAGGCAGTTCGTGGTGCAACTTGCCGCGGTGACGAGATGATGTGCGGCCGGATCATAAAGGTGATGGTTCACCCCAAAAACGAGGTTCAGCGCCCCGCCATCTTTCACTGGCGCCGAGACGACGACCTTCCTGACGCCGGCAGCGTAGTAGGGCGCCACTTTCTCCGCCGTCTTGAAGACGCCGGTGCAGTCGATGACCAGATCGACACGCATCTCGGCCAGCGGCAGATCCTCGATCCGCTTCGTCGCCGTCAGCCGTATCCGGGCACCGTTCAGGGTCAGGCTCCCGGCATCGTGGGAGATCTTAGCCGGCCACCGACCATGGACCGAATCGAACTCCATCAGCAGCGCGTGGCTCTCAGGCGTGCCGGAGGGCTCGTTCACCAGCACGATATCGCCACCCAAGCCCTCGTCGATGAGCCGACGCAAGAGAAGCTTGCCCATCCGCCCAAGGCCGTTCAAAGCGATGCGGCTCATGCTTGGACCTCATGGCCGAGATCATCCAACCGGTGCTGCAGCGCAATGCGCTGGAGCGAAGCCAGAGGCAGCGCAACGAAGGCGGCGATCCGGCGATTGAGTTCGGCGTACGCACGAGCGAAGGCGAGCCCTTTCTCCGACGGCGAGCCCTCCGCCTTCACCGGATCGGGCATTCCCCAGTGTGCCGTCATAGGCTGGCCCGGCCAGGCCCCGCATTCCTCGTGAGCGGCAAGGTCGCAGACCGTGAAGACGAAATCGAACGTCGGGGCCCCCGGCCCGCGGAACACGTCGACGTTCTTGGCATGGAGGGCCGAAACATCGTGGCCGTTCCGCTGGAGAACGTCGATAGCGTAGGGGTTGAGCTCCGACTTCTCCCGAGTGCCTGCGGAGTAGGCGATGAACTTGCCTTGCCCAAGCTCTGATAGGATCGCCTCAGCAAAGATCGACCGGGCGGAGTTGCCTGAGCAGATGAAAAGGACGTTGAAGACCCGCTTCGACACTGAGGCACTCTCCTGTCTGGGGTTGATCGCCGCGGCGATTGCCGGGGCGCAGAGGTCCGGCCGTCCGCGGCAACAATCGGCGAGGAAATAGTCCACCAGTCCTGCCGTCCGCGTCAGGTCAACGGCGTAATAGACCGTCCGCCCGTCGCGCCTCGCCCCGATCAGTCCTGCCTGCTCCAGCGCCTTGAGGTAGACCGAGGCGGTGTTCGGCTTCAGCCCGAGCACCTCCGCGATCTCGCCCGCGCGCACGCCCTGCGGGGCATGGCGCATCAGAAGGCGGAAGACTGAGAGGCGACCCTCATGGCCGAGGGCGGTAAAGGCTTCGGAGGCGGCTCGTGTTTCCATTAATCATGAATACTGGAATTAACTTGACCCGCATAGTGAACCTTTTGCGACAGGCTGCAGCCAGAGGCATTCTGCCGGCGGCAGCAAATTTCTTGACGCCGCATCACATGCCGTACTTATCATGTAATCGAAGGCTGAGGCTGAAAGCCGGCCTTCTGGCGTGCGGCCGAGCGGATGGGGCTCCCCGCGCCAGCGCTTCTGCACCAGGCGCGACTGCCCGCGACATTGCACATCACGACAGACGCCTGGCTGTCCACGGCCCAGTACTTCGCGCTCTGGCGAGCGGTCGAGGCACTGTCGCATGGCCCTGCCGTCGGTCTCCGCATGACCGCCGGGACCGACACCTAGTTGCATCCCCCCGCCACGATGTCCGCGTTCTTCGCTCGGGACTATCGCGACGGCCTGCACCGGCTGGCGCGCTTCAAGCGCCTCTGCACGCCCGAGGAACTGACGATCACCGAAGCCGGGAGCGAATGCCGGGTTGCGGTGCGCTGGCTCCATGCAGTCGAAGCAGAACCTGATGCGGCGGCCGATGTCACTTTCGCCGCGATCCTGGAACTGCGCCGGCGGGGAACCGGGCGGCACCTCACCCCGATCCGGGTCGAGATGACCCGCCCCGGCCCGGTGACCGCGGTGCATCGGTCGTACTTCGGCGCCCCGATCCGGACCAGCTGTGATCAGAATGCCTTGGTCCTCGCCCGGGCCGACCTCGACTTGCCCTTCTCTGGCCACAACCCGGAGCTTCTGAACCTGCTCGATCCCGCGCTTGCCGCCTCGCTGGAGGAGATCGAGGCGCGGTCATCGCTCTCCGATCAGGTGAAGGTCCTGATCCGGCGCCGCATCGCCAGCGGCAAGCCCGACATCGCCGAGGTGGCCCGCGAACTCGGCATGAGCGAGCGAACCCTGCAGCGACGGATCACCGAACACGGGACGAGCTATCGTGCCCTGCTGGACGAGGCCCGGCGGGACCTTGGCCGCCGATTGCCGTCGGATGGGCAGAACGGCATCGACGAGATTGCATTCCTGCTCGGGTTTCAGGACACCAGCTCGTTCTACCGTGCCTTTCGCGCTTGGGAGGGCGTCACGCCGGCGCAGTGGCGGAGCCTTCATTGAGCGCCCGTCGCGCTGGCGCCACCTTCGGGGATGAGCCGCTACCCGCAAAACCGACCCCCCGTCGAGATCCGCAACAACGTCCGCTTTAGGGCGCAGGCGGCAATGGATCCGATGACCGTGCATGGGCCGCCTTGCTGCCGTTGCAACAGCGCGCGGCGATGACCGGCTCCGAGCCCGGTTGATCTATACTGTGATCGGAGCCGTAGGGCAGGAATTGCCCAAGAAGCGGCCTTCGCCACGATCCTGGCGGATTACGGCAAGGTCATGAGGCGGATCGCGGCCTGGCAGGGAGATTGGTAGGGACCATAGTGGGCCCGTCCCTTGGATTTCGCTGACCCGAGCTTCGGCCTCCCGATTGCAGCCAGCAGCCCCTTTCTCCTCTCCTCACCGGCAAATCTATTTCAGGAGCGATGCCCGCAGTCCATGAACTTCCTTCGGCGTTTGCTTCTGATCACGCAGCCCCTTCACGTCCACCGCCGCGAGAGGTCTCATGCCTGCTGGCGCGTTGGCCGCATTGCCCCAGGCGCCGCGGACATAGTTCAGGATCGCGGCCAGCCTGGCATCATCTAGATGCGCAAAGCTCGGCATCGTTCCGTTGAAGGTTTTGCCCCCCACCTCGATCTTTCCCGTCAGCCCGTTCAGGACGACATGCACCGGATAGAGCCGGTCAAGGAAGAGATCGGAATTGCCCGCCAACGGCGGGAAGCTCGCCGGAAGGCCTTTCCCGGTCTTCTGATGACAGGCCGAGCAATTCTGTTCGAAGAGCTTGCCCCCATTGAGCGAAGGAGCTGCGTCGGCGGTCGAAACGGCAGGTGCGGCCGGTGGCGGGTTCGGCCCGAGATAGGTGCCCAGATAGGTTACGATCTGCGCCTTCTCGGCGTCCGGGATCCGCAGGCCAAAGCCATACATCGTCACCAGGATATCCTTCCAGGCGCTTGCCGGGATACCGGAGGACTCCTTCAGGTAGCCCAGATCGTGGCAGGTCTGGCACCGGGCATAGACCAGATCCCGGCCGGGCCCATCGGGGAGGGTGATTTCATCGGCGGAGGCGCGTCCCAGGCCCAGCCCGAGACAGGCAACAGCCCACAGTAATATCGCACGTCGCATCGGCGTTCCCGTTCGGATAATCAGGGTTTTGGGGCGGGGAAGCGCGACTGGGACGTGCTTCCCCCTAAACCGTCCGAGAGTGGCTCTAGACGGTAACCTTCACATGGTCGGCGCCGTTCCATTCGTAGCCGCGCGGGTTCCACCACACGAGCCCGTCAAGTGGCTGGCTCCGCCCGAGGGAATCCGTGGCGCGCGAGATCAGCGTGTTCTCGCCCTTCGCGAGCGTTCCCTTGGCCTTCCAGTGATACCAGGCCCAGGGGCTTTCGGGCGCCTCGATCTCGGCATCCGTCCAGGTCTTCCCTCCGTCGGAAGACACTTCCACGCGGGTGATCGGTCCGCGTCCGTCATTGAAGGCAACGCCAGTGATCTCCACCGCGCCCGCACCGGGCTTGTCCTCCGGCAGAGGAGAGAAGATCGCACTCTTGATCTTGTGGCCGTAGGTCGGAACGCTGTTGGTTAGCGTATAGTCGTTGGCACCGAACTTGCCCGGCTCCACCGGCACCAATGGCATCCGGTATCCCATCGACTGGTAGACCGACGGCGACTGCTCCGCCTCGAACAGGATCGTATTGATCTGCTTGACGTTCATGTTGCCGTAATAGCCGGGAATGATCAGTCGCACCGGCCCGCCGTGCGCCGCCGGGATCGGCTCGCCATTCATCTTAAGCGCCAGGATGGCATTATCGAGCGCAGGATCGTCGATGTGATAGCTCTTTGCGAAGCTGGAGCCTTCCGGCGTCGCCGGATGGTCCCACCCGTGGGCCGTGATCCACTTGGCACCCGAGGACACGAGGAGCTTCTGCGCCTCCAGGAAGGGACGGAACGGCACGCCTTCCCACTCGATATTGCCCATGCCGCCGTTGTGCCACTGGCCGCCGGCCACCTTCTGTTTGGCGGCGTAGAATGCCCGGCCGTTACCCGCGCATTGCAGCACCGACACGCGCTTGACCTGCTCCATGCCTGCAAGGTCGGCGGCCTTCACCGTCCTTGGTCGCGCCACAAGCCCGTCGATCGTGATAGTCCAATCCGGGAAATCCGGTGCCTTGATCGTGTCATACCATGCTGCCTCGCCCTCGTGCGGGAAGTGGAAGCGGCTATAAAGGATCTCTTTCGGTGTGTGCTTGTGCTGGCGCAGAAGCGTGAGCGGCGTCTCCATCACGCCGAGCTTGGCATTGTGGATGATCAGGCCGGATACCTTGCCTGCGATCACCGCCGCGGAATCCTCACCGGCGGCGAAGGCCGGCCTGAGATAGCCTGGCATCGAAAGCGCCAAGCCGGCCGCACTCGTCGCCAGCCCGAATTGCCTTCTGTTGAAACGAAACTCCCCATCGCGTCCTGACATCATCTTTCCTCCCTTGATGAACGTCACGCCTGTCGGTCTGGTCCTGCCTTCCTCTTGTTCGTTCGCGCCAGGCCTCGGTGTAAGCGCCTCTCCTCGGGCAGGTCCTCCCGACCGCCTGAGTTCGCTTGAGACACTTCCTGCGGGCCCGTTTCCAAGAGGGAACGGGGCGCAGCTATCGGGTGCCTTGTGCAAGATTACAGATGCCCTTTTGAGCATATTTAACATCACGGCCCCGTTATAATCCGTCAAGAGAATTCTTCGGGCCATGGCGAGACCGGGCCCCACATCGCGCCATCGTGGGGCGGTCACACAGTCAGAGTCGTTGCTGCTGATGTATCGAATGACAGCATCCAAGCACTGCACAGAAGAGGCAGAACAGCCGGGATTGGGGGCGCGTTGCTGCCTTTCGAGGATGGCGCGCCGAAGAGCCGTGACGAGGCTTACTTTACATTCGTCAGAGCTAAGGCCTCGCATTCCAGCCAGTCGAGATAGGCCCGGATCGCCGCTTCATCCCGCTTGCAATAGGACCATTTCAGGTGCTTCTGCACGCTGATGAAGCCCGCCTGTTTCAGTATGTCCAGATGCCGGCTGGCCGTGGGCTGAGAGATGGCAAGCGCGTCGGCAATAAACGTCATGCAGACGCCGAACTTTGCCGGATCGGCGGACCATTGATGGCCGAAGTGCTTTCCGGGTTCTGCCAGCAACCGCAGGATCGTCAGGCGCTGCGCACTGGCCATGGCCTTTGTTTGGGTTGATCGGTCCATAGCGCCAATCATATAGTCAATGAGCTAAATGACAATATGGGATCTAACATGCTGGAACTGCCGAACGCCACGACCGTTGAAGGCAACAAAATCCGGTGGGGCAGGATCGGGAACGGTCCGCCGCTGGTTGCCATTCACGGCACGCCCTTTTCTTCCCAGGTCTGGCGCAGAATCGTGCCGCATTTCTCCAGCCTCAGGACCGTCTATTATTTCGACCTCGCGGGCTACGGCCTGTCGGAGATGCGCGAGGGGCAGGACGTTTCTCTTGCCGTACAGAACCGGATTCTTGCTGCACTGTTCGCGGAATGGGGCCTCGACCGCCCGGATGTGCTGGCGCATGATTTCGGAGGCGCTACAGCGCTGCGCGGCTATTACCTTCAGGGTCTACGCTATGCCTCCCTGACCATCTTCGATGCTGTGGCGCTGGCGCCCTGGGGGTCCCCTTTCGTTCAGCATGTACGTAAGCACGAGGCAGCCTTCGCGGGGATGCCGGGCTACATGCACAGGGCGCTGCTGCGGGCCTATCTTCAGACCGCCGCCCACAACCCCATGTCCGAAGAAGCGCTGTCGATCTATTGTACGCCATGGCTCGGCCCGGTCGGGCAGCCAGCCTTCTACCGGCAGATCGCCCAGATGGATCAACGTTTCACCGATGAGATCGAAGGAAAGTACGACCGGATGGATTGCCCCGTTTCCGTCCTGTGGGGGTTGAATGACGAGTGGATTCCGTATGACAAAGGTCGGGCGCTGGCGGCGCTGATCTCGGATGGAGAGGTGACGCCGATCGCAAATTCAGGGCATCTGGTGCAGGAGGACTGCCCGGAAGCGATTGTCACTGCTGTACTGACGCGCCTGCTCGGCCGCTAACGCCCGCTTCGCCTGCACTCTAGGCCGTCGACTGGATAGGGCCGAACGGCAGGTCCAGGGTACCCCTCCGAGACCGGGAACAGCGGAGAAGAGGGCGCCCTGGCGTCGTCAGGGATGGTATGACAAACGGCAGCGACGAGGCCCCTACATATCAACAGATAACTGACGGACCCGTTCGGCCAAGCGCTCGCAGGTCGCCTCGAAACCTGCGTCATCCGTGCGGAGGATAAGGCTTATGCCGCGAAGTCGGATGGCGCCGCGAAGAAGGCCGCGCTGAGATCGCGCAGCTCGGGCCCGGAGACGATCAGGCCGAGGCTTTGGAGCCGCTTCAGGATCGGCCGCAGGTGGTGGAACCGAAGATGCTCAAGCGACGGCTCGGCAGCGAGCGCCTCGAGTTTCTTGGCGATCTCCAGCGCCTCCCGAAGGCGCTTCTCCAGCTCCTCACGCGGAAGCCGTTCATAACCTTTACCCACGAAGAGCCGCAGCTTGGCATTGCGGTAAATTCGGTCGCGCGCAGCAAGCAAAGCCGCGCGCAAACGCTCGAAGCGTGACGGATCGATTGCCATGGCAGCTTCCTCCCTCTTCTTCAGTGCCGTTCAACGGCTCCCACGTTGCGTCAACTCTATCAGTCTCCCCTTGTCGGCAATCTGACGGACCATGGTCAGGTCAGGTCACATGCCCGGCACCTCTTATGGAGTTGACTGAAGTTGCGCTGCCTTTCTGCTCACGCCCGGGCCAGGCGCCGTTAGGCGGCTTGGCGGATTACACCGATGCCCTACTCAGGTAGCGACTCCATGCCCCCTCATGACACTCTGCCATCTGCCCGAGCTTCTTAGCGCTCCCAGCCGGGTGCCGATGAATGGCAACCTCACCACAATGTGATTACACCACAATGAGCGGGCCTTTTTGGTAAGTCCGCCAGGAAGACATCCGCAATGTATGAAAAAATCAGTGATTCCGCGTCGGAAGCGTGCGGGATTGGATAAAGAGTATAGTGTTCCGGAGCGTCTTCAGACCCGGATTTGGCTTGATGCAGGTCAAAGAAGTGCCGCGTCTCTGGCCTTAAATCTTTCCTCAAGGTTATCGGCCTTCTCGCAAAGAGTTCAAACAAAACGTCGGAAACATTTGTTTCGGGCAATGGAAAGGAGTGCTTCGATATGATTACGCACATCTCGAAAATCGCAATCGCCGCCGGCTTTGCAGCGGCTACCGCTCTCGGTGCAACGGCAGCCTCCGCCCAGAGCAATACCGTGACCAAGACGATCTACATTTATGCGGACCAGGCTGGTCTGCCCGGCGCCGATCACAAAAACCATGATGCCTTCTTCCCTGCCGACTTCGTAGTGAAGGCCGGCCAACAGGTGAAGCTCGTATTTATCAATAACGATGATGCGCCCCACAGCTTCACGGCGCCGGGGCTCCACCTGAACGTCGTCATCAAGGCTGGCGTCGACAAGGCCGGCTCGGACCAAGTCACTCCGACCACAACGACCTATACGTTTACCCCGACAAAGGCTGGCGAGTATCGCTGGCATTGCGTTATGCCCTGCGACACCTATTCGATGAATCGCCAGGGCTATATGGCCGGCTACGTCAAGGTGATCTAAGCTCCGATCTGTGCAAGGCTTCAGGACAAATGGCGCCGCCGAGAAGCCGGCAGCGCCATTTCCGCATTTGTTATAGTATTGAGAGGCGCTTCCATTCAAAGGGTCGCCGCCGGTCCACACAGCGTTATCAAATCTTGAGTGGGAAGCGGTATTCTCCGTCTTGGCTCAGCCCAGCACTGGGCTGCGGATCCTCAGCCCAGTTTGTTCGCACCCTGAACCTTCGATTGGGTCAGCTCGCATGGCCCGCTCCAGGTTGCTCCTGTGTGCCCCTGAACGGCCGGAATCGGGGCGCTTTTCTGCTCTTCAAGCTGCGGGCGGCGAAGGGTGGATCTAGCCCGAACTACCCGATACTGCCTACGGGTGCCCTCGTGATCGACGACCTGCGATGGATGTTGCCATCTGGTCACGAGGTCCATTGTCAGCGGGGGCCCTCTTCCCGCGGGCGTCACCAGAGCCGCGGCGATTGTAATCCCGCGCGCTTCTCAAGCGGGAGCCACGCCGCGACCTCTAACGGTGTGGCTGCGTAATGCGGGAGCGCGGTGGGCCGTCGCCCGAAGCTTCGTACCACCCTTAAATCTCCGCGCTGGAAGACGTTGCTCGTTCCCGCGCGGTCCCATTGGGCGAGACGTCGCCTGCGGCGAACCGACGGCCCAGCGGAACGGCGACGACGAGAGCGACCAGGAGCAGACACGTCGCGGGGATAACGCCCGGCTTGAGGCTCATTTCGAGCACCACTGCGGCCACCAGCGTGAGCGTGCCGAACTTAGCGGTCCACGCAACGGGATCACGGGTCAGGCACTGCACGCTTGGCGTGAATCCATTGCGTCGAATTTCTGTGTTGAGCAAGCGCATGCGCCGCCCCTCGACCTGGGAGCCGAGAACCGAAATCAGAACCAGGC
>NZ_RRYH01000122.1 GCF_004010155.1 Solirhodobacter olei | reverse complement strand
CTCTCGGGCGGGCAGCGGCAGGTGGTGGCCATCGCCCGCGCCATCCATTTCGGCGCCCGCGTGCTGATCCTCGACGAGCCGACCGCAGCGCTCGGCGTGGCGCAGTCGGGCCTCGTTCTGCGCTACATCGCCCAGGCCGCCCGCGAGCAGGGCATCGGCGTGATCTTCATCACCCACAACCCGCATCACGCCTATCTCGTCGGCGACCATTTCATGGTGCTCCGCC
The DNA here is from genome assembly GCF_004010155.1 of Solirhodobacter olei. Classification (GTDB taxonomy): domain Bacteria; phylum Pseudomonadota; class Alphaproteobacteria; order Rhodobacterales; family Rhodobacteraceae; genus Solirhodobacter; species Solirhodobacter olei. Next base: position 79 of record NZ_RRYH01000122.1, on the reverse strand, counting down.
GCGGCGAGGTCGACCTCGACACCCCACGCGCCGAGCTGACGCTCGAAAACCTCATGTTCCACATGGCCGGCGGCGCAGG
>NZ_RRYH01000121.1 GCF_004010155.1 Solirhodobacter olei | reverse complement strand
GAACCGGAATCGGATCCGCGTCACCGCTCAGCGCGGGGACGTGACGCGCGAGCTGGTCTATGACGCGGTCACCGGAAAGCTGCTCTGGGACAACCTCAATCCCGACCGCGACCGGACCCGCGACCGTCTGTATCAGCAGGACTTCGATCAGGATCGCGATCGCGACCGGCTGCACGACATGACCGGGGACAAGGACCAGGATCGGACCCAGGATCAGGACCGGACCCGCGATCCGTCCACCCACTGATCAGCCGGGGCGGTTACCAGCCGATCCTCCTCGCCGGGCTGCCGATAGACCGAGGCGGC
>NZ_RRYH01000120.1 GCF_004010155.1 Solirhodobacter olei | reverse complement strand
GTCATTCGTCTAGGCGCTACGTCACCGCAGCGCTCAAGCAACCTACCCGGATCCAGCGCGGGCCACGCCAATGGATCCCTATTTGGTCTTGCTCCAGGTGGGGTTTGCCGTGCCGGTCCGTTACCGGACTCGCGGTGCGCTCTTACCGCACCATTTCACCCTTACCGGCTCCCCGAAAGGAACGTAGGCGGTATCTTTCTGTTGCACTGTCCGTCGGCTTGCGCCGCCCAGGCGTTACCTGGCACCTTGCCCTATGGAGCCCGGACTTTCCTCGGCACTCTTGCGAGTGACGCGACTGTCTGGCCG
>NZ_RRYH01000119.1 GCF_004010155.1 Solirhodobacter olei | reverse complement strand
CGGATGGTTACAAATTTGAAGCTCTTGGTATCGTTAGAGATGGTTCCGAAAGCACTTCAACAAAAAACGTTTACAAAAAAGGATATCATGTGACCGAAGCCTGTGTTCTCACGAGCAGCAATCATCCCGTTAGCATTTTTTCAAGAATACATTCTTCCTCTGAAAGAGATTATAAATCTGCAAACACCATCACTTTCCAGGCAATGGAGCAGGGCGCTGCACTCTTTAAAAAAGCAACTTTTGCAATGGATCGTGGTTACGATGATAACAAAATGTTTCTGAAAATGGATGAACTCGGACAAGACTATGTG
>NZ_RRYH01000118.1 GCF_004010155.1 Solirhodobacter olei | reverse complement strand
GCCAACAACCGTGTCGGCGACTGGACCCGCACCAATTCCGCAACCACCCCGACCGTGCGGACCTTCACCGGTGCGAACCATACCGGCCTGGCCCTGTCGCTCGGGATCGGGATGTCCTATCAGCTGACAGCGCCCGGCGCCCACCCGATCATCCTCGAGCTCAGCTATCGCTACTACCGCTTCGGCTCCGCCACGGGCGGCAGCACGGCCGACAAGGGCAATTCAGTGCCCGTCGAGCCGCTGACCTTCCGGAACAACGCCGGGGTGCTGTCCGTAGGGCTGCGGATACCGTTCAACCGCCTTTGACGCAGGCGCCCCGGGCCCG
>NZ_RRYH01000012.1 GCF_004010155.1 Solirhodobacter olei | reverse complement strand
GCCATCCGTGAAGGCGGCCGTACCGTCGGCGCCGGCGTCGTCTCGAAGATCATCGCGTAATCTGGCGGGGGCGGCGCCATCCGGCGTCGCTCCTCCCAGCCAGAGGGCAGGAAGATGCAAGGTCAAACCATTCGAATCCGGCTGAAGGCCTTCGATTACCGCGTGCTGGATGCCAGCACGCTGGAAATCGTGAACACGGCCAAGCGGACCGGGGCGACGGTGCGGGGTCCTATCCCGCTGCCGAACAAGGTGGAGAAATTCACCGTGCTCCGCGGCCCGCATATCGACAAGAAGTCGCGCGACCAGTGGGAAATCCGGACCCACAAGCGGCTTTTGGACATCGTCGATCCCACCCCGCAGACCGTGGACGCGCTGATGAAGCTCGACCTCGCGGCCGGCGTGGATGTGGAAATCAAGGTTTAAGGGGGCGGAAATGCGCTCTGGAGTTATCGCAAGGAAGCTGGGCATGACCCGGTTGTTCCTGGAGGACGGCAAGCAGGTTCCTGTTACCGTTCTGCAGCTGGACAGCCTGCAAGTCGTGGCGCAGCGTACCGCTGAGAAGGACGGCTACACCGCCGTTCAGCTCGGCGCAGGAACCGCGAAGGCGAACCGTACCACGGCGCCGATGCGCGGTCATTTCGCCAAGGCCAGTGTCGCGCCGAAGCGCAAGATCACGGAATTCCGGGTCAGCCCGGACAACCTGATCGGCGTCGGCGAGGAGATCACCGCGGACCACTACCTGGAAGGCCAGTTCGTGGACGTGGCGGGCACCTCGATCGGTAAGGGTTTTGCCGGTGCGATGAAGCGGCACAACTTCGGCGGTCTGCGCGCCTCGCACGGCGTGTCGATCAGCCACCGCTCGCACGGCTCGACCGGCCAGTGCCAGGACCCCGGCAAGGTGTTCAAGGGCAAGAAGATGGCCGGCCATCTCGGCGCCGTCCGGGTGACCACGCAGAACCTGCAGGTCGTCCGCACCGACGCCGACCGTGGCCTGATCATGGTCAAGGGCGCGGTTCCCGGCTCGAAGGGCGGCTGGGTCACGATCAAGGACGCGGTGAAGAAGGCTGCGCCCAAGGATCTGCCGCTGCCGGCCGCGTTGAAATCGGCCAAGGTGGACGCCGCTCCCGAAGTGGCTGCCGAAGCCCCGGCTGAAGGAGCGACGGAATGAAACTCGATGTGATCCAGCTCGACGCCAAGAAGGCGGGCTCGATCGAGCTTTCGGACGAGATCTTCGGTCTCGAGCCGCGGGCCGACATCCTGCACCGTGTCGTGCGCTGGCAGCGGGCCAAGGCCCAGGCCGGCACCCACTCGGTGCTGGGCAAGTCGGACGTCAGCTACTCGACGAAGAAGATCTACCGCCAGAAGGGCACCGGTGGCGCGCGTCACGGGTCCAAGAAGGCGCCGATCTTCCGTCACGGTGGTGTCTACAAGGGCCCGACGCCCCGCAGCCACGCCCATGAGCTGCCGAAGAAGTTCCGCGCCCTCGGCCTGAAGCATGCGCTTTCGGCCAAGGCCAAGGCGGGCGAGCTTATCGTGCTCGACTCGATCGAGATGAAGGAAGGCAAGACCGCGTTCCTCGCCAAGGCGGCGAAGGAACTTGGTTGGAAGCGCGTCCTCATCATCGACGGGGCCGAGGTGAACGAGAACTTCGCCCGCGCCGCGCGCAACATCGAAGGCATCGACGTGCTGCCGACGATGGGCGCGAACGTCTATGACATCCTGCGCCGCGATCAGCTCGTGCTGACCAAGGCGGGTGTCGAAGCTCTGGAGGCGCGACTGAAATGAGCGCGAAACCCGAACATTACGACGTGATCCGCAAGCCGATCATCACCGAGAAGGCGACCATGGCCTCGGAGGCCAATGCCGTCGTGTTCCAGGTGGCGATGGACTCGACCAAGCCGCAGATCAAGGAAGCGGTCGAGGAGCTGTTCGGCGTGAAGGTGAAGGCGGTCAACACCACCATCACCAAGGGCAAGGTGAAGAAGTTCCGTGGCCAGCCCGGCCGCCGGAACGACGTCAAGAAAGCCTATGTCACGCTCGAGGAAGGCAACACGATTGACGTGACGACCGGCCTCTGAGCCGATCGGACAGGACTTGAGAGGGCCCCTCGCGAAGGCGGGGGGCCTTTTCGCTTTCGGGAGGACGCTTGGGGGATGCGGACCCTACGGGCAGCGCCCGGCCCGATCCGCGGTGCGGCACGCACCGCCGGGCAGCGCCCGGCCGCCCGGACGGGCGGGCGCTTCTTCGCCCTCGCAGAGGGGGATGGCGGAGGGGGAGCGTCACCGAAAAGGGACCGGCCGGGGGCGTGGGGTGCGCCCACCCGCGGTCGGGCGCTGCCTTCTGTGGTCTTGGGGTGGAGGGACCGTGGCGAAATCGCCTTGTGGCTATAGACAACCCCTCCGGCCTCTGATACCTCGCCACGGTCGCGTGGCCTCGGATTCGTTCCGGGGCCATGTGACTTAACCGGGGACCTTCGGGGCCCTTGATTTCGAAGAGACGGGCCTAAGGCCCGCAAAGCAACGGAAGACAGAAAGCATGGCACTCAAGTCGTATAATCCGACGACGCCTGGCCAGCGCGGGCTGGTACTGATCGACCGTTCGGAGCTTTGGAAAGGCCGCCCGGTCAAGACCCTGACCCAGGGTCTTACGAAGACCGGCGGACGGAACAATACCGGACGGATCACGATGTGGCACAAGGGTGGGGGCGCGAAGCGTCTCTATCGCATCGTCGATTTCAAGCGCCGGAAGTTCGATGTCCCGGCGACCGTCGAGCGGATCGAATACGATCCGAACCGGACCGCCTTCATCGCGCTGATCAAGTACAAGGACGGCGAACTGGCCTATATCCTCGCGCCGCAACGGCTTGCAGTTGGCGACCAGGTGATCGCCGGCGCCAAGACCGACGTGAAGCCGGGCAACGCGATGCCGTTCTCCGGCATGCCGATCGGCACGATCGTCCACAACGTCGAGCTGAAGCCCGGCAAGGGCGGCCAGATCGCGCGCGCCGCGGGCACCTATGCCCAGTTTGTCGGTCGTGACGGCGGATATGCGCAGATCCGCCTCTCCTCGGGCGAGCTGCGGCTCGTGCGGCAGGAGTGCATGGCGACCATCGGCGCCGTGTCCAACCCGGACAACTCGAACCAGAACCTGGGCAAGGCGGGCCGCAAGCGGCACATGGGCATCCGCCCGACCGTCCGCGGCGTTGCCATGAACCCGATCGACCACCCGCACGGCGGCGGTGAAGGCCGCACCTCGGGCGGCCGGACGCCGGTCACGCCCTGGGGTAAGGACACCAAGGGCCGCAAGACGCGGAGCAACAAGACGACGGACAAGCTCATCGTTCGTCGGCGCAGCGCGAAGAAGGGGCGGTAATCCATGGCGCGTTCAGTTTGGAAGGGTCCCTTCGTCGACGCCTATCTGCTGAAGAAGGCAGAGAAGGCGCGCGAGAGCGGGCGCAGCGACGTCATCAAGATCTGGTCCCGGCGGTCGACGATTCTGCCGCAATTCGTGGGCCTGACCTTCGGCGTCTACAACGGCAAGAAGCATATCCCGGTGAACGTCACCGAAGAGATGATCGGCCAGAAGTTCGGGGAATATTCGCCGACGCGGACCTACTACGGTCACGCCGCCGACAAGAAAGCGAAGAGGAAGTAAGCCATGGGTAAGGACAAGAATCCGCGCCGCGTGGCCGAGAACGAGGCGATGGCCAAGGCGCGCATGCTGCGCACCAGCCCTCAGAAGCTGAACCTCGTCGCCGGGCTCATCCGCGGCAAGAAGGTCGAGAAGGCCATGGCCGACCTCACCTTCTCGAAGAAGCGCATTGCGGGCGACGTGCTCAAGTGCCTGCAATCGGCCGTCGCCAATGCCGAGAACAACCATGGGCTGGACGTCGACGAGCTCGTCGTCGCCGAGGCCTATGTCGGCAAGAACCTGATCATGAAGCGCGGCCATCCCCGCGCCCGGGGCCGGTTCGGCAAGATCGTGAAGCCGTTCTCGGAACTGACCATCAAGGTGCGTCAGGTCGAAGCTCAAGCTGGGGAGCAAGCGTAATGGGTCAGAAGGTTAATCCGATCGGGATGCGCCTGCAGGTCAACCGGACCTGGGACAGCCGCTGGTACGCCGATAGCAAGGAATACGGCGATCTGCTGCTGGAAGACCTGAAGATGCGCGAGTTCATCTTCAACGAGGTCAAGCAGGCCGGTGTTTCCCGCGTGATCATAGAGCGGCCGCACAAGAAGTGCCGCGTGACGATCCACACCGCGCGTCCGGGCGTGATCATCGGCAAGAAGGGCGCCGATATCGAAACCCTGCGCAAGAAGCTGGCGAACTTCACCGCTTCCGAGCTGCACCTGAACATCGTCGAGGTCCGCAAGCCGGAGCTGGACGCGCAGCTGGTGGCCGAGTCGATCACCCAGCAGCTCGAGCGTCGGGTCTCGTTCCGCCGCGCGATGAAGCGTGCGGTGCAGAACGCGATGCGCATGGGTGCCCTCGGCATCCGGGTCAACGTCGGCGGCCGTCTCGGCGGCGCCGAGATCGCCCGGACCGAATGGTACCGCGAAGGTCAGGTGCCGCTGCACACGCTGCGTGCGGACATCGACTATGCGACCCACGAGGCGAAGACCGCCTACGGGATCATCGGCGTCAAGGTCTGGATCTACAAGGGCGAGATCCTGGAGCATGACCCGCAGGCGCACGACCGTCGGCAGTCCGAGGCGAACGAGGGTGGCGCTGGCCGCCCGCCGCGCCGCGACGCCCGCTAAGGAGGCGAGAAGATGCTGCAACCCAAGCGCACAAAGTTCCGCAAACAGCACAAGGGCCGGATTCACGGCGAAGCCAAGGGCGGCTTCCTGCTGAACTTCGGCTCCTTCGGGCTGAAGGCGACTGAGCCGGAACGTGTCACCGCGCGCCAGATCGAGGCGGCACGCCGCGCTCTGACCCGTCACATGAAGCGTCAGGGCCGGGTCTGGATCCGGATCTTCCCGGACGTTCCGGTCACCTCCAAGCCCACCGAAGTCCGGATGGGTAAGGGTAAGGGCTCCGTCGACTTCTGGGCGGCCAAGGTGAAGCCGGGCCGGATCATGTTCGAGATCGACGGCGTCTCCGAGGACATCGCCCGCGAGGGCCTGCGCCTGGCGGCGATGAAGCTGCCGGTGAAGACCCGGATCATCGCCCGCGAGGACTGGTGATCGGATAGCGGTCCGCGTTCACCGCGCACCGCACGGAATGAAAACCCCCGCCGGGCGACCGGCGGGGGTTTTTCGTTTTCGGCCTGCCCCGGCCCGAAATGGCGGTTGGGAGGCCCCCTGGGGCCAGCGCCCGCCCGCCGCCGGGACGGGTGAGCGCTGGACGTTCTTCAGGCGGAGGGGGTCAGGCGGACTTGGCGCGCTTGGCGTCAAGGCTCCAGACGCCGGCGCCGGCGAAGAACAGGTAAAGGAAGAAGAAGCAGAAGAAGATCGCCGGCTCCCCATGGTTCAGGGCGGGCCAGAAGCTGATCCAGATATGCACCTTGAAATAGGCCACGGCCATCTCGCCCGCTGCGATGAAGGCGGCGAGACGGGTGAAGAACCCGAGGGCGATCATAGCGCCCCCGACCGTCTCGATCACGCCGGCGACCAGGAACAGGGGCGGCAGGTGCCCGTGGCCGAGCGCCGCGGGAAAGCCCACGAGCTTCATCAGCCCGTGTTCGAGGAAGAGGAGCGCCGTGATGATCCTGAGGATCGCGAATATGTAAGGCGCATAGGCATCCAGTTTCGGCATTAGGGTCTCCGGTTGAGGAAGGTAAACGGAAGCGGAGTCTGACGGGTTTGCCCGCGGCGGTCTTCCTGTATGGTTGCACAGCCGCTGTTCCCTGTCGCAGGGGCCTCACGCAATTGCGATGAGGTGAGAGGGCCGCTGCGCCGGTGGGCGCGACGGCGAATCCGCGCTGGGGTAGGAAAAAAAGGCTCCGGCGGCGCGCGGAGGGCTTGCCATGCTGGCCCATCCGGCGTATTGCGCAGCCTTCGCGAGACCTCCTCCGGATTCGGCGTGACCTTTGGGGCGCCCCGGTGATGTTGAAAGGACAAGCCTGATGAAGGCAGACGATCTGCGGGGCCAGAGCCCCGACCAGCTGCGCGACCAGCTGACCCAGTTGAAGAAGGAGGCGTTCAACCTCCGCTTCCAGCAGGCAACCGGCCAGCTGGAAAACACTGCCCGGATGCGTGTGGTGCGCCGCGATGTGGCGCGGGTGAAGACGATCCTGTCCCAAAAAGCCGCTGAAGCGGCGGCGAAGTAAGGAGCAAGACGAGATATGCCCAAGCGCATCCTGCAAGGCACCGTGACGAGCGACAAGAACGAGCAGACTGTGACGGTTCTGGTCGAGCGCCGTTTCAAGCATCCGCTTCTGCACAAGACCGTGCGGAAGACCAAGAAGTACCGGGCTCATGACCCGGCGAACCAGTTCAAGGTTGGCGACGTTGTCCGCATCGAGGAATGCGCGCCGATTTCGAAGACGAAACGCTGGCAGGTGGTTGTCGAAACGACGGCCTGAACCTTCCGGTTTGATCGAAACCCTGGGGGGGAAGAACCCGTGAAGGGCCCCCAAAGGTCGGGAGAAACCAAATGATCCAGATGCAGACCAATCTGGATGTCGCTGACAACTCCGGCGCGCGCCGGGTGCAGTGCATCAAGGTTCTCGGCGGTTCGCACCGCCGTTATGCCTCGGTGGGCGACATCATCGTTGTCTCGGTCAAGGAAGCGATTCCGAAAGGCCGTGTGAAGAAGGGCGACGTGCGCAAGGCCGTCGTCGTGCGGACGGCGAAGGAAGTGCGCCGCGAAGACGGCACCGCGATCCGCTTCGATCGCAACGCCGCCGTGATTCTGAACAACCAGAACGAGCCGGTCGGCACCCGTATCTTCGGGCCGGTCGTGCGCGAGCTGCGTGCGAAGAACTTCATGAAGATCATTTCGCTGGCGCCGGAGGTGCTCTGATGGCTGCGAAACTGAAAAAGGGCGACAAGGTCGTCGTGCTCGCTGGCAAGGACAAGGGCCGGCAGGGCGAGATCCAGCAGGTTTTCCCGAAGGAGAACAAGGCTGTGGTAGAGGGCGTGAACGTCGCGATCCGCCACACCAAGCAGAGCGCGCAGAGCCAGGGCGGCCGCATCCCGAAGGCGATGCCGATCGACCTGTCGAACCTCGCGCTGCTCGATAGCAACGGCAAGGCGACCCGCGTGGGCTTCCGCACCGAGAAGGGCGAGAAGATCCGCTTCGCCAAGACCACCGGGGAGGCGCTCTGATGCTGGACGCGACCGACTACACCCCGCGCCTGAAGGCCGCCTACCGGTCGACGGTGCGTGCCGCGCTCAAGGAAGAGTTCGGCTACAAGAACGACATGATGATCCCGCGGCTCGACAAGATCGTGCTGAACATGGGCGTCGGCGAAGCGGTCAAGGACACCAAGAAGGTGAAGACCGCGCAGGAAGAGCTGACCGCGATTGCCGGTCAGAAAGCCGTCATCACCCATGCCCGCAAGTCGATCGCCGGCTTCCGGGTGCGTGAAGACATGCCGCTGGGCGTCAAGGTCACCCTTCGCGGCGACCGGATGTACGAGTTCCTCGACCGCCTGATCACCATCGCGCTGCCCCGCGTCCGCGACTTCCGCGGCGTCAAGGGCACGTCGTTCGACGGGCGCGGCAACTACGCCATGGGGCTGAAGGAACAGATCGTCTTCCCGGAGATCGACTTCGACAAGGTCGACGAGATCCTCGGCATGGACATCATCATCTGCACGACGGCGAAGACCGACGCGGAAGCCAAGGCGCTGTTGAAGCACTTCAACATGCCCTTCAACAGCTGATCGCGGGAGATAGGAACAATGGCTAAGAAATCCATGGTCGAACGCGAGCTGAAGCGCCAGCGCATGGTGGCGAAATTCGCCGCCAAGCGTGCGAGCCTGAAGGACATCGCGAACAATCAGGAGCTGTCGGTGGAAGAGCGGTTCAAGGCGAACCTCAAGCTCGCCCAGCTGCCCCGCAACTCCTCGGCGACGCGCCTGCACAACCGCTGCCAGATGACCGGCCGCCCGCATGCGTATTACCGCAAACTCAAGCTCTCGCGGATCATGCTGCGTGACCTGGCCTCGTTCGGCCAGATCCCCGGCATGGTCAAGTCGAGCTGGTAAGGAGGTCGGACGATGTATGTGAACGATCCGATCGGCGACATGCTGACCCGTATCCGCAACGCCTCGCTGCGCGGCAAGTCGACGGTGTCGACGCCGGCCTCGAAGCTGCGCGCCTGGGTGCTCGACGTGCTTGTCGACGAAGGCTACATCCGTAGCTACGAGAAGAAGGACTCCGCGAATGGCCAGGGCGAACTGGTGATCTCGCTGAAGTACTTCGAAGGCGCTCCCGCGATCCGCGAGCTTCACCGGGTGTCCAAGCCCGGCCGCCGGGTCTACATGGGCGTCAAGGACATCCCGAGCGTCCGCAATGGCCTCGGCGTGTCGATCGTCTCCACGCCGAAGGGCGTGATGTCGGATGCGGCAGCGCGCTCCGCCAATGTTGGCGGCGAAGTGCTCTGCACGGTCTTCTGAGGAGAGGGATATGTCTCGTATTGGCAAAAAACCGGTCGAGCTTCCGAAGGGGGTGACCGCCTCCCTCTCCGGGCAGACCGTGGAAGTGAAGGGGCCGAAGGGCACCCGTCAGTTCACCGCGACCGACGATGTGAACATCTCGATCGACGGCGACAAGGTAAAGGTGGACCCGCGTGGCACCTCCAAGCGCGCTCGCGCGCAATGGGGGATGAGCCGCACCATGGTCGCCAACCTCGTGAAGGGCGTGACCGAGGGCTTCAAGAAGGAGCTCGAGATCAACGGCGTCGGCTACCGTGCCCAGATGCAGGGCACCACGCTGAAGCTGTCGCTCGGCTACTCGCACGAAGTGAACTTCGAGGCGCCGAAGGGGGTGACCATCACCACCCCGAAGCAGACCGAGATCGTGGTCGAGGGTATCGACCAGCAGCAGGTCGGCCAGGTTGCCGCGAACATCCGCGAATGGCGTGGTCCCGAGCCCTACAAGGGCAAGGGGATCAAGTACAAGGATGAGTTCATCTTCCGCAAGGAAGGCAAGAAGAAGTAAGGGGCGCGAAAATGGCGAACACGAAAAGAGATCTGTTCCTCAAGCGCCGCTTGCGCGTTCGGAACAAGATCAAGTCGATGGCCGGCGGCAAGCTGCGTCTGTCGGTTCACCGCTCTTCCAAGAACATCAGCGTGCAGCTGATCGACGACGTGAAGGGCGTCACCGTGGCCGCGGCCTCCTCGCTGGAGAAGGACCTCGGCGTGATCGGTCACAACAACATCGACGCGGCGACCAAGGTCGGCGCGGCGATCGCGGAACGGGCCAAGAAGGCGGGCGTCGAAGAATGCTACTTCGACCGCGGCGGCTTCCTGTTCCACGGCAAGATCAAGGCGCTTGCCGATGCGGCCCGTGAAGGCGGGCTGAAGTTCTAAGACTAGGTGGGGGACGTCCGCGTCCCCCCGATGATCCGGGCCCCGGACCTTCGTTCCGGGGCACCAGGATTGGACCAAACGGTGCGGGCGCGCGCCACCATGGAAGGGAAGCCTTATGGCAGAACGTGAAAACCGCCGGGATCGCCGTGAGCGCGAGGAAACCCCGGAATTCGCCGATCGTCTCGTCGCGATCAACCGGGTCTCGAAGACGGTGAAGGGCGGCAAGCGCTTCGGCTTCGCGGCTCTCGTGGTGGTCGGTGACCAGCGCGGCCGTGTCGGCTTCGGCAAGGGCAAGGCCAAGGAAGTTCCGGAAGCGATCCGCAAGGCCACCGAGCAGGCGAAGCGGAGCATGATCCGCGTGCCGCTGCGCGAGGGCCGGACGCTGCACCACGACGTCGAGGGCCGCCATGGCGCGGGCCGCGTTGTGATGCGGACCGCCGTTGCCGGTACCGGGATCATTGCCGGTGGTCCGATGCGCGCCGTGTTCGAAATGCTGGGCCTGCAGGACGTCGTGGCGAAGTCGCTCGGTTCGCAGAACCCGTACAACATGATTCGCGCCACGATCGACGGCCTGACGAAGGAAGCCAGCCCCCGGATGGTCGCGCAGCGCCGCGGCAAGAAGGTGGCCGACATCCTGAAGAAGCCGGAAGCCGAGGCCCCGGCCGAAGCCGCCGAAGCGTAAGGAGCGAGGACCATGGCCAAGAAGACCATCGTCGTGAAGCAGGTGGCCTCCGCCGCCCGCCGCCCGGAGATCCAGACCGCCACGCTCAAGGGCCTGGGGCTGAACAAGCTGAACCGCACTCGCGAGCTGGAAGACACCCCGGCCGTGCGTGGGATGGTGAACAAGATCCCGCACCTGGTGAAGATCATCGAGGAGCGCGGCTGAGCTTCAGCCGGACAGTTCGAGAGACAGCAAACGCCCCGGTGAACACCGGGGCGTTTCGCATTTTTCCGCCTGCGGGCATCGCTGACCAATCCGTTCCTCGACGTGAGGGGCGGAATTCGGCCTAATGGAGGCGTGCCGGACTCACCCGGTCCGGCAGGACAAGGGAGGAACTCATGGCGGAGCACAACGGAGGTTGCGCGCATATCCATACCCACTCCAGCGCGGAGCCGATCGATAACCACATGTGTCACTGCAATGTCTGCAAGGCCGTCACCGGCCAGCAGATAACGCATGTCGCCTTCTTCAATTATTCCGATCTGGAGGTGGATCACCCCGAACTGCTCAAGCGGCAGCCGTTCAACAAGGACAATCCGGACGGCGCCCTGGAGCTCTGCACCTGTTCGGTCTGCGGGACGCCGATCCTGCTCGACGACAAGCAGCACCGGATCCGCGTCGCCGTGCCGAACCTGATGGGCTACGAGGCGAGCTTTCCGAAGGCGACCTACCACGCGTTCTGGGACACGACGAAGGGCTATGCGAAGCCCAGCGACGGCAGGCCGGTCTTCGAGGCGTTCCGGCCGGAGTTCTCGATGCCGCAGCCGGCCTGAGGGCTGGCTGCCGAATCGGGCCATCCGGACCCCAGGACATTTCAGGCCCGCCGCCGGTGCCCCGGCGGGCCTGATCACGTCGGGCTTGATCGTGGCCGGGGGAGCCTCTATACGCCCCCGGTGGCCCATTCCGGGCCCGACTCGGAAATCAACCAAGAAACGCCGTGGCCGCCCTTTCGCTCGCGGGTGCGTCCGGCAAGGAGAGAGCGATATGAAGCTTAACGAACTCGCCGACAACGAAGGCGCCGCCCGCAAGAAGAAGCGCGTTGCGCGCGGCCCGGGCTCGGGCAAGGGCAAGACCGCCGGCCGCGGTATCAAGGGTCAGAAGTCGCGTTCGGGCGTGGCGCTGAACGGGTATGAAGGCGGCCAGATGCCGCTTTACCGCCGCCTGCCGAAGCGCGGCTTCACCAAGCCGAACCGGAAGGAATGGGCGGTCGTCAACCTCGGCCTGATCCAGAAATTCATCGACGCCGGCAAGCTCGACGCCAAGGCGGAGATCACCGAGGACGCGATCATCGCGGCCGGCCTGACCAACCATAAGCGCGACGGTATCCGCGTTCTCGCCAAGGGCGAGATCAAGGCCAAGGTGAAGCTCGCCGTCTCCGGCGCGTCGAAACCGGCCGTGGAAGCCATCGAGAAGGCTGGCGGCTCGGTCACGCTGCTGCAAGCGGCCCCGGTCGCGGCCGAATAGTGGTTGTGGGCGGGCGCGTTCCCGCTTACATGAACCCCTAGTTTTCCTGCGCCGCCGATCCGGGAAACCGTTCGGCGGCGCTGTCGTGAAAGAGACGGGCTATGGCATCTGCTGCAGAGCAAATGGCGGCGAACCTCAGCTGGGGCGCGCTTGGCAAGGCGACGGAGCTGCGTCAGCGCATCCTGTTCACCATCGGGTTGCTGATCATCTACCGCCTGGGGACCTGGATTCCGGTTCCGGGCATCGACCACAACGCCTTGGCGAACTTCATGGACAAGGCGCAGAACGGCCTTGGCGGGATCCTGAACATGTTCACCGGCGGCGCGATCAGCCGCATGGGGATCTTCGCGCTCGGCATCATGCCGTATATCTCGGCCTCGATCATCGTGCAGCTGCTCGTCACCATGGTGCCCTCGCTTGAGGCGCTCCAGAAGGAAGGCGAGCAGGGCCGCCAGAAGATCAACCAGTACACGCGCTACGGCACGGTCGGGCTGGCTGTCTTCCAGGGCTTCGGCATCGCCCGCTCGATCGAGATCGGCAAGCTCGCGACCCATCCGGGACTGAACTTCGAACTCAGCTGCGTCATCACGCTGGTCGGTGGCACGCTGTTCCTGATGTGGCTGGGCGAGCAGATCACCTCGCGCGGGATCGGCAACGGCGTTTCGCTGATCATCTTCATCGGCATCATCGCGCAGAGCCCGCGGGCGGCGGCGCAGTTCCTGAGCCAGGGCCGCGAGGGCGTGATCTCGCCCGCGATCATCATCATGGTGATCCTGATGGTCGTCGCGACCATCGCCTTCGTAGTGCTGATGGAGCAGGCGCAGCGGCGCGTGCATATCCAGTATCCACGGCGACAGGTGGGGATGAAGGTCTATGATGGCGGCTCATCGCACCTGCCGGTGAAGCTGAACCCGTCGGGGGTGATCCCGCCGATCTTCGCCTCGTCGCTGCTGCTGCTGCCGACGACGATCTCCACCTTCTCGGGCAACCAGACCGGGCCGATTATGTCGACGCTTCTGGCCTATTTCGGGCCGGGGCAGCCGTTCTATCTGCTTTTCTTCGTGGTGATGATCGTCTTCTTCACCTTCTTCTATACCCACAACGTTGCCTTCAAGGCCGATGACGTGGCCGATAACCTGAAGAACCAGAACGGCTTCGTTCCGGGGATCCGGCCGGGCAAGAAGACCGAGGAATACCTTACCTACGTCGTCAACCGCGTGCTTGTCGTCGGCTCGGCCTACCTGGCCTTCGTCTGCCTCCTGCCGGAGATCCTGCGCCACGAGTTCTCGATCCCGTTTTACTTCGGCGGCACCTCGGTGCTGATCGTGGTCTCGGTCGCGATGGACACGGTGAGCCAGATCCAGTCGCACCTGCTGGCGCACCAGTACGAGGGCCTGATCGAGCGTTCGCAGCTGCGCGGCAAGAAGCGTGGCGGCAGCACCCGCAGGGCGCCGACGCGGCGATGAACCTGATCCTGCTCGGGCCACCGGGTGCCGGCAAAGGCACTCAGGCGAAGATCCTTGTCGAGAGCCGGGGCCTTGCCCAGCTCTCGACCGGGGACATGCTGCGCGAGGCCAAGACCAGCGGAACCGAGATGGGTCACCGGGCGGCCGAGGTGATGAACCGCGGCCAGCTCGTCTCTGACGAGATCGTCGTCGGCCTGATCGAGGAGAAGCTGGAAGCGCCGCATGGCGCGGGCTTCATCTTCGACGGCTTCCCGCGGACCCTGGCGCAGGCCGACGCGCTTGGCGCGCTGCTCGACCGCCACGGCCAGGAGGTCGACGCGGTGATCGAGATGCGGGTGGACGACGCGGCGCTGGTCAGCCGGATTTCCGGCCGCTTCACCTGCGCGACCTGCGGCGCGGTCTATCACGACGAGACCAAGCCGACGGCGAAGCCCGGGGTCTGCGATGTCTGCGGCGGGACGGAGTTCATCCGCCGCGCCGATGACAATGCCGACGCGCTGAAGCAGCGGCTTCTGGAGTACTACAAGAAGACCTCGCCTCTGGTCGGCTACTACCACGCGAAGGGGCTTCTTCACGGGGTCGACGGCCTGGGTGAGATCGGTGCGGTTTCGGCCGAGATCGCGAAAGTTCTTGACAAGCTCTGAGCTTTTGCTCCCGGCGGCTTGACGGGGGCGGCAAAAGCCCATATCTCACGGCGTCTCTTCCCAAAGAGATTCGCCTTCGGCCATGGCCGTGGGCATCGAGCGGCCCGGGTGTCCGGGCCCGTTGTGAAAAAAGGTTCTGGTATTACGGAACCGCAACGAAAGGACGTGAACACGTGGCCCGCATTGCTGGCGTCAACATCCCCACCGCCAAGCGCGTACCCATCGCGCTGACCTATATCCACGGCATCGGCCATCATTTCGCCGAGCAGATCTGCGAATCCGTCGGCATCGACCGGACCCGCCGCGTGAACGAACTCAGCGACGCCGAAGTTCTGGCGATCCGCGAATTCATCGACGCGAACTTCACGGTTGAGGGTGACCTCCGCCGCGAGGTGGCGACCAACATCAAGCGTCTGATGGACCTTGGCTGCTACCGCGGCCTGCGTCATCGCCGCAACCTGCCAGTGCGCGGCCAGCGCACCCATACCAACGCTCGCACCCGCAAAGGCCCCGCGAAGGCCATTGCCGGCAAGAAGAAGTAAGGGGAGGCAGGAATGGCTCGCGATAAGGTTCGGACCAAGCGCAAGGAGCGCAAGAACATCGCCGCTGGCGTGGTTCACGTGAACTCCTCGTTCAACAACACCAAGATCCTGATCTCCGACGTGCAGGGCAACGCGATCTCGTGGTCGTCCGCCGGCACGATGGGCTTCAAGGGCTCGCGCAAGTCGACGCCCTACGCCGCCCAGATGGCTGCGGAAGATGCGGCCAAGAAGGCGCAGGAGCACGGGATGAAGACCGTCGAGGTCGAGGTTCAGGGCCCGGGAACCGGCCGCGAATCGGCGCTGCGCGCGCTGGCCGCTGCGGGGCTGACCGTGACTTCGATCCGCGACGTGACGCCGATCGCGCACAACGGCTGCCGCCCGCCGAAGCGTCGCCGCGTCTGATTGAGGCAATTTGACATTGGGCCGTGCGACTTTCGCGCGGCCCGCATCCGTTTTGATGATCCTCGGGCGTCTGCGGTCTTCGGACATGGGCCGCTGACAGGTATGGAGGCGAAAGCATGATCCACAAGAATTGGCAGGAACTGATCAAGCCGATGCAGCTTGAGGTCCGTCCCGGTGCGGATCCGTCCCGCCAGGCGACCGTCGTGGCCGAACCGCTGGAGCGGGGCTTCGGCCTGACGCTGGGCAACGCGCTGCGTCGCGTTCTGCTCTCGTCGCTTCAAGGCGCGGCGATCACCTCGGTGCAGATCGACAACGTGCTGCACGAGTTCTCGTCCGTCTCCGGCGTGCGCGAGGACGTGACCGATATCGTGCTGAACCTGAAGGGCGTCGCGCTCCGGATGGAAGTCGAAGGGCCGAAGCGCGTCTCGATCTCCGCCAAGGGGCCGGGCGTCGTGACCGCGGGCGACATCTCCGAGACCAACGGCATCGACGTGCTCAACAAGGATCACGTCATCTGCCACCTCGACGATGGCGCCGAGGTCTACATGGAGCTGACGGTCAACACCGGGAAGGGCTACGTGGCGGCCGACAAGAACCGCCCCGAGGATGCCCCGATCGGCCTGATCCCGATCGACGCGATCTACTCGCCGGTCAAGAAGGTCTCCTACGAGGTCACACCGACCCGTGAGGGCCAGGTGCTCGACTACGACAAGCTGACGCTGAAGGTGGACACCGACGGCTCGCTCTCGCCGGATGATGCGGTTGCCTATGCGGCCCGCATTCTGCAGGATCAGCTGTCGATCTTCGTCAACTTCGAAGAGCCCGAGCAGGCCGGCCGTGGCGCCGAGGAAGAAGGTCTCGAGTTCAACCCGCTTCTGCTGAAGAAGGTGGACGAGCTGGAGCTTTCGGTGCGGTCCGCGAACTGCCTGAAGAACGACAACATCGTCTATATCGGCGACCTGATCCAGAAGACGGAGGCCGAGATGCTTCGGACCCCGAACTTCGGCCGCAAGTCGCTGAACGAGATCAAGGAAGTGCTCTCGGGCATGGGTCTGCATCTCGGGATGGACGTCGAGGACTGGCCGCCGGAGAACATCGAGGACCTCGCGAAGCGGTTCGAGGACCAGTTCTGATTGACTCTTTCGGGGCCGTCGCCTAGACGGCCCCGCACATGCCCGGGACGGCCGGGGACGACATGGGCAATGGTGCCCCAAGGTGAGCGGCTCGCAAGACAGGGTCGCCGGACAAAGCAAAACGAAGGATCAAAGCCATGAAGCATGGTGCCGGCTATCGCCGCCTGAACCGTACCCACGAGCACCGCAAGGCGCTCTTCGCCAATATGGCGGGCTCGCTGATCGAGCATGAGCAGATCAAGACGACCCTGCCGAAGGCCAAGGAACTCCGCCCGATCATCGAGAAGCTGATCACGCTCGCCAAGCGCGGTGATCTGCATGCCCGCCGTCAGGCCGCGGCCCAGCTGAAGCAGGACGCCTATGTCGCGCGCCTCTTCGACGTGCTCGGCCCGCGCTACAAGGAACGCCAGGGTGGCTATGTCCGGATCCTGAAGGCCGGCTTCCGCTATGGCGACATGGCCCCGATGGCGATCATCGAATTCGTCGATCGCGATCCCGAAGCCAAGGGCGCTGCCGACAAGGCCCGCGTCGCGGCCGAGGAAGCTGCCGCGGAATAATCCCGCGCAGCAGCCCACGCGAGATCTGGAAGCCCGCCACCGGCGGGCTTTCTGCTTTTCCGGCCCATGTCTTCGGCCCATGTTTTCGGGGTTGTGAACGCCGCGTCATTTACCTTGGCGCAACCCCAGTGGCATTACCGCTTCAACGGAACATGCAGGGAGACGCCGATGAAACCCTTTGCCGTTCTCTTCGCGCTCGCGCTGAGCGCGGGGGCCGTGACGGCCCGCGCCGAGGTGCAGGTCCCCCAGACCACAAGCCAGATCACGCTGAGCTTTGCGCCGGTGGTGAAGGCTGCAGCGCCTGCCGTCGTCAACGTCTTCGCCAAGAGCATCGTTCGGCAGAGCGCCAGCCCCTTCGCAGGTGACCCGTTCTTCGGCCCGCTTTTCCGCGACTATGCCCAGACCCAGCCGCGGGTGCAGAACTCGCTTGGCTCCGGGGTGATCCTCTCGCCGGACGGGCTGGTGGTGACCAATTACCACGTCATCGCCGGGGCGAACGAGATACGCGTCGCGCTGAAGGACCGGCGGGAGTTCCCGGCAAAGGTGGTGCTGGCCGACAAGGCGGTGGACCTGGCGGTCCTGAAACTCGACGGCGCGCATGGTCTGACGGCGCTGAAGCTGCGGGATTCGAATTCGGTGCAGGTCGGGGACCTCGTGCTCGCCATCGGCGATCCGTTCGGGGTGGGGCAGACGGTGTCGAGCGGCATCGTCTCTGGCCTTTCGCGTTCGCTTCTGTCGCTGAACAACGGCAAGGGCTACTACATGCAGACCGACGCGCCGATCAATCCGGGCAACTCCGGCGGCGCGCTGGTGGACATGACCGGGCGGCTGGTGGGGATCAACTCCGCGATCCTGTCGCGTTCCGGCGGGTCGAACGGTATCGGCTTCGCGATCCCGTCGAACCTCGTGCGCGCCTTCCTTGCGCAGGCCGAGGCCGGGGCCAAGCATTTCGTGCGCCCCTGGGCGGGGATGACGGAGCAGGCGGTGGACGCCTCGCTGGCCGAGAACCTGGGGATGGCCGCGCCCGACGGCGTGCTGGTGGCGGCCATGGCGGGCGAGAGCCCCTTCGCCCGCGCGGGCGTGGCGCGGGGCGACGTGATCCTCAGCATCGACGGGCAGCCGGTGAACAGCCCGCAGGAACTGAGCTACCGGATGACCGCCGCCGGCCTCCACCGCAGCGTTCCGGTGACCTACCTGCACAAGGGCGAGCGCCGGACGGCGGATGTCGCGCTGATGCCGCCACCTGACCGGCCTGCGCGGGAGGAACTGACGATCTCAGGCAATGTCGTCTTCCGCGGGCTGACAGTGGAGAATGTGAACCCCGCGGTGATCGCGGAACTGTCGCTTCCGGCCGATGCCAAGGGCGTCGTCGTTGCTGATGCCGAGGATTTCGCGGCGCAGGTGGGCCTGCAGCGGGGTGATATCCTGATCTCCGTCAACGGTCATCCGATCCACAGCCCGGCCGACGTGCGCCGCGCATCGCGTGAGCAGACGCATTACTGGCGGGTGGAGGTGATCCGGGGCGGTAACCGCCTGAGGCTGCGCTTCTCCATCTGACCTTTCCCCCGCCGGGGCGGCGTCGTAATCTCGCGCCGGCATGTCAGACCTGTTCGACACATCCGCCCCCGAGGCGCCCCAAGCGCCGCGCCCGCTGGCCGACCGGCTGCGGCCGCGCAGCCTTTCGGCCGTGATCGGGCAGGACAAGGTGCTTTCGCCCGAGGGGCCGCTTGGCGCGATGCTGGGCTCGGGGAGCCTGTCGTCGCTGATCCTCTGGGGCCCGCCCGGGGTGGGCAAAACCACGATCGCGCGGCTTCTGGCGGATGAGACGGACCTGGCCTTCGTCCAGATCTCGGCCATCTTCACCGGGGTGCCGGAGCTGAGGAAGGTCTTCGAGGCCGCCAAGCTCCGCCGCCAGAACGGTCGCGGCACGCTGCTTTTCGTCGACGAGATCCATCGCTTCAACAAGGCGCAGCAGGACGGCTTCCTGCCGCATATGGAAGACGGGACGATCCTCCTCGTCGGTGCCACGACCGAGAACCCCTCCTTCGAGCTGAACGCAGCGCTTCTGAGCCGGGCGCAGGTGATCGTGCTGGAGCGGCTGGAGCTGTCCGACCTCGAGCGCCTCGCCCAGCGGGCGGAGAAGGAGGTCGGCCGCGCGCTGCCCTTGAAGGCGGAGGCGCGCGAGCGGCTCTTGGAGATGGCCGACGGCGACGGCCGGGCGCTTCTGAACCTGATCGAACAGGTGATGGCCTGGAAGGTCGCCCAGCCGCTGGACGTGGCGGCGCTGGGGCAGCGTCTGATGCGGCGCGCGGCGAAGTACGACAAGTCGGGCGAGGAGCATTACAACCTCATCTCCGCGCTGCACAAATCGGTGCGCGGATCGGACCCGGACGCGGCGCTCTACTGGTTCGCCCGCATGTTGGAGGGCGGCGAGGATCCGCGCTACCTCGCCCGCCGGATCACGCGCATGGCGGTAGAGGATATCGGGCTGGCCGATCCGCAGGCGCAGACGCAATGCCTTCATGCCTGGGAGCTGTACGAGCGGCTCGGTTCGCCGGAGGGAGAGCTGGCGCTGGCACAGGCGGTGATCTACCTCGCCCTCGCGCCGAAGTCGAACGCCGGATACGTCGCCTACAAGGCTGCGCGGGACGAGGCACGGCGGACCGGATCGGCGATGCCGCCGAAGCATATCCTCAACGCGCCGACGAAGATGATGAAGGATCAGGGCTACGGCGCGGGCTATACCTACGACCATGAGGCCGAGGATGGCTTCTCCGGCCAGAACTACTTTCCAGAAGGTGTCCGGCGCCCTGTGTTTTACGAGCCGCCCGAAAGGGGCTATGAGCGCGAGTTGAAAAAGCGAGTCGACTATTTCGCAAAGCTTCGGGCGAAGCGGCAGGCCGACAGGACTTAGGGAACGTGGGATATGTTTGGGACGGTGTTGCAGGTCGCGATTGGCGGCGCGATCGGGGCTTCGGCCCGGTATCTGGCGGGGGTCGCGATCCTGAGGAGCTTCGGCAGCCATGAATTCCCGCTCGGCGTGATCGCGGTCAATATCCTCGGCTCCTTCATCATGGGGGCCCTGGTGGTCTTCCTTGGCCAAAAGGGTCTGACGCATTGGAACGCACTTCTGGCGACGGGCGTTCTTGGCGGCTTCACCACATTCTCTTCCTTCTCTCTGGAAAGCTGGCGCCTGTTCGATACCGGCCGCTACGACCTTGCCGCGCTCTATATCCTGCTTTCTGTGGCGGTCTCCCTGATCGCGTTGATCGCGGGGGTCCACCTGATGCGGACGGCGCTGGCAGCATGAGCGGCGTCAAGACCCTGACGGTATCGGCCGACGATGGCGAGCAGCGGCTCGACCGCTGGCTGAAACGGCGCTTCCCGCAGGTCTCGCAGGGGATGGTGGAAAAGTTCTGCCGCACCGGGCAGATCCGCGTCGATGGCGCGCGGGTGAAGGCCTCGACCCGGGTCGGGCCGGGGATGCAGGTGCGCCTGCCGCCGCTGCCGAAGGAAGAGGGGCCGGCGAAGGCCAAAGGCCCGGTCATGCTCGACGCCGACGTCAAGATGATCCAGCAGGCCGTTCTTTACCGTGACGAGCATATCATCGTGCTGAACAAGCCGGCGGGACTGCCGAGCCAGGGCGGATCGGGCTTGGCCGGGCGGCATGTCGACGGGCTGGCAGAGGCTTTGCGCTTCGGCCTGCCGGACAAGCCCGCGCTGGTTCACCGACTGGACAAGGATACGTCGGGCATCCTGCTCTTGGCGCGGACCACCAAGATGGCCCGCGCGCTGTCCGAGGCGTTTCGCCATCGCAACACCCGCAAGATCTACTGGGCCGTGGTGGCGGGCGTGCCCGCGCCGCGCATGGGCACGATCCGCTACGGGCTGGTCAAATCCGGCGGCCGGGGCGACGAGAAGATGCGCTGCATCCCGCCCCGCGAGGTCGACAAGACCGAGAATGCCAAGCGCGCGACGACCGATTACGCCGTGCTCGACGCGCTCGGCACCCGCGCGGCCTGGGTGGCGCTGGTGCCGATCACCGGGCGCACCCACCAGCTTCGCGCCCATATGGCCGAGATCGGGCACCCGATCGTGGGTGACGGCAAGTACGGCGGATCGGGGCAGGAGAACCTCGGCGACGGCTGGGGCGCACAGCTTGGCGGCGACATCAGCCGGAAGCTGCACCTTCATGCCCGCTCGCTGACCATCACGCATCCGGCGACGGGCAAGGTGATGACCTTCACCGCGCCCCTGCCGGCGCATATGGCCAAGACCTGGAAGACGATGGGCTGGTCGGCAGCGGATGTGCCGGCCGACCCGTTCGCGGAGGAAGAATGAGCTTGCGGCTGGTCGTGTTCGACGTCGATGGCACGCTGGTCGACAGCGGGGCGATGATCCTCGCGGGGTTCCAAGGTGCCTATGCGAAGCGCGGGATTCCCTGCCCGGGCGAGGCGGAGATCTTCTCGATCATCGGCCTTTCGCTGGGCGTCGCGGTGGCACAGCTGTCGCCCGGCCTATCGGAGGCGGAGCAGGCGGGGCTCGTCCAGGCCTATCGCGAGATCTACTCCGCCGGCCGCAGCGCCCCGCCGCCGCCGCTTTTCCCCGGCGCGCGGGCGGCGCTCGACGGGCTTCGCGCCCGGCCCGAGGTGCTGCTGGCCGTGGCGACGGGAAAATCCCGGCTGGGGCTTGATCACGTCCTGGCGCCGCACGATCTGCTGGGGATGTTCCTCAGCTGCCAGGTGTCCGACAACCATCCCTCCAAGCCGCATCCCTCGATGCTGGAGGCCGCCCTGGCCGAAACAGGGGCAGAGGCCGCTGGCGCGGTCATGGTGGGGGATACCGAGTACGACATGCAAATGGGCCGGAACGCGGGCTTCCTCAACATCGGGGTGAGCTGGGGCCATCACTCGGCCGAACGTCTGCGCGCCGGCGGGGCGGATGTGGTCATCGACCGGTTCGAGGATCTGATGCCGGCGCTCGACAGGCTCTGGGCTGCGGCATGAGCGGTGGGTGGGCACCGAAGCGGTTCTGGACCGAGGCGCGGGCCGAACCGGCCGAGGGCGGATTTGCCGTGCATCTCGACGGCCGCGCGGTGCGCACACCTGCCAAGGCGCCCCTGGTGGTGCCGAGCCGCGCAATGGCCGAGGCGATCGCGGCCGAGTGGCAGGCACAGGAAACCGTCGTCGATCCGCGCTCCATGCCGGTGACGCGTTCGGCCAATTCGGCGATCGACAAGGTGATCCCGCAATTTGACGCGGTGGCCGAGATGCTGGCGGCCTACGGCGACAGCGATCTGCTGTGCTACCGGGCCGAGAGCCCCGCGGAGCTGGCCGCGCGGCAGGCAGAGGCATGGGATCCGCTGCTGGCCTGGGCCGGCACGGTGCTCGGCGCGCCGCTGGAGCCGCGCGCGGGGATCGCGCACCGTCCGCAGCCGCCCGAAAGCCTTGCAGCGCTGGACGGGGCGGTGCGCGCGCTGACGGCCTTTGAACTGACCGCGCTGCATGACCTCGTGGGGATCTCCGGCTCGCTCGTCATCGGGCTGGCGGCGGTGCATGGGCACCTGGCGGCGGAGGAACTCTGGCCGCTAGCGCGGGTCGACGAGGACTGGCAGCAGCGGCTGTGGGGCGTGGATGAAGAAGCCGCCGCGGCGGCCGAAGATGCCCGCGCAGCCTTCCTCCACGCGGCCCGATTTCACGCGCTTTGCCGCGTCTGAAGGCGGCCTGCACATAAAATCGCACATGTGTGAAGATAGTTACCATTCTTATCAATGGCTTGTCTTTTTCATTGGCGCTTTCCGACACAAGTCTTGACGTTTTCTTGATAATTTGGACAAATTCGTGAACCGTTGGGGATGCCCGCTGCAAGGGTTCGGCGGCTCCGGATTTCGTTCAAACGCCCGAAGTGGCGACGACAACAGGAAGAGGACGTTATGAAAACTACCGTAATGCTGGCCGCCGTGGCGGCGGCGGGTCTTGCCGCATCCGTGGCCTCGGCCGGCACGCTGGACGACGTGAAAGCGCGTGGCGTGCTCAACTGTGGCGTGAACACCGGACTCGTCGGCTTCGGCGCGCCGGATGCCAACGGTCACTGGAGCGGCTTCGACGTCGCCATCTGCCGCGCGGTTGCCGCCGCGGTGCTGAACGACCCGAACAAGGTGAAATTCGTGCCGACCACCGGCGAGACGCGCTTCACCGCGCTCTCCTCGGGCGAGATCGACATGCTGGCCCGGAACTCCACCTGGACCTTCAAGCGCGAGAACGACCTGAAGCTGACCTTCGTGGGCGTGAACTACTACGACGGCCAGGGCTTCATGGTGCGCAAGGATCTGGGCGTGAATTCCGCCAAGGAACTCGACGGTGCCACGATCTGCGTGCAGACCGGCACCACGACCGAGCTCAACCTTGCCGACTACTTCAAGTCGAACAACATGAAGTACACGCCGATCTCGATCAAGACGGACGCCGAGGGCAAGCAGCAGTTCCTCGCCGGCGCCTGTGACGCCTACACCACCGACGCCTCGGGCCTGGCCGCGCTGCGCGCCACCTTCGAGAAGCCGGCGGATTACGTCATCCTGCCCGAGATCATCTCCAAGGAGCCGCTCGGCCCGGTGGTGCGCCAGGGCGACGACCAGTGGGCGTCGATCGTGCGCTGGACTCTCTTCGCGCTGATCGAGGCCGAGGAGAAGGGCGTGACCTCGAAGAACCTCGACGAGATGGCCAAGGGCACCAACGATCCGGAGATCAACCGTCTGCTCGGCAGCTCGGACAACCTCGGCTCGATGATCGGTCTCGACAAGGAATGGGCCAAGCGCGCGATCGCCGCGGGCGGCAACTACGGCGAGATCTTCGAGGCCAATATCGGGGCCTCCACGCCGATCGGTCTTGCGCGCGGCCTGAACGCGCAGTGGAACAAGGGCGGCCTGATGTACGCCATCCCGTTCCACTAGGATCACGGGCAAGGACCGGGCGCCCCGATGGGGGCGCCCGTTTCGCTGAAGGGAACGGACCAACGGACCCTTAGGGCCGGAACGCCCGAAAGCGCTGACCAGAACAAAAAGCCGCAGCGACGTCCGAAAACGGGGAAAAATCCATGAGCCTAGCCGGAGAACAGCCGAAACGCGCCTTTCGGTTGAGCATGCTGGTCTACGACTCGAGGTATCGGGCCTATACGATCCAGGTGTTGTTCATCGCCGCGCTTGCCGTCCTGATCGGGTGGCTGGTCAACAACGCGGCCGAGAACCTTGCCCGGCTCGGCATCACGCCGGATTTCTCGTTCCTGTGGAACCGGGCCGGCTACGACATCAGCATGAAGCTGATCCATTACACCAATGACAGCACACATGGGCGGGCCGCGCTGGTCGGGCTGATCAACACGCTCTTCGTCTCGGCGCTCGGCTGCGTGACGGCGACGATTCTGGGCGTGGTTGCGGGCGTGCTGCGGCTCTCGAAGAACTGGGTGATCGCGCGGCTGATGACGGTCTATATCGAGGTCGTCCGCAACGTGCCGCTGCTGCTCTGGCTGCTGGTCATCTATGCGGTCTTCACCTCTGTGACGCCGTCGCCGTCGGAGTTCCGCGGCACCCATCCGAAGGCCGAGATGTGGTTCTGGGGATCGACCGCGATCACCAACCGCTACGTCGCGCTGCCCTCGCCGGAATTCTTCCGCTCGCTGGGCAATGTCGACCTTGGCATCTTCAAGGTCAGCCTCGACCTTCTTGCGCTGATCGCGGTGATCGTGGCGGGCGTTCTGGTGCAGCGCGCTCTGCGCCGCCGCGCGACGCGGATCCAGGAGGCGACGGGCCGGCGGCCGGCGACCTGGTGGGCGCCGATCCTTTGCATCCTGGTGCCGGTCGTGGCGCTGCTGATGCTGCTGGGCTTCCACCTCGACGATCCGCGGATCCGGGGCTTCAACTTCTCCGGCGGGATTCTGGCGCCGAATTCCATCTTCGCGCTGTGGTTCGGGCTGTCGGTCTACACCGCCACCTATATCGCCGAGATCGTGCGCGCGGGCATCCTCGCCGTCTCCAAGGGCCAGACCGAGGCCGCCCATGCCCTGGGCCTGCGCCCGCGCCGGACGATGAGCCTTGTCGTGCTGCCTCAGGCGCTGCGCGTCATCGTGCCGCCGCTGATCTCGCAGTTCCTCAACCTCACCAAGAACTCCACGCTGGCCTTCGCCGTGGCCTATCCCGATCTCGGCGCGACGCTGGGTGGGATCACGCTGAACCAGTCCGGCCGGGCGCTGGAATGCATCCTGCTGATGATGGTGACCTATCTCGCCATCTCGCTGCTGATCTCGGCGGTGATGAACGCCTACAACCGCGCCGTCCGGCTGAAGGAGCGCTGACATGGCAGACACAGACGCCTTCTTCCGCACCGAGATGCTGCCGCCGAAGGAGCCGCCGCTGAGCCAGCGCGGCGTCTGGAAATGGATGCACGAGAACATGTTCTCGTCCATCGGCAGTGGCGCGTTGACCGTGCTGGGCATCCTCTTCGTGCTTTATGTCCTGGCCTCGGCCTTCCCATGGTTCGCGCATTCCGTCTGGCATGCGGACTCATTGCGCCAGTGCCGCGACATCGTCCACAAGACCTGGGGCCCGGGGACCGACGGCGCCTGCTGGGCGGTGATCCGGGCGAACTGGAACCTCTACCTTTACGGGTTCTACCCGATGGAGCAGATCTGGCGGCCGAACCTTGCCTTCCTGCTGCTTCTGGTCGCCCTGAGCCCGATTCTCTTCAGCCGCCTGCCGCGCAAGATGATCTGGTTCTCCGCCTGCTACCCGGCACTGGCTTACTGGCTGATCTGGGGCGGGACGCTCTGGATCTCGGTTACCATCATGGCGGGCTTCGCGGTGGGCGCGCTGGTGCTGCGGTTCCTCGGCCGCATCGCGGGTACCGCGCTCGGCGTGGGGGGGGCGGTGCTGGGCGCCGTGCTCTGGTGGCTGTTCGTAGCCGCGCCGGTGGCGACGGCTTTGGCCGATATCGTGCCGCTGCACCTGACCTTCGTGCCATCGGACAAGCTGGGCGGGTTCCTTCTGTCTTTCATCACCGGCATGTGCGGCATCGGCTTCTCGCTGCCGATGGGGATCCTGCTGTCGCTCGGCCGCCGCTCGGACATGCCGATCATCAAGACCTCCTGCGTGCTCTTCATCGAATTCGTCCGCGGCGTGCCGCTGATCACGCTGCTTTTCACCGCGTCGTTCCTGCTGGCCTATTTCCTGCCGCCGGGGACCACCTTCGACCTGGTGCTGCGGGTGATCATCATGGTCACGCTCTTTTCGGCCGCTTATATCGCAGAGGTGATCCGCGGTGGCCTGGCCGCGATCCCGCGCGGGCAGTTCGAGGCGGCGGATGCGCTTGGCCTAGACTACTGGAAGGCGCAGCGGTTGATCGTCATGCCGCAGGCGCTGAAGATCTCCATCCCCGGGATCGTCGGTGTCTTCATCGGTCTTTTCAAGGACACCACGCTGGTGATCATCGTGGGCCTTCTCGACCCGCTCATGGGTATCTCAAACGCCGTCCGCGCCAACGTTGCCTGGAACGGTGTCTACTGGGAGCCCTACATATTCGCTGCAACAATCTTTTTCATTTTCTGCTTCGGCATGTCGCGCTACTCGATGTATCTCGAGGGCAAGCTGAAGACCGACCATCGCTAGGGAGTTCGACATGGCTGAAGCCGCCAGGATGCAGGTCTCTCACGAGGTCGCCGTCCAGATCACCAAGATGAACAAGTGGTACGGCACGTTCCACGTTCTGCGCGACATCGACCTGACGGTGCATCGCGGCGAGCGGATCGTGATCGCCGGGCCCTCGGGCTCGGGCAAGTCCACGCTGATCCGCTGCATCAACCGGCTTGAGGAACACCAGGCCGGCCAGATCATCGTCGACGGGACCGAGCTGACGGGCGATCTGAAGAACATCGACAAGGTGCGCTCGGAAGTCGGCATGGTGTTCCAGCACTTCAACCTCTTCCCGCATCTGACGATCCTGGAAAATCTGACGCTGGCCCCGATGTGGGTGCGCAAGACCCCGAAGCGCGAGGCCGAGGAAACAGCGATGTATTTCCTCAACAAGGTGAAGATCCCGGATCAGGCGCAGAAATACCCCGGCCAGCTTTCTGGTGGCCAGCAGCAGCGGGTGGCCATCGCGCGCTCGCTTTGCATGAAGCCCAGGATCATGCTCTTCGACGAGCCGACATCGGCGCTCGACCCGGAGATGATCAAGGAAGTGCTCGACACCATGATCGAGCTGGCCGAGGAGGGGATGACGATGCTTTGCGTCACCCATGAGATGGGCTTCGCCCGTCAGGTGGCGAACCGGGTGATCTTCATGGATCAGGGCCAGATCGTCGAGCAGAACGAGCCGAACGAGTTCTTCAACAACCCGCAGTCGGATCGCACCAAGCTGTTCCTCAGCCAGATCCTCGGCCACTGAGGGGCAGGGTTGGGGGCGTTCAGCCCCCGCGGAAACCCGACCCCGCAAGCCGTGCTTTCAGCCAGCACCGACCTGCCGGCGCGGCGGTCTGCAACGACGGCGGCGCCGCGCGCGAAATCCTGAGCCGATGACCCTCTGCCCTCATGGACTTGGCGGCCGCGGCGTGGTCCTATGCGCCGCAAGTCTGGAGGAATGGATGTTCTGGCGCCTGGTGAAACTGCCGTTTCGGATGTTGATGGCGCTGTCGAAGAGACTGCTTGTCGCGCTTTTCCTTCTCGCGCTGGTGCTGGCCATTGCGGGGGTGAGTTCCAACGTGGTCTTCTCCTCGCTCTCGGATCTGGTGGAGGCGGTGGTGCCGCAATATTCGGTCCGCGCGGAGCAGACCCGGCTGCTCGCGGCCGCGCGAAAGCGGGCGGAGAACGAGACCCGGCGGGCCGATGCCGCGGTGGCGGCGGCGAGTGACCTGAAGGATCGCAACGCGGCGCTGAGCCAGAACAACGATGCCCTTTCGGCCACCAATGCCGCGCTGAAGCAGCAGGGCGACACGCTGACCCAGGCCAATGCCGCCCTGAAGGCGGAGAACAAGACCCTGGCCGCGAAAGCCGCGAAGGCGGAGGTCACCTACCAGGGCCGCACCATCCCCGCGGCCGAGGCGGTGGCGGAGGCGACGCGTGCCTTGGCCGATCGCATCGCGGCCGATGCCAAGCGCCGGCTCGCCGTGGCGCCGGGCGAGGCGATGCCTTTTTACGGCGTGCCGCTGGTCGCGGCCGGCACCGCGCAAGACCTGCAGGACGACTGCGCCGCGATGCGCGACCTGCACGGGCTCGACGTGGCCTTCAATGCCGCGACCGCGCTGACCGATCAGGGCGTCTGCGAGCTGAACCCGCCGGAGGCGGGCGCGCTCTGGGCCCGGGTGCGCAATGATGCGACGGCGCTCTGGCAGGCGCTCTCGGATCGCTTCAACGGGTTGCCGACGCTGGTCGAACCCCCTGGCTGGGACGCGCTGCTGGCGCAGGGCGAGGCGCTGATCACGCCGATGCCGCAGGTGACGGCCAAGCCATGATCCTCGGCATAGGCACCGATCTCGCCAATATCGAGCGGATCGCGGGCACGCTGGAGCGGTTCGGCGACCGCTTCCGCAACCGCGTCTTCACCGAGATCGAGCAGCGGAAGGCCGAGCGGCGGGCCGACACGGCGGGCACCTACGCCAAGCGATGGGCCGCGAAGGAGGCCTGCTCCAAGGCGCTCGGCACCGGCCTTCGGATGGGGATCTCGTGGAAGGACATGGCGGTCGTGAACCTCCGTTCCGGCCAGCCGCAGATGCATCTGACCGGGTGGGCGGCCGAGCGGCTGGCGAAGATGACACCGCCGGGGCACCGAAGCGTGATCCACGTGACCTTGACGGACGATCATCCTTGGGCTCAGGCGATCGTGGTGATAGAGGCGCTGCCCGAGGCCGTAGACGCCGGGGACGACAAGAGGACGGGATAGAATGGCTCGCAAGGAAAAGAAGGAAGAGGGCATCGTCGACACGATCAAGACGGTCGTCTACGCGTTGCTGATCGCGGGCGTCTTCCGCACGCTCTTCTTCCAGCCGTTCTGGATCCCCTCGGGGTCGATGAAGGACACGCTGCTGGTCGGCGACTACATCGTGATCAACAAGATGGCCTATGGCTATGCCGCCGTCTCCTGCCCGTTCAGCTTCTGCCCGATCCCGGGGCGGATCTTCGGCTCCACCCCGAAGGTGGGCGACGTGATCGTGTTCCGCCACCCGGCCAGCAACGAGGACCTGATCAAGCGTGTGATCGGCGTGCCCGGTGACACGGTGCAGATGAAGCAAGGGCTTCTCTACATCAACAACAAGCCGGTGACGGTGAAGCCCGACGGGACGTTCAAGGAGACCTACGCGCCCCAGGGGCCGCAGGGCGACCTCCCGCGCTGTGACAACGGGCCGGTGGGTATCGGCGGCGAGTGCGACAAGCAGCGCTACCGCGAGACCCTGCCCGGCGGCGTGACCCACGACATCCTGAACATCCAGAACGACGGGCCCTACGACAACACGCCGCTTTATACCGTGCCGAAGGGCGATCTTTTCGTGATGGGCGACAACCGGGACAACTCGGCCGACAGCCGGGTGCCGGTCTTCAGCGGCGGTGTCGGCATGGTGCCGATCAAGAACGTGCTCGGACGGGCCGACATGATCATCTTCTCCTCCGCCGGGCGGTCGCTGTTCTACTTCTGGACCTGGCGGGCGAAGCGGTTCTTCAAATGGATCGAGTGACTGTCGAGGCCTGATCAGGGCAGCGGACCGGGCCGGGCCCCGCGCTTGACACGCGCCCTGCGCCCGCGCATGTAGCCCGACAGGGCAAGAGCGGGACGGGCAGCGGATGGTGCGGGCGGTCGAAGGCATTCTCGACACGGTGAAGACCATTGTCACCGCCCTCCTGATCGCCGGGGTCTTCCGCACGTTCTTCTTCCAGCCGTTCTGGATCCCCTCCGGCTCGATGAAGGACACGCTTCTGATCGGCGACCTGCTCTTCGTCAACAAGATGGCCTACGGCTATTCCCGCTATTCCTGCCCCTTCGACCTGTGCCCCTTCGAGGGCCGCATCTTCGCCACCATGCCCAAGCGTGGCGACGTGGTGGTCTTCCGCCACCCGGTCAACGGCGAGGATTACATCAAGCGCCTGATCGGCCTGCCCGGCGACACCGTGCAGATGCGCAACGGCCGGCTCTACATCAACGGCAAGGAAGTGCCGGTGAAGGATGACGGCAGCTTCGTCGAGAAGATGCGCCCGCAGGGCCCGATGGGCCAGTATCCGCGCTGCGCGAACGTGCCCGTCCCGCCGGGCGGCGACTGCGTGAAACAGCGCCAGCGCGAGACCTTGCCCGATGGTGTCACGCACGACATCCTGAACATCATCAACGATGGCGAGGCCGACAACACGCCGGTCTTCAAGGTGCCGAAGGGCGAGTTCTTCTTCATGGGCGACAACCGCGACAATTCCGAGGACAGCCGCTTCCCGCAGGATGTCGGCGGTGTCGGCTTCGTGCCGTTCCAGAACCTGATCGGCCGGGCCGACAGGGTGATGTTCTCCTCTGCCGGTCGCTCGCTCCTCTATTTCTGGGACTGGCGCCCGGGCCGGTTCTTCAAGGCGATCCAATGAAGCTTGCGGCCGATCTCCAGGCCTTCGCGGAGCGGCTCGGCCACGGGTTCAAGCGGCCGGAACTACTGTTGCGCGCCGTCACCCATGCCTCGATCTCCGCCCCCTCGCGGCCGGACAACCAGCGGCTGGAGTTCTTGGGCGACCGTGTCCTGGGGCTGGTGATGGCCGAGGCGCTGCTGGCCGCCGATCGGGGCGCGAGCGAGGGCCAGCTGGCCCCGCGCTTCAACGCGCTGGTGCGCAAGGAGGCCTGCGCCGACGTTGCACGGGAGCTGGACCTGGGCGCTGTCCTGAAGCTCGGCCGGTCCGAGATGATGTCCGGCGGCCGGCGCAAGGAGGCGCTTCTCGCCGACGCGATGGAGGCGGTGATCGCCGCGGTCTACCTCGATGGAGGCTTCGAGGCTGCGAAGTCGGTGGTTCTGGCCCATTGGGGCGGGCGGATCGACGCGGTGGAGGCCGACGCCCGCGACGCCAAGACCGCGCTGCAGGAATGGGCCCAGGCACGCGGCCAGACGCCGCCCGCCTATGCCGAACTGGCCCGCGAGGGGCCGGACCACGCGCCGGTCTTCACTGTCGAGGTGCGGCTGGCCTCGGGGGAGGCCGCGCGTGCCACTGCCGGTGCCAAACGGCAGGCCGAGCAAGCGGCGGCGCGGGCGCTTCTGGAGCAGTTGGAGGCGGGCTGACGACTGCGGCTCTGGCCAAGTGGTGCGAAATCAACTATCGCAGCCGGCAGCCAATCCGAGGAGCCCATGTCCAAACGCGCCGGTTTCGTTGCCCTTATCGGGGAGCCCAATGCGGGCAAGTCGACCCTCCTGAACAGGATGGTCGGCGCCAAGGTCTCCATTGTCACCCATAAGGTGCAGACGACGCGGGCCCGGATCCGGGGCATCTGCATGGCGGGCGAGGCGCAGATCGTCTTTGTCGACACCCCCGGCCTGTTCCGCCCGCGCCGCCGGCTGGACCGCGCCATGGTGGCGGCAGCCTGGGGTGGCGCCGCGGATGCCGACCTGATCGTGCTGCTGATCGAGGCCCATCGCGGGCTGACGGACGGCGTGCGCAGCATCCTCGACGCGCTGAAGGAGCGGCTTTCGCCGAAACAGCGCGTGGCGCTCGCGATCAACAAGATCGACCGGGTGAAGGCCGAGGCGCTTCTTGCGCTGGCCGAGGAGATGAACGCGGCCTTCGCCTTCGAGCGGACCTTCATGATCTCCGCCGAGCGTGGCCACGGGGTCGAGGACCTGCGCGACTGGCTGGCGGGAGAACTGCCCGAGCACGAATGGTATTACCCGGAAGACCAGATCGCCGATGCGCCCATGCGCGCTATCGCCGCCGAAATCACCCGCGAGAAGCTGACGCTGCGCCTGCATGAGGAGCTGCCCTACCAGTTGACGGTGGAGACCGAGAGCTGGCGGGACCGCGACGATGGCTCCACCCGGATCGACCAGATCATCTATGTCGCCCGCGACGGCCACAAGGGGATCGTGCTTGGCCACAAGGGCGAGACGATCAAGGGCATCTCCACCGCCGCCCGGGCGGAGATCGCCAATTTCCTTGGCCGGCCGGTCCACCTTTTCCTGCAGGTGAAGGTACGCCCGAACTGGGAAGACGAGGCCGAGCGCTATTCCGAGATCGGGCTCGAGTTCAAGGACGGGGACTGACCCCGCCGATGGCGCGGCTCACCTCCAGCTTTTGGGTGCATGCCTATCTCGCGCGGCTGCGGCAGGCCGATATACCGGCCTATGTTACCGCGCATGGCGATGATACCGCGGGCGCCGTGCTGGTGAAGCTCGCCACGCTCGACGGCCGGGCGCAGGCCTTCCAGCGCTCCTTCGACCTCATGAGCGGCGCGCGGACCTGGGTGACGCTGGCCGAGGGGGCGGAGCGGGAGGTGGACGAAGCCATCGCTCGCCAGCGTGGCTTCGATCCCGACCTCTGGGTGATCGAGGTGGAGGACCGGCAGGGCCGCAGCCTGCTCGACCAGGACGGGCTCAGCGACTGACGCTCAATACCCCAGCGCGCGGCGCAGCAGGTTGAGGCCGGCGAGCGCCAGAACGATCAGCGTCCAGCGTCGGAACCGCGCGGCATCGAGCCGGTCGTGCAGCTTGAAGCCTGCCCAGATGCCCAGGAGGGCGGGCAGCACGAGGGTAGCGCTCAAGGGTGCGGTCGCGGCGTTCAGGATGCCGGAGCGCAGGTGGCCGGCCAGCAGCATCACCGCGCCGATCAGGTACACGACGCCCTGCACCCGCATGCCTTCGCGCTTGTCGATGTTGAACGACAGAAGCATCGCGATCAAAGGCGGCCCCCAGACGCCCGAGAGCCCGCCGTAGAACCCCGCGATCGCGCCGGAGATGATCTCTGCCCGCGGCCGGTTATGGGCGGGGAAGCGCAGCTCCAGCCCGCCAAGCTGGCTCAGCGCGAAAAGCGAGATCGGCAGGCCCAGCGTGCCCAGCAGCAGCGGCGCGGGGATGGCGACGACGAGCTGGGAGGAGATCGCGATGAAAATGCAGAGCGTGATCACGTGGCGCCGCCAGTCGTAAAGGCTGGCCAGCGCGGGGCGTAGGCCCTGCCGGAAGGCCTGGATCAGGTTGGTGGCCACGGTCGGCAGGATCAGCGCCGCCAGCGCCTCGTGCGCGGGCAGCAGGGAGGCGAGGCCGGAGATCATCAGCATTGGCATGCCGAAGCCCACCGCGCCCTTCACGAAGCTGGCAAACAGCGTGACCGCGATCACGCCGATCAGGATATGCGGTGGCAGATCGAACATTTTTCCCCGTCCCTCAGGGCGTTTCTAGCCTGCCCGAGCGGGAGGTACAGGTGAAATCTGATGCGACATGTTTGTGCGCATTTTCGGGCGTAAACGAATTAATGTTGCGCTGCGGTTGCGAAGCCCGTATCACGATGCGACCGCAGAAAGGATCCGACTCATGCCGCATGACGGGGTCGCCATGACCGATGCTGCCCTCCTGCCCGACCTTGCGGAGCTGACCGCCGCCGCGGTCCCGGAGCTTCACGCCCTGCGCGACCGTGCGGTGGCGGCGCTGCGGGCGCGCGTGGCGCCCGACGGCGCGCCCTCCGCCGCGGCTCTGGAGGCGGAGCAGTTCGCGGCCCATTCCGCGTCATGGCTCGCGACCTATGTCGAGGCGCTCTCGGCGCTGCAGGACTGGGCGCTGCGGCTTCGGGCTGCCGGCCGGTTCGGCGAGATCGAGGCGCTGATCCTGCAGATCGGCTTCGGCGAATACCTCGCCCAGATCGCGGGCGGGATCCCGATGAGCCAGGGGGAGGTCGCGCGCTTGCAGGACCTTGGCCTTTCCCCCGGGTTCGGCGCGGCGGCGGAGCGCCTCATGGCCCGGGGCAACTCCGCCGCCGCCCGATCCCGCCTCGCGGCGCTGATGGCCGAAGGGCAAGGGCAGGCGACGTTTGGCGCAAGCGGGCTCGACGACGAGCTGGAGATGATCCGCGACCAGTTCCGCCGCTTCGCGGACGAGGAGGTCATCCCCCATGCCCAGGGCTGGCACCTGAGGGACGAGCTTATCCCGATGCCGGTGATCGAGGCGCTGGCGGAGATGGGCGTCTTCGGCCTGACGATCCCGGAGGAATACGGCGGCTTCGGCCTGTCCAAGGCCTCCATGGTCGTGGTTTCGGAGGAGCTTTCGCGCGGCTATATCGGCGTGGGCTCTCTCGGCACCCGTTCCGAGATCGCGGCGGAACTGATCCTTTGCGGCGGGACGGAAGCGCAGAAGGCGCATTGGCTGCCGAAGATCGCAAGCGGAGAAATCCTGCCGACGGCCGTCTTCACCGAGCCGAATACCGGATCGGACCTCGGCGCGCTTCGTACCCGCGCGGTGCGCGACGGAGCGGACTGGCGCATTACGGGCAACAAGACCTGGATCACCAACGCCGCCCGGGCGCATGTGATGACCCTTCTGGCGCGCACCGATCCGGAGACCGACGACTGGCGCGGCCTTTCGATGTTCCTCGCCGAGAAGGCGCCGGGGACGGAGGCGGACCCTTTCCCCACGCCCGGCATGACTGGGGGCGAGATCGGCGTGCTCGGCTACCGCGGCATGAAGGAATACGAGCTCGGCTTCGACGGGTTCCGCGTCTCGGGCGAGAACCTTCTGGGCGGCGCGCCGGGGCAGGGGTTCAAGCAGCTCATGCAGACGTTCGAGAGCGCCCGGATCCAGACCGCGGCCCGCGCCGTGGGTGTGGCGCAGGCAGCGCTTGAGGCGGGGCTGGACTACGCCAACGGCCGGCAGCAGTTCGGCAGGCCGCTTGCGGCCTTCCCGCGCGTGTCCGGCAAGCTCGCCATGATGGCGGTGGAGATCGCGATCGCCCGCCAGCTGACCTATCGCGCGGCCTGGGAAAAGGACCATGGCCGCCGCTGCGACCTGGAGGCCGGGATGGCGAAGCTTCTTGCCGCGCGGGTGGCCTGGGCCGCGGCCGACAATGCGCTGCAGATCCACGGCGGCAACGGTTTCGCACTGGAATACCGCATCAGCCGGATCCTCTGCGATGCGCGGATCCTCAACATCTTCGAGGGCGCGGCCGAGATCCAGGCGCAGGTCATCGCGCGGCGTCTTCTGGGCTGAGGGTTGCTCCGCGGGCGCCCCGGCCCTAGCTTGCCCCGGGTGATCCATCAGCCGGGAGGTGCGGATGCCGGGGAAGGTTGTCGTCACCGGGGCCTCGGGCTTCATCGCGAAACAGGTGCTGCTTCGGTTCCTCGACGCCGGATACGAGGTGACGGGCACGCTCCGCTCGCCTGCCCGGGCAGAAGAGGTGCGCGCTGCCCTACGGCCCGCGCTTGCCGTTCCGGGAAGCCTCGAGCGGCTGAGATTCGCCACTCTGGACCTGGAACGGGATGACGGCTGGGATGACGCCTTCGCCGGGCATGAGGCGCTGATCCATACCGCCTCTCCCTTCCCTCTGGCCCAGCCGAAGGACGAGGCGGAGCTGATCCGTCCCGCCGTTGAAGGCACCCGCCGGGCGATGGCCGCGGCGGCGCGGGCGGGGATGCGACGCGTGGTGCTGACCTCGTCCGTCGCCGCGGTCTCGGGCCGGGAGCCCGCGACTGGCAAGCTTGCTTTCGACGAGCACGATTGGACCGACACCGCCCATCCCGCGACCACGGCCTATATGAAGTCTAAGACGCTGGCGGAGCGTGCGGCTTGGGATTTCGCTGCCGAGGCCGAGGGGCTGGAGCTCGCGGTCATAAACCCGGCCTTCGTGCTGGGCCCGCCGC
Organism: Solirhodobacter olei; assembly: GCF_004010155.1. Taxonomy (GTDB): domain Bacteria; phylum Pseudomonadota; class Alphaproteobacteria; order Rhodobacterales; family Rhodobacteraceae; genus Solirhodobacter; species Solirhodobacter olei. The sequence continues at coordinate 183,810 of NZ_RRYH01000012.1, read as the reverse complement.
TTGACGGGAAGTACGGCAGCTCGATCGGCGTGATCAGGCGGGTGCTGCGCGGCAGGGACCCGATGGTGCCCCGGATCAGCTTCGGCGTGGTCGACGTGCGCGACGTGGCAGAGATGCACCTGCGCGCGTTGGAGCGGCCGGACGCAGCGGGCCAGCGCTTCATCGCCTGCGCGGGCACGATGTGGTTCGCCGAGATCGCAGCGGCGGTTGCCGAGGCGGCGCCGGGACGTCGCGTCGCTCGGAGGGTCGCGCCTGATATCCTGATCCGGGCGCTCGGCGTCTTTGACCCTTCGATCCGCGCGATCGTGCCCTCTCTCGGCCGGTTCGAAGGCGTCTCGAACGACCGGGCGCGGGACGGGCTGGGGATGAGCTTCATCCCCGGGCCGGAGGCGGTTAAGGCCTCGACCCGGGCGCTGCTCGCGCTTGAGGCCTGAGCGCTATTCGCCGGGTTCGATCGTTCGCAGCGGAAGGCCATGCGAGGGCCGCGCGGCGCCGAGGCGGGGATGCAGGTTTGCCGCCAGCGCCGAGGCGGTGAGAAGCCCGCATCCGGCGGCGAGAAAGACGCCGGAGACGGGCGCGGCCAGCAGCACCAGCCAAGCGATGCCGGGCGTCAGGATGCCGGAGACGTCACGGAAGCTTGAATAGATCGCGGCCATCTCGGTCCGCTCCGAAGGCTTCACGGCCATCAGGAACGGCAGCCCGGCCGAGACGTCGAGCAACACCAGGAAGATCGAGCCAGAGGCCAGAAGCGCAACCGTTCCCCAGGGCAGGGGGGCGGCGAAGGCGGCGGCGGCGAAGAAGGTGCCTGCGCAGAGGAAGGCCGCGCGGATCGCCTTGCGCACCCCGGCGCGCTGGATGAAGCGCAGAAGGAACGGCGTGGTGAAGAGCATGGCATTCGACAGCGACAGCGCGAAGCCGCCAACCCGTTCGCCCAGACCGTGCTCGACGCAGAAGATCGGCAGGTAGACGACGTAAACCCACCAGCCGCAGGACCGGGTGACGGCGAAGACCCAGCCCAGCACCAGCCTCGGCTGGGCAAGGAAGCGGCCGAGATAGGCGAGCGGGTTCGGCGCGGGGGCCTTCGCGCGGCTGATCGCCTTGCCGTTGCCGAGCCGGAGGTGCCAGAAGGCTGTCACCAGCAGCACCGCGAAGCAGAGTGCGAGGATGAAGGGGGCGGGCGCCCAGAGGCTTCGCAGCCAGACGCCCAGCACGGGGCCCAGGGTCCAGGAGGTCGCGCTGTAAAGCATCTGCTGGCTCTGGCAGCGGCCGAGGTGGATCCGTGGCACGTAGTCGAGCACATAGGCGTTGAGGCAGACAAAGCAGGTCGCCGTGCCGAGGACGGTGAACAGCAGCGCGAAGCTGGTGGCGGTCGGCCCGCCGTGGATCGCGAGGCTCAGCCCCAGCATGTAGGAGCAGGTCCCGGCCGTATACATCCACCGCCGCGGGATGAAGCGGGTGAGCCAGGGCACCATGAGGCCGGTCGTCAGAGAGCCGCAGCCGACGAAGAAATAGAGCCGGGATTCGAGCGAGGCGCTGCCGAGCGCGTCATAGACCACCAGCGGCATCACCGAGATCATGAGGCCGCGGATGGCGGCTTCGATGCCGGAGAGGGTCGCGAAGCCGGAGATGCTTGGCGTGTCGGCGTGTTTCAGCAAAAGCGGTATGTAACGCGGCGCCATGGCGGCCAGATCTCCCTGCCCGCATTGGCGCTCGGGGCGGGCCGCGCGTCTGCATCGGCGGCGACAGGGGCAGGTCGTTTGTGGTGGATCAGGCGGTGCGGGACAGCAGCGCCACCAGCCGGCGCCGCGCCTCGGGCAGCGGGCGATGGCCGAGTTCCGGGGCGAGGTGGTTCTCGAGAAAATGGCCGGTCAGGCGCAGGCCGGCCGCGATCTCTGCCGCGCTGGCCGGGCCCTGGCCGAGAAGCGCGGGGGGCAGCGGCAGAAGCCGATCTGCCCATTCCCCCGCCGCCCCGCGGCTGACGGCGCGGCCGGAGCGGGGGCTGACATAGGCCAGATCCTCGCGGCTGCCGGTCAGCGCGCAACTGCCGAGATCAAGGCCGAAACCCATTTCTTCCAATAGGTTAAGCTCCCACCGCAGGTAGAGGAGCGGCCAGTCGGACCCCTCTGCCAGCGCGTCGAAAAGCGCAAGGGAGGCGGCGTAGAGATCGGGGTGCGGCTCGCGTTCCGGCAGGGTGAAGGCAAGCAGCGCGGCGGTGGAATTCAGCCCCGCCAGCGCCAGCCGGTCCGACAGGATCGCGCCGGCGCGGCTGCGGATCGGTTCGACCGTGAAGGCGCCGATATGGGCGTCGAGCCGGGCGCGCCAGGCCAGCGAAAGCTGGGCGCCGGGCTGCAGGATCGGGGCGATGCGGCGCGAGCCGCCGCCGCGCACGACGCCGGCGTGGCGGCCGTGGCCGGCCGTGAAGACTTCGATGATCGCGGCGCTTTCGCCGTGGCCGCGGGCCGACAGCAGGACGCCTTCGTCGCGCCATTCCATCGTTTCAGTAAGCACCCCGGGGCGCGCCCGGCAAGGGGTTGGGAGGGCTGAAAAAACCGCCTGCCGATTCAACACAGCTTTTGCACCGCTTTCGCACCGTAAATGTACCGTATTGCGGGACGGTGGTGGCGGCCTTCGCCCAACGGCCGGCCGGACGGCTTGACAGGTCGGTCCCGGCGGCGAGGCTTCAGGGGTGAGTCACATTCGCGACTTGCGCCGAAATTGATTTTTCGAAGTGTTTGGAGGTCCCAGGATGTACGCCAGATTTTTCGCCCTTTGTCTTTTCGCCGTGGGAACGGCCCTGTCTGCCTGGCCGGCCGCCGCGTTGAATTGCGCCAACCCGCAGACCCAGCTCGACATGGATCAGTGCGCGGGCGCGGCGCTGAAGAAAAGCGACGCCGAGCTGAACCGGGTCTACGGGCAGGCGATCCATCGCCTCAAGAGTAGCCCGGCGCAGACGAAACTTTTCCGGCAATCGGAGCGGGCGTGGATTGCCTACCGCGACGCGCATTGCGCCTTCGTGGCCTCCGCCGTCGAGGGGGGAAGCGCGCAGCCGATGGTCCAGGCCATGTGCCTCGACGACTTCACCAAGGTGCGGACGAAGCTGATCGAGGGGTTTCTGCATTGCCCCGAGGGCGATCTGAGCTGCCCGATCCCGCCCGGCTGAACCCGTCACCCGGCGCGCAGGTCTTCGAGGTAGATCCGCACCGCCTCCTGCACATGCCGGAAACGGTCGCCGCCCAGGTGCTTGCCGCCGAACCAGCGGGTGACCACGACGACATGGTCACGCAGCTCCTCGCGCTCCAGCATGCGCAGGATCACCATGCCGGCGCCCGCCTCGCCGTCGTCGTTCTTCAGCGGGCCCTCGCCGGTCAGAAGCGCCCAGCTGTTATGCGTCGCCTTGGCGAATTTCTTCCTGCGGCACAGCTCCTTGAGGAAGGCCTTCGCCTCCTCCTCGGACGCGCAGGGACCGCCGGAGACTGCGTATTTCGAGCCTCGGTCGCTGATGATGTTCTCGAGGATGCGCATGGGGCGAGGCTTAGAGCCCGCCGCCCCGTCCCGCAAACGAAAACGCCCCGGGCGAACCCGGGGCGGTCTGTCGTGTTGTGCTGGCCCGGATGTGCCGCCCGCGCGTGGCCTTAGCTGGCGCTGCCGATCTTGGCGACGAGGCTGGCTGTGTCGGGGTCGTAGCCGGCGATCGCGTGCGGTTTGCCGGAGGCGTCCTTGTAGAGCAGGTAGGGCGTGCCGCCGATGCCCTGGCCGTTCATCCACTCGTTGTTGGCCTTGACCTCTGCCACGGCGGCGCTGTCAGTGGTATCGGGGGTGATGCCGCCTTCCTCGTTGGCGACGTCGAACTTGTCCTCGTCCGTCGCCAGCGCCGCGGCCGGGTCCTTGGCGGAGAGGATCGCGGCGGCCTTGCCGAGCGAGCTGGGCTTCAGGAAGCCGACCTGGATGATGTGCACCTTCACCTCGCCCTTGGCGACGAAGGATTTCAGGTCGTCATAGGTCTTGTGGCAGTAGATGCAGTTCGGGTCGAAGACGATCCAGAGCTCCTTCTTCGCGCTCGGCTGACCCCAGAGGTAGGTCTTGGCCTTGTCGAGGGCGGCGAAGTTCTCGGCCGCGCCCGGGGGCTTCGGCAGCACCGAGGCGGCGGCGAGCTGTGTCAGGTCCTGCCCGTCGGAATCGATGATCGAGCCCTGGATGATGTATTTGCCGTCCGGCGTGGCATAGAGGATCGCGTTATGGCTGGGGCCGGCGGAGAGGGCGACGCCGATCAGCCCGTCGGGGGCCTTGAAGGCCTTCAGGATCTTGGCGTGGCCCTGGCTGAGCTTGTCGATCGTGGCGGCGACCGGCGCAGGGACGGGCACGATCTCGGGTGCGGTCTGGGCCTGGGCCGGGCGGGTGAGCGCGGGCAGGGCCGCCATCGCGGCGAGGGCCGCCGCGAGCACCAGGCGCCGGGCGCCTGTGGCGGTGCGGTTGCGCCGGTGGGTCGAGGGGTGGGCCATGGGAAATCCTTCTCGCCTGTCTGTTCGCTGGCCGGAGCGGCCATGTCGCAGGTTGCATCTCTGGGTCCGGGCCGCAAGGGGGGGGGCAGGGTGCACTCGACTTGGTGAGGAGGGGCAGGGACCGTCCGCGGGTGGGCGCCGGCCCGGCGGGCTACGCCCGCTGTTTCGGGCCGGGGGAGAGCGGACGGGCGGGGCGCAGAGGTGCGCAATGAATGCGCACCCCGCGTGGCCCGAAGGCAGCTCAGCCGATTGCCGCCGCCTTCACGTCGGCGTCGATGAAGGGGACGTATTGGGCGAAGTTGTCGGCGAACATCGCCACCAGCTTCTTCGCCTGCGCGTCATAGGCCGCGCCATCCGCCCAGGTGCGGCGCGGCTCCAGCAGCGCCGCGTCGACGCCCGGCACGTGGACCGGGACCTCGAAGCCGAAGTTCGGGTCGCGCCGGAACTGCACCGAGCGGAGCGAGCCGTCGAGCGCGGCCGTCAGAAGCGCCCGGGTGGCCTTGATCGGCATCCGCTTGCCGGTGCCATAGGCGCCGCCGGTCCAGCCGGTGTTGACCAGCCAGCATTCGGCGCCGAAGCGGGCGATCTTCTCCTGCAGGAGCTTGCCGTAGACCTCGGGCCGGCGCGGCATGAAGGGCGCGCCGAAGCAGGTGGAGAAGGTCGGCTGCGGTTCCGTCACGCCGACCTCGGTCCCCGCCACCTTGGAGGTGAAGCCGGACAGGAAGTGGTACATCGCCTGCGCCGGGGTCAGCCGCGCGATGGGCGGCAGCACGCCGAAGGCGTCGCAGGTCAGCATGATGACGTTCTTCGGATGCCCGCCGAGCGCCGTCGGCGAGGCGTTGGAGATGCAGGTCATCGGGTAGGCGCAGCGGGTGTTCGCGGTCAGGCTCGCGTCGTCGAAGTCGATGGCGAGCGTGTCGGGGTCGAAGACCATGTTCTCCACCACGGTCCCGAAGGTGTGGGTGGTGGCGTAGATCTGCGGCTCTGCCTCGGCCGAGAGGTTGATCGTCTTGGCGTAGCAGCCGCCCTCGAAGTTGAAGACGCCCGTGTCCGACCAGCCATGCTCGTCATCGCCGATCAGCGTGCGCGCCGTGTCGGCGGAGAGCGTGGTCTTGCCGGTGCCGGATAGACCGAAGAACACCGCCGTCTGCTCGATCTCGTCATGGGCGTGGTTGGCCGAGCAGTGCATCGGCATCACGCCCTTCTCGGGCAGCAGGTAGTTCAGAAGCGTGAAGACGGATTTCTTGTTCTCGCCCGCATAGGCGGTGTTGCCGATCAGGATCAGCTTCTTTTCGAAATTGAGCGCGATCACCGTCTCGGACCGGCAGCCGTGCCGGGCCGGGTCCGCCTTGAAGGACGGGCAGTTGATGATGGTGAAATCGGGGATGAAGCTTTCCAGCTCGTGCCGGCCGGGCCGCCGCAGCAGGTGGCGGATGAACAGGCCGTGCCAGGCGAGCTCGGTCACCACGCGCACGTCGAGCCGGTGGGCGGGGTCGGCGCCGGCGAAGAGATCCTGAACGAAATACTCGCGGCCCTGCATATGCGTCAGCATGTCGGCATGGAGCCGGTCGAAGGCGTCGGGCGCCATCGGCGCGTTGTTCTCCCACCAGATCGTATTCTCGACCGAGGGGGTGCGGACGACGTGCTTGTCCTTCGGAGAGCGGCCGGTGTGCTTGCCGGTGGAGACGAGGAAGGCGCCGCCGAGGCCCAGCGTCCCCTCGTCGCGCTTCAGCGCGGCCTCGATCAGGGCGGGTTCGAGGAGGTTGTAGTAGACGTCCCCCAGACCGGTGATGCCCTGATCTTCCAGGCAATGCGAAGGGTTCACGTGTCCGTGTTTCATCTGCAAGCTCCAATGACCGCCGCGGCGGTTCTCTCCGTTCAGGGGGCGCCAGGGCCAATTGGCGCCAAAGGGTCCTGCGGAACCCTTCCAGAAAGCTATATCATGGCGGTTCTGTAAAGGAACAGAAGGGTTTGGCCATGATAGCGCAACCAAGCGCAGGTTAGCGCAACCAGCCGCACCCCCACACGGGGAAGTGAGACATATTAGTCAACGATTCCGAATTTCGGTGTTTTCTGATGTCTCCGCCGGGGGCGATTCGCACTTAGCGGTTGATTCGAAACGCTGAAAACCGGACACTGTGGCAAAAAACAGGCACAGAGAGCAGATAAGGGGAAAACTCATGTCGAGGATTGCGCTCGTCGATGACGATCGGAACATTCTGACATCCGTTTCGATGACCCTGGAGGCCGAGGGGTTCGAGGTCGAGACCTACAACGACGGGCAGACGGCACTGGACGCGTTCAACAAGCGCATGCCGGACATGGCCGTTCTGGACATCAAGATGCCCCGGATGGATGGCATGGACCTGCTGCAGCGGCTGCGGCAGAAAAGCGCCGTTCCGGTGATCTTCCTGACCTCCAAGGATGACGAGATCGACGAAGTTCTGGGCCTGCGGATGGGCGCGGACGACTACGTCAAGAAGCCATTCAGCCAACGCCTTCTGGTTGAGCGGATCCGTGCGCTGCTGCGCCGGCAGGACGCGATCGCCTCGGGCGAGGTCGCGACCAGCGAAGAGAACAAGGTGATGGAGCGCGGCAGCCTGGTGATGGACCCGCTGCGCCATTCGGTGGTCTGGCGCGGGCAGGAAGTGTCGCTGACGGTGACCGAATTCCTGCTGCTGCAGGCCCTCGCCCAGCGGCCCGGCTTCGTCAAGAGCCGTGACCAGCTGATGGATATCGCCTATGATGACCAGGTCTATGTCGACGACCGCACCATCGACAGCCACATCAAGCGGCTGAGGAAGAAGATGCGGTCGGTCGATCCGGAATTTTCGGCGATCGAGACCCTTTATGGAATCGGCTACCGATACAACGAAGAATGAACATCGCGTCGGGTTTCGAGAGGAGCGAGAAGGTGCAGGCCCCAGCCCCTGAGGTCCTGCTGGGCGAGGATTGGGTCGAGGCCGACGAAGACGGCGAGATCGAGGGCCGTCGCAGGCGGTCCGGCTTCGCCTTCCTCAACTCCTCCCCCCTGGCCCGCAAGATCATTATCTTCAACCTGCTGGGGTTGATCATCCTGGTCACCGGGGTGCTCTACCTCAACCCGTTCCGCGACAGCCTGGTGATCCAGGCCGAGCGGGGCATCGTCTCGCAAAGCCGCCTGATCGCCCATGCGCTGGAGGCGCAGCAGGCGGCAAGGGCAGGTGCGGCCGCGGGCGCCACGGCACAGAGCCCGGCGCAGAGCGCGGGCGAGATGGCCGCGACGCTGTCGGATGCCGGGCTGGCGCCGGGAAGCGAGGCCTTCCTCTTCGATCCCTCGGGCAAGCAGATCGCCCGTGTCGTCGGCTCGGCGCAGGACAATGTTCAGGGCCTCTCTACCCAGCCCAGCAACGCGGTGATCACCAATTTCCTGAGCGGCGTGTGGAACGCCGCCTCCTCCGTTCTGGGGGGGGGCGCGCCGAAGGCGGGCAATGAGAGCGCGACGCAGCAGGTGGCGTCGCTGGTGCCGAGGGCGCTTGGCGGCAAGACCGTGGTGCAGACCACCACCAACGCGGCGGGTCATGCCGTCTTCACCGTGGCGACCCCAATCATGGGCCCGACCGGGGTGACGGGCGTCGTTGCCGTGGCCAGTGCGGCGGGCGAGATCGACCAGCTTGTCAGCAACGAGCGCGAGCAGGTGCTGCAGATGTTCGTCATCGCCATCCTGGTCTCGATCGGGCTGAGCCTGGTGCTGGCTTCGACCATCGCCAACCCGCTGTCCGACCTCGCCGCCGCAGCCGAGCTCGGCCGCGACAAGAACGCCCGCAAGATGAGCCCGGGCCGGGTGCGCATCCCCGACCTGACGGCGCGGCCGGACGAGATCGGGCGGCTTTCGGTCGCCCTGCGCGGCATGGTCGCGGCGCTCTACGACCGGATCGAGGCGAACGAGCAGTTCGCCTCCGACGTTGCCCACGAGATCAAGAACCCGCTGGCGAGCCTGCGCTCCGCCGTCGCCTCGCTTCGCATGGCGAAGAAGGACGAGCAGCGCGACAAGCTGCTGTCGGTCATCGACCATGACGTGCGACGGCTCGACCGGCTCGTCTCCGACATCTCCAACGCCTCGCGGCTCGACGCCGAGCTGGTGAAGGAGGAGGAGGAGCGGTTCAACCTGCTCAAGACCATCTCCAACATCACCGAATACCTCGGCCAGGAGGCGGTGAAGAAGCGGGTCGATTTCATCACCGACCTGCCGAGCGAGCCGATCATGATCTCCGGCCTCGAGGGGCGGCTGGCGCAGGTCTTCGTGAACCTGATCACCAATGCCATTTCTTTCTGCGAGGAGGGCGACGCGGTGCGCGTCTGGGCCCGCAAGCGCGAGAACCGGATCCTGGTGGTGGTGGAGGATACCGGGCCCGGTATTCCCGACCAGGCGCTGGGCAAGATCTTCAAGCGCTTCTATTCCGAGCGCCCGCCGGGGCAGTTCGGCGACCATTCCGGCCTCGGCCTCGCCATCTCCAAGCAGATCGTGGAGGCCCACGGCGGCGTGATCTGGGCCGAGAACATCCGCCCGACCGACGCCGATCCGGGCTCTGAACCGCTGGGCGCCCGCTTCGTCGTGGGCCTGCCGGTGTGAGCCGGGCGCCCGCGCCGCAGGACCCGGCCGCGCCGATCGGCGGGGCCGCGCCGGGCGACGGGGAGCCGGAACAGACGCTTCATGCCTCCTGTGTCGTGCTTGAGCGGCGCGGTCTGCTGATCCTCGGTGCGGCGGGCACCGGCAAATCGGCGCTGGCGCTGGGGCTGATGGCGCTGGGTGCGGCGCTGGTTTCCGACGACAGGACCCATGTGCGGCGCCGGGGCGACCGGGTCTATGCGCGCGCGCCCGAGGCGATCGCCGGGCTGATCGAGGCGCGGGGCCTTGGCATCCTGCGCGCGGAAGCGGTGGCGGAGGTGCGCGTTTCGGCGGTGATGGAGCTGGACCGGCGGGACCTGGAGCGGCTGCCCCCGCCGCGGACGATCGCGCTTCTGGGCTGTGAGGTTCCGCTTCTTCACGGCCAGTTGAGCCCTTATTTGCCTGCGGCGCTTCTGCAATACTTCAAGGGAGGGCGGCAGGCATGAGGCCGCGGTTTCCGGGGAGAACGGCAGGGTGACGGAGAACGGCGGCTACCGGCTGGTCCTTGTAACGGGGCCTTCGGGCGCGGGGCGCTCGACGGCGATCCATGCTTTCGAGGATCTCGGTTACGAGGCGATCGACAACCTGCCCCTGTCGCTGGTGCCGAGGCTGCTGGACGGCCCGCCGCTGCCGCGGCCGATCGCGCTGGGCATCGACGTGCGGAACCGGGAGTTCTCGGTCAACGCTTTCCTGGCGCTGGTCGATCGGCTGACGCGGGCGCCGGATGTCAGCGCGGAAGTGCTGTTTCTCGACTGCGCGCCGGAGGAACTGATCCGCCGCTACGCCCAGACCCGCCGCCGCCATCCGATGGCCCCGGCGGAGGCCCCGGCGGAGGGCGTCGCGCGCGAGATCGAGCTTCTGGAGCAGGTCCGCGCCCGGGCCGACGTGCTGGTCGACACCACCCGGCTTACGCCGCACGAGCTGGCGGCCGAGATCGGGCGCTGGTTCGGCACGGAGGGCGGGCCGCGACTGACCGTCTCGGTCTTTTCCTTTTCCTACCGGCGGGGCGTGCCGCAGGGGGTCGACCTGGTCTTCGACACCCGATTCCTGCGCAACCCGCACTGGCAGGCGGCGCTGCGCGAGAAGGACGGGCGCGACCCGGACGTGTCCGGCTATGTCGAGGCGGACGAGCGCTTCGCGGACTATTTCCGTCTGCTCACCGATCTGGTGCTATTGATGCTTCCGGCGCAGCTTGCGGAGGGGCGCGCTCATCTTGCGATTGCATTCGGGTGCACCGGGGGACAACACAGGTCTGTTGCGGTCGCAGAAAAACTCTCCGAGGTGCTTGCGGAGGCGGGTTGGCAGGTGTCTAAACGGCATCTGGAGTTGGAGCGGCGGGCCGGTTAGGCACGCCATCGGCAAGGTACAAGGCGTGATCGGAATCGTGATCGTCGCACATGGCGGGTTGGCGCGGGAGTATCTCTCCGCGATGGAGCATGTGGTGGGCAAGCTGCCCGCCATTCGCACCATCTCGATCGAGGACGACCACGACCGGGCGCAGAAGCAGCAGGAAATCCGTGACGCGGCAGACGCGGTCGACGACGGATCCGGCGTGGTCGTGGTCACCGACATGTTCGGCGGCTCGCCCTCGAACCTGAGCCTGCCGGCCTGCGCGCGCGGCGACCGGCGCATCCTTTACGGCGCGAATCTGCCGATGCTGGTGAAACTGGCCAAGTCGCGTGACCGCAAGGTCTCTGACGCGGTGGCGTGCGCGCTGGATGCCGGGCGGAAATACATCAATAGCCTGGATCTGGGCGGTGGACAGAGTGTGTAATGGCGGAACGGAGCCTGAAGATCGTTAACGAGAAAGGTCTGCATGCGCGGGCCTCCGCCAAGTTCGTCGAGCTCGTCGAGGCGCATGATGCCGCGGCAGAGGTCAGCCGCGACGGTATGTCGGTCGCCGGCGACAGCATCATGGGGCTTTTGATGTTGGCAGCGTCGCGCGGAACCACTATTCAGGTCCGAACCAGCGGTGCCGAGGCCGACAAGCTGGCGGACGCGCTGGAAGCGCTCGTTGCGGATCGGTTCGGCGAGGAATTCTGAGGCGACGAGCGGGCCTCGTGGGGACAGAAGACCCGTGAACGACCAAACGTCACAACCCTCCCGCTTTATCGGCGACGCCGACTACAAGCCCTACGACAAGCGCCGGCTGTCCTATGCCGGGACCTTCACCAGCCCGTTCAAGGCCAATGCCATCCGCGTTCTGGAATGGCTGACCGGCAAGTTCACCCTGCTGCGCCTGATCCGCCGCTTCGAGGCGCGCGGGCCCGCCCGCGGCAAGGAGTTCTGGGACCGCACGCTGGACATCATGGGGATCGACCTCATGACGCCGGCCGAGCAGATCGCGCGGATTCCCAAGAGCGGCCCGGTCGTCGTGGTGGCGAACCACCCGCATGGCCTAGTCGACGGGCTGGTGATGGGCTGCCTGGTGGGCCATGTGCGGCAGGACTTCAAGATCCTCACCCGCTCGCTTCTGACCGGGATCGAGGAGATCGCCTACCACATGGTCCCGGTGCCTTTCCCGCACGAGGATGGCGCGCTGGAGAAGGGCCTGGAGATGCGGCGCATCGCCATGGAACACCTGAAGGATGGCGGGGTGGTGATCCTGTTCCCCTCCGGGCAGGTGGCGGCCTCGGAGAACTGGTGGGGCCCGGCGGTGGAGGCCGAGTGGAACCCGTTCACCGCGAAGATGATCCTGAAGAGCGGGGCGGTGGTGCTGCCGATCCGGTTCCAGGGCCAGAATTCGCGCTGGTACCATATCGCCAACCAGCTGTCGGCCACGCTGCGGCAGGGATTGCTGCTGCACGAGATCAAGCATGCGCTGAACCATCCGCAGGCGCCGATCATCGGCGAGCCGATCGGCCGCGAGGAGATCGCGAAATGGTCCAGCAACCCGCGGGGCTTCATGGCCTGGCTGCGCGAGCGGACGCTGGCGCTGGGCCAGGACTGAACGCCGACCGGGCCGGGGCAGGGCCGCGGCGGGGCGTTACCCAAGCTTCACTTGAGCGGGCGGACGCGGACCGGCAGGATCGGCGGAAGGCCGCGGCACCCGGGGGTTGATCGCGGCCCCCGCGACAGTGCATAAGCGGCGATCCACTGATGAGAGCCGCCATGACACGTGCCGATCCGAACCTGCCGATCCTGACCCCGATCCCGCCCGCGGCGGAGACCTTCACCTCGGCCCGGGCAGCAGTGGACCGTCTGGAGGAGCTGTACGAAGACGCAACCCGGTTCCTGTCGAAGCATTTCGGCGAGATCATCGGCGGCGTGCGCCCGGCGGCGCGCTACCGCGCCTTCTACCCCGAGATCCGGCTGACGGTGACGAGTTTCCTGAAGGCCGACAACCGGCTGAGCTTCGGCCATGTCACCCAGCCCGGCACCTATTCGACCACCGTCACCCGGCCGGACCTGTTCCGCAACTACCTGGAGCAGCAGATCGACCTTCTGATCCGCAGCCACGGCCAGCCGGTCGTCATCGGTGCCTCGGCCGTACCGATCCCGGTGCATTTCGCGCTGGCGACGATGTCCGGCGTGGCGGTGCCGCAGGAGGGCGTGCTGGACTTCTCGCTGCGCGATTTCTTCGACGTGCCGGATCTTTCGACGACGAACGACGATATCGTCAACGGCCTCAGGACCGCCAATCCCGACGGCTCGGCGCCGCTGGCGCCCTTCACCGCGCAGCGGGTGGATTACTCGCTGGCGCGGCTGAGCCATTACACGGCGACGGACGCGGAGCATTTCCAGAACCACGTTCTGTTCACCAACTACCAGTTCTACGTGCAGGAATTCGAGGGCTTCGCCCGTGCGGCGCTGGCCGATCCGGCCTCCGGCTACACCGGCTTCGTGGCGCCGGGGAACCTGGAGATCACCGCGGCCGACCAGGCCTTCGACGGCGTGCCGAAGACGCCGCAGATGCCGGCCTATCACCTCAAGCGCGCAGACGGGCAGGGGATCACGCTCGTCAATATCGGCGTCGGCCCTTCGAACGCGAAGACGGCGACCGACCATATCGCCGTGCTGCGCCCGCATGCCTGGATGATGGTCGGGCATTGCGCGGGACTGAGGAACAGCCAGAGCCTTGGCGATTTCGTGCTGGCCCATGCCTATCTGCGCGAGGATCACGTGCTTGACGACGATCTGCCTGTCTGGGTGCCGATCCCGGCGCTGGCCGAGGTGCAGGTGGCCCTGCAGGAGGCGGTGGCCGAGGTCACCAAGCTCGAGGGCTACGAGTTGAAGCGGATCATGCGCACGGGCACGGTCGCCACGATCGACAACCGCAACTGGGAACTGCGCGACCAGTCCGGGCCGGTGCATCGGCTGAGCCTCAGCCGCGCCATCGCGCTTGACATGGAAAGCGCCACGATTGCGGCCAACGGTTTCCGGTTCCGGGTGCCCTACGGCACGCTTCTCTGCGTCTCCGACAAGCCGCTGCATGGTGAGCTGAAGCTGCCGGGAATGGCCAGCGACTTCTACCGAACGCAGGTCGCCCGGCATCTGGAGATCGGTGTGCGCGCGATGGAGCGTTTGCGCGATATGCCTCTGGAACGCATCCACAGCCGCAAGTTGCGTAGTTTCGAGGAGACGGCCTTCCTCTGACGCGCGGTTTTTCCGCGCGCAGTGCTGAAATTGCTTGCTTCAGCCAGCAAAACAAGGTGTAGCGGGACCATCGCCCGTAACCGGGCATGAGACCCCGCATCAAGCCGGGCACAAAACGAGGAGACAATGATGTCGAAACCCATGACCAAGACCCAGCTCGTCGCCGCGCTCGCCGAGGCGATGGGGTCGGACAAGAAAACCGCCTCCGGCGCGCTGGACGCGATCGCTGCGATCGTGACCAAGGAAGTGGTCGACGGTGGCGCCGTGACCCTGCCGGGGATCGGCAAGGTGTCCTGCCGCGCCCGCCCGGAGCGGATGGTGCGCAACCCGGCGACGGGCGAGCAGATCTCCAAGCCGGCCGACAAGGTCGTGAAGATCTCGGTCGCCAAGGCGCTGAAGGACAGCGTGAACGGCTGAGCCCGTTCCCATTCCGCGCCCGCAAGGGCCGTGCAGGGTCGCCGTTCGGCGGCCCTTCTTCGTTTTTGGGGGGAAGGGCTTGACCCCCACCCGATGCGCGGCGCGCAGCGTCGCCGGGCAGCGCCCACCCGCGGTCGGCCCCCGCCCTCCTTGGTCGAGGGCAGGCGAGGGGCGCTTGCCCCTGCCGGTGGGCGCTGTAGGGTCTCGTCCGGGCTGCCGGTATTCGGCCGCCCTGGGGGAGAAGAGAAGGGGCCGGGCTTGGACATCGTTGCAATCGGGATGGGGCTGAGCTTCGCTCTGGTATGGTCCTCCGCCTTCTCGGCGGCGCATATGATCGTGGCCGCCGCGCCGCCGCTCTGGGCGCTGGTGCTGCGGTTCCTGCTGGCCGGGATCATCGGCGTGAGCATCGCCGCAGCCCTTGGGCAGACCCCCCGGCTGACGCGCGGCCAGTGGCGGGCGACGGCGGTCTTCGGGCTTTGCCAGAACGCGCTCTACCTCGGGCTCAACTACATCGCGATGCAGCGGGTCGACGCCTCGCTGGCCGCCATCATCGCCTCGACCATGCCGCTGATCGTGGCGCTGGCGGGCTGGGCCTTCCTGGGCGAGCGGCTGCGGCCGCTGGGCGTGGCGGGGCTGGTGGCGGGCTTCGTCGGCGTCACGGTGATCATGGCGACGCGGCTTCAGGGCGGCGCACCGGCCTGGGGCGTGGCGCTTTGCGGGGTGGCGGTCGTGGCGCTGTCGCTGGCCACGCTGACGGTGCGGGGCACCTCATCCGGCGGGAACGTGCTGATGATCGTGGGGCTGCAGATGCTGGTGGGGGCCGTCGTGCTTGGCGTTGTCGCCGGGCTGACGGAGCCGTTCCGGGTGACGGTCACCCCGGCCCTCGCCGCGGCCTTCGTCTATGTCACGCTGGTGCCGGGGCTGCTGGCGACCTGGATCTGGTTCATGCTCGTCAACCGGATCGGACCGACGCGGGCGGCGACCTTCCACTTCCTCAACCCGTTCTTCGGCGTTCTGATCGCGGCGGTGCTGCTGCATGAGCAGGTGGGGCCGTCGGATATCCTGGGGGTCGCGATCATCGCCGCCGGGATCTTCGCGGTGCAATGGTCGCGGACCCGCAGGGTGGCGCCGGCCGCCCACTGACAGTTATGTGAAGAGCGATCCGTAACGGTTCGCGCGGCGTAGACTCGTTCAGGCAAGAGCAATGGAACGGGACTGCCGATGACCATGATTCTGGCCTATGCCGCGGGGCTGCTGGTTCTGATCAATCCCTGCGTGCTGCCTGTGCTGCCGCTGGTGCTGGCCTCTGCCCTGCAGGCCAGCCGATTTGGTCCGCTGGCGCTGGCGCTGGGTCTCGGCACGGCCTTCACGGCGGCGGGCGTGGGCATCGCGGCGCTGAGCGCGGCCTTCGGGATCGGCAGCGAGGCGCTGGCCCGGGGCGGGGCGCTGGCGCTTGCGGCCTTCGGGCTTCTGATGATGATCCCCGCGGCCGGCCGCGGCTTCGCCTTTGCCACCAACGGCTTCGCCGCCCGGGCCGACCGCGGCGCGCAGCGGATCGAGGCGCGGGGCGCGGGCGGGCAGTTCCTGGGCGGGCTGCTGCTCGGCGCGATCTGGAGCCCCTGCGTCGGCCCGACGCTGGGCGGCGCGCTGGCGCTGGCGGCACGGGGCAAGGGGCTGGCGGAGGCCGGGGCCACGATGCTGGCCTTCGCGGCCGGGACCGGTACCGTTATCCTGATCCTTGGCTACGGCGCGCGCTCGCTGATCTCGCGCAACCGGGCCGCGATGCAGCGGCTTGCGCAGCTCTCGCGTCCGCTGACGGGCGCGATCTTCGCGCTTACCGGCCTCGCCCTTTATTTCGGGCTCGAACATGTGGCGGAGGGCTGGCTGGTCTCGATCACGCCGGCCTGGCTGCAGGACCTTTCCGTATCGATTTGAACAGGGAGATAAAGATGAACCGTCGCGATTTCCTCATGCTGACCGCTACCGTCTCGCTCGCCGCGCCGCTGGTCGCCAAGGCGGCGGCGCCGATGGCCTACAAGCCCGGCCTGGTGAAGAGCGCGCTGGGCGAGGGCAAGGTCGTCTTCCTCGAATTCCACGCCACGTGGTGTTCCACCTGCGCGGCGCAGACGCGCGTGATCGACAGGCTGCGCAAGGCCAACCCGGCCTATGGCAAGCATGTCGACTTCGTGGTGGTCGACTGGGACACCTACAGGAACAGCGCGATCGCCCGCCGGCTGAAGGTCAGCCAGCGGGCGACGCTGATCGTTCTGAAGGGCGACAGGATGATCGGCCGCCTCGACTGGGAGACCGGCGAGGCGAAGATCAAGGCGCTGATGGACAAGGCGCTCGCCGCCGCCACCAGCGCCTGAACGCGGGCCTGAGGCTCAGGCCGCCATCGCCTCCATCGCAGCGCGGTCGCGCGCCACGGTGCGGGCGACGGCCGGGCGCGCCTGGCAGCGGGCATGCCAGTCCTGGATCGACTTCAAGTCGGGCAGACCGTCCGGGTACCAGGCGAAGGTAGAGGACATCAGCAGGTCCACCGCCGTGAACCGCTCCCCCAACAGGTAGGGGCCGGCGTCGAGGGCACGGGCGAAGCTTTCCAGGACCTCGTGCATCCCGCGGTAGCTGTCGCGCAGGAAGGGGTGGGTGATCTCCATCCGGTCGAAGATCACCACCGGCTCCACCACCGAGCCGTAATAGGCGATCCAGCTGAGGAAGCGGCCCCGTTCGGCGGTGCCCGGGGCGGCGCCGAGCTTCGCCTCGGGGAACTTCTCGGTCAGGTAAAGGAGGATCGCGGTCGATTCCCGGATCAGCGCCGGACCGTCGACGAGGAGTGGCACCTTGCCCTCGGGGTGCGGGTTGGCGGGGTCACGTTCGCCCGAGGGCGGGATCGCGCGGCGGATGGTGACATCGCGGATCCGCACGCGGTCGAGCGCGCCAAGCTCGTCGATCAGGGTGACGATGCGGGAGGAGCGGGAGAAGGGCGAATGGTAGAGCGTGATCATGGCGTGAGCTTTCTTCTGGCGGGTTTCGATAAGAGGATTATGCTGCACCCCTCCTGACAGTTTCCGGCAGTAGCCCGATGGCCCGCGCAGATCGCCTGTTCCGCCTGATGCAGCTTTTCCGCGACCTGCCCGCCCCGGTGACGGCGGCGCGGCTGGCGGAGGGGACGGGGGTGAGCCTCCGCACGCTCTACCGCGACATTGACACGCTGCGCGCGGGCGGCGCGCTGATCGACGGCGAGCCGGGCTATGGCTACCGGCTGGTCGAGGATACCGCCCTGCCACCGCAGACCTTCGGGCGGGAGGAGATCGAGGCGCTTGTCCTCGGCCTTGCCGAGGTGCGCTACATGGGCGACCGGGCGCTGGCGGCGGCGGCGGAGATGGCGCTTGCGAAGATCACCGCCACGCTGCCGGAGCGGCAGCAGCGACAGGCGATGCATGCGGTGGTGAAGAGCTACCGTTTCGAGGGCCGGCCGGAGCCCGCGATCCACATGGGCGCGCTGCGCGAGGCCTGCTGGGAGGAGCGGGCGCTGGACCTCGTCTATGTCGACACCGACGGGCAGCGGACGGAGCGGCGGATCTGGCCGCTCTCCATCATCTTCTTCGAGAAGGTGCAGATGTGCCTGGCCTGGTGCTGCCTGCGGCAGGGGTTCCGGCGGTTCCGCCTGGACCGGATGGAGGCGATTGCGGCGACGGGGGAGAGCTTTCGCCCGCGCCGGGTGCCGCTTTTGCGCGCCTTCCTGGACGAGATCCGGGCGGAGACGGCGAAACGGCGCCCGCCTGGACCCGGCTGAGGAGGGCCCGGATCCCGTCAGGAGCGGAGGTGTCGGTGTCGGTCGGGCCGAGGAGGCGGCCGGGAAGCGCCGCATCGGGCTGCGCGGCCGGGACAGGGCCCGCCCGCCGCACCCGATCAGCGCAGCAGCGCGAGGACGCCGGTGAGGGTGACGAACGAGGTCAGCACCGCCGCCAGCAGCGCCAGAGAGGCCAGCCCCTCGCGCCCATGCGCCTGGGCTATGATCGGAAAGATGCCCATCATCGGCACAGCCGCCATCAGGATTGCGGCGTGGGAGAGGATCGGCGTGGGCGGCGCGATGCCGAGATGCGGCACCAGCAGGATCATCAGCGCGACGGCGGCGGGATGGGCGACGAGCTTCATCGCGACGATCACGCCGGCCAGCGGAAGGGCGCCGCCATGCGGACGACCGACCAGCGAGCCGCCGATCACGAAGAGCGACAGCGGCGCGGATGCGGTGGCGACCATGCCGACCGTCCGGTCGAGCGGGGCCGGCAGGTGCATCCCGGTCAGGGCGAAGGCGAGGGCGGCCAGCAGCGCGAGGACGAGCGGCTGGCGGATCAGCCGGCGGAATACGCCCACGCCGACGCGCAGGCGGTTGCCGCCCGGGGGCGTAGAGGCGATTTCGAGCGCGGCGAGAATGGCCGGAATCATGACGAGGTTTTCCACCATCATGTTCAGCGCCAGGGCCACCCCGGCGATGCTGCCGAAGGTCAGAAGCACGATCGGATAGCCGATGAAGCCGGAATTCGAGCAGCTCATTCCCATCAGGCAGACGGTTCGCGTGGTGCGGTCCACCCCCGGCCAGCGGCGGAGGATAAGCCAGCCGGCCAGGACGACGAGAAGCGAGCCCGAGAGATAGGCGAGGAGGTAGCCGGCGTTGAAGATCTCGGCGAGGTCGCGCTTGGAGACCGCGTTGAAGATCAGCGCGGGCAGGGCGATGCGGATGACGAAGCGGCCGAGCGTGCGGATCGTCGCGGTGTCGAAGACGCCGCGCGCGGTCGTCAGATACCCGAGCCCGATCAGCGCGAAGATCGGGAAGGTGATCGAGAGGAGGCCTGCCACGTCAGCCGATCTTTCCGCGGATGCCCCCGGTCTGGCCCCTGTCGAGCAGGATGTGGTCGAGCAGCACGCAGGCCATCATCGCCTCGCCCACCGGCACGGCGCGGATGCCGACGCAGGGGTCGTGGCGGCCCTTGGTGACGATCTCGGCCCGTTCGCCGCCGGTGGTGATGGTCTTGCGGGGCGTCAGGATGGAGGAGGTCGGCTTCACCGCGAAGCGCACCACAACGTCCTGCCCGGTGGAGATGCCGCCGAGGATGCCGCCGGCGTGGTTCGACAGGAACCGGGGGCCGTCGTTGCCCATCTCGATCTCGTCGGCGTTCTCGACGCCGGTGAGGGAGGCCGCGCCCATCCCCTCGCCGATCTCCACGCCCTTGACCGCGTTGATCGACATCATGGCGGAGGCGAGGTCGCTGTCGAGCTTGCCGTAGATCGGCGCGCCAAGGCCGGGAGGGACGTTGCGGGCCGTGACCTCGATCACCGCGCCGACGGAATTGCCGGACTTGCGCAGCTCGTCGAGGTAATCGGCCCAGTCGGCGGCGGCGCGGGCGTCGGGCACCCAGAACGGGTTCTTCTCGATCTCGTCCCAGTCGAAGCGGCGGCGGTCGATCACATGCGGGCCCATCTGGACCATGTAGCCGGTGATGGAGAGCTCGGGCGCGAGATGGGCGAGCGCTGCGCGGGCGACGCCGCCGGCGGCGACCCGGGCCGCGGTTTCGCGCGCCGAGGAGCGGCCACCGCCGCGCGGGTCGCGCAGCCCGTATTTCTGCCAGTAGGTGATGTCGGCATGGCCGGGGCGGAACTTGGCGGCGATCTCGGAATAATCCTTGGACCGCTGGTCGGTGTTCTCGATGGCGAGCTGGATCGGGGTGCCGGTGGTCAGCCCTTCGTAGGTGCCGGAGAGGATTCTGACCGCGTCGGCCTCGCGCCGCTGGGTGGTGAACTTGTTCTGGCCGGGCTTGCGGCGGTCGAGCCAGGGCTGGATCGCCTCTTCCGTCAACGGAAGGCCGGGGGGGCAGCCGTCCACCGTGGCGCCAAGCGCCGGCCCGTGGCTTTCGCCCCAGGTGTTGACGCGGAAGAGGTGGCCGAAGGTGTTGAGGCTCATGGCAGGCTCCAGGCGGCGGCGGGCAAGCCATAGCAGGGGCGGGCGGGGATGAGAAGGCGGGAGGGGGAGATGCGCGGGGAAGAGGGCCGGTGGCCGTCCGCGGGTGGGCGCTGGCGGCGGCTGGGGTCCGTCCGTTTATGGGGTAAAGAACCCCTTCGGTTTGCCGGGGCGGTGAGTTCAAGAAGCGCCCGGCCTTGGGGGTGCGGAGGGGGACCGTGGCCCCGGTGGGGCCGCGTAAGGCCCCGAAGCGGGGCGCTGGCCCGGCGGGCTGCACCCGCTGTTTCGGGTCCGGGGGGCCGGTGACTGAGGCAGGTGCTCGCCCTGAGCGTGGTAGCCCCTCCTCCACCCCCCTTGCGCCCTGCGCGCTTCGCGTTATGGTCCGCCTCACCTCGGGGTGCCTGGGGGTCTGACGACCCAGGGCTGAGATGCGCAAGCGAACCCGTTGAACCTGAACCGGTTAAGACCGGCGGAGGGAAGGTAGAGGATCAGCCTCCAGCCCGACCCCGCCCGTCGCATTGGAGGACGATATGAAAGCTCTGATTGCTGCGGGTCTGATTGCCTTGGCGAGCACTGCTGCCCAGGCCGAGACCCCGACGCTCACCGTCTACACCTACGACAGCTTCGTGGCGAGCTGGGGCCCCGGCCCGGCCGTGAAGAAGGCCTTCGAGCCGATCTGCCACTGCCATCTGAACTTCGTCGCCACCGGTGACGGGGCGGCGCTGCTCTCTCGCGTGAAGCTGGAGGGCAAGCATACCAAGGCCGATGTCGTGCTTGGCCTCGACACCAGCCTGACTGCCGACGCCGCCGCGACCGGGCTTTTCGCCGATCACGGGCCGCTGCCGAAGCTCGACCTGCCGATCAAATGGACCGATCCGGTCTTCGTGCCCTTCGACTACGGCTGGTTCGCCTTCGTCTATGACAAGACCAAGGTGAAGGACGTGCCGAAGAGCTTTCCGGAGCTGGCCAAGACCAACCTGAAGGTGGTGATCGAGGATCCGCGGTCCTCCACGCCCGGCCTGGGCCTGCTCTACTGGGTGAAGGATGTCTATGGCGACAAGGCCGGCGAGATCTGGAAAAGCCTGAAGCACAACATCCTGACCGTCACGCCCAGTTGGGATGCGGCCTATGGCATGTTCACCAAGGGCGAGGCCGACATGGTCCTGTCCTACACCACCTCGCCCGCCTATCACCTGATCGAGGAGAAGGACGCGACCAAGGGCGCCGCGCTCTTCACCAAGGGCAATTACATGGAGGTCGAGGTCGCGGCGAAGCTGAAGAGCTCGAAGCACCAGAAGCTCGCCGACGAGTTTCTGAGCTTCATGACCACGGATGCCTTCCAGAAGATCATCCCGGAGACGAACTGGATGTACCCGGTGATCAAGCTGAAGGACGGGCTGCCGAAGGGGTTCGATGAATATCACCCGACGAAGACGCTCTTCCTCGCGCCCGAGAAGGCGAAGGCGCTGCGCGACAGCGCGCTGGCCGAATGGCGCGACGCGCTGAGCCGCTGATCCGGGTGGCCGGCGGCGCGGCGGGGGGCCTCCTCGCCGCGCTGACGCTCGGCACGCTCGCGGCCGTGGCAGCGAATGCCACGGGGGTTGCTCGGCTGGATCCGGCGGATCTGGCCGCTCTGCGCTTCACGCTGGTGCAGGCGGGGCTTTCGGCGCTCCTGTCAGTGGCGCTGGCCGTGCCGGTCGCCCGCGCGCTGGCGCGCCGCAGCTTTCCGGGGCGCGGGGTGCTGGTGGCGCTGATGGGGGCGCCCTTCATCCTGCCGGTGATCGTCGCCATCCTCGGGCTTCTGGCCATCTTCGGGCGGGGCGGCATGGTCAACGCGGCGCTCGGCGCTCTGGGGCTGCCGGGAGTGACGATCTACGGCTTCTGGGGCGTGATCCTCGGCAATGTCTTTTTCAACCTGCCGCTGGCGGTGCGGCTGATCCTGCAGGGCTGGCTGGCAATCCCGGCGGAGCGGTTCCGCCTTGCCGCCGCGCTGGGTTTCGGGCCCCGGGAGGTCGCGCGGCTGATCGAGCGGCCGATGCTGCGCGCCGTGGCGCCGGGGGCGTGCCTGGCGATTTTCCTCATCTGCCTCACCAGTTTCGCCATTGCGCTGACGCTCGGTGGCGGGCCGGCGGCGACGACGATCGAACTGTCCATCTACCAGGCCTTCCGCTTCGATTTCGACCTGGGCCGCGCGGCGCTGCTGGCCGGGCTGCAGTTCGGCCTCTGCGCCATCGCCACGCTCGTCGCGCTGAAGCTGACGCTGCCCGAGGCGGCGCTGGCGGGCCTGGACCGGCCGGTGCGGCGCTGGGATGCCGACGCCTTGGCGCTGCGGGCGCTCGATGCGGTGGCGATCGGCCTTGCGGGGCTGTTCCTGGTGCTGCCGCTGCTGGCGGTGGCCCTCAGCGGCGCGGCGGCGCTGCCGGGGCTGCCGGCAGAGGTCTGGACCGCCGCCCTGCGCTCGCTGGCGGTAGCGCTGGCCTCGGCCGCGATCTGCGCCGTGGTGGCGCTGGCGCTGGGCCTGGCGCGGAGCCGCGGGGTCGGGCGCTGGCTCGACCTTGCCGGGATGCTGCCGCTTGCCGCCTCGCCTCTGGTGCTGGGGACGGGGCTGTTCATCCTGATCGATCCGGTGGCCGACCCGGCGGCGCTGGCGCTGCCGGTGACGGCGCTGGTCAACGCGCTGCTGGCGCTGCCCTTCGCGATGCGGGCCCTGCTGCCGGCGCTGCAACAGATCGAGGCGACGCAGGGGCGGCTGGCGGACAGCCTGGATCTGCCGGCGCTGGCGCGGCTGCGGCTGGTGACCCTGCCGCGGCTGCGCCGGCCTCTGGGCTTCACGCTGGGGCTGGCGGCGGCGCTGTCGATGGGGGATTTGGGCGTCATCACCCTTTTCGCCGGATCCGATGGGGCGACCCTGCCGCTGGAGATCTACCGGCTGATGGGGGCATACCGGATGGCGGAGGCCGATGGCGCGGCGCTTCTGCTGCTGATCCTGAGCCTGGCGCTGTTCTGGATCTTCGACCGCGGGGGGCGGGTGAATGCTGAGGCTTGAGACTCTGAGGATCGAGATGACGGGCTTCACGCTCTCGGCCGATCTGACGGTGCCGGAGGGCGCGCGGGTGGCTGTCATCGGGCCCTCGGGCGCGGGGAAATCCACGCTGCTGGCCGCGATCGCGGGGTTCCAGCCGGTCGCCGCGGGCCGCGTGCTGTGGAAGGGCGGCGACCTGGGGCCGCTGGCGCCCGGGAAGCGGCCGCTTTCGATCCTTTTCCAGGATAACAACCTCTTCCCGCATCTGACGGCGGCGGAGAACGTTGGACTGGCGCTGAGGCCGGGCCTGCGGCTGGGCGAGCAGGAGCGGGCCCGCGTGGCTGGGGCGCTTGCGAGGGTGGGGCTGAAGGGGTTGGGCGACCGCCGGCCCGCCGCGCTGTCGGGCGGGCAGCAGAGCCGGGTGGCGCTGGCCCGCGCGCTTCTGCGGGCGCGGCCGATCCTTCTGCTCGACGAGCCCTTCGCGGCGCTCGGGCCCGCGCTGAGGGCGGAGATGCTGGACCTGGTGGCAGAGATCACGGCGGAGACGGGATCGACCCTGCTGATCGTCACCCATGATCCGCGCGATGCCGAGCGGATCGCCGATCTGACGATTCTGGTGGCGGAGGGCCGGGCGGAGGCGCCGGTGCCGACGGCGGCGCTCTTCGCCGATCCGCCGAAGGCGCTGGCGGAGTATCTGGGGGCGTGAGGGCTTGGTGCGCAATGAATGCGCACCCTACGGCCATGGCGCCCCCTTTTCCTTGGCCCGAATACTCACCTTCGGCCCGAAACAGCGGGCGTAGCCCGCCGGGCCAGCGCCCGCCCTTGGGGGCGGACGGGCGCTGGCCCTCCTCCGGGATGGAGCCCCAAATGAAAACGCGCCCCGGGTGGGGCGCGCTTCGGTGTCTCGGGCGGGCGTTGCCTCAGGCGTCGGCCTTCTTCTTGCCCTTCACATCGGCCCAGATCCGCTTGTTGGTGAGGTAAAGAAGCGAGGTCAGGATCACCAGCAGGAAGACTGCGTCAAAGCCCGCGTGCTTGCGCGCGTCCATATGCGGCTCGGCGGCCCACATCAGGAAGGCCGCGACATCCTCGGCCTCGCTCTTCAGGTCGTTGGGCGAGCCGTCGGCGAAGGTCACCTGCCCGGCCGCCAGCGGCGGCGGCATGCGGATCCAGCCGCCGGGGAAGATGTGGTTCTGGTAGACGGTGGAGCCGGCCAGGTTCTTGGTCTTGTCGGTGAAGCCCGTCAGCAGCGCCACGATGTACTGCGGCCCGCCGATGCCGTGGATCAGCTGGTTGATCCCCAGCTTGTAGGGGCCGTGGAACGCCGCCCGCGCCTTCGCCATCACCGAGAGGTCCGGCGCGCCCATCGAGTTGTTCGAGGGGAAGTGATCCGAGGGGATCAGCTTGCGCGGGTTGCCCGAGCTGTCGAGGAACTGCGGGTTCGAGGCGGTGTCGTTCACCGGGAAGGCGGCGGCATAGGCCTTCACCTGGTCCTGGCTCAGATGCGGGCCGCCGGGGTCGCCCAGCGTGCGCATCGCCACCAGGTCGAGGCCGTGGCAGGCCGAGCAGACCTCGGTATAGACCTGCAGGCCGCGCTGCAGCTGGTGCTGGTCGTAGGTGCCGAAGGGCCCGTCGAAGGAGAAGGGCACGTCGGGGATGGCAGGCGTCGCCGCCTCCTGCGCCTGCGCCATGCCCGCCATCAGGAGGGCGGTGGCGGCAATGGCCGAGAGCGTCAGTTTCCGGATCATCTTCGCGGTCCTTTCTCTCACTCGGCCGGATGGGCTGCGCCGCCCGTCCCGTAGTGGGCGTTGAAGTCCTCCTCGATCGTTGCCGGCGTTGGCAGCGGACGCTCCAGCACGCCGAGAAGCGGCAGGATCACGAGGAAATAGGCGAACCAGTAGGTTGCGGCGATCAGGGAGATCCAGCCGATCAGCGCGGTCGGGAATTGCGAGCCGCACCACATCAGAACCAGGAAGTCGACCACCAGCAGCCGGAACCACCACTTGAAGCTGGGCCGGAAGCGGCCGGAGCGGACGGTGGAGGTGTCGAGCCAAGGAACCAGCGCCAGCACCGCGATGGCGCCGAACATGGCCAGAACGCCGAAGAACTTCGCGTCGACGATGCCGAAGGTCACCCAATGGGCGAGCTGCACCACCCAGACGTCCTGGGTGAAGGCGCGCAGGATCGCGTAGAAGGGCAGGAAGTACCATTCCGGCTCGATCGAGGGCGGGGTCTTCAGCGAATCCGCCATGATGTAGTTGTCGGGCGAGCCGAAGTAGTTCGGCATGAAACCGACGATGGCGAAGAAGATCGTCACCACGATGCCCAGCGCGAAGAGGTCCTTCAGCACGAAATAGGGCCAGAAGGGCAGGGTGTCCTTCTCCGCCTCTTCCTTCGAGCCGCGCCGCACCTCGACCCCGGTGGGGTTGTTGTTGCCGGTCGAGTGGAAGGCCCAGATATGCACGATCACGAGCCCTGCGATGATGAAGGGCAGCAGGTAGTGCAGCGAGAAGAAGCGGTTCAGCGTCGCGTTCGAGACCGACGGCCCGCCGAGGAGCCAGGTCTGGATATGCGGGCCGATGCCGGGGATGGCGCCGAAAAGGCCGGTGATGACGGTCGCGCCCCAGTAGGACATCTGGCCCCAGGGCAACACGTAGCCCATGAAGGCCGTGGCCATCATCAGCAGATAGATCAGCATGCCGACGATCCAGGTCACCTCGCGCGGGGCCTTGTAGGAGCCGTAGAACAGGCCGCGGAAGATGTGGATGTAGACGGCGAGGAAGAACAGCGTGGCGCCGTTCATGTGCAGATAGCGGATGAAGTAGCCGCCGTTCACGTCGCGCATGATGTGCTCGACCGAGGAGAATGCCATGCTGGTGTTCGGCGTGTAATGCATCGCCAGGATGATCCCGGTGATGATCTGCAGCCCGAGGCAGAAGGCGAGCACGATGCCCCAGATCCACCACCAGTTCAGGTTCTTCGGGGTCGGGATCATAAGCGTGTCATAGACCAGGCTGACGATCTTCAGGCGTTCGTGCAGCCACTTCTCGATGCCCGACTTCGGCTCGTAGTGGTCGTGGGGAATTCCGGCCATCTCTCTCTCCCTTAGCCGAGCTTAACGGTTTTCGGGTCGGTGAACTTCGCGACCGGAATTTGCAGGTTGCGCGGCGCCGGGCCTTTGCGGATACGGCCGGCGGTGTCGTATTGCGATCCGTGGCAGGGGCAGAACCAGCCGTCGTACTCGCCGGCGTTGTTGCCGAGCGGCACGCAGCCCAGGTGGGTGCAGATGCCGATCATGACGAGCCACTTGCCCTCCTTGTCGAGGACGCGGTTCTCGTCGGTCGCCTGGGCGCCGTCGGGGAGGTTGGAGTTCTCGGCCTTCGGATCGGGCAGGTCGCTGATCTTGACGGCGCGGGCTTCCTTGATCTCCTTTGCCGTGCGGTGGCGGATGAAGATCGGCTTGCCGAGCCATTTGACGGTGATCTGCGTGCCTTCCTGGACGTTCGAGATGTCGACATCGACGGAGGCCAGGGCCGCGACATCGGCGGAAGGGTTCATCTGGTCGATCAGCGGCCAGGCTGCGGCGCCGGCGGCCACGGCGCCAACACCGGCGGTCGCGTAATACAGAAAGTCTCTTCGAGTTGCCCTAGGTTCTTCTGCGTGAGACACGTGGCTTCTCCCTTCCCAGGCCGGGATGCCGGCCCAATGCTTAGACCGCGGCGGTTTTCCGCCGTCCTCACAGGCTTGTTAGCGCCCTCCCATACGTCCGTCCAGCGGACAATCCGGCGCAGTGGCACGGATTACTGGGCGAATTTGCCGCGCCCCGGGGCTTTTCGCAAGCTTCGGGAACGGGGCAGGGCGCCGGGACGGGCGGCGGAGAGGGCGCGGGGGCGGCTCAGGCAGGGATGGTTTCGGCCAGGCTGGGGCGGGTCAGTATCGCCGCGTACCAGGCCGAGAGCGCGGGCCGGGGCGCGCGCCAGTCGCGCCCGGGATGGCGCAGATCCAGATAGCCGAGCGCGCAGGCGACGGCGATCTGGCCCATATCCATTGGGCCTGAGAGGTGGCTCATCCAGCGCGCCTCGATCGTGTCGAGGGCGCGGGCGATCTTTTCCCACTGCCCCTCGATCCAGGGCGCGAACTGCGCGGCCTCCGGGCGCACGGTGGTTTCGTAGCGCATCAGCACGGCGGCATCCATGATGCCGTCAGCGGTGGCCTCCAGCGTCAAAGTGTCCCAGAGGCGCGGCGCCGCGGGATAGAGCTTTCCGCCGGCCCGGTCGTCCAGGAAGCGGCAGATCACCCGGCTGTCGTAGAGCGCGGGACCCGAGTCGCGTTCCAGCGTCGGGATCTTGCCGAGCGGGTTCTGGGCGACCGGCATGGTGCCCGGGGCGACGGCATGGCCGGCAGCGGGAACGAGGGTAACGTCGGCCTCCTGCCCGGTCTCCTTCAGCAGGACGAGGACCTTGCGGACGAAGGGAGAGGCGGGGTTGGAATGGAGGCGCATGGCGGATCCTTTCGGCTGGCGGCGCCGGGAAGGTAGGGCGCGGCCGTGCGGCTGTCCATGGGGCGGGGCGGTGCGCAATGAATGCGCACCCTAAGGGGCTTGGAGGAAGCCTCTCCCACGGCCCGGCCCAAAACAGCGTCGCGTAGCGGCGCCGGGCCACCGTCCACCCCGGGACGGGCGCTGGCCCTCTTCATGGTAAGGGCGCTCAGACCTCGCGCATCAGCCTTGCGAGGGCGGCGGCTTCAGGCGCCTGCCCAGCCGCATCGACCCCATCGGCCGCGCCGAGGCGGGCGGCGTCGGGCTTGTTCTGCGACAGCTTCCAGGTGCCCTGCACGTCCTCTACCACCATGCGGCAGGGGACGATCATCCGCATCATACGCTCCATCGCGCCCGTGGACATCTTGGCCGAGGTCCAGGGCGTCTTCGGCGCAAGCCGCCCCTCGAACTGAGCCGAGAGCCGGTCGAGCAGGCCGTGCATCTCGTCCTCGGGCAGAAGCGAGAGCGTGCCGCGCAGGTGGACGGCGACGTAGTTCCAGGTCGGGACCTGGTCCTCCATCCCGTACCAGTCGGGCGAGATGTAGCCCTCCGGCCCGGTGACGGCGATCACCGCGGGCTGCGGCGTGGCGAGGGTGCGGCTGATCGGGTTGGAGCGGACGAGATGCAGATCCAGGCTCAGGCAGTCCTCGGCCAGCTGGAACGGGATATGCGACAGAAGCGGCCCGTCGGCGGCGTTCACCGCCAGCATCCCGAAGCTGCGGGCCCGCGCGAAGGCGAGGTTCTGGCCGGACGGGGTTTGGCGGAAGGCGGGATTGGGATGCATGGGCGCCTCGGGTTGTTCAAGGCGCCGTTCTAGGCCCGGACCGGCCCTCCGCCAAGCGGCATCAGCGTTGCAGCGACTCGAGGTAGAGCGCGATCGACATCACCTTGCCGCGGGCCTCGATCACCGCGCCAAAGGGATTGTCCGCGCCGCCCTGAGCGGCCTCGAAGCTTCGCCCGAAGACCGGCATCGGGTTGCCGTGGCTGCGCACGCCCGTGCGCCCGTCGATAACGTGGAACACCTTCAGGAAGGGGAAGGTGCCGTCGTTCTGCCGTGCGAGCAGCGTCAGGTCCGGCGCTGGAATGGTCATCACCCCGGCCATGTCGCCGTCGCCCTTGGCGGTCTCGCCGTGGCAGGCGGCGCAGTTCGAGGCGAAGAGCGCCTTTCCAACGCTTTCGTCCTGGGCGCGCGCGGGCGCGGCGAGAGACAGGGCCAGGCTGGCGGCGAGGGTCGCAAGGGCGGGCGATATGCGGAGGGCTGGCATCGTCTTCTCCTTCGGTTATCACGGTTTCGTGAATGCGAAGGATGGGCAGGGTCCCGGCCCTGGTCATTGACGCCGATCACAGGCGCGGGGCGCGGCGCCGCGGCCCGGGGCGGGTTCAGGCCAGAAGCGTGGCGCCGTCCTGGCCGGTGATGCGCGCCTCCAGAATCGTGCCCTCGGGGCGGTCCTCGGCAAAGCGGACCTCGGTGAAATGCTCGGTCCGGCCCATGCGGGGACGCTCGGTCAGGATGCGGTGGGTGCGGCCCTGCTCGGCCAGGAGATGGCGGGAGAGCGCGGCCTCGCCCGCGGCGCGCAGGCGCGCGGCGCGTTCACGGATCGCGGGGCCGGCGACGGCGGGCATGCGGGCGGCGGGCGTGCCCTTGCGGGCGGAATAGGGGAAGACGTGCAGGAAGGTCAGCCCGCACTCCTCGACCAGCTTCAGCGAGTTCTGGAAATGCGCCTCGGTCTCGGTCGGGAAGCCCGCGATGATGTCGGCGCCAAAGACCATGCCGGGGCGGAGGCGGCGGGCCTCTTCGCAGAACGCGATGGCGTCGTCGCGCAGGTGGCGGCGCTTCATCCGCTTCAGGATCAGGTCGTCGCCATGCTGCAGCGAGAGATGGAGATGCGGCATCAGCCGCGGCTCGGTCGCGATGGCCTGCATCAGCCGGTCGTCGGCCTCGATCGAATCGATCGAGGAGATCCGGAGCCGCGGCAGGTCCGGCACCAGCTTCAGGATGCGCAGCACCAGATCGCCGAGCTTGGGTTCCGCCGGCAGGTCCGCGCCCCAGCTCGTCAGGTCCACCCCGGTCAGCACGACCTCCTGGAACCCCTTGCCAACGAGGCGCTTGATCTGCTCCACCACCACGCCCGCGGGGACCGAGCGGGAATTGCCGCGGCCGTAGGGGATGATGCAGAAGGTGCAGCGGTGGTCGCAGCCGTTCTGCACCTGCACATAGGCGCGGTGGCGGCCGAAGCCGTCGATCAGGTGGCCGGCCGTCTCCCTGACCGACATGATGTCGTCGACCTGCACCCGCTCCGTCTCGCCGATCAGGTCGGGGGTGCGCAGGCCCTGCCAGCTTTCGGGGCGCATCTTCTCGGCATTGCCGAGAACGCGGGAAACCTCGGGCATGGCAGCGAAGGTTTCGGGCTCGGTCTGCGCGGCGCAGCCCGTCACCACAAGCGTGGCGGCGGGGTTCTGGCGGCGCAGCTTGCGGATCTCCTGCTTGGCCTTGCGCACCGCTTCCGCCGTCACCGCGCAGGTGTTGACGACGACGAGATCCTCGATCCCTTCGGAAAGCTCGCGCATCGCCTCCGTCTCGTAGGCGTTGAGGCGGCAGCCAAGCGTGGCGAAGACCGGGGCGCCCATGCTCAGGCCCCGGCCAGCGCCGGGTCGAGCAGGCCCGAGAAGACCCGCGCGGTCGGCCCGGTCAGCCAGACGCCGTCCTCCGCCCAGTCGACGAGAAGCGTGCCGCCGTCGACCTCAACCGTCACCTTGCGGCCCGTCAGCCCGCGCCGGGCGGCGGCGACGGCGGTGGCGCAGGTGCCGGAGCCGCAGGCCAGCGTGATGCCGGTGCCACGCTCCCACACCCGCAGGCGCAGGCGGTCGGGGCCCAGGAGGCTCGCGAATTCAACGTTGGTGCGCTCGGGGAAGAGCGGGTCGTGTTCCAGCCCCGGGCCGCGGGCGGCGAGGTCGACCGCCCCGGCATCCTCGACGAAGAAGATGCAATGCGGGTTGCCCATGCCGACCGCGGCGGGATCGCCGGGCATCGGCAGGTGCAGCGTGTCGGCAGCCTGCGCCAGCGGGATCTCTGCCCAGTCGAGCTGGGGCTGGCCCATGTTGACGCGGATCAGGCCCTCTGCCGTCTCTTCGGCGGACAGGAGGCCCCGGGCGGTGCGCAGCGTGAGGCGGGGCTTGCCGGTCTCGGCCATCAGCATCTGCGCGACGCAGCGGGTGGCATTGCCGCAGGCGCCGGCCTGGGTGCCGTCGGCGTTCCAGAAGGTCAGCCGCGCGTCGGCCTCCGGATCGGTCGTGATCGTCACCAGCTGGTCGTAGCCGACACCCCGATGCCGGTCGCCCACCACGCGGGCGAGCGCGGGCGTGACCTCGGGGGCGGCCGGGCTGCGCCGGTCGATCACCACGAAATCGTTGCCCGCCCCGTGCATCTTCACGAAGGGCAGG
This sequence comes from Solirhodobacter olei, assembly GCF_004010155.1. GTDB lineage: Bacteria > Pseudomonadota > Alphaproteobacteria > Rhodobacterales > Rhodobacteraceae > Solirhodobacter > Solirhodobacter olei. The sequence continues at coordinate 152,694 of NZ_RRYH01000012.1, read as the reverse complement.
CCGGAAGGGGAATGCGCGCTGTCCATGGCCGCGCATATAGAGCCGGGCGGGCGGGGAATCCAGCGTTCCGCGCGGTGGCGTGCATTTTCCTCTTGTGCCCGGTTTGGCTTGGCGTTACTTCGCCGCCCGTGGGCCGTTAGCTCAGTTGGTAGAGCAGCTGACTCTTAATCAGCGGGTCAAAGGTTCGAATCCTTTACGGCTCACCATTTTCCCCCGAACATCGATCGCAGGCCGGGAAATGCGTGTTGCCCCCGATTGGGGGCTTGACCCCTGTCGCCCATTTCCGTAGCACCCGCGCCAGCGTGGGCCCGTAGCTCAGTTGGTAGAGCAACTGACTTTTAATCAGTGGGTCACAGGTTCGAATCCTGTCGGGCTCACCACCTTCTCCTCAGAACGGTCCGGATCGGATGGCGCGGTGGCGTTTGGTGCCCTGCGCGCGTGGCCGGCTCAGAGCAGGCCGAACTTCAGCGAAAGCGCCACCGCCTCGGCGATGGTACGGGCGCCGAGCTTGAGGCCCAGGTTGGTGCTGTGCAGGTCGATCGTCGGCACCGCCAGGTCGAGGTCGTGGGCGAGCTGGTCGCGCCGCAGCCCACGCATCAGCCCGTGCAGCACGTCGCGCTCGCGCGGGGTGAGGCGCACGCTTTCCAGTGGCGCGTCGAAGAGCGCCTGCAGCCCGCCCTCGGCCTCTGTCGTGGCGATCACCAGCACCTTCCGCCCGCCCTCGGTGCGGGGCAGGAAATTCAGCCGCAGCGCTGGGATCAGGCGCCCGTCCTCCGCCCGCGCCGGGCCGAGTTCCACCGCGCCGGCGCGGCGCCGCACGGCTTCGGTCGCTGCCCCGACCGCGGCGCGGAAGCCGCGCTCTCCGCGGCCCTGGGTCTTCAGCACGCGCCGGGCATCGACCGCCAGCGCCGGATGCAGGCGAACCAGCAGCTCCGCCTTGCCGTTCAGGCGCAAGAGGCGGCCCTGGTGGTCGAGCTCGAACACCGGCGTGTCGTCGATCAGGCTGTTGTCGGCGGCGACGATGTCGCGGATGCGGTTGCGGTGCAGCTCGCGCCGGATCGTGTGGAGCCGGCCGAGATCCTCGGCATGGCGGTTGATGGAGCGGTGCTCGGCATCGGTGAAATCCCCGCCCCGGCGGGACTTGTGAAAGGCCGTGGCCACCCGGCCATCGCGGGTGCCGTGCATCATGCCGAGGCACCAGTAGCGGTCCAGCCGGTTCTCTCGGATGAAGGCGTTGTACATCTCGCTGCGCTCGAACTCGCGGGCCGAGACGCTGTCCGACAGCCGGAACGCGCCGATGCCAAACTTGTCGTCGGTCGCCTGAGCCAGCCAGGGATCGTGGCCCTCGAAGTCGTTATAGACCTCGTTGGCCTCGGCCTGGGTGCCGGCGGTGATCTCGCGGTAGTCGCCGGGGTGCAGCCAGATGAAGACCGCCGAGGGTACGTCGATCTCGCGCGCCATCCAGACCGGCAGCGCGTCGAAGAGCGTGTCGTCGAGCGCGGCATCATAGATGTCGTGATGCGACAGCGGGCCGTTCATGCGGCGCTCATCCGCGGGGGGGCGGCCGGTCCACCAGGTGCGCGCCGCGCGCCGGTCCCATAAGCCTGTCCTGTCGGATGCCGGGCGGGATCGCGCGATGCCGCGATCGGAGCCGGCCAAAGTGCCGATCCCTCGCGTGCCAAACAGGCCCTACCGTCACAACTCCATCCCACATGCATCGATCTTGCCCGGTTCTGCTTAGAAATCAAGCGTTAGCGTCATTGCGCAATCGACCGAGCCGATGGTGTAGAGCGCGATGTTCGAACGGGTCCGCCAGGCCGTGCAGCTCAGGCGCGGCGTGCGGCCGAAGATCTTCAGGCGGCTGAGTTTCGCCCCGATGCCCAGGCTGAGGGTGCGGTCGCGCCGCCGCTCTCCGACGATCGGGAAGGCGGTGTCGTAGAGCCGCTGCCCCAGCCCCAGCGTGACCGAAAGCTGCAGGTCCGGCACGACCGGACGCGCGTAGCCGACGCGCAGCTCGACCCCGGAATAGCGGTGGTAGTTCTTGCGTGGCCGGCCGCGTTGCAGGTGCAGCCCGTAGCTGATCCGGCCATGCGCGGCCACTGGCCGGATCCGGGACAGGTCGAGGTCATAGGTCGGGCCGGTCAGATAGGGCTTTTCGGAGTAGCGCCGGTAGACCGCGCCGAGGTCCAGCAGCACGCGTCCGCCGCGCCCCGGCCGCCAGGCCTTGCGCAGCTCAAGCCCGCGCGCGGTGTTGTCGGCGGTGACCACCTGACCCGTGCCGCCGTAGCGGCGCCGGCTCGCGAAGGCCTCCAGCGACCAGGGTGCCCGGCCTCCGAGCCTTTCGTAGGTGATCCCGAGGCTCGGCTCGCCATAGCGCAGCGGGGCGGCGTCGAACCAGGCACCGGCGTAGTCCGCATGCAGCCGGACCCGCGCGCCGGGCCGGGAATGAAGGATGTAGTCGACGCCCGGCGAATAGCCGAGGCCGACGCCCGTGCTTTCCTGCCCACCGCCGTCGATCAGGAAGGTGCCGAAATCGGTGACCAGGTAGCGTTCGGAGGCGACGTGGTCGACGTTACTGCTGGGCAGGATCGAGGCCGAGCCGGAGAAGCGCAGCGGATGCGCCCGGTCGAGCGCCTGCCAGGCGGCGAGAAGCGCGCGCTCCCGTGCCGGATCCTCGGCAAGGGCGTAGCGCAGGAAGCCCTCGGCGCGGCCGACCGGGCCGAAGCGGGCGAAGGCCCTGTCCAGGCCCTCCTGGGCCGGGGGGTAATCCGGCTGGCGCGCCGCGACGGCGCCGAAGATCAGAACTGCCGCAGCGGCACGGCCCTGGGAGATCTGCCGGTCGCCGAGCGCGATCCAGTCGGCGACGGTGCGCGGGGCGGTCTCGGGGCTGGCCTTGCCTCCGGGCTGGGCCTGGCCTGCCGCCGGGGCCACCGTGCCGGCGTGGGCCGATCCGGAACCGGCGAGGCCGGAAAGCGGGCCAGCCGCGAGGACGGCCGCGATGAGCGGAGAGAATAGGCGCATGGCGCGTCGCAGCTTTCCGGGGCGCGGATTGGGGCAGGGCGGATCGGGGGGCGGCGCGGGATGGGGGAAACGGCATCCCGCGCCTGCGAAGACCGGGGGCATGGCCCCCGGCCCCGAACCGGTGGAGGTGCCGGCTTATTGCTTGGTGGCGTAGAAGCCGCCATCGACGTTCCAGGCACTTGAGTCGCTCGCGCCGTGGTCCTTCATCGTCCCGGTGTGAGTGCCGACCGCGGTCAGCGTGCCGGAGTCGTCATAGAACTTGCCGGTCATGTTCAGGTTGAGGTCCGAGGGCGTCGTGCCGTCGGACACCGTGCCGGAGGCGGTGGCCGAGAGCGCGGAGCCCGAGACCGTGCCCGTGACATCCAGCGAGCCGGTGACGTTGATATCCGTCTTCTCGCTGGCGGTGCCCGTGTAGACCCCGAAGTCAGAGGCCGTGCCGCTCAGCTTGCCGGCGTCGAAATCGACATCCATCGCCAGCTTGCCCAACGCGGACAGGTCGGGGTTGTCGGTGCTGACGTTGTCGATGCCGAGATAGCCTGCCATGGAGGCCTTCCCGGTCGGGGTGGTCTCGGTCAGCGAACCGTCCTTGATGCGGTTCTGGTAGTCCGTGTAGGTGGTGGCCACGGATTGCGCCTCTGCCGAGGACAGCGCCGCGGTGGTGCCTCCGGTGCTGCTGCCGGTGCTGCTGCCGCCGCCGCCACAGGCCGACAGCGCGAAACAGGTGGTGAGTGCGACGAGCGCGAATTTGGTGTCCATCAGTGTGCCCTGCTGTTGAGAGGTTTCCCGACCCGCCCGAGCGGACCGATCACGGGCATTTCACGACGCCGTGATGGCCGCGCGCAATCTATGAGAAACCATAGGGTCGGGCTGCCGGCCCCGCCGTTGCCGCAGTCCGGGCCCCTGTGGCAGACCCGGCAGCGACAGGCGGCGTGACGTGTCATCCGCGGTCGCCCAAGCGCCACAGTCCGGCGGGGACTGTGGCGAGAAGATGGCATTGCGGCTGTTCACCGAGAGGTTGCGTGGTAAGGTCTGCGCCGGGCTCGGCTGGGCCGGCACGGATGGAGAGCGAAGATGAACCAACCGGTGATCCACAGCGCCGAGACGCGGGAACCCGCCTCCGCCGCGCTGGCCACGAAGCCCATCGGCCTGATCGCCTTCGCGCGGCTGGCGGGCAAGAACATGCTCTGGGTGATCCCGGATGAGACCAAGCACCAGACCTATCTGCGCGGCCCGGTGAACATCCACTGGATCTGCGATCCGGAGATGATCACCGAGATCCTGATCGGGCAGGGGCGGACCTTCCCCAAGGCGAAGTTCACCAAGGATATCCTCGGCTCCGCCGTCGGGAACGGACTGATGCTGAGCGAGGGTGAGAAGTGGAAGGTGCAGCGTCACCGCTACGCGCCGCTCTTCGCCGCCCGGAACCTGCCGATGCTGGTCACCCATTTTGCAAAGACTGGCGAGGAGTTCGCCCAGCAGGCGCTGGAGGGTGGCGGCGAGATCGACGTGGCGCGGCTTTCGCCCGAGGCGACTCTGATGAACATTTCGCGGGTGATGTTCTCGGGGACCGAGACGGTGGCGCCACCGGTGATCCGCGCCGGCCTAAAGAGGTATTTCGAGTTCATCTCCTTCATCTCGCTGTTCGACCTGATGGGCCTGCCCTCCTGGGTGCCGCGGCGCAAATGGCTGAAGAGCAAGGAGCCGGTGACCAGCATGCGGGACCTCGCGCGCCAGGTGATCGAGAGCCGCCGCTCCGAGGGGCGGGAGGAGCCGCAGGATTTCCTCGACCTGATGATCGAGACGCTGGAGGAGGACGTCGAGGACATCGAGACCACCGTCGACAACCTGCTGACCTTCGTCGTCGCCGGGCACGAGACGGCGGCGAACACGATGGCCTGGGGGCTTTACCTTCTGGCGCTCTATCCCGAAGTGCAGGCAGTCCTGCGCGAGGAGGTGATCGCGGCCTGCGGCGACGGGCCGGTGACCTTCGAGAGTCTGCAGAAGATGCCGCGCCTTCTTGCCCATGTGCGCGAGACGTTGCGGCTTTACCCGGCGGCTGCCTTCTTCGCCCGGGATGCGAATGCGGAGCTGACCGTGAAGGGCGTCACCTTCAAGAAGGGCGATGCGCTGTTCTTCCCGATCTATTCCCTGCACCGGAATTCGGAGCTCTGGGAGGCACCGGAGGAATACCGGGCGGAACGGTTCCTGGGCGAGAAGCCGCGACGGGGGCAGTTCATTCCCTTCGGCGATGGCCCCCGGATATGCATCGGCGCACAATATGCCGAGACCGAGATTACCGTGCTGATGGCCTCGCTGATCCGGCGGGTGGACCTGTCGATGAGCGACAAGCCGATCCCGGAGCCCGTCCTGACGTTCACCATGCGGCCCGGCGGGCCGATGATGCTGCGTGCAAAGCCCGTTCAGGGCTGAGAGCTGAACGCGGACCGGCCTCCCCGCCCTGACAAGCGAAACGGCCGCCCCAGGGGGCGGCCGCTTCTTGCTTAAGCTTCGGTCCTGCCTCAGGCGCGGACGAGCTTTTCGTAGTCGGTGGAGATCTCGCGGGTGATGGCGCCAACCTCGAAGCTGTAGCTGCCGATCTGGCCCACCGGGGTGACCTCGGCGGCGGTGCCGGTCAGCCAGCATTGCTGGAAGCCCTCCAGCTCGCCCGGCTCGATGTGGCGCTCATGCACCGTGATGCCGCGCTCCTTCAGCATGGCGATGACGGTCTGGCGCGTCAGGCCGTTCAGGATGCAATCCGGCAGCGGCGTATGCACTTCGCCGTCCTTCACGAAGAAGATGTTGGCCCCGGTCGCCTCGGCCACGTAGCCGCGGTAGTCGAAGAACAGCGCGTCCGAGCAGCCCTTTGCCTCTGCCGCGTGCTTTGACATGGTGCAGATCATGTAGAGGCCGGCCGCCTTGGCCGCGGTCGGGATGGTCTCGGGCGAGGGGCGCTTCCACTTCGCGATGTCGAGCTTGGCGCCCTTGAACTTCGCGTCGCCGTAGTAGTTGCCCCATTCCCAGCCGGCGATCGCCAGCCGCACCGGGTTGCGCCGGGCGGAGACGCCCATGTCCTCGCCCGCGCCGCGCCAGGCGAGGGCGCGCACATAGGCGTCCGTCCAGCCGTTGGCCTTCAGCATGGCGTATTTGGCTTCCTCGATCTGGTCGACCGTGTAGGGGATTTGCATGTCCAGCAGCTCGCCCGATTTCAGCAGCCGCGCGGAATGGTCGCGGCCCCGGAAGATCTTGCCGGAATAGCAGCGTTCCCCTTCGAAGACGGAGGAGGCATAGTGCATGGCATGGGTCAGAATATGGACATTCGCCTCGCGCCACGGCACCAGCTTGCCGTCCATCCAGATCCAGCCATCGCGATCATCATAGGCGCCAGCCATCGCATCCTCCTTCGGCCCAGGTGTTCTTTTTGCGAAAATTGCGCATATTAGGTCCGGGGAGGACATAATATTTCGCGATTTCCGCAGTTCGGTAGCAATTGAATCTTGGATAGTCAACAAGGCTGACATAAAATCGGGAAAGTCGATGTGTTTTGTGATCTGCAAGGGGGAATGATGGCGGAAGGAGGAGCCGGGCCGGTTGGCGGCGAAAGCCTGCTGTTTCTGACCGACGAGCAGCTCAGGAAGGGCATCGAGGCGATGTTCTTCGCCTATCGCGGCTTCACCGCCGATCCCGACCGCATCCTGGAGCGGCACGACTACGGCCGCGCGCATCACCGGGCGATGCATTTCATCCATCGCTCGCCCGGCACGACGGTGAACAACCTTCTGTCGATTCTCGGCGTGACCAAGCAGTCGCTGAACCGCGTGCTGCGGACGCTGATCGAGGACGGTCTGGTGGCCAGCCAGGTCGGCCGGCGCGACAAGCGCGAGCGGCACCTGACGCTGACCGAAAAGGGCGAGGCGCTGGAGCGTGAGCTGTCGGAAGCGCAGCGGAGCCGGATGCGCGCGGCCTATCGCGCCGCGGGGCCGCAGGCGGTGGCGGGTTTCCGGCAGGTGCTGGAGGCGATGATGGAGCCTGAGATGCGGCGACAGTACATGACCCTGCGGGATGGTGGCGCATGAGCACGGAGACCGACATCCACCTTCTTATCGTCGATGACGACGAGCGGATCCGGGGCCTTCTGCAGAAGTTTCTGGTCCGCAGCGGGTTTCTGGTGACGGCGGCGCGGGATGCGGCGCATGCGCGGCGGCTTCTGGCGGGGCTCGACTTCGACCTGATCGTGCTTGACGTTATGATGCCGGGCGAGGACGGGATCAGCCTGACGCGCGCGCTGCGCGCGCAGCTGCCGACGCCGATCCTGCTGCTGACCGCGCGGGGCGAGACGGGCAGCCGGATCGAGGGGCTGGAGGCGGGCGCCGACGATTACCTGGCGAAACCCTTCGAGCCGAAGGAGCTTCTGCTCCGGATCAACGCGATCCTGCGCCGGGCGCCCTCGCCCAAGGCGGCCGAGTCCGGTCCGAAGGTGCTGAACCTCGGGCCGGTGCGCTACGAGGTCGACCGAGGCGAGCTGTGGCGCGGCAACGAGCAGGTGCGGCTGACAGCGACCGAAGCCGCGCTGATGCGGATCTTCGCGGCCCAGCCGGGCGCGGCGGTGAGCCGGGAAAAGCTCGTCTCCGACCTCGGGCGGGACGACGGGCAGGCGACGGCGAGGGCGGTCGACGTGCAGATCACCCGGCTTCGGCGCAAGATCGAGGCGGATTCGCGCCAGCCGCGGTATCTGCAGACGGTGCGCGGGTCGGGGTATATGCTGGCGCCGGATTGAGGCGGCGAGCGTTGGACCGGGGCGCTGCCGTCGCCATTGATTTCTCGGACCAATGGCGCAACCAATGGCGACCCCCGAGATATTTTGGACGGAAAGTGAGGCTGAGGTGACGACGGTTGTTTTCACGCATCCAGCGGGGCGGGGGCATCTGACGCCGCCGGGCCATGCGGAGCGGGTGGGTCGGATCGAGGCGGTGGAGGCGGCGCTGGACGCCATTCCGGGTCTCGAGCGGCGCGAGGCGCCAAGGGCGGAGGAGGCGGATCTGCTGCGCTGCCATCCTGAGGCCTATGTCGAGCGGATCCGGGCGGCGGAGCCTGCCGAGGGCTTCGCGCAGCTCGACCCCGATACCTTCATGTCGCCGGGCTCCTTCGAGGCGGCCCTGCGCGCGGCGGGCGGAGCCTGCGCCGCGGTGGATGCCGTTCTGGGCGGCGAGGCGCAGAACGCCTTCAGCGCGCTGCGGCCGCCGGGGCACCATGCCGAGCGGGAAAGCCCGATGGGCTTCTGCCTGTTCGGCAGCGTCGCCATCGCGGCCAAGCGGGCGCTGGAGGTGCATGGGCTGAGCCGCGTCGCGGTGCTCGATTTCGACGTGCACCACGGCAACGGCACGCAGGATCTGCTGTGGGACGAGGCGCGCGCCTTCTTCGCCTCCTCGCACCAGATGCCGCTTTATCCCGGCACGGGCTATGCCAATGAGCGCGGCGCGCATGGGCAGGTGCTGAACGTCCCGCTCGACCCCGGCACGGGGGGCGAGGAGATGCGCGCGGCCTGGGGCGAGGTGATCCTGCCGGCGGCGGAGGCCTTTGCGCCGGAACTGATCCTGATCTCCGCCGGGTTCGACGCGCATGCCGACGATCCGCTCGCGGGCCTCGAATGGCAGGTGGAGGATTTCCGCTGGCTGACCGGGGCGATCTGCGACCTTGCGGAGCGGGCCTGCGGCGGGCGGGTGGTCTCGACACTGGAGGGGGGATATGATCTTCAGGCCTTGGGCGCGTCGGTCGCGGCCCATGTCGAGATATTGAAGGAGCGGGGCGGATGACGGGCAAGCCGGTCGCGGAAATGAGCTTCGAAGAGGCGATGGCGGCGCTCGAGCAGGTGGTGACCCGGCTGGAGCGCGGCGACGTGCCGCTCGAGGAATCGATCTCGCTCTACGAGGACGGCGCGAAGCTGAAGAAGCATTGCGCCGAGAAGCTGAAAGCGGCCGAGGAGAAGGTGGAGAAAATCCGCGTCTCCGAGGGCCGCGCGGCCGGAACGGAACCGGCGGAAGGCCTCTGAGATGTTCATCACGGCGCTGGCCGAGGACGCTGCCCGCTGCGAGGCGCGGCTGGCGGAGGCCTTGGCGGGCCGGGGCGCGCTGCCGCTGATCGAGGCGATGCGCTACGCGGTTCAGGGTGGCAAGGGGATGCGCGGTTTCCTCGTCCTCGAAGGGGCGCGGCTGCATGGGCTGGCGCCAAAGCGGGCGGTTTCCGCGGCGGCGGCGGTCGAGGCGCTTCATGCCTACAGCCTGATCCATGACGACCTGCCGGCGATGGACGACGACGACCTGCGCCGGGGCCGCCCCACGGTCCATGTGCGCTGGGACGAGGCGACGGCGATCCTCGCCGGCGACGCGCTTCAGACCCTCGCTTTCGAGCTGCTGACCGATCCGGCGCTGGGCGCGGCGGACATTCGGCTGCGGCTGGTTGCGGGTCTTGCCCGGGCGGCGGGGTCCGAGGGGATGGTGCTGGGCCAGGCCCTCGACATGGCGGCGGAGGCGGCGGAAGCGCCGCTGACGCTGGAGGAGATCACCCGCCTGCAGGCGGGCAAGACCGGCGCGCTGATCGGCTGGGCGGCAGAGGCGGGGGCGATCCTCGCCGGGGCCGATCCGGCACCGCTGCGCGCCTATGCCACGGCGCTCGGGTTGGCCTTCCAGATCGCGGACGATATCCTCGACGTCACCGGCGATGCCGGCAAGGCGGGCAAGCGGCTTCACAAGGACGCGGCGGCGGGCAAGGCCACCTTCGTCTCGCTCCTCGGTCTGGAGGGCGCGCGGGCGCGGGCAGCGGCCCTTGTGGCCGAGGCCGAGGACGCGCTCGCCCCCTACGGCGCGGCGGGCGACACCTTGCGGCACTGCGCCCGCTTCGTTATTGCGCGCGACATGTAGGCGCCGAAAGGGCTCCGATGAGCGACCGACCCAAGACCCAGACCCTCGACCGCGTGACGGTTCCCGCCGATCTCAAGGCGCTCTCCGACCGTGAGCTGAAGCTCTTGGCCAAGGAGCTGCGGGAGGAGACGATCTCTGCCGTGTCGGTGACTGGCGGGCACCTGGGCGCGGGGCTGGGCGTGGTCGAGCTGACGACGGCGATCCATGCCGTCTTCGACACGCCGCGCGACAAGCTGATCTGGGACGTCGGCCACCAGTGCTATCCGCACAAGATCCTGACCGGGCGGCGCGACCGGATCCGCACGCTGCGGCAGGAGGGCGGGCTTTCGGGCTTCACCAAGCGCTCGGAAAGCCCCTATGACCCGTTCGGAGCTGCGCACAGCTCCACCTCGATCTCCGCCGGCCTCGGCTTCACGATGGCGCGGGAACTGGGTGCCGAGGGCGTGGGCGACGTGATCGCCGTGATCGGCGACGGCGCGATGAGCGCGGGCATGGCCTTCGAGGCGATGAACAACGCCGGCCACCTCGGCAAGCGGCTCTTCGTCATCCTGAACGACAACGACATGTCGATCGCGCCGCCGGTGGGGGCGCTCTCGACCTATCTCTCGCGCCTCTATGCGGGCGTGCCGTTCCAGGAGCTGAAGGAGATCGCCAAGGGCGCCGTCAGCTTCCTGCCGGAGCCGTTCCAGGAGGGCGCGCGCCGGGCCAAGGACATGCTGAAGGGCATGACCGTGGGCGGCACGCTGTTCGAGGAGCTGGGCTTCACCTATGTCGGCCCGGTCGACGGGCATGACCTGGACCAGCTTCTGCCGCTGTTGCGCACGGTGAAGGCGCGGGCGACGGGGCCGATGCTGATCCATGTGATCACCAAGAAGGGCAAGGGCTATGCCCCGGCGGAGGCAGCGGCCGACAAGGGCCATGCCACCGCCCGCTTCGACGTGCTGACCGGGGCGCAGACCAAGGCGCCATCGAACGCGCCCGCCTATACCAAGGTCTTCGCGCGCGGGCTGATCCGCGAGGCGGAGGCGGACGACCGGGTGGTGGCCGTCACCGCCGCCATGCCGGACGGCACCGGCCTGAACCTTTTCGCCGAGCGCTTCCCGCGCCGCTGCTTCGACGTGGGCATCGCCGAGCAGCATGCGGTGACTTTCTCCGCCGGGCTTGCGGCGGGGGGCATGAAGCCCTTCTGCGCGATCTATTCCACCTTCCTGCAGCGCGGCTACGACCAGGTGGTGCATGATGTGGCGATCCAGCGCCTGCCGGTGCGCTTCGCCATCGACCGCGCCGGGCTTGTCGGCGCCGATGGCGCGACCCATGCCGGAGCCTTCGACGTGGCCTTCCTCGCCAACCTTCCGGGCTTCGTGGTGATGGCTGCGGCGGACGAGGCGGAGCTGATGCACATGGTCGCCACCGCCGCGGCGATCGACGACCGCCCCTCCGCCTTCCGCTATCCGCGGGGCGAGGGTGTGGGCGTGGAGTTGCCGGAGCGCGGCACGGTGCTGGAGATCGGCCGCGGCCGCGTCCTGCGCGAGGGGAGCCGCGTGGCGTTCCTGTCCTTCGGCACCCGGCTTTCCGAGGTGCAGAAGGCGGCCGAGGCGCTCGCAGCGCGCGGGATCTCTCCCACAGTGGCCGACGCGCGCTTCGCCAAGCCGCTCGACCGCGATCTGGTGCTGCGGCTTGCGCGCGAGCATGAGGCGCTGATCACCATCGAGGAGGGCGCCATCGGCGGTTTCGGCAGCCATGTCGCCCAGCTTCTGGCGGAAGAGGGCGTCTTCGACCGGGGGCTCAGGTTCCGCTCCATGGTCCTGCCGGACATCTTCATCGACCAGGCGAGCCCGGCGGCGATGTATGCCGTCGCGGGCCTCGGCGCGGCGCAGATCGAGGCCAAGGCGCTGGAGGCGCTGGGCGTGTCGATGGTGGGGAAGCGGGCCTAAGGGCCGTGCTCAGCCCCCGGCGGCGAGGATCGCCGCCAGCCCCTCGCGATACCCGGGGTAGCGGAGCGTCACGCCGAGCTCGTCCTTGATGCGGTCGTTCCGCACCCGCTTCGAATCGCCGTAGAAGCTGCGCGCCATTGGCGACATCTCCGCCTCCTCGAAGGGGACTTCGGGCGGCTCCGGCAGGCCGAGGAGGCGGGCCGCATGGCCGATCACGTCCTCTGGCGGGGCGGGTTCGTCGTCGCAGACGTTGTAGATCGCGCCGGGGTTCGGGCGGGCGATCGAGGCGGAAAGGACCCGGCCGATGTCCTCGACATGGATGCGGCCGAAGACCTGCCCCGGCTTTATGATCCGCCGGGCGGTCCCGTTGCGGATCTTTTCGAACGGGCCGCGGCCGGGGCCGTAGATGCCGGCGAGCCGGAAGATATGGACCGGCAAGCCGGTGGCCAGCCAGGCCGCCTCTGCCGCCACGCGCGCCTTGCCGCGGCGGCTGGTGGCGGTGGGGGGCGTCCTCTCGTCCACCCAGTCCCCCTCATGATCGCCGTAGACGCCGGTGGTGGAGAGATAGCCGACCCATTCCAGATGTTTCGCCGCCGCGATCCGCGCGCCTTCGGCGGCGAGGAACGGGTCGCCCGCTGCATCGGGCGCGGCGGAGATGAGGAGATGCGTCGCCTCGGCCAGTGCCGGGGCGAGGTCCGCGCCGGGCCAGACGAGGGGCTCCACCCCCTCCGCGCGCAGCGCTTCCGCCTTCTCGGCCTTTCGCGTGGTTCCGATGACGCGCCAGCCCTGCGGCAGGATCTGCCGGGCGAAGACCTGCGCCGAATAGCCGTGACCGAGGGAGAGGAGCGTGGGCATGTCCCCGTTCTCGCGTCTCGGGCTCCGATCCGCAAGCGGGTTGATTTCCGGCGCGGTCTTTGGCCCTATCGGGGGATGGACGATCCCGATCTCGAAGACGCCTACGGCCTCAAGACGCCGGAGGATTCGATCCGGCTCTACCGCGACTGGTCGGAGAGCTATGACGAGGGCTTTGCGGCCACGCAGGGCTACCGGCTGCCCGCCGCCGTGGCAGAGGCCTTTGCGGCGGAAGGCGGCGCGGGCCCGGTGCTCGACGTCGGCGCCGGAACCGGCCTGCTGGCCGCGCGGCTGGCGGAGCTGGGCGTGGGGCCGGTTGAGGCCGCCGATATCTCGCCCGAGATGCTGGCCCGGGCGGAGGCCAAGGGGCTTTACCGCGCGACGCATGTTCTGGACCTGACCGGGCCCCTGCCGCTGGCGGACGGGCTTTATGGCGGCATCACCAGTTCGGGCACGTTCACGCATGGCCATGTTGGGCCCGAGGCGCTGGACGAGCTTCTGCGCATCGCCGCGCCGGGGGCGCTTTTCGCATTGTCGATCAATGCCGAGGTCTACGAGAGCAGCGGATTTGCCGAGAAGCTCGCAGCCCTCGGGGAGGCGATCACGGATCTGGACCTGCCGGAGGTCGCGATCTACGGCCCCGGAGCCGACCCCGCGCATCGCGGGGATCGGGCGTTGATCGCGTTGTTCCGGAAGGCGTGAGGGGGAGGCCGGGGTGGTGGTGCGCAATAAATGCGCACCCTACGGCGTTGAGCTAGGCCCCGTTCCGCCCGGTGCGCGCCGAAGGCGCAGGGCGAGCGCCTGCCCGCCCGGACGGGCTGGCGCTTTGTCACCCCTCGCAATGCTCCGGCTCAAGCAGAACCTGGCAGCCATAAATGGCGAAGCTCGACCGGCCCGACGCGCCATCCCGCGGGCAGGCGCTCGCCCTGCTTGGGCCGGCCTCTTGGTCGATCTGAAATCCCGGCGTAGGGTGCGCATTCATTGCGCACCGTCCCACCGCCGCCCCGATCAGGCCCCGCCTACCGCGTCGGGACCGGGGTCTCGCCGCGGTAGTCGTAGAACCCGCGCTTGGTCTTCCGCCCGAGCCACCCGGCCTCGACATATTTCACCAGCAGCGGGCAGGGCCGGTACTTGGTATCCGCCAGCCCCTCGTGCAGCACGTTCATGATGGCGAGGCAGGTGTCGAGCCCGATGAAATCCGCCAGCTCCAGCGGCCCCATCGGATGGTTCGCCCCGAGCTTCAGCGACAGGTCGATCGACTGCACCGAGCCCACGCCCTCGTAAAGCGTGTAGACCGCCTCGTTGATCATCGGCATCAGGATGCGGTTGACGATGAAGGCGGGGAAATCCTCGGCCGAGGCGGCGGTCTTGCCGAGCTTGCCGACGACCTCCAGCAGCGCCTTGTAGGTCGGCTCGTCGGTGGCGATGCCGCGGATCAGCTCCACCAGTTGCATCACCGGCACCGGGTTCATGAAGTGGAACCCCATGAATTTCTCCGGCCGGTCGGTGCGCGAGGCCAGCCGGGTGATCGAGATCGAAGAGGTGTTCGAGGTCAGGATCGTCTCGGGCTTCAGATGCGGCAGCAGATCCTCGAAGATCGCCTGCTTCACCGTCTCCCGTTCCGTCGCCGCCTCGATCACCAGGTCGGTCGGACCCAGATCGGCCAGCCGCAGCGTGGTGGAAATGCGCCCGAGGGCGGCGGATTTCTCCGCCTCCGAGATCTTCTCGCGCGCGACTTGCCGGTCCAGGTTGCGGCCGATCAGCGACATCGCCTTGTCGAGGCTCTCCTGGCTGATGTCGGTCATCAGCACCTCGTAGCCCGCGAGCGCGAAGACATGGGCAATCCCGTTGCCCATCTGCCCCGCGCCGACCACGCCGACCTTCCGGATCTCCATGCCCTGTCCCCCGATTGATGCGGCCGAACCATATGCGGCGGCGCGGCAGGGGCGCAAGGCCGCGCGGCGCCGAATTCCGCCCGCGCGCTGCGGGCCTGCCGCGTCTTAGGCAAATGGAAACCCGCATGCGCCAATCTGGGTGCGGACGCGCCGCGCCATGGGCGGGGCGGCGCCCTGCGGGGCAATCGGGTGGCTGGGGCATATGGCATTTGAACGCATGGCCGAGGGGGCGCTGGATTATTCCCCCTACAGATTCGGGACTTCGCGGCTTATGTTCCGCGGCCCCCGGCGGCGGCTGGAGGGCGGCTACATGACCGTTCTCGGCGGGACGGAGACCTATGGCAGGTTCATCGAAACCCCGTATCCCGCGCTGATCGAGGCGCAGACAGGGCTGCGGATCTTCAATTTCGGCTGTCTCAATGCCGGCGTCGACGTGTTCCTGAACGATGCGGAGGTGCTTGCCGCCTGCCGCCGCGGCATGGCGACGGTGGTGCAGATCCTCGGCGCGCACAACATGACGAATCGCTACTACGCCGTGCATCCGCGCCGGAACGACCGCTTCCTGCGCGCCTCCGGCCTGATGAAGGCCATCTTCCGCGAGGTCGACTTCACCGAATTCAACTTCACCCGCCACATGCTTTCCACCCTGCAGGCCGCCTCGCCAGAGAAATTCGCCATCCTTGCGGAGGAGCTGAAGGCCGCCTGGGTGGCGCGGATGCGGCTGCTTCTGGCGCGGCTCGGCGGCCGCTCGGTGCTGCTGTGGATGGCCGATCACCCCCCGGCGGAGGAGGGCGAGCCGCTGCGTCTCGACCGCGATCCCCTGCTGGTCGATCGCGCCATGATCCAGGCCGTCGCCACCCAGACCAGCGCCTATGTCGAGGTCGTGGGCCCCGCCATGGCCGAGGCGCAGGGCGCCTCCGGGTTGGTGCTGTCGGCCTATGATGTAGCCGCCGCCGCCGGCCTGCCGGGTCCCGCCGCGCATGAGGAGGTCGCCCGCCAGCTCTCCCCGGTCCTGAGGGAGCTAGTCTGACCCCCGGCCTTGCTTAAGCCTCCGTTAATCATGCGGCGCGATGATGGCCTCGCGGCCCGGGGAGGGGTTCGTGGCCCGGCCCGGGCCTGCGGCCTCCCTGGCCCCAGACAGAAGGGCGGCAGGTCATGGGTATCTCCTTCGGACACAGCTGGGCGGACCGCGGTGCGGCGGCGGCCAATCCTCTGCCGCCCTATGCCGCGGCGTTCGGGCTATCGGCCCGGCCTTTCGCCGCCACCCCCGCAGAGGGCGCGATCTACTGGTCCGGCGCGCATCTTCGGGCGCAGTCGGTGCTGGAATATGGCGTGGTCTCCGCCGCCACGGCGGTGGTGCTGACCGGCGAGCCCGGCACCGGCAAGACCACGCTGGTGCAGGACTTGATCGCCCGGCTCGGTGGGGATGTCAGGGTGGCCCTGCTGGCCAACGGGCAGCCCGGGCCGCGCCCGGTGGCGGCCTGGGTGCTTGCGGCGCTGGGCCAGCCCCCGGCTCCGGAGGCCGACGCGCTGGCCCTGGCGGGCCAGCTGGCGTCGGTGGCGCTGGGCGAACGCGCGGCGGGACGGCGGATTCTTGTGATCGTGGACGAGGCGCAGGCGCTCGACACCACCGCGCTGGAGGATCTGCGCCTGCTGACCAACCCGCTCGAGGGCACCGCGCCGCTGGCGCAACTGGTGCTGGTGGGCCATGGCGACCTGCGCGACCGCCTCCGCGGCCCGTGGCTGCGCCCCCTGGCGCAGCGGGTGGCGGCGGCCAGTCATCTCGGGCCGATGGATGCGGAGACGGTCGCGGCCTATGTCGCCCACGGGCTCCGCGCGGCCGGCGGCACTGGCGAAGAGGTGACGCCCGCGGCCGCCCAGGCCATCCACGCGGCCACCGGCGGAATCGCCCGGCTGGTCAACCAGCTTTGCGATTTCGCGCTGCTTTATGCCTGGGGCCTGGAGCGTGGACGGGTGGACGAGGCGCTGGTGGCGCTGGTCCTGTCGGAGGGCGTGTTTTTCGGTTGCGAGGCCCCGCCGCCGGTGCTGCCGCCCGCCTCGGCGGCCCAGGCGCCCGCGCTGCACCGGGCCGCAGGGTGATGGCAGCCGCTCGTACGATCGCCGGCCCGGGCCCGGCCAGGCGCAGCGCCCGGGCCTATTGGGCCGGGCGGGCGCTGCGGCGGCTGCCGCTGGCCCTGGCGGTGGCGTCGGTGATCGCGGGCCTCGCTGTGCTGGCCGTGCGGCATCTGCCGCCGGTCTACGCGGCGCAGGCACAGGTTACCCTCGTCGCGCCAGAGCTTGGCGACGATCGGCGCGCAGCCGTGCCGGCGCCTGGCCAGTTGCAGCTTTACCGGGAGCGGCTTCTGGCGCGGGAAACCCTGCTTGCGGTCGCGCATGAGGTCGGGGTTTTCCCGCCTCAGCGCAGAATGTCGCCCGACCGGATCGCCGCGGCGATGGCCCGGGCCACGCGGATCACCGCGCGGTCGGGGCGCGACCAGGCCCCGCTTCTGGAAATCGGCTTTCGTGCGCGCAGCCCGGCGCTGGCGGCGGGCGTCGTGAGGGCCCTTCTCTCGCGGCTTCTGGAGGAAGACCGGCAGCAGCGGATTGCGTCTTCGCAGGCGGCGGTGGCTTTCTTCGGGCGTGAGGTTACGCGTGCCGGCGCCGCGCTCGACGGGCAGGCGAAGGAGGTGCTGGCCTTCCGCCGCGCCCATCGGCTGGCGCTGCCGGAGAACCGCAGCCGGCTGGAGGCCGATCTGGCCGATCTGCGCGCCCGGCAGGACGCGTTGAACCAACCCGCGCCACGCCCGGCCGCTCCACCTTCGCAAACGGAGGCGACCCGGCAGCTCGCCGCGGCAGAGACCCACTTGGCGCAGGCCCGGGCGCTATATTCCGAACGAAATCCTCGGGTGGTGTTGATCGCAACCCGGGTCGCCGCGCTGCGCCGGGCGGTGGAGGCGGAACGCCTGGCCGACAGCCGCAGCCGGCCCGATCCGGCATCCGGTCCGGCGGCGCGCGCCGCCCGGAGCGCCGAACTCGGCCGGCAGATCACCGCGCGGGAGCGGGCGCTGGCCGACATTCCGGCCAATGCGCTGGCGCTCGAGGCGTTCGACCGCGACGGGGCGGCCCTGCGCCAGCGTTACCGCGCGGCGGTGGAGAAGCGCGATGCCGCGCGGCGGGCGGAGCGGATCGCGCTGTCCGCAGGCGGCGAAAGGCTGGAGGTGGTCTCGCCCCCCGAAGTGCCCAGTGATCCGGTGGCGCCACGGCGGCGGCTGATCCTGACCGGCGGCATCGGGGCGGGGCTTGTGGCCGGGGCGGTGCTGGGCCTCGGTCTGCTGGCGGTCTCGCCCGCCGGGGGCGGGCTGCGGCTCGACGCCGGGCTGATGCTTGCGCGGCTACGCGATCTTGCAGGCTAGGGGGCTGGATGGATTATCTGCAACAGGCGTTGGAAAAGGCGCGCCGCCAGCGCACAGCCGGGTCCGAACCCTCAGGCGGGGCCGGGGAGCAGACCGCACCAGCCGGGGCCTGGCCGCGCCCCCGGCTGGTGCCGAGTGCCGCAGCGGTGGCGCAGACCGGGGCAGGGCCGGCGCCGCGCGGCGCGATATCGCTTGCCTGGCACGGGCTGTCACCGATCGACCCGGACCCGGCCCGGCTTCAGCGCCTGCGCGTCGTGAGCCGCGAGGGCGGGCGCGCTGCGGCGCCCTGGGACCTGCTGCGCGCCCGGCTGGCCGAGGAGGCGCGGCGCAATGGCTGGCGCCGCATCGCGCTGGTCTCGGCCGCGGCCGGGACCGGGCGGACGACGGCGCTGGCCAACCTCGCCTTCTCCTTCGCCCGTGCGCCCGGTGTGCGGCTGATCGCGCTCGACCTCGACCTGCGGGCGCCGGGGCTGGGGCGGCTTCTGGGCCAGAGCCCGGTCACCGGCATGGCGAGCGGGCTTGCCGAGGTGCTGGAGGGCCGGGCGCCCTTCGCGGCCGCTGCGCGCCGTTTCGGGGGCGGCGTGGCCTTCGGCCTCGCGGCCTCGGGGCGGGCGAGCCCGGCGGATCTGCTGGGTGCCCCTTCGGCCGGGCAGGCGCTTGCGGCGATGGATCTTGCCTATGCGCCGGATCTGATCCTGATGGATGCCGCCCCGCTGGACGCCGGGCTGGAGGCGGAGGCGGCGCTGGCGCTGGCCGATGCGGCGCTTATCCTGGTGGAGGCAAACCGCGCCACGGTGCAGGAGGTCGACGCGACGGAGCGCGCGGTGGCCGCGATCACCGCGGTCGCCGGGCTCGTTCTGACCAAGGCCTGAGGCCCTTATGGCAGAAGGCCCGCGCGGGGGCGGGCCTTCCGGGGTCTTGTGGAGGCGGGGGCCTCAGAGCTTGTCGGTCAGCTCCGGCACGGCCTGGAAAAGGTCGGCGACGAGGCCGTAATCGGCGACCTGGAAGATCGGCGCCTCTTCGTCCTTGTTGATGGCGACGATGACCTTGGAGTCCTTCATCCCGGCGAGGTGCTGGATCGCGCCCGAGATGCCGACGGCGACGTAGAGGTCCGGCGCCACGACCTTGCCGGTCTGTCCGACCTGCCAGTCGTTCGGGGCAAACCCCGAATCGACTGCCGCGCGCGAGGCGCCCACGGCTGCGCCGAGCTTGTCGGCCAGCTTCTCGATCAGCGCGAAATCGGCTTCGGAGCCGACGCCGCGGCCGCCGGAGACGACGATCTTGGCCGAAGTCAGCTCTGGCCGGTCGGAGGCGGCGACCTTGTCTTCCACCCAGTTCGACAGGCCCGGGTCGGCGGCGGCGGAGATCGTCTCCACCGGCGCGGAGCCGCCCATAGGAGCCGCGTCGAAGGCCGAGGTACGGATCGAGACGACCTTGATCGGGTCGGACGATTTCACCGTCTGGACCGCGTTGCCGGCGTAGATCGGGCGTTCGAAGGTCTCGGCGTCGTCGACGCCGGAGACGTCCGAGATCACCATCACGTCCAGAAGTGCCGCGACGCGCGGCAGCACGTTCTTGGCGTCGGTCGTCGCCGGCGCCACGATGTGGCTGTAGCCGGAGGCGAGGCCCACGACCAGCGCCGCGGTGGGTTCCGCCAGCCGGTGCCCGAGCGAGGCATCCTCGGCGCAGAGCACCTTGGCCACGCCCGCGATCTTCGCGGCCTCGGCGGCGGCCTCGGCGGCATGGGCGCCGGCGCAGAGCACGGTGATATCGCCCAGGGCCTTGACGGCGTTGACGGTCTTGGCGGTGGCATCGACCGAAAGCGTGCCGTCGGTCACTTCGCCCAGAAGAAGAACGGCCATCAGATCACCCCCGCTTCGTCCTTGAGTTTCGCGATCAGCTCCTCGACCGAGCCGACCTTTACGCCCGCCTTGCGGCCGGCGGGCTCGACCGTCTTGACCACGGTCAGCCGCGGGGTGACGTCGACGCCGTAATCGGCGGGCGTCTTTTCCTCCAGCGGCTTCTTCTTCGCCTTCATGATGTTCGGCAGCGAAGCGTAGCGCGGCTCGTTCAGGCGCAGGTCGACCGTCACCACGGCCGGCATCTTCACCTTGATCGTCTGCAACCCGCCGTCGACCTCGCGGGTGACGACGGCGGTGTCGCCCTCCACCGCCAGCTCGGAGGCGAAGGTGCCCTGCGACCAGCCCAGCAGCGCCGCCAGCATCTGGCCGGTGGCGTTCATGTCATTGTCGATCGCCTGCTTGCCGGCGAGAACCAGGCCGGGGGCCTCTTCCTTCACCACGGCGGCCAGAAGCTTGGCCACCGCCAGCGGCTCAATGTCCTGATGCACGTCCGAGGCGGCCTCGATCAGGATCGCGCGGTCCGCGCCCATCGCAAGCGCGGTGCGGAGCGTCTCCTGCGACTGCTTCACGCCCACGGACACGACGACGATCTCTTCGGCCTGCCCGGCTTCCTTCAGCCGGATCGCCTGTTCAACAGCGATCTCGTCGAACGGGTTCATCGACATCTTCACGTTGGCCAAGTCAACGCCCGACCCGTCCGCCTTCACACGGACCTTAACGTTGTAGTCGATCACCCGCTTCACGGGCACCAGAACCTTCATGCGTGCACTCCTCTCTGTCAGCCCCCCGGGCCCCGGGGACATGGCGTCGTCCGAGGGTTGTTACCGGCTTGCCGCCCCAAACGACAGGTCAAAATCGACAGGTTTCGGCGACAGGACGCCGCGTTTTCCCCTAACGCGTCGCGCCGGGCACCCAGAGGACATCGGCGCGGCCGTCGTCATTGGCGATACGGGCGGCGACGAAGAACCAGTCCGACAGGCGGTTGAGGTATTTGACGGCGGCCGGGTTGACCTCCTCCTCGCCCGCAAGCTCGGTCGCGAGCCGCTCGGCCCGCCGGCAGATGGTGCGGCAGAGGTGGAGATGCGCGGCCAGCGGCGAACCGCCGGGCAGGATGAAGCTGCGCAGCGGTTCCAGCTTTGCGTTCATCGCGTCGATCTCGCCTTCCAGCCGGGCGACCTGGCTCTCGACCATGCGCAGCACGGGGTAGGGCGCCTCGGCGTCCTTGGCCATGTCCGGACGGCACAGATCGGCGCCAAGGTCGAACAGGTCGTTCTGGATCCGGGCAAGGGCGGCGTCGGCCTCCCCCTCTGCATGCAGGCGGGCGAGGCCGAGGGCGGAGTTCGTCTCGTCCACCGTGCCGTAGGCGGCAACGCGGAGCGAATGCTTGGGCACGCGGGAGCCGTCGCCGAGCGCGGTGGATCCCTTGTCCCCGGTGCGGGTGTAGATGCGATTCAGAACGACCATGGTCAGCGCCGGAAATATACGAAGATGAGGATGCAGAGGATGGCGACCGCCTGCGCCGCGATACGGTATCGCATCAGCCGGTTGGCGTTGTTTGCGTGGAACTTGCCGCCGAAGCCGAAGCTGCCGATCCCGAGCATCAGGATGAAGAGCGTGACCAGCACGGCAATGACGACGAGGATGAAGAGCGGATCGTGGAACATGGCAAGGCCCCCCTTGGCCATCCCTATCGCGACGGCGGGCAAAAGCGAACCGGAAACTGCTGCGGCGGGTCGGCGCAGCGGGCGGATTTCAGCCCTTGGCGATCAGCCAGTCGAGTGCCGATGTCGGCAGGATCCGCCTGAGCGCACCCATCAGGTAGGTCGGCGTGGTGACGTAATAGCGCGCCCGCGGCCGCGCACTTTCCAGCGCATGGACAAGCTTGCGGGTCACGGCGGCGGCGGGAAGCTCGAACGGGTCTGGCCCCCTGTCCTCGTAAAGCCGTTTCCTCAGCTGATCGCGGTACTGGCCGGCGCGGGGCGAGGCCTGCCAGTTCACCCAGCGTTCGAAATGGGGGATCGCGTTGACGCGGATCCTGGAGGTGACCGGCCCCGGCTCGATCAGGATGAATTTCAGGGGCGTGTCGCGCATCTCGATCCGCATCACGTCGGTCAGCCCTTCGAGGGCGAATTTCGTCGCCACATAGGCCCCCCGCCAGCGCGCGCCGACAAGCCCGAGGACGGAGGAGCAGGTGACGATCCGGCCGTGCCCTTGCGCCCGCATCACCGGGATGATCCGGCGGGTCAGGTCGTGGGTGCCGAAGACGTTGGTCTCGAAGATCTCGGCAAGCGCGCCGCGCGGCAGGTCCTCCACCGCGCCGGGGCAGGCAAAGGCGCCGTTGTTGTAGAGCGCGTCGAGCGTGCCACCCGTGCGCGAAAGCACCTCTTCCACCGCTGCGGCGATGCTTTCGGGGTCGGCGAGGTCGAGAGGCAGGCTTTCCAGCCCCTCGGCCTGAAGCCGTGTGCAGTCTTCCGGCTTTCGGCAGGTCGCGAAGACCCGCCAGCCCCGAGCCTTCAGCCCGCGGGCGGCGTCGTAGCCGATGCCGGAGGAACAGCCGGTGATCAGGATCGTGCGGTCCGCCATGCGTCCTCCGCGAAAACTGCTGCATTCTGGCTAGCCCGCGCGCGCTTCGGCGGCAAGGCGCGGGATTGGCTCTGGACCCCGGCTTTGGGGCGATTTACACCAGATCCATGAGCGCATCCGACGACGACAACAATATGGAGACGGCGCCGCTGGCCGAACCGCTTTCGCGGGCAATCGGCGAGCGTTACCTGACCTATGCGCTGTCGACGATCATGGACCGGGCGCTGCCGGATGTGCGCGACGGTCTGAAGCCGGTGCACCGCCGCATCCTTTACACGATGCGCGAGCTGCGGCTGGCCTCCTCGGGCGCCTACCGGAAATGTGCCAAGATCTCCGGCCAGGTGATGGGCGACTATCACCCCCACGGCAATGCCGCGATCTATGACGCGCTCGCCCGCCTGGCGCAGGATTTCAACGTCCGCTACCCGCTGGTCGACGGGCAGGGCAACTTCGGCAACATCGACGGCGACAACCCCGCCGCCGAACGCTACACCGAGGCCCGGCTGACCCCGGCGGCCGAGGCGCTGCTGGCGGGCCTGGACGAGAACGCCGTCGATTACCGCCCGAACTACGACGGCACGCTGGAAGAGCCGGTGGTGCTGCCCGCCGCCTTCCCGAACCTTCTGGCCAACGGGGCCAGCGGCATCGCCGTCGGCATGGCGACCAACATCCCGCCGCACAACATCGGCGAGCTGATCGAGGCCTGCCTGCACCTCATCAAGACGCCCGAGGCGCGCGACGAGACGCTGATGGGCTATGTCCCCGGCCCCGATTTCCCCACCGGCGGGGTGATCGTCGAGCCGCGCGGGAGCCTCTTGGAGACCTACCGCACCGGCCGCGGCTCGATCCGCCTGCGCGCCCGCTGGCAGGTCGAGGACCTCGGCCGCGGCCAGTGGCAGGTCGTGGTCACAGAGATCCCCTACCAGGTGCAGAAATCGAAGCTGATCGAGAAGCTCGCCGAGCTGATCCAGCTGAAGAAGGTGCCGATTCTCGCCGATGTGCGCGACGAGAGCGCCGAGGACGTGCGCCTGATCCTGGAGCCGCGCTCGCGGACGGTGGATCCAGAGGTGCTGATGGGCACGCTGTTCCGGAATTCCGATCTCGAGATCCGTTTCGCGATGAACATGAACGTGCTGATCGACGGGCGCACGCCCAAGGTCTGCTCGCTCAAGGAGGTGCTGCGCGCCTTCCTCGACCACCGGCGCGAGGTGCTGCAACGGCGCAGCGCCCATCGGCTGGGCAAGATCGACCACCGGCTGGAGGTCCTCGAAGGCTTCATCACCGCCTTCCTGAACCTCGATCGCGTCATCGACATCATCCGCTACGACGACGAGCCCAAGGCCGCGCTGATGGTGGAGGACTGGGGCAACCCGCACAGCCGCGCGAGTTCCGAGAAGGACTATGTCTCGCCCCTCAAGCTGGCCCGCCCGGGCGCTGCGGACGAGCCGACGCTGACCGAGATCCAGGCCGAGGCGATCCTCAACATGCGCCTGCGCAGCCTGCGCCGGCTGGAGGAGCTGGAGCTGCTGCGCGAGCAGGACGAACTGATGAAGGAGCGCGCCGGTCTGCAGGACCTCCTCGACAGCGAGTCGCTGCAATGGGGCGTCATCGCCGGTGAGCTGCGCGAGGTCCGCAAGAGCTTCGGCAAGGACGCGCCGGGCGGCGCCCGCCGCTCCGACCTCGCAGAGGCGGCGGAGGTGGAGGAAGTGCCGCTGGAGGCGATGATCGAGCGCGAGCCGATCACCGTCGTCTGCTCCAAGATGGGCTGGGTGCGGGGGCTGAAGGGCCATGTCGCGCTCGACACCGAGATGAAGTTCAAGGACGGCGACGGACCCCGCTTTGCCTTCCATGCCGAGACCACCGACCGGATCCTGATCTGCGGCTCGAACGGGCGGATCTACACCGTCATGGGCGCCAACCTGCCCGGCGGGCGCGGGATGGGCGAACCCCTGCGGCTGATGGTCGACCTGCCGAACGAGGCGGAGATCGTCGAGATGCTGGTCTATCGCAGCGGCGAGAAGCTGCTCGTGGCCTCCGACGCGGGCGACGGCTTCGTGGTGCCGATGGACGAGGTGCTGGCCCAGACCCGCGCCGGCAAGGTCGTGCTGAACGTGCGCGAGGGCGTGAAGGCAAAGGTCTGCCGCGTGGTGGCGGGCGATCATGTCGCCGTGGTCGGCGAGAACCGCAAGATGCTGGTCTTCCCGCTGGCCGAGCTGCCGGAGATGGCGCGCGGCAAGGGCAACCGGCTGCAGCGCTACAAGGACGGCGGGCTGTCGGATGCGACCACGTTCGAGCTTGCCCAGGGCCTCAGCTGGAAGGATCCCGCCGGGCGGACGCGGACCGAAACCGATCTTTCCGAATGGCTGGGCGCGCGCGCCTCTGCCGGGCGGATGGCGCCGCGCGGCTTCCCGCGCGACAACCACTTCACCTGATCCCGCTCACCAGAGCGCGACGATCGCTCCCGCCGTGGTGCCGGTCGCGCGCACCCGCTCGGCCCGCACCGGCAGCAGGCTGCCCGCCGCGACGCCCGCGAAGGTGACCTGCTGCCCCCCTGCCATGGTGACCGCCAGGTCCCCGGCCTGGCCGACGTAAAGCGCGCGGCTGACCTCGGCCAGCGCGGCGGCGTCGTCGGGGGTGACGGCGGCCGCGTCATGCGCGGGCGAGACCGGTGTGGTCGGAAATTCCTTGAAACTGTCCATCGGACCTCCTGCTTGGCTGGCAGGCCCCCCGGGCCGCGCCCGTATGCCTGCGACCTCGGACGGCCGCAGCTTTCGCCCGGCCTGGGCTGGTTCTCTGCCACCCCACGGTTAACCCCGCTTTAACTCTGCGCGCGGTTCACTGGCCCCGTGCTTGCGGACGGGGAGAGGGCCGTGACCGATGAGAGCTTTGTACCCGGGCCGCGCCGCCGGGTCCTGATCCTGGTGGAGAACCTGCCGGTCCCGCTTGACCGGCGGGTCTGGATGGAGGCAACGACGCTTGTGGCGCATGGCCACGAGGTCAGCGTCATCTGCCCGACGGGCCGGGGATGGACCGAGCCCTTCGAACTGCGCGAGGGGGTGGAGATCCACCGCTACCCCGAACCACCCGAGGCGCATTCCGGCGCCGGCGCCTACGCGCGGGAATACGTCCATGCGCTCCGCCACATGCTGCGCCGTACCCGGCAGGTCTGGCGGACGCGAGGCTTCGACGTGATCCACGGCTGCAACCCGCCCGATCTTCTGTTCCTCATCGCGCTGCTCTACCGCCCGCGCGGGGTGCGGTTCGTCTTCGACCAGCACGACGCCTGCCCCGAGCTGTTCGAGGCCAAGTTCCACCGCCGCGGCCCGCTCCGACGCCTGATGCGCCTCTGCGAGCGGTTGAGTTTCGCCGCGGCCAGCGTTTCGATCGCCCCGAACGAAAGCTTCCGGCGCATCGCGCTGACCCGCGGGCGGATGGCGGCAGAGGATGTCTTCGTCGTCCGCTCTGGCCCGCCGGCGCAAAGCTTCGCCCCCGGCCCCCCCGACGCGGCGCTGCGGAAGGGTGCGCGGACCGTGCTCGGCTACGTCGGGGTGATCGGCCAGCAGGAGGGGATGGACCTTCTCGTGTCAGCCGTCGACCACCTGGTGCACGAGATGGGGCATGCCGACCTTCATGCCCTTATCGCGGGCTTCGGGCCGCATCTGGCAGAGGTGCGGCGCGACGTCGCCGCCCGGGGGCTGGAGCGGCATTTCACCTTCACCGGTCCGCTCTACGGCGCGGCGCTTCTGGCCGCGCTCAACAGCTGCGACATCGGCGTCAGCCCGGACCCGAAGACCGCGATGACCGACATCTCCACCATGAACAAGGTGCTGGAATACATGGCGCTGGCAAAGCCGGTGGTGCAGTTCGACCTTGCCGAGGGGCGCGCCTCGGCGGGCGAGGGGGCGCTTTACGCAAGGCCGAACGACCCGCGCGATTTCGCCCGGAAGATCGCCAGCCTGATCGAGGATCCCGCGCGCGCCCGGGACATCGGGCAGATCGGCCGCGCGCGGCTGGTCGAGCGCCTCTGCTGGGCGCATTCGGTGCCCCCGCTTCTGGCCGCTTACGAGCGGGTCTTCGCAAAAGGCCAGCCGCGGCGGCCGAGCAGAAGCGCCACGACCCAGCCGGTCAGGAACCCGCCCAGATGCGCGCCCCAGGCGAGCTCGCCATTGGTGACGAAGAAGAAGACCACGTTGAAGGCGACGAGGTAGAGGATCGGCCGCGCCAGCGCCCGCGCAGTCTGCATCCGGCTCCAGCCGAAGGCGCGGCGGTCCGACCAGGCCCAGGCCAGCAGCGCGCCCGCCATGCCGAAGAGCGCACCGGAGGCGCCGATCATCGGATTGTTCGAGAAGCTGAAGAGCGCAAAGCCCGCACCGCCGCCCACCGCCGTGATCAGGTAAAGGACGAGAAACCGCCCCTGGCCCAGCCGCGCCGTCACCGGCGGGGTCAGCACCACAAGCGTCCACATGTTCAGCGTCACATGCAGGAAGCCGCCGTGCAGGAACGCGTAGCTGAGAAACATCGCCTCCCGCTGGCCGGGAAAGAGCGGCGCCACACCCTTCAGCAGCGGGGCCCAGAAGGCGCCGTAGTAATAGGCGGCGTCGCGCCAGCCCGGCGCGCCCCACAGCCCGGCGTCGTTGCCCTCCAGCGCCGCCTCGATCGCGACGCAGAGGATCAGGATCACGGCCGCCACCGGCTCCCTCCGGATCCAGCCGGTGAAGCGGCGGGGGAGGCTCTCGCGGGGCGGTCTGACTGGGGCGTCGGCTCGGATCATGGCCCCTGACTGCGGCATTGGGACCCCCGCGCGCAAGCGAATTCTCCGTCAGCTCAGGGCCGGACGGTCAGGCTGCGGCTGAGCCGGAGGAAGAGTAGGTTGTCGCGGCCCGCAATGCCGGCCGCGGTGCTGCGCCGATGGCTGATCCCGGCCGCGAGGGCCCAGCCGGGCGTCATCTGGCGGGTGAAGGTGGCGCTGAGCGTGGTCCAGCTCTGCCGCCCGGCACCGGATGCAAGCGCCGGGTCGGTGCGGGCGAAAAGCGCCGAGAGGTCGATCCTGTCGCGCGCGCTGATCTGGTAGCGGTAGCGTGCGTCGGCCCGGGTGATCAGCTCCTCGCCCACGTCGAGACCGCCGTCCGGCACCGGGCTCGCGATCTCGCGCGACAGGCGCAGGCGGAACCGTCCCGTGGGCAGGGCCTGGCGGTAGTCCAGCCGCGCCAGCCCCTCCGTCGCGCCGCCGTTGAGACGCGAGGCCCCGAGGCGGAAGCAAAGCCCGCCCTCCGGCAGCTCGATCACGCGTGAAAGCAGGAGCGTCTGCCGCGGCCCGTTCGGCCCTAGATCGCGGCGGAGCTCTGCCGAAAGCCGCCCACGCCCGGCCTCGCGGGTCAGCACCGCACCGCCGATCGCCGTGCTCCGGCGCCCGGTGGTCTGCGTCTGCCGCGCCGCGCCGAGGCTCAGCTCCAGCCGCAGCGCGCCGGGCAGGTCCTGCGCCAGCGTGACGCCCAGCCGGCCCTGCCGTTCCACTGACCCGGCAGGGTCCTTCGCGCGATAGTCGATCCGGCTGAGCCAGGCGCGGGCCTCGGCGCCCTCCGCCAGCTGCAGCCGAAGGCCAAGCCGGGCCCGCAGGCTGCGGCTGTCGTAATGGCCTGCGCCTGCCCCGGAATAGCGCCGGGTCCGCGCCCCGGCCTCGGCCGTCAGTCCGAGGGGTGCGTCGATCCCGGATGCGAAGCCGAGCCGAGCCGTAGTGATGCGCCGCTGGCCCGCCGTGCCGCCGGCGAGGTCGCTGCCCGACAGCCGGGCCTGCTCCAGCGGGTCGAGGAAGCGCAGATCGGCCACCCCGGTCTCGACGCGGACCTCCATCCGCGCACCGGCGCCGGTGTGGTGGTAGCCCAGCCGCGCCGTGCGGTCGTCAATGCGCGCCTCGTCCCCCTGCCCGGGCAGCCGGGCCAGCCGCAGCGTGCCGCCAAGATCGAGGATCAGCCGGTCCTGCCGCGTGACCGAGCGGAGGCCGAAGCCCAGCCGCGTGTCAAAAAGCGTGGAGGTTCCCGGCGCGGCGGGGGCGAGGGCGAAGTTGCGATCCACCCGCAGGGCGGATGCGAGATCGAAGCGCAGCGTGGTGCCCGGCGGCGGGTCCTCCCCGGCCCCTGCCGGGGCTGCGGCGGCGCAGAAATGCAGGGCCAGGCAGGCAAGGGCGATCCGCATCCCGGGCCTATTCGAAAAGCCGCCGCGTCGGCACCAGGATTACGTCGCCGGCCTGCACTTCCGTGCCGAGTGCTACGGCCCCCCTGCCTCGGGCGGGCCGGCCCGTCAGCGAGAAGACGTAGATCCGGTCGGTGCCGGTGCGGGGATCGTGGCGGTGCAGCTCGATCCGCCGGCGGGCGGCGAAGCCGGTCACGCCCCCCGCCTGCGCCAGCACCTGCAGAAGGGTGGTGCCGGGGGCGACCTCGACCTTGCCGGCCTTGGCGATCTCGCCGGTCAGAAACACGTCGATCCGGTGCCCTGCGGCCGGTTGCGCCGGGGCCCGCCGCCCCAGCCCGCGGACCGAGACGTTGACCGTCGGCCGGATCGCGAATTGCGGCGCGATGCCCCGGGTGATCGCCTTGGCGATGGCGTCGGTTGTCTGCCCCGCGACGCCGAGGGCGCCCAGATAGGGAAAAGAGATCGTGCCGTCCGGCAGAACCAGAAGCTCCCGGTTGAGGCTCTCGTCCTCCAGCACCTCGATTCGCAG
This sequence comes from Solirhodobacter olei, assembly GCF_004010155.1. Classification (GTDB taxonomy): domain Bacteria; phylum Pseudomonadota; class Alphaproteobacteria; order Rhodobacterales; family Rhodobacteraceae; genus Solirhodobacter; species Solirhodobacter olei. Next base: position 123,502 of record NZ_RRYH01000012.1, on the reverse strand, counting down.
CCGGTCTCCCGCTTGGACGGTGTATCGCATCTGGCCCAGCGCCTGCGCGGTGCAGGCAAGCCAGAAGAGGAGCCCCGCGACCGCGAGTACGGCGCGTCTGTGGCCGGGGCTGAACGGGCAGAGGTATCGGGCCATCGGATCGTCCCTCTTCCGGGTCTATTCGCCAGGCAGCTGGACCACCGCCCGCACCGTGCGCGCGAGGATCCGCATGTCGGTGGCGAGCGAGAGCGAGGCGGCATAGCAGCTGTCGAACAGGGCCCGCTCGGCGAAGGTGGCGTGGTTTCGTGCCTCTGTCTGCCAGAGGCCGGTGAGGCCGGGGCGCAGCCCCTCGTAGGCCGTGCCGGGGTAAAGCGCGCGCTGCTCCGGCAGCATCGGCCGCGGCCCGACGAGCGACATATGGCCGGCGAGCACGTTCAGCAGCTGCGGCAGCTCGTCGAGCGAGGCGGCGCGCAGGACCCGGCCAAGCGGGGCGATCCGGGGATCGCGGCGCAGCTTTTGGTACGCCGCCCATTCGCGCGCCGCGCCCGGGTCAGCGGCCAGCAGCGCCTGCAGCCGCGCTTCCGCATCCGGCACCATGGTGCGGATCTTGATCATCCGGAAGCGGGTGCCGCCGCGGCCAAGGCGGATCTGCAGGAAGAACGGGTTGTGCCCGTCGAGCGCCGCGAGGGCGGCCACCAGAAGGATCAGCGGCAGGCTGAACGGGGCCGAGGCGAGCACCAGCAGGATGTCCAGCGCCCGCTTGATTCCGTGGTCATAGAGCCCGCCGGCGCGGGCCTGCCGCGCCACGGCCCTCGCGGGCCGCGTGGTGTCGAAACTGTCGGATGCGAAGCTGCGGGTCATGGTCCCCCCGTCGGTTCTCCCGGGTCCTCCGGTGGGGTCATCAACACGCTATTAGGCTTAAAGTTCGGTTAATTGCGTGGGAGGCTCCCGAGCGGCCGATTGCGGGGGAAAACTCCCCGCGCGCCATGCTCGGGTGACAGCCTCGCCTTGTCATGCTAGCAGCGGCCTCGATTAGATGGTGAATGTGAGCGCACAGCCCCGATGCAGATTTCTCCGACCTCTCTTCCCGGCCTTCTCCTCCTCACGCCGCGCCGCCATGGCGACTCCCGCGGCTTTTTCGCGGAGACCTGGAACCGCCGGACGCTGGAAGGCGCTGGGGTGCGTCTGCCGGAGTTCGTGCAGGACAACCATTCGTTCTCGGCCTCTGCCGGCACAGTCCGCGGCCTGCATTTCCAGTCGCCGCCGCATGCGCAGGGCAAGCTCATCCGCTGCGGCCGGGGGCGGCTGCGCGACGTCGCCGTCGATGCGCGCGTGGGTTCGCCCACCTATGGCCAATGGGTCGCCGAGGAGCTGAGCTTCGAGAACGGCCGCCAGCTCTGGATCCCGGCGGGGTTCCTGCATGGCTTCGTCACGCTCGAGGACGACACCGAGATCGTCTACAAATGCACCGATTACTACGCGCCCGACTGTGACGGCGGCGTGCGCTGGGACAGCGCCGGCGTCGACTGGGGCTGGGACGGCCCGCCGATCCTGTCGGAGAAGGACGCCAAGGCCCAGGCCTTCGCCGATTTCGCCTCTCCCTTCCGCTGGGAGGGCGAAGAATGAAGATCCTCGTGACCGGCGGCGCGGGCTTCATCGGCTCGGCGGTGGTGCGCCTCGCCGTGGCGCGCGGCCATGCCGTGGTGAACCTCGACGCACTCACTTATGCCGCCTGCCTCGAGAACGTCGCCTCGGTCGCCACGAGCCCGCTCTATGCCTTCGAAGAGGCCGATATCCGCGACCGCGCCGCGCTCGACCGGGTCTTCGCCACCCACAGGCCCGACGCGGTGATGCATCTTGCCGCCGAGAGCCACGTCGACCGCTCCATCGACGGGCCCGGCGCCTTCATCGAGACCAACGTCACCGGCACCTACAACATGCTGGAGGCTGCGCGGGCGTACTGGACGGCCGAGGGCAAGCCCGAAGGCTTCCGCTTCCACCACATCTCCACCGACGAGGTCTTCGGCACGCTGGGCGAGACCGGGCAATTCACCGAAGACACGCCCTACGCGCCGAACTCGCCCTATTCGGCGTCGAAGGCCGCCTCCGACCACCTCGTCCGCGCCTGGCACGAGACCTATGGCCTGCCGGTGGTCATGACGAACTGCTCGAACAACTACGGGCCCTATCACTTCCCCGAGAAGCTGATCCCCGTGGTGATCCTGAACGCGCTCGCGGGCAAACCGATCCCGGTCTACGGGCAGGGCACCAACGTGCGCGACTGGCTTTATGTCGAGGACCACGCCGACGCGCTGCTGAAGGTGCTGACCGAGGGCGCGGTGGGCCGCAGCTACAACATCGGCGGCGAGAACGAGGCCCGCAACATCGACCTCGTCCACATGATCTGCGCCATCCTCGACCGGCTCCGGCCGGAGGGCGCGCCGCACGACCGGCTGATCAGCTTCGTCACCGACCGCCCCGGCCATGACGCGCGCTACGCGATCGACCCGACCCGCATCCGGACGGAGCTGGGCTGGCGGCCCTCGGTGACGCTGGAGGAAGGGCTGGAGCGCACGGTGCGCTGGTATCTGGACAACGAGGCCTGGTGGCGCGCGCTGCAAAGCCGCGAGGGCGTCGGCAAGAGGCTCGGAACCGCATGAGGCTCCTGGTCTTCGGCCGAACAGGGCAGGTCGCGCGCGAGCTCGCACGCCGGGCGCCGGCGGCAAGGTTCCTTGGCCGCGAGGCTGCCGATCTCGCCGATCCCGCCGCCTGTGCCGCCGCGATCGCCAAGGCCGCGCCGGAGGCCGTGATCAACGCCGCCGCCTGGACCGCGGTCGACAAGGCGGAAGCCGAGGACGCCGCGGCGCAGGTCGTCAATGGCGAGGCCCCGGGCGCGATGGCGCGCGCCTGCGCCGGCCTCGGCATCCCCTTCCTGCATGTCTCGACCGATTACGTCTTCGACGGCTCGGGTGACCGGCCCTGGCAGCCCGACGATCCGACCGGCCCGCTGGGCGCCTATGGCCGCACCAAGCTCGCGGGAGAGGATGCGGTGCGCGCGGCCAGTGGTCCCCATGCGATCCTGCGCACCTCCTGGGTCTTCTCGGCCCATGGCGCGAACTTCGTGAAGACCATGCTGCGGCTGGCGGAGACCCGCGAGGCGCTGAACGTGGTCGGCGACCAGGTCGGCGGGCCGACCCCGGCCGGGGACATCGCGGCGGCGCTGCTGGCCATGGCCGCGCAGCTCGCCGCCGATCCGGGCAAGTCCGGCACCTACCATTTCGCGGGGGCCCCGGACGTCAGCTGGGCCGATTTCGCGCGCGAGATCTTCGCGCAGGCCCACCGCCCCGTCGCCGTCACCGACATCCCGACCGCGGCCTATCCGACCCCGGCCAAACGCCCGGCCAATTCCCGGCTGGACTGCACCACGCTTGCCACCACCTTCGGCCTCCCCCGCCCCGACTGGCGCGCGGGCCTGGCCGAGGTTCTGGCCGACCTTGGAGTAACAAGTTGAAACGCAAGGGCATCATCCTCGCCGGCGGCTCCGGCACGCGGCTTTACCCGATCACCATGGGCGTCTCGAAGCAGCTTCTGCCGCTTTATGACAAGCCCATGGTCTATTACCCGCTCTCGGTGCTGATGCTGGCGGGGATCCGCGAAGTCCTGATCATCACCACGCCCGACGACCAGCCGCAGTTCAGGCGGCTCCTCGGCGACGGCAGCCAGTGGGGCATGGATCTTTCCTACATCGTCCAGCCCTCGCCCGACGGGCTGGCGCAGGCCTATATCCTGGGCGAGGACTTCCTCGCCGGCGCCCCCTCCGCCATGGTCCTGGGCGACAACATCTTCTTCGGCCATGGCCTGCCGGAGGTTCTCGCCGCCGCCGATGCGCGCGAGACCGGCGGCACCGTCTTCGGCTACCGCGTCTCCGATCCCGAACGCTACGGCGTGGTCGAGTTTGACGCCGAAGGCCGCGCCCGCGCCATCCTCGAGAAGCCGGAGGTGCCGCCCTCGGACTATGCCGTCACCGGCCTCTACTTCCTCGACGGCACCGCCCCAGAGCGGGCGCGCGCCGTCAAACCCTCGGCCCGCGGCGAGCTGGAGATCGTGACGCTGCTGGAGATGTACCTCGCCGAGGGCGCCCTGCGGGTGGAGAAGATGGGCCGCGGCTATGCCTGGCTCGACACCGGCACCCACGCGAGCCTGCTCGACGCCGGGAACTTCGTGCGCACGCTGGAACAGCGGCAGGGCCTGCAGGTCGGCTCGCCCGACGAGATCGCCTATACCGCCGGCTGGATCGACCGCGCGGGCCTGCGCGACCGCGCCAAACTCTTCGCCAAGACCGAGTACGGGCGGTACCTGGAACGGCTGGCGCGCGAATAGGTCGCGGCCCGGTCGGGATTGCCTGCGGGCGCTCCGCGGGTCTAGAGATATCCATGACTCAACCGCAGACGGAAGGACGCCCATGCCGGGCCCGACCGATCGCTCCCGCCGTGAACAGGGCGGTACCCGCAAGGCCGGCTTGACAGCCGATGCCGCGCCGCAGAAAGTTCTCGGCGCGGGGGGCGCGAAAACGCCGTTTCCCGCGCCCGTTGCTGGCGGAGACCGCGCCATGTCCGAAGGCCATCACGTCTTCTCCGCCCTTCTGGCGCGGGCCCAGGCCACGCCGCCGATCGATACCGCCGTCGTCTATCCGCTGAGTGAGGTCGCGCTGCAGGGCGCCTGCGAGGCGGCCTCGGCCGGGGTGATCAAGCCGATCCTCATCGGCCCCGTGCGTGAGATCGAGACGCTGGCCGCCGGCCTCGGGCTCGACCTCTCGGCCCATGTCCTCGTCGACATGCCGACGGAGGAGGCCGCCGCCGCCAAGGGCGTGGAGCTCTGCCGCAAGAACAAGACCCACGTCCTGATGAAGGGCAGCCTTCACACCAGCACCTTCATGCACGCCGTCATGGCCGACGATATCGGCCTGCGCGGCACCCGCCGGATCAGCCATGTCTTCATCTTCGACGTGCCGCGCTATCCGCATGTGCTGATGATCACCGATGCCGCAGTCAACATCGCGCCGACGCTTTCCGACAAGGCCGATATCGTGCGAAACGCCATCGACCTCGCCCATGTGCTGGGCATCGCCCAGCCCCGCGTGGCGATCCTCTCGGCGGTGGAGACGGTGGATCCGAAGATCCGCTCCACCATCGAGGCGGCGGCGCTCTGCAAGATGGCGGAGCGCGGCCAGATCACCGGCGGGCTGCTCGACGGGCCGCTAGCCTTCGACAATGCGGTGAACCTACGGGCGGCGCAGATCAAGCACCTGACCTCGCCGGTCGCGGGGCAGGCGGATATCCTAGTCGTGCCCGATCTCGAATCGGGCAATATGCTGGCCAAGCAGCTGGAATATCTCGCCGGGGCCGAGGCGGCCGGGATCGTCGTCGGCGCCCGGGTGCCGATCGTGCTGACCAGCCGGTCGGACGGACCGAAGGCGCGGCTCGCCTCGGCGGCGGTGGCAGCGATGCTGGCGGAGGCGCGCGCGCCGACGGCGATCGGGGTGGAAACGGGCGCGTAGGGGTAAGTGCGATGGCTGTGGTTGAAAACGAGGCCGTTGCAGAGACGCCGGCAGCCCCCGCGACCGACATCGAGACCGGCCTGACCGGCGCCGAGGCCGCCGCGCGCCTGTCCCGCTTCGGCCCCAACGCGCTTCAGGAGAAACACCAGAGCCTGCTGTCGCGCATCTCCGGCTACTTCTGGGGCCCGATCCCCTGGCTGATCGAGGCGGCGGCGATCCTGTCGCTGATGCTCGCCGACTGGGCCGATTTCGCGGTGATCGCGGCCATGCTTCTGGTCAACGCGGGCGTCGGTTTCTTCGAGGAGAACAAGGCCGATAACGCCATCGCGCTGCTGAAGCAGAAGCTCGCCCCCTCCGCCCGCGTCCTGCGCGACAAGCGCTGGCAGGAAATCGCGGCCCGCGACCTCGTGCCCGGCGACATCGTCCGGCTGGAGATCGGCAACATCGTTCCCGCCGACCTCACCCTGCGCGCGGGCGACTACCTGTCCACCGACGAGGCGGCCCTGACGGGCGAATCCCTGCCGGTCGACAAGAAACCGGGCGATACCGCCTATTCCGGTTCGGTCGTCAAACTGGGCGAGATGGTAGGCGAGGTCAGCGCCACCGGCATGACCACCTATTTCGGCCGCACCGCGGCGCTTGTGCAATCGGCCCAGCACCGGTCGCACTTCCAGCAGGCGGTGATGCGGATCGGGAACTTCCTGATCATCACCGCGCTGGCGCTGGTGGCGCTCATCCTCGTGGTTTCCGTTCTGCGGCAGAATCCGTTCTGGGAGGCGGTGCAGTTCGCGCTGATCCTGACCGTCGCCGCGATCCCGGTGGCGCTGCCGACGGTGCTTTCCGTCACCATGGCGGTCGGGGCAGAGCGGCTGGCGCGGATGAAGGCGATCGTCTCGCGCCTCGTCTCGATCGAGGAGATGGCGGGCGTCGACGTCCTTTGCTCGGACAAGACCGGAACGCTGACCCTCAACCAGCTGACGGTGGAGGCGCCGCGACCGGAGGAGGGGGTGGAGAAAGAGACGCTGCTGACGGCGGCGGCCATCGCCTGCAACCTCTCTGGGCCCGATGCGATCGACCAGGCGGTGCTGCGCGCGGCGGCGGATCTGGACGGGGTGAAGGCCTTCGCCCGGGGCCGGTTCACGCCCTTCGACCCGATCTCCAAGCGGACCGAAACCGCGGCCACGAAGGACGGGGAAGACTGGCGGTTTTCCAAGGGCGCGCCGCAGGTGATCCTCGATCTCGCCGGGCTCGACGGCGCCGCGCGCAAGGCGGTGGAGGCGCAGGTGGACGCGCTGGCGGGCGAGGGGTTCCGCGCCCTCGGCGTGGCGCAGGCGCGCGGCGAAAGCTGGCAGTTCCTCGGCCTGATTCCGATCTTCGACCCGCCCCGGCCGGATGCGGCCGGCACCATCGCCCGCGCCAAGGCGATGGGGCTGACGGTCAAGATGATCACCGGCGATCACGAGGCCATCGCCCGCCAGATCGCGGGGCAGCTCGGCCTTGGCCAGAACATCAGCCCGGCTGGGCAGCTCCTTGACGGGCCCTCCGCCGAGGTCTCTCAGCGGGTGCGGGCAGCGGATGGCTTCGCCCGCGTCCTGCCCGAGCATAAGTTCAAGATTGTGCAGGTTTTACAAGACAGTGGCAGTATCGTCGCGATGACGGGCGACGGCGTGAACGACGCCCCGGCGCTGAAGCAGGCGGATGCCGGGATCGCCGTCTCGGGGGCCACGGATGCGGCGCGGGCGGCGGCGGATCTGGTGCTGACGGATCAGGGGCTGTCGATCATCACCGAGGCGATTGCGGAGGCGCGGCGGATCTTCGAGCGGATGACGAGCTACGCCACCTTCCGCATCGCAGAGACGATCCGGGTGCTGCTGTTCATGACCGCCTCGATCCTCGTCTACAATTTTTACCCGGTCACCGCGATCATGATCGTCCTTCTGGCCGTGCTGAACGATTTCCCGATCATGATGATCGCCTATGACAATGTCGCCGTGGCCGAAAAGCCGGTGCGCTGGGACATGCGGCGGGTGATCACCATCGCAACCACGCTGGGCGTCATGGGGGTGGCGGAGACTTTCCTGCTGTTCTGGTATGCCGACACCGTCGCGCATCTGCCCCGCGACGTGATCCAGACGCTTATCTTCCTGAAATTGCTGGTTTCCGGACATATGACGCTTTACGTCACCCGCAACCAGAGCTGGTTCTGGCGCCGCCCGCTGCCGGCCTTGCGGCTGTTCCTGACCACCGAGGCGACGCAGCTGATCGGAACGCTGATCGCGGTCTATGGCGGGCTTGTCACGCCGATCGGCTGGCGGCTGGCGCTGATCGTCTGGGCCTATTGCCTGGTGGTGCTGCCGATCGAGGGCGCGATCGCGATGGGTATCCGCCGCCTCTACGCCCGCCGGCTCGCCCCCGCCGCCAGGAGCCCGGCCAAGGGCGCAGCCAAGAGCGCGGCGGGCTGAGCCCGCCCGCTTTCCCCCAGAGCTTACCGAGACCTTACCCGGGAGCGCGGCGAGGCCCGGCGCATTCCGGCCGGACCGGACCCAAGCCCTTGGTTCGGCTGCGAAAACGCCATACCGCTTTCGCACCGTATTCGCACCGCTTTCGCACCGTAGAGCGCCGTCCTCCCGACCGGGCGCATTGGCGTGAGGCGCCCCGGCCGAGGCTTGCCACCAGAGGTGGTATCGCTAAGCTCGCCCCCACCCGCCGGCCGGACCCGCGGCGGCAAGCCCTGGAGCGACCCGATGCGACGACCCGCCCGCGCCCTTCTCGCCCTTCTCGCCACGCTCGCCGCCACCCCGGCGCTGGCCGTGCCCTGCGGCGGCAGCTTCGATGCCTTCATCTCCGCGATGAAGGCGGAAGCGATCGCAGAGGGCCATCCCAAGGCGGCCGTCGATCGGTTCTTCGCCGGTGCGGCGGAGGATCCGGGGGTGCTGCGGCGCGACCGGGCGCAGGGGTTCTTCCAGAAGGATTTCCTCGACTTCTCGCGCGCGCTGATCAGCCGGGAGCGGCTGGACCGGGGCCGGGTGATGGCGCAGAAATACGCCTCCGTCTTCGCCCGGGCCGAGGCGCGCTATGGCGTGCCCAAGGGGATCCTTCTGTCCTTCTGGGCCTTCGAGACCGACTTCGGCGCGGTGCAGGGCGATTTCAACACCCGCAACGCGCTGCTGACGCTGGCGCATGACTGCCGGCGGCCGCAGATCTTCCAGCCGCAGGTGCTGGCCGCGCTCTCGCTTTACGAAAAGGGCGAGTTCGATCCCCTGCACACCACCGGCGCATGGGCGGGCGAGGTCGGACAGGTGCAGATGCTGCCGAAGGACATCCTGGAACGCGGGGTGGACGGCGACGGCGACGGCAAGGTGACGCTGAAGACCTCTGCCCCCGACGCGCTGATGTCGGCGGCGCATATGCTGCAGATGTTCGGCTGGCAGGCGCATCAGCCCTGGATGGTCGAGGTCCGGGTGCCGGAGCGGATGGACTGGGCGAAATCCGGGCTCGATACCCAGATGCCGGTTTCGCAATGGGCCGCGATGGGGGTGCGGGCGCGCGACGGGGCCCTGCCGGCCGGGGGGCTCGAGGCCTCGCTGCTGCTGCCTCAGGGGCGGCATGGGCCGGCCTTCCTCGTCTTCGCCAATTACCGGGTGCTGTTCCAGTGGAACAAGAGCTTCGTCTACGTCACCACGGCGGCCTATTTCGCCACCCGGATGGAGGGTGCGCCCCCCTATGACGCGGGCCATCCCGATCCCGGGCTCTCCGGGCCGGAGATGGTGGCCCTGCAGCGCAAGCTGCAGGCGCGGGGTTATGACGTGGGCGCGATCGACGGCGTTCTCGGCTCCGGGACCCGGGGGGCGGTGCAGAAGGCGCAGGAGCGGCTGGGCCTGCCCGCCGACGGCTGGCCGACGAAGGCGCTTCTGGACCGGCTCTGACGCCCCGGTTCCGCCGCCGGTTCCGCAGAGCCCGCCCCCCGGGGCGAGGGGTCACGCCACCAGCTGTTCGGCCTTCTTGAGGTCCACCGAGACGAGCTGGCTGACGCCCTGTTCCTGCATCGTCACACCGAACAGCCGGTCCATCCGGCTCATGGTCACCGCGTGGTGGGTGATGACGAGGAAGCGGGTCTCGGTCTGGCGCGTCATCTCGTCCATCAGGTCGCAGAAGCGGGTCACGTTGGCATCGTCGAGCGGCGCGTCGACCTCGTCGAGCACGCAGATCGGCGCCGGGTTGGCCAGGAAGACCGCGAAGATCAGCGCCAGCGCCGTCAGCGTCTGCTCGCCCCCGGACAGCAGCGAGAGGGTGGAGAGCTTCTTGCCCGGCGGCTGGCACATGATCTCCAGCCCGGCCTCCAGCGGGTCGTCGCTCTCGACCAGCACAAGGCGCGCCTCGCCACCGCCGAAGAGGTGCTGGAACAGCATCGAGAAGCTGGAGTTGACCTGTTCGAAGGCGGTCAGCAGGCGTTCGCGGCCCTCGCGGTTAAGTCCGGCGATCCCGGCGCGGAGCTTCTTGATCGCCTCCTCCAGGTCGGCCTTCTCGCGGGCGAGATCGTCATGCTCGGTCTGCACCTCGCGGGCGTCCTCCTCGGCGCGCAGGTTCACCGCGCCGAGCGCTTCCCGCTGCCGCTTCAGGCGGTTCACGTCGGCCTCCAGCGACTCGGCCGACGGCATCTTCTCGGGATCAGCGTCGAGCGTGGAGAGGAGCTTTGCCGGGCTTGCCTCGGTCTCCTCGCGGATGCGTTCGGCGGCGGTGGCGGCGGCCTCGCGGGCGGCCTCGGTCCGGGCCTCGGCGCGGGCGCGGGCCTCGCGCGCCTCGCCTGCCGCGCGTTCGGCGTCGCGCTCCGCGCCCTGCGCGGTCCTTAGCGCGGTCTCCGCTTCCGCCATCGCATCGGCGGCGCGGGCGCGGCGGTCCTCGGCATCGTCGATCGCCTCGGACAGCTCGGCGCGCTTGGCGGCGATGGCCTCGGGCTTCGACTGCGCCGTTTCCAGCTCCTCCTCGCTGGCCGCCTTGCGTTCCTCCAGCTCGGCGATGCGCCTTCCCGCGGTCTCCAGCCGCTGGCGCCAGCTTGCCACCTCCTGCGCGATCTCCTGCCGGCGGCGGGCGCGGGCCTCGCCCTCGCGGCGGATCTCGTCATGGCCGGAGCGGCGGGTCATCATCGTCATCCGCGCGGCTTCGACCGCGGTCTTGACCTCCTCCACCCCGGCGCGGGCGGTGTCGAGATCCGGCAGCCCCTTCACCGTGGCCTCCGCCTCGCGAAGCGCCGCGCGGGCGGACATCGCCTCTTCCTCGTGGCGCGCGACGGCGAGGCGGGCCGATTCGAGTCGCCCGCCGGTGATCGAGCGTTCGGCCTCGGCCCGCGACAGCGCGCGCTGCGCCTCGGCCACGCGGGCGTCGGCGGCGCGGCGGGCCTCGCGTGCGGACTGGTCGGCGCGGGCGAGTTCGGTCATCCGGGCGTGGAGGAGCTCGTGCGCCTGACGCGCGCCCTCGGCCCGGGCGGCGACATCCTCCAGGTCCCGCTTCAGCGCCACCAGCCGGTTGAGCTGCTGCAGCCGAAGCGCCGCGGCCGAGGGCGCATCCTCGGCCGAAAGCCGGTAGCCGTCCCAGCGCCAGAGGTCGCCGCCGCGCGTCACCAGCCGCTGGCCGGGCAGCAGCGCAGGCTGCAGCCGGTCGCCTTCCTCCGCCTCCACCAGCCCGATCTGGCCAAGCCGGCGGGACAGCAGCGCGGGCGCCTCGACATGCACGCCCAGCGGCACCACGCCCCCGGGCAGCGCGGGCGGCGCGTCGTAATCCGGCAGATCCGCCCAGCCGGTGCGCTCGTCGCCCTCGACCACCGGCGCGCGGAGGTCGTCGGCCAGCGCGGCGCCAAGGGCATGTTCGTACCCCGGCGCCACCGTCAGCCGGTCCAGAAGCTGCGCGCCGGCATGGCTCTCGCGCTCCACCAGCTTGGCGAGCGCCGCGACCTCGGCGCGCAGCGCGCTGGCCTCGCCCTCGGCCTCCGAGCGCTGGGCGCGGGCCTCGGCCTCGCGGCTCTGGGCCTCGGCGCGGGCGGCTTCGGTCTCCTCCAGGACCTCCTCGGCGCGGGCGGCGGTGGCGGTGGCGGCCTCGGCGGCGTCCTCGGCGGCGGTGAAATCGGCCCCGGCCTTGTCCAGCGCGGAGGCGGCGCCCTCGACCACGGCACGGGCCTTGCCAGCCTCGGCCTCGCTCTTGTCCAGCGTGGTGCGGGCATCGGCGAGCATGCGCTGGGCGGACTGGTGGCGGGCGGCGAGGCGGGCCACGTCCTCCGTCACCTCGGCCAGCGCCGCCTCGCGGTCCTGCAGCACCGAACCGGCCTCGCGCGCGGCCTCCGCTGCCGCCGAAAGCCGGTCGTCATGGCCGACCTGGGCCTTGGCGATCTGGGCCTCTTCCCAGTCGAGCTTCTCGATGGTCTCGCCCGCGTCGCGGTTGAGGCCGGCCTCGCGCTCCATGTCGCGGGCCATCTGGGCGATGCGGGCCTCCAGCGCCGCGATCTCCTGGCGGGCGCGGGCTTCCTCGTCGGCCAGCCGGTCGCGCTCCACCGTGAGGCGCTGCAGGACCGCGGCGGCGATGGTCTCCTCCTCGCGCAGCGGCGGCAGCGCCTCCTCGCGCGCGACGCGGGTGCGGCCGGCGGCAAGCGCCTCGGCCTCGGCGCGGGCGGCGGCGCGGGTGCGCTCGGTCAGCTGCCCCTCGGCCTCCTGCCTTGCAAGATCCGCCTCCGCCCAGCGGCGGTAAAGCAGCATCCCCTCGGCGCGGCGCAGCTCCTCGCCGATCTCGCGGTAGCGGGCGGCCTGGCGGGCCTGGCGGGCGAGGGTGGCGAGCTGCTGGGCGAGGCTTTCGATCAGGTCGTCGACCCGGGTCAGGTTGCCCTCGGTCGCCTGCAGCCTGAGCTCCGCCTCGTGCCGGCGCTGGTAAAGGCCGCCGATGCCCGCGGCTTCCTCGAGGATCACCCGGCGGTTCTTCGGCTTGGCGTTGATCAGTTCCGAGATCTGGCCCTGCCGGACCAGCGCGGGCGAATGCGCGCCGGTGGAGGCGTCGGCGAAGAGCATCTGCACGTCGCGGGCGCGCACGTCCTTGGTGTTGACCTTGTAGGCCGAGCCCGCGTCACGGGTGATGCGGCGGACGATCTCGATCGCGTCCTGGTCGTTGAAGCCGGAGGGCGCCAGACGCTCGGAATTGTCGATCGTCAGCACCACCTCGGCGAAGTTGCGGGCCGGGCGGGTGGAGGCGCCGGCAAAGATCACGTCCTCCATCCCCGAGCCGCGCATCGCGGTGGGCCGGTTCTCGCCCATCACCCAGCGCAGCGCCTCCAGCAGGTTCGACTTGCCGCAGCCATTCGGGCCGACAACGCCCGTCAGCCCGTCGGCGATCAGCAGATCGGTCGGGTCGACGAAGCTCTTGAAGCCGTTCAGGCGCAGGCGGGTGAACCGCAAGGGGTCCTCCGGATGATTCCCGTTTGGCCTGACATCGTCCGGGCAGGGGCCATGCGAGTCAACCGGGAACGCAAGTGGGTGGGGTGGATAGGCGGTTTATCCACAATATCTTGGTGGCCCACGGCCCTGGTGGTGGCTTCTTGACGGAGGCGCGGGCGCGCGGCCTAATAGAAGCGGTTTGCCTGGGGGTATGATGGGTACGAGCGCGACGGTAATGCCGGGCGGCGGAGGCCGCCCCTGCGGCGGGGCTTCCCCGGGCGCCGGGGGGATTTCGCCATGAAGCTGGTGCGCGCAGATGCCAAGACCGACTGGGCCGCCGTCCTGCGCCTGATCCGCGAGACCTTCGCCTATATGGACGGGCGGATCGACCCGCCCTCCTCCATGCACCGGCTGACCGAGGCCGACATCGCCGCCCAGGCTGAAAAGGGCGAGGTCTGGCTGATCGAGGCCGAGGGCGTGCCCGTCGCCTGCGTCTTTCTGACGGTGAAGCCGGACCGGCTCTACCTCGGCAAGCTGGCGGTGGCGGTGGGCTGGCGCGGCAAGGGGCTGGCGCGGCAGCTGGTGGCGATGGCGGAGGAGCGGGCGCGGGCGCTGGGCCTGCCGGCGCTGGAGCTGCAGAGCCGGGTGGAGCTGGTCGAGAACCACGCCGCCTTCTGGGCGATGGGGTTCCGCGAGGCGGGCGCGACCGCGCATCCGGGGTTCGACCGGCCGACCTCGCTCACCTTCCGGCGCGGCGTCTGAGGCCGGCGCCGCCGACGCCGCCCGCCCTCACAAGCCGATAAGGCGCGGCAGGTCTTCCATGGCATGAAACACCTGCGCCCCCTCTGCGGCCAGCCGCGCCCCGTCGTCATGGGGGGCGAAGCCCAGGCAGGCCATCCCGGCATTGCGCGCGGCGCGGCAGCCGGTGGGGCTGTCGTCCACCACCACCGATCGGTCGGGCGGGGCGCCGAGCGCGGCCGCTGCGTGCAGGTAGAGGTCCGGCGCGGGCTTCGGCGCGCCGAGCGTCTGGCCGGAGAAGAGCCGCCCGTCGAGCCTGCGGAACACGCCCGGGTGCTGGCTGAGCGTCACCTGCATCTTCTCGTCCGAGCCATTGGACCCCACCGCATAGGGAATCCCCGCCGCGTCGAGCCGGTCGAGCACCTCGGGGATGCCTGCGATCAGCGGCGTGCCCTCGGCCAGCCGGGCGTAGAGGCGGTCGTAGAACCGCTCCACCCAGTCATCGGGCAGATCGGCGCCGCGGGCGCGGGCACGTTCCCAGTTGTCCTTCATGGTGGAGCCGAAGAAGTCGCGCTCCATCTCCTCCGGCGTCACGGTCAGGCCGTATCCCGCGAACTCCTCGGCCATCAGCGCGAAGCCGGCGGGCTCGCTGTCGACCAGCACCCCGTCGCAGTCGAAGATCACGGCGGCGGGTGGGGTCATGGGGCCTCCGGGGGCTGTTGCGGTGCGGTCAGAAGGGTGACGGTGGTGTCGCCGTAGCGGCGCTGGTCGCGGATCTCGAAGCCCGGGGGCGGGGCGGGGGGCGCGCCTTCCTCCCAGACCACCAGCGCGCCGGGGGCGATCCAGCCGCCCTCGACCGCCGAGGCCAGCGCCCGCTCTCCCAGCCCCTTGCCATAGGGCGGGTCGAGGAACACCAGCCCGAAGGGCGCCCCGCGGTTCTCGCCCAGCCGGGTCGCGTCGCGGCGGTAGAGGTCGGTCGTGCCCATGGCGCGCATCAGCTCCACGTTCCGGCGGATCAGGGCGCGGCCGGCGGCGCCGTCCTCGACGAAGGTCACGCGGGCCGCGCCGCGTGACAGCGCCTCCAGCCCCAGCGCGCCTGTGCCGGCGAAAAGGTCGAGCACGCGCGCGCCCTCGATCGCCGGGTAGGGGCCGTGGGCGATGAGGTTGAAGATCGCCTCGCGCACGCGGTCGGTCGTCGGGCGCAGATGCGCGGCCGCATCGCCCTTGCCGACCTCGGCCAGTTGCAGGCCGCGATGGGTGCCGCCGACGATCCTCACGCCTTCAGAAGCGCCTTGAGGTCCGCCGCCGGGTCCGCGACCACCGCCGGATCGGGGGTCTTGCCCGCCTCGATCAGCCGCTTGCCGATCATGTAGGCGCGCGGATCGTTCATCGCGTCGACGGCCAGCAGCCGCCCCCCGCCGTAATACCAGAACGAGACGGAGCGCGCCGCGCCCGCGGTCCCGTCGTCGCGGGCGACGATCGTGTCGTAGCCGGTATTGAGGCCCGCGATCTGCAGCTTCACGTCGTATTGATCGGACCAGAACCAGGGCTTCGGCACGTAGTCCTGCGCCGCGCCCAGCATGTTGCGCGCCACCAGTTCGCCCATGTCGATGGCATTGCCGACGCTTTCGAGGCGGAGCCGCCCCGCGCCTGCCGGGAAGGAGGCGCAGTCGCCCGCCGCCCAGATGGCGGGATCGGAGGTGCGCCCCTGCGCGTCGGTGGCGATGCCGTTGTCGATGGCAAGCCCGGCCGCTTCGGCAAGCCGCGTGTCGGGCGTGATGCCGATGCCGACGATGACGAAATCCACCGCCATCTCGGTTCCATCGGTGAAGCGCGCGCCGCGCACCCGTCCCTCGCCGGTCAGCCGTTCCAGCCCCGTGCCCTCGCGCAGCGTCACGCCATGCGCGCGGTGCGTGGCGCGGAAGAAGTCAGAGGTCTCGGTCGCGGCGACGCGCTGCAGGATGCGGGGGGCCATCTCGACCAACGTCACCTCGAGTCCGAGCTTTGCAGCAACGGCCGCGGCCTCCAGCCCGATATATCCGCCGCCGATGACAAGAAGCCTGCGGCTGGGCTGGAATTCCGGCGCCATCGCGTCGACATCGGCCAGCGTTCGGACGGTGTAGACGCCTTCAAGATCGCCCCCGATCGCGGCGGGCAGGCGCCGCGGCAGGGCGCCGGTGGCGAGCGCGAGCTGATCGTAGGGGACCGCGCTGCCGCCCACGGTCACGGTCTTGCCCGCGCGGTCGATCGCGGTCACCGGATCGCCGAGGCGCAGCGTGATCTTCTGCTCGTCGTAGAAGGCGGCGGAGCGCAGGAACAGGCGCTCCAGCTCCATCTCCTTCAAGAGGTATTGCTTGGAAAGCGGCGGCCGCTGATAGGGGGCAAGCGGCTCCTCTCCGATCACGGTGATGGCGCCGGTGAAGCCCTCGGTCCTGAGCTTCGCCACCAGCGACGCCGCCGCCTGACCCGCCCCGATCACCACGATGCCCGCCATGGTTTCCTCCGAAAGCACTGGTTTGCCACCGTGGCGAGCTATAATCCCTGAGACGGGAAACGCAATCTGTGAGGATAACTATGGGACTTTCCGTTGGGGACCAACTGCCGGAGGCGACTCTGGTGGCGATGGGAGAGAATGGCCCGGAAGAGGTGAGCCTGGGCAGCCTGACCAAGGGCCGCAAGGTGGTGATCTTCGCGCTGCCGGGGGCCTATACCGGCACCTGCACCACGTCTCACGTGCCGAGCTTCATCCGCACCAAGGCGGATTTCGATGCCAAGGGGGTGGATGACGTCATCTGCCTTTCCGTGAACGACCCCTTCGTGATGGACGCCTGGGGCAAGTCCACCGGCGCCAGCGAGGCCGGCATCCGCATGATCGGCGACGCCACGGCGGACTTCACCAAGGCGGTGGGGATGGATTTCTCGGTGCCCTCGCGCGGGCTGGTGGACCGCTCCAAGCGCTACGCGATGTATGTGGTCGACGGTACGGTCGAGGTGCTGCACGCCGAGGAAAACCCCGGCGTCTGCGACCTGTCGGGCGGCGAATCCATGCTGGCCGCGATCTGAGCCGGGCGGCCTGACCTGACGGCCGGCGCGGGATCTGCCCGCGCCGGCCGCGTTTAACCGGCCTTCGCCTGGGCGGCCCCGTCTTCCGCGGCGGCCTCCTGCTGCAGCCAGACGGTGCGGTTGGGGAAGGGGATCTCGATCCCGTTGGCGTCGAGCGCCTCCTTCACCGCGCGGTTCATGTCGTTCTTGAACATCCAGAAATCCGAGCTCTTCGCCCAGCAGCGGCAGAGGAAATCGACCGAGCTGTCGTTCAGCCCGCTGACCTTGAGGAAGAAGGCGGGCTCGGCCAGCGCGCGGGGGTCGGAGGTGACCGTCTCGCGGATCACCTTCTCGGCCAGCGCGAGGTCCGTCGAATAGGCCACGCCGAAGGTCCATTCCGCCAGCCGCGTGTCGTAGACCGAGTAGTTCGTCACCACGTTGCCCCAGACCTTGGCATTGGGGACGATGATCTGCAGCCCGTCGTAGGTCTTCAGCTCGATGAAGTTCAGGTTGATGTCGAGAACGGTGCCGGAAACCCCGTCGACATTGATGAAATTGCCAAGCTTGAACGGGCGGAACAGGATGATCATCACCCCCGCCGCGACATTCGACAGCGTGCCCTGCAGGGCGAGGCCGACCGCCAGGCCGGCGGCGCCGAGAACGGCGATGATCGAGGTGGTCTGGATCCCGAAGGTGTTGAGGATGAAGAGCCCCGCGAAGGTCATCACCGCGTAGCGGGTGATGCTGCCCAGGAAGTTGAACAGCATGTCGTCGAGGCGTTCGTATTTCTTGCCGAAGGCGACGATGCGGCGGTCGGCCCAGCGGGCGATCACGAAGCCCGCGACCAGAATCACCAGCGCGGCTATGACATTGCCGAGGATCGTGGTCAGAAAGCCCATGGTGAGGAGCTGCCCCACCGTCTGGGTCTGAGTGACGTGGAGGTTCAGGATCTCTTTCAGCATTCGGCGAGTTGCTCCATCTTGCGCGCCAGCTTGATATCGAGCTCGGTCAGCCCGCCGGCATCATGGGTGGACAGCGTGACCTCGACGGTCTTGTAGACGTTGAACCACTCCGGATGGTGGTTCCATTTCTCGGCCCAGATCGCGGCGCGGGTCATCCAGCCGAAGGCCTCGACGAAATTCTTGAAGCTGAAGGTCCGGGTGATCGCGTCGCGGCCCTCGACCAGGGTCCATCCGGCCTCCAGCAGCGGCTGAAGCGCCTCGGTGCGGGCGGGGTCTGTCAGTTTCTCGGCCATGGGGTGTCCTTTCTCTGCGGCAGCGGGGGCGCGCGTCTTGGCGCCAAGGCTAACGCGCTTCGCCCGAAATGTGAATCGCGTGGCCGGACAGGCGCCCCCGGGCGGGGGCAGACGGCGCCCGGCCTACTCCGGCCTCTCGCCTCGTCGGAATGGGCCGTAGGCGGTGAGCACCTCGATCTCCTCGCCCACCGCGTCGCGTTCGGCCTCCAGATAGCGCGCCACGGCGTTGCGGAAACCGGGATCGGCGATCCAGTGCAGCGAATGGGTCGGCACCGGCAGGTAGCCGCGGGCGAGCTTGTGTTCGCCTTGCGCCCCGGCCTCGACCCGCGCGAGACCCCGGGCGATGGCGAAGTCGATCGCCTGGTAGTAG
Source organism: Solirhodobacter olei (assembly GCF_004010155.1). Classification (GTDB taxonomy): domain Bacteria; phylum Pseudomonadota; class Alphaproteobacteria; order Rhodobacterales; family Rhodobacteraceae; genus Solirhodobacter; species Solirhodobacter olei. The sequence goes on along the minus strand of NZ_RRYH01000012.1, from coordinate 105,149 downwards.
CAGAGCTCGAAATGCAGGCAGGGGTGGTCCTCGGTACAGCCCCAGTAGCGGCCGAAAAGCGCGTCGCGGCCGATAAAGTTCAGCGCGCCGGCCACCCAGCGGCCGTTCCGCTCTGCCAGCACCAGCAGGATGTCGTCGCGCATCGTCGCCTGCATCTCGTCGAAGAAGGCGCGGGTGAGGTAGGGCTGGCCCCATTTGCGCGCGCCGGTGTCCTGGTAGAAGCGCCAGAAGGCGTCCCAGTGCCCGGGCTCAATGGCCGGGCCGGTAAGCTGGTGGATCGTGCCGCCGAAGGCCTGCGCCTGCGCCCGCTCCTTGCGGATCGCCTTGCGCTTGCGGGACGAGAGGGTGTCGAGGAAGGCCTGGAAATCGCCGTAGCCCGCGTTCGCCCAGTGGAACTGCTGGGTGGTGCGGCGCATCAGGCCCATGGCGGCCCCGGCCTCGGCCTCTTCTTCCGTGCAGAAGGTGATGTGGAGCGAGGAGAGCTGGTTGTTCTCGGCCAGTTGCAGCGCGCCCTGGATCAGCGCGCGGCGGCCCAGATCCTCCAGCCCCGGGCGGGTGAGGAAGCGGCGGCCGGTCGCGGGGGTGAAGGGAACCGCCACCTGAAGCTTCGGGTAATAGCGCCCGCCGGCGTTCTCGTAGGCATGGGCCCAGTTGAAATCGAAGATGTACTCGCCCTGGCTGTTGCCCTTGACGTAGAGCGGCGCGACCGCGATCGCCTCGCCCCCCGCCCGGGCGACGAGCGGATGCGCGGCCCAGCCGGTGCCGGGCCCGACCGAGCCGGAGCGTTCCAGCGCCGACAGGAACCGATGCGTAGTGAACGGGTCCGCCGGGCGGCCGTCTGCCGCCTCCGGGCAGGCACAGGCGTCCCATTCGGCCGCCGGGATCTCCGACAGGCCGGCGAGGGCGGCAATCTCGATCGTCTCCGTCATGAGCCGGCCTTGAGGAGGTTTCGGCAGCCCCCTTGAGCTGGGCCGGAGGCGCCCGGCGTCAAGAGGGGATCACGGCAGCGTATCGCTCGAAGGTGATGTTGTCAGCGATCTTGCGGGCCTCGGCCTCGGCTTCGGGGCTGCGGATGGTCCAGCACAGGATCGCGGCCCCCGCCGTCTTCAGCGCCGCCACGCGGGGGCGCGCAAGATTCGCGGCCTCGTGGCTGATGAAGCTGCAGCCGGTGGGTTCGTAATCCGGGATCTCGGCCAGCTCGGCGCGGCGGTCCGCCGGCATCGGCCAGTCCTTCGCGGGGAAGGAGCAGCTGGTGATGCCGCGCGGGATCTGAGGGGCCACCCTGGCCATCGCGGCCATGGAATAGGGGTTGAAGGACATCACGGCCACCGGACCCTGGTAGCCCGAAAGCACCTGCGCCACCGCGGCCTCCAGCGGGCCGACGCCGGGGCCGCAATGCCCGTCCTGATCCTTGATCTCGATGAGAAGCGGCACGCGGCCGGCGACGGTCTCCAGCATCTGCGCCAGCGTCGGGATGCCCTCCGCCCCGCCCTTCAGCGTCAGCGCGCCGAGCTCTGCCGCCGTGCGGTCCGCGATCCGCCCTTCCGCCCCGGTCAGCCGGGCGAGCGTGTAATCGTGGAAGACCATCGGCACACCGTCCGAAGACGGCTGGATGTCGATCTCGATCCCGTAACCGGCCTCGATCGCCGCGCGGGCGGCGATGAGGGAGTTCTCCGGCCGCCCGGCGGCCTGGTCGTGGAAGGCGCGGTGGGCGATGGGGAGGCGCAGGAAGGCCTCGGGCAGGGTGGGCATGATCAGCGGATCTCGAAGATGGCTTCGATCTCGACTGCGACGCCCAGCGGCAGCGCGCCGGCGGAGACGGCGGAGCGGGCATGGCGGCCAGCCTCGCCCAGAACCTCCACCAGGAAGTCCGAGGCGCCGTTGACGACCTTCGGCTGGTCGGTGAAGTCGGGGGTGGAGTTCACGAAGCCGGTGAGCTTGATGACCCGCACGAGGCGCGAAAAATCGCCGCCGCAGGCCGCGCGGGCCTGGGCCAGCAGGCCGATCGCGCAGCGGCGCGCGGCGGCGGCGCCCTGCGCCACGTCAAGCTCGGCGCCGAGCTTGCCCTTGATCAGGCCCTCGGGGCCCTGGCTGATCTGGCCGGACACGAACAGCTGGTTGCCCAGCTGCACGAAGGGCACATAGTTGGCGGCCGGCGCCGCCGCCTCCGGCAATTCCACGCCGAGCTCCTTGAGCCGCGCCTCGATCCTGTCGGTCATCCTGGCCTCCCTGCCTTGCTTCTTCCGGGGATTCGGCGCCGAAGCTAGCCCCGTGCGGGCGGATGGGAAAGCCCCGATCCGCCGTCGCGGAAGGCATGGTCGAAATAGGCCTGCACCGGGCCGAGGAGATAGGCCAGCGGGCTGCGGCTGGCGGTGGCGATGAAGGCCTCCACCGGCATGCCGGGCAGGATGGCGTGGCCTGCGCCGTCGGTATGGGCGGGGGCGGACAGCGCGATGCGGACGCGGTAGTAGTCCGCGCCGGTGCGCGGGTCGGTCAGCCGGTCGGGCGCGATGGTGGTGATGCGGCCGGTCACGTCGGGGGCGAGCCGGTCATGTATGGCGGTGACGCGCAGCCGCACCTCTGCGCCCGGCGCCACGTCGTCGATCGCGGCAGGGGGGATGCGTGCGGCGACGATCAGCGGCCGGTCCTGCGGCACGATGTAAAGCGCCGGGTCGGCCGGGCGCAGCACCGATTGCGGCGCGGTGACGGCAAGGTCGTAGGCGATGCCGGCGACCGGCGCGCGGATCGTCAGCCGGGCGATGCGGGTGCGCTGGGCGCGCAGCTGCTCGGCCAGGGCGAGGATCCGGGGGGCGATCCTGCGCAGCTCCGTCGTCGCGTCCTCGCGCCGGGCGGCGTCGAGCTTCAGCGCGGCGATCCGGGTCTCCGTCGCGCGGCTTTCGGCCTGGCCGCGGCTGGCGCGGAGCGCGCCGATGCTGCCCTGAAGATCCGCCTGTTGCGCCTCCAGCGCCAGCACCCGGGCGGCGGGCGCAAGGCCGCGGGCGCGCAGGCCGCGCTGGGTGGCGAGATCGGTGGCGGTAAGCGAAAGCCGGGTGCGGGCGGCGGCGATCTGCGCGTCGATCCCCTCGATCTGGCGGGCGATCTGGGCCACTTGCGCGTCAAGCTGCGCCTGCTGGCGGGCGAAGGTCTCGCCCCGCGCGGCGAAGAGCTGGCGCTGCCCGGCGAGGAGGGCCGCGACCTCGGGGCTGCGCGCGGCCTCTGCGGCAAGGGCGGCGGGGAAGGCGACCGTGGCGGCGCCGTCGCGCTCTGCCATCAGCCGCGCCTTGCGGGCCTGAAGGTCGAGAAGCTGGTTGGCGGTCTGGCGCGCCTCGGACCGCAGGGCCGCGCCGTCGAGCACCATCAGCACCTGGCCCGCCGCGACATGCTCGCCCTCGCGCACGGCGACGCGGGTGACCAAGCCGCCCTCGGGGTGCTGCACGGGGCGGCGGTTCAGATCCACCTCCACCCGGCCCTCGGCGATCACGGCCCCGGCGATCCGCGCCCGCGTGCCCCAGAGGCCGAAGACCAGCACAAGCGCCAGGATCGCCGCGAAGCCGGTGACGAGCGCGCCGCGGGCGGAGAGGGCGGGCAGGTCGGGCATCAGCCGCGGCCCCCCGCCGCGGCGCCCGGACGCGGGGCCGGGCGGAAGAGGGGTGCGGGATCGGGCGCGGCGGGGCTTGCCCGCATCATGGCACGCATCATCTGCTCCCGCGGGCCGATGCCGCGGACGCGCCCGGCTTCGAGCAGCAGGACCGCGTCGCAGGTCTCGATCGCGGCGGTGCGGTGGGTCATCACCACCACCGCCGCGCCGCGGGCCTTTGCCTCGCGAATGGCGAGGTTCAGCGCCAGCGCCCCGGCGCGGTCGAGGTTGGAATTGGGCTCGTCCAGCACCAGCAGCACCGGATCGCCGAAAAGCGCGCGCGCCAGTCCCACCTGCTGGATCTGCCCGCCGGAGAACGGGTCGCCCGCCGGGCCGGTCAGGGTGTCATACCCCTCCGGCAGGGCGAGGATCGCCTCGTGCAGGCCCGCGCGGCGGGCGGCGACGATGATCTCCTCCGGCGCGGCGCCGGGCTGGAGGCGGGCGATATTCTCCGCCACCGTGCCCTCGAAAAGGGCGACCCGCTGCGGCAGGTAGCCGATCAGCGCGCCAAGCTGGTCCGGCGGGTATTGCCCGATCCCGGCCCCGCCAAGCCGGATCGCACCGGACTGCGCCGGCCAGATCCCGGCCAGCGCGCGCGCCAGCGTCGATTTCCCCGACCCCGACGGCCCGATCACCGCCAGCGCCTGCCCCGGCGCCAGCGTGAAGCTGGCCTGGCGCAGCGCCGGCCGGCTCTCGCCCGGGGGGGTGACGGTCAGCGCCTCCACCGCGATCTCGGCCGCCGGGCGGGGCAGCGCCATCGGCGCGGTCTCGACCGGCACGCGCGACATCAGCGCGGCCAGCCTGCGCCAGCCCTCGCGCGCCTGCAGGAAGGTGCCCCATTGCGCCACCGCCACCTCCACCGGCTGCAGCGCCCGGCCGAGCAGCACCGAGCCCGCGATCATCGCGCCGCCCGACATCTGCCCGCGCAGCACCACCAGCGCGCCGAGGCCCAGCATCGCCGATTGCAGGAACAGCCGCGCCCCGCGCGACAGCGCCGCGAATCCCGCCATCCGGTCCGACAGCGCGACCTGCGCCGACAGCGCCGCCCGCCGGCTGCGCAGCCAGCGCCCCGCCGCCGCCGCCTCCATCCCAAGGCCGCGGATCGCCCCGGCCTCGGCCCGGATCTCCGCCGCCTGACGCTCTGCGGTCAGCGCGGCGGCCCCGGCGCGGCCCGCGGCAGCGAAGGTCAGAAGCTGGTTCAGCCCGGCGATGCCGATCAGCGCCGCCGCCCCGGCGAGCGCCAGCCAGCCGAGCCAGGGGTGGAAGACGAAGATCGCCGCCGCGAAGACCGGCGACCAGGGAATGTCGAACAGCGCGATCGGCAGCGGCGAGGCGAGGAAGCGCTGCAGCGCCTCGATATCCCGCGTGGCCGATTGCGCAGCCGGATCCCCGGGCGCGGCCAGCTGGTGGACCAGCATCGCATGCAGCACCCGCGCGTCCAGCAGCGCCTGAAGCCGCGCGCCGACGCGGGCCATGACCCGGGCGCGGGCATGGTCGAGCACCGCCATGAACAGGTAGAGACAGCCCATCAGCAGGCTCAGCGCGGCCAGCGTCGCCTCCGACCGGCTGGTCAGCACCCGGTCGTAGACCTGCAGCATGTAGACCGGTCCGGTGAGCATCAGCAGGTTCACCGCGGCGCTGAAAAGCGCGGCGGCGAGGATCAGCCCGCGGCCGCGGAGAAGCGCAAGGCGCAGGGCCCGCGCGCCATCCGCCGTCTTCTGTGGCAATTGCGTCCCTTCCTGAGGCGAATCCTGCACGGCGGCGGGTGATCTTGGCGGCCGTCCGCGCGTGGCGGTTGTCTTGCTGCCGACCTGAGCCTAAATCACTCACGGTCGCGTCGGGCACTCGGGTCCGGCTTTTGAGCGGACAGAGTGACGGATGTTTTCTAAGATTTCCTTTCCCGCCCCCCGGCGCCAGGCGCTGCTGGCGGCGGTGCTCCTGGCGACGGGCCTGGCGGGCTGCGCCCCGGCCGTGGCGCCCGGCAAGATCAACGATCCCTACGAGGCGCAGAACCGAGAGAACCACGCCTTCAACATCAAGTTCGACAGCCATGTGCTGAAACCCGCGTCGCAGGCCTACGGCCATGCGCTGCCCGGGCCGGTGCGCCAGGGGGTGAGCAACCTTGCCGGCAACCTCGCGCTGCCGAGCTACGTGGCCAACGACCTGCTGCAGGCCAAGTTCGCCGCTGCAGGCCAGAACACGCTGCGATTCGCCTTCAACACGATCTTCGGCCTCGGCGGGCTCCTGAACCCGGCCGGCGCACTGGGCCTGCCCGCCGCCTCCAACGATTTCGGCGAGACGCTCTACGTCTGGGGCGCACCGGAGGGGGCCTATCTTGAAGTGCCCTTCCTCGGCCCCTCGACCCAGCGCGACCTCGCCGGCACCGTCGTCGACACGCTCGCCGATCCCGTGAACTCGATCCTGCCGCAGAACCTGCGCGGCTATCCCACCGCCGTCGATCTGGCCTCGAAGCTGGGCACCCGGTATCGCTACAATGACATGATCAACTCGATTCTCTACGGCAGCGCCGACAGCTACGCGCAGGAGAGGCTGATCTACCTGGAGAAGCGGCACCACGACATCGGGATGCCGTCGCCGACCACGAATTTCGATCCCTATGAGGACCCCTATGCCAATTCGAATTGACCTCACCCGCCGCCGGCTGATCGCCGGCCTGATGGGCGGCGCGGCGATCTCGGCGCTGGCCGGGCCGGCCGCGGCGCTGGATGTTTCCGCCGCCCGCACTCTGGTGAACCATGTCGTCGACGCGGTGAACCAGATCATCAATTCCGGCGAGAGCGAAAACAAGATGTTCGCTGACTTCGAGAAGGTCTTCGCCACCTATGCCGACGTGCCGATTATCGCCCGCTCGTCGCTGGGCATCGCCGCACGCTCGGCCTCCCCGGCGCAGATGAAGGCCTATACCGAGGCCTTCCAGGGCTATATCTCGCGCAAGTACGGCCGGCGATTCCGCGAATTCATCGGCGGCAAGATCACCGTCACCGGTGCGAAGCCGCTCAACAGCTTCTACGAGGTCCTCTCCACCGCCAAGCTGCGCGGCCAGCAGCCCTTCGACCTGCGCTGGTGGGTGTCGGACAAGAGCGGGCGGTTCCTGTTCTTCAACATGATCATCGACGGGGTGAACATGCTGGCGACGGAACGGACCGAGATCGGCTCCATGCTCGACCAGGAGCATGGCAATATCGAAAAGCTGATCGCGAAGCTGAAGGTTTCCGGCTGACGCCAGGGGGCGCAGCCCCCACCCGATACGCGGCGCGCACCACCGCCGGGTAGCGCCCGACCGCCCCCCGGGCGGTCGGGCCTAGTTCTTCCCGGTCAGCGCGCCGATCACCGAGTTCACCAGCCGGTCGATGACGTAATTGCCCTGTCCGCCCTGGGCGGTCTGGCCGCCGTCGATCGGGCCGGTCTGGCTGGGCGGCGGCGGCTGGATCATCGGCAGCGGCGCGGGGGTCACGTCCAGCGTCTTGTCGATGCCCACCATCGTCGCGTGCCAGATCTCGGCGGGAAGCCCGCCGCCGGTGGTGCCGGTCAGCGGCGAATCGTCGTCATTGCCGAGCCAGACCCCCACCACGTAATGCGCGGTGAAGCCGACGAACCAGGCGTCGCGGGACAGCTGGCTGGTGCCGGTCTTGCCCGCGGCCTCGCGGTCCGGCAGCTTGGCGCGCTGCCCGGTGCCCTGGTTGACCACCTGGTTCATCATGTAGATCAACTCCTGGTCGGCCTTCTGCGAGATCACGCGCTCGCCGATGCCGCCCTCCTTGCCGATCAGGGGCTGCTTGTCGCCCCGCAGCGACAGGTCGATCAGCCCGTAGGGCTTCACCGACGATCCGCCGTTCAGGATCCCGGCATAGGCCCCGGTCAGATCGAGCGGCGTGACCTCGGACACCCCCAGCGCCAGCGCCGGGCCCTTGGCAAGCTTGCTGTCGATGCCGAAATCGGTCGCCACCTTGCGCACGTTGTCGAGCCCCACCTTCAGCGCGATCCGCACGGCCGAGGTGTTCAGCGAATGCGCCAGCGCTGTGGTCAGCGTCACCGGACCCATGTAGGTCGGGTCGAAATCCTTCGGCGACCAGGGGCCGGAGCCGGGCACGTCCACCGTCAGGGGCGAATCCTCGACGATGTCGTTCGGGCTCATCCCCATGTCGAGCGCGGCGGCATAGACGAAGGGCTTGAAGGCCGAACCCGTCTGCCGCAGCGCCTGTGTCGCGCGGTTGAAGGCGCCGGGCGGCTCGGCCGTGCGCCCGCCCACCATGGCGCGCACCGCGCCGTCGGGCGACATCACCACGATCGCCGCCTGCACCTTCGAGCCGGGCTTCAGCTTCGATTCGAAGACGTCATGCATCGCCGCCTCCGCCGCCGCCTGGACCTTCTGGTCCAGCGTGGTGCGGATCGTCACGTCCTCGGTCGTGTCGTTGGTCAGGAAGCTCGGCCCCGAATCCATCACCCAGTCGGCGAAATAGCCCCCCGCCCGCGTCGCTGCCGCCTTCGACAGCACCGCCGGATGGGCATGCGCCTCCGCCGCCTGCGCCAGCGTCAGGTAGCCCTGCTGCTTCATCAGGTCGATGACGAGGTTGGCCCGGCTCTGCGCCCGTTCGAGGCTGGAGGTCGGCGCGTAGTAGGACGGCGCCTTCAGAAGCCCCGCCAGCATCGCCGCCTCCGCCGGGGTGACCTGGCTCGCGTGCTTGCCGAAATAGCGTTCCGAGGCCGCCTCGAACCCACGGGTGCCGGCGCCGAGATAGGCGCGGTTGATGTAGACCGTCAGGATCTGGTCCTTGGTGTACTTGGCCTCCATCGCCAGGGCGTAGGGGACCTCGCGGATCTTCCGCCACAGCGTGGTGCGGCGGCAGTCGGCGACATAGTCCTGCTGGGTCTTCCATATCTTGGGGTTGTAGGGCCGCCCGTCGCAGAGGAGCTTCGCCACCTGCTGGGTGATGGTCGAGCCGCCGTTGCCGTGGAACGGCCCGCGCCCGGCGCGCATGTTGATCAGCATCGCCCCGATGATCCCGCGCGGGCTGACGCCGAACTCGCTGTAGAAGCGCCGGTCCTCGGTCGCGATGATGGCGTGCTTCAGATAGGGCGAGATCGAGGCGGCGGTGACCTGGTCATAGGTCTCGCCGCGCCAGGCGAAGGGCTTGCCCTGGTCGTCGAGCAGCGTCACCGACCCGCGCGAGCGCCCGTCGTAGAGCTTCGCGACAGGCGGCAGGGTGGAATAGTCGTAGAACGCCCAGATGCCGATGATCAGCGCGGTCACCACGCTGACCCGCCAGCCGATTCCCCAGATGAGGCGGAAGATTCGCCGGAAGAAGCCGCCGAGGAAGCGCGTCAGCATGTTGCCGCCCTGGCGCCGCGGCGGCCGCCGGCCGCCGGATCCGCCGCCGCCGGAGCCCCGGCGGCCCCCGCCGCCGCCGCTTCCGCCGCCGGATTTTCCGCGCTGTGGCTTGGCCTTGGCGGTATTTTGCGCCGGATAGCGCCGCTCCGCCCTCAGGGGGGGCTTTCGTCCGGTCCCACTCATCTCGTAACTGCCCGTATGCTGCCTGGACCAGCTTCTCCCCGCCGCGGCGGGCTGCCGGTTTTGCGGCCAGACTACCCAACCGATGCGGAAATGTGGAGCGGGAACCGAGGGGGGTTCAGATTCCGTTAAGCCCAAAAATGCATCACCATGCCAGAAATGTGCAAAAAATGTGCAACTAAGGCCGCTCCTGCCCCGTCGGACGGCTCACGCTTGCTTGTGCTGCGGCTGCGAAGGCCGCTTTCTCCATCTGGGCGCCGCCACCAGGGGCCACCTGCCAAACCGGAAGGGGAAGGACGTGAAACTCATCATAGCAGCAATCAAGCCGTTCAAGCTGGAGGAGGTGCGCGAGGCGCTGACCTCCATCGGAGTGCGCGGTATGATGGTGACGGAAATCAAGGGCTTCGGCTCCCAGTCTGGCCATACCGAAATCTATCGCGGCGCCGAGTACGCGGTGAATTTCGTCCCCAAGGTCAAGCTGGAGATCGTGGTCTCCGACAGCCTGTGCGATCAGGTCGTCGACACGATCCGCAAGACCGCCAAGACCGACAAGATCGGCGACGGAAAGATTTTCGTTCTCGATGTGGACCAGGCAGTCCGCGTCCGGACGGGTGAAACCAACGACGACGCGCTGTGACGCGGCGGATCAGGGAAGAGAGACACGACAATGGCTGACATAAAGAAAACCCTGGGCCTTGCCGCGGCGGCGGCGATGCTCGCGCTGCCGGCTTTCGCCGACACCGCGCCCAAGATGGATTCAGGCGACACCGCCTGGATGATGACTTCGAGCCTGCTGGTTCTGTTCATGACGCTGCCGGGCCTGGCGCTGTTCTACGGCGGCCTCGTGCGGACCAAGAACATGCTCTCGGTGCTGATGCAGTGTACGCTGATCACCGGCCTCGTCATGGTGATCTGGGTGCTCTGGGGCTACTCGATGGCCTTCGGCGGCGGCACCTCGCCCTACTGGGGCGGCCTCGGCAAGGCGTTCCTTGCCGGCGTGACCCCGGCCTCGCTGTCCGGCACGATCCCGGAATATGTCTTCGTGGTGTTCCAGATGACCTTCGCGGTCATCACGCCCGCGCTGATCATCGGTTCCATCGTCGAGCGCATCAAGTTCTCCTCGCTCCTCGTCTTCATCGCGCTCTGGGTGACCCTGGTCTACTTCCCGATCGCGCATATGGTCTGGGACGGCTCGGGCCTGTTCTTCAAGATGGGCGCGATGGACTTTGCCGGCGGCACGGTGGTTCACATCAACGCCGGTATCGCGGGCTTCGTGGGCTGCCTCGTCCTCGGCAAGCGCACCGGTTTCGGGCGGGACAACATGGCGCCGCACTCGATGACGCTGACCATGGTCGGCGCCTCGATCCTGTGGGTGGGCTGGTTCGGCTTCAACGCCGGTTCCGCGCTCGCCTCCAACGGCACCGCTGCGCTGGCGATGATCAACACCTTCGTCGCCACCGCCGCCGCGATCCTGAGCTGGTCGGCCATCGAGGGCATGGCCCGCGGCAAGGCCTCCATGCTGGGCGCCGCCTCGGGCATGGTCGCGGGCCTCGTCGCCATCACCCCGGCCTGCGGCTTCATCGGCCCGATGGGCGCCGTGGTGCTGGGCCTGATCGTCTCGCCGATCTGCTACTTCTTCGTTACCACGGTGAAGGGCAAGTTCGGCTATGACGACAGCCTCGACGTCTTCGGCGTCCACTGCGTCGGCGGGATCACCGGCGCGCTGCTGACCGGCATCTTCGCGGCCTCCTCGCTGGGCGGCGTCGGCTACGGCAAGGGCGTGACGATGGGCAGCCAGGAGATGGTGCAGCTCGAAGCCGTGCTGACCACGCTGATCTGGTCGGGCGTGGTGTCCTTCATCCTCTACAAGCTCGTCGGCGCCGTGATGGGGCTGCGCGTGACCGAGGAAGAAGAGCGCGAGGGCCTCGACCTCACCTCCCACGGCGAAATGGCCTACCACAGCTGATCTCCTCCCCAGTCTGTGGATGAAAGAGGGGCCGGCGGGCAACCGCCGGCCCTTTCCCATTTCCCGACGGAGGGGGGGCGCCGTCGGGGGTGTTGCGCAGAACGCCCGGGCACCGTCCCGAAAGCCGGTACACTTACGGTGCGAAAGCGGTGCTGAAGCTGTGCTGAATCGGTAAGCGGATTTTCACGTCAGATCAGCACCTTGAACGAAAAACGCCGCGGGTTTCCCCGCGGCGTCCGTCCGTTCCCTTCACCGCCTTTTCAGATCCCGGCCTCGGCGATGGCGGCGGCGAGGACGGGGACCGTCTTCGCGTTCAGCCCGGCAATGTTCAGGCGCGAATCGCCGACCATGTAGATGCCGTGTTCCGTCCGCAGCCGCTCCACCTGCTCCGGTGTCGCGCCAAGGCGCGAGAACATGCCGCGGTGCTGGGCGATGAAGCCGAAGCGGTCCGATCCGGTCAGCCGCCGCAGCTCGGAGGCGAGCTGCTCGCGCAGGCCCAGCATGGCCAGCCGCATCTCCTCCAGCTCCTTTTTCCATTCGGCGCGCAGCGTGTCGTCGCCAAGGATCATCGTCACCAGCCGCGCGCCGTGATCGGGCGGGAAGGAGTAGTTCTGCCGGTTCAGATAGGCCAGCGAACCCTGCGTGACCTGCCGCGCGGCCGGCGTGCTCATCGCCATCAGGATGCCTACCCGCTCGCGGTAAAGGCCGAAGTTCTTCGAGCAGGAGGCCGCGATCAGCACCTCCGGCAGCCGCTCCACGATCAGCCGCGTGCCGGCGGCATCGTCCTCCAGCCCGTCGCCGAAGCCCTGATAGGCGATGTCGATCAGCGGCACCGCGCCGCGCTTGGCGAGGATCTCCGCCACCTCGGCCCATTGGCTGAGGTTCAGGTTCGCGCCGGTCGGGTTGTGGCAGCAGCCATGCAGCAGGACGAGGTCGCCCGCGGCCACCTTTCCGAGGTCCTCGACAAGGCCGCCGAAGTCCACCGCGCGGCTTTCGGCGTCGAAGTAGCGGTAGCTCGCGGTCTTCATGCCGAGATAGGCGACGATGGAGTTGTGGTTCGGCCAGGTCGGATCGGGCAGCCAGACGGTGGCGCCAGGGGTCGCCATGCGCACGAGGTCCAGCGCCTGGCGCACCGCGCCGGTGCCGCCGGGCGTCGCCGCGGCCGAAAAGCGCGCGGTATCGTAATCCGGCCCAAGGATCAGCCCGGCCATCGCGGCGTGGAAGCCGGCGTCGCCGACAAGGGCGGTATAGCTCTTGGTCGTCTCCGCGGCCCAGAGCTGCTGCTCCGCGGTCTTGACGGCGCGCATGATCGGCGTGTTGCCGCTCGCATCCTTGTAGACGCCGACGCCGAGGTCGATCTTCTCCGCCCGCGGGTCATCGCGGTACATCTGCATCAGCGCCAGGATCTTGTCCGCCGGCTGCGGCTTCAGGGCCTCGAACATCTTTGCCTTACTCCTTCGCGACCTTGAGGTCGTCATACATGCCCCATTCCGCCCAGGATCCGTCGTAGACGGCGTGGGCGCGGTGTCCGATGCGTTCCAGCGCCAGGTCGAGGACCGAGGCGGTGATGCCCGAGCCGCAGGAGGAGATCACGGGCTTCGCCAGATCCACCCCCGCCGCGACGAAGGCGGCGCGCAGCGCGTCGGGGTCCTTCATCGTCCCGTCCGGGTTCAGAAGGGTCTGGAACGGCAGGTTCCTGGAATTCGGTATATGGCCCGAGCGCAGGCCGGCGCGCGGCTCCGGCGCCTGGCCCAGGAAACGCTCGGCGGAGCGGGCGTCCACGATCTCCCAGTCGCCGAGCTTGGAGGCGGCCGCGACCTGCGTGACGTCCTTCACCAGCCCGGCCTGGCGCTGCGCCGTCATGTGGCGGTCGCGGATGGCGGGCGGCATGTCCTCGATCTCGCGGCCCTCGGCGCGCCATTTCGGCAGGCCGCCGTCGAGCACGGCGACATCGGTCTTGCCCATCAGCCGGAAGGTCCACCAGACCCGCGGCGCAGAGAGGATCCCGGCGCCGTCATAGATCACCACCTGATGGCCGTCGCCCACGCCCATCGCGCGCAGGCGCGAGATGAACTTCTCCGCCGGCGGCGCCATGTGCGGCAGGGGAGAGCGGGCCTCGGAGATCTCGTCGATATCGAAGAAGCGCGCGCCCGGGATATGGCCGGCGAGGTATTCCGCCCGCGCGTCGCGGTCGGCGGCGGGCAGGTACCAGGAGGCGTCCAGGATGCGCAGATCGGGGTCGCGCAGATGGGCGGCAAGCCAGTCTGTGGAAACGAGTGTTCTCGGATCGTCCTGCATGATCGGGGGCTCCCGGCGTCGGCCCGACCGGCTTAGCCGTGCGCGCCCCGGGGGGCAAGTCAGAGATTCTGCTTAAGAAGCCTGCGCTTCTGCCGGTCCCAGTCACGTTTGGCAGAGGTCTGGCGCTTGTCGGCGGCCTTCTTGCCCTTGGCGATGCCGAGCTTCAGCTTCACCATCCCGCGGTCATTGAAATACATCCGCAGGGGCACGATGGTCATCCCCTCGCGCGCCGTGGCCGACCAGAGCCGCGCCAGCTCCTTGCGCGAGACGAGCAGCTTGCGCTTGCGCCGTTCCTCGTGGCCCCAGGTCTTGGCCTCGCGATACGGCGCGATATAGCCGTTGATCAGCCACAGCTCGCCATCCTCGACCGAGGCGTAGCTGTCGGCGATGTTGGAGCCGCCCTGGCGAAGGGATTTCACCTCGGACCCGAGCAGCACGATGCCGGCCTCGAGATCGCTCTCGATGGCATAGTCGAACCGCGCGCGGCGGTTCTCGGCAATCAGCTTGGAATTGGGGTCGGAGTTCTGGGCCATGGCGGCTTCGAGATAGGGGAGGGGAGGAGGCCTGTCCAGCGGGGGCAGCGCGGATTCGGGCGAATTCGCAAGGCTCCGGGCGCTTTCGGGCGGGGCCGGGGCTGGATACAGTCGGCAGGGCCCGGTCCGGAGGGCGCCGGGGTGACAGGGAGGCACGCATGGCAGGTGAAGCAGGGAGCCGGCTCATTCCCCGCGGCACACCCGCCTCTGCGGCGATGGTGGCCGAGGCGCGCCGCGCTATGGCGATCACCGCCCGGATCAACCGGCTGGGGTTCGAGGAGGCGGCAGAGGTCCGCACGCTGATGGCCGAGCTGATCTGTCGCCCGCTCGACGACGCCTTCACCCTGATCCCGCCCTTCTTCGCCACCGGCGGGCTGGAGACGCGGATCGGGCGCAATGTCTTCGTCAATCAGAACTGCACCTTCTACGATCTTGGCGGGATCGAGATCGGCGACGACGTGATGATCGGGCCGAATGTGAGCCTGATCACCTCGGGCCACCCGCTCGATCCCGCCAGGCGGCGGGCGGGGGTGACAGCGGCCCCGATCGTGATCGGGGCGAATGTCTGGATCGCCGCTGGGGTCACCGTCATCGGCGGGGTGCGGGTGGGGGCGAATTCCGTCGTGGCGGCGGGATCGATCGTCACCCGGGACGTGCCGCCCGATACGCTCGTCGGCGGCAATCCGGCGCGGGTGATCCGGATCCTCCGCTCCGGCGAGGGCGGGGGCCGCGACCTCGGCGACGTTTGACAGCAGCCGCGCGGCCGGTACTCTCGATCAGGCGCTGCGGCGGAGGCGGAAATGGTCCTGCAGATCCTCGTCGGAACCGTGCTGATGCTGATCAGCCTCGGCGTCGCCGGGCTGAGTTTCTGGGTGATGGAGATCGTGCTGGCCCGCGCCACGCCCTGGTTCTTTCGAGAGCCGCATCGGCCGAAGATGATGCTCGCGCTCTTCCTGGCAGGGGTCTGGAGCATGTGGCTGGTGACCGCGGGCGTCTGGGTCTGGGCCATCGCCTTCCGGCTGATGGAGCTGTTCCCGACGATGGAGCAGGCGGTCTATTTCTCGCTCGTGGCCTTCACCACGCTGGGCTTCGGCGATGTGCTGTTGCCGCCGCAGTGGCAGCTTCTCGGCGGCATGGCGGCGGCGAACGGGCTTTTGAATTTCGGGCTGATCGTGGCGATCCTCGTCGATGCGCTGCGCCATGTCCGGCTGGGCCAGCTCGAGGCCCGTCAGCGGCTTCACCCCCATGCCGCACGGGTAGATGCCTTGACGCGGGCCGACGCAGCGGCGAAGTCTGGCCGGCCAGTCAATTAGACACCCGAGGGAGGATGGGATGAAGCTTCTGCGCTATGGGCCGGTCGGGGCCGAGAAGCCGGGGATGCTCGATGCGGAGGGGCGGATCCGCGACCTCTCCGGCGTTGTCGCCGATATCGCGGGCGAGGTGCTGGAGCCGGCGGGGATCGCCAGGCTCGCCGCGCTCGATCCCGCAAGTCTGCCGCTGGTCGAGGGCGACGTGCGCTACGGGCCCTGCGTCGGACGCGTCGGCAAGTTCATGTGCATCGGGCTCAACTACGCCGACCATGCCGCCGAATCCGGTCTGCCGCTGCCGAAGGAGCCGATCCTCTTCATGAAGGCGACCTCTGCCATCGGCGGCCCGGATGACGGCGTGCTGATCCCGCGCGGATCGGAGAAGACCGACTGGGAGGTCGAGCTTGGCGTCGTCATCGGCAAGCGCGCCAAATATGTCTCGGAAGCCGAGGCGCTGGACCATGTCGCGGGCTATTGCGTCATCAACGACTATTCCGAGCGCGCCTTTCAGCAGGAGCGCGGCGGGCAATGGACCAAGGGCAAGAGCTCTGACACCTTCGGGCCGATCGGGCCCTGGATGGTCACCCGCGACGAGGTCGCCGACCCGCAGGACATGCACATGTGGCTGACGGTGAACGGCGAGAGCCGGCAGGACGGCTCCACCAAGACGATGATCTTCGGCGTGGCGCATCTGGTGAGCTACCTCAGCCAGTTCATGAGCCTTGAGCCCGGCGACGTCATCTCCACCGGCACGCCGCCCGGCGTCGGCATGGGGATGAAGCCGCCGACCTACCTCAAGCCCGGCGACGTGGTCGAGCTTGGCATCGACGGCCTCGGCCGCCAGCGCCAGGTGCTTTCGACCGACATCTGAGATTTGCCCCGGCCGCCGCCCTTGCGGGGGGGCGGGGAGCCCAAGAAGACGCGGTGCGGCCCGCCCAGGGAGCCTTCGACGGCCCCCGGGGCGGGCCGCGATCATTTTCGCGGCTTATCCCCAACTCTTTTCCAGAAATCGCTTTACAGAGTCCGGCTTGTCCTACACCATATCTAGTAAGAGCCGCAGACCAACTCGCAGGTTCTTGGCCGGACACCCAGCAAATTGTGGGTTTTTACCCACTCTAGGCTATCTTGAGGCAAGCAGTGAGAGGCCGGGCATGTCGTTAGCAGAAGACTTCCTCATCAGCGACGAGTTGCATCCGATTGATATCGTCGAGACTCTGGCGGAACACCATGAATGGGACTTCGACCGGATCGCCGAGGATCAGATCGCCATGGCCGTTACCGGCCAGTGGCGGACCTATTCGATCACCCTGGCCTGGTCGGCCGGGGACGAGACGCTGCGGCTGATCTGCACCTTCGAGATGGAGCCGCCGGAAGATCGGATGGCCGAGATCTACGAGGCGCTGAACCGCGTGAACGACTGCTGCTGGGCCGGCGCCTTCACTTATTGGGCCGAGCAGAAGCTGATGGTCTGGCGCTACGGGCTGGTGCTGGCCGGCGGCCAGATCGCCGGTCCGGAGCAGATCGACCGGCTGATCACCACGGCGGTGGTGACCTCGGAGCGCTTCTACCCCGCCTTCCAGCTGGTCGCCTGGTCGGACAAGACCCCGGCGCAGGCGATGCAGGTGGCGATTGCGGAGGCCTACGGGCGGGCCTGAGGCCCGCCGGCACGGAAAAGCTGCGGGGAACTTGTCGAGCAGGATCGATGTTCGGCCGTGGTTGATCCAGAGGAAGGCGAGACCTTCCCGTACCCCCGCCCGGGACAGGCCCCGGGTCCTGCCCGCCCTCTGGGGCGGGCGTTTTCTTTTTGGGGAACGGGCATCGCGCCCCTGCGCCGAAGCGGGGGCGGCGGCTGTTCGCGGAGGGGCCCCGGCCCGGTGGGCCCTGCCTGCAGTTTCGGGCCGGACCCCGGCCATCCTTTTTTTGCGGTTCATCTCCGCGGGAAGCCGCACTAGGGTCCGGGGCGAACGGGACAGAGGAGGATGACATGAGCCTCGATGATGTGCGCCGCCGCGGGCTGGTGCTGCTGGGCTGCGGGAAGATGGGCTCGGCCCTGCTGGAGGGCTGGCTCGGCCGCGGGCTGCCCGAGGCCTCGGTCTGGGTGCTTGATCCCCGGCCGTCGGACTGGGTGACGGGGCTGGCGGCCAGGGGCCTGCACCTCAACACCGACCTGCCGCCGGACCCCGCCATCGTCATCGTCGCCGTGAAGCCGCAGATGATGGGCGAGGCGCTGCCGCGGATCTCCGCCCTTGGCGGCGGCGGGACGCTCTTTCTTTCCATCGCCGCGGGCACCACGATCCGCAGCTTCGAGGCCGCCTTCGGCGCAGAGACGCCGATCGTCCGGGCCATGCCGAACACGCCCGCCGCAATCGGGCGCGGCATCTCGGCCATCTGCGGCAATGCCCGGGCCACGGCCGCGGACCTCTCGCTGGCCGAGGAACTGCTTTCGGCGGTGGGCGAGGTCGTCCGCCTCGAGGGCGAGCATCAGATGGATGCGGTCACCGCCGTCTCCGGCTCCGGCCCGGCTTATGTCTTCCACCTGATCGAGACGCTGGCCGCGGCGGGCGAGGCCGAGGGGCTGGCCCCCGAACTGGCGCTGCAGCTCGCCCGTGCGACGGTGGCGGGGGCGGGCCAGCTTGCCATGGAGGCGGGCGAGGATCCGGGCCAGCTTCGCGTCAACGTCACCTCGCCGGGTGGGACGACCGCGGCGGCGCTGGCGGTGCTGATGGATCCGAAAACCGGCTTTCCGGCGCTATTGAAACGCGCGGTCCACGCGGCGGCGGAACGGGGAAGGGAACTGGGCAAGTGACGATCAGTTATGACGATTTCCTGAAGGTCGACATCCGCGTGGGCCGCATAACGCGGGCCGAACCCTTCCCGGAGGCGCGCAAGCCCGCGATCAAGCTCTGGGTCGATTTCGGGGCTGAGCTCGGCGAGAAGAAAAGCTCGGCCCAGATCACGAAGCACTACACGCCCGAGGGCCTTGTCGGCCGCGAGGTGCTGGCCGTCGTGAACTTCCCGCCGCGCCAGATCGGGCCGGTGATGTCGGAGGTGCTGGTGCTCGGCGTTCCCGATGCCGAGGGCGAGGTGGTCCTCATCGGCCCCGGGCAGGATGTGCCCCTGGGCGGGAGGCTTTTCTGATGCGGCTTCTGATCACCCGTCCCCTGCCCGATCCGGTGGTGGAAACCGCACGCGCCCATTTCGACGTGACGCTTCGCGAAAGCGCGCTGCCCCTGTCCCGGGCGGAGATCGCCGCGGCGCTCAGAGATTACGATCTTGTGCTGCCGACGCTGGGCGACGCCTTCGACGCCGCGGCCTTCGCCGAGGTGCCGGCGCCGCGCTGCAAGCTGCTGGCCAATTTCGGCGTTGGCTACAACCATATCGACGTGGCTGCCGCGAAGGCCGCGGGGGTGGCGGTGACGAACACGCCGGGCGCGGTGACCGACGCCACCGCCGATATCGCGATGACGCTGATCCTGATGTCCGCCCGCCGTGCCGGCGCAGGCGAGCGGCTGGTCCGTTCCGGCAACTGGCAGGGCTGGGCGCCCATGCAGATGCTGGGGATGCATGTCACCGGCAAGGTGATCGGCATCGTCGGCATGGGGCGGATCGGCAAGGCGATTGCCCGCCGCGCGCACCACGGCTTCGGGATGGAGGTGGTGTTCTTCAACCGCTCGCCGGTGGCGGAACCGGGCGTGCCCGCCCGCCAGCTCGGATCGCTGGCCGAGGTGATGGCGGCGGCCGACGTGGTGGTTATCGCGGTCCCCGGGGGGGCTGCGACGCATCACCTGATCGATGCGCAGGCGCTTTCGGCGATGAAGTCCACGGCCCATCTCGTCAACATTTCCCGCGGTGACGTGGTGGAGGAGGCGGCGCTGATCGCGGCGCTGGAGGCGGGGCGGATCGCGGGCGCCGGACTCGACGTCTACGAGTTCGAGCCGAAGGTGCCCGACGCCCTGAAGCGGATGGAGAACGTGGTGCTGCTGCCGCATCTCGGAACCGCGGCGCTGGAGGTGCGGACCGCCATGGGCGCGATGGCGGTGGAGAACCTCATCGCCTTCGCGGAGGGCCGGGTACTGCCGAACGCGGTCTGACCGCGACGCCCGGCTGTCGCTTTGAGGGCTGACGGCGCGGCCGGCTTGGCCTAGGCCCGATCTGGCAACAGACGGGGATCTTCATGGCGGTACTTCTCGGCGTCGACACCGGCGGGACCTATACCGATGCGGTTCTGGTGGACGAGGGGGGCGAGCGTGTCCTCTCCTCGGCCAAGTCCCTGACAACGCGCGCGGATCTGGCGCTGGGGATCGGCCGGGCGGTGGATGCGGCGCTGCAGTCAGCGGGCCTCGCGCCGGGCGACGTGGCCATGGTCTCGCTGTCGACGACGCTGGCCACGAACGCGCTGGTCGAGGGGCAGGGCGGCCGCGTGGCGCTGGTCTTCATCGGCTTCGGCGAGGACGACCTGGGCCGCGAGGGGCTGGCGGAGGCGCTGGCCGGTGATCCGGTGGTGGTGCTCGCGGGCGGGCACAGCCATGCCGGGACGGAAGCGGCGCCGCTCGATCTGGCACGGCTGGAGGCGGAGGTGATCCGGCTGGGACCGCAGGTCGCGGGCTTCGCCGTGGCGGCGCGCTTCGCGGTACGGAACCCCGCGCATGAGATTGCCGCGGCGGAGGCGATCGGGCGCGTGACGGGGCGGCCGGTGACCTGCTCGCACGAGCTTTCGGCCAAGCTCAACGGGCCGAAACGGGCGCTGACGGCGGTGCTGAACGCGCGCCTGATCGGCATGATCGCGCGGCTGATCGACGCCTGTGCGGGGCATCTGGCCGAGATCGGCATTGCCGCGCCGCTTATGGTGGTGCGGGGCGACGGGGCGCTGATCTCGGCCGGTCTCGCCCGGGCCCGGCCGATCGAGACGATCCTCTCCGGTCCTGCCGCCTCTATCGTCGGGGCGCGCTGGCTGACGGGGGAAAGCGACGCGCTGGTCTCCGACATCGGTGGCACGACGACGGACGTGGCGCTGTTGCGTGGCGGGCGGCCGGAGATCGATCCGCTGGGAGCTCGCGTGGGCGGCTGGCGGACCATGGTGGAGGCCGTGGCGATGCGCACGACGGGCCTGGGCGGCGACAGCGAAGTCCATGTTTCCGAAGGGCTTTCCGGCGGTCTGCAGCTTGGGCCGCGGCGGCTGATCCCGGTCGCCTTGATGGCGCGGGACTGGCCGGAGCTGGTGCATGGGGCGCTGGACAGGGCGCTTTCGGCCGAGGTCGCTGGCGAGAACGACGGGCGCTTCGCGGTGGCGGTCGAGGGGGCCTCTCCCGCCGGGCTGGCGGCGCGGGAGGCGGCGCTGCTGGAGCGGATCGGGGCGGGCGCGGTGGCGCTTCCGAAGGTGCTTCTGACCCGGCTCGACGCGGCGGCGCTGAACCGGCTGGTCGCGCGGGGGCTGGTGATGCTCTCGGGCGTGACGCCGTCGGATGCAAGCCATGTGCTGGGCCGGCTGGGGGACTGGGACCGCGAGGCGGCGGTCAAGGCGCTAACACTGTTCGCCCGCAAGCGCAACGGCGCGGGCGAGCGCATCGCGGCGGGGCCGGAGGTGCTGGCGCAACAGATCGTCGACCGGCTGACGGAGCAGACCGTGACCTGCCTGCTGGAGGCAGGTTTCGCCGAGGACGGGCGCGACTGGGACGGGGCCGCGCCAGAGGATCTTGCGCGCCATGTGCTTGTCCGCGAAGGCCTTTTCCGCGCAGGCGGGGTGGTGGACATCGGGCTGCGGCTGGGGGTGCCGGTGATCGGGCTGGGGGCTTCGGCGCCCTCCTATTACGGCGCGGTGGGCGACCGGCTGGGCTGCCGCATGGTGCTGCCTGAGCATGCCGGGGTGGCCAATGCGATCGGCGCGGTGGTGGGGCAGGTGGCCCAGCATGCCGAAGCGCTGGTGACATCGCCGGCCGAAGGGCGGTTCGTGGTGCATCTGGCGGCCGGGGCGGAGGTCTTCGCGGACCGCGACACGGCGCTGGCCCGGGCGGAGGCTGCGCTGTCGGAAGAGGCGCGGGTGCGGGCGCGGGAGGCGGGGGCCGAGGAGGTCCGGCTGAGCGTGGCGCGGGAGGTCCAGGAGGTGGAGATCGAGGGCCGCGCGATGTTCATCGAGGCGCGGATCCGGGTGACGGCGACGGGGCGGCCGCGGATCGCGGAGGCAGCCCTGGAGGCGGAATACCGGGGGCCGGCGCTCTGACCCGGTAAGGGCTTTCGGGGGCTGGAAAAACCGGGTGCCGATTCAGCAGAGATTTCGCACCGCTTTCACACCGTAAATGTACCGAATTTCGGGACGGTCGCAGGCGGTTTCGCGCAACGGTTTTCGTGCCGAGGCGGGGAAGCGCCCGCCCTTGGGGGCGGACGGGCGCTGGCCCGGCGAGCTGCGCCCGCTGCTTCGGGCCGGGGTATAGGGTGCGCAATGAATGTGCACCCTACAGGGGCCGGTTGGCTCAGTTCGTGGTCGTGGTATCCAACCCGAGCTGCTGGCGGAAATAGGCCAGCGCCGCGTCCGACAGGGTGCGGTTGTGCGTGGCGGCGTCGAGCGCGGCCTGTTCGTCGAGCTGGGCTTGGGTCGGGTTCGCCTCGTCATAGGCGACGGCGGCCTGAAGCTCGTCGACCGTGGGCTGACCCTGATAGTTGGGATCGGCCAGGGCCGCGGCGAGGGCAGCCTTGTCGGCGGCGAGCTTGGCGTCGTCCGGCTGCGCGGTGATCGCGGCCTCGCGATAGGCGGCGATCAGGCCGACCTGGCTGCCGGGCGCGGCGTTCTCGAAGGCCGTGGGGCTGGCGTGATAGGCGTTCAGCCCCTTCAGCTCGGAGGCCATGAGGCCATGGGCATTGGGCGGGGGCGTGTCATCCTCCGTCGTCGTGCCGGTGTCGGCCGAGGCCGTGGTGAGCTTCTGGTGCCCGTAGGAAGCGCCGGCCTGGCCGTGCGCGCCGCTGTTGCCATGGCCATGACCATTGCCGTGG
Source organism: Solirhodobacter olei (assembly GCF_004010155.1). GTDB lineage: Bacteria > Pseudomonadota > Alphaproteobacteria > Rhodobacterales > Rhodobacteraceae > Solirhodobacter > Solirhodobacter olei. Next base: position 82,894 of record NZ_RRYH01000012.1, on the reverse strand, counting down.
TCGCCGCCATTTCCGCCGCCCCCACCGCCGCCGCCCCCACCGCCATGACCGTTCCCGGCGAAGGCCGGCAGGGCGCCGATGCCGGGAAGGCCGGCGATCGGCGGGGTGGCAAGAAGCAGTGCCGCGCCCAAAGTGGCGGCTGCGCGTTTGATCGTGGTCATTGGTACCTCCTCAGGAGTGCCTGATCTGCTCTGAGGCCAGCATCCCCACCCGCTGTCCGGCGTCAATTCAAGCTCAGGATCATGGCGAAACTTGGCCGTCTCATTTGCGCGGATCGTTGCCGGCGGAGGTCCGCTTGGGGCGGGAACATGCCGGGGCGCTGCGACAACTGATACACATGCGTATTCTTGAATGTTTTTGGCCGCTACGCTATCTTTCCCGCAGTGCCGCGGTGTGCGGCGGATCGAAAGGATGCCGAGATGACCCTCGACCGTGCCGTTCTCTTCTTCGCCGGGGTGATGATCCTCGTGAGCCTCGCGCTGACGCTGTGGGTTTCGCCGCTGTGGATGTGGCTCACCGCCTTCGTCGGGGCGAACCTGATCCAGTCCTCCTTCACCGGGTTCTGCCCGGCGGCGATGGTCTTCAAGCTTTTCGGCGTGCAGGGCGGCTGCGCGTTCAAGTAGCGCCGCAGGCGCGCGCGGCGCGCCTCACTCAGGCCGGGATGCGCGAGGCGATCCAGCGGGCGAATTCGAAATTCGGCCGCTCGAGATGGCTGAGCGGCCCGGGCGCGGAAAGCCCGGCCGAGAGGCCGCGGTAGACCCGTTCGACGCAGCCCTTGTCCTCCATGTTCACGGCGTCGAGGAGCGCCTTCAGCCGGGTGAAGTGACCCTCGGCCGCCGGGTCGGCGGCCCAGTCGGGGGCGAGGCCGCCGCCGTAGAGGACATTCACCCGGCCGGGGCCGTCGGGCGTCAGGCAGAGATACCAGAAATAGCCCGGCGTGAGCGTGATCAGCAGCGAGGGGTAGACCGAGATCAGCCAGGTTGTGCGCCGCTCGTCCCCCTTCAGCGTGGTGTTCGACGGATGCGCCAGCGTCAGGTCCAGCGCGTCGTTCTTGGTGATGTAGTGGTAGTTGAAGGCCGCGTGCCCTTCCGGGCAGGTCATCTTCATCAGGTCCACCGTGTTGCCGATCGTGCCCTCGTGGCAGACCGGCAGGTGGTAGCTTTCCATGAAATTCTCGGCCAGGACCTTCCAGTTGGTGGCCCAGTTGAATTCCTCGCGGAAGGATTCGACGTAATCCTCCATGTGGAGATGGCCGATCAGGGCGTCGAGGTCGGCCAGCGCCTCGGAGGGGGGCGGGGCCTCCGGGTTCAGCGAGACCATGATCCAGCCGGCCCAGACCTCGCAGCGGATCTGCGGCAGGGCGATGTCGGTCTTGCAGAAGCCCTCGTTCAGGGTCATCGCCGGGGCGCCGCGGAGCGTGCCGTCGAGGTTGTAGGTCCAGGCGTGGTAGGGGCAGGTGATCGTGCGGGCCCTGCCGCGGCCCTCCAGCAGCACCGACATGCGGTGGCGGCAGACGTTGGACAGGGCGCGCAGGTGCCCCTCGCGGTCGCGCAGCACGATTACCGGCTCGCCCGCGATCTGCATCGTCAGGTAGTCGCCGGGCTCCGGCAGCGCGTCGGCCCGCCCGGCGCAGAGCCATTCGCGGGCGAAGATATGCGCCTGTTCCTGGGCGAGGAAGTCGGGCGAGGTGTAGACCGACTTCGGCATCGCCGTTGCCTGCTCGAACGGCCGGGCGGTGTTGGCGCGCAGCTCCTCGATCGGGGAGAGGGCCGGGGCAGGGACGGCGTGCTGGTTCATCGGGGCTGCTCCTTCTGGTCGCGCAGGGGCAGCGTGGCGCAGAAGGATGGCGCGGGCAAGAACGGCGTGCGGACCGGGGCCGCCGTCAGCGGGCGATGACTTCCTCTTTCACGAACATGTTGGCCCAGGCGCGGTCGATCAGTTCGGGCGTCATCTGGTAGGGGATGCCCTCGAATTCGCAGATGGCGATGACCTGGTCGGTCAGGAACAGCGGCTGGTAGTTGGCGTAGAGGTTGTCGATCGTCGGATATTTCTTCTGCAGCAGGTGAACCAGCGTAGCCTCGTCCAGCGGCAGTTTGCGCTTGCGGGCGACCATGGCGAAGATCTTCAGGAAATGTTCCTGCGTCGGGCCGTCGATCTTGATCTTGTAGAAGATCCGGCGAAGGGCCGCGCCGTCGAAGATCTCGTTCGGGTGGAAGTTGGTGGAGAAGATCACCAGCGTGTCGAAGGGCACGGTGAACTTCTCGCCCGACTGCAGGGTGAGGATGTCGCGGTTTTCCTCCAGCGGGACGATCCAGCGGTTGATCAGCGCCTGGGGGCTTTCCTTCTGGCGGCCGAGGTCGTCGATGATGAAAACGCCCCCGGTGGCCTTCAGCTGCAAGGGCGCCTGGTAGGTGCGCGCGGTGGGGTTGTAGGTGAGGTTCAGCATCTCCAGCGTCAGCTCGCCGCCGGTGATGACGGTGGGCCGGTCGCAGAGAACGTAGCGGCTGTCGAAGCGGTTGGCGTTGCGGCGCAGCGAGGTCGGGTCGTCGACCGCCATCTGCGCCTTGGTGTGGATGATCGGGTCGTAGACGGTGATCACCTGGCCGGAATATTCCAGCGCCCGGGGCACGAAGATCTTGTCGCCCATCGCGTCGCGGATGCCGTTGGAGATCGAGCTCTTGCCGTTGCCGGGCGGCCCGTAGAGCAGGATCGAGCGGCCGGAGTTCACCGCCGGACCGAGGTTCTGGATCAGATCCTCGGGCAGGATCAGGTGGCCCATCGAGGCCAGAAGCTGGTCGCGGGTGAGCTGGATGTTGCGGATCGACTGGCGGGTGACCTGTTCCTTGTAGCTTTCCAGCGGAACCGGCATGGCGCCGTAATATTCGGACTGGGCCAGCGCGTCGAGCGCGCGGGACTTGCCGGCCTCGGTCAGCTGGTAGCCCATCTCGTTGCCGGAATTGGCATGCAGCGTGCCGGTCGCCTCCACCAGGCGCTGAGCGCGGGCGAGGTCCACGATCTCCTGCGTGGCCGCCAGCGAGAGGCAGATCACCTGCGCGATCTCGCTGGTGTGCGAAAGGTTCATGCGGAACATCGTCTTGATCAGGATGTCGCGCATCATCACCTGCGACAGGCCGGTCTCGGCCATGCTGCGGGGCGAGGTGGGGGCGAGGACGTTGGTCGATTGCAGGTTCATCGGCGGTCCGATCGGCTGTCCGTTGGTTTGACGATGGGGCCGGCGGGGGCCGGCGCTGCGAGTCTGTCTGTCATTCTAGCCCCGGAGGTGGCCGGGTATGGGCGAATTAGTGGCCGAAGACGGCGACCAGCGCGAGGTAGAAGATCAGCACGCCGGAAAGCGCGAAGCCCATCGGGAAATCCCGCCGCTGCCAGCTTTCCCAATCGACGGTGGCGCGGCGCATGGCCGGCACCTGGCGCAGGATGCGGTGCGTGGCGAAGGCCGCCAGCAGCACCGCCGAGAGCAGCAGCGCGATGATCATCGCGTCGTTGGCGGCGAAGAAGGGCGCCATGGCGGCGATGTATTTCGCGTCCCCCGCGCCCATCGCCCGGGCGAGGTTCAGAACGAAACCCACGCCCAGCAGCACCGGGAAATGCACCAGTTGCCAGAGATAGCCGTGCCAGGGCAGCACCAGGGGGCCGATCACGACGAAGACCAGCGCCAGCGCGATCACCGCCAGGTTGGGGATGCGCATGAACTTCATGTCGGACCAGGACACCCAGATACCGATGGCAAGCGCGAAGGGCAGAAACGCCATCGCGGCGTGGGCGGGCATCGCGGCCATCAGTTGATGACCTTGGCGTTCAGCGCGTCGAGGCTGCGCTGGGCGGCCCCGTAATACTCGGGGTTGGTGTCGATCGCCTCCTGCAGCAGGCTTTTCCCTATCGACACGTCATCCTGTTTGATCGCGACGAGCGCCATCGTGTAGAGCAGGTGCGCCCGCTCGGTCTGGGTCATCGACACCACCGGCAGGTCGTACTTGCGCTGCGCGCCCCGGGCGAGAACGAGGTTGTTCTTGGCGATATACATGTTCGGGTCGAAGCTGAGCGCCTTCTCGAACAGCTTCTCCGCCCCGGCGTAATCGTGGCGGGTGAGCTTGGAGAAGCCCCAGTTGTTGTAGATCGTCGCCGGGTTCGTCGTCATCTGCGCGGCGGTGGAATAGAAGCTGTCGGCCTTCTTCCATTCGTGCTTGCTGTCGGCGATCAGCGCCTCGAGCCGGTAACGGTCGAAGGTCGCATGGGTCGGCGGGATGGCGTTCAGCACCGCCGAGGCCTTCTTCCAGTCGCCCGCCCGGATCAGCGCGTCGGCATAGCCCACGCTGTCGTCCTCGGTCGCGTCATGGGCCTTGACGACCTTGGCCCAGACCTGGATGGCGCCCTGCGGATCGCCGGCGCGTACCAGCGATTTCGCCAGGTAGCGCTTCGACTGGGTGCGGTCGGGGTGCTTCTCGACCGATTTTGTGAAATAGGCCACCGCTTCCTGCGGGTTGGCGACCGTCATCTCGATAGCGTCGAGGCTTGCCTCGTCCTTGGCCGAGAGATTGGCGATTTCCTTCTGGATCTTCGCCTGTTGCGCCGCACGGTCGCAACCTGCCAGGGACAGAGCGCCCGCAAGGCACAGAATAATCACACCAGGGTGGCGCATTTCGCGTCCTTTTTCGCTGCCCGTCTTATTTCTTGGCGCGCAGAAGATACGTACCGTCCCCCTGCGGAACCAGTTCGAAATTCGAGACCTCTCGAGGCTGAGAGTAGCTGGATTTCTGCGACAAGGCGATAGCGCGGCGCAGATTTTCGCGGATCAGGTCGGAATGGCCACTGTCGAGCGCGAAGGCGCGGCGGAAGGTCTCGCGCGCCTCGGGGTAGCTGCCCTTCTCCATCAGCAGGACGCCGAGGTTGTTTAGCGCGGGAACCGATGTCGGCTCCTTCTCCAGCGCGGCGCGGAAATCGCCCTCGGCCTGCTGCAGGCGGCCGAGCTGCATGTTGGCCGAGCCGATCGCGGTCAGCACCTCGGGGGTCAGCCCATGGTCGGCGGCGGCGCGGTAGAAGGCCTTGAGCGCGAGCTCGTTATCGCCGGCGGCCATCAGGCGGCGGCCGACCACCAGGCCATCGACCGGCTGGGTGATCCGGGGCGTGCCGGGCGGGGGCGGGAGGCCGTGATACTGCGGGCCGAGCCGGTCGGTCGACTGACAGCCCGAGAGAAGCGCCAGGACCGCGCCCGTACCTGCGATCCAGCCCAGTCCCTTCAGCCCCAGCTCCCTTACGGATGACCGCCCAGCGTCGTTGCGATCCCCATGACGGCGGGCCCGATCAGGATGATCAGCAACGGAGGCACGGTGAAGAGCATCGTGCCGAGTGTCAACTTCGTCGGCAGCTTGTTGGCCTTTTCCTCGGCCCGCATCACCCGTTTGTCACGCATTTCGGCGGAGAAGACCCGGAGCGCGTCGGCGATCGAGGTGCCGAAGCTCGCGGACTGGATCAGAACGGTGACGAAGGAGGCGATGTCGGGCACGCCGCAGCGTTCGCCCATGTCGCGCAGCACCGAGACACGGTCCTTGCCGGCCTTGACCTCATGCGCGACCATCTCGAACTCGTCGGCGAGCGCGGGGTAGCCGGCGCGGGTTTCCTGCGCCACGCGGATGATCGACTGGTCGAGCGACTGGCCGGCCTCGACGCAGACCAGCATCATGTCGAGCGCGTCGGGGAAGCCGTTGGTGATTTCCTTCTTGCGGTTCTCGATCCGGCCCTGGAGGTAGCGCTTGGGCAGGTAGTAGCCCGCCGCGCCGGGCAGCAGAGCATAGACCAGCATGGTCTGGTTGCTAAGATGCTGCGACTGGCTGAGGATCAACGTGTAGATCACGCCGCCGAACAGTGCCGCCATCCCCAACGCGAACTGGATCGCGTGGAAGGTGCGCACCGCGTCCTTGGAGCGGTAGCCGGCCTGCAGCATCTGCAGCCGCGCCGCGGACATTTCCTTTTCGTCCTTCGGCTCCAGGAAGTTGGCGAATTTCTCGAGCTTGTCGCCGCGGTCGGAGCTGCGCAGCGCCTGGCCCTTGGGCTTGCGCTTGGCCTCGGCCTCGGCCTTGAGCGAGCGCTGCAGCTTCTCCATCGGGTCGACCCGATGCTTCAGGAAGGCCGGCAGGGTGAGCAGCACGAGCAGAAGCCCCAGCCCGCCGACCGCGATCAGCGGCCCGAGCGGCCCGAGTTCCTTCACCAGAAGGGCGTTCGCCGTGTTCAAGAACTGCATGACGTCCCCCTCAGACCTTGATGTTGACCATGATGCGCATGAAGATCACGTTCGCGATCAGCAATGCGCCGACGATCAGGCAGGCCGGGATGAAGGCCGCGGTCTTCTCAACCTGATCGTAGTAATGGGGCTGGGCGATGTTGATCATCACCAGCGCGCCGAGCGGGAAGGCCGACAGGAACATGCCGGACCATTTCGCCTCTGCCGTGATCGCGCGGACGCGGCGGAACAGGCGGAAGCGGGCGCGGATGACCTTGGCGAGGCCTTCGAGGATCTCGGCGAGGTTGCCGCCCGATTGCGACTGGATCGTCACCGCCACGGCGAGGAAGCGCATGTCCTGCATGTCGACGCGCTCGGCCAGGGCCTTCAGGCTTTCGGTGACGTCGCGGCCATAGGCGGCCTCGTCCGCGATGATGCCGAATTCGGTGCCGAGCGGGTCGGGCACCTCCTTGGCCACAATGTTGATCGCCGAGGAGAACGGGTGGCCGACGCGCAGCGAGCGGACCATCAGCTCCACCGCGTCGGGGAGCTGTTCCTCGATCGCGGAGATGCGCTTCTTGGCCTTGTTGTTGACCCAGGCGTAGACGCCGCCGACGCCCATGGCGATGGCCACCACCAGCCGGATCGGGGCCGAAGCCTGGGTGCCGATGGTGAGGCCGAGATAGGCCATCACGGTCACCAGCGCCATGACCCCCATCAGCGCCTGCGGCGAGAAGGCGATGTTGGCCTTCTGCGCCTTGTCGGCGAGGATCGAATAGAGCGGGATGCCCTTGGAGTTGATGTGCTGGCTCATCTCCTTGCGGAGCTGTTCCAGGACCTCCTCGCGCCGGCCGCCCTTTTCCATCAGCGCCAGGCGCCGGTTCACGCGGGCGGAGGTGGAGATCGACTTGCCGAAGGCGACCAGGTAGATCCCCTCGACCAGCAGAAGCACGGCGACGAAGATCGCGACATAGACGAAGGGGGCGGTGCTGATCATGTTTGCGTCCCTCAGGGAATGGGATCGAAGATTTCGGCCGGCAGGACATAGCCCCACTGCTTGAACCGCTCGGAGAAGTGCGAGCGCACGCCGGTGGCGTTGAAGCGGCCGATGATCTTGCCGTTGGGTTCAAGTCCGAGGCGCTCGTAGCGGAAGATCTCCTGCATCGAGATCACCTCGCCTTCCATGCCGGTCACCTCGGTGATCGAGACCATGCGGCGCGAGCCGTCCTGCAGGCGCGAGGCCTGCACGATCAGGTTGACGGCCGAGGCGATCTGCGCGCGGACCGCCTTGATCGGCATCTCGATGCCGGACATGGAGATCATGTTTTCCAGGCGGGAGCAGGCGTCGCGGGCGGAGTTGGCGTGGATCGTGGTCATCGAGCCGTCGTGGCCGGTGTTCATGGCCTGCAGCATGTCGATCACTTCCTCGCCCCGCGTTTCGCCGACGATGATGCGGTCGGGACGCATCCGCAGAGCGTTCCGCAGGCAGTCGCGCTGTGTGACGGCGCCCTTGCCCTCGACGTTGGCCGGGCGGCTTTCCATCCGGCCGACGTGGATCTGCTGAAGCTGGAGTTCCGCCGTATCCTCGATCGTCAGGATGCGTTCGGAGTTGTCGATGAAGGACGAGAGCGCGTTGAGCGTGGTCGTCTTACCGGAACCCGTACCGCCTGAGACGATGACGTTCAGCCGGCAGGCGACGGCGGCCTGGAGATAGGCGGCCATCTCCTCGGTGAACGCGCCGAACTTGACGAGGTCGTCGATGGCGAGCTTTTCTTTCTTGAACTTCCGGATCGAGACCAGCGACCCGTCGACCGCGATCGGCGGCACCATCGCGTTGAAGCGCGAGCCGTCGGAGAGGCGGGCGTCGACATAGGGGTTCGATTCATCGACGCGGCGGCCCACGGCGGAGACGATCTTGTCGATGATCCGCAGCAAGTGGCGTTCGTCCTTGAAGGTGACGTCGCTGAGTTCCAGTCGGCCGTCGCGCTCGATGAAGATCTGCTGCGGGCCATTCACGAGGATATCGTTGATCGTGTCGTCCTTCAGGAGCGGCTCGAGCGGGCCGAGGCCCATCACCTCGTCGTAAAGCTCCTGGTTGATCGTGCTGCGGTCTTCCTTGTTCAGGACGATCGACATCTCGTCCAGCGCCTCGCCAGCGATGGCGGCGATCTCTGCCCGCAGGCTGGCCTCCGGCGCGTTTTCCAGCGCGGCGAGGTTGAGGCTGTCGAGCAGGCGCTTGTGCAGTTCCACCTTCAGGTCCTGCAGGCGCTCGCGGCGCTTGCGGTCCTTGTCGGCGGCGACCGGAACGGCCTTGGCCGTCGGCGCGGCGGGCGCGGCGACGGGCTTCGGCTTGGCTTTCGGCGGTTCCGGCGCGGCAGCGGCCACCGGGGCGGCGAGCGGCTTGGTGACCGGGGCCATGGTGGCCGGCCGCTGCGGCACGCCGTCTTCAGGCTTCTTGAAGCGCGAGAACATCGCCATCGGTTACACCTTTCCCGCTTCGGCGGCCTTGTTCAGCTCGTAGAGCGACTTGGCGAGCTTCTGCAGCTCGCGGCGCAGCGGGTTCTTGCCCGCGCTCTCGGCCAGCGGCAGGCCGTGGTCGTTGGCCTGGGTGACCTGTTTGGTGCCGTCGGGCAGGTTGACCTCGATCTTGATGTCGAGGCTTTCTGCCATGCGCTTGGCGCGGCTCTTGCCCGAGAGATCGGTGAACTTCGGCGCGCGGTTCAGCGCGTAGCGGAGCTTCTCGAAGGGCAGCTCCTCCGCCTTCAGGGCGCGGATGAAGCGCAGCGCGTTCTGGGCCGAACGCATGTCGAGCTCCAGCAGCGAGAAATAGACATGGGCCTGGTTCAGCACCGCTTCGGTCCAGGGCACGACCGTCTTCGGCATGTCGATCACGACGAAGTCGAAGTTGGTCTTGGCCATGTTCAACAGCCGGTCGACGTCTTCCGGGCTGACGATGTCGAGCGGAAGCATCTCGGACGGCGCGGTGAAGACATGCAGCTTGTCGTTGAAGGTCTGCAGCGACTGGATGAAGGCGTCGGTGTCGACGGTGGCGATGTCCGACAGCACGTCGAGGATCGCCTCGCGCCGCGGCAGGTCGAGATAGGTGCCGACGGAGCCGGACTGGAAGTCGAGGTCCATCAGGCAGACCCGCGGGCCGTCCTTCTTCGTCACCGTCGCCAGTTCCCAGGCGAGGTTCACCGCGAAGGTCGTGGCGCCGGCGCCGCCGACGAGACCGTGGACCGGCAGGACCACCCCGTCGCGGTCGCCCTTGGCCTTGAAGGTCGGGGCGGCGCGTTCCTGGCCCTCCTCGCCCTCGACGACGGCGATGGGCGCGGGGCGGCGGACCCGCTCGATCGCCTCGTGCAGGGCGCCCTCGGGCAGCGGGTAGGGGACGAAATCATCGGCGCCGAGGCGCAGCATCTGGTGCAGGACCATCGGCGAGAGTTCGTCGGCGATCAGGATCACCTTGATGCCGAGCGTCTTGGCCTGCTTGATCAGGTCGGAGATGCGCGGCAGGTCGGCCTCGTCCTTCTCGTCGACGGCGACGGCCAGGAATTCCAGCGTCGCGGCATCGGTCTGGGTCAGGAAGAGCGATGCGTCATTGAAGCTAAGATCACCCCAGCTCTCGCCGAGCTCGGCTTCCATGTCCTCGATCAGCAGGTCGAAGATCTGAACATCCCGCGAGATGGTACAGGCCCGGATCGGCGCGGGTTCCTGCTTCAGAGCAGCTACAGTCGTCATGCCTCTCGTCCTTCCTCTGATGGGTCACGACGATCGGTTCGCGGTCCGGCTTCATTGTGCCTGTTCCGGTTCCGCCCGGTCGATGCCCACGCGCGACTCGGGGTCGCGCCCTTACTCATCTGCATTGGAAGTTGTTGGAGAATGGTGGCAACAATGCGGCTAAAATTACGTTATTATCCGGCCATTTCGGGCTGTTTGGGGCGGAATTGGATCCAATTGGGAAACGCCCCGAAGGGCGTTTCACAGGTCCTGCCGGACGGTCGGAAAAGGGGTGTTCCGGGCCCGAAGCGTGCGGGCCGGAACGTTACCCGCCGGAGGGCGCCGTGGTGCCGCCGCTGGCGCCCGTCGAGCCGGTCGAGCCGGAGCTCGTGCTCGTGGCCGGGGCGGGTTCGGCCGAGGTGATGTAGGAGCGGTAGACGATCTCGGCATATTTGCCGTCGAGCACCAGCGGCGCGTTCTTCACGAAGCCCGAGACGTCGGTGATCGCGCGCCGGTTCTGGCGCTCGCGCGTCGGCACGTCGACCAGCGGCCGGGTTTTGCCGTAGGAGACGACCGCCTGCAGCCGGCTGCGGGATATCCCCTGGCCGACGAGGAAGTTGACCACCGCCTGGGCCCGGCGCAGGCCGAGGCCGTAGTTGTAATGCTCCGATCCGACCTCGTCCGTGTAGCCGTAGACGCGGAAGCGGACCTCGGGGAAGCGCTTGATCCAGGCGGCCTGCTTGCGAAGGATCTCCTGCGCCTGGCCGTCGAGGTAATGGCTGTCGAAGGCGAAGTTCACCGTGTCCGGCACCTGCGAGGCGAAGCGCTTCGACAGGTCGATAACGTAGTTGAGCTGCCCGGTCTCGACCGCGAGGTTGTTCGCCGTCGGCCCGCCGAAGTCGCCCTCGTTCACCGAGGCTCCGACGGTGTCATTCATACAGCCGGCCAGCCCGATGAGGCTGACGCCGACCAGTATCGCCTTGAGATGTCCACGCGCCATGATCGCCCCCTCAGTTCATCGAGTAGCCGTAGGGGCCGCTGAAGTCCTGCTTCGCGACCTCGCCGGCACGGCCCGAGGGCTTCTTGCCGACCACATTGCCGTAGAGGAACATGCCGCGCTCGCTGGGCAGCGTGATCCGGTCTGTCGGCTGCTCCAGCGCCACGCCGTTGGTGGGCGAGACGAGATGCGGGGTGACGATGATCACCAGCTCGCTCTGCTGACGCTGGAAGTCGGCGCTGCGGAAGAGCGCGCCAAGCACCGGGATATCGCCGAGCCAGGGCACCTGACTGATCGAGTTGTTGAAGTTGTCCTGCAGCAGGCCCGCGATGGCGAAGCTCTGCCCGTCATGCATCTCGACCGTGGTCGAGGTCTGCCGGGTCTTGAAGGCGTTGATGGTGAAGCCGTTGTTGTTGTAGCTCACCGTCGTGTCGATGCCGGAGACCTCGGCGTTGATCTGCAGGTTGATGGTGTTGTTGTCGACCACCGTGGGGGTGAAATTCAGCGACACGCCGAAGGGCTTGTACTGCACCGTCACGTTGCCGTTGGAGTCCACCACCGGGATCGGGTATTCGCCGCCGGCGAGGAACTTCGCCTGCTGGCCGGAAAGCGCGGTCAGGTTCGGTTCCGCCAGCGTGCGCACGACGCCCTTCGATTCCAGCGCCTCCAGCAGCACCGCGAATTGCAGGCTGCCGGCGGAGAAGCCAAGCGTGATCTGGCCCTGGGTCGAGTTGGCGATGTTGGCGTTGCCGCCGTTGAAGACGTTGGAGATCGCCGAGCCGGTCTTGAACTGGTTGGTGCCGCCCTTCAGGCCGACGCCGCCGCCGGTGCCGCCGTTGATGGCGAGGCTCGACGACAGGCTTTTCTCGACCGAGCGCTGCATCTCGGTGAAGCGGACCTGCAGCATCACCTGCTGGGTGCCGCCGACCGTCATCAGGTTCGAGACGCGCTTGGGCGCGTAGCGCTTGGCCAGCTCCAGCGCGCGGTCGAGCTTCTGCGTGCTCGAGACTGTGCCAGAGAGCACGATGCCGTCGTTCGCGGTGCGCACGTCGATATGCTCGTTCGGCAGGATTTCCTTGAGGCGCTGCTTCAGCTCGGCAATGTCCGGGGTCACCCGGACCTCGACGTTGGTGATCAGCTTGCCATCGGGGCCCAGCAGCGTCAGCGTCGTCCGTCCCGGCGCCTTGCCGAGGACGTAGATCGTCTTGTCGGAGAGGGTCGAGATGTCGGCGATGCCCGGGTTGGCCACCGAAAGCTCGGAGAAGGAGGTGTCGCTTTTCAGCACCACCGCGCGGTTCATCGGCACGTTGAGGGCGTTGGAAGGCGCCCCCGCCTCGACCGTGAGCGTGTCGGCACCGGCATGACCAAGGGCGGCGATCGCCAGCGTGGCGCCGATCAAACCTGCCCGGAAGATTTTCTGCATACTCATGTGACCTGCCTCTCCGATCACGCCTCGTTGCGGGTCTTCGCGCCCGGATTGCGAGTTAATGTGCTTGAAAGGACGTTTTTTTGCAAGAATCAAACCGTTGTCAGGCTTCCCTTATGTGGATAACCGGCAACAGGCGGGCAGGGATGGATGCCACGCCGGGGCAGCCCCCAAGATGCTGTGCCGCCTCAGCCCATTGCGCGGCCACGCGACTACCCTGAAACGAAACGGCGCCCCGGCCGGATCCGGCGGGGCGCCTGTCGCGAGGATCTGGGGCCGGGTCAGTCGGTGCAGGGGATCGGCACTTCGACGACCTTGGAGCCGGTGCGCTGCTTGACGGTGCAGACCTTCTTCTTCTGCTGCACTGGCGCGGGCGTCGAGGCGGTGATGCCGAGGAGGCTGTTCTGGTTCACCTCCACCGCGCTCGCCACGGTCTGGTCCTGGGTGCCGACCAGCGAGAGCGCCAGCCGCCCGGTGGCCTGGGCCTGGGCGAGGGTTGCGACCTGCTGCGGCGTCGCCTCCACCGTCACGGTGCGGGCGATCATCGTCGAGGCCGTCGCCGAGGCGTTGGCGTTCTGGTCGATGGCGATGATCCTCATACCCGGGTCGATCAGGCGGGTGATGTCGGAATTCGCTTCGGGGCTGTGGCCGGTCCAGTAGACGTCGACGTGATCGTCGGGCTTAAGGAAGCCGGAAACGCCGGTGGCGACGTCGACCTTGATGGCGAAGGCGCGCATGCCCGGCCCAAGGCGCGAGGTGATGCCGGCGTCCTGGCCGGGCGCGGTCACCGCGGCGTTCAGGATCGGCTCGAACCTGTCCATTTCGCGCAGCACGATGCGCTGCTTGTTGTCGCCGGCCGGGAACAGCGCCTTGGCCTGGGTGAATACGGAGGCGGGGACCGCGTCCTTCGGCCAGGCGATCTCGCGCACGTCCTGCTTGGTCAGCACGTCGCCATACTTCAGCTTCTTGGAGGCGACATAGACCATGACCGTGGGCGTGATATGGGCCCTGGCGCGGGCCAGCTCGACCGCGTTCTGGTTGAGGATCCCGCGCGCCATGTAGACTGCGAAGCCCGCCAGCGCGACGCCGATGATGAGAACCAGACCGAATACAGCACGCATCTCGTCTTCCTTTCGCGACCGTCTCTTTGCTGCCCCTGGCCGTGATGCGGTTGCGGGCAATGTAGGATTATCGCGGGGATTGTGGCCAATTCATGGACAAGCCGCGATCTAATGGTGATACCGGAGTGCCCTTTTCGAGGCCACTCCGAGGGGGCGCCGCGGGCGCGGATCGGCCACGGAAGGGCCGGGCGTCGCGTAGCGGCGGAAGCTCTTACGGGACGATCTTGACGGAGGAGATCACTCCGCCGATCTGGGTGGCGAGGTTCACCGGCGCGTAGCCGAGAATGTAGAACACCAAGCCGCAGAGCGAGCAAATCAGGGCGGTCAGGACGACCCAATCCACCGTGACGGCACCGTCATCATCGCGAAGAAAGCTGGCGAGTTTCCTCATCTCAGGGTCCTTTCAGCCTCAACCCTTCAGGGGGCAATGGGGCGGAGAAGCGACGTGTGATCCCTGGTCGCGCGTAAGATAGCGATCGAAGCGGACCAGATTGGTGCACCAGACGTCTGCCGCGCGATTGTTTCCAAATCGTGGCCGAGCTATCGGGCAGGTCCCGGATCGAGCCGGAGGTCTTCTAAGGATCGGGCGGCCGCATCCGCAGGGATGCGGCCGCCTGTAACTTCCACCGGAAGCGCCTGGCGCGGGCCCGGCGGACGGGCGATCACTTGCTCATCGAGGTGACGATGTTCGACGCGAGGCTGGTGACGCCCGGCTTGATGATGCCCATCACCACGATGCCAAGGCCGACGACCGCGGCGGTCAGCACGACCCAGTCAACGGTCACGGCGCCGTCTTCACTCTTGCGGAAACGCTTGATCAGGTTCTTGAGTTTCATGTCCATGTTCCTTCGTTTGGTCGACGTTTCGGTTTTGCCGTTTCCGTTCGACCGACCCTGGGGTTCGCGTCGACTTCCGTCTCGGCATGAGGACATATGGCCTGCGAATCGTGGCGGGACTTGGGCGAGCCGCGTACATTTTCGGGCAATCAAATAATAAGTTTCGGCCGGATTTTCTCGATTCAGTATTTTTAAAATATTGATTTTTAAGAAAAAAGTTAGGATCCGTGGTTTTGGCAGCGCGAAAGGACGCATGCGCAGGCGCATCACAGGTGTTGCGATTCGGATGGTGGATTTCTCCCGCCTGGAAGAAGGATTGGAAAATTCGGCGGGATTCTGAGATGAAGGGGAAAGACCTCCGAAGAGGCAGAGCAGGTGCCCCGAATGAGTGATCCGACCCGAGATCGCGGCCGCCGCGGCGGCAGGGCCGCACCCTGCAGCGCAGGAGGCCGGGGGGCTTGGCCCGGCGCGGCTGGCCGGGGGGTGGTGCTGGCGCTGGCCGCGGGGCTCTTTCTCGCGCCAGGGGCGGGGGCGCCCGCCGCAGCCGGGTTCACCTTCCGCATGGTCAAGCCGCCGGCGCCGGGCACGAAGAAGTTCATCACCGTTCAGATCGACCCGGCCGAGCAGGCTAAGGAGCTGGCCGCGCTGCCGCCCGTGCCGCAGGTCGTCACCCCTGCGCCGGCTCCGCCGCCGGCGGGGACGGGCGTGGCGGGTCCCATGCGATATGCCTGGTTCTGGAAACAGATCTCTCCCGCGCTCGGCGCCGGAGCGGGCCGGTTCACCGCCGCGCTGCAGGCCCTGACCCAGGGGCCGGAGGGGCAGAACGTCGCCACCCCGCGCCTGGCCGACGTGCAGGGGCTGGCCACGCGCTATGGCCGCGACATCCTGGCCGCGACCGTGGGCACGCGGGTCTCGCCCGCGCTGGTGCTCGCGGTGATGGCGGTGGAGAGCGACGGCAACCCGAAGGCCGTCAGCCCGCTCGGCGCGCAGGGGCTGATGCAGCTGATGCCGGCCACCGCCAAGCGCTTCGACGTGACGAACGTCTTCAGCGCGGATCAGAACATCAAGGGCGGGGTCGCCTATCTCAACTGGCTGATGAAGAAGTTTCACGCAGACCCGCTGATGGTGCTGGCGGGCTACAATGCGGGCGAGCAGGCGGTGATCTCGGCCGGCGGCGTGCCCACCTATGCCGAGACGCGGGACTACGTGCCGAAGGTGCTGGCGGCCTGGACGGTGACGCAGGGCCTTTGCCTGACGCCGCCGGAGCTGGTCAGCGACGGCTGTGTCTTCCGCACCATCGCCGCCGGGGGCGAGGCGACGGCGGACATTCAGACCGCCGTCACCCAGTGATCCGGGCGATGATCCCGGCCGATCACACCGAGAAGGCGTCCGCCCATTCGGGGTGACGCTTGCGCATCGCGTTCACGAAGGGGCAGAGCGGCATCACCTTGAAGCCCTCGGCCCTGGCATCGGCCACCAGCCGTTCCACCAGCGCGCGGCCCGCGCCGGTACCGCGGAAGCTGTCGGGAACGTCGGTATGATCGGCGATCACCAGGGTCGGTGAGGCGATGGAGAAGGTCAGCTCGGCCTCCTCCCCGCCCTGCCGGAGGACGTAGCGGCCCTTGGAGCCGCTGATCGTCTCGCGGATGATCCCGTCAGTCGACAATCGTCGCCTCGGTCGCGGCGCGGAGCTCGGCCTCGCTCACCCCCTCGGCGCATTCGACGATCCTCAGCCCGCCCTCGACCACGTCGAGCACCCCGAGATTGGTGATAATGCGGTCGACCACGCCGGTGCCGGTGAGCGGCAGCGTGCAGGCCTTGAGTACCTTCGTCTCGCCATGCTTGTTGGTGTGGTCCATCACCACGATCACCCGGCCGACACCGGCGACGAGGTCCATCGCCCCGCCCATGCCCTTGACCAGCTTGCCCGGGATCATCCAGTTCGCGAGGTCGCCGTTCTCGGCCACTTCCATCGCGCCGAGGATCGCCATGGCGATCTTGCCGCCGCGGATCATCGCGAAGCTGGTGGCGCTGTCGAAATAGGCGGTCTGCGGCAGCTCGGTGATGGTCTGCTTGCCGGCGTTGATCAGGTCGGCGTCTTCCTTGCCGGCGATCGGGAAGGGGCCCATGCCGAGCATCCCGTTCTCCGACTGCAGCGTGACGCTGACGCCGTCGGGGATGTAGTTCGACACCAGCGTCGGGATGCCGATGCCGAGGTTGACATACATCCCGTCTTCCAGTTCCTGCGCGGCCCGCGCGGCCATCTGGTTTCGGTTCCAAGCCATATCTCTACACTCCCCCTCAGGCCGCCTGGACGGTGCGGTTCTCGATCCGCTTTTCGTGCTCGCCCTGGATCAGGCGGTGGACGTAGATGCCCGGCAGGTGAATCTTGTCGGGGTCGAGCGAGCCGAGCGGCACGATCTCTTCCACCTCGGCGACGCAGACGCGGCCGCAGGTCGCGGCGGGCACGTTGAAGTTGCGCGCGGTCTTGCGGAAGACGAGGTTGCCAGAGGGGTCGGCCTTCCAGGCCTTGACGATGGCGAGGTCGGCGACGAGGCCGCGTTCGAGGATGTAGGACCTGCCGTCGAACTCCTTCACCTCCTTGCCCTCGGCGATGACGGTGCCGTAGCCGGTGGCGGTGTAGAAGCCCGGGATCCCGGCTCCGCCGGCGCGCATCCGTTCGGCCAGCGTGCCCTGCGGGTTGAACTCGAGCTCCAGCTCGCCCGACAGGTACTGGCGCATGAATTCCGCGTTCTCGCCGACGTAGGAGGAGATCATCTTCCTGATCTGGCGGGTCTGCAGCAGCAGGCCGAGCCCGAAATCGTCCACGCCCGCGTTGTTCGAGGCGACCGTGAGGTCCTTGGTGCCGGCATCGCGGATCGCCGCGATCAGCAGTTCCGGAATGCCGCAGAGGCCGAAGCCGCCGGCGGCAATCGTCATTCCGTCGCTCAGCACGCCCTGAAGCGCGGCGGCGGCGTCTGGATAGACCTTTTTCATCAAGCTCTCCCGCAAATTCTCCGCTGCCGGTTTAGGCAGGGCGCGGGCGAGGTGTCAATCGCCGCGCCGCGGCGCAGGCGAGAGGGGCCGGTATGAACGGCGGCGGCGCGATAGATTGCGCCGCCGCGGGAGTATCCGGACCAGGAAGATGGGCCGGGCCCGTTCAGTCGCCCGAAGCGGCCTTTTTCGTCTTCGCGGCCGTTTTCGTGGCTGTTTTCGCCTTCGGCTTCGCCGCGGCCTTGGCCTTCGGCTTGGCGGCCGGTTTCCTGGCCGCGGCCTTCTTCGTGCCCTTGCCGCCCTTCGAGGCCTTGGCGGCGATCAGGGCCAGCGCCTCTTCGAGGGTGACCGTCTCCGGCTCCGTGCCCTTCGGCAGGGTGGCGTTGATCTTTTCCCATTTCACGTAGGGGCCGTAGCGGCCGGCCATCACCTGCACCGGGCCGCCGTCGGGATGGGCGCCGAGCTCGCGCAGGGGGGCCGCCGCCGCCGGACGTCCGCCGCGGGTCTTCTTCTGGGCCAGCACCTCCACCGCGCGGTTCATGCCGATGGTGAAGACCTCCTCCACATCCGGCAGGTTGGCGTAGGTGGCGTTGTGCTTCACGTAGGGCCCGTAGCGGCCGATGCCGGCCTCGACCGGGGCGCTGTCCTCGGGGTGGGCGCCGATCAGGCGCGGGAGCGCCAGAAGCTCCAGCGCGCGCTCCAGCGTCAGGTCCTCGGGCGGCCAGGTCTTCGGCAGGCTGGCGCGGTCGGGCTTGGGCTGCGCCTCGGTCGGCTCTCCGCGCTGGACATAGGGGCCAAAGCGGCCGGTGCGCAGCGAGATGTCGTTGCCCGCCGCATCCTGGCCGAGGATCTTGCCGTCGAGCGCCGCCGCCTCGCCGTTCGGGGCGGAGAGCGGGCGGGTGTAGCGGCATTCGGGATAGTTCGTGCAGCCAATGAAGGCGCCGCCGGAGCGGGCCGTCTTCAGGTTCAGCCGGCCCTTGCCGCAGGTCGGGCAGATGCGCGGATCCGACCCGTCCGGGCGGGGCGGGTAGAGATGGGGGGCGAGGACCTCGTCGATCTTCTCCAGCACCTCGCCGATGCGGAGGTCGGCCGTCTCGGCGATCGCGGCCGAGAAATCGCGCCAGAAGCGGGCAAGCACGTCCTTCCAGGCGCGGTCGCCGGCGGAGATGTCATCAAGCTCCTCCTCCAGCTCGGCGGTGAAGTCGTAGCCGACGTAGCGGCGGAAGTAGTTGGACAGGAAGGCGGTGACGAGGCGGCCCTTGTCCTCCGGGATCAGGCGGTTCTTGTCCTTGCGGACATATTCGCGGTCCTGGATCGTGGTGATGATCGAGGCATAGGTGGAAGGCCGGCCGATGCCGAGCTCTTCCATCCGCTTCACCAGCGTCGCCTCGGTGTAGCGCGGCGGGGGCTGGGTGAAGTGCTGCTCCGGCGTGACGGATTTCTTTTCCGCCGGCTCGCCCTGCATGATCTGCGGCAGGCGGGCGCTGTCCTCGCCCTCGTCATCGTCGCGGCCCTCGTCGTAGACGGCGAGGAAGCCGTCGAACAGGACGACCTGGCCGGTCGCGCGCAGCTCGACGTTGCCGTCGGCGCTTGCGATGTCGACGGTGGTGCGTTCCAGCCGCGAGGCGGCCATCTGGCTGGCGATGGTGCGC
The DNA here is from genome assembly GCF_004010155.1 of Solirhodobacter olei. Taxonomy (GTDB): domain Bacteria; phylum Pseudomonadota; class Alphaproteobacteria; order Rhodobacterales; family Rhodobacteraceae; genus Solirhodobacter; species Solirhodobacter olei. The sequence continues at coordinate 63,913 of NZ_RRYH01000012.1, read as the reverse complement.
TTCCAGATCAGCTCGTAAAGCCGGCGCTGGTCGGCGTCGGAGATGCGCAGCTTGTCGGGCCCGGCGGACATGTCCGTCGGCCGGATGCACTCGTGGGCTTCCTGCGCGTTCTTGGCCTTGTTCTTGTACATCCGCGGGCTGTCGGGGATGTATTTCGCCCCGAAGCGGCGGCCGATCTCTTCGCGGGCGGCCATCACGGCCTCGGGCGCCATGTCGATGCCGTCGGTCCGCATGTAGGTGATATGGCCGGCCTCGTAGAGGCGCTGGGCGGCGGACATGCAGGCCCGCGCGCCGAGGCCGAGCTTGCGGCTGGCCTCCTGCTGCAGGGTCGAGGTCATGAACGGCGGGTAGGGGTTGCGGGAGGCGGGCTTGGCCTCGACCGACTTGACCGACAGGGCGCGCGAGGTGATGGCTTGGACGGCGAGCTCGGCCGCCTCGGCCGTCGCGATGTCGAAGCGCTCGAGCTTCTTGCCGCCGAGGACGGTCAGGCGGGCCTCGTACCCCTGCCCGCGGGGCGTGGCGAGCTGGGCGGCGATGGTCCAGTATTCACGGGGCTTGAAGGCCTCGATCTCCATCTCGCGCTCCACGATGAGGCGGAGGCAGACGGATTGCACCCGCCCGGCCGAGCGCGCGCCGGGCAGCTTGCGCCAGAGCACCGGCGAGAGATTGAAGCCGACGAGGTAATCCAGTGCGCGGCGGGCGAGATAGGCGTCGACCAGCGCGGTATCGACCTCGCGCGGGGCGGCCATGGCCGAGGTGACGGCGGATTTGGTGATCGCGTTGAAGGTGACGCGGGAGACCTTCGTGTCCTTCTTGATCGATTTCGCCAGCGCCTCCTTGAGGTGCCAGGAGATCGCCTCGCCCTCGCGATCGGGGTCGGTGGCGAGGATCAGATTGTTGTCGGATTTCAGCGCTTCGGCGATGGCGCGGACGTGTTTCTTGCTGTCGGCGGCGACTTCCCATTTCATCGAAAAATCGTGTTCGGTGTCGACCGAACCATCCTTCGGGGGCAGGTCGCGGACATGGCCGTAGGAGGCGAGAACCGTATAGTCCGGGCCGAGATATTTGTTGATTGTCTTGGCCTTGGCCGGTGACTCGACGACGACGACTGGCATGAATTCCCCTTACGGCACGGCTGCTTCGGCGGCGGCGCAACATGTGGGCGATGGCTTGGCAATGTCAATGGAGGGGGCGCGAGGAGGCTGCCGGGGCGTACCGTTTCGGCACCGCTTTCGCACCGTAAAAGCACCGTATTGCGGGACGCCGGTCAGGACTCTCGCGCAACGCTTTCGGTCCCCGGCGCCGGATGGGCCCCGCTAGTTCGGCCGCGAAAGCAGGCCGCCGGGCTGGCGCAGGATGCGGCCGGCGAGTTCCAGCGTCACCAGTTCCGGCGCGACCGCGGCGGCGGGCAGGGCGAGGTCGCGGATCAGCTGATCCTCGGCCAGCGGGCTGGGGCCGAGCCGGTCGAGGATCTGGCGGTGAAGGGCTGCGATCTCGCGCAGCGCGGGCGAGGGCGCGCGGCGGCGCTTCGGCGGGACGGAGGCTGCGGCGGCAGCGGCGGGACGGGCCGCGACGGCGGGGGAGGGGCGCAGGGGCGCGGCGGCCGTCAGCGCCTCGATCACGTCCTCTGCCGAGCGGACCAGCGTGGCGCCGTCGCGGATCAGCAGGTTGCAGCCGCCGGAGCGGGCATCGAACGGGTGGCCGGGCACGGCGAGGACCTCGCGCCCCTGGTCGAGCGCGTTGCGCGCCGTGATCAGGCTGCCGGAGCGCGATGCGGCCTCGACCACCACGACGGCGCGGGAGAGGCCGGAGATCAGCCGGTTGCGCAGCGGGAAGTGGCGTGGCGCTGGCTGCAGGCCGATCGGCTGTTCGGACAGGCGGCAGCCGGTCTCGCCGATCCGGCGGGCGAGATCGGCGTTCTCGGCCGGGTAGAGCACGTCGAGGCCGCCGGCCTGGACGGCGACCGTGGCCCCGGGCAGCGCCGCCTCATGCGCGGCGGCGTCGATGCCGCGGGCGAGGCCGGAGACCACGGTGAAGCCGGCCTCGCGCAGCTCGCCCGCCAGGCGGCGGGCGATGCGCAGCCCGAGGCTGGAGGCGTTGCGGGCGCCGACAAGGCCGACCATCGGGCGGGCGAGCACGGCGGGGTCGCCGAGCATCCAGACGAGCGGCGGCGCGTCGGGCAGTTCGGAGAGCGGCGCAGGATAGGCCAGCATGTCGGAGGTGACGAGCCGGGCGCCCAGGCGGTTGCCGGCGGCGATCTCGGCCGCGGCGGTTTCCGGCGGGCAGGGGGCGTAATCGGCGAGGCCGGCGGCGCTGGCGATCCCGGGCAGCGCGTCGAGCGCGGCCGAGGCGCTGCCGTGCTCGGCGATCAGGCGCCAGTAGGTGACCGGGCCGATACGGGGGGAACGAATGAGGCGAAGCCGGTTCAGGGCATCGTCCGCCGGGGTGGCTGGGGTGCAGGGTGTGGATCCGGTGAACCGCCCGTCTGCCATCGTGGCCTCGCCTCATTCGCGATTCGCAGGTTGCGTGCGGAAGGTTAACGGGTCGTAAACGGATGTTGGGGAGGGGCCCGGCCCGATACAGCGTCGCGCAGCGACACCGGGCCAGCGCCCATCCGCCCCAAAGGGCGGGCGCTGACCTTCCCCGGTGCAGGGTCTCAGGCGGCGGAGCCGCCCACCGTCAGGCCGCCGATCAGCAGCGTGGGCTGGCCGACGCCCACCGGCACCCATTGCCCGGCCTTGCCGCAATTGCCGATGCCGGGGTCGAGCGCCATGTCGTTGCCGATGGCGCGGACGTGTTTCATCGCGGTCGCGCCGTCGCCGATCAGCGTCGCGCCCTTCACGGGCGCACCGACACGCCCGTTCTTCACCCGGTAGGCCTCGGTGCAGGAGAAGACGAACTTGCCGTTGGTGATGTCGACCTGCCCGCCGCCGAAGCCCACGGCGTAGATCCCGTCCTTCAGCCCGGCGAGGATGTCGGCCGGGTCGGCGTCGCCGCCCAGCATGTAGGTGTTGGTCATCCGCGGCATCGGCGTATGGGCGAAGCTTTCGCGCCGCCCGTTGCCGGTGGGGGTCACGCCCATCAGCCGGGCGTTCTGGCGGTCCTGCATGTAGCCGACGAGCACGCCGTCCTCGATCAGCACGTTCTTGCCCGAGGGCGTGCCCTCGTCGTCGACCGAGATCGAGCCGCGCCTGTCGGGGATGGTGCCGTCGTCGAGAATCGTCACGCCCTTCGCCGCCACCTGCTGGCCCATCAGCCCGGCGAAGGCCGAGGTGCCCTTGCGGTTGAAATCGCCCTCCAGCCCGTGGCCCACGGCCTCGTGCAGCAGGACCCCCGGCCAGCCGGGGCCGAGGACCACGTCCATCACCCCCGCCGGGGCCGGTTCGGCCTCGAGGTTGACCAGCGCGATGCGCAGCGCCTCACGCGCGGTCGCCTGCCAGTGATCACGCGTGAGCAGCGCGTCGAGCCCGGTGCGGCCGCCGCCGCCGGTGCCGCCGGATTCCCGCCGGCCACCCTGTTCGACGATGACTGAGACATTTAGCCGCGCCATCGGGCGGATGTCCGCCAGGCGCTGCCCGTCGGGGCGCAGAATCTCCACCTCCTGCAGCCCCGCTGCGATGGTGGCGGAGACCTGGACCACCCTGGGGTCGAGGGCGCGGGCGTAGGCGTCGATCTCGCGCAGGACCTCGACCTTGGCGGCGAAGGTGGCGCCGGCGATCGGGTCGGCATCGGTGTAGAGCCGGCGGTTGGTTCCAAGCGGCGGATCGGCCAGCGTGCCGCCGCCGTCACCCACCGCGAGACGGGCGGTTTCGGCCGCGCGGCGCAGGGCATTTTCGGTCAAATGCGTGGAATGGGCATAGCCGCAGACCTCGCCCTTCACCGCCCTCAGGCCGAAGCCCTCGGAGGCGTCGTAGGAGGCGTTGCGGATGCGTCCGTCGTCCAGCACGAGCGCCTCCGAGCGGCGCCGTTCGAGGAACAGCTCGCCATCCTCGGCGCCCAGCGTTGCGGCCTGGAGCACCTTCAGCGCCTGCCCCTCGTCCAGGTGGGTCTCGAAGGGACGGAAGCTGTCCTGCGTCATGAATTGCCCTTTCGCCTGTCGTTGATCCCGGTCAAGTGGCGGCCGTTTGCCGCAACAGTTTTGCTTGTCGGATACGCCGTAATATGGTTTCTCGGAAAGCACAAACAATGGGAGGCGGGGCAGCCAAGACCGTGCCCCGAGGCGGCCCTGAAGGCCGCATAGGAAACGGGAAGACATGATGCGGACCACGACCCTCACCGCGGGCCTCGCCGCGGGTTTCGGCGCAGCCCTCGCCCTCTTCGCAACGGCTGCCACCAGCGTCGCCCAGACCACCCTGCCGGCGATCGGCAAGCCGACGGACGGCGCGGTGGGCTTCCAGCCGGCGGGGACCGAGGTGGCCACGCGGCTTCAGGGGCTGGAGCATTTCATCACCTGGATCATGGCCGTGATCGTCCTCTTCGTGACGGCGCTCCTGCTCTATACTATCGTGCGCTACAACCGGCGGGCCAATCCCAAAGCCGCGAGCTTCACCCACAACTCGCCGCTGGAGATCGCCTGGACGCTGATTCCGATCGTGATCCTCGTCGTTATCGGCGCCTATTCGCTGCCCGTTCTTTTCCTCGAGGAGGAGATCCCGAAGCAGCCCGACATCACGATCCGCGCCACCGGCAACCAGTGGTACTGGCATTACGACTACATGGCCGCGAACACGACCAAGGCGAAGGCCGAATTCGGCTTTGACAGCTACATGATCGGCAGCCCGGCCTCGATCTCGGCGGCGGACGACAAGGCGGGGGTCAAGCCCTACATCCTGAACGACGCGATGCGCGCGAAGCTGCAGAAGGCGGGCTATACGCCGGACGAGTTCAAGCTGGCCGTCGACAATCCCGTGGTCGTGCCCGTCGGCAAGACCGTGGTGGTGCAGGTGACCGGCGCCGACGTCATCCATTCCTGGAAGGTTCCGGCCTTCGGGGTGATGCAGGATGCGGTGCCCGGCCGGCTTGCCGACGTGTGGTTCAAGGCCGACAAGGAAGGCATCTACTTCGGCCAGTGCTCCGAGCTCTGCGGCAAGGACCATGCCTTCATGCCGATCGAGGTGAAGGTGGTGAGCGAGGCGGAATACCAGGCCTGGCTCGGCAAGGCCAAGCAGCTCTTCGCCGAGGCGGCGCCCGAAGTGTCGGCCCCGGTCCAGGTTGCCTCGGCCGACTGAGCCGGATAAGCGCGCGCATTCGATGAAGCGCGAGCGGAGAATGAGATGAGCGACGTCCAGACCTACGATCAGCACGGAGAGGCGGGCTTCGGCGATTATGTCCTGCTGCTGAAGCCGCGGGTGATGTCGCTCGTCGTCTTCACCGCGCTGGTCGGGCTTCTGGTCGCGCCGGTCCATATGAACCCGGTTCTGGCGGTGGCCTCGGTCCTGTTCATCGCGCTGGGCGGCGGCGCCTCGGGCGCGCTGAACATGTGGTGGGACGCGGACATCGACATCCGCATGCGGCGGACGCGGAACCGCCCCGTCCCCTCCGGCAAGGTCGAGGCGCGCGAGGCCCTGGCGATCGGGCTGGCCCTGTCGCTGATCTCGGTCGCGATGCTGTCGCTGGTGGCGAACCTCGTCGCCGGCGCGCTTCTGGCCTTCACCATCTTCTTCTACGCCGTGGTCTATTCGATGCTGCTGAAGCGGACGACGCCGCAGAACATCGTGATCGGCGGCGCGGCGGGGGCCTTTCCGCCGATGATCGGCTGGGCCTGCGCCACCGGCGACGTGAGCCTGCAGAGCATGCTGATGTTCGCGCTGATCTTCATGTGGACGCCGCCGCATTTCTGGTCGCTCGCGCTGTTCATGAAGGACGACTATTCCAACGCCGGCGTGCCGATGCTGACCGTCACCCACGGCCGCAAGTCGACCCGCCGCCACATCATGGCCTACACGGTCCTGCTGGCGCCGGTCTCGCTCGCCGCCGGGTTCACCTCGATCGGCGGGCCGGTCTACCTGGCCTCGGCGGTGGTGCTGAACGCGATCTTCCTGATGGGCGCCTGGTCGATCTGGCACCGCGACGAAGCCGTGGCCGAGGCCGACGGCTACGCGGTGGAGAAGCGGGTCTTCAAGTTCTCGCTGCTCTACCTCTTCCTGCATTTCGTGGCGCTGCTGGCTGAGGCCGTGCTGCACGCCGCCGGACTGGGGGGCTGGTGATGCCGCTGGCGGAGGAACACGAGATCCACAAGCGCCGGCTGGGCCGGAACCTCGGGATCGGGCTGTCGCTGATGGCCTTCGTGCTGATCGTCTTCGCCGTGACCGTCGTGAAGGTCGCCGAGGCGCCGCAGCCGGGCCATGTCGCGGCGCAGTTCCTGGGGGCCAAGCAATGAGCGGCGGGTTCCTGAGGGCCTTCGGCGCGCTTCTGGTCGTGGCGCTCTGCGCCGGAACGGCGGCCTGGGCGGCATGGCCGCGCATCGCGGCGCTGACCGGGGCGGGGACCGCCAATCCGCTTGGGCCGCGGCTGACCATCCGGCTGGCCTCCGGCGACGCGGCGGGGAGCCCCTGGGCCCTGCATCCGCTGAACGACAGGGTGCACCTGCGGCTGGGCGAGACGGCGACGACCTTCTACGAGGCCGACAACGCGACGGCGCGCAAGATCACCGGACATACCGCCTATGACGTGACGCCGGCGGCAGCGGAGAAATACGTCGTCCGCATCGGCTGCGGCTGCCGGGCGGAGCAGGCGCTCGGCCCGCATCAGACGCTGGACATGCCGGTGAGCTTCTACGTCGATCCCGCGATCGCGAGGGATCCGAAGCTCGCCCATCTGAAGACCATCACTCTTTCCTTGAGCTTCAACGAGGCGAAAACGCCCGAACGGCAGGCGGCCTTGCCGCTTCCGCCGACCCTTTCAACTGAGCCGACGAGGGATCGCCATGGCGCATGAGAAGAACCACGACTACCAAATCCTGCCACCGTCGATCTGGCCCTTCCTGGGTGCGGTCGGCGGGTTCACGATGCTGTTCGGCGCGGTCCTCTGGATGCACAAGGTGCCGGGGCTTCACCCCTGGGTCTTCATCATCGGGGCGCTGATCGTGCTTTACACCATGTACGGGTGGTGGTCGGACGTGATCCGCGAAGGCAACGCGCATGAGCATACGCCGGTGGTGCGGATCAGCCTGCGCTACGGCTTCATCATGTTCATCATGTCCGAGGTGATGTTCTTCTCGGCCTGGTTCTGGACCTTCATCAAGCACGCGATGTACCCCGGCGGGCCGATGGAGCCCGCGGCCTTCCACGTCTGGCCGCCGGCCGGGATCGACACCTTCGACCCCTGGCACCTGCCGATCATCAACACGCTGATCCTTCTGTGCTCCGGCGCCGCCGCGACCTGGGCGCACCATGCTCTGGTGCATGAGAACAACCGCAAGGACCTGGTCAACGGTCTGATCCTCGCCATGGTGCTGGGCGCGCTCTTCACCGTGCTGCAGGCCTACGAGTATTCCAGCGCCACCTTCGGCTTCGCCGGCAACATCTACGGCGCCTCGTTCTTCATGGCGACGGGCTTCCACGGCGCCCACGTGATCATCGGGACGATCTTCCTCGGCGTCTGCCTGATCCGGGCGCTGAGGGGCGATTTCACGCCGACCGAGCATGTCGGCTTCGAGGCCGCGGCCTGGTACTGGCACTTCGTCGACGTGGTGTGGCTGTTCCTCTTCGCGCTGGTCTACATCTGGGGCGGCAACGGCCTCGGCTGAGCCATCGCGCCGCCGGGGCGCATTGACCCGGGCGGAGGAGTGACCGAGAAAGCGCGGGGCCGCCTGGGCCGCGCGCTTTTTCCTTTCCCGAGGAGGCGATGATCCGCCGCTATATCTTTCCGGTGCTCTTGGGCCTTGTCGGCTGCGGGATCCTCGTCGGGCTCGGGGTCTGGCAGCTGGAGCGGCTGGGCTGGAAGGAGCGCCTGCTGGCCGAGATCCGCGGGAGGATCGACGCAGCCCCGGTGGCGCTGCCGGCCCATCCCGATCCGGCCCGCGACCGTTACCTGGCGGTGGTGGCCAAGGGCCATGTCGGGCAGAGGGAACTGCATGTGCTGACCGGCACGGTGCTGGGCGGGCCGGGCTACCGGATCGTCTCGCCCTTCACGCTGGGCGATGGGGAGCGGGTGCTGGTCGACCGCGGGTTCGTGCCGCAGGACAAGGCGGGCGCGGTGCGGCCCGGCTATGACACGACGCTTGTCGGCAACCTCGACTGGCCGCGGGAGACGGATTCCTTCACCCCGAAGCCGGATCTGAAAAACAACATCTGGTTCGCCCGCGACGTGGATGCGATGGCGAAGGCGCTGAAGACGCGGCCGCTGCTGATCGTGGCGAAGACGGAACCGGGGGAGGCGGCCTATGTGCAGCCGATCCCGGTCGACACCCACGGCATTCCCAACGACCATCTCAACTACGCCATCACGTGGTTTTCCCTGGCCCTTTGCTGGCTGGGGATGACAGGGCTGCTGCTGTGGCGTATCAGGCGGAAACAAGTCTAGAGTTCGGCGAAATGAATTACATCTCCACCCGTGGCACGGCCCCCGTTCTGAGTTTCGAAGAGGCGATGCTGGCCGGGCTCGCACGCGACGGCGGGCTTTACGTGCCCGAGGCGGTGCCGGTGCTGAGCCGGGGCGAGATCGCCGCGCTGGCGGGGCTGAGCTACGAGGACGCAGCCTTCAGGATCATGCGGCCCTTCATCGGCGCGACCTTCGGCGATGCCGAGTTCCGGGCGCTGATCGCCAAGGCCTATGCGGGCTTTGGCCATGCCGCCCGCGCGCCGCTGGTGCAGATCGCGCCCAACCATTTCCTGCTGGAGCTGTTCCACGGGCCGACGCTGGCCTTCAAGGACTTCGCCATGCAGCTGATCGGCCAGCTCTTCCAGGCCGCGCTTGGCCGCTCGGGGCGGCGGGTGACGATCGTGGGCGCGACCTCGGGCGACACCGGCTCGGCCGCGATCGAGGCGTTCCGGGGCCTCGACAACGTCGATGTCTTCATCCTTTTCCCCAAGGGCCGGGTGAGCGAGGTCCAGCGCCGGCAGATGACGACGCCGTCGGAGGCGAATGTCCATGCCATCGCGGTGGAGGGCGATTTCGACACCTGCCAGGCGCTGGTCAAGGACATGTTCAACGACTTCGCCTTCCGCGACGCGGTGGGGCTTGCCGGCGTGAACTCGATCAACTGGGCGCGGGTGCTGGCGCAGGTGGTCTATTACTTCACCGCCGCCGTCAGCCTCGGCGCGCCGGAGCGGAGGGTGAGCTTCACCGTGCCCACCGGCAATTTCGGCGACATCTTCGCGGGCTATATCGCGCGGACCATGGGCCTGCCGATCGACCGGCTGGTGGTGGCGACGAACCAGAACGACATCCTGCACCGCGCGCTGAGCCGGGGGGATTACACGCCCGACGGGGTGAAGCCCTCGATCAGCCCGTCGATGGATATCCAGGTCTCCTCCAACTTCGAACGCGCGCTGTTCGACGCCTATGGCCGCGACGGCGCCGCCGTGGCGCAGCTGATGGCGGAACTGAAGGCCGGCGGCTTCTCCATCAGCCAGGGCGCGCTGGAGAAGCTGCGCGAGACGTTCCTGTCGGGCCGCGCCTCTGAGGCCGAGACGGAGGCCACGATCCGCCGCCTGCACCAGACGACGGGCGAGGTGATCTGCCCGCACACGGCGGTGGGCGTGAAGGTGGCCGAGGGGCATCTGGGCGCGGTGCCGATGGTGACGCTTGCCACCGCGCACCCGGCCAAGTTCCCCGATGCGGTGGAGCGTGCGACCGGCCTGCGCCCGGGCCTGCCGGAGCGGATGGCCGATCTTTTCGAGCGCCCCGAACGGATGACGGAGGTAGCCAATGACCTCGGCGCCCTGGAGGCGCTGATCCGGGAAAGGACCGGCCGATGAGTGCGCGACTGACCACGCTGCCGAACGGGCTGCGCATCGTGACCGAGGCGATGCCCTCGCTGAAGTCTGCCTCGATCGGGGTCTGGGTGACGGCGGGCGGGCGGCATGAGCGCGTCGAGCAGAACGGGATCGCGCATTTCCTTGAACACATGGCGTTCAAGGGCACGAAGAGGCGCAGCGCGCTGCAGATCGCCGAGGCGATCGAGGATGTGGGCGGCTACATCAACGCCTATACCTCGCGCGAGATGACGGCCTATTACGCCCGGGTGCTGGCCGAGGACGTGCCGCTCGCGCTCGACGTGATCGGGGATATCGTGCTGAACCCGGTCTTCGATCCGCGCGAGATCGAGGTGGAGCGCCACGTGATCCTGCAGGAGATCGGGCAGGCGCTCGACACGCCCGACGACGTGATCTTCGACTGGCTGCAGGAAGCGGCCTATCCCGACCAGCCCTTCGGCCGCTCGATCCTCGGGCCCGCCGAGCGGGTTCGCGGCTTCCGGCGCGACGATCTTTCGTCCTTCGTGGGCGAGCATTACGGGCCGGACCAGATGATCCTGTCCGCCGCCGGCCTGATCGACCACGACGAGATCGTGAAGATGGCCGGGGATCTTTTCGGGGATCTGAAGCCGGTGGGTGAGGCCGCGCTGCATCCTGCGGCCTTCGCCGGCGGCGAGCGGCGCGAGCTGAAGGAGCTGGAGCAGGTGCATTTCGCGCTGGCCTTCGAGGCGCCGCGCTACCGCGACGAGGCGATGTACACCAACCAGGTCTTCTCCACCGCGCTTGGCGGGGGCATGTCCTCGCGCCTGTTCCAGCGGATCCGGGAGGAGCGCGGGCTCTGCTATTCGATCTTCTCGCAGTCGGGCGCCTATGAGGACACCGGCATGTTCACGATCTACGCCGGCACCTCCGCCGACGAGATCGCGGAGCTGGCAGGGCTGACGGTGGACGAGCTGAAGCGCGCGGCCGACGACATGTCGGAGGCCGAGGTGGCCCGTGCCCGGGCGCAGATGAAGGCCGGGATGCTGATGGGGCTGGAAAGCCCCTCGGCCCGGGCCGAGCGGATGGCGCGGGTGCTGGCGATCTGGGGCCGGGTGCCGGATGTCGAGGAAGCCGTCGCCCGCATCGACGCGGTGACGGTGGAACAGGTCCGGGCGCAGGCGGCGCAGATGACCCAGACCGACCGTGTGGCACTGGCGCTTTACGGGCCGGCGGGCGCGGCGCCCGGGCTTGACGGGCTGCTGCGGAGGCTGGCCGCCTGATGTGGCCTCAGGGCCGCAAGCTCAGGCTCGAGACGGAGCGGCTGACGCTGCGGCTGCCGCAGCATGCCGACTATCTGGCCTGGTCGGGGCTGCGCCGCGACTCCGAGGGGTTCCTGCAGCCCTGGGAGCCGACCTGGGCGGAGGACCACCTGTCGCGGCGGGCCTTCACCAACCGGGTCTACTGGGCCTCGCGCGCGCGGCGCAATGGCACGGCCCTGCCGGTGTTCCTGATCCGGCGGTCGGACCAGCAGCTTCTGGGCGCGATCACGCTGGACAACATCCGGCGGGGGCCGGCGCAGGCCGGTACGCTGGGCTACTGGATCGGCCAGCCCTTCGCGCGGCAGGGCTTCATGCGCGAGGCGCTGGAGGCGGTGGTGCATCACGCCTTCACCCGGCTCGACCTGTCCAGGCTGGAAGCGGCCTGCCTGCCGGAGAACGCCGCCTCGCGCGGGGTGCTGGAGAAATGCGGGTTCAAGTACGAGGGCGTGGCGCAGAGCTACCTGCAGATCAACGGCCGCTGGCGCAACCACGTGCTTTACGCCAACCTTCGCAATGACCGGCGGGGCCGCACCGGGATCGGCTGACGAGCAGGTGCCCCGGCCCGAGACAGCGGGCGTCAGCCCGCCGGGCGCTGGCCCTCTGCGCCGCGCTTACCCGGCGACCTCGACCAGCACCGCGCCGCCGGCGATCAGAGCCATCAGCAGAAGCCGCCGGGGCCCGACCTTCTCGCCCAGCAGGATCCATCCGATGACGGCGGCCCAGACCGTCGATGTCTCGCGCAGAACGGCGGCCTGGCCGACATTGTCGAGCCGCGTCGCCATCATGATCGAGCCGAAGCTGAACCAGGCCACCACCGCGCCGACCAGCCCGCGCCGGACCAGCGGCACGAATTCCGCCATCGGCAGCGCGCGCCAGCGGCGGTTGGTCAGCACCGGCATGAAGATCCCGTCGATGGTGAAGAACCAGGCGAGGAAGGTGAACGGGTCCGCCGCCGCGCGGATGCCGTAGGCGTCGTAGGTGGTGTAGAGCGCGACGAAGCCGCCGGTCATCACCGCCAGCGCCAGCGCGGGCACCAGCGTGTGCCGGTCGACCACGACATGGCGCAGGTTGTAGAGCGCGAGGCCGAGGATGCCGCAGACCAGCATTAGCACGCCGCCCCACTGGCCCGGTGTGAAGAGTTCCCCGAAAACGAAGCCGGAGGCGGCGACGGTGAAAAGCGGCCCGGTGCCGCGCACAACCGGGTAGACCACGGTATAGGCGCCGCGCGAATAGGCCATGGCCTGCAGCAGCTTGTAGCCAACATGGATGAAGAAGGCCCCCGCCAGCAGCAGCCACAGCCGGTGGCTGGGCCAGGGCACGACGAAGAGCGCCAGCGGCAGCGACATGATCCCGTAACAGCCGTCGATCGCGGCGCGGCTCAGCCAGGGGTCGTGGCGGCCCTTCTGCAGGGCGCCGAAGATGGCGTGCAGCACCGCCGCCAGCAGCGCGAGGCCGAGCGCGGTCAGATGGCCCGCATGGGTGCCCTGCAGGGACGCGAAGAAGGTGGCCAAGATCAGACCTCGCGCAGGACGGCGCCGGGATTGAGGATGCCCAGCGGATCGAAGGCCTCCTTGATCCGCCGCATCAGGGCCAGTTTCACCGGATCGCCGTAGCGCTCCAGGTCGTCGACCTTCAGCCGGCCGATGCCATGCTCGGCGCTGACCGAGCCGCCCATCTCCGCCACCATGTCGTGGATCAGGCGCGTGCCCTCGGCCCGGCGGTCGTCGTATTCCGCCCGGTCGCGGCCCTTCGCGGGAAACAGGTTGTAATGCAGGTTGCCGTCGCCGAGATGGCCGAAGCAGTTGATGCGCCAGTCATGCGCGGCGCGGAGCGCCTTGCCCGCGCGTTCGATGAAGGCCGGAAGCTCGCCCAGCGGCAGCGAGATGTCGTGCGAGGCGATGGCGCCGATCTTGCGGTTGGCGGTCGGGATCTCCTCCCGCACCGCCCAGAAGTCCTGCCTTTGCGCTTCCGACTGCGCGATCACCCCGTCGGAGACGAGGCCGGCCTCGGCCCCGGCGGCGAAGACACCCTCCAGCGCGGCCGCGACGTCCTGCCCGCGCGGCAGGCCGATGTCGATCAGCACGGTCCAGTCCGGGGGCGTGGCGAAGGGCTGGCGGACATCGGGCAGCACCTCGGTCAGGAAGTCGAAACCGGCGCGGCCGATCAGCTCGAAGGCGGTCACCCCCTCGCCCAGCCGGTCGCGGGCGAGCGCGAGAAGCTTCAGCGCCGCGGCGGGGCTTTCGACCACCAGCATCGCCGCGCCCGTCTCCGCCGGGATGGGCGAGAGCTTCAGCGCCGCGGCGGTGATGATGCCCAGCGTTCCCTCTGAGCCGACGATCAGGTCGCGCAGGTCGTAGCCGGTGTTGTCCTTCCGGAGCCGCTTCAGCCCGTGGAAGATCGTGCCATCCGCCAGCACCGCCTCGATCCCCAGGCAGAGCTCGCGCGCATTGCCGTAGCGCAGCACGTTCACGCCCCCGGCGTTGGTGCCGAGGTTGCCGCCGATCCGGCAGCTTCCCTGCGAGGCGAGCGTCAGCGGGAAGAGCCGGTCGGCCGCCTCCGCCGCGGCATGGACATCGGCGAGGATCGCGCCGGCCTCGGCGATCAGCACGTTTTCCTCCGGGTAGACCGCGCGGATCGCCGTCATCCGTTCGAGCGAGAGGACCAGCGGCGCGGGCGCCTCGGGCGCGATCACCTGGCCGCCGACCAGCCCGGTGCCCCCGGCGCGCGGCACGATGCCGACGCGGGCCTCGGCGCAGAGGCGGACGACCGCCGCCGCCTCCTCGACCGAGCGGGGCGCGGCCACGGCGCCGGCATGGCCGTGGTAGCGGCCGCGCGGTTCTTCCAGATAGGCGGGGGTGACCGGGCGAAGGCAGCCCTCGGGCAGCTCCGCCGCGAGCCGGGCGGTGAAGGCGGGATCGGCGGGATTCAGCATGGGCGTCTCCTTCGCCCCGATGAAGCATGCGCGGGGCGGGGCCGCAAGGCCCTGAAAAGGCTCAGCGCGCGCGGGCGAGCGCCGCAATGGCCAGCGTACTCCGCAGATTGCGGGCCGTGGCGGGGCCGGGCAGGTGCCGCGACAGCTTCGCCGCCAGCTCCGACCGGCCGATGCCTGCGGGGGCGTGCAGGAAGAGCGTGCGGCCCCGCACGGCGACGCGCTCGCCATTGCGGGCCAGCGCCTCGATCGGGGTCAGGTCGAGCCCGTCGAGGGGCCCTTCGGTGAAGAAGAGATGCACGGTCTGGCCCTGCTCTGCCGGCACCGGGAAGGGGTTTGCGGCCAGCGCCGCCTCCATCTCTCCCAGCGTCAGCAGAAGCACGGCGGGGCGGAAGCCATGCGCCTCGGCTATGGCGGCGGCGATGGCGGGCGCGAGCGTCCCGGCGGGCGCGGCGCTGCGGAAGACGGCGTTGCCGCTCTGGATATAGGTTGCCACGCTTTCGCAGCCGAGCTTTCCCAGCAGCGCCCGGAATGCGGCCATCGGCAGCTTGCCCGCGCCGCCCACGTTGATCCCGCGCAGGAGCGCGATCCAGACCTCGGTCCTTGGCACCTGGCCCCCTCCCGCTTCTTCCTGGTCCCAATACTCCGGCAGCCTCGCCGCTGTCGCGCCGCCGGGCAAGCCCCCGCCGCTCCGCCGATTGCGACTGGCTTTTGGGCGCCGGACTGCCTAGCTAGGGGGAGGGCAGGCAAAGGCGGTGGCGATGCGAGAGAAGAAGCTCAACCCGGTTGCGAAGCTGGTGATCGAACTGGCGCCGATCGCGGCCTTTTTCGTCGCGTATTCGCGGATGAAGGGCGAGCACTTCCTGATCGCGGGCACCAGCTACAACGCCTTCATCGTCATCACGGCGGCCTTCATCCCGCTGATGATGCTGTCCACCGGGCTGCTCTGGGTCCTTACGGGCAAGCTGTCGAAGATGCAGATCGCGACGCTGGTGCTGGTCGTCGTCTTCGGCGGGCTGTCGGTCTGGTTCAACGACGAGCAGTTCTTCAAGATGAAGCCCACGATCATCTACCTGCTGTTCGGCGGCATTCTCGGGGTCGGGCTGCTCAGGGGCGAGAGCTACCTGAAGCTGGTGATCGAGGAGGTGCTGCCCATGAAGCACGAGGGCTGGATGATCCTGACCAAGCGGATCTGCCTGTTCTTCTTCGCGCTGGCCGCGGCGAACGAGGTGGTCTGGCGCACAATGTCCACCGCCGAGTGGGTGACGTTCAAGACCTTCGTGCTGACCGCCGCGCTCTTCGTCTTCTTCATGGGGCAGGGGCGCCTCATGCAGAAATACGCGGTGGAGGAGGAGGCGGGGGACTAGGCCCCGCCCGCCGTCACCAGAGACCGGGGATCAGCCGCCAGGGCGTGGCGCGCTTGTAGGCGGAATAGCCGGGCAGGGCGCCCTCCAGGAATCGTTCCTCGATGCCGATGCGCAGCGCGAGCGTCATGCCCACCATGGCGGTGATGGCGACGCCGATCACGCTTCCCAGCACCAGCGAGGCGCAGAGCTGGTAGGCGATGGCGACCGAGTAGAACGGGTGGCGCACCAGCGCGTAGGCGCCGGTGTCGACGACGCGGTGGGCGCGCTCTTCCTGCAGGCAGACGCAGGGCGCCAGGTAGGGGTTGTCGCGCATGGTGCGGTAGCCGGCCCAGGTGATCGCCGGGATCAGCAGCAGCGCCATCACCCGCAGCTCGGTCGGGACCGTCCACCAGTGGATATGGCCCGCGTCGCGGCCGACGACCCAGGCCCAGCCGAGCATCAGCGCCGAATGGGCAGGCACGAAGATCCGGTCGGCCAGCGGCTGGTCGGGCGGCGCAAGCTGGGTGCGCGAGGCCAGAAGCCCCGGCGCGTGGACCGCGAGCACGGCGACCGCGGGCAGGAAGGACGCCGCGGCGACGGCCAGCAGCACCCAGGCCCATTCCCAGTCGAAGGTTCCCGCGCCCGAGAGCAGGAGCCCCGCGATCAGCGCGGTCTCCGCGAGCACGACGAGAAGGATCCTGCCGGCGGTGCGGGCAGGTGTATCGGCGACGCGCGCCGGGTCGGGGAAGGTGTGGTCCTGTCGCAGGGGTCCTGGGTCCGTCCTGTTGCCTTTGGCCGCCATGATGCGGCCGCATCCGGGTCATGTGACGGGTTCGGCGCCGGCTGGCAAGTCTGTCGGGCGGGAGGGGGCGCACGAAACCGTTACGCGTGGCCGTTCGGCACGGCTTTCGCCAACGTGACGGGGCCAAAATGTTGACGCGCGCCGGCGGAGGGCGTATTCGGCGCCCCGTGGCGATTTGTTCACCGGATTGCGGGCCACGTTAAACATTCCGCTAAAGAGGGTAGGGACAGGACCCCCACGCCTCGTTCGCGGTGGGGGTTTTTTTGTTGCGCGCGGAAAGGGCCAAGCGAATGACGAAGGATTGGAAGCTGGCAACGAAGCTGGTGCATGAGGGCTCGCGCCGCAGCCAGTACGGCGAGATGGCCGAGGCGATCTTCCTGACCCAAGGCTTCGCCTACGACAGCGCCGAGCAGGCCGAGGCGCGCTTCATCAAGGCCGGCGAGGACGAGTTCATCTATGCCCGCTACGGCAACCCGACGGTGCGGATGTTCGAGGACCGGATCGCCGCCGTCGAGGGCACGGAGGACGCCTTTGCCACCGCCTCGGGCATGGCGGCGGTGAACGGTGCGCTGACCTCGATGCTGAAGGCGGGGGATCACGTCGTCTCTGCCCGCGCGCTCTTCGGGTCCTGTCTTTATATCCTGGAGGATATCCTCGGCCGTTTCGGGGTGGAGGTGAGCTTCGTCGACGGCACCGATCTGGACCAGTGGCGCGCGGCCGTGCGGCCGGACACCAAGGCGGTGTTCCTCGAGTCGATGTCGAACCCGACGCTGGAGATCGTCGACATCAAGGCCGTGGCCGAGATCGCCCATGCCGTCGGTGCGACGGTGGTGGTCGACAATGTCTTCGCCACGCCCGTCTTCTCGCGCGCGGTGGAGCTGGGCGCCGATGTCGTCGTCTATTCCGCGACCAAGCATATCGACGGGCAGGGCCGCGCGCTGGGCGGCGTGATCTGCGGCACGCGGGAATTCGTGCGCAAGGTGGCGGAACCCTATCTGAAGCACACCGGCGGCTCGATGAGCCCGTTCAACGCCTGGCTGATGCTGAACGGGATGCAGACGCTGGGCCTGCGCTGCCGCGCGATGGCGGAAAGCGCCGCGTCGATCGCGTCCGGCCTCGAGGAGGACGCGCGGCTGTTGCGGGTGATCTACCCGGGGCTTGCGAGCCATCCGCAGCATGCGCTGGCCTCCACCATGCTCACGGCCCCCGGCACGATGCTGGCGATCGACGTCAAAGGCGGAAAGGATGCCGCTTTCAGACTGCTGAACGCGCTGGAAATCTGGAAGATCTCCAACAACCTCGGCGATGCGAAGTCGATTGCCACCCATCCGGCGACCACGACCCATCAGCGGCTGCCGGAGGCGCAGAAGGCGAAGCTCGGCATCACGCCGGGGCTGATCCGGCTGAGCGTGGGGCTGGAGGATGCCGGCGATCTGCTGGCCGATCTGAAGCGCGGCCTCGACGCGATCTGATCGGGGCCGGCTGATCCGGGGCCGCCGATCCTGCGTAAAGGATGAGGCGGCGCTGGAAACCGGGGCACTGAGGCCCATTTATGTGGGGCACGACCGCCAGGGGAGATGTGCGATGAACGTCCACATGCCGGAGCAGGAACGCAAACCGAACCGCAAGGACGCTGAACGCGCGCTGGCGGTGCTGAAGCAATGGGCGGGCGCGGCCAGCGATGCCGAGATCGCCGGGCTCGACCCGGCGGCACGCGGTCTGCTGGCGGGCGCCGATCTTTATCCCGCGCTCAGCCGCAGCTATCCCGACGGATTCGAGGCCGACGCGGCCTATCGCGCCACGCTGCCGGACTTGCAGAACGGCCCGGCGAGCCTGATCGTCGGCGCGAAGACGCAGATCCAGCATGTCGGCATCTCGAACTTCCGGCTGCCGATCCGCTTCCATTCCCGCGGCCAGGGCGACCTGACGCTGGAGACCTCGGTCACGGGCACGGTGAGCCTGGAGGCCGAGAAGAAGGGCATCAACATGTCCCGCATCATGCGGAGCTTCTATGCCCATGCCGAGCGGACGTTCAGCTTCGAGGTGATCGAGCACGCGCTCGAGGACTACAAGACCCACCTCGAAAGCTTCGACGCGCGGATCCAGATGCGGTTTTCCTTCCCGATGAAGCTGACCTCGCTGCGCTCGGGGCTTGCGGGCTACCAGTATTACGACATCGCGCTGGAGCTGGTGGACCGGGGCGGGGTGCGCAAGAAATTCATCCATCTCGACTACGTCTATTCCTCGACCTGCCCCTGCTCGCTGGAGCTGTCCGAACATGCCCGGCGGGAGCGCGGGCAGCTGGCGACGCCGCATTCGCAGCGCTCGGTGGCGCGGATCTCGGTCGAGGTGAAGGACGGGCACGACTGCCTGTGGTTCGAGGACCTGGTGGAGATCTGCCGCCGCGCGGTGCCGACCGAGACCCAGGTGATGGTGAAGCGCGAGGACGAGCAGGCTTTCGCGGAGCTGAACGCCGCCAATCCGATCTTCGTCGAGGACGCGGCGCGGAGCTTCGCGGCGGAGCTTCTGGCCGACGACCGGGTGGGCGATTTCCGCGTGGTGGCGAGCCACCAGGAGAGCCTGCATTCGCATGACGCGGTTTCGGTGCTGACCGAGGGGCCGAGCTTTGCCTGCGACAGCCTCGACCCGCGGCTCTTCGGGACGCTGTTCCACGTCGGGTGACGGGGGGGGTGCGCAATGAATGCGCACCCTACCGGTTAGGCTCTTGCCCGATGCGTGGCGCAACGCGCCACCGGGCAGCTCACTTCCAGCAGGACACCAGCACGGTCATCTTGCGGCCGAGGGCGGCGAGGTCCTCGGGGTCCATCGCCTGACCGGGCTGGGCCTCGGCCGGGGTGATGCCCTGGGCCTGAAGCGCCTTGGCGATCGGGCCAGCGCCGACGGCGAGGGCGACCGATTTCGGCAGCACTTTCGTTGCGTCCGAGGGCGGCGGCAGCAGCATTCCCACCAGCGCCCCGCTCGGGTCCAGCACCGGCCCGCCCGCGTCGCCCGGCAGCGCCGAAAGCGAGAGGCGGCGGAGGTCGGCCTCGCCGTTCAGGCCGGTGCCCGCCTCGAAGCTGCCGAAGGTCATCGCCGCGGCGATCAGCTGGCCACCGTAGGAATAGCCGGCGGCGGCGATGCGCGCCGCCGGGCCGGGGGCGGCCTGCGAGAACTGCGCGAAGGCCTGCGGCGCCAGCGGCTCTGCCGGTTTGAGCAGCGCGATGCCGAGGCTGTCGTCACGGAACGCGAGGCTGGCCTTGTGCCCGTCGCCGAAGCTGAGCGCGCCGCAGTTTTTCAGAACGTCGGTCGTCGTCAGCACGTCGCCGCCGGCGTCGACGAAGAAGCCCGAGCGTGCCACCACCGGCTTGCGCCGGGCCAGCCCGGCGACCATCCCGCTTTTCTGCCCTGCCGTCAGCGGCACCATCGAGCCGTCGAGCGATTGCGGACCGGTCGAGCGGAAGCTCGCCTTCATTTCGGCGAGGGCATGGGCCATGCGGGCGTCGCCGGCGGGCTTCCAGGAGACCAGGTAGCCCTTCACCGCGCCGTCCACCAGCTCGGCATGGGCGAAGGCATGCAGGCTGTCGCTCTGCCCGGAGATGTCGAAGCTGCGGCCGTTCAGGTCGCGCTGCCCGTTCCGCGGCATGATGGCGAGGCTTTGCAGCAGGTCGTAGAGGCCCGAGAGCGTCGCCCGGTCGCCCGGCGCGGAGATCAGCGAGATCTGGACGCCGCTGTCGCCTTCGGCCGTGTAATGCGCGAAGGGCGGCTGGTAGCCGGCGAAATGGACCAGGGCCAGCGGCAGGTCGATGTCGATGCCGGCATTGGAGTCACTGACCGCCTTCAGCCCCAGCGCGGCCTGCTCGGAATGGTAGCCGTCAAGAAGCGCCTTGCGCTGGCGGGCGGTCAGGATGCCAGTGTCGTCGAAGGCGTGCTCGCGCTGCCAAGCGGCCATGGCGGTGCGGGTGCCGGGGCCGAAATCGCCGTCGATCGGCCCGCCGTAATCGCCGTACCAGACGAGCGCGTTCTGAATCTCCATCCGGTCGTCGCGGCTCAGCAGGGCTTCGGCCTGGCGCGCCTCGGCCGGGGTCTGCTGCGGCAGGCCGGCGATCTGCGCGGCGTCCTGCGTGCCGGTCTGGGCCGCCGTTTGGGTTCCCGTCTGATCCGCCGTCTGGGCGGGCGTCTGCGTGCCGGCCTGATCGCCGGTCTGCGCGGTGCCGGGGGCGGGTGCGAGCGGGCTCACGTCGACCTGGGCGCCCGCCGTGGCGCCGTTCGCGCTGCCGTCACCCGAGCCGGGGGGCCAGAATTTCTGGCCGTAATCGCTGCCGTCGACGACATAGCTGTCGCTCGGGATCGCGCCGGTGCCGCGCAGCTGGGCGAGATCGGCATAGGCCTGATCCCGCGAATAGGGGCCGAGCGCGATGGCGAACCAGCCCGAGGGCAGGCGGTAGCCTACCACGTCCGGCAGGCGGGCGGCGAAGGCCCGGGCGTTGGCCTCGGCGGTGGGAAGGTCGGGGCGGGCCTCGATCTGGACCCATGCGCCGGTCCGGGCGCCGGTCTGGTCCGCGCTCTGGGCGGCGGCGGCCGATGCGATGCCAGCGAAGGCCAGGGCGAATACCGTCAGGAAAATTCTTTTCATTGCGTCAGAAACTCCGGCCCTCGAAAACGTCCAATCCCGGGCGCGACCCTAGCAGCTTGCCGCCGGGTTGCACCCCGAAGCGGGGCCAATAATCCGTGTGCGGTGCAGGGATGCCGCAATTGACCCCGGCCCGCCGCGCGCCTATTCAGAGGCCGCTTTTCCGGAGGTGGGTGATGGCCGCGACACATGGCGTTCCGCGCAGTTTTCAGGAGGTGATCCTCCGGCTTCAGGGCTACTGGGCCTCGAAGGGCTGTGCGGTCCTGCAGCCCTATGACATGGAGGTGGGCGCGGGAACCTTCCATCCGGCGACGACGCTGCGGAGCCTCGGCACCCGGCCCTGGGCTGCGGCCTATGTCCAGCCCTCGCGCAGGCCGACCGACGGGCGCTACGGCGAGAACCCGAACCGGATGCAGCACTATTATCAGTACCAGGTGCTGATCAAACCCTCGCCGCCCGATCTGCAGGCGCTCTACCTCGGCTCGCTGGAGGCTATCGGGATCGACACCGCGCTGCATGACATCCGCTTTGTCGAGGACGACTGGGAAAGCCCGACGCTGGGCGCCTGGGGCCTGGGCTGGGAGGTCTGGTGCGACGGCATGGAGGTTTCCCAGTTCACCTATTTCCAGCAGGTCGGCGGGCATGACTGCCACCCGGTCTCGGGCGAGCTGACCTACGGGCTGGAGCGGCTGGCGATGTATGTCCTTGGCATCGACCACGTGATGGAGATGCCGTTCAACGATCCGGCCGCGCCGATCCCGCTGAGCTATGGCGACATCTTCCGCCAGACGGAGCAGGAATATTCCCGCTGGAACTTCGACCAGGCCGATACCGCGATGCTGCTGAAGCATTTCGAGGATGCCGAGGCGGAGTGCGACCGGATCCTGACGGCGGAGCCGGAGGATGCGGCGGGCCGGCGGATCGTGATGGCGCATCCCGCCTATGACCAGTGCATCAAGGCCAGCCATCTGTTCAACCTGCTCGACGCGCGCGGCGTGATCTCCGTCACCGAGCGGCAGGCCTATATCGGCCGGGTGCGGGCGCTTGCGAAGCGCTGCGCCGATGCCTTCGTGACCACCGAAGCCGGCGGGGGCGTCACCGGGTGAGCGCGCTGAGCGCCCTCTCAGCCGAGGCCCGGCAGAACCGCCTTCAACCCGGCGGCGGCCATCCCGACGGCGATGGCGAGAAGGATCATGCCCATCAGGCGGCTCATGATCACGCGCAGCGTCTGCGAGAGATAGCGGCCCAGCGTCGCACCGAACCAGAAGACGAGGCCGAGCGACAGCAGCACACCCGCCAGGGCGAGGCCGAGCGCGGCAAGCTGCGCCGGGCCCTGCGCCTGGCCGAGGAACACGACCAGCGTGGTGATCGTGCCGGGGCCGACCAGCATCGGGAAGGTCATCGGGTAGAAGGCGATGGAGTCGAGCTGGGCATGTTCCTCCTGCTCCGCGGCAGAGCCGTGATGCGAGGGGCTCTGCCCGCCGTTCAGCAGCCCGATGGCGATCATGCCCAGCACCAGCCCGCCGGCGACGCGGAAGTCATCGACGCTGACGCCGAAGAAGGCGAGGATGCGCTGGCCCGCGAGGACCACGACCACGCACATCGCGGCGCTGTAGGCGGTGATGCGCAGCGCGGTGCGCCTTTGCGCCGCCGCGCCGAGCGTGTCGGTCAGGCCAAGGAAGATCGGCAGGTTCACGAAGGGGTTCATGACCGCGAAGAGCGCGCCCAGAACCTTGACGAGAAACGCAATATCCATCGCTTGCTCCGCATGTCCCCGGCCGGGGTAGCATCCGGGCCGCGCGCGGCCAAGCCCGCCGGGAGGATCGCGGCATGAAAGGCAAATACGTGGCTGGCGGGCTGGTGGGCTTCACGCTGATCTTCGGCGCCGCGCTCTACTACGCCAACCAATACGCCTATTATCGCAAGGTCAGCCTTGGCCCCGAGCTTGCCATGACGCTGGTGCCGAAGGCCGGCGGCGCGCCGGTGCCGCTTTCGGTGGCGGATTTCCAGGGGATCGACGCCTCCTCCTCTCCCATCCGGTTCCGCGCCTGTTTCACCACCGCCATGCCGCTGGACGAGATCGCCGCCCGCTTCACGCCCTACAAGGGGGCCGAGCCCCTGCTGGCGCCGCACTGGTTCGGCTGCTTCAATGCCAAGGCGATCAGCCTGGCGCTGAAGGCGGGCCGGGCGCAGGCCTTCCTGTCGCGCCGCCGCGTCGCCAAGGACGTCGACCGGATCATCACCGTCTTTCCGGATGGCCGCGCCTTTGCCTGGCAGCAGCTCGACCCGTCCGTTCCCCAAGATACCTCCATGGTGGAGTAACCCATGCCCGACCTGCTGATCGAACTCTTCTCCGAGGAAATCCCCGCCCGCATGCAGCCGCGGGCGCGCGAGGATCTGAAGAAGCTGATGACCGATGGCCTGGTCGAGGCGGGTCTGACCTATGGACATGCCGAGGCGTTCTCCACCCCGCGCCGGCTGGTGCTGGCGATCGAGGGGTTGACGGCGGAAAGCCCGACCCTGCGTGAAGAGCGCCGCGGCCCGCGCGCCGACGCGCCCGCGCAGGCGATCGAGGGGTTCCTGCGCTCCACCGGCCTCTCCCGCGACCAGCTGGAGGAGCGCGAGGAGAAGAAGGGCGCCATGCTTTACGCCGTGATCGAACGCCCCGGCCGCAAGGCACCGGAGATCGTGGCCGAGGTGCTGGAGCGCACCATCCGGGCCTTCCCCTGGCCGAAGGCGATGCGCTGGAGCACCGGCAGCCTGCGCTGGGTGCGGCCACTGCATTCGATCCTCTGCCTGCTGACGACCGATGCGGGGGCCGAGGTGGTGCCGCTGGAGGTCGACGGCATCGCCGCCGGTGCGACCACGCGCGGCCACCGCTTCATGGCGCCGGACGCCTTCACCGTCTCCTCCTTCGAGGATTACGCGGCCAAGCTGAAGGCGGCCAAGGTGATCCTGGACCCGGCCGAACGTGAGGCTGCGATCTGGCACGAGGCGACCACCCAGGCCTTCGCCCAGGGCTGCGAGCTGGTCGAGGACAAGGGCCTGCTGACCGAGATCGCGGGGCTGGTCGAATGGCCTGTCGTCCTGATGGGCGGGATCGGCGAGGCTTTCCTCGGCCTGCCCGCGGAGGTGCTGCAGACCTCGATGAAGGAGCACCAGAAGTTCTTCTCTGTCCGCAATCCGAAGACCGGGCGGATCGAGAAATTCGTCACCGTCGCCAACCGCGAGACGGTGGACCACGGTGCGACCATCCTCGCCGGGAACCTCAAGGTGCTCTCGGCCCGGCTCTCCGATGCGCGGTTCTTCTGGGAGAATGACCTGCGCACGGTGAAATCCGTGGGGCTGGAGGGCATGGGCGCGGGGCTCTCCGACGTGACCTTCCACAACAAGTTGGGCTCGGTGGCGGACAAGATCGCCCGCATCGCCGCGCTGGCGCGCGAGATCGCGCCGCTGGTGGGTGCCGGCCCGGACCTGGCGGCTGAGGCCGCGCGGGTGGTGAAGTCCGACCTGCGGAGCGAGATGGTCGGCGAATTCCCCGAGCTTCAAGGCATCATGGGCGGCTATTACGCCCGCGCCGAGGGCCTGCCGGAGGCGGTCGCCGAAGCGTGCAAGTCGCATTACCAGCCGCTCGGGCCGTCCGACGAGGTCCCGGCCGAGGCGGTCGGCATGGCCGTGGCGCTGGCCGACAAGATCGACACGCTTGCGGGTTTCTGGGCCATCGACGAGAAGCCCACCGGATCGAAGGACCCCTTCGCGCTGCGCCGCGCGGCGCTGGGGGTGATCCGCATCGCGGTGGAGAACGGGCTGCGCTTCGGGCTTGCCGGGATCGCCGAGCGTGCGATCGCGCGGGCCCGCCCCGGCGCGCCTGCGCCTGCGGCGCAACGCTCCGACATGGTGGTGGCCGAACAGGTCGCGGCGCTGCACGAACAGCATCTGGCCGAGACAGCCGCCGATGCGCCCGAAGGGTCGGGCGCCGAGGTGGCGGCAAGCCTTCTGGCCTTCTTCCACGACCGGCTGAAGGTCCACCTGCGCGACCAGGGCATCCGGCATGACGTGATCGACGCCTGCCTTGCCATGCCCGGCAACGACGATCTCGCCCTGCTGGTCAAGCGGGCGGAGGCACTGGCGGCCTTCCTTGCCACCGACGATGGCGTCAACCTGCTGCAGGGTTTCAAGCGCGCCAACAACATCCTGACGCAGGCGGAGGAGAAGGACGGGGTGGAATACAGCTTCGGCGCCGATCCGAAGTTTGCCGAGGACGACAGCGAACGGGCGCTTTTCGCCGCGCTCGACGCGGGCGAGGCGGCGATCGCACCCGCGATGGCGGCAGAGAATTTCCCCGCCGCCATGGCCGCGATGGCGGCGCTCCGCGCCCCGATCGACGCCTTCTTCGAGGCCGTCCAGATCAACACCGACAACCAGATCGTCCGCCGCAACCGTCTGAACCTGCTCAGCCGGATCCGCACGATCTGCCTGCAGGTCGCGGACCTGACCAGGCTGGAAGGCTGACGCCCTTTCATCCGGGCTGACCTGACTTCCGGAAGCGCGGGGGGCTGTCTGCCACCCGCGTTTTCGGCCGCTTGAGGGGCGATTCGCCTCCGTGCTTGCGCCGCGGCAATGTGAGAGTATCCTGCGCCCCAAGGAGACGCCGCAGTGCAGAAACTCACGCCCATCGCCGAGATTGCCGAGATCACGCCCACGGCGTCGATCAGCCGTGCGCGCCATGGCTGGCGGGCGAAATGCCTACAGCGGCTCATCCGGCTGGAGCTGCCGGTGCCGCAGACGGTGGCGCTTTCGGCGGCGGCTGTGCGGGCGATCGCGGCCGGGCAGCTGCCCGACAGCGCCGGTATCCTTGGCCATTTCGGCGCAGATGCGCTGGTCTCCGTCCGCCCCTCGCCGGAGGAGCCGGAATGGGGCGGGCCGGGCACGATCCTGAACATCGGGCTGAACGACGCGCGCCACGCCCAGCTTTGCGAAACCCATGGCGAGGCGGCGGCGACGGCGATCTACCTTCGCTTCGTGCAGGCCTATGCCACGCATGTCGCCCGGCTCGACCCGGAGGCCTTCGCCGGCACCGAGGCCTCGCCCGAGGCGCTGGCCGCCGCGCTCGCCGCCTATGAACGCGAGATGGACGAGCCGTTTCCGCAGGATCCCGTCCGCCAGCTTTCCGAGGTGCTGCGTTCGATGGCGCGGGCGTGGGAGGGGACCTCGGCCCGGCTTCTGCGGCAGGTGAAGGGGGCGCCGCCCGAGGCGGGCCTCGGCCTCGTGGTGCAGGAGATGGCGCTGGGCCACGGACCGGGGATCAGCGGTTCCGGCGTGATCCAGTTCGTCGACCCGGTGACCGGGCGGCCGCAGGTGACGGGCCGCTACCTGGGCCAGAGCCAGGGGCGCGACGCGCTTTCCGGGCCCGAGGCGCTTTATCTCACCCGCGACAGCCGCGGCCCCTCGCTGGAGGAGGCGGCGCCGGAGATCTTCGCCGAGCTGATCCGCTTCGGCGCGATCTGCCGCAAGCGGCTGCGCGAGGAGATGCAGATCGATTTCACGCTGGAATCAGGCACGCTGAGGGTGCTTGACGCGGTAAAGGTCGCCCGATCCTCGCGTGCCGAGGTCCGCATCGCGGTGGCGCTGGCCGAGGACGGGGTGATCCAGCCGGAGGAGGCGGTGCTTCGGGTCGAGCCGCGGGCACTTTCCGAACTGCTTCACCGCCAGGTCGACCCGCGGGGCCCGCGCGACCGGATCGCGCGCGGCATCGCGGCAAGCCCGGGGGCGGCGCAGGGGCGGATCGTCTTCACCTCGGATGCCGCGCAGGCCTCTGCCGCGCGGGGCGAGCCCTGCGTGCTGGTGCGGCGCGAGACGGCGCCGGAGGATATCCGCGGGATGCATGCCGCCGCGGCCGTGCTGACGGAGCGGGGCGGGATGACCAGCCATGCCGCGGTGATCGCCCGCGGCCTTGGCCTGCCCTGCGTCGTGGGCGCTTCCGACCTGCGCATCAGCGCGCGGGAAAGGACGCTGACGGTTGCCGGCCGGGTGTTCCGCGAAGGCGATGTGATCACGGTGGACGGCACCCGGGGCGAGGCGCTGGCAGGCGCGGCGGAAATGCTGGAGCCGGCGCTGGACGAGGCGTTCCAGACGCTGCTGCACTGGGCCGACGCGGTGCGCGACATCGGCATCCGCGCCAATGCCGACACGCCGGGCGACGCCGCCACCGCGCGGCGATTCGAGGCGGAGGGGATCGGCCTCTGCCGGACCGAGCACATGTTCTTCGAGGAAGACCGGCTCACGGTGATGCGCGAGATGATCTTCGCCGACAGCCCGGAGGACCGGGCCGCCGCGCTGGACCGCCTTTTGCCCATGCAGCGGGCGGATTTCGTCCGCCTGTTCGAGATCATGCAGGGCAAGCCGGTCTGCATCCGCCTGTTCGACCCGCCCCTGCACGAATTTCTGCCGCAGGGTCGCGAGGCGCAGCGCGAACTGGCCGAGGCGCTGGACAAGCCGCTTTCGGACATCATTCGCCGGGCCGATGCGCTTTCCGAGGTGAACCCGATGCTGGGGATGCGCGGCGTGCGGCTCGGCATCACCATCCCCGAGATCTACGAGATGCAGGCCCGCGCCATCTTCGAGGCGACGGTGGAGGTCAATCGTCGCGGCGCGCCGGTGGTGCCGGAGGTGATGATCCCGCTCGTCTCTGCCCGGCGCGAGGTGGAACTGGTGAAGAACCGCGTCGATGCGGTGGCCGCCGCCGTGCGCACTCATGCGGGCGTGGCCTTCGATTACCGCCTTGGCGTAATGGTGGAGACGCCGCGCGCGGCGCTGCGCGCCGGAGAGATCGCCCAGCACGCGGCGTTCCTGTCCTTCGGCACCAACGACCTGACGCAGATGACCTACGGCCTTTCGCGCGACGACGCCGGACGGTTCATGAACACCTATGTGCAGCAGGGCGTCTATCCCGAGGATCCGTTCCATATCCTCGACGTCGACGGGGTGGGGGAACTTCTGCTGATCGCGGCGGAGCGGGGGCGCGAGACTCGGCCGAATCTCACGCTTTCGATCTGCGGCGAGCACGGCGGGAACCCCGAATCAATCGCCTTCTGCCGCTCTGCCGGGTACGACTACGTCAGCTGCTCGCCCTTTCGCGTTCCGGTTGCAAGACTGGCCGCGGCGCATCTCGCCTTGCAGGAGGCGCGGGGTGGCCCAGAAAATGACACAAATTCAAGGTGATAGCGAAACGCTATTTTCTTGACTTTTTTGTTTCCCGAATCGACACAATTCTCGATTCGCGGATTTCCGCCGATTACTGTTGCATTTATGCCACATAAATAGACAGGTTGAACATTTTCCGATACCCGATCCGACGGTCCGGTCCTTGGGGGGAGCCGGGCATGCAGGAATCGGGAATAAAAAAATGCGCTTTCTTAAGCTTTGCGCAGGCTGCCTTGTGTTTTGTGCTCTTCTGAGCGGCGCTGCCTATGCTGATGCATCCGTGGGACCCCAGAACGACCCGGGCGCCTCTGTCGACAGCCGACTGTCCAAACTTCTGGGCGAGGAGCGGGCCTCCTTCACCGAAGTCTCGCCGGATCGCATCGCTGCGATCACCACGCCGCCCGTGAAGGGCTACGAGACTGCGCTGCAGGCGATCCAGTATTCCGACGCCTGGCTCGGCGAGCTGCCTCAGGCGTCTGGCGGCAAGCAATGGACCTGCCTCGCCAAGGCGATCTACTTCGAGGCGCGCGGCGAATCGGTGAAGGGCGAGTTCGCCGTGGCCGAGGTGATCGCGAACCGGGTCGACTCCTCCTACTTCCCCGACAATTTCTGTGCCGTGGTCCATCAGGGCGACGAGCGTCGTGACGCCTGCCAGTTCAGCTATGCCTGCGACGGCCGGCCCGACACGATCCACGAACAGGCGGCCTTCGAGAAGGCCGGCAAGATCGCCAAGCTGATCATGGAGGGCGCGCCGCGCACTCTGACCGACGGGGCGACCTATTTCCACACCGTCTGGGTGCATCCGCCGTGGTCCCACCAGTTCCAGGAAACCGCGGAGATCGGTGCCCATGTCTTCTACCGAAACCCGGTGGAGCCGGTGCAGGTGGCCGCGAACTGACCCACCTGCCGAGGGCCGCGGGGCGCCCGGTTCCGGCGCGCGAGGTCGCATCCGGGCAAGGAATGGCCGCACCCATCCATGGTGCGACCGCCGCCCCCGCACTATAACCCGCCTGTGGGCAGCCGTTTTGCCCGAGGGAAGATGATGACGTCCGATATCCGCCTTGCCTTCGCGCATCCCGAGGAACGCGCGGAGGCCACCGCCGGCACCGATCCGCGCGACCGTATCTCGCTGCGCGATCATGTGGTGGAGGTGGAGATCGGAGCCTTCCAGGCCGAGCGCGGCCACCGCCAGCGAATCCGTTTCGACATCGCCGTGGAGGTCCGCCCGAACGCCGGGCCGATCGACGACGACGTCGACCGCATCCTGTCCTACGACCGGCTGACCGAGGCGATCGCGGCCGAGCTTGCAGCCGAACGCCTGAACCTGCTGGAGACGCTGGCCGAACGCGTCGCCGAGCGCATCCTAGGCGAGCCGCGCGCGATGCGGGTCTTCGTGCGGATCGAGAAGCTCGACCGCGGCCCCGGCGCCCTGGGGGTGGAGATCGTCCGTTCCCGCGCGGAACGGCCGCTGCAGCGGCTGGAGGCCGACGGATCCGAAGCCGCGCTGCATCCGCTGGTCGCCTATCTCGACAATGCCGCCATCGCCGCGCCGGACCTTTCCGCCCGGCTTGACGCGCTGGAGGCGCGCGGGTTGCCGGTGATCCTCTCCGTCGGCCTGCCGGAGGGCGAGACGCGCCCCAGTTCGGCGGTGAAGCCGGCGCAGCGGCGGATCGACCTGCTGGCGATCGAACAGAACGCCTGGGTGCTTGCGGGCCGCGACCCGCGCTGCGTGGTCGTGGCGACGCGGACGGAGATCGACTGGGCCATGCGGCATGGCCAGATGGTGGTCTGGGCGCCCTCGAAGCTGGTGCTCGACGCGGTGGACGGGCCGGGCTCGCGCGCGCCGGTGGCGATGGCGCTGTGGCTGGCCGAGACACTGGCCGCCGACCGGCTGGTCGTTCACGGCTCTGTTTCGGTTCCGGCGGGAAGCCGCGTCCCGGTCGAGCGCGCGACCGCCTGAGCCTTGCCAAGCCCGCCCCGGGGGGCCTAGAGCGGGGCCAAAGTTGGCCAAAGAACGGCCAAGGCAGGACACGGGCAACGCATGACATATTTCCGGCCTATCGCCATGACCGATCCGGCGCGCCCCGCGGATGCGCTGCGCCTGGCCGGCGGGTGGTGCTGGTTCGACCGGGTCGAGGCGATCGAGCGTGGCGGCGCCCGTCGGGTGATCCCGGCTTCGGACCTGCCGGCGGATGTCCGCGACCGCCTTACCGCCCCGCGCGCCCCGGTCTGCGGGTTGTCGATGGACCATCCGCGGATCATGGGCATTCTCAACGTGACACCCGACAGCTTTTCTGATGGCGGCGCCCATTTCGGCGTGGACGCGGCGGTGTCCCATGCGCGCGAGATGCTGGTGGCGGGGGCGGAGATCCTTGATATCGGCGGCGAAAGCACTCGGCCCGGCGCGACCGAGGTGCCCGTGGCCGAAGAAATCGCCCGGGTTGCCCCGGCAATCACCGCGCTCAGGGCGGCCGGAGAGGGCGCGCCGATCTCCGTCGACACCCGAAAGGCGGCGGTGGCGGAGGCGGCGCTCGCGGCCGGTGCGGGCTATGTCAACGACGTCTCCGCCATGGTCTTCGACCCGGCGATGGCGGCGCTCGTCGCCCGCGCGGGCGCAGAGATCTGCCTGATGCACGCACAGGGCCTGCCCGAGACGATGCAGGCCGATCCGCGCTATGACGATGTGCTGCTTGACGTCTACGACGGGCTTTCCGAGCGGCTTGCGGCGGCGGAGGCGGCCGGCATCGACCGCGCGCGGATCACCCTCGACCCCGGCATCGGCTTCGGCAAGCGGCTGGAGCACAACCTTGCCCTGATCCGCGGGCTGTCGCTGTTCCACGGGCTGGGCTGCGCGGTGTTGCTTGGCGTTTCGCGCAAGCGTTTCATCGGCACTATCGGCGGGGCAGAGAAGGCGACGGACCGGGCGCCAGGCTCCGTCGCCATGGCGCTGGCGGGGCTGGCGCAGGGGATCCAGATTTTCCGGGTACATGATATTGTGGAGACGCGGCAGGCGATGCGGCTTTGGCAGCGCGCTGTGGCGGGACAGGAGTTGCGATGACCAAGAAATTGTTCGGAACCGACGGCGTGCGCGGCCGCGCCAACAGCCACCCGATGACGGCGGAGATGGCGCTGCGCCTGGGCGCGGCGGCGGGCGAACATTTCCGCGGCGACGGCCTGAACGGCCACCGTGTGGTGATCGGCAAGGACACCCGCCGCTCTGGCTACATGCTGGAGACGGCGCTGACGGCGGGGCTGACCTCGACGGGGATGAACGTGCTGCTGCTCGGCCCGGTGCCGACGCCGGCGGTGGGCTATCTCACCCGCTCCATGCGGGCGGATATGGGGATCATGATCTCTGCCTCCCACAACCCGTATTACGACAATGGAATCAAGTTCTTCGGTCCCGATGGCTTCAAGCTTTCGGACGATGCGGAGGCCGAGATCGAGGCGATCGCCGAGCGCGGCATCGCGCTTTCGGAGCCGGAGCATATCGGCTCTGCCCGCCGGATCGACGAGGCGCGGGGGCGCTACGTGGAATACGCCAAGACGACCTTCCCGCGGGGGCGGTCGCTGAGCGGGCTGAAGGTGGTGATCGATGCGGCCAACGGCGCGGCCTATCGCGCGGCGCCGGATGTGCTGTGGGAGCTGGGTGCCGAGGTCATCGAGGTCGGGGTAAAACCCAATGGTTTCAACATCAACGCCGACTGCGGCTCGACCCATCCGGAGGCCTGTGCCGCGAAGGTCGTGGAGGTCGGGGCGGATCTTGGCATCAGCCTCGATGGCGACGCGGACCGGGTGATGATCGTGGACGAGACCGGCAAGGTGGCCGACGGGGACCAGCTGATGGCGCTGTTCGCGTCTCGCTGGGCCGAGGACGGGCGGCTGCAGGAGAACGTGCTGGTCGCCACGGTGATGTCGAATCTCGGGCTGGAACAATACCTTGGCGGGCGTGGCATCCGGCTGGAGCGGACCCCGGTGGGCGACCGCTACGTGGTTGAGGCGATGCGGCGGGGGGGCTGGAACCTCGGGGGGGAGCAGTCGGGGCATATCGTCATGGCCGATTATGCGACCACCGGGGACGGCATTATCGCGGGGCTGCAATTCCTGGGCGAGATGGTGCGGACGGGGCGTAAGGCCTCGGAATTGGTACATAGTTTCGAGCGGGTGCCACAGCTTCTGCAGAACGTCCGCTACGGCGGGGGGAAGGAGCCGCTGCTGGCGCCGGAAGTGCTGGCCGTGATCGCGGATTCCGAGAAAAAGCTGAATGGAAACGGGCGGTTGCTGATCCGCAAGTCGGGGACGGAGCCGCTGGTGCGGGTGATGGCGGAGAGCACGGACGAGGGGCTGCTGGCCGAGGTCGTCGGCGCCATCGTGGCAGAGATCCAGGCGCGGGTGTGACGCCCGATGACTTGCGGCCCGATGCAGCGATTGCCCGCGCTCAATGATGCGGGCGCGCTGATCGGGGTACGATTTAGCCATTGTCGCGATCCCTTGATCCTTGAGGGATGCGTTAATGGAGTGTGTGATGAATCGTGTTCTTCCTCTGCTTGCGTCGATCTCAACGACAATCCTTCTGGTCGGATGCGGGGCAAGCCAAGGGCCGCAAGAGGTCATTTATTCCTCGTCAGTGGATGGTCAGCTCGACGGCACCGGGACTTTCGGGGCGACCTTCCTTTTCGCAGTCAACGAACAGGACAGGGCGTTCTCCGGCGTCCTGCAGGGGTTCCGCTTCTCCAAGAAGGGTTTCGAACACCCTGTGGGGTCGATCCCGGTCAAAGGGACTATCGGTCGCGACGAGAAGGGAGAGATACTTCTCAAGGGCACGGGGACTGGGACCCTGTCTCAGGGCAAGAGCGCTCTCCAGCTCGAGTTCCAGATGGAAAGCTCCTACGTCGACCCGGACTTCACGACGGTGAGCGCCTGGTATTTCGGGGGCGGAAACTTCACCGTCAACGGTGATTACAAGGAATGGTCCAAGATTACCGGCACCTTCACAGCCAAGGAGGCGTGCAGGCCCAACCCGTACAAGGACTGCCGACTTCAGCCGGGGACGCCTGTTGCGACATCCGTGCCCACCGTCAGCTGGAACACCCGGGCGCATCCGTAGT
Organism: Solirhodobacter olei; assembly: GCF_004010155.1. Lineage (GTDB taxonomy): Bacteria > Pseudomonadota > Alphaproteobacteria > Rhodobacterales > Rhodobacteraceae > Solirhodobacter > Solirhodobacter olei. The sequence continues at coordinate 30,677 of NZ_RRYH01000012.1, read as the reverse complement.
TCGGGTTTGGATGTGTCGGCCGGGCTGACATCCGCCCCGCCCGGCGCCGGGCTGCGCCTGCCGTTCGTCGGACGTGTGCCGCACTGCTGGCGCGACGGGTTCTTTTCCCCTCGACCGACGGGGCGGCTCTACTTCGCTGCGCGTGCCAGCTTGTGGACCGCGGGGCTGGCGATCACTTCGCCGCGGGTGGCGAAGGCCTCGTGGTTCCGCTCGATGCTGTCGAGGTCGTAGAGGTAGTTCACCATCACGCCCCAGGCGCTTTGCAGGCCGCGGGGGCTCGGGTCGCCCGTCAGGTGGATGCGGTCGAGCCTCGCGCCGTTGCCGAGGTGGAAGCGGGCGACCGGGTCGCGGCTGCCCGCGCCCGGCGCGTCGGCGCCGGTCAGGTAGCGGGCGGCGAGGCGGGCGAGGGCCGGGTCCTGGCGGGCGGCCTCGTCTTCCGCCAGCCGCGGGATCAGGGCGCGCTGTGCGGGGGTGAGGGGGCTGTCGTCGCGGCCGGCCTCTGCCTCCGCCCAGGCGCGCAGGCCGGGGACGGGGGAGAGGGTGACGAAGGTGGTCAGCGTGTCGAAGTCGCGGCGCAGCTCCTCCACCACCTGCTTGATCAGGAAGTTGCCGAAGGAGATGCCGCGCAGCCCCTTCTGGCAGTTCGAGATGGAGTAGAAGACGGCCGTGGTCGCGGTCTCCGGCGCCAGGCGGGGGCGGTCCTCGGCCAGGATGCCTGTGATCGTGCCGGGGATCTCGCCTGTCAGCGCGACCTCGACGAAGATCAGGGGGTCGTGGCGCAGCGCGGGGTGGAAAAAGGCGTAGAGCCGCCGGTCGGGGGCTGCGACGCGGCGGCGGAGGTCGTCCCAGCCGCGGATCTCGTGCACGGCCTCGTAGGCGATGATCTTTTCGAGGATCTCGGCCGGGGTGGTCCAGTCGATGCGGCGCAGCTCGAGAAAGCCGCGGTTGAACCAGGAGGTGAAGAGGTGGCGGAAGTCGCCGTCGAGGGGGGCCAGTTCCGGCGCCTCGCGGAGAAGGGAGAGGAGGTCGGCGCGCAGGGCCACGAGGTCGGCGGTGCCGCCCGGCGTGCGGTTGAGGCGGCGGATGAGCTCCTGGCTCGCCGGTTCGGAGGCGGCGTGGAGGGTGCGGAGCGCCGCGGGGGTCGGGTTCTCCTGCACGGCGGCGAGGGCGGCCTTCAGGCGGGTCTCGTCCGGGCCGAAGCGGTTGAGGATGTCGGCCAGAAACGCACGCTTGGCGGGGCGGTCGAGGGCACGGGCGCGGTTGAGGACGGTGCGGGCGAGGGCGAGGCTGGTCGCTTCGCCGCGCCCGGCGACGAGGGCCGAGCAGAGATCGGCGAGCGGCGTGCGGTCGGACTGGGCCGAGAGACCGCGTCCGATGATGGCGACGCGGGTCAGAAGGTCGGCAAGGAAGCTGGGCGTCATGTCCATGGGCGGGGCTCCGGCAGGGTGGGAGCCCGGAGGGGCCGGGCGCAGGCAGTATGTGGGGCCGGGGCGGGGGTTGTCCAGCGGAGCGGGCGCACGGCCGCCCCAAGCCTTGGTGAGGGGGGAGGGGGCCGGGCGGCCCCCTCCGCTTTGGTGCGGATCAGTTCCGTGCCTTGTCGACCATGCGGCCGGCGGAGATCCAGGGCATCATGGCGCGGAGCTTTTCGCCCACGGCCTCGATCTGGTGCTCGTCGTTGCGGCGGCGGGTGGCCTTGAAGAACGGCTGGCCAACGGCGTTTTCCGCCATGAAGTTCGAGACGAACCGGCCGGACTGGATGTCCTCCAGCACTTCCTTCATCCGCGCCTTGGTTTCGGCATAGGGCAGGATGCGCGGGCCGGAGACGTATTCGCCGTATTCGGCGGTGTTCGAGATCGAGTAGTTCATGTTGGCGATGCCGCCTTCGTAGATCAGGTCCACGATCAGCTTCACCTCGTGGAGGCATTCGAAATAGGCCATCTCCGGCTCGTAGCCGGCTTCGACGAGGGTCTCGAAGCCCATGCGGATGAGTTCGACGAGGCCGCCGCAGAGGACCGCCTGCTCGCCGAAGAGGTCGGTTTCGCATTCCTGGCGGAAGTTGGTCTCGATGATGCCCGAACGGCCGCCGCCGATGCCGGCGCAGTAGGACAGGCCCAGCTCCATCGCCTTGCCGGAGGCGTCCTGGTGGACGGCGACGAGGCAGGGCACGCCGCCGCCCTTGACGAATTCGCCGCGCACGGTGTGGCCCGGGCCCTTGGGCGCCATCATGATGACGTCGACGCCGGGCTTCGGCTCGATCAGGCCGAAGTGGACGTTGAGGCCGTGGGCGAAGGCGATCGCGGCGCCCTCGCGCAGGTTGTCGTGGACGTATTTCTTGTAGGTGGCGGCCTGCAGTTCGTCCGGCATGGTGAACATGATCAGGTCGCACCAGGCGGCGGCCTCGGCGATGCCCATGACCTTGAGGCCCTCGGCCTCGGCCTTCTTGGCCGACGGCGAGCCTTCGCGCAGGGCGACGGCCACGTTCTTGGCGCCCGAATCGCGCAGGTTCAGGGCGTGGGCATGGCCTTGCGAGCCGTAGCCGAGGATGGCGACCTTCTTGTCCTTGATCAGGTTGATGTCGCAATCGCGATCGTAATAGACGCGCATCGGGCGCTTCCTTCTCTCTGGTTTCGCTGGCGGCAGGATAAGGCGTCTGGCGCGAGGCGGCGTTCAAAGTTTGCTCGATCTCACGATATGTGAGAAAGATCATAATCACAGAATGCCAGTTTCGAGAAATTCATGCAGATCGACGATATCGACCGGCGGATCCTGCGCCAGCTGATGGCGGAACCGGAGGCCGCGGTGGCGCGGCTGGCGGAGCGCGCGGGGCTGACGGCCGCGACCTGCTGGCGGCGGCTGGAACGGATGCGGGCCGGGGGCGTGCTGAAGGGCCAGGAGGCGGTGATCGACTGGCGCGCGCTTGGCTACGAGGTGGAAGTGAGCCTGCGTTTCACGCTGGACAAGACCGAGCCCCGGGCCTTCGACGAGTTCATCGCCGCCGCGCGGGAGGTGGCGGAGGTGATCGAGATCCAGACCTTCCTCGGCCGGGTCGACGTGCGGCTGGACCTCGTGGCGCGCGACATGGGGCATTACCAGGAGGTCTACCGCGACAAGATCCTCGCCCTGCCGCATATCGCCGATATCGAGGCGCTGATGCATGTGGCTGTCATCAAGGCCTCGGAGGCGCTGCCGATATGATCGCGCTGGACGAGGTGGACCGGGGGTTCCTGAAGGCGCTGACGGCGGATGCGACGCTGTCGGCGGGCGAGCTGGGCCGGCGTTTCGGGCTGAGCCAGCCGGCGGCCTGGCGGCGGCTTAAACGGCTGACGGATGCGGGCGCGATCCGGACCCGGCGGGTGGTGGTGGACCGCGAGGCGCTGGGCTTTTCGGTGACGGTGTTCCTGGGCGTGAAGCTTGCCACCAAGGGGCGGGTGAGCCTGGAGGATTTCGAACGGGCGGTGATCGCGATCCCCGAGGTGCAGTGGGTGCAGCACATCCTGGGGATCTACGACTACCGGCTGCGGGTCGTGGCGCGGGACCTGAGCGATTTCGAGCGGGTGCTGCGGCGGCGGATCATGACCCTGCCGGGACTGGGGCAGGTCGATGCCAACGTGCTTCTGAGCGAGGAACGCCGGCCGGGCCCGCTGGGATAGGCCCCCGGCGCGAAACAGCGGGCACAGCCCCTCCTGTCTGGGGCTAAGGGCTTTTATCTCGGAGAAAATAATGCCTGCGGGAGGCCCGGTGGCTGCCACGGGGCGCTCCGCGGGGAGTATTTGGGCCAGAGAAAAACAGGGGCCTTTTGCCGCGCCGGAGGTGGTGCGGATTTCGGGGTGAAATCCCGAGCGGGGCGGGCTATGTCCGAGGGGTGATCTGTCTTGGAGGACCCTATGGCCGCGCTGCGCGATGATGTCGACCCGGAAGGGCTGCAGGAATTTTCGGTGGTGTTCACCGACCGGTCGCTGAACCACATGTCGGCGAAGTTCCAGCAGGTGATGCGGGACATCTCGGAAATGCTGCGCGAGGTCTATGGCGCGGCCTCGGTCGCGCTGGTGCCCGGCGGCGGGACCTACGGGATGGAGGCGGTGGCGCGGCAGTTCGCCAGCGGCCGCCATGCCTTCGTTCTGCGCAATGGCTGGTTCTCCTATCGCTGGAGCCAGATCTTCGAGGCGGGCGGCTTCGCTTCCGAGGTCACGGTGATGAAGGCGCGGGCGTCGGGGAACGAGCCGCAGGCGCCCTTCGCGCCGGCGCCGATCGACGAGGTCGTGGCGCGCATCCATGACGTGAAGCCCGATGTCGTCTTCGCGCCGCATGTCGAGACGGCGGCGGGGGTGATCCTGCCGGACGACTACCTTAAGTCGATGGCGGAGGCGGCGCATGACGTGGGCGCGCTGTTCGTTCTGGACTGCATCGCCTCGGGCTGCATCTGGGTCGACATGAAGGCGGTGGGCGTGGACGTGCTGATCTCGGCCCCGCAGAAGGGGTGGAGCGCCTCGCCCTCGGCTGGGCTGGTGATGCTGTCGGACCGGGCGCGGGCGCGGATCGACGGAACGGCCTCGTCCAGCTTCGCGCTGGATCTGAAGAAATGGCTTTCGATCATGGAGGCCTATGAGAAGGGCGGGCATGCCTATCACGCGACCATGCCGACGGATGCGCTGGCGCGGTTCCGCGACACGATGGCGGAGACGCGCGACTATGGCTTCGACCGGCTGAAGCTGGCGCAATGGGCGCTGGGCGACGGAGTGCGGGCGATGCTGAAGCGCAAGGGCGTGCGGTCGGTCGCGGCGGAAGGCTTCGAGGCGCCAGGCGTGGTGGTGAGCTACACCGACAACCCGGAGATCCAGAGCGGCCGCGCGTTCCTGGCCAAGGGGATGCAGATCGCCGCCGGGGTGCCGCTGCAATGCGACGAGGGCGAGGCGTTCAAGACCTTCCGGATCGGGCTGTTCGGGCTCGACAAGCTCTATGACGTCGACGGAACGATCGGGCGGCTGCAGGCGGTGGTCGACGAGGTTCTCTGAGGCCTTTGGCCTCGGCCCGGAAGCAAGGCGCGTAGCGCCGCCGGGCCAGCGCCCGTCCGCCCGGACGGATGGGCGCGCCGGCCCTGCTCGGTGAAGGGCCTCTAGCGGACGCCGAGGCCGGCGCGCATCAGGGTGCGCCGGACCGGGGCCACGGAATAGAGCGCGTCGAGCGCCCTGGCGCGGGCGTCGCGCAGCGTCGGGGCGGCAATCATCGAGGCGCGGTTCAGGGCGTCGATGCCGGTGACGCGGGCCTGCACCTCGGCATGGCGGCGGCGGTGGTAGGTGTCGAGCATCGCCTGCGACCCGAGGCTTTCCGGGCTGGCGGTGGCAAGTGCCAGAAGCTCTCGCAGGTCGGCCAGCGACATGTTGAGGCCCTGCGCCCCGATCGGGGGAAGGACATGCGCGGCCTCGGCCAGGAGCGCGGTGCGCTCGGCCGACATGCGGGCGGCGACCTGGCTGATGATCGGCCAGACCGAGCGGCGCGTCAGCAGGGTCAGCGGGCCGAAGAGGTGGCAGGAGCGGTCGGACATCGCGGCCTCGAACTCCGGCACCGGGAGGGCAGCGAGGCGCAGCGCCTCTGGCCCGCGTTCCATCCAGACCACGGCCGAGCAGGGCAGGCCGCCCCTGTCGGGCAGGGGCACCAGCGTGAAGGGGCCGCCGGAGCGGTGGATCTCGGTCGAGACCTGGGCATGGGGGATCGGGTGGTTGACGGCGAAGGCCAGCGCCTTCTGGCCGTAGCGGAGCGTGCGCACCGGAATGTCGAGCGCCTCGCGCACTGGCGAGTTGCGCCCGTCGGCGGCGATGAGCAGCCGGGCCGAGACGCCGGTGCCGTCGGAGAGGGTCAAGAGGGCCTCCGCCGCGCGGGTCAGCACGCCCGCGGTGGCGAGGCCGGGGCGGAAGGATACATTCGGAAGCTCGGCAATGCGGGCGACCATCTCGCGCCGCAGGAGCCAGTTGGGGAGGTTCCAGCCGAAGGGGGCCTCTGAAATGTCGGAGGCGTCGAAATCCTTGACCACGCGCGGCTCGGGCGTGGGGCCGCCGGCATCGACGATGCGCATGATCTGCAGCGGCGCCGCGTGGGGTTCCAGCCGCGCCCAGAGGCCTGCGGCTTCCAGCACCGGGATCGAGGGCTGCAGGAACGCGGTCGTGCGCAGGTCGGCGCCATCGTCGGCGTCGGAGGTGACCGGGGGGGTCGGGTCGACGCAGATCACCTTGAAACCCGCGGCGCCGAAGGCGGCCGCCGCGGTGAGCCCGGCGACGCCGCCGCCGGAGATCAGGATATCGGTCGTTTCGCGTGCCATCGCACCCTCCGCATCATGCCCTGATCATAGGCCGCGGCGCGGGGGGCTGCCAGCCGCGATCGCTCAGCCGAGCGTGATCGCGATCAGCACCACGAACATCACCGGCACCAGGGCGAGCCCGGTCAGGCCGAGGGCAACGAGGCCCCAGGTCTTCACCGCCAGCACCACGCAGGTGAGCGCGATGACGAGGGCGTAGTAGATGTTCTCCTCGCCCTTTTCGGCGATGTCGCGGGCGATCCAGCCGATCACGGGGACGGCGTAGAAGGCGCGGCGGGCAAGGTTGGTGGTGGCGGTGCTCATGGAGGCTCCTTTCGCGGGACGCGCCCGGATAGGCGGGGCCGGGCCATCGCGGAAGGACGCAAGATGCCGCAGTGTGGCAATCTCACGCAGGCCCAGGCGCGGGGGCGGCGGGATCGCGCCGGGATCAGGCGGGAAGTCGGGCCAGGAAGCCTGCCAGGTCGTCGGTATGGTGGTGGATATGCGCGCCTTCGCCGCGCGCCGGGCCGACATGCACCGTCGTCATCCCCATCGCGTGGGGTTCGACGAGGTTGCGGGCGTCGTCCTCGAACATCGCGGCGGTGGCGGTTTCGGTCCCGTCGCGGGTGAAGACGGTCTCGAAGGCGGCGCGTTCGGGTTTCGGCAGGAAGCCCGCATGCTCCACCCCGTAGATCGCGTCGAAGAGGCCCTCGAGGCCGCGGGCGGCCAGCACCCGTTCGGCATAGGGCGCGCAGCCGTTGGTATAGACGATGCGGCGGCCCGGAAGCGCGCCGATGGCGGTGGCGAGCGCCGGGTCGGGCGAGAGGCGGTCGAGCGGGATGTCATGGACCTCGGTCAGGTAGGGGCCGGGATCGACGTCATGTTCCCGCATCAGCCCGGCAAGCGTGGTGCCGTAGCTTTTCCAGTAATGGGCGCGCAGCCGGTCGGCTTCGGCCGCGTCGACGGCAAGCGCGCGCATGACCCAGGCGGTCATGCGGACCTCGATCAGGTCGAAGAGCCGCGCCTCTGGCGGGTAGAGGGTGTTGTCGAGGTCGAAGACCCAGGTGCGGACGTCTGAGAAAGCGATTGGCATGGCGGCACGCTACGCGGGCGGGCAGGCGGCGGCAAGCGGGCTTGAACCCTGCCGGGCGGCGGCGCTAGGCTGCGCGGCGCCCAGACGGAGCCCGCAATGTCAGACAGCAAGCCCGCGCAGAGAGATGCCTATTCGCTGATCCTCGAGGCGATCGACGACGGCATCTACAAACCCGGCGACCGGTTGGTGGAATCGGAGCTGGCCGACCGTTTCGGCGTGTCGCGGACGCCGGTGCGCGAGGCGCTGCAGCGGCTGGAGACGCAGGCGGTGCTGACCCGCGACGGGCGGAGCCTGATCGTCGCCTCGCTGGACCATAACGAGCTGGCCGAGCTTTACGTCGTGCGGGCGGAACTGGAGGGGCTGGCCGCCCGCCTCGCCGCGCGCCATGCGACGGAGGAGGAGATCCGCGTGCTGCAGGCGATGGCGGCGGAAGACCGGCAGCTGATGGGCGACGCGCAGGCGCTGAGCCGGGCGAACCGGCGGTTCCACATGCAGATCCACCTGGCCTCGCACAACCGGTTCCTGATGCAGCAACTGGGCCTGGTCCATCGCTCGATGGCGCTTCTGACCACGACCTCCTTCGCCGCGCCGGGGCGGGAGGAGGTGGCGCTGGCCGAGCATGACGCCATCGTGGCCGCGATCGCGGCGCGGGATGGCGATGCGGCCTACAAGGCGCTGAAGGCGCATATCTCGAAGGCGTTCGAGACGCGGCTTCGGCTTGACGCGGGCGAGGTCAGGACGCGCTGACGGCCACCGCCCGCGGGGCGGCGGGGGCGGTGGCTGCGGGGCGCAGCCTTGCCGGGGCCATTTCGGGCGTGATGCCAGGGCGCTCGTCCTCCGGATCCTCGACGCCGTGGCGGGTCTTGTCCCAGAAGAACGGGCGGAGGAGGAGCTCCCAGGCCCCCTTGTAGGCGGCGAGCGCGCCGAGCGGGAAATAGGCTATGAGCGTCGGCACCCAGGGCAGAAGGTGGCGGTGCCGGGGGCCCGAGACGGCGAAGGCGTTGGCGGCCAGGTTCACCGCCTCCGCCGCGGCGAAGAGCCCCGCGAGCCAGGGCAGCGCCGGGCCGAGCGGGGCGAGGGCCGGCGGCGCGAAGCCGAAGCTCAGCAGCCAGAAGGCCCAGAGCAGCGGCGCCAGCAGGAACTGCGAGATCGTGCCCAGAAACAGCACCTGCAGGCCGAGGAAGCCGCGAAGCCCGAGCTGGGTCAGAAGCTGGCGGGGCCGGCGCATGTGCACCGCCCAGGTCACCATGTAGCCCTTCAGCCAGCGCGAGCGCTGCCGGATCCAGGGCAGCGGGCGGCAGTTCGCCTCTTCCTCCGTCACGCTGTCGACCAGCTCCGTCCGGTAGCCGTGGCGGGCGAGGCGCAGGCCGAGGTCGGCATCCTCGGTCACGTTATGCGCATCCCAGCCGCCGAGCGCCTCCAGCGCGGCGCGGCGGACGAAGAGCGTGGTGCCGCCAAGGGGCACGGGCAGGCCCAGGCGGGCGAGGCCGGGCAGCACGATACGGAACCAGGCGGCATATTCCACCGTGAAGCAGCGCGAGAGCCAGTTGCTGCGCGGGTTGTAGAAATCGAGCACGCCCTGCAGGCAGGCGACCCGGGGCCCGCGCGCGTGGAAGCGTTCGACGACGCGGGTGATCTGGTCGGGGGCGGGGGCATCCTCGGCATCGTAGACGCCGACGATCTCGCCCCGGCAGAAGGGCAGCGCGTAGTTGAGCGCGCGGGGCTTGGTCTTCAGCCGCCCCTCGGGGACAGGGATCACGCGCATCCAGGGCGGCAGGGGGGACCCGGCCAGCGCCGCGCGGGTGGGGGTGTCCTGCGCCTCGACGATCAGCGCGACCTCCAGCCGCTCGCGCGGATAGTCGAGCCGGGCAAGGCGGGCGACGAGGCGGGCGGCGATCGCGGGTTCTCCAAAGAGCGGGACGAGGAGGGATACCATCGGCGGGTGGGCGAAAGCCGGCGGCGGCGGGGCGGCGCGGGCGTGGCCGTGGGCGCGGAGCTGGGCCAGGGCGGCCAGTGCCTTCAGCCCGGCGGTGGCGGCAAGGGTGAGGCAGGACCAGCCGAGAAGTACGGCCAGAAGCGTGGCAGGGGCGAGGAGGGCGGCGGCCAGGAGCGTAGCGAGCCCTGCGACGGCCGCGAGAGGCAGGCGCCGGCTGTGCCAGTTGCGGCAGCTCTCGGCCTCCGGCACCAGGGTTTCGGCGCGCCGGGCGAGCGTTCCGGCACGCAGGCGGAGAATTTCCTCCGCGATCGCCTCCTCGCGCGTAAGCGCCATCAGGACCGGGCCGAAAAGTGCGGTCAGCGCCGCCTCGCGCCGGGCGAAGAGATCCGGTCGGGCGGTGGCGATCACGGTGACATGGCCCATGCGGCGCCAGGGCAGGAGGCCCTGAGCGAGGCAGGTGGCCGCGCCGAGCCGGTCGATCAGGCGCGGCTCGGGCGGGTCGACGGCGGGGTCGAGGATCACCGCGCCGCGCAGCGCCGCCTCTGCGGCGAGAAGGTCTTCGGGCGTGACCATGCCGTGGGCGAGCAGCAGGTCGCAGGGCAGCACGCCGCGGCGGCGGCGGGCGAGCAGGCGCTCGGCCCCCGGCGCGAGCTGGCCGTGGGCGCGGAGATGGGCAAGAAGCGCCGCGTCGTGCCCGCTTGTCCGCGCGCGGGGGGACGGGGGTGGAGCGGCGAGGGAGAAAAGCTGCAGCGGGCGGTGGGGCATCGGGGCCTCGAGGCGGGCGGTATGGGACCGGCCCAGCGTGGCGTCCGCTGGTTAATGTGCGATTAAGTCGACCCGTCGGGAATGGCCCCCGGCCCCGAAGCAGCGGTGCGTGAGCACCGCCGGGCCTGCGCCCGTCCGCCCCTGAGGGCAGGTGCTATTGGTAATCTTCCCTTTGCGGCGGGGGCGAAGGGGTCATCAGACCATGAACGACAGATCCGCAGCACCGACAGCGCCCACCCGCGGACGGGCGCCGGCCTTCCGCTGGCTTCGCCTCAGGCGGCGGCGCGGGCGCGCATGGCCTCGGTGAACCGCTCGAACAGGTAGTAGCTGTCCTGCGGCCCGGGGCTGGCCTCCGGGTGGTACTGGACCGAGAACACCGGCCGGTCGGCCAGCCGGATGCCGCAGTTCGAACCGTCGAAGAGGCTGACATGCGTTTCGACCACGCCCTCGGGCAGGGTCTGGCTGTCCACGGTGAAGCCGTGGTTCATCGAGGTGATCTCGACCTTGCCGGTCTCTAGGTCCTTCACGGGGTGGTTGGCGCCGTGATGGCCGTGGTTCATCTTCACCGTCCGTGCGCCGAGGGCCAGCGCCAGCATCTGGTGGCCGAGGCAGATGCCGAAGACCGGCAGGTCGCGTTCCAGCACGCCCTTGATCATCGGCACGGCATATTCGCCGGTCGCGGCCGGGTCGCCCGGGCCGTTCGACAGGAACACGCCGTCGGGGTTATGGGCCAGCACCTCCTCCGCCGTGGCGGTGGCGGGCAGGACGGTGACCTCGCAGCCGGCCGAGGCGAGGCAGCGCAGGATGTTGCGCTTGGCGCCGTAGTCGATGGCGACGACCTTGAAGCCAGCGCCCTCGCGCCGGGTGTAGCCCTCAGGCCAGGCCCAGCGCATCTCGTCCCAGCGGTAGGACTGGGCGCAGGTGACGTCCTTCGCGAGGTCGAGGCCGACGATGCCGGACCAGGCGCGGGCCTTGGCCACGAGCGCGGCGATGTCGAAGTTCCCCTCCGGATCATGGGCGAGGGCGACATGCGGCGCGCCCTGCTGGCGGATCGCGCGGGTCAGGCGCCGGGTGTCGATGCCGCCGATGCCGATCCGGCCCTTGGCGGAAAGCCAGCTGACGAGATCGGAGGCGGCGCGCCAGTTCGAGGGCTCGGTCGGATCCCATTTCACCACCATCCCGGCGGCGACGGGTTCGGCGGTCTCGTCATCCTCGGGGGTTACGCCGACATTGCCGACATGGGGGAAGGTGAAGGTCACGACCTGGCCGGCGTAGGAGGGGTCGGTCATGATCTCCTGGTAGCCGGTCATGGCGGTGTTGAAGCAGAGCTCGGCCACCGTTTCGCCGGTGGCGCCGAAGCCGTGGCCTAGGAAGATCGTGCCATCGGCAAGGGCGAGGCAGGCGGTTGGCTTCGATTGGCGGGACATCGGCGACTCCTCGGGCGGCGGCTGGCGGCGGATCGCCGGGCAACCTACGGGGCGGCGCGATCCGGGTCAAGGGCGCTCCGGCGCAGTGGTTTTATAGCGATTCCAATGGGTTGCGTATTTCGGGCGGAGTTGAACCGGCGCCGCGGGCGCGCTATGGTCGCAGGCGATGAAACGCAGGGGGATGCGATGAGCCTCAGGGGCCGGATCGACGCTTCGCTGAAGGAGGCGATGAAGGCGCGGCAGATGGGGCGGGTCTCCACGCTGCGGATGATCAACGCCGCGCTGAAGGATCGCGACATCGCGCTGCGGGGCGAGGGCAAGCCGGAGATGGTGGAGGCCGACGTGGTTGCGGTGCTGAGCCGGATGGTCAAGCAGCGGCAGGAGAGCATGCGCGCCTATGACGAGGGCGGGCGGGCCGAGCTGGCCGAGAAGGAACGCGTCGAGATCGGCGTGATCGAGGAATTCCTGCCGCGCCAGCTGACACCGGAGGAGGTCGAGGCCGCGGTGGCGGCGGCGATCGCCGCGACCGGCGCGGAAAGCCTGCGCGACATGGGCAAGGTGATGGCGGAGCTGAAGGCGCGCCACACCGGGCAGATGGATTTCGGCGCCGTCGGCCCGATGGTCAAGGCGCGGCTGGGCTGAGGCCGAAGCTGCCGCGGGGCGCTGCCCCCGCCCGATACGCGGTGCGAAGCACCGCCGGGCAGCGCCCGACCGCCCCCAGGGCGGACGCTTTCTTCATCCTCGTGGAGGAGGAGGGCGTTCGGGGAGCTTCACCATAAACGGACAGACCGGAAGCGTGGTTTGCGCCCACCCGCGGTCGGGCGCTGCCCTCTTCCTGGGCTAGATCCGGCGCAGCAATCGCTCCAGCTCGTCCTTCAGCGCGACGCGTTCCTCTGGGCTGAGGAAGGCGCCGAGCTCGACCTCGCGGCCGCTTCCGGAGAGGGTCAGGTACTGCTCGACCGGGCCGCCGTCGGGGTGGAGCGAGAGCTTCACCCAATGGGGATGGGTGTGCCAGTCGCGGCGCTGGCCCGAGGGCTCGTAGCGCTGGATCTCGATCCGGTCGGGCCAGAGGCGGAGCTGCTCGATCAGCTGGCCGGCGCGGTAGCTGGCGCGGAAGGCGTACCAGAGGCCGATCAGGGTCAGCAGCGCGAAGGGCAGGATGCCCCAGAGCTCGGGCCGGCCGAGCAGGCCAAGCAGCGGCACCAGCAGTAGCAGGCCCGTGCCCACGATCACCAGGCCGAAGCCGCGGCGCGGCAGCGAGCGGTTGGGCCAGAGGTGCAGCTCTGCCGCGGGGGCCGCGCCGGAGGCGGCGGTGGCGCTGGTCCAGGGCGCCCCTTGCGAAGAGGCCCCGGAGTTACCCGGGGCCTCGTTCAGCCGTTTCACCCAAGTGTAGGGCATGGCCTCAGTGGTCGAGCCCGTGCTTCAGCGCCTGGTCCCAGTCGCCGCGCTTGGGCAGCGTCTCGAACGTATGCGCCGGCGGCGGGTTCGAGAGGGTCCATTCCAGCGTGTCGCAGAACTCCTCGTTCCAGTAGTTCGGCTCGGTCACCTTGCGGCCGTAGAAGATGGTGTAGAACACCACGCCGAGGAACCACACGAACGAGGCGAAGGCGATAAAGGCGCCGATGGAGGCGACGAAGTTCCAGTGCGCGAAGGCCTCCGGATAGTCGATGTAGCGGCGCGGCATGCCCTGGCGGCCCAGGAAGTGCATCGGGAAGAAGGTGACGTTCGAGCCGATGAACATCAGCGTGAAATGCACCTTGCCCGCCCATTCCGGGTACTGCCGGCCCGACATCTTGCCGATCCAGAAATAGACCCCGGCGAAGATCGCGTAGACCGCGCCGAGCGACATCACGTAGTGGAAGTGGGCGACGACGTAATAGGTGTCCTGGTAGGCGCGGTCGACGGCCGCCTGGCTCAGGATCACGCCGGTCACGCCGCCGACGGTGAACAGGAACAGGAAGCCGGTGGCAAACAGCATCGGCGTCTTGAAGTCGATCGAGCCGCCCCACATCGTGGCGATCCAGGAGAAGACCTTCACCCCGGTCGGCACCGCGATGACCATCGTCGCCAGCATGAAGTAGCTCTGCTGGGTCAGCGACAGGCCGACGGTGTACATGTGGTGGGCCCAGACGACGAAGCCGAGCACGGCGATGGCGACCATCGCGTAGACCATCGGCAGGTAGCCGAAGATCGGCTTCTTCGAGAAGGCCGAGATCACGTGGCTGATGATCCCGAAGCCCGGCACGATGATGATGTAGACCTCCGGGTGCCCGAAGAACCACAATATGTGCTGGTAGAGGACCGGGTCTCCGCCGCCCTGGGCGTCGAAGAAGGTGGTGCCGAAGTTTCGGTCGGTGATCAGCATGGTGATCGCGCCGGCCAGAACCGGCAGCGACAGCAGGATCAGCCAGGCGGTCACGAAGATCGCCCAGGGGAAAAGCGGCACCTTGTGCAGCGTCATGCCGGGCGCGCGCATGTTCAGGAAGGTGGTGATCATGTTGATCGCGCCGAGGATCGAGGAGGCCCCCGAAAGGTGCACCGCGAAGAGCGCGAGGTCGGTGGACCAGCCGGCCTCGTGCACCGAGAGCGGCGCGTAGAGCACCCAGCCGATGCCGGATCCCGCCTCGTTGTTGCCGCCGGGCGCGAAGACCGAGCAGATCGCGAGCGAGGTGCCGGCGACGTAGAGCCAGTAGCTGAGGTTGTTCATCCGCGGGAAGGCCATGTCGGGCGCGCCGATATGGAGCGGCATGAAGTAGTTGCCGAAGCCGCCGAACAGGACCGGGATGACCACGAAGAACATCATCAGGATGCCGTGGGCGGTGACGATCACGTTCCACAGGTGCCCGTCCGGGGTGCAGGGCGTGGCCGCCGGCCAGAGCCGCATGCCCTCGGCGCACATGTACTGCACGCCGGGATACATCAGCTCCATCCGCATGTAGACGGTGAAGATGACCGAGATCAGCCCGACGAAACCGCCGGTGAAGATGTAGAGAAGACCGATATCCTTGTGGTTGGTCGACATGAACCACCGGGTGAAGAACCCGGGATGTCCATGATCGCCGTGGCCCTGAACCGCTGCGTCGGCCATGCGCCCCTCCCGCTTGATGTCCCTGCCGGGGCCGAGATCGTCCGGCACCCGCTCCTATCAACTTTTTATGGGGTCGAATGCGTTGCAGCAATCACCCAGTTTGATCTGTATCAAAAAAACGTGCGGGGGAGGTGCGATTCCCGCGCGCGATCTGGCGTCAATTCGCCGCAGGGGCGAGCGAGGCGAGGTAGGCGGCCACGTCCGCGCCGCCATGCGACAGCATGAAGGTCATCTTCACGCGGGCCGAGCTGTCGCCTGTCTTCTTGCGCACGAAGGCGGTTGGATTCTTGACGTATTCGGCCAGAAGCGCCTGGGTCCAGACCAGGCCGGTCTTCTCCAGCGCCTTGAGGCCGGCGTCGTAATTGTAGGGCTTGCCGGTGTTGGAGGCGGTGCCGGTGCCGGCCTTGCGCCCGATCACGCCGTAGAGGTCGGGGCCCAGGATGCCGCCGGGCACGATCTTGGTGCCGTCGGGTTTCACCACGGCGTGGCAGGCCTTGCATTTCAGGAAGATGCGCTGGCCCTTCTCGACATTGCCGGCGGCGAGGGCGGGCTGGGCGAGAAGAAGCGCCAGGGTGACGGCGGTGGCGGGCGCGAGGGCGGCGGCGATCCGGTCGGTCTTCATGCGGGCTTCCCTTTCCTTGCAGGCGCGGCCGCTGTGGGCGGCCGGCCCGACTCTGGCAAATCCGGGACCGCGATCAAAGGGCTGATGTTGCCGCAGGTTTTTCGTCGGTTTCCGAAAAGACCCGGTCGAAGCTGCGGCGGAGCGCGAGGTCGACGTCCGCCATCGTGACCGGCAGGCCGAGATCGACGAGCGAGGTCACCCCATGCTCCCGGATGCCGCAGGGGACGATGCCGGAGAAATGCTCCAGATCCGGCTCGACGTTGATCGAGAGGCCGTGGAACGACACCCAGCGGCGCAGCTTCACGCCGATGGCGGCGATCTTGTCCTCCCGCATCGTGCCGTCGGGCATCGGCGGCTTGTCCGGGCGGGTGACCCAGACGCCGACGCGGCCCTCGCGGGTCTCTCCGGTCACGCCGAACTCTGCCAGCGTCGCGATCACCCAGGCCTCCAGCGCGGCGACGAAGCGGCGCACGTCGCGGCCGCGGGTGTTGAGGTCGAGCATGGCGTAGACCACGCGCTGTCCGGGGCCGTGATAGGTGTACTGGCCGCCGCGCCCGGCGGTGTAGACGGGAAAGCGCGCCGGGTCGGTCAGGTCCGCGGGCTTGGCGGAGGTGCCGGCGGTGTAGATCGGCGGGTGTTCGAGCAGCCAGACGGCCTCGCCCGCCTCGCCCCGGGCGATGGCGGCCACGCGCGCCTCCATCGCGGCGAGCGCCGTCTCGTAGGGCACGAGGCCCTCCCAGTTCCGCCATTCGATCATTCGGCCAGTCTCCGCCGGCGGGATCCGCCGGTGCTTCTTTTCGCCAGTTCTGAGGGAATATGGTAGTCTTCGGGCGTTGTCTTTCACAACATTTGGGAGATTCGAAATGCTCTCCAAGACATTTACCACACTCCTTCTTCTCGCCGCGCTGGCCGTTCCGCAATCCCGGCCGGCGCTGGCCGACGACCTGGGGTCCGGCATCGTCGGCGGGGTCGTCGGCGGAATCATCGGCGGGGCGATCGTCAACCAGGCCAACAAGAACCGCCAGAGCACGGTGGTGCGGACCTATGACTACGGGCAGGGCTCGGCCCAGGTGGCCGACAACCGGCAGGTGCAGACCGCGCTGAACTACTTCGGCTTCCCTGCGGGGACGCCGGATGGCGTGCTTGGCTACAACTCGCGCCAGGCGATCACCAATTACCAGCTGTTCCTCGGTTATCCCGGGACGGGCGACCTGAACGACTTCCAGCACAATCTGCTGCTGACCTCGTACAACCGGGCGATTGCCGGCGGGCAGGCGACGATGGCGGAGGCGGCGTCGAACCCGATGGGGATGCGCGGCCTCCTGCTCAAGTACCGCAACGAGATGGCCGGGATCCCGCAGGCCCCGGCGGAGGCCGCCCAGCCTGCCGCCCCGGCTGCGCCCGCCGCGCCGGCCTCGGCTTCGGCCCCCGCGCCCGCGCCTGGCACGGCGCTTCCGAATTTCGGCGGCGCGGCGCAGGTCCAGCAGGCCTCGCTTGCCTCGCAATGTTCCAAGGTCTCGCTGATGACGACGACCAACGGCGGCTTCATCACCGCGGCGAAGATGACCGATCCCAATGCCGCGCTGGCCGAGCAGTTCTGTCTCGCCCGGACCTACGCGATGAGCCAGGGCGAGGACATGATGAGCAAGGTGCAGGGCTTCACCCCGGCCCAGATCACCCAGCAGTGCGGCGGCTTTGTCCCGCCGATGCGCGACTATGTCTCTGCGCTGGAGGAGAAGCCGCGTGATGCGGTGCTGCAGGACGTGGCGGGCTTCATCGGCAAGACCGGCATGCCGCGCGGGCAGCTCGATACCACGGCGAAGATCTGCCTCTCGGTCGGCTACCGGACCGACAACATGGACGTGGCGCTGTCCTCGGCGCTTCTGCTGACGGCGCTGGGCGACGCGCCCTATGCCGAACTGGTCGCCGACCACATCGGGCAGGGCTTCGGCGTCCCGGCGCGGCCGGACGTGGCGCTGGCCTGGTACCGGCTGGCGCTTGATGCGCTGGCCCATGGCACGCCGGCCGTCTTCGCGCCGGGCCAGCCGGATCGCACGGTGCTGCTGCGCAAGGCGGCCTTCGCGGCGGCGGGCCAGCCCGAGACCACGGCGCCGCAGCCGGCCTCGCTGCCGAGCTTCGCGGCACCCGCGGCCAAGAACTGAGCGCTGGCACGATGCGCCGCAGGCGGCGGGGGTGATTCTCCGCCGCCCGCCGCCGGCGGTCCCTTGGGGCGGGCGGACAGGGGCAAAGCGCGCCTTTCGATCGGGGGCGGAAGGGGGCACCTTTCCTGCCCGAAATGGCCGGTTTCGGGCCGCGTGAGAAAAGGCGAAGAATCCACTTCACATCCCCCGCGGGCTTCGTTATGAGACCCGGCACCAAGCCAAGACATGCGGATGTGGCGGAATTGGTAGACGCGCAGCGTTGAGGTCGCTGTGGGGTAACTCCCGTGAAGGTTCGAGTCCTTTCATCCGCACCACTTCCCCCGAGATCGCCATAGGTTTCCGCGGCTTGCGCCGCGGGCTATGCTGTGCGCGGCCCGCTTCCCGGCGGGCGCTGACGCGCGGAGGCCCTGATGTGCGGGCGGATGAACCACGGCAAGCTTACCTGGGCGCAACTGCGCGACTGGCTGGCGCTGGGTCTGCCGCCGGGGCTGGAGGAGATCCCGCAACGCTTCAACGTGGCGCCGACGCTGATGGTGCCCGTGGCGTGGCGCGGCGGCGAGGGGGGCAGCCTGACCGCGGGACTTGCGCGCTGGGGGCTGGTGCCGGGCTGGTACCGCGAACCGGTGAAGGCCTGGCGCGCCGCGACCTTCAATGCCCGCGCCGAGGATGTCGCCTCCAAGCCCGCCTTCCGCACCGCCTATGGCAAGGGCCGCTGCCTGGTGCTGGCCTCAGGCTATTATGAATGGCAGGCGGGCGAAGGGGGCAAGCAGCCCTGGTACATCCATCCCTCGGGCAACGCCCCGGCGCTGGTCTTCGCCGGGCTGATGACCTCGGTCCGCCTGCCCGATTACGAGGGGCTGACCTGCACGATCCTGACAGAGGCCGCCCCGCCCGAGCTTGCCTTCATGCATGACCGCGTGCCGGTCATGCTGGGCGAGGCGGGCCAGCGCGACTGGCTGGGCTGCGCCGGCATCGAAGAGGTGCCGCGGATCGGGGTGGAGAGCCTCGCCTGGCACCGCGTGGGCCGCGCCGTCGGCGCCGTGCGCAACGAGGGGCCGGAGCTGATCGAGCCGGTGGACTGAGGCGACCTCTTCCCGCTTTTCGTTGCCCAAATAGTCCCGCCGGAGGCGGTCTGGCTCAGCGCGTCAGCGTGCGGCGCACGGCATCTTTCCAGGCGGCATAGCGAGCCTCGCGCAGGGTCGCATCCATCGCGGGCTCGAAGCGGCGTTCGAGGGCCCAGCTTTCGGCGAAGCCCGCCGCGTCCGGGCAGATCCCGGCCTTCATCCCGGCGAGCCAGGCCGCGCCAAGCGCCGTCGTCTCGCGGATCGCGGGGCGGTCGACGGGGGCGCCGAGGATGTCGGCGAGGAACTGCATCGCCCAGTCCGAGGCGGTCATTCCGCCATCGACGCGCAGCGTTTCGGTTCCCGAGCCGCCGCCGGCGCGGGCCATGTCGGCGCCGATCGCTTCCATCAGGTCGCGGGTCTGGAAGCCGACGCTTTCGAGCGCGGCGCGGGCCAGCTCTGCCGGGCCGGTGGCCCGCGTCAGCCCGTAGATGGCGCCGCGCGCCTCCGCGTCCCAATAGGGCGCGCCGAGGCCGGTGAAGGCGGGAACGAGGATGACCTCCTGATGCGGGTCGGCGGCTTCGGCGAGCGGGCCGGTCTCGGCCGCCTCGGCGATCAGCTTCAGCCCGTCACGCAGCCATTGCACCACGGCGCCCGCGACGAAGATCGAGCCTTCGAGCGCGTAGGTCGGTTTGCCGTCGATCTGGTAGGCGATGGTGGTCAGGAGGCGGTTTTCCGACAGAACCATGCGGCTGCCGGTATTGGCCAGCGCGAAGCAGCCGGTGCCATAGGTCGATTTCACCATGCCCGGTGCGAAGCAGGCCTGGCCCACGGTCGCGGCCTGCTGGTCGCCGGCGACGCCGAGGATCGGGATCTCGCCGCCGAAGAGCCGGGTGGTTCCGAAATTATCGGCGCAGTCGCGCACCTCGGGCAGGAGCGCCTCCGGGATGTCGAAAAGCGCGAGGATCTCTGCCGACCAGCGGCCCTTGCCGATGTCGTAGAGCATGGTGCGGGCGGCGTTGGTGGCGTCGGTCGCATGCACCCGCCCCTCGGTCAGCTTCCAGATCAGGAACGTGTCGACGGTGCCGAAGGCGAGTTCGCCCCGCTTCGCGCGCTCGCGGGCGCCAGGGATCTCGTCCAGCAGCCAGGCGAGCTTGGTGGCGGAGAAGTAGGGGTCGAGCAGCAGGCCCGTCGTCTCGCGGATCAGCGCCTCGTGGCCGGCCTCGCGCAGCTTGGCGCAGGTTTCGGCGGTGCGGCGGTCCTGCCAGACGATGGCGTTGTGCAGCGGCTCGCTCGTCTTGCGGTCCCAGAGCAGCGTGGTTTCGCGCTGGTTGGTGATGCCGATGGCGGCGATCTCGGCGGGCGTGGTGCCGGTCTTTTTGAGGGCGGCGCGAATGGTGGCCTCGGTCGAGGACCAGATATCGGCCGGGTCATGCTCCACCCAGCCGGAGCGCGGGAAATGCTGGGGGAATTCCTGCTGGGCGAGGCCCTTAAGCGTCAGGGCCTCGTCGAACACCAGCGCGCGGCTGGAGGTCGTGCCCTGGTCGATCGCCAGGATATGTCTCATCGGCATTCGTCCTCCATCCAGGCCGAGAGCGCGGCCTGCTCCTCGGCGCTCAGCCTAAGACCGAGCTTGGAGCGGCGCCAGATCACGTCCTCTGCCGTGCGGGCGTATTCGCGGCCGATGAGCCAGCGCAGCTCCGCCTCCGTCAGCGTGGCGCCGAAGTCGCGGCCGAGGTCGGCCGAGGATTTCGCCGCGCCGAGGACGGTGCGCGCCTCGGTTCCGTAGGCACGGGCGAGGCGGCGGGCATGGAGGGGGGCGAGGAAGGGGTAGTCGGCCAGCAGGCCGCGGACGAGATCCTCGAAACCCGTCACCGAGAAATCGCCGCCGGGCAGCGCGACGCCGGCGGTCCAGGGGCCGGAGGCCTTGGGGAAGAAGGCTGCGAGCTTCTCCATCGCGTGTTCGGAGAGCCGCCGGTGCGTGGTGATCTTGCCACCGAAGACCGACAGCAGCGGCGCGCCCGCGGTGTCGAGCGAGAGGACGTAATCCCGTGTCGCCGCCGTGGCCGTCTTGGCGCCGTCGTCATAGAGTGGGCGGACGCCGGAATAGGTCCAGACGATGTCGTCGCGGGTCACGGGCTTCGCGAAATAGTCCGAGGCGAAGGCGCAGAGGTAATCCTGCTCCTCTTCCGTGCAGCGCGCAGCGCTCGGGTCGCCCTGGTGGTCCTGGTCGGTGGTGCCGATCAGGGTGAAGTCGGTCTCGTAGGGGATGGCGAAGATGATCCGCCCGTCCGCGCCCTGGAAGAAATAGCAGCGGTCATGGTCGAAGAGGCGCTTCGTCACGATATGGCTGCCGCGGACGAGGCGGATGCCCTCGGTCGAGGGCTGGGCCAGAGTGTCGGTGATGATGCGGCTGACCCAGGGGCCGCCGGCATTGACCAGCGCGCGGGCCACATGGGTTTCGGTTGCGCCGCCGCGTTCGACCGTGACATGCCAGAGGTCGGCCTCGCGCTTCGCTCCGGTGACGCGGGCGCGGGTAAGGATCTTCGCGCCGCGCGCCTCGGCATCGCGGGCGTTCAGCACGACGAGGCGCGAATCCTCTACCCAGCAATCGGAATACTCGAAGGCGCGGCGGTAATCGGGCTTCAGCGCACGGCCCGCCGGATCGCGGCGCAGGTCGAGCGAGCGGGTGCCGGGCAGGATCTTCCGCCCGCCGAGATGGTCGTAGAGGAACAGCCCCAGCCGGATCAGCCAGCCCGGCCGCATCCCCTTGTGCAGGGGCAGCACGAAGCGCATCGGCCAGGAGATGTGGGGCATGGCGCGCAGCAGGGTTTCGCGCTCGATCAGAGCCTCTCGCACCAGGCGGAACTCGTAATATTCCAGGTAGCGCAGGCCGCCGTGGAAGAGCTTGGTGGAGGCCGAGGAGGTGGCCGACGCGAGGTCCCCCATCTCGGCGAGCGTGACGGAGAGGCCGCGGCCGGCGGCGTCGCGGGCTATGCCGCAGCCGTTCACGCCGCCGCCGATGACGAAAAGATCGACCGGTTCCATAAGCTCCCTCGCGCGGCGTATGTGTTCGTTTTGCAAATGGTTGCTTTCGCTTTTAGCAGGTTTTGCCGGTTCTTCAAGGATCAGCGCCGCGTGGAGGGGCGCGCGGGGGCCACCCTGATGGCGGGGCAATCACGCGGGGAATTCCCGCGCGGCCCGTGCTTTGCTACAGGAAGGGGGGCAGGAGGCGACATGGCGCAGAATTTTCGACAGGGCGAGATCCTGAAGATTGCCCGGGAGCAGGGCAAGGTGGTGGTCGAGGAACTCTCCTCCCATTTCGGGGTGACGCTGCAGACGGTGCGGCGAGACCTGACGGAGTTGTGCGACGCCGGGCAGCTGACGCGGGTCTATGGCGGGGCGGTGCTGGCCTCGGGCGTGGCCAATATCGGCTACGAGGAGCGTCGCGGGCTGCAGGTGGAGGAAAAGGAGCGGATCGGACGGGCCTGTGCCGAGGCGATCCCGGAGGGGGCCTCGCTTTTCCTAAACATCGGCACGACGACGGAGGCGGTGGCGCGCGCGCTGCTGGGCCATCGCAGCCTGATGGTGGTGACGAACAACCTCAACGCCGCGAATATCCTGGCGCAGAACGCGGGCTGCGAGGTGATCGTGGCGGGCGGCGTGCTCAGGCGGGCGGATGCCGGGCTGGTGGGCGACATGACGATGGAGGTCGTGCGCCAGTTCAAGGTGGATTTCGCCGTGATCGGGGCGTCAGCGCTCGACGAGGACGGGGACCTGCTGGACTACGACGTACGGGAGGTGAAGGTGGCGCAGGCGATCCTGAGCCGCGCGCGGAAGCGGTTCCTGGTCGCGGACCGGTCGAAGTTCGCGCGGAGCGCGCCGGTGCGGATCGCATCGCTTTCGGAAGTGGATGCGTTTTTCACCGACGCACCGCCGCCTGCGCGAGTGGCGACGGCCTGCCGGGGGTGGAAGACCGAGGTGGTGGTTTCAGGGTAGGACGAAGCCCGGCCCGATACGTGGTGCGCAGCACCACCGGGCAACGCCCGACCGCCCCCAGGGCGGGCGCTGACCTCTGCCCCTTACCGGTTGGGGTGGGTGGCCTGGGGCGAGCGCAGTTCATCGACCACGGCAAGTGCTGCGGCGCGGGGATCGGCGGCGAGGCGGATCGGGCGGCCGACGACGATATGGTCGGCCCCGTCGGCCACCGCCTGCGCGGGCGTGGCGATACGCTTCTGGTCGCCGGTCGCCGCACCCGAGGGGCGGATGCCGGGGGTCACGATCAGCCGGCCCTCGGCCTCCGGCAGCGCGCGGATCGCCGCGGCCTCGTTGGGCGAGGTGATGATGCCGTGGGCGCCGGCCTCGAAGGCGCGGGCAGCGCGTTCCACCGCGATCTCGGAGACCGAGCCGGGCCGGATGAGGTTGGCGTCGAGATCGGCGCGGTCGAGCGAGGTGAGAACCGTCACCGCGAGGATCTTCAGCCCGGTGCCGGCCGCGCCTTCGCAGGCCGCGCGCACCACCTGCGGGTCGCCCTGCACTGTGAGGAAATCGAGGTCGTATTGCGCGATGCCGCGCACCGCCGCCTCGATCGTCGCGCCGATGTCGAAGAGCTTGAGGTCGAGGAACACCCGCTTGCCCTGCTCCTGCTTCAGCGCGTTGGCGAGCGCCAGCCCGCCGCCGGTCAGCATCCCGAGGCCGACCTTGTAGAAGCTGACCGCGTCGCCCAGCCGCTCTACCAGCGCCAGCCCGTCGAGGACATTGGGGACGTCGAGGGCGACGATCAGGCGGTCGTCGGCGAGCGGCGCGGTCCGTGCGGCCGGGGCGGGTGCGGGGCTCATGGCGGTCCTTTCGGGGTTTCGGCGCTTCTACAGGAGCGCGCGGGTCCGGACAAGCGGCCGGCGGGGCGTTGACAGCGGGCGGCGCCCGGGCCGAGGATGCCCGCGAACGCCCGGCCCAGCATGCCGGGCGACGGGGAGGCAGGAAGAGGGCCGGGCGATGTGGACGGATTACGATTACCTGCGCCGGACGGTGGCGATCGCGGCGGAGAGCCGGGCGGTGGGCAACCACCCGTTCGGCGCGATCCTCGTCGGGCCGGATGGCGCGGTGCTGATCGAATCGGGCAATACCTTCGAGGCGGATCGCGGGCTCGGCCATGCCGAGACCAACGTGGCCCGCGCGGCGGCCCGGGCCTATGCGCCGGAGTTCCTGGAGAAATGCACGCTGGTGACCTCGGTCGAGCCCTGCTGCATGTGCGCGGGGGCGGTCTACTGGGCCGGGATCGGGGCCGTGGTCTATGGCCTTGCGGAGCGGCGGTTGGCGGAGCTGACGGGCGACAACCCCGAAAACCTGACGCTGGATCTGGAATGCCGGACGGTCTTTGCCGCCGGGCGGCGCAAGGTCGAGGTGCGCGGCCCCTTCGCGGCGCTGGAGCGCGAGATCGTCGACGGGCACCGGGATTTCTGGTAGGGATTTCAAGGCAATGACCCTGGGTCCGGGGCATCTGCGCACGCCAGAGGCGGAAGTCGATGTCGGGCCCGGGCTGGTCTCGCGGCTTCTGGCGGCGCAGCATCCGGACTTGGCCGGGCTGCCGCTCAGCCCGGTGGGCGCGGGCTGGGACAATGCGATGTTCCGGCTGGGCGAGGATCTGGCGGTGCGGCTGCCGCGCCGCGCGGTGGCGGCGGAGCTGATCCGGCATGAGCAGGCCTGGCTGCCGGTTCTGGCCGGGCGGCTGCCGGTCCGGGTGCCGGCGCCGCTGCGGGTCGGGCGGCCGGGGGCGGGCTATCCCTGGAGCTGGAGCGTGGTGCCGTGGATTGGCGGGGAGACCGCCGACGTGGCCTTGCCCGGGCCGGACGAGGCGGTTGGATTTTCACGATTTCTCAAGGCTTTGCACCAACCGGCGCCTTCGGATGCGCCGCTGAACCCGGCGCGGTGCGTGGGGTTGGCAGAGCGGCGGGGGATGGTCGAGGCTCGGCTCGGGCGGCTCGCAGGGCGGGGGCTTCTGCCGGAGGGGGTGGAAGCCGCCTGGGCTGCCGCGCTCGGGGCGGAAGTTTCGGGCGAAAAGCGCTGGATTCACGGTGATTTGCATGCGCGCAACGTGATCGTCTCGGGCGGGAGGATCGCGGCGGTCGTCGACTGGGGGGACCTGACGGCGGCCGATGTGGCGGTGGATCTGGCCGGGATCTGGCTTCTGTTCGAGACGGCCGAGGCGCGGGCGGCGGCGCTGGCGGAATACGGCGCGAGCGCGGCGGAGCGGGCGCGGGCGATGGGCTGGGCGGTGCTGATGGCGGCGGTTCACCTGGAGACGGGGCTTGCCGATCATCCGGCCCATGCGCGGATCGGGGCGGCGGGGCTGGCCCGGGTCGCGGAGGATTTTGGGGCGGTGTGAAGGGGGGACCCATGGGGCACCGCTTTCGCACCGTAAACTACCGTATTCCGGGACTGTGGTGGGGCGGTTCGCGCAACGGGTTTCGCGGTGGGTGCCGACGAGGGCCAGCGCCCGCCCTTGGGGGCGGACGGGCGTTGGCCCGGCGTCGCTGTGCGACGCTGTTTCGGGCCGGGAGGGTGGGAAGCGCCCGCCCTTGGGGGTGCGGAGGGGGACCGTGGCCCCGGTGGGGCCGCGTAAGCCCCCTGAGCGGGGCGCTGGCCCGGCGGGCTTTGCCCGCTGCTTCGAGCCGGGGGAGGGGTGGCGAGGGCGGGCCATGGTGCGCGATGAATGCGCACCCTACGGGGACGGGGCCAGCCCCCCGCGAAACCTTCTGCGGCAAATGCGTCGGGGGCTTGTCGCCGGGCGCTCCATTGCCCAAATGTTCCCGTGAGGCCCGCAAGGGAACCGTGCCGATGCCGGGCGGTCCGACGGTCGGGTGCCAGACAAGGAGAGACCGATGAATTTGGAGAAATTCACGGAGAGGTCGCGCGGCTTCCTGCAGGCCGCCCAGACCATCGCGATGCGCGAGAGCCACCAGCGGATGGGGCCCGAGCATCTGCTGAAGGCCCTCATGGATGACGATCAGGGGTTGGCCTCCAACCTCATCAAGCGCGCGGGCGGCGAGCCGCTGCGGGTGGCCGAGGCTGCCAATTACGCGCTGGAGAAACAGCCGAAGGTCACCGGCGATGCGGGCCAGGTCTACATGGACCCGAGCCTCGGCCGCGTGCTCGACGAGGCGGAGAAGATCGCGAAGAAGGCGGGCGACAGCTTCGTTCCGGTGGAACGGATCCTGATGGCCCTGGCGATGGTGAAGTCGCCGGCCAAGGACGCGCTCGACGCGGGCGCGGTGAGCGCGCAGAACCTCAACGCCGCGATCAACGATATCCGCAAGGGGCGGACGGCCGACACGGCGAGCGCCGAGGAAGGCTATGACGCGCTGAAGAAATACGCGCGCGACCTGACCGAGGCGGCCGAGCAGGGCAAGATCGACCCGATCATCGGGCGCGACGACGAGATCCGGCGCACGATGCAGGTTCTGTCCCGCCGTACCAAAAACAACCCGGTTCTGATCGGCGAGCCGGGCGTCGGCAAGACCGCGATCGCGGAGGGGCTGGCGCTGCGGATCGTCAACGGCGACGTGCCGGAGAGCCTGAAGAACAAGAAGCTGCTGGCGCTCGACATGGGTTCGCTCATCGCGGGCGCGAAGTACCGCGGCGAGTTCGAGGAGCGGCTGAAGGCGATCCTGAGCGAGGTCACCTCGGCCGCGGGCGAGATCGTGCTGTTCATCGACGAGATGCACACGCTCGTCGGCGCGGGCAAGTCGGAAGGGGCGATGGACGCCTCGAACCTGCTGAAGCCCGCCTTGGCGCGGGGCGAGCTGCATTGCGTCGGCGCCACCACGCTCGACGAATACCGCAAGCATGTGGAGAAGGACGCCGCCCTTGCCCGCCGGTTCCAGCCTGTGATGGTGGAGGAGCCGACGGTGGAGGACACGATCTCCATCCTGCGCGGCATCAAGGAGAAATACGAGCTGCACCACGGGGTCAGGATCAGTGACTCCGCGCTGGTGGCGGCGGCGACGCTGTCGCACCGCTACATCACCGACCGCTTCCTGCCGGACAAGGCGATCGACCTGATGGACGAGGCGGCCTCCCGCCTGCGCATGGAGGTCGACAGCAAGCCCGAGGAGCTGGACGCGCTCGACCGCGACATCCTGCAGAAGCAGATCGAGGCCGAGGCGCTTCGCAAGGAGGACGATGCGGCCTCCAAGGACCGGCTGGAGAAGCTGGAGATGGAGCTGGCCGACCTGCAGGAACGCTCTGCGGGGATGACGGCGGCCTGGCAGGCGGAGCGCGACAAGCTCGACGCAGCGCGGGGGCTGAAGGAAGAGCTCGACCGGGCGCGGGCGGAGCTGGAGCAGGTCAAGCGCGAGGGCAACCTCGGGCGGGCGGGCGAGCTTTCCTACGGGATCATCCCGGGGCTGGAGAAGAAGCTGGCCGAGGCCGAGGCGCGCGAGGACGAGAAGCTCGTCGCCGAAGCGGTGCGGCCGGAGCAGATCGCCCAGGTCGTCGAGCGCTGGACGGGCATCCCGACCTCCAAGATGCTGGAGGGCGAGCGCGAGAAGCTTCTCAAGATGGAAGAGGAGCTGGGCCGCCGGGTGATCGGGCAGAGGCAGGCGGTCGTGGCCGTCGCCAATGCCGTGCGCCGGGCGCGAGCGGGGCTGAACGACGAGAACCGGCCGCTGGGTTCGTTCCTGTTCCTTGGGCCAACCGGGGTCGGGAAGACCGAGCTGACCAAGGCGGTGGCCGAGTACCTGTTCGACGACGACAGCGCCATGGTGCGGATCGACATGTCGGAGTTCATGGAGAAGCACGCGGTGGCCCGGCTGATCGGCGCGCCCCCCGGCTATGTCGGCTATGACGAAGGCGGGGTGCTGACCGAGGCGGTGCGCAGGCGGCCCTACCAGGTCCTCCTGTTCGACGAGGTCGAGAAGGCGCATCCGGACGTGTTCAACGTGCTCCTCCAGGTCCTCGACGACGGGGTTTTGACGGACGGGCAGGGCCGGACGGTCGACTTCAAGCAGACGCTGATCGTGCTGACCTCGAACCTCGGCAGCCAGGCGCTGAGCCAGCTTCCCGAGGGCTCGGACGGATCGGCCGCGCGGCGCGAGGTGATGGAGGCGGTCCGGGCCCATTTCCGGCCGGAGTTCCTGAACCGTCTGGACGAGACGATCATCTTCGACCGTCTGACCCGTGCGGACATGGACGGGATCGTGACGATCCAGCTGCGCCGGCTCGAAACCCGGCTGGCGGGGCGGAAGATCGCCCTCGACCTCGACGAGGCGGCGCGCAAGTGGCTGGCCGACGAGGGCTATGACCCGGTCTTCGGGGCGCGGCCGCTGAAGCGGGTGATCCAGAACCACCTGCAGAACCCGCTGGCCGAGATGCTGCTGGCCGGCGACGTGATGGACGACGACACGGTGCATGTCAGCGCCGGGGCCGAGGGGCTGATCATCGGCGACCGCGTCTCCAGCTCGCGCCGGGAACGGCCGCAGGACGCGGTGGTTCACTGAGCGCCGTCATGTGAAGACAGCAAGAGGGGGCGGCCCGCCGCCCCCTCGTTCGGCCCGGTGGCGGTCTGACTCACGCGCCGCCGCTCGGCGGGTCGGTCCAGAGGCGGACCAGCATGGCGCCGATGATCCAGGTGCCGAAGGTCCAGACGATCGTGGCGCGCGGGGGCAGGTAGCCTCCGACGAAGCCCGCGAGGGCGACGACGGTGCCGATGGCGCCGACCAGACCCATGAGTTCGGTACGCTTGTTCTTCAGCCCCATCGGCGCTCCTCCTGGCCCGGCAGTCTAGCCGGGCGGGAGCAGGGCGCCGTGATCCCGCGCAAGACGGGCCGTCAGGCCTTCAGGACACGGGTGATCGTGTAGAGCATGCCGTTGCCCGCAGCGACGGCCTTGCCGGTGACCGGAACGCGGTCGACCGTGAGCCCCTTGCGGCCGTCGGCCACCACGCTCCCGCCGCCGAGCGTGGCGATCTGCAGGACCTGGCCCGTCAGCATCTTCGGCGTGAAACTGCCCCGCCCGATGTGATGGGCCAGAAGCGCACGCAGCTTCGCCTGCCCGCCCGCGCTCATCAGCTGATCCAGCCGGGACTTGCCGAGCCGCGCGAAGGCGGCATCCGTCGGCGCGAAGACCGTATAGGGGCCGCCGCCGGACAGCTGGCTGTCGAGCCCCGCGGCCTTCAGCGCAGCCACGAACGTGGAAAGCTCCGGATCCGCCTCTGCCCGGGCGAGGAGGCTGTCGACGCCGCCGGGCATCCCCGCGGGCACGCAGGCGGCGAGCAGGGGGGCGAGGCCGGTGGCCAGGAAGGTGCGGCGTTGCATCGAAATCTCCTTCTCCTCTGGCGGGATCCCGCGAGAAAGGACCCTCGCGCGCGCCGGGTCAAGCCGGGCTTCGGGCACTCGGCGATGAAATACCGGTCACGAACGCGGGACAGTTGAAACATTTTCGCGGCTCGGACGTATTCTCTACAACAGGTGTCAAACGAGGAGGGCCCGATGGCCAGGATGTATCGCAGCCGGCTGACCGAAGCCGATGTCACCCCGAGGGAGATATGGATGAACCGCCGCCAGCTTCTGGCCGGGGCGGGGGCGCTTGCGGCGGCGGGGGCCGCGGCCGGGCCCGCGGCGGCAAAGCTGACCACCGTCGAAAGCAAGTATTCGACGATGGAGAAGTCGAACTCGCTGCATGACATCACCCATTACAACAACTTCTACGAGTTCGGCCTCGCAAAGACCGACCCTGCGCGCTACGCCGACAAGCTGACCACCTCGCCCTGGTCGGTGGAGATCGGCGGGCTGGTCGACAAGCCCGGCACCTATTCGCTGGACGACCTGATGAAGGGAATCACGCTTGAGAGCCGGATCTACCGGTTCCGCTGCGTCGAGGCCTGGTCGATGGTCATCCCCTGGGACGGCTTCCCGCTTTCCAAGGTGCTCGACCGCGCCGGCGTGCAGCCCTCGGCCAAGTACATCGCCTTCCAGACCGTCTATCGCCCCTCAGAGATGCCGGGGCAGAAGACCTCGATCCTGGAATGGCCCTATGTCGAGGGGCTGAGGATGGACGAGGCGATGAACCCGCTGACGATCCTCGCCACCGGGATCTACGGCGAGCCCATGCCGAAGCAGGACGGCGCGCCGATCCGGCTGGTGGTGCCGTGGAAGTACGGCTTCAAGTCGATCAAGTCGATTGTCAAGATCACTGCCGTGGCCGATCAGCCGCCGACCACCTGGAACCGGGCGGCGCCGAACGAATACGGCTTCTATTCCAACGTGAACCCGCATGTGGACCATCCGCGCTGGAGCCAGGCGACGGAGCGGCGGATCGGCGGGGGGCTCTTCTCGCCCCGCATCAAGACGCTGATGTTCAATGGCTACGGGGACGAGGTCGCCGCCATGTACAAGGGCATGGACCTCAGGAAGGACTTCTGATGGCCGCGAGCCTTACTCTCGACGCCCAGGCGGTGAACAGGCGGCTGCGAAAGGTGCCGGCCTGGCCGCTCTACCTCGCGGGGCTCCTGCCGCTGGCCTATATGGTCTGGGAGCTGTTCACGGGTGGCCTTGGCGTCGACCCGGTGCGCCAGCTGGAGCATGAGACCGGGCTCTGGGCGCTGAAGTTCATCATCGCCGGGCTCTGCGTGACGCCGCTGAGGCGCCTGACCGGGGTGAGCCTGATCAAGTACCGCCGGGCGATCGGGCTGGTGGCCTTCTTCTATGTCGTGCTGCACGTGCTGGTCTGGCTGGTGCTCGACATGCAGTTCCTCTGGGGCCAGATCGGCGGCGACATCCTGAAGCGGCCCTTCATCACCCTGGGCATGGCGGCTTTCGTGATGATGATTCCGCTCGCCGTGACCTCCAACAACCGGTCCGTCCGGAAGATGGGGGCGGCGGCCTGGGGGCGGCTGCACAAGCTGACCTATCCGGTCGCCTTCCTCGGCGCGGTGCATTTCCTGCTGGTGGTGAAGGCCTGGCCGCAGCAGCCGATGGTCTATCTGGCGATCGTGACGGTGCTTCTGGCGATGCGAGTCGTCTGGGCAAGACGCCGGACGGCCGCACGCATGGCCTGATTGCGGCCGCGCCCGGGGCCCTTGCCCCGGGCGCGACAGGATCGGCAAGTTTCCGGCGTTCTCTTGTTGCTGAAATTGCGCGCACCGCAAGATATTGCGCAACTTTTTCCAGCTGACAAAAAAACTTCACGCAGCCCGATTTTGCCTCTTGCGGGTCTTGGTTGGGGGCCGTAGATACC
>NZ_RRYH01000117.1 GCF_004010155.1 Solirhodobacter olei | reverse complement strand
CTGCCGGGGCACATGAACGTGCTTCTGGCCGAGGCCAAGGTGCCCTACGACATCGTGCTGGAGATGGAGGAGATCAACGACGATTTCCCGAATACCGACGTCTCCATCGTCATCGGCTCCAACGACATCGTGAACCCGGCGGCGGAGGAGGATCCGAATTCCCCCATCGCCGGGATGCCGGTGCTGGAGGTCTGGAAGGCCAAGCAGGTGATCGTGATGAAACGCGGCCAGGGCACCGGCTATTCCGGCATCGAGAACCCGCTGTTCTACAAGGAGAACTGCCGGATGTTCTACGGCGACGCCAAGGCCAGCCTGAACGCGCTTCTGCCGAAGATCGA
>NZ_RRYH01000116.1 GCF_004010155.1 Solirhodobacter olei | reverse complement strand
TTTGCTGATTTTATGATTGAAACCTTAAGTGCATTTGTCTCGGATTCCATTGAAATAATAGCGAGAAATGCCATGCATAAGGTGATGTAAAAATTAAGAGCATTAATCGAAACGAGCTTTCTTACGCGAAAGTTTTCAAACTGGAACATCTGTTTTTTACAACGGAAATATTCTTCTATTTTCCAGCGTGAGAAGTAAGTTCTTGCAACTCGGATCACATCTTCCTTTGATTTGATTTCTTTATTAGTGGCTAGCATCATCGGATGTTCTGTGATGCCATAAACAAGTACCAGGTAAATGTCTTTTCTAGATGCAGTAATCTGTACTTTGACATGCGAAA
>NZ_RRYH01000115.1 GCF_004010155.1 Solirhodobacter olei | reverse complement strand
GGGCATCGTCAAGTTGACGGGTGTTGGCGTGCAGTCTAGCGAGCCTGCATGATCAGCAGCACCGAAGCTCCGTCGCTCAAGGGCTACCGTTTCCCGCGTTCAGTCATCGCCTATGCGGTGTGGGTCTATCACCGATTTGCCCTCAGCCTGCGCGATGTCGAGGACCTGCTGGCCGAGCGTGGGGTGGTCGTCAGCTACGAGACCATCCGTTCTTGGTGCCGCCGCTTCGGGCCGCAGTTTGCCGCCTGTATCCGACGGGATCGGCCTGCCGCCGCGGACAAGTGGCATCTCGATGAGGTGGTAATCTCGATCCGCGGCCGGAAGCACTGGCTCTGGCGCGCCGT
>NZ_RRYH01000114.1 GCF_004010155.1 Solirhodobacter olei | reverse complement strand
GTCCGGAAGCACTCCATCCCCAGCACTACATGCTTAGCCCTCCGTTAGATCTCATTCCCAGGCAGCACGGTTGGCAAAGCGCACCTGAAAACCAGCCTGCTTTATCTAACCGGTAGCTGACAGGCAGCCACTACCGATGGTTCCGTGATAATGACCCTACACCTACGAGCACGGGCACAAGTAGGTTCGGGGGTTCGCCTTAGGCGGCTGTAGAACGACAACTAAAGCCAATTAAGCGGCGATAGCGAAGTCCGAACCGTAGTTGTCATCGTTGGCAACTAAAAGTTTGCTGCTGGATTAACGAGGAAAGCTGCCCCCTCGGCATGCGCCAAGCGACTTCGCGACCCCCGTCGAAACCAG
>NZ_RRYH01000113.1 GCF_004010155.1 Solirhodobacter olei | reverse complement strand
GGGAGATGCCTTCGTCAGTCCCCGCCAGCGAGCATGGCCCGGAGCGAGGCCTCGATCTGTCCACCGCAGTAGCCCGAACCCCGCTCGTCCCAGCCCGCTCGCATCGTCGCGATCCGGGGCTGCGCTGCGACGGCGTCTACGAGAGTCTCCACTCTCGGCGCATTGGCCGAGAGCAGAGGGCGCAGGCCCGGCAGGCGATCTACCATCGTGTGCCAGAGGGCTGCGAGCGTCAGTTCCGCCAACCCCGGCTTCTCCGCGTCGAACCGGCCCCTGGCAGCCAGCGCCTCGTGCAGCTGCATCCAGCGCGGCAACCGGGCGCCGGTGAAGGCTTCCCACGCGGGCCGATCCCACATCTGGTCGCC
>NZ_RRYH01000112.1 GCF_004010155.1 Solirhodobacter olei | reverse complement strand
CGCGGCCGCGCCGTGGTCTTCGAGGACATCGACGACTACAAGGCCAGGATCAATGACGAGGCGCTCGACATCGACGAGACCTGCGTGATGGTACTGAAGATGTGTGGGCCGAAGGGCTATCCCGGCATGGCGGAAGTCGGCAACATGGGCCTGCCGCCCAAAGTTCTGCGCAAGGGCATCACCGATATGGTGCGGATCTCCGACGCACGCATGTCGGGCACGGCCTATGGCACCGTGATCCTCCACACCTCGCCTGAGGCCGCGGCGGGTGGACCTCTGGCCGTGGTGCGTGACGGAGACATGATCGAGATCGACGTGGCCGCCCGTCGGCTGCACCTCGACATCCCCGAGGCGGAGCTGGA
>NZ_RRYH01000111.1 GCF_004010155.1 Solirhodobacter olei | reverse complement strand
CGATGAAGCCCGCGGCCTCGATCGCCTTGAGGTCGTTGAAGCCAAGCTGATGGCCCGGCGCGACACAGAAAAGGCCATAGGGCGCAT
This sequence comes from Solirhodobacter olei, assembly GCF_004010155.1. Lineage (GTDB taxonomy): Bacteria > Pseudomonadota > Alphaproteobacteria > Rhodobacterales > Rhodobacteraceae > Solirhodobacter > Solirhodobacter olei. The sequence continues at coordinate 277 of NZ_RRYH01000111.1, read as the reverse complement.
GCTCCGGCCCCGCCTCGATCCGGCGGAAGCCCTGGCGGCCCTGGGGGTCGTCGGTCGCGTAGAAGTGCAGCTCGTTGAACCGCTCCTGGCTGAAGGCCAGCGCGCCCCGGGTGCCAAAGACTTCGAAGTCATGCTGCATCTTGCGGCCGGTGGCGATCCAGTTGCCCTCGATGGAGCCGGTGGCGCCGCTCTCGAAGCGCAGGAAGGCGCGGCCGATGTCGTCGACCTCGACCTTGCGGCGGCCACCCTGCCCGTCCGCGCGCTCGGCGATCATCGT
>NZ_RRYH01000110.1 GCF_004010155.1 Solirhodobacter olei | reverse complement strand
GCAGGCGCTAAGGACAGGAGACGGACATGCGTCGCTACGATGGAAAGAGCAGGACGAGGGTTTCGGTTGTGGCAATTGCGGCGGCCTTGGGGCTTGTGATGGCCTCTGGCTGGGTTCCGCTGACAGGGCATTTCTCTGGCGCGGCCTGGGCCGAGGAAGGCGGCGGGCAGTCCACTGGAAAAGGCAACCAAGGGGGTCAGGGACAGGGCTCGAAAGGCTCTCAGGCCGGCCAGGGCACGAATGCGGGCAAGGGCCAGGGCCAAGGCGGGCCAAGCGCGGATTCAGACGCGAAGGGGCCGCAGGCCGGCGGGCCTTCGTCTTCGGGAGGCGGCAAGCCGGCCTGGTCGCAGGAAGGCATTCCCGAGGT
>NZ_RRYH01000109.1 GCF_004010155.1 Solirhodobacter olei | reverse complement strand
GCCACGGCGGACTGGCGGGCGATGGTCGCCGATCCGGCGATCGATGTCGTCAGCATCACCGCGCCCAACGCCCTGCACAAGGAGATGGCGCTCGCCGCCATCGCCGCAGGCAAGCATGTCTATTGCGAAAAGCCGCTGGCGCCGCTGGCCGCCGACGCGCGGGAGATGGCCGAGGCGGCAGAGGCGGCAGGCGTGAAGACCCAGGTGGGCTTCAACTATCTCTGCAACCCGATGCTGGGCCTCGCGCGGGAGATGATTGCGGCGGGCGAGCTGGGAGAGATCCGAGGCTACCGTGGGCTGCATGCCGAGGATTACATGGCGGACGCCACCGCCCCCTACGGGTTCCGCCACGATCCGGCGGGCGGCGG
>NZ_RRYH01000108.1 GCF_004010155.1 Solirhodobacter olei | reverse complement strand
GAGATCCGCGGCACCATGTCCATGGCGATCACATTGGCGCCCTGGTCCTTGGCCAGTTCCAGAAGCCGCTCGTTCTGCGCCGGGTAGAAGAACGAGATCAGAAGCTGCCCGTGGCGCAGCCGCTTGACCTCGGCCTCCTCCGGCTGGCGCACCTTGACGACGACATCCGCCGCCTTCCAGAGCGCCGGGGCGGTCTTCACCACCTCGACCCCCGCCGCCTCATAGGCCGCGTCGGAGAACCCGGCAAGCGCGCCCGCCCCCGCCTGTATCACGCAGTCATAGCCGAGCTTCTGCAACGCCTTCGCCGAGTCCGGCGTCATCGCGACCCGCGCCTCGCCGGGCGCGATTTCCTTCGGTGCACCGATCTTCA
>NZ_RRYH01000011.1 GCF_004010155.1 Solirhodobacter olei | reverse complement strand
GGGTCAGAAGCCTCTTGCATCACGGGCGGCAACCAAAGAAGTTCGACATGATCGTAGACCGGCCTTTCATCGTGGACCTCTTCTACCAGCGTGAGGCCGATCCGATGGTCGACCCAGGCGGCGACCTCGACCCCAAACGGCATGAACGGGGTCTGGGGATGCGGCCCGTACGCCCCCTCGCTCGCCAGCGCGAGGTCACCCCCGCTGAAGGCGAGCCCAAGAGCCGCCTTCGCCATGGCCGCCTCCTCGACGCTGCCCTCCCGGGCAACCTCTCCCGTGAATGTGCCGAGGGCATCGGTGTCGATCCCCTCGGGCACGGCCAGCTCAACGCCAAGGCGCCCGGCAAGGATCGGGCCAAAGGCCGCTTCCTTGCCGTGCATGGTGGCAAGCACGGCAACGCGCCCGCCATAGGCCCCCCGGGTCATGCGGCCCGGACGGCGGCGGCAGGCGTGGTCCCCACTGCCGCGGTCCAGCCGCCCGGCCCGAAGCGCGCGGCGATCCGCCCCTCGGCATCCATGGCGTGCAGCGACAGCCAACCGTTGTCGAAGAGCGCCTTGACCTGCGGGTGCCGTTCGAGAACGCCCGAGATCGCGGCCTTCGGAGCCTCGACCACGACGGCCAGCCGCACCGGGTCATGGCGCAGGTGCGTGCCATCGTGCAGCGACTGCCACGGCAGCCCGGGCCGCAGATTGCCGCCATTGCCCTCGACCACTCCGATCCCGCCCGTGACGTTGTGGAGCAGCTTGTTGCCCGCGCCGAAGACCTCGGGTGCAACCGCCGAGCCGTGGTACTGCAGCGCGATCCAGCTGGCGACCACAACCGGTGCGGTCAGGATCAGCTCCAGGACCTTGAAGCCCTCGTCCGCTTGCCAGTCATAGCTGTGCAGGAACGCGCGCCCGCCCAGATCCCGGCCCAGCGTCCGCCCGCGCGGGGCGGCGATGAAGGCGCGGCATCCGGCCAGCCCCCACTCGGGCCGCAGCTCCGACCAGTCCCGGCCCCGTGCGGGCAGATCACTGCCCGTTCCGGCGCGCGGCAGGGTCGCCGCCCGCGCGGCGCGGGCGGTCGCGCCGGCCCGTTCCAGAACCTGGCGCAGATCGGCCAGACCCGGCGGGGGCAACGCGTCGAGATCGTCCTCGAACAGCGTCACCCGGTCGCTGACCGTGTCGTGCAGCCCGGCGACGAAGCGGGTATCATCGGGGATCTCGATGCCCACCTGGCGCAGCCCGTCGCGCACCTCACGGTCGTTCAGTAGCCCCGCGAGCAGCCTGGCGTTCACGTCGCCGGCATGCCCGCCGCACGCCCCGCATTGAAGGGCGCTCGCGTGCGGTGCGTTGGTAACATGGGCACCGTGCCCCGCGATCAGGACGAGGGGCGCAAAACCCTTGGTCAGGGACATTGCGCGCAGGACCTGCGCCGCCGCCGCGACACGCGCGTCCAGAGGCAGGTCGAGCCGGGGCGCCGGATCCGGCGCGGCCAGCGCTCCAAAGCCCATTGCCGACTTGGCAAGCTTGCCAAGGTATCCCGGCCCTGCCGCCTCGACGAAGGCGAAGGAGGCCACGGCCGCCAACTTGAACCGACCCCAGGCCCGGGCCGCCCGCCGTTTCAGCCGTATGGCCTCCTCCGCCGCGCCGGGCGCCCCCGCGCAGGAGGAGAGGCCGGGGGACAGGAGCAACGGCCCCCGGGCCTCGACCACGTCAGATGCATGGGCCCTGTGATGCACGGCAAGCCCGAAGAACCCGGCAAACCCGATGGTCTCGACGCCCGGATCGGCGGCCTCGAGGGCCCGCCGGAAAGGTTCAGAGCGGACATCGATGCAGAAGGCCGCCTGGATCGAGGGGCGTGTGGTGGCGTGCGAGGCGACGCCCGGGGTCTCGAGCATCTCCGAAAGCAGACGCTCCTCGGCCCGGTCAGCCGCCTCCTGAAGCGCCAGATCGATGTGCAGGGCGGCATCCGGTTCCAGCGGCGCGGCCCAACGGGTCAGTGCCTCCGTCCAGGCCGCGCCCACCCGGTCACCGAAGGAGGTCAGAAGCGCACCCTCCCAGGTCAGCCGGATCAGCAGCAGCTCGAAGGCGGTGGCGTCGCGGTCCCCGTCGCGCTCGGCCTGCCAGCCAAGACCGCGCGCATATTGCGCCCAGCCCCCCAGCGTGACCAGCAACCGCTGCAGGTAGAGCGGTGCCGCCCCGCTTGTCAGGCCGAGCAGCCCGCAGAGATCGGCAAAGGCCACGCGCGGATTGTCCGGAAGCCCGGCCACGAAGCTGCAGAAACCTTCAAGGCCATTCAGCCCCGGCGTCAGATCACGCTGCGCGAAGGCCTGCCACGAGTGCCACGGCGACCCCGAAAGCGCGGGCCAGAGCGCCTGCCCCCGATCGAACCGTGCGGCAGCCCAGAGGCCGATCCGCTCCTCGATGAAGGCGGGCCAGTCGGTCCCGTTCGCCGCCTTGGCGAGGTCGGCCAGCGTCGGATCGGGCGCAAGGGCCGGGGCGGGCGTCGCGACGGCGTTCCTCAGCGCGGCCACCGGGACCCCGCTGCGGGCTGCCGCCTCAGACAGATCGGCCCCGGTGATTCGGCCCTCGGCGATCCACTCGGCCAGGGCGGTCCGCGCCGGGGTCAGCCGCGCGCCGGAGGTCCGCGCAAGGCGCGCGGCAGCGGTCTCCCGCTTCTCCGCGGCCTGTCCGAGGAACGGATTCACCGCGACGGTCGCCTCAAGCGGAAAGTAGGGTGGGATCTGCCGGATCGCATCCTCGGCGGCGGCGAAGAGGGCGAGCGTTTCGCCCGGGAAATGAAAGCTGTGATAGGTCATCTGCTTATCCTTTCGAAAGCGCCCGTGTCACCCGGTCGGTCATTGCATCGAGGTAGAGGCCGTTCATCAGGTGCACCCGCAGACCCGCCGCCGCCGGATGCGCGGCCCAGAGCGGAAAGGTCGCCTGCGCCACCGCCGCCAGCCCGAAGCCCACGATCGACAGGCCCATCACCACCCAGGTGAGCGGGTCTGGCGCGGGCGGCGGCGGCAGGGTGCCCGCGGCCAGCGCGTTGGCCCCGGCGTGAAAGGCGAAGTAGGCCAGTGTCGCCGCCGCCGACATCGCCGTCGTGCGCCAGGTCAGCGGCCACGGGGCGGCATCGGCCAGGCCTTGGGCGATCAGATAGGCGATCCCGAAGATTAGGATCGCGCCCAGGGCAACCGCCTGGGGCGCCATGTGGCCGATCCCGAAGACCGCGCCGACAATCGCGTAGACCGCCAGTGCCAATGTGAAGGCGCGCGCCACCGCGCGCCCATTCGGCACGGCAACGGGACCGGGACGCCGGATCGCCGCCACCGCTTCGACCGCGCTTCCGGAAGACAGGAAGGCATGTGCCTTGTAAAGCGAGTGCGCCACGATATGCAGAAGCGCGAGCGGGAACAGCGCAAGCCCGCATTGCAGCACCATGAAGCCCATCTGCGCGCAGGTGGACCACGCCAGCGACGTCTTCACCGTTGGCTGGGTGGTGGCCACGGCAGCAGCGACCAGAGCGCTGATACTGCCGATCAGGGCCAGCACCGTCAGCACGACCGGTGCGGCCAGCATCACGTCGGCGAAGCGGATCAGCAGGAACCCGCCTGCATTCACCACTCCCGCGTGCAGCAGGGCCGAAACCGGGGTCGGAGCTTCCATGACCTCGGTCAGCCAGCCGTGGGTCGGGATCAGTGCCGACTTGAACACCGCCGCCACGGCCAGCAGCACCGCGACCAGCCACACGTCCCCGGGGATCTGGCCTGCGTGGACCGCCGCCGTGATCGACGCGATATCCGTCGTCCCGAAGCTGCGGATGAGCAGGACGACCGCCCCAAGAAGCGCCGCGCTCGCGACCAGCCCGCTCAGAGACTTCTTGCGGGCGGCGCGCCGGGCACGGGGCCGGTCCGGATAAAACAGCAGGAGCCGGTTCAGCGCCGCGCCGACGCCGACCCAGGCAACCAGAAGCTGGATGAGGTTCCCCGCGACCACCAGGGCCAGGACGGCGGCGAGCGTCAGGCTCATCCAGCCCATGAAGGCCCCCTGCCGCGCCTCGCCGTCAAGCGCCACGCGCGAGAACCGCAGCGCCACCCAGCCGACGAACCCCACGGTGAGCGCCAGCGCCACGCTGACGATGTCGAGCCGTGCCGAAAGACCGACCCCGGCCAGGCCGACCAACACAGAGGTCGATGCGCCCTCTGTTGCGAGGTGAACCGCTGCGGCCAGCGTCGCCGCAAGATGGGCCAGTATCGCGATCTCGGGTAGGCGTAGGCGCATTCCGGCGCGCGGCCCGGGCCGGACAAGCAGGACAAGGCCGGCAAGCGCGACCAGTATGGGTCCAGAAAGCAGGAGTTGGGACATTGCAGAACCTCCGGTTGCGATCGCCCCCGGATAGCTGCGCTGCGGCATTTGTAAAAATACATTGTTATTCACGTATCGTTCTATAATAGAGAACGATGTCCGAGATGAACTACCATCATCTGCGCTACTTCCGAGAGGTCGCCCGTGACGGCAACCTGACCCGGGCTGCGGAGCGTTTGAACGTCTCTCAATCCGCGCTTTCGAGCCAGATCCGCACTCTTGAGGACCGCCTTGGCCAGAAGTTGTTCGATCGGCGGGGGCGCCAGCTGGTGCTTACCGAAGTCGGGCATATAGCGCTCGACTACGCCGACCGGATCTTCGGCGCGGGCGAGGAACTGCTGTCTGTCTTGCGCCAGTCGGGCGTTGGAAAACAGGTGCTGCGAGTAGGTGCGCCATCGACCCTGTCGCGGAACTTCCAGCTGAGTTTCCTTGCGCCGATCATCGGTGCGCAGGATGTCGAGATCGTTCTGCGCTCCGGCAGCGCGCCGGTCCTGATCGAGGCGCTTCAATCGCTGTCGCTCGACGTGGTGCTGACGACCGAACCGCCCGCCCGCGATGTCTTCTCCGCCTTCGTCGCACATAGGGTCTCGGCCCAGAAGGTATGGCTGCACGGCACACCCCAGAGGATGCGTCACGCCACGCTGGTCGATACGCTGCGCGAGGAGCCAGTGATCCTGCCCACCGACAGCTCGATCCGCACGGGTTTCGACAGCCTTGTGGCGCGGTTGGGCTTGCGCCCGCGCGTGGCAGCCGAAGTCGACGACATGGCAATGATCCGTCTTCTTGCGCGGGAGGATGCGGGGCTGGCCATTACCCCCGCGGTCGTGTTGGCCGACGAGTTGCGGGACGGGCTTCTGGTCACCGCGCCCTTCGATCTGGACATCGTCGAGGATTTCTATGCGGTCACCCTTCAGAGACGGTTCCCAAATGCAGTTCTGGAGCGGGTTTTGGCGACGACGAGCGCGGCGGGCGCTGCAAAGCCGCCGCGCTGACGTCGGGTACGGGCAAGTGCAAAACGACCTTCTTGATGACGAAACGTCGTCGTGCGAAGCGTCGCAGACCCGGGATAGCCGCCGGCCCGGTGACAGGCCTTCCGCCATCAACCGTGAACCGCCGGGATGAAGGCGCTATCTGGGGCACCCCATGACAGACGACATCCGTGGGCCAACGGATTGACAACGCCTATGATCTTCAGGCCCGCCGCGTTCGAAATCTGGCTGCGCGGGATATCGGGAGAGTGTATGGGTTTAGAACCACCGTCTGCCGGCACGTCTGCCAATGAGATCCTCGCGCTGCTGGTTGGCAGACCGATTTGAAATGTCACATGGGGTGACGCTGCAATGACCGGAACGCCTCTGGCTGTTCTCGCCTCGGGATTTCTCATGGGATGGTCGGTCGCCTGGCCTCCCGGCCCGATCAACACCGAAATCGCGCGGCGGTGCCTCGCCCGGGGGTTCTGGGCGGGCTTCGGCCTTATCCTTGGCGCCTGTTCGGGCGACGCGCTCTGGGCTCTGCTGGTCGCCCTCGGCGTGGGGCTGGTCTTCACGGGGCCGACCGCTCAGATGGTCATGGGTATTCTCTCCATTGGGCTTCTGGCGATGTTGATGGTCACCTTCCTGCGCAGGGCCTGGAAGGCGTGGCGCGGCATCGGGGCGGGCGGAACCGATCCCCGATTCGACAGCGCTAAGGCCAGCTACATGCTGGGCGCGACCATGGCGCTGACGAGCCCGTGGAACGTCACGTTCTGGCTCGCCGCCGTCGGGCGCCCTGGAATGACCGACCTCGGTCTGCCGTTTCTGATGCTTACCGTCGTCGCGATCATTGCTGGCGCGGCAACCTGGGGTCTTGTGTGGTCGGGCACCGTTGTGATTGCGCATCGGCGCGTGGGTACGGGCGGGCGTTTGGGCGCCGTCCTGATGAATGGCGCCACGGCGCTATTGATGCTGTGGTTCATCATCGGGGCCGTGACAAAGCTATGGGGCTGAACACCGCAATCTTCGACGGTTTGGTCGATTAGACAGTCGAGCAGGATCGGTCCGGACATCGAACAAACCCTGCCCGTCTGCGATGGCAAACCCCGTGCCCGAGGTTTGCCGGAAGTCGTGGGACGCGCGCAGATCAGTAGCCGACCGTGAAGCGCTGGCGGATATGCTTTGGCCCCTCGAGTTCGTCGACAAGGGCGATGGCGTAGTCCTCGTAGGAAATCGACGATCCCTCCGCAGTGGTCAGCAGCGTGTCCTTGCCAAGGCGGAACGTGCCGGTCCGCTCACCCGGCACGAACATCGCCGAGGGTGAAAGGAACGTCCATTCCAGATCATTTATGCCTCGCAGCAGGTCGAGCGCAGCGGCGCCGCTGGTGGCCTCTTCCTTGTAGGCCTCGGGGAACTCGGGCTGATCGAGCAGGCGCTTGCCGGGTGCGACCTCGAGGCTCGCGGCGCCGCCGACGACCAGCCAGCGGCGGACTGCGGCCTGGCGTAGGGCATCCACCAGTGCGGCAAAGTCCGTTCCGACGAAGCGGGTCGCGCTGATGACCGCATCATGCCCCGCGATGATCCCCGCCAGCGACGCCGCGTTGTTCGCATCCCCTTTCGCAGCCGTCACGCCCGGCAGCGCGGGGATGTTCTCCGGGTGGCGGGCTATGGCGGTGACCTTGTGCCCGCGATCCGAAAGTTCCTTGAGCAGGCGCGTCCCGACGTTGCCGGATGCGCCGATGAGAGCGATTTTTGCCATTGTAAACCTCATGGTCTTAATTTCATACCTAGTCAATAAGATTGACCATTAGGGTCAGGTAGGCTACACGACATCGGCCCGCAAGAAGTCATTTTCATCTGATCTGGTCACATCGGGCTGACCCGCACCACTTGCAGGAGGCCCCATGTCAGACGGCGCAGCGTCCCCCAGTTCGTATGTTTTCGAACAGCCCTGCCCGATCCGCAACGTGCTTGACCGGATCGGCGATCAGTGGAGCCTGCTTGTCCTGCAGTCGCTGGAGGGCGGCACCCGGCGGTTCAACGAACTGTCCAGGGAGATTGGCGATATCTCCAAGCAGATGCTGTCACGCACGCTGAAACACCTGGAGCAGGACGGCTTCATCAGGCGCACGGTCTATGCCGAGGTGCCTCCGCGCGTGGAATACAACCTGACCGGCCTGGGCCGCTCCTTCCTCGTTCCGATGAGGGATCTCGTGACCTGGGCGGATGAAAATCACCGGACGATCTGCGCGGCGCGGGACGAGTACACCGCCAGACGCGCAGGGGCCTGACGCAAGCAGGGGCGCGAGGGGAAACGTCGGGGCGACCCGGATGGCCCCGGGACCGGATCCTCAGGGGTCAGGGTCCCCTACGGTGGAGCCCTCCGCGGCTACTGACCGGCGCCAATCTGGTTTCCGGACATCGGCATCATGTTGATGTCGAGATTGTACATCACCCAGATCGAGCCGGAGATCGCGATCACGACCAGCACCACCGTGAAGATCGCGGCGAGGATATTCCAGCCGCCCTCGGATCGGGTGTTGAGGTGCAGGAAATAGATCATGTGAACGCCGATCTGGATAAGCGCCATGGCCAGGATCAGCACCGCAGTCGCCAACGGGCCGGTCGCACGGCTCACCACCAGCCAGAACGGGATTGCGGTCAGGATCACCGACAGGACAAAGCCGGTCAGATAGCCCCGGACCGTGCCATGGGCGCCGAATTCCTCGTGCGTGTCGGGGTTCGCATCATGGCTCATTGGATCATCCCCAGCAGATAGACCACGGTGAAGACGCCGATCCAGATGACGTCGAGGAAGTGCCAGAACATCGACAGGCACATCAGCCGGCGCCGGTTGGCGGCGTTCAGCCCCTTGCGCGAGACCTGGGCCATCAGGGTGAACATCCAGATGATGCCGATGGTCACATGGGTGCCGTGGGTGCCGACCAGCGTGAAGAAGGACGAAAGGAACGCACTGCGCTCGGGGGTCGCGCCCTCGGCGATCATGCCAGCGAATTCGTGCAGCTCGATCCCGACGAAGGCCATGCCGAAAAGCGCGGTGACGAGAAGCCAGCCAAGCGTGCCGCCCGTCCGGCCGTTCTGCATCGAGATCATCGCGAAGCCGTAGGTGATCGACGAGCAGAGCAGCATCGTCGTGTTAAGGGCCAGCAGCGTGATGTCGAACACGTCCTTCGGGCCCGGTCCGCCGTCGTAATGCCGGCCGAGCACTGCGAAGCAGGCAAACAGCATCGCGAAGATGAGCGTGTCGCTCATGATGTAGATCCAGAACCCCAGCATCGTGTTGGAGCCCTCGGGATGCTCGTGCTCCTCGGCGCGGTAGAAGGTCTCGGCGCCGCCGCCGGCGTGATCCACCGCACTCATGCCGGTATCCCTGCACTGGCGAGCAGGCGGCTTCGATCTTCCTCGGTCCGGGTCACCTCCTCGGCCGGGATGTGGAAGCTGCGGTCGTAGTTGAACGAATGGGTGATGACCGTGGCGAAGAGGGCAAGCCCGCTGAGGATCACCAGCCACCAGATCTGCCAGACCATGGCGAAGCCGAACACGGTGCCGAGGGCGCCGATCACCACGCCGGTCGCGGTATTCTTCGGCATGTGGATCGCGTTGAAGCCCGCCTCCGGCCGGACGTAGCCGCGGTTCTTCATGTCGTGCCAGGCATCGACCTCATGCACCACAGGGGTGAAGGCGAAGTTGTAGGCCGGCGCGGGCGAGGCCGTCGACCATTCGAGCGTCCGGCCGTTCCAGGGGTCGCCCGTCGTGTCGCGCAGCCGTTCGCGGTCGCGAATCGAGACGTAGAACTGGATCAGCATGCACGCGATGCCGAGCGCGATCAGGAAGGCGCCGAAGGCCGCGATCTCGAACCAGGGCCGCGCGGCAGGGTTGGAGATGTGCTGAAGCCGCCGCGTCACCCCCATGAATCCCAGCACGTAAAGCGGCATGAACGCGATGTAGAAGCCCACCACCCAAAGCCAGAACGAGCGGACCCCCCATTTCCGGTCCAGCCGGAAGCCCAGGGCCTTCGGCCACCAGTAGGTGATGCCGGCAAACATCCCGAACAGAACGCCGCCGATGATGACGTTGTGGAAATGGGCCACCAGGAACAGCGAGTTGTGCAGCACGAAATCGGCCGGCGGCACGGCGAGCATCACCCCGGTCATGCCCCCGATGACGAAGGTCAGCATGAAGGCCAGCGTCCACATCATCGGCAGTTCGTAGCGGATTCGGCCACGGTACATGGTGAAGAGCCAGTTGAAGATCTTCGCCCCGGTCGGGATCGAGATGATCATCGTCGTGATGGCGAAGAAGGAGTTGACGTCCGCGCCCGCGCCCATTGTGAAGAAGTGGTGAAGCCAGACCAGATAGGCGAGGATGGTGATCACGATCGTCGCGTAGACCATCGAGGTGTAGCCAAAGAGCCGTTTGGCGGAAAAGGTCGCCACCACCTCGGAAAAGACGCCGAAGGCGGGCAGGATCAGGATGTAGACCTCCGGGTGGCCCCAGATCCAGATCAGGTTGACGTACATCATCATGTCGCCGCCACCGTCGTTGGTGAAGAAATGCATCCCCGCGACGCGGTCAAGCGCGAGCAGCGCCAGCACCGCCGTCAGCACCGGGAAGGCGGCAACGATCAGGATGTTGGTGCAGAAGGCGGTCCAGACGAAGACCGGCATCTTCATCATCGTCATGCCCGGCGCGCGCATCTTGATGATGGTGACGACGAAGTTGATGCCCGACAGCAGAGTGCCGACGCCCGCGACCTGCAGCCCCCAGATGAAATAGTCCACCCCTACATCGGGACTCTGCTTGAACTCGGACAGCGGCGGCATGGCCAGCCATCCGGCCCGCGAGTAGTTGCCGATGAAGAGCGAAAGCATGGTGATCACCACGCCGGCGGTGGTCAGCCAGAAGCTCGCGTTGTTGAGGTACGGGAACGCCACGTCGCGCGCGCCGATCTGTAGCGGCACGACGACGTTCATAAGACCGACAACCATCGGCATGGCGACGAAGAAGATCATGATGACGCCATGGGCGCTGAAGACCTGGTTGAAATGGTCCGGCGGCAGGTAGCCGTAATGCCCCGGCCCGACCGACAGCGCCTGCTGCGCGCGCATCATGATCGCGTCGGAAAAGCCCCGGATCAGCATGATGAAGGCCAGCACGAAATACATGATGCCGATCTTCTTGTGGTCGACCGACGTGAACCAGTCGCGCCACAGCGTTCCCCAGAGCCGGAAGTAGGTGATCGCGCCCACCACCACGACCCCGCCGATGGCGACCGCGATGAAGGTGACGACGACGATCGTCTCGTGCAGCGGCAGCGATTGGAGCGAAAGGCGCCCGAAGATCGGGCTGTAGGTCTCGTCGGCGAAGGGTAGTTTCATCGTCACACCTTCCGGAAGATCAGTTGCCGGTGCCCGTTTCCTGCTTTGTCTTCTGCGTCGCCCCGTCGCCCGTTCCCTGCCGCGTCATCATGGTGCGGATGCAGGTCTGCCCGGGGCGGACGCAGCGGTTCACGACCGCGGTGAAAAGGCCATCTTCAGCCGCACCGAAATAGGTCACCGGCACGGCCTCGCTCGGCGCTTCGAGCTTGAGGTATTCGGCGCGGGTAAGATGGGTCTTGCCTGCCCGTGCCTTGGCGATCCACTTGTCGAAATCGGCCGGCGAGGTGGCGTGGAAAGTGAAGGTCATCCCCGAGAAGCCGAGACCGCTGAGATTGGCCGAGAATCCCTGATAGTCGCCGCGCTTGTTGGCGACTGCGTAAAGCGTCGTCTGCATCCCGGGCATGGCGTAGATCTGCCCGGCGATGGCGGGGACGAAGAAGGAGTTCATCACGTTCTGCGCGGTGATCGAGAAGCGGATCGGCCGGTCAACCGGGGCAGCCATCTCGTTCAGCGAGGCGACTCCGTATTGCGGATAGATGAACAGCCATTTCCAGTCGAGCGCGACCACCTGCACGTCGATCGGGGCCTCCGACGGCGGGCCGGGTCGTGCCGCGTCTATCCGGTCGAGCGGGCGGTAGGGATCGAGAAGGTGCGTCCCTGTCCACGTCACCGCGCCGAGGAAGATGATGATCAGCAGCGGTGCCGCCCAGATCACCAGTTCGAGTGACGTCGAATGGTGCCAGTCGGGGTCGTAATCCGCATCTTTGTTCGACTCGCGGTACCGCCAGGCGAAGTAGATCGTCAGCCCCATTACCGGCAGGATGATGATGAGCATCAGCACGGTGGCGATGATGATCTCGTCGCGCTGCCGGATGGCGATGTCGCCCGAGGGATTGAACACCACCGCGTTGCATCCGCTCAGGGCCAGAAGCCCTAGCGTTGCGACTATGTTCCGCGCCGAGCGTCGCATGGGTTTGTGCACGTCGCGCTGTCCCCTGCTCCACCGCCTTTGCTGGCGCGGGCCGGATGGACCAATGCACGGATATGAAAGGATCCGTGATCCATCCCGGCCGCAGCGCTGTGGGCGGCTCGATTAGGCTACCGTAACTATCCGTACAAAATAAAGACTTGCGAGTCACGTTTTGTTGGCCCACCCTTTGAGGATACGGCACCAACCGGGACGCTGAACCATGTCGTCAGCAACTGCGCCCGCCTCGGGGGCCGGGGCAAAGGGCACGCGCCAGCCGCATGCGGCCGGGTCGGAGCACGAAATATCGCCGGGCGAGATCGCCATAGGCGTTATCCTCGGCCGGACATCCGAATTCTTCGACTACTTCGTTTACGCCATCGCGGCCGTGCTAGTCTTTCCCAGGCTGGTCTTTCCCTACGCCGATCCGGTCGTGGCGATGCTCTATTCGTTCGCGATCTTCTCGCTGGCCTTCATCGCGCGGCCGGTTGGTTCCGTCATATTCATGAGGATCGACCGCCGTCACGGGCGGACGACGAAGCTTACGATCTCGCTGGTGCTGCTGGGCACGATGACCGTCGTTCTGGGCTTCCTGCCCGGCTACAACGAGGTGGGCGTTCTTTCGGTCCTGATTTTGTCTCTGGCGCGGATCGGGCAGGGCCTTGCGCTTGGCGGTGTGTGGGACGGGCTGGCGTCGCTTCTCTCGCTCAATGCGCCCGCGAATCGCCGGGGGTGGTACGCGATGATCCCGCAGCTCGGTGCGCCGCTGGGGCTGATCGTGGCGAGCCTGCTGTTCGCCTATTTCCGGGCGACGCTGTCGAATTCTGACTTCTTCGCCTGGGGCTGGCGCTATCCGTTCTTCGTTGCCTTCGCGATCAACGTCGTGGCTCTGTTCGCGCGGCTCAGGATGATCAGCACGCCGCAGTTCGAGCGGCTGTTCAAGAGCAAGGATCTCCAGCCCTCGCCGACCCTTCAGACCGTGCGGATCGAGGGCAAAAGCATCCTGATCGGTGCATTCGCGCCGCTGGCGAGCTTCGCGCTCTTTCACATGGTCACCGTGTTCCCGCTGTCCTGGGTGGTGCTGGAAACAAACGACTCACCGACTCACTTCCTGATTGCCGAGAGCATCGCGGCCGCGCTTGGCGTAGTGGCGATCGTGATTTCTGGCGTGCTGGCAGACCGATACGGGCGGCGGGTACTCCTGAGCATCTCCGCCGGGGCGATCGCCGCCTTCTCCGGCTTCGCACCGCAGCTTCTTGCCGGGGGCGAGGCGGGAGAGTTGGCCTATGTCGTGGTCGGCTTCCTGATCCTGGGGCTGTCATTCGGGCAGTCCTCCGGTGTGGTGGCATCAAATTTCGACACCCAGCGGCGCTATACCAGCTCGGCCCTCACCTCCGACATTTCCTGGCTGATCGGGGCCGGGTTCGCGCCCTTCGTGGCGCTCTACCTCGCCACCGCCTTCGGGCTGCCGGCGGCGGGCGGGTATCTGCTCTCCGGCGCGGTCGTGACGCTGGTGGCGCTGGCGGCCAACCAGACGCTTGCAGGCAAGACCTGATCCCGACTCACCGGCATTGTCAGCGAGGCCGGTCGCTCAGGTGACCGAGCTCTCGTGCTGCCTGTTTCTCATGATCTGGTGCAATCCTGGCCAAGCGGCCGATCCGAGTTCGGGATCACTGAACCCGATGATGGACGACCGCAATTGGCGCGCGATGCGGACGTCCGGCGAAAAAAGCGTGGACCAAGCCTGCGGCAGAATTCAACCGCGCAAGTTTGGCCGGATATGCCGGATAATTGGCCAATCGGCCCTAACCCGTTCTGCAATCATGTCTCCGTCAAGGGGAAGGGATTGCCATGACCGAACGGACCACCAATGGCGGGATCACGCGGAACGCGATCATCCTGCTGCTTTGCAACATGCTCTTCATCTGCTCTATCTCGATCGATCTTGCACTGACCGGGATCGTCGGCTCGAAACTGTCGCCCGTGCCGTGGCTCGCCACCTTGCCCTTCGCCCTGATCACCGTGGGCACGGCGCTCACGACCTGGGGCGCATCCGGCCTCATGTCCCGCATGGGCCGGCGGGCCGGGTTCATGAGCGGGACCGCGATGGGTACGCTGGGCGGATTGATCTCGGTCTGGTCCGTGCTGAACGTGCATTTCTGGAGCTTCTGCCTCGGGACCATGATGGTCGGGATCTGGCAGGCGTTTTCGCAATACTACCGGCTGGCGGCCGCCGACAACGTGGCGGATGCAAGCAAGCCCCGGATGATCTCCTGGGTGCTGGCCGGCGGGCTGGGGGCCGCCCTCGCCGGTCCGGCCCTCGCGAACTGGAGCCGGGGCTGGCTACACGATCCCTACTTCGCCGGTGCCTATCTGGCCGTCGCCGTACTCGCGGCGATCTCGCTGATCCTGCTGCTGCTCTATCGTGACGATGCGGACCTGCGGACTGCCACCAGCGGTACGCCCGTCCCCTTCGCTGACCTCCTGTCCCGCCCCGACTATCGGGCGGCGCTGGCCAGCTCGGTCACCAGTGGGGTCGTGATGATGTTCCTGATGACGGCCGCCCCCATTGCCGCGCTGAAGGCCGGGCTTGGCGTGGCGGCGAGCACCAGCGTCATCCAGTGGCACCTCCTTGGCATGTACGGCCCGTCGCTCTTCACGGGGATGCTGATCGGGAGATTCGGACTCGGCCGGGTGCTGCAGACGGGCATCGCGATCATGCTGGCCTGCGTGTTCATCGCGGTCGGCGCACAGACCGACCTCGGCTTTCACGCCGCCCTGCTGGCCCTCGGTCTCGGTTGGAATTTCATGTTCATCTCGGGGACGACGCTCCTCGCCCGATCCCATGCGCCGCACGAGCGCGCCCGAGCTCAGGGGTTTGCGGAGTTCCTGCGCTACGGCGGCACCGCCCTCGGGGCCCTCATGGCCGGCCCGCTTCTGGAGATATTCGGCTGGTCCGCCCTCAACCTCGCCGTATTGCCTTTGCTCCTGCTCGCGAGCTGGGTCACCTTCGGCTGGCACAAACGGCAGGCGGTGCTCTCGTGACGGATCCGACCCGACCCCATCTCGTCGTCTTCCTGATCTCCGAAGGCGTGAACATGATCGACCTCGCCGGGCCGATGCAGGCCTTCGCAAGCTGCAACGTAGAGGCGCGGGAGCCGCGATACGAGATCGTCACCGCCTCGGCCGCCGGCGGCCCGGTCAGCTCGGCCCCGGGCCTGGCCCTGCCGACGGTGTGCATCGAAACGATCGACCCGGATGCGATCGACACCCTGATCGTGCCGGGCGGCAGCCGCAGCGGCAGGCCACCAGATGACGGGCGCTCGGTCGCCTGGCTCGCCGCGAACGGCGGTCGGGTGAAGCGGCTCTGCTCGGTCTGCACCGGGGCGTTCCTGCTTGGCGCGGCAGGCTTCCTGTCGGGACGGCGCGCGACCACGCATTGGCGCTGGACGGCAGAGCTGCAGCGCTGCTGCCCCGATGCAAGGATCGAGCTTGACCCGATCTACGTCGAGGATCGCGGGGTCTGGACCTCCGCGGGTGTCAGCTCCGGCATCGACCTCGCCCTGGCGCTGATCTCGCGCGATCAGGGGCGGGCCCTTGCCATGGCGGTGGCCCGCAGTCTGGTCGTTTACATGACCCGGTCGGGCGGGCAGGCCCAGTTCAGCGTGCCGCTTGAGGCGCAGGCGGCGGCCGATGGCGCCTTTGCCGAACTCGATGCCTGGATCCTGGCAAATCTTGCGTCCCCGCTTGACGTGCCGGCCCTGGCCACCCGCATTGGCATGTCCGAGCGCAATTTCCGCCGCCGATACCGAGAGGCTACCGGACGAAGCCCGGGACAGGCGGTGGAAGTCTTCCGGCTGGAGGCTGCGTCCCAGGCCCTCAGCAGCGGCAGCCGCTCGATCAAGCAGATCGCTCGCATGGTCGGCTGCGAGACAGAGGGCAACCTGCTGCGGCTTTTTCGCCGGCACTACGGCATTACGCCAAGCGAGTTTCGAAAGCGTTTTTCCCAGGGCGACGAAGTTCCGGCTGCGACATTGCCAAGCGGGCATTCCGCTTTGCCTACCTGCTGACCCTGAACGCGTCACTTTCTCCGTCCATCAGTTCGGTGGGCCAGATCCGGCGGATAGTCTCGGCCGGGTAGACGTCGGCATATCGCTGTATCGAGGCCAGAAGCGCCTCGCAAAGCGCCATGCCGCAGACGAAAAGACTTTCGCGGAACCGCGTCAGGCTTGGCGACAGATAGGGGGATTGCGGGCTCTCCCTTCCGCCCCGGCGAAGCCCTCAGCCGGCCGCAGATCGCGACGGCGTAGCGCCGCCCGCTGGATCGTGCTTAGTGTCGCAAATGGGTCATTGGAGGAGGAATGAACCGATGCGCAATTTCTTTATTAATTCCCTTGAGAAAGTCGTAAACGTCTTCGTCGTCATTGCCGCGATCGGTATTGTGATCGCCGCCGTGGTCATGGTCGCCGGTGGTGGCGACGTCGGCCCTTCTGTCGGTGCCCGGATTGCTGCCGCTCTCGCCGTTCTGGTCGGTGGCGGGCTTTATCTGATCGTCATCGGCGGCCTTCTGTATATGGGTATTGGAATCTACCAAAATACCAAACGAACGGCCGACGCTCTCGAAAATCAGGCAAACCGCTGAGCCGTCCATTGCAAGGGCCAAGGATGTCCGCCCCCGGCCCGTGACCGGCCATTGGGGGGAGGCATCGCCGACGGTCCCGCCGCGGGGCGGCGAAGGGTATCCCGGCAGGGCTGACCGGATGAGCAGGGTCCATGTCATTGGCCTCGATTAAGGCTCTGAACCGGCCTGGGGCGCGCCCGCTCGGCCGGAGGGCGCGCCGGGTGGGTTTTGCCGGCCACGATCCGGCCCTCGCACGTTGACATTCTCCTCCCCGCGGTCGCACAGAACGGGGGAAAGACTTGCTTGAAGGGAGGACACCAATGACTTCGACCAACCGCCGCGCCGTTCTGGCCGGCCTTGGCGCCGCTTCGGCCGCGCCGTTCCTGCTGCCGCGCCGGGTGCTGGCGGCCGCCGAAAAGCTCAACGTCGGGATCCTCACGCTGACCTCCCACGCCCCCGCGCTGATCGCCGAGGCGAAGGGCTACTTCAAGGAGCAGGGCTTCGACGTCAAATTCGTCACCTTCCAGTCCGCGCAGGCACTGGCCGTGGGCATCGCCTCGCGCGACGTCGACTTCGGCATGACCGCGATCTCCGGCGGGCTGGTCAGCCTGTCGCAGAAGGGCGCGATCAAGATCATCGGCGGCGCGCTGCAGGAACACGCGGGCATCGAGGGTCAGAAGATCCTCGCCTCGAAGAAGGCCTATGACGCCGGGCTTAAGACGCCCGCCGACATCAAGGGCCACAGCTTCGGGCTGACCACGGCGGGCTCGTCGTTCAATTACATGGCCGACATGATCGCCAGGAAGTCGGGCTTCCCAGCCACCGACATCCGCTTCGTGCCGCTGCAGAAGGTTCCGGCGATCATCGCCTCGCTCAAATCCGGCCAGATCGATGCGTGGTCGATCGTCCCCAACATCGCCGATGCGCTGACCAAGGGCGGCGACGTGGTGGAGATCGGCAAGATCTCCGACTTCATCCCCGACTATCAGGTGACCACCGTCTTCACCTCGGCCGAGAATGCCGACAAGAAACCGGAGGTGGTGAAGCGCTACCTCGCCGCGCTCTCCAAGGGGATCGACGATTACAACACCGCGCTGGTCTACAAGAAGGCGGATGCCGCGGAAGTGGCCGAGATCGTGAAGATCGTCCACAAGTACGTCTATTCCGCCATGCCGCTCGCCAAGGCCGGCCCGCGCATCACCCATGGCGCAATGCTGATCAACCCGGGTGCGGCGATCTCCATGGCCTCGGTCAAGTCGCAGCTCGAATGGCTGCAGGGCGCGAACATGGCGCCGAAGAGCGTGACCATGGCTCAGCTGGTCAAGACCGGCTACGTCAAGGAACTTTAAGACCAACCGCCGGGGGCCTTGCCCGGCCCCCGGCCTTGCGGACCGACCGATGCGCATCATCCTCGACCACCTGAGCCATTCCTACGCCGACACCGAGGTGCTGCGCGACGTCTCCTTCGACCTGCGGGCGGGACAGATCGTCTCCATCGTCGGCCCCTCCGGCTGCGGGAAATCCACGCTGCTCCGGATGATCGGCGGGCTGGAGCAACCCACCTCTGGCCGCGTCCTGATTTCCAGCGCGGCGCCCGAGGGCAGCCTCAACCCGCTGACCTACATCTTCCAGGATTTCGCGCTCCTGCCCTGGCGGACGGTGGAAGGGAACATCTCGCTTGTCCTCGAGGACCACGGCATCACCGGCGCGGCCGCGCGCGAGGTGATCTCGGACGTGCTTTCCCGCACCAAGCTTTCCGATTTCCGCCGGGCCTGGCCGCGCCAGCTTTCCGGCGGCATGAAGCAGCGCGTGGCGATCGCCCGCGCGCTTGCGGTCCGCCCCGCCGTGATGCTGATGGACGAGCCGCTCTCCGCCCTCGACAGCCAGACGCGGGAGCTTCTGATGGACGACCTCGTAGAGCTCTGGACGCGCACGCCCTTCTCCGCCGCCTATGTGACCCACAATCTGGCCGAAGCGGTGCGCCTGGGCCATCGCATCGTCGTCCTCAGCCGCCGCCCCGGCCGCATCCGCGAGGTGGTGGAGATCGACATGCCGCTTGCCGAACGCGCCGACCGGATGGCCGAGCTCGAGCCGCTGCAGCGCGGCCTGTGGGAGATGATGCGCGACGAGGCCGCCGCCGCCGACCGGGAGCTGGCCCATGCCTGACAGCCGCTCCCCCGACGCCCTGTCGGCCGAGATCGAGATCCCGGCCGATGCCCGCCCGGTGCCCTTCCGCGGCGGCGGTTTCCACCATCGCCGGCATCCGTTCCTCGCGCCCGTCGTGCTGCTGGTTCTGCTGGCGCTCTGGCAGGCGGGCTCCTCCACCGGCTTCATCAGTCCGATCGCCATGCCCGCGCCAAAGGACGTGTTCGGTGCCTTCCGCGACCTGATCACCACCGGCGCACTCTGGACCAACCTTTCCGTCAGCCTCTACCGGCTGCTGGTTGGCTGGCTTCTGGGCGCGGCACTGGGCATTGCCGTGGGGTTGATGATCGGGCTGTTCAGCCAGGCTCGGGCCTCGGCGCTGCCCATCGTCTCGGCGCTCTTCCCGGTGCCGAAGATCGCGCTTCTGCCGCTCTTCATCATCTGGTTCGGCATCGGCGAGGGCTCGAAGGTCGCCACCATCCTCTTCGGCACCTTCTTCCCCACGGTGATCTCCACCTATGCCGGTGTGGATGCGGTCGACCGCGCTCTTATCCGGATGGGGCAGAGCTTCGGGCTGAAATGGTCTTCCATCGTGCGCAAGATCATCCTGCCCGGCGCGATGCCGGGGATCCTCTCGGGCTTCCGGATCTCGTTTTCCATCGCCATCGTGCTGCTGGTCGCGGCCGAGATGATCGGCGCCCAGCACGGCATCGGCGCCTATATCCTGATGGCGGGCTCGATCTTCAACCTGGGCGAGCTCTTCGCCGGGGTCATCATCCTCTCCGCCATCGGCCTTGTCGGCAGCTGGCTGATCGGGCTGGCCGAGAAGCGCCTGCTGGACTGGCGCGCCTGAGCTAGGCCCGCCAGGGCAGCGCGCCCTCCGGCAGCCTGAGCCACCCTGCCAGAAGGTTCAGCAGCGCCATGAGGCCGACGGTCACCGCCACGGTGACCATCGCCATGGCGGCGGCCAGCGTGGTGTAGCCCGAATCCTCGTAGTTGAAGATCGTCGTGCCCACCGTCTCCGTCCCGTTCGACCACAGAAGGGCAGAGACGGTAACCTCGTTATAGGCGGTCAGGAACACGATAATCGCGCCCGAAAGCGCGGCGGGAGAGACCATCGGGAACAGGATCCGCCGGAACCGCTGCCCGAAGCCCGCCCCCGCCACCCGCGCGGCGGCGTCGAGCGCCTCGTCAAGCTGCGCCACAGCCGCGCCCACCGGCTTCAGCGCGATAGCGAAGAAGGCGGCGAGGTAGGCGAGGTAGATGATTGCCAGCGTGTTGTAGAGGCTCAGATGCACCAGCGGCAGCGGCCGCAGGAAAGCCAGGATGAAGGCGATCGAGATCACCACCCCCGGCACCGCATAGCTGATCTCTCCCAGCGCGACGATCCCGGTGACGAGCCGCCGCACCCCGGGCCGGGCGGGCCCGAAGAGAAACGCCGAAAGCGCGACCGCGGCCAGCGCCAGCGTCACCGCCGCCCCGCCTGCGGCCAGCGCCGAATTGGCGAAGGCGCGCAGCGTCACCTGCTGGCGCAGCAGCACCTCGGCGTAATTGGCCAGCGTCGCCGTCTTCAGCGTCAGCGCCGCCCCATAGGTGGGCACCAGCGAGGTCGCGAAGAGCGCCGAGACCGGCACCACCACCGTCACCGCGACATAGGCCGCGAGAGCCGCCTCCACCCAGGGCCGCGCCCGGCCGAGGTGCAGCCGGATCGGTCGGCGCGCGCGGCTGGTCAGCCGGGCCCCGGCGCGGCGTTGCAGCGCCATCTGCACCAGCACCGCGGCGATGGCGACCACGCCCAGCAGGAAGGAGAGAAGCGCAACCTCGCCCAGCATCCCCGGCCCGAAGGCGGCCAGCTGACGCCAGATCAGCACCGGCAGCGTGATATAGCGCGCCGGGATCCCCAGTAGCGCCGGTATGCCGAAATTCCCCAGTGTAGAGACGACCGCCAGCGCATAGGCCGCGATCAGCGCCGGTCCGGCGGCCGGCAGTAGCACGCGACGCAGGGCGCGGTAGGGGGAGGCGCCGGCGATCCGCGCGGCCTCCACCAGCTCGCCGGGGATCTGCTTTAGCGCCGCGAGCATTACCAGAAAAACAAGGGGAGCGTGCTGGATCGTCAGCAGCACCAGGATCCCGCCCAGCGAATAAAGCGGGTTCGGCGTGCCGATCGGCGGGGCGAGGCCGAGGCTGCCGAGCAGCGGGCTCCCCGGCCCGGTCGCCTGCAGCCAGGCGATCGCGGTGACATGCTGGGGGATCATCATCGGCAGGATCAGCAGGAAGATGAAGGCGCCCCTGGCGCGGATGTCGCTGAGGCAGAGGACGGCTGCCAGGGTCGCCCCGATCACCAGCGCGAACGCGCCCGAGCCGCCCGCCGTCACCAGGCTGTGGACCGTCGCGCGGCGCACGCCGGGGTCGGCCAGAACCGCCATCACCCTGCTACCCGCGCC
Organism: Solirhodobacter olei; assembly: GCF_004010155.1. Lineage (GTDB taxonomy): Bacteria > Pseudomonadota > Alphaproteobacteria > Rhodobacterales > Rhodobacteraceae > Solirhodobacter > Solirhodobacter olei. The sequence goes on along the minus strand of NZ_RRYH01000011.1, from coordinate 89,927 downwards.
TGTCCCGTCCGCGGAGAACAGCCCCTGCCGGGCGACAAGCAGAAGCGGCAGGGCCAGAAGCCCCGCCGCCATCGCCGTGAGGGCGGCCAGCGTCAGCCGCTCGCCGCCCCGCATCCGTGCCGCCATGGGATCAGCCGCCGGAGATATCCGCGAATTTCTTCAGGTTCGCGGCATTGTCCTTCAGCGCCTTCGCCGGGTCGAAGGCCATCAGCTTGATCTGGTCGCGCGGCGGGAAACCCGCGGGCTCCGCCACCGCCGGATCGGCCGGAATATAGCCCATGTCGGCGGCGAGCTTCTGACCCTTCGCGGACAGGAGGAAGCTGACGAAGGCCTTGGCGGCGGGCACGTTCTTCGCCGTCTTCAGGATCGCCACCGGCTCGGTCACCGCGGTCAGCCCCTCCTTCGGGGCGACGAAGGCCACCGGCGCGCCCTTGGCCTTGCCGCGCACCGGCAGGTAATCGACCACGAAGCCGTAAAGCTTCTCGCCACTCGCCACGGCCTTGTAGACGCCGCCGTTGCCGCCCTGCGCCACCGCGCCCTGATCGGCAAGGCCCTTGTAGTAATCCCACCCCAGCGCCGGATTGGCGGTGATCGCATCAAGCTGGATCGCCGCCGCGCCGGAATTCAGCGGCGAGGGCATGGCAATCTCGCCCTTCGCCTCGGGCTTCAGCAGGTCCGTGTAGGAGGTGGGCTTCATCTTGGCATGGGTGTTGTAGACGATGCCCGTCGTGATCAGCTTGGTCGAGAAGAACATGTGATCGGGGTCCATCAGCGCCGGATCGAAGCGCGACACGTTCGCCTCGGGGTCCGCCATGAGCCGCCCGTCCTCTTTCAGCCGCTCCATCGAGACCATGTCCGCGATCAGCAGCACGTCGGGCTGCGGGTCGCCCGCGGCGAACTCGGCCTCGATCTTGGCCATCATCTGGGTGGTGCCGCCGCGCACCCATCTCACCTTCACCTGCGGAAAAGCAGCCTCGAAGGCGTTGACGGTCTTCTGCGCATCGGCGCTGGGCTGCGAGGTGTAGAGGGTGAGGGTCCCCCCCACGTCGGCCTGAGCCGCGAGCGCGGAGAGGGCGAGGGCGGTGACAGCGGTGAACATGCGCAACATCGGGAAGGCTCCTGTCTGCGAGAACGGTCCCCCGCGGGCTATCCCAGCCGGTTAACAGGTTGATGACGGCGCGGGCCGTCAGGGGCGGAAACCGCGCATTGGCGCCGCATCCTGCATCGCGCCCAACGCCCTGCGCCCCGCCCCGGCTGTCACGGCACTGTCACAGCCATCGCATATTCCGCGCCGGAAGCTTCGGGAAAGATGCGATGAAGGATGTCGATGCGGCCGCGGGCGCGTTCAGCACCGCCGCCGAGGAGGAGGTCGTCCGCCTCACAGGCCTCTCCGTCAGCCTCGGCGGTGCGCCGGTTCTCTCCGATGTCGGCCTGACGCTGCGGCGCGGGCGCGTCACCGCGCTTCTTGGCCCCTCCGGCTGCGGCAAGACCACACTCCTGCGTGTCGTCGCGGGCCTGCTGGAACCCGAGGCGGGCATCGTCCACCTGCGCGGACGCCTGGTTGCCGATCCCCGCCGCGGGGTCTTCGTGCCGCCCGAGGCGCGTGGCCTTGCCATGGTGTTCCAGGATTATGCGCTCTGGCCGCACATGACCGTCGCCGCGAATGTCGGCTTCCCGCTGGAGATGCAGGGCGTACCAGCCCGCCGCCGTGCCGCACGGGTGGACGAGGCACTCGCCCGCGTCGGTCTCTCCAAGCTCGCCGCCCGCCGCCCGGGGGACCTCTCCGGTGGACAGCAACAGCGGGTCGCCATCGCCCGCGCCATCGTGACCGAGCCGGAGCTGGTGCTCTTCGACGAGCCGCTCTCCAACCTCGACCGCGAATTGCGCGAGATAATGGTGGAGGAGATCGCGAGCCACGTTGCCGATCTCGGCCTTTCGGCGCTCTACGTGACGCATGACCAGACTGAGGCCTTCTCGCTCGCCGACGAGGTGGCGGTAATGCGCCAGGGCCGGATAGAGCAGCTGGCCCCGCCGGAGGACCTGCTGGCCGCTCCGGCCTCGCCCCATGTGGCGGAATTCCTGCGTCTTGGCGCGGTGCTGCCGGTGGTGCGCGGCCCGGACGGCTGGCATCTGCCCGGCGGCGCGGTGATCGCGCCCGCCTCTGCCGTAGACGCCGCCTCCCGCGTGCTTCTGCGCGCCCGCGCCGTGCGCGTCGTGCCGCCGGATGGGGGCAGGGTGGAGGGCCGGGTTCTGCGCGGGCTTTTCCGGGGGGATGGTTACAGCGCGACGGTCGAACTCGCCGGCGGCCACCGCGTGCAGATCGTCACCGCGACGCGGCTCGCCCCCGGCAGCCGCGTCGGGCTGGATATCCCGCCCGAGGCGCTGCACTGGTTCTGAACGCGCCCACGGCCTCGCACACTGCGCGGGGTCAGAGCGTCTTGCGCAGCCGCCGCATCATCCGGGTAACGAAACCCGCGGGCTTGGCATCGGCCAGCGTCTCCGCCGGCACCGTCGCCAGCACCTTGCCACCCAGGCTGTAGGCGATCGTCCCCACGACGGAGCCGCGCGGCAGATGCGCCGGCAGGTTCGCGGAAATCTGCAATTCCGGCTTGATCGCCGAAAGCGCGCCGATCGGCAGCGTCAGCATGAGGTCCTTCGCCGGCCCGACCGGAACGGTTTCGGGCTGGAAGCGCGGATCGGTGAGCTGGCCCAGCTTGGTGCCCGCCGTGGCCACGGTGGCGTCCTGGTAGAAATGGTAGCCATAGTCCAGCAGCGCCTCCACCGCCGCGGTGCCGGAGTTCCAGCTGGAAGCCCCCATCTCCACCGCGATCAGCCGGTTGCCGTTGCGCTGCGCCGTCGCGTCGATGCAATGGCCGGCGGCATCGGTCAGCCCGGTCTTCAGCCCGTCGACCGACGGGTCCTTGAACAGCACCGGGTTCCAGCTGCGCTGGGTAATCTTGTCGAAGGTGTAGTGCTTTTGGGCAGAGATCTGCAGAACCTGCGGATAGTCCCGGATCAGCGCCAGCGAAAGCCGGGCAACATCGGCCGCGGTGGTGTGCAGCGTCGGGTCCGGCAGGCCGGAGACATTGGCGTAATGCGTACCGGTCAGCCCCAGCTTCGCCGCCTCGGCATTCATCGACGTGACGAAGGCGTCCTGCGTGCCGCTCACGGCCTCGGCCAGCGCCACGGCCGCGTCATTGCCTGAATCGATGATCAGACCGTGAAGGAGTTGATCCACCGTCACGCTCATCCGCGGAGATATGAACATGCGAGAGCCGCCGGCCTTCCAAGCCGCATCGCTCACCGGGACGGTCTGATCCGGTTTCAGAGTGCCGCGGGCGATGGCCTGGTAGGTCAGATAGGCCGTCATCAGCTTGGTCAGGCTGGCCGGCGCATGCGCCAGGTTGGGGGATTTCGAGGTGATGATCTCGCCGGTGCGCGCATCCATCAGGACGAAGCTCGCCGTGTCGGGCAGGCTCAGCGGCGGCGGCGCGTCGGGCAGCGCGGCGGGGGCGGCCGTGGCGGGCGTGGCTGCCGGCAGCGGCGCCGTACCCGCGCCCTGCGAAGGGGCCGCGGCGGCGCAGCCGGCGATAAGGACGACGCCGCAAAGGGCGGCGGATACGAATGGACGGCAAATGAATTTCGGCATCGCGGCGTTCGAGGTCCCTCTTGCTCTGAACGCGGACAAGGCACCCGACCGGGCGTCGGCGCCCCCGAAACGGGCATCCGCTGGCCGTCAGCGATAGGGGCGGCGCGAAGAGGCGTCAATCGACCCCTGCGATCTCGCGCCGTCAGTGCGATCACGATCACGATTGCTTGGCTCGATGGGCGGGTACCGGGCGCATCCCGCCCCCTCACTTTCGCCTGAAGAACGGGTCGGCGTCCTTGAACGGGCCGCCTTGGGCCGATCCCCGCCCGCCGCCTGCCGCCAGGATCGGCCGGGCTTGGCTGAACCCCGCCGATCGCTGCCGGAAAGACTGGTTTTTCCGCGGGTTTCTGGGATCAGATCATCGCGTGTGGGACGCCGACTGGCGCCCCACCTGTGGAAAGGAACCCGTGATGCCCGTCACCAGAAGCCTCAGATCCGCCGGAACCCTGCCGGCCGCCATCGCCTCCGGCCTTTTGCTCGTCCTCATGCTCGCGCTTGGCGCCTGCGGACGCAGCGCCACCGTCCGCGCCGCGACCGGCGGCATCGGCGGCGCGCTGATCGCCGGCCCGGCCGGGGCCGTGGTCGGCGGCACAGTCGGCGCCGCCACCGCCCGCAAGTAAGGCCCGCCTAGGGCGCCTCGTCCGCCTCGGTCCGCGCCTCGAGATACTCGATCTGCAGCCGCTGCAGCTCGGCCAGCTTCTCCCATTGCCGGGCCATCTGGTAATCCAGCCGTTCGTGCAGCTGCCGGATTTCCAGCTCCGCCTTCAGGTTCACCTGGTAGTCGTTTTCCGAGCGCATCCGGTCCTTCTGCTCCTGCCGCCCCTGGCTCATCATGATGATCGGCGCCTGGATCGCGGCGATGCAGGACAGCACGAGGTTCAGCAGGATGTAGGGATAGGGGTCGAACGGCTTCGTGAGCAGGCTGAGCGAGTTGATCGCGATCCACCCCATGAGCACGGCGAGGAAGGTGAGGATGAAGGTCCAGGACCCGCCAAAGGCCGCGACATGGTCGGCCATGCGCTGGCCGAAGGTCATGGTCTCGTCGATCTCCTCTTCCGGGTTCTGGGTCACCAGCTCCCCGGTCTCGATACTCTCGATCACCTCGCGGTCGAGCTCGGACAGCTCGCCCCGTTCCTCTTCCAGAAGCTCCTCGAGGTAGAGCCGGCGGTAGCGGGCAAGGTCGGCGCGGCAGATGTGATCCTCGCTGCCGATCCCGGGATGGTCCTTGCGGATCAGCTCCATGATGCCGGGCCGCACGCCGGCGGTGCCGCGCAGCTCGCGCGTCGGGAAGGTGCCGCCGCAGACGGCGCAGGGGCCGGTGTCCTCTGCCGAGTTGCTGTCGTGGTGTTCGCTCATGCGCGCCTCCCTCCCTGCCCGAAGCCGCCAGGGCTCCGCTTGTCCGTCGCGGCGGGTTATATCCGCAAAGGATGCCCGAGTCGCGGGCGTTGGCGTTGACGAATGCAGGATCGGGACGGGCAGGGAGAGGCAGCGATGGCACGGCTGAAACAGGTGACGGCACAGGGCGCATCGAAAGAGATCGGCCGCGCAATGGGTCGTTTCGGCACGGACGCCTTCCAGCGCCTCATCCGCTCCACTCCGGCCTGGGGGGACATTGCCGAACTGGCACGGGGTCCCCGCGTCGCCGCCATGATCCGCGCCACCCGCGCCGCCCTGCCGGAGCTGGCGGAGGAGGTCGCGGGCCTTGCCGAGGGCCTCGGCTGCCGGACCGAGGAGGCCTTCGCACTGGTCGCGGCGGGCGATCTGCGTGCCGACGGACCGGGCGGCTGCACCACCGTTCTGCGGCCCGGCACCCCCATCGTCATCGGCCATAACGAGGACGGCGACCCGGCGGAGATGGAGGTATGTGGCCTGCTCACCTGCCGTCCAGAGGGCGGGCCCGCCTTCGCCGCCTTCCTCTATCCCGCCTCGATGCCCGGCGGCGCCTTCGGGGTAAACGACGCGGGCCTCGTCGTCACGGTCAACAACATCCGCGCCCGGCAGTCAGGCGACGGCGTACCGCGCCAGATCCTCAGCCGGGCGATGATGGGCTGTCGCACGCTCGACGAGGCGGTCGGGCTGATCGAGACCCTTCCCCGCGCCGGCGCCTTCCACTTCGCCATGGCCCAGGCCGGCGATCCCCGGCTGCTGAGTGTGGAGTTTACGGGCGAGCGGGTCTCGGTCGCAGCGCTCGACGCGCCGATGGCCCATGCCAACCACCTCGTCCATCCCGGGATGGCAAGTCTGCCGCAGATCGTCACCCGCTCCTCCGCCGACCGCCAGGCGCGGGCCGAGGCGCTGTTGCCGACGGATCCCCTCGCAATCCTCGGCGATGCCACGGGCCCGGGCCTGCCTATCCTTCGGACGGACCCCGCCGACCCGGATCAGGAAAACACCATCGTGACGCTGATTGCCACGATCGACGCGCGGCGTGTCACCACCGCGATCCATCATCCCGGTATCGCGGAACCCTTCGTGACCCTGACCGCCGAAGACGGCGAGCTCAGCCTCACCTGACCATCCCGCGCCGAGGAGGGCCAGAGCCCATCCGCGTCCGGGCTTGGCGTCAGGCGGCCTCGCGCAGCTGGGACACAGCCGACAGCACCAGCGGATCGATCCCCGCCGTCTTGCGGTCGACGATCTCGAAGAGCTGGTCGCGCATCCGCGGGTCCCAGAAATCCTTGATATGGCCGGCGACGCGGTCCACCCGCTCCCCCTCCGGCTGAGAGGTGAAGAAGGTGGCGATCTGGTTCGCCATGTAGATCAGCTTGTCAGGCGACATTCTGCGAAGCTCCGGTTTCGATCCGATCCTTGTGGGTGAACAGGCTGAAGCCGTCCTCCCGTACCAGCGCGGCGAGCGTGATCCCCGCGCCCTCGGCCAGCCGCACGGCATGGCCCGTCGGTGCCGAGACGGCGATCAGCACGCGCGCCCCGGCCACCGCGCATTTCTGCACCATCTCGACCGAGACCCGGCTGGTCAGCACCACCGCGCCCTGTGCGCCCTCGATGCCGGCCTTTGCCATCGCGCCGACCAGCTTGTCGAGCGCGTTGTGACGGCCCACGTCCTCGCGTGCCAGCACTATCCCCTCGCCGGGGATGTAGAGGCCCGCCGCATGCACCGCGCGGGTCTGGTCGTGAAGCGGCTGATGCGCGGCCAGTGCCTCCATCGCGCGCAGCACATCGGCGGCGGTGAAGCGCGGGCCCGCACCGGAAAGCGGCGCGATCGGGTGCAACGCCTCCTCCAGGCTGTCGATACCGCAAAGCCCACAGCCGACCGGGCCCGCCATCGCGCGGCGGCGGGCCGCCAGCGCCTCGGCCCGGTCCTCGGCCAGCCAGACCTGCGCCTCGATCCCCGCGTCGTGCTCCACGACCTCGATGCGCTCGATCTCGGCGGCATCCGCGACGATATGCTCGGTCAGGCTGAAGCCGCGGGCGAAATCCTCCAGATCCGCGGGCGTCGCCAGCATCACCGCCTGGGTGGAGCCGTTGTAGACCATGGCCACCGGCATCTCCTCCGGCAGCGCGCGGGCGGCAGCGTGAACCGCGCCCGCGCGGTAGGTCAGGCACGGCCTGCTGTCGACCGGGCGAGCCCTGTCGCCCGGCCTCCTGTCGCCCGGACCCATGTCGTGACCGGCCATCTCACTCCGCCGCGGGCAGGATGCGGCGGGCCAGCTCGGTCTGCGCGGCGTAATCCTCCTGCCAGCCCGTGGGCCCGTTCGAGGGCGCGACCTGCACCGCCGTCACCTTGTATTCCGGGCAGTTCGTCGCCCAGTCCGAGAAGTCGGTGGTCACGACATTGGCCTGCGTCGCCGGGTGGTGGAATGTGGTGTAGACCACGCCGGGAGAGACCCGGTCGGTGATCCGCGCCCGCAGCGTCGTTTCCCCCGACCGGCTGGCGAGGCGGACGAAGTCGCCGTCCTTGATGCCGCGGTTCTCGGCGTCATGCGGGTGGATCTCAAGCAGGTCCTCCGGATGCCAGGCGGTGTTCGCCGTCCGGCGTGTCTGCGCGCCGACGTTGTATTGCGTCAGAATCCGCCCGGTGGTCAGCAGCAGCGGGAAGCGCGGCCCGGTCTTCTCGTCGGTGGCCACGTATTCGGTGCGGATGAACTTGCCCTTGCCGCGCACGAAGCCGCCCACATGCATGATCGGCGTGCCTTCCGGCGCACTGTCGTTGCAGGGCCATTGCACCGATCCCATTTCGGCGATCCGGTCGAAGCTCACGCCCGCAAAGCCCGGCGTGGTCGCCGCGATCTCGTCCATCACCTGGCTCGGGTGGGTGTAATGCCAGCCCGCGCCCATGGCGTTGGCGAGCATCTGCGTCACCTCCCAATCCTCGTAGCCGTTCTTCGGCGCCATCACCCGGCGGACCAGGTTGATGCGGCGCTCGGCGTTGGTGAAGGTCCCGTCCTTCTCCAGGAAGGTGGAGCCGGGCAGGAAGACATGCGCGTAATTCGCGGTCTCGTTCAGGAACAGGTCGTGGACGATGACACAATCCATCGCACGCAGGCCCGCGGCGATATGCTTGGTGTCCGGGTCGGACTGCAGGATGTCCTCGCCCTGGATGTAGATGCCCTTGAACGTGCCGTCGACGGCGGCATCGATCATGTTGGGGATCCGAAGCCCTGGCTCGGGGTTCAGCGTGACACCCCAGGCCTTCTCGAAGATGTCGCGCACGTCGTCGTTCTTGAGATGGCGGTAGCCCGGCAGCTCATGCGGGAAGCTGCCCATGTCGCAGCTGCCCTGCACGTTGTTCTGGCCGCGGAGCGGGTTCACCCCCACGCCCGGCCGGCCGATGTTGCCGGTCAGCATGGCGAGGTTGGCGATCCCGATCACGGCGGTCGAACCCTGTGAGTGCTCGGTCACGCCAAGCCCGTAGTAGATCGCCGCGTTGCCGCCCTTGGCATAAAGTCGGGCCGCGGCGCGCAGCTCGGCCGCGGGAACCCCGGTGTTGGCCTCGGTCGCCTCCGGCGCGTGGCGCGGATCAGAGACGAATTCGGCATAATCCTGGAACTCGTCCCAGTCGCAGCGTTCGCGGATGAAGGCCTCGTCGTAAATCTTCTCGGTCACGATCACATGAGCGAGCGAGGTCACCACGGCGACGTTGGTGCCGGGCTTCAGCTGCAGGTGGTGGGACGCCTTCACGTGCGGGGTCTTCACAAGATCGATCCGCCGCGGGTCGACGATGATCAGCTTGGCGCCCTGCCGCAAGCGCTTCTTCAGCCGCGAGGCGAAGACCGGGTGCCCGTCGGTCGGGTTGGCGCCGATGATCAGGACCACGTCGGCCTCCTCGACCGAATCGAAGTCCTGGGTACCGGCCGAGGTGCCGAAAGTCTGACCCAGGCCATATCCGGTCGGCGAATGGCAGACCCGGGCGCAGGTGTCGGTGTTGTTGTTGCCGAAGACAGCCCGCGCCAGCTTCTGGACAAGGAAGGTCTCTTCGTTCGAGCAGCGCGACGAGGTAATAACCCCGATCGAATCCCGCCCGTGCGAGGCCTGCAGCGCCTTCAGCCGGCCGGAGGCGAAGCTCAGCGCCTCGTCCCAGCTCACCTCGCGCCAGGGCTCGTCGATGGTGTCGCGGATCATGGGTTTCAGGATCCGGTCCTGGTGCTGGGCATAGCCCCAGGCGAAGCGGCCCTTCACGCAGCTATGGCCGCGGTTCGCCTTGCCGTCCTTCCAGGGCACCATGCGCACCAGCTCGTCGCCGCGCATCTCGGCCTTGAAGGAACAGCCGACGCCGCAATAGGCGCAGGTGGTGATGACCGAACGCTCCGGCGTGCCGATCTCGATGACCGACTTCTCCTGCAGCGTCGCGGTCGGGCAGGCCTGCACGCAGGCCCCGCAGCTCACGCATTCCGAGCCGAGGAAATCATCACCGGCCATGCCTGCCGACACGATGCTGTCCCAGCCGCGGCCCTGGATCGTCAGCGCGAAGGTGCCCTGCACCTCCTCGCAGGCCCGCACGCAGCGCGAGCAGACGATGCATTTCGACGGATCGAAGGTGAAATAGGGGTTCGACTCGTCCTTCGGATGCCAGTCCGGGTTGCCGTGGTCGTCGCCCGCCCGGCCCCGTGCCCGCGCATCGCCGAAGGCGAGCGTACCGTTGCCGCGGTCATAGTGGTTGGCGCCCGCCTCGTAGCGCATGTCGCGCAGGCCCACGGCGCCGGCCATGTCCTGCAGCTCACAATCGCCGTTGGCCGAGCAGGTCAGGCAGTCCAGCGGGTGGTCGGAGATGTAAAGTTCCATCACCCCGCGCCGCAGCCGCTTCAGCTGGTCGGTCTGGGTGCGCACGACCATCCCCGGTGCCACCGGCGTGGTGCAGGAGGCCGGCGTTCCGGCCCGGCCCTCGATCTCCACCAGGCACAGCCGGCAGGAGCCGAAGGCGTCCATCGAATCCGTGGCGCACAGCTTCGGAACCGTGATCCCGGCTTCCTTGGCGGCCCGCATGACCGAAGTGCCAGCGGGCACCGTCACCTCGAAGCCGTCGACGATCAGCGTCACCGGCTCCTTCGACTTGGAGGCCGGCGTACCGTAATCGGCATCCGGGATGATGAAGTCCATGAAGTCTTTCATTCTGCGGCCTCCCTCTGGGCGGGGCGGAAATCGTCGGGGAAGTGGGTCAGTGCGCTCATCACGGGATAGGGGGTGAACCCCCCGAGCGCGCAGAGCGAGCCCAGCTTCATCGTGTGGCAGAGATCGGTCAGGATCCCTATGGCAGAGGTATCGCCCGCGGCGATCCGGTCAACCGTCTCGACGCCCCGGACCGCGCCGATCCGGCAGGGGGTACATTTCCCGCAGCTCTCGATGGCGCAGAACTCCATGGCGAAGCGGGCCATGTGCATCATGTCGACGCTGTCGTCGAAGACGCTCAGCCCGGCATGGCCAATCAGGCCTTCCTTTCCCGCGAATTCCTCGTAGCCGAAGGGCGTGTCGAACAGATCGCGCGGGAAATAGGCGCCCAGCGGCCCGCCCACCTGCACCGCCTTGACGGGCCGGCCGGAGCGGGTGCCGCCCGCGATCTCGTCCACGATCTGGCCCAGCGTCAGGCCAAAGCCGGTCTCGTAAAGCCCGCCGCGCTTCACGTTGCCGGCGATCTGTAGCGTCACCGTCCCCCGCGAGCGGCCAAGCCCGAGGTCCTTGTAAGCGGCAGCGCCCTTTTCGAAGATCACCGGGATAGTGGCGAGCGAGATGACGTTGTTGACCACCGTCGGCTTGCCCAGGAACCCCTCCAGCGCCGGCAGCGGCGGCTTCGCCCTGACCACGCCGCGCTTGCCTTCCAGCGAATTCAGAAGCGAGGTCTCCTCGCCGCAGACATAGGCGCCCGCGCCGGTCCTCACCCACATGTCGAAGGCCCGGCCGGACCCGAGGACATCGTCCCCCAGCACGCCCGCCTCGCGGGCCGCCGCAATCGCTGCTTCCATCACCTCGATCGCCTCGGGGTATTCCGAACGGATATACACATATCCGCGCGTCGCCCCCACGCCGATCCCGGCGATGGCCATGCCCTCGATCAGGGTGAAGGGGTCGCCCTCCATCAGCATGCGGTCTGCGAAGGTCGCGCTGTCGCCCTCATCGGCATTGCAGACGATGTATTTCTGATCCGCCGCGGCCTTGGCGACCGTGTCCCACTTGATGCCGGTCGGGAAGCCCGCGCCGCCGCGTCCGCGCAGCCCGCTTTCCTTCACCTCGCCCACGATCTCGGCCGAGGACATCCCCAGCGCCCGGCGCAGGCCCTTCAGCCCGCCATGCGCCTCGTAATCGCTCAGCGAGACCGGATCGACCACGCCCACGCGGGCGAAGGTCATCCGGGTCTGGCCTTTCATCCAGTCGATCTCCTCGGTCGGGCCGAGGGCGAGGGGGTGGGCCCCGAAGCCCGCCTCGAACAGCGCGGGCACGTCAGAGGCTGCGACCGGGCCGAAGGCCACGCGGCCCTTGTCGGTCTCGACCTCCAGAAGCGGCTCCAGCCAGATCATGCCGCGGCTGCCGTTGCGGACCAGTGTCACGTCCTGGCCGCGGGCCTTGGCCTCGCGCGCCACGGCCTCGGCCACGGCATCGGCACCAAGCGCTTTTGCTGCGGCGTCGCGGGGAACGTAGATCTTCATGCGCCCATCTCCGCCAGAATTTCATCAAGCCGCGCGGCATCCACGCGGCCCACCACCTTGCCATCCACCATCGCCGCCGGCCCGCAGGCACAGAGGCCCAGGCAGAACACCGGCTCCAGCGTCACGTTGCCGTTCGGGGTCGTTCCGTGGAAGCCCACGCCCAGCCGCGCCTTGGCATGGGCGGCAGTCTCTTCCGCGCCCTGCGCCTGGCAGGCCTCGGCCCGGCAGAGCTTCACGACGTGCCGACCGGCGGGGGCATCGCGGAAATCGTGGTAGAAGGAGACGACGCCATGCACCTCGGCACGCGTGATGTTCAGTTTCTCCGCGATCTTCGGCAGCGCCTCCTGCGGCACATAGCCGAAGGCGTCCTGAACCGCGTGCAGGATCGGCAGCAGCGGGCCCTCGAGGCCTGCATGTTCCCCCACGATCTCTTCCGTGCGCTGCGCAACCGCTTCCGGCGCCATGCTGGCCTCCTTTTCGTGCCCTGGCCGCGTTTTGCGCGCAGTTGCCCAAGGGTTCAATATCGAATTCCCGTTAATCGATAGACATTGTCTATCAAACGGCGCTCACTCCGATATCCCACCGGCTTCCTGCATCAGCGCGGCCAAAACCGGCGTGTGGGGCTCTCGATGCGGCGCGATCAGGCCTACGATATGCTCCACGTCCGGTTCCCGGATCGGGATCATCCGCAGTTTCTTCCCACGCGCGTGGAATTCGGCCAGCTTGGTGGGCAGGATCGTCGCCCAGTTGCCGCTCATCACATGTGCGATAATCGCCACCGTGGAGTTCGATTCGACCACCGGCCCCGCCGTCACCCCGGCAGCGGCAAGCTGCTGGTCGATGATCCGCCGGTTCTGCATGTCCGGCGTCAGCAGGCAAAGGGCCGAGACGCCGACCTCCGCCCAGTTCACCTCGTGCCGCTCGAACAGGATATGCCCCGGCGCGCAGACCAGCGTGTAGCGTTCGCGGTAAAGCGGCTGGGTGGTCACATGGCCCAGGGGTTCGTTGTCCAGATAGGTCACGCCCGCGTCGATCTCGAGGTTCTCGACCATGTCGAGGATCTCGATGGAGCTTCGCGACAGGATCGTGAAGCGCACGTTCGGATGCCGCTTGGCAAAGGCCATCGTCAGCTGCGAGGCGACCGTCAGCGCCGTCGGGATCACGCCCAGCCGGATCCGGCCCGAAAGCCCCTGCCGCGCCGCCCGCATCTCCTCGCGCATCGTGCGGCTGTCCGAGACGATCTTGCGCGCCCATTCCAGAACCCGCTGCCCCTCCGGCGTCAGCCCGCCATAGCGCGAGCCGCGCCAGACCAGCATCACGCCAAGCTGCTCCTCCAGCTGCCGGATTGCCACCGAAAGCGTCGGCTGCGTCACCCCGCAAGCCTCCGCCGCGCGGCCGAAATGGCGTTCGCGCGCCAGCGCCAGGAACATTTCCAGCTTGTCGATCATCGCCACCTCTCTGGGGCGCGAGACTAGACCGGGGCAGGGCAGGGCGAAAGCGCCCTCCGCCGCCCGAATGCGACCGGTCCTGACGGAGACGGCACATTGCCCCGCGCCCCGCCCGGGGCATATTGCCCTCCGGGAGGAATGAAATGGACCAGGCAAGACGAGGCGAACACGCAAGACAGGGCGGCCGCCGCCGCCACGCATCGGGGCCGCGCCCCTCGGCCCGCGTGGTGGACTACCGCCACCTCCGCCACCCCTTCGCGCCGCAGCGCGTGTTTTCCGACGACGCGGTGGCAGCCCTGCACGAGGCGGCGCTGGGGCTCCTCGAAGACCTCGGCATCAAGTTCCTTCTGCCCGAGGCCCGCGCGCTCTTCCGCGCCGCCGGTGCCACGGTCGACGAGGACAGCCAGATGGTCCGCATCGGGCGCGAGATCGTCACCGCCGCCCTCGCCACCGCCCCCCGCTCCATCCCGCTCGCCGCCCCGGACCCGGCCTTCTCGCAGACCTACGAGGATGGAACGCTTCTGTTCATGGGCGGCGCGGGCTGCCCGAACGTGACCGACCTCGCCCGCGGCCGCCGCCCGGGCACGCTCGACGACTATCAGGAGCTGATAAAGCTGCAGTCGAGCTTCGACGTGATCCACAAGATGGGCGCCGGGGTCGAGGCGCAGGACATCCCGGTCCCGCAGCGCCATCTCGCAGTGCAGAGCGCCCAGCTCCGCCTCGGCCGCAAGATCATGTCCACCGGCTCGCGCGGCAGGCGGGCGGTGCAGGACTGCTTCGACATGATCCGCCTCGGCCTGAACCTCGACGAAGCCGCGTTCCGCGCCGCCTCCTGGACGGTCACGGTGATCAACACCAACTCTCCCCGCCAGGTCGATACCAACATGGCAGAGGGGATCATCGACTTCGCCCGCGCCGGGCAGATGTCGATCATCACGCCCTTCTGCCTCGCCGGCGCTATGGCCCCGGTGACGCTCGCCGGCGCGCTCGTGCTGCAACATGCCGAGGCGCTGGCCGGCATCACGCTGTCCCAGCTCGCCGCCCCCGGCGCGCCGGTCAGCTACGGCGGGTTTTCCTCGAACGTCGATATGCGATCGGGCGCCCCCGCCTTCGGCACGCCGGAACATGTGAAGATGCAGATCGGCTCCGGCCAGCTTGCCCGCCACATCGGCCTGCCCTGGCGCTCCGCCTCCGGCGCCTCCTCCAACGTGGCCGACATGCAGGGCGCGATGGAGACGATGATGAGCCTCTGGGGCGCGCTCATGGCCAATGCCACCATCACCATCCACGCCGCCGGCTGGCAGGAGGGCGGGCTCAGCTTCGGCTACGAGAAGTTCATCAACGACGTGGAGGCCCTCCAGCGCCTCGCCGAGCTCTGTACCCCGGTCGAGGACGACCCAGCCGCCCTCGCCGCCGACGCCCTGGCGGAGGTTGCGCCGGGCGGCCATTTCTTCGGCGCCGCCCTTACGATGGAACGCTACGACCGCGCCTTCTACGAACCCCTCGTCGCCGATCTTTCGAACTTCGGCAGCTGGTCCGATGCCGGCGCCCAGACCTCCACCGAGCGCGCGACCGGCATCTGGCAGCGCGTGCTGGCCGACTACCACCAGCCCGACCACGGCGCCGAGGCGGAGGAGCGGATCGCGGCCTTCGTGGAGCGCCGCCGGGCCGAAGTCGCCGCCCGGCCGGAGTAAGGCCCCCATGCGCCCGGCCGGAAGCCGCCTTGCCCCTTTCCCGGCGCTCGGCCAGAGTGCGGCGAAATCGCGGAGGGGCGGATGACGGCAGGCGTGGTGTTCCTGATCCTGGGCTATGTGCTCAGCCAGTTCTACCGCGCCTTCCTCGCGGTGATGACGCCCTATCTCGCCCACGACATCGGCGCCTCGCCGGAGTCGCTCGCCCGCGCCTCGGGCCTGTGGTTCGTGGCCTTCGCGCTGGCGCAGCTTCCGGTCGGCTGGGCACTCGACCGGATCGGGCCAAGGCTGACGGCGGCGGTGCCGCTCGGACTCTGCGCCGGGGGCGGAACGTTTCTTTTCGCGCTGGCGCAGGGTCCGGGGGCGATCACGCTTTCCATGGTGCTGATCGGGCTCGGCTGCGCGCCGGTTCTTGTCGCCGCCTATTTCATCTACGCGCGGGAGTTTCCGCCGGTGATGTTCGGCACGCTCGCGGGTCTTTCGATCGGAATCGGGAACCTGGGCAACATCGCCGGCACCCTGCCGCTCGCCTGGGCCGTCGCCGCCTTCGGCTGGCGTCCCACCGTCGGCGCCGTCGGCCTCGTCACCCTCCTCGTCGCGGCGGCGCTTCTCCGCTATGTCAGGAACCCTGCCCCCGTGCCGCATGGCGAGACCAAGGGCACTATCTGGGGTCTCTTCCGAGAGCCATCGCTCTGGCTGATCGCGCCGATGATGGTGGCGGGCTACGCGCCGGTGGGCGACATCCGCGGCCTCTGGGTCGGCCCGCTGATGGCCGATGTCTACCACCTCGACGCCGCCGGGATCGGGTTGATCAGCTTCATCATGGGCCTCGCCATGGTCGCGGGCAACTTCGCCTATGGCCCGCTCGACCGGCTGCTCGGCTCGCGCAAATGGGGGGTCTTCGGCGGCAACGTCCTGGCGCTCGTCTGTCTCCTCGTCCTCGGGTTCAGCCCCGGCGGCGGGCTCTGGTGGGTGGCGGGCTGGCTTGCTGCGCTGGGTTTCGTCGGGTCCTCCTACCCGGCGGTGATGACCCATGGGCGCGCCTTCTTTCCCAGCCATCTCGTCGGCCGCGGCGTGACCCTGCTGACGCTAGTAAGCATCGGCGGCACCGGGTTTCTGCAGGTGGTGACGGGCTGGCTTCACACAGGTTTCGCCGGTCCGCCCGCGGCGGCGCCCTATTCCGCGATCTTCCTCTTCTTCGCCGTGCTGCTGGCCCTCGCGCTCGCCGCCTACCTCTTCTCGGCCGACCGCCGGTAGCAGGGCTTGGCCGCGCCGGGCCCGGGGTGCTATGCGGGCGGAGCCATGGCGGAGGGCTCATGCAGGACATCTCCCGGATAGAGGTGATCGCGCCGAACCTGAAACGGCGCCTTTCCGGCGTCACCTCGACGGTGCTGCGGCTGATCCCGATCCAGGCGCGCCAGATCGGCATCGTGGCGACCGGCCCGGGCCTGCCGGAGGACGTGCCGCAGATCCCGCTCTCGCGCCTCTTCTTCCTGCCGCGCGACCGCTGGCGCGTCTGGCACGCGCGCCGCAACAATGAGATGATCCTCGGCCTGATCCTGCGCCATGTGTTCCGGCGGCGGCTGAAGCTCCTCTTCACCTCCGCCGCGCAGCGCCACCACACCGGGCTGACGAAATGGCTCATCGGCCGGCAGGACCGAGTGATCGCCACCTCGGCCAAGGCCGCGCGCTACCTCGACCGCCCGGCCGAGGTGGTGATGCACGGCATCGACACGCAGGTCTTCCACCCCGCCCCCGACCGCGCCGCGCTCCGCGCCGAACTGGACCTTCCGGCAGAGGCCACGATCATCGGCTGCTTCGGCCGCATCCGCGCGCAAAAGGGCGTGGACCTCCTGGTCGGGACCGCGCTCGACCTGCTCCCCGAAAACCCCGACCTTCTCTTCCTCTTCTCCGGCCGCACCACCCGCAAGCACGAGGCCTTCCGCGCCGAACTGGAAGCCAGGATCGCCGCCGCCGGCCTCACCGACCGCATCCGCTTCCTCGGAGAGGTCCCCTGGTCCCGGCTCGTCCAGCTCCAGCAGGCGCTCGACCTCTGCGCCGCGCCGGCCCGCTGGGAGGGTTTCGGCCTCACCCCGCTGGAGGCCATGGCCTGCGGCACCCCCGTCGTCGCCGCCGATGTCGGCGCCTATGCCGAGCTCCTGACCCCCGCCACCGGCACGATCACGCCGCCCGGCGATCAGGCCGCGCTGACCGGGGCGATCCGCGCCTGGGTCAGCGACCCCCCCCGCCTCGCCGCCGCTCGCCCGGCCGCCCGCGCCCATGTCGAGGCCCGCTTCCCGATCGCCCGCGAGGCTGCCGCGCTGATCGCCGTCTACCGCCGCCTGCTCGCATGACGCCGCGGCACCGGGTCACGGAGCATTGAAAAAACCGGCCCGATGGGTCATGTCAGCCGGACCGTAACGGCAGGGGCCCCCGGAAGATGCTGGTGAGACTGTGGAAGAAGCTCGATGCGTGGGAGCGCTCGCTCCACCACCGCTTCACCCACGACATCACCGACCCGGAAGAACGCCGCCGCTCGCATTTCTACGTCACCTGGCTGGACCACGGCTTCCTCCGCCGGTTCTGGACCAACCATGCCGAGGTGGCGCCGGGCGTCTACCGCTCCAACCACCCGGGGCACGACCGGCTCTCCGACCTCGCGGAGGAGGGGATCAAGACCATCCTCAACCTGCGCGGCGGCCCCGAGGTCGCGCATCACCGCTTCGAGGTTGAAAGCTGCCACGCGCTGGGGATGGAGCTTCTGACCGTCCACATGGCCGCCCGCGCCGCACCGCTGCGCGAGCGCCTGCTGGAGCTGATCGAGGCCTTCGAGACTGCCGAGAAGCCGCTTCTGATGCATTGCAAGTCCGGGGCCGACCGCACCGGCCTCGCCTCGGCGATCTACCTGATGCATTTCGAGGGCGTGCCGCTGGAGGTCGCCCGCCGCCAGCTCAGCCCCCGCTTCCTGCATTTCCGCCAGTCGAAGACCGGAATCCTCGACCATGTCCTCGACATGTACGCCGACCGGCTGAAGCAGGGTCCGATCGCCTTCATCGACTGGGTGAAGACCGAATACGATCCGGAAGAGGCCACCCGAGGCTTCGCCGCCCGCCGCGGAAAACGGCCATGACCCGGGCGGCGCCCGGCTGGCTTGGCTTCCGCCTCGCCCGGGCGCTGCGCTCGGAGGCGGGGCTCGCCCGCTGGTCGATCCCGCCGGCAGAGGCGCTTGCCGACCTCGCCGGCCGCAGCGTCGCCCTCGTCGGCAATGCCCGCGCGCTGGCCGAGGGCGCGGCGGGGGCAGAGATCGACGCCCATGACCTCGTCATCCGCATCAACCGCGCGCCGATGCCGGCTTCGCGCTCTCACGGCAGGCGGACGGATTGGCTGGCGCTCGCCGTCCGCATGGGCGCGGCGGACCTCGCGCGCCTTGACCCGTCGCTGACGCTCTGGATGAGCCACAAGCGCAAGCGCCTGCCCTGGGCCGCCGTGACGCGCCGGTTCTACCTTCACTGGAAAGACGACATCGACAGCCTCTGGCAGCGCCTCGGCGCGCAGCCGACGACGGGGCTGATGCTGATCGACCTGCTCGCGCGGTCCAAGGCGGCGCGGGTCGACCTATACGGTTTCGACTTCTTCGCCTCGCTCTCGCTCACCGGCAGCCGCACGGCCGAGCGCGTGCCGCATGACTTCGCCGCCGAGCGCGCCTTCGTCGAGCGGCTGCTGGCCGAGGATGCAAGGTTCACGCTGAACCGCCCGCCCGCCTCGGCGTAGGCTGCGCATTCATTGCGCACCGCCCGCGCCGCAGCCCGCGCTCGCCAATCCGCCGCAGCGAAATCCGCTTTCCCCTCCGCGCCCCTTGCGCTAAACGGCGCCGTCCTCCGGAGCGAAGGGAGAAAGCCATGGGCTATCGGGTCGTCGTCGCGGGCGCCACGGGCAATGTGGGCCGCGAAATGCTGAACATCCTCGCCGAGCGCGAATTCCCGATCGATGAGATCGCCGCGCTCGCCTCCCGCAAATCGCTCGGAACCGAGGTCAGCTTCGGTGACAAGACGCTGCGCACCAAGGATCTCGACACGTTCGATTTCACCGGCTGGGACATCGCGCTCTTCGCCGTCGGCTCCGCGCCGACCAAGATCTACGCGCCCAAGGCGGCCGCGGCGGGCTGCGTGGTGATCGACAACTCCTCCCTCTACCGCTACGACCCGGACGTGCCCCTCGTCGTGCCGGAGGTGAACCCCGAGGCCGTCGAGGGCTACACCAAGCGCAACATCATCGCCAATCCGAACTGCTCGACCGCGCAGATGGTCGTGGCGCTGAAGCCGCTGCACGACCGCGCCCGGATCAAGCGGGTGGTGGTCTCGACCTACCAATCCGTCTCCGGCGCCGGCAAGGACGCGATGGACGAGCTGTGGAACCAGACCAAGGGCATGTATGTGCCCGGCGCCGAGGTCGAGCCCTCCAAGTTCACCAAGCAGATCGCCTTCAACGTCATTCCCCATATCGACGTCTTCCTCGAGGACGGCCAGACCAAGGAAGAATGGAAGATGGTCGCCGAGACCAAGAAGATCGTCGACAAGTCGATCAAGGTGACGGCGACCTGCGTCCGCGTGCCGGTCTTCGTCGGACATTCCGAGGCGATCAACATCGAGTTCGAGGATCACCTCGACGAGGCCGAGGCCCGCGACATCCTGCGCGAGGCGCCCGGCGTCCTCGTCGTCGACAAGCGCGAGGCTGGCGGCTACGTCACCCCGGTCGAATGCGTCGGCGACTACGCCACCTTCATCTCGCGTATCCGGCAGGACCCGACGATCGACAACGGCATCAACCTCTGGTGCGTCTCCGACAACCTGCGCAAGGGTGCCGCGCTGAACGCCGTCCAGATCGCCGAGACGCTCGGGAACCGCTGCCTCAAGAAAGGCTAGAACGAACCCCGGAAGAGGGCCAGCGACCGTCCGCAGGTGGGCGCTGGCCCGGCGGGCTGCGCCCGCTGTTTCGGGCCTTTTAGGCAAGGTGCCTGCGCTCAGCCCCGCGCCTTCAACCCGATCTCCCGCATCTCGCTGACCGTCTTCGTGGTCGACAGCATCTCCGGGTCCAGCCTGAGCTCGATCACCGCTGGCTTGCCCGAGGCCTCCGCCCGCTGGAACGCCCCGGCGAACTCCGCGCCCTCGGTCACCAGCTCGCCATGCCCGCCATAGGCCCGCGCGAGCGCGGCGAAATCCGGGTTGGCGAGGTCGGTGCCCGAGACCCGGCCGGGGTAGTGCCGCTCCTGGTGCATCCGGATCGTGCCATAGCGCCCGTTGTTCGCCACGATCACGATCACCGCCGCGCCATGCTGCACGGCGGTCGAAAACTCGTTCAGCGTCATCTGGAAATCGCCGTCCCCGGCAAGGCAAACGACCACGCGCCCCGGATGCTCCAGCTTCGCCGAGATTGCCGCCGGGAACCCGTACCCCATGCTCCCCGAGGTCGGCGCCAGCTGCGTCCCGTAGCGGTGATATTCATAGTAACGGTGCAGGAACGCAGCGAAATTTCCCGCGCCATTGGTCAGGACCGCATCCTCCGGCAGGTTGTCGGAGAGCCAGCCGACGACCTCCTCCATCTTCACCTTGCCGGGGGTCTCATGCGGCACCCGCCAGGCTTCGGCCTCCGCCCGCGCGGCCTTCCGCCAGGCGGAGCGCTCCGGATGCCCGCCCGGCGCCATCCGCGCCAGGGTCGCAACCATCTGCGGGGCCGGCACCGCGATGGCGAGGTCCGGCCGGAACACGCGGCCCAGCTCGTCGGGGTCCGGATGGACATGAATCAGCTTCGGCAACGGCCCGGCCGGGCGCAGTGCCTCGTAACCGCCGGTCGCGATATCGCCCAGCCGCGCGCCCAGGACGAGCAGGCAATCCGCCTCTCCAAGCCGCTGGAAAAGCTTAGGATTTCCGCCAACCCCAAGATCGCCCGCATAATGCGAATGCGAATTCGCCATCCGGTCCTGCCGCCGGAAGGTCACCGCCACCGGCAGATCCGCGGCCTCGGCGAGTTGGGCAAGATCGGCCGCCGCTTCCTCCGACCATTGCGAGCCGCCGACGACGACCAGCGGCCGCTCCGCCACTGCCAGCATCCGCGCCACGGCCTGCACCTGCTCCGCGCTCACCGCGGAGGGCGCGGGGGCCGGGGCGGCGATGTCGGGCACGTCGGCCAGCCCGCTCAGCATGTCCTCCGGCAGCGCCAGCACCACCGGCCCGGGCCGGCCGGAACAGGCCACATGGAAGGCGCGCGAGATGTATTCCGGCAGCCGCTCGGTATCGTCGACCTCCGCCACCCACTTCGCCAGCGTCCCGAAGACGCCCCGGTAATCGACCTCCTGGAAAGCCTCGCGGTCGCGGTGGTGGCTGTCGATCTGGCCGACGAAAACCACCATGGGCGTAGAATCCTGCTTTGCGACATGGATCCCGGCAGAGGCATTCGTCACACCCGGCCCGCGCGTCACGAACAGAACGCCCGGCTGGCCCGTCAGCTTGCCATAGGCCTCCGCCATCATCGCGGCGCCGCCTTCCTGGCGGCAGACGATATTCTCGATCCCGCTCTGGTAGAGCCCGTCAAGCGCGGCGAGGAAGCTTTCCCCCGGCACCGAGAATACCCGCCGCACACCCTGTGCGACCAACTGATCCGCAAGGATTTTTCCGCCGTGCCGCGCCATTCCGCCCTCCGTCGCCCGTTCGGCGCCACCCTGCCTCGGGCCGGCGCCGGGGGCAAGCGCCCTTGCGCCTCGCGCCTCGCGCCCTATGGTCCGCCGCGAGAGAGGGGAGAGCGATGACAGAACCCAAGCTATTCGGCATTCCAGGCGCGTTGCGCAAAGCCTCCACCAACCGGCTCCTGCTGGCCGAGGCCCGCCGCAGCTTCGGCCCGGCGAGCTATGCCGAGGGCGACCTGCGCCTGCCGCTCTACGATCGCGATCTCGAGGATGCAGAGGGCATCCCGCCCGAGGTCCAGCGCCTCGCCGACGGCATCGCCGATGCCGACGCGGTAGTGATCTCGACGCCGGAATATAACAAGGCTCCGCCGGGCGTGCTGAAGAACGCGCTCGACTGGGTCAGCCGCACCTCGGGCCGGCCGTTCCGCGACAAGCCGGTGGCGATCATCTCCGCCGCCGACGGGCGCGGCGGCGGCGACCGATCGCAATTCGCGCTCCGGCTGATGCTCATGTCCTTCCGCCCGCTGGTCCTGCCCGGGCCGGAGGTGCTGGTGCCCGACTCGGGAAACGCCTTCGACGCCGAGGGCCGGCTGATGCTGGAGCCGCAACTGAAGATGCTGCGGCTGTTGATGGCGGATCTGCGCAAGGCGGCGGGCTTCCCGCCGGCCGAGTGATCCCGGCGGCCATGGGGGAGCCCGAACAGAACGGAACGGAGATCGAGGACCGGATGGACCCGGCCCGCGCCGCGGCCCTCGCCGCGGCCCTGGGGTTCGACTGGCAGCCGGACGACCCGCTGCCGCCCTTCTTCCACCAGGCGTATTTCTGGCAGCCCCGCCCGGAGGCGGAGCTTGGCCGCGACGGTCATTCCGCGCGCGGCGGGCTGATCCCCGACCTCGGACTTCCGCGGCGGATGTGGGCGGGCGGGCGGCTCCTCTTCCACGCACCCCTTCGCCCAGGCCTTCCCGCGCGGCGGGCGACCCGGGTCGAGGGCGCGACGCGCAAGACCGGCCGCTCCGGCCCGCTTGCCTTCGTCACCCTGCGCCATGACATCACCCAGCGCGGCATGGTCTGCGTCAGCGAATGGCAGGACCTCGTCTTCCGCGCCGATCCCGACCCCGCCGCCCCCACGCCAGAGCCGCCCCGCGCGCCCGATGGGGCCCAGGCCGAAAGCCGGGCGCGCTTCTCCACCACCACGCTCTTCCGCTACTCGGCGCTGACCTTCAACGGCCACCGCATCCATTACGACCTCGACTATTGCCGCGAGGTAGAGGGCTACCCCGGGCTCGTCGTCCACGGGCCGCTCCTTGCCCAGATTCTGATGCTGATGGCGCCCGGCCCTCTGCGCTCATTCCGCTTCCGCGCCACCGCGCCGCTCTTTCATTTCGAGGAGGCGCGGTTCTGCCGGGCGGGCAAACGCCTCTGGGTCGCGGGGCCGGACGGGCGGCTCTGCATGGAGGCCGAGGCGGGCTGACCGCCCTCAGCCCCGCGCCAGAAGCCCGCCGTAAAGCTCCAGCAGCCGGTCCGCCCAGGCCTCGGGCGAGGAGGCGAGCGCGTTTTCCGGCCGCATGGCGTGCAGGCTCATCGCCTCGACCTCCTCCGGAGCCAGATCGCGCAGCCGGGCGATGGCGGCGGTCAGGGTCTCCGGCCGGCGCATGTCACAGGCAAAGCCCAGGCCCTTGTCCACGACGTCGCTGGCGAGGAGGGAGGTCTCGCCCATGATCACTGGGATGCCGCTCTGCAGCGCCTCGGTGATCACCAATCCGAACGGTTCACCATGGCGGGCGGGCACGGCGACGCAGCGCGCTGTCTGTACCAGAGGTTCGATCTCTTCCCGTGTCTTCCAGCCAGTGAATTCGACGTCCGGATGCGCCCGCGCGAGCTCTTCTCTGAGCGGGCCGTCGCCCACGACCGTAAGGCCAACCCCGGCTGCCTGCGTCGCTGCAATGAGGCTGCGGATTCCTTTGTCCTCCTCGATCCGACCGATGAAGAAGAATCGTTCGTTTGCCTCCGCTGGTATCCGGGTGGCGCTGTAGGGCGTCACCGGATTGCGGGCCACAAACATGCGGGCTCGGTCGAACCCGGCAAGTGCCATGATCGGCGCCATGCCGGGATGCAGCAGCACGATGCCGCCCCAGGGCAGGCTCTGTGCGAAGCTCCGCCGCAACGCCGCCGTCCGCGCCGCGCGCCAGAGCTTATGGCTATAGCTGCGCTTGTCGCAGTTGGTGACCAGGCAGTCGAGCCCGAGCGGGCGCCGCCGGCAGCTTTCGCCGCGGCGGTAGTCGGTGAAGACGCCGTTCGGGCAGGCCAGGAAGAAATCATGGGCATGGGCCAGCGTGCGCGCCGCCACCGGCTGCAGCGCTGTGAAGATTGACGGCGACAGGATCTGCGCCCAGCCGTGCACGTGATAGACAGTCTCAGGCGTATCCGTCCGGGCGATAAAGTCCGCCAGCGCCGCCTTCGCCCTGGCGTTCCACAGGCCCGAGGCCATGGACTTCGCGACCGACTGGTTGAGCAGGGGCGCTCCGTCGATGCTGACGACCTCGATCCCGTCGTCCGCCAGCGTAGCATTGTCCCCCGTATCGCCGCAGAACAGCGTCACCGGCAGTCCCCGTGCCCGCATCAGCTTGGCCGACAGCAGCGCCAGCCCCGTCGCCCCGCCGCGCGCGGTGGAGGCGTCGTTGATGATGACGAGGCGGTCTGGTGGCTCGGGGGGCATCGGGCGTCCGGCTGTGTCTCGGCGGTGGGGTAGCGGCGGTTTCGGGTGGAATTGTGGCCCGGGGCGGCATTGTTACCGCATGCGCCGGGAAAAGCGAGCAGCCCCGGTTCCGCAGCGCCCCGGCCGTGCTATGGCGAGGGGCGAAGGGAGCCCCGGCGATGAAAGTGGTGCAGTTCGGCCTACGCTACAGCCCCAACCTGGGCGACGGCATCATAGCCGAATGCCTGGCGCACGAGATCCGCGCGCAGGCGCCGGGGGCGGAGGTCGTTCTGATCGACATCTCCGGCCGCGACGGCTTCGGCGCGGTCACGGTGCGCAACCGGGCGCTGGCGCTGAAGGTTCTGGGGGTGCTGCCCCGGAGCCTCCGCCACCGGATCGTGCGCCGCCGCCTTGGCCGCCTCCTCGACCGGGTCGCGCCTGCCTGGGCAGCGGCCCTTCAGGGCGCCGATCTCGCGATGATCGGCGGCGGCCAGATCCTGGCTGATGCCGACCTGAACTTCCCGCTGAAGATCGCCCGTGCTGCCCTGGTGGCCGCGGAGGCGGGCGTGCCCGTCGTCGTCCATGCCGCCGGCGTCCAGCCCGGCTGGTCCCGCGAAGGCCGGGCCCTCTTCGAGCGGCTCTTCACCGCCGACCTTCACCGCGTGGCGCTCCGCGACGAGCCTTCCCGCGCTGCTTGGACGCGAGAGACCGGGGGCCGCGGCCCCGCGCCCGTCTTCGCCCGCGATCCCGGCCTCCTTGCTGCGCCCTGCTACGGGCCGGGGGAACAGACGGGCCGCATCGGCCTTTGCATCACCGACCCGGCGATCCTGCGCTACCATGCCGATGGCGGGGTTGCCGGCGGCAGCCTCGCCTTCTGGCGCGAGACGGCACGGGCCCTCGCCGACGCGGGGCACGCGATCACCCTCTTCTGCAACGGTGCGGTGGAAGACCGCGCCGCGCTCGAGCGTCTCGGCCTCGATCCCGAGATGGCCGCCTTGATCCAGACCGGCGCGCTCACCATCGCCGCGATGCCGCAGCGGCCGGCGGAGCTCGCCCGGATGATCGGCGGATTCCGCGGCGTCGTCGCCCACCGCCTGCACGCCTGCATCGTCGCCTGGTCCTACCGCGTGCCCGTCGTAGGCCTCGGCTGGGACCGGAAGGTGGAAAGCTTCTTCGCCTCCGTCAGCGCAGAGGACGCCTTCCTCGGCGCCAAAGCCACCCCGGCCGAGATCGCCGCCCGCCTGCAGGCGGCCCTCGACGCCGGTATCGCGCCGGAAACCTACGCGAAGGTGCTTGCGGAGACCCGCGCGGGCATCGCCGAGGCGCTTCAGTCCGCGCGCCGCAGCGTGAAGCGGTAGTCGGTCGCGTCCCCGGTCGGCGTCTTGTTGGGGCCAACCGCGAAATCCAGCACATCCCCGGCCTTCAGCCGGATCGGCCCCGTGTTCCGGTCCGTCGGCTGCGTCAGGACGGTGGAGACCAGCGGCTTGCCGTTCAGGCTCAGGGTGTAGGAAATCCCGTCCGCGCTGCGCCGGGAGGGGGCGAGCCTGGCCTCTGCCACCACGTCCATGGCCCGGGGTGCGGTGAAGCTGTGGTGAAGGGTGATCGTCCGCCCGGCATGGGTGCCCGGCAGGATCACATCCGCCGAGAGCCGCGCAAACGTCGTGTGCGGCACTCCGAGATAGGGCGTCCACGGCGCGCCCTGCCGCCCCTGGCCGGGCCGCGTCTGCAGCGTCAGACGGGTCCCGCCCATCATGGCATAGCGCGCGAAGGCATCCTTCGGCTGGTCCGGCACGCCGGGATAGGCGAACTGGTCATAGCTGTCGGCGACCACCTTCTGCGGCGCCAGCGTCACGTCGTGGCCAAGCCGGACCGGACCACCCGAGACGACGATCGGATCCGTTTCCGACAGCACAAGATGCGCGGGGTCCAGCGGCGCGCCGGTCGGGCCCGTGGCGTGAAGGTCGGGCCGGGCGAGGTGCAGCGCGCGCGGCGCCCCCCAGATCACCAGCACCCGGCCGCCGAAATCGCAGGCGTAGGTGAAGGGATCGGGCGCGGCATCGGTGACGGGCTTGCCCTCCATCAGCGCGCCGATCTGGCGATAGGCGCGGCCGACCGGCGTGACCCGCAGCCGCGCGTCGATCAAGGGGGCCATGCCGTCGCCCCTCGGGTTCAGCGGGTACCAGACCGCCCGCTCGACGCCCGAAAGCGCCATCTGGCAATAGTCGCGCAGCAGCAGCCCGGGCGCCTTTGCCGGATCCGGATCGCCGAACTCCGTCACGTCCAAGGGCAGCTCCGCCGCCCCGGGCAGTTGCCGGAAGACCCCGACCTGGCGGACCAGCTGCTCCGGCGGCGTCGTGTAGGTGTGCAGCGCCAGCGCATCCATCTGCCCTGCCGCGCCCGCCGCGAACATCGGGGCCAGATAGCCGACCGGGATCGAATGCACCCCGCCGCCGAGGATGCGGACGTCCGGGTTGACCGCCTTCACCGCGCCCTTCACGGCCGTCAGGATCTTCAGGTAATCGAGCGCGCGCTTGTCCAGGCTCTCCGCCTTCAGCGGCCCGGTGACGAAATTGGCGCTGTTGATCTCGTTGCCGACCTCCACCGCTCGGATCGCCGGGAAGCGCCGTACCGTCACCGCCGCGTCCCGCGCGAAGGCGGCGATCGCATCGGGCGTGTAGGGCGTCAGCCCGCCGTCATAGGCCGGATTGCCATTGTTCACCGTCAGGCTCATCGTCGCGCCGGCCCGGGCGATCAGGTCGGGATAGGTCGTCGAGGGCGTGTCGAAGCGGAAGAGGCCGCCCTTCTCCACATCGTCCCAATAGACCGCGTCACGGAAATTCCTGACCGGAAGGGCCAGCGCGGCGCGCAGCATCTGCGGTGCCCAGTGCTGACCGAAGTTGGAGGCCGCGCCCAGCTCCGGCCCCTTCAGGGGCAGTGCGCCCGCGGGCAGGGCGAGCGCGATAAGCACGGCGAGGGCAGGGCGGGCGGGCAGGGCAGTCATACGTCCTCCGGCGATGTTTCCCGCGATGCTATTCAGTTTTTCCGAGCTTCGCCGCTCGAAATTGATTAATTCCCCGTTAGGCTTGCCCGACCCGGGCAGAGAGGTGTCATGCAGATCGTTCCGAGTACCCCCCTCGCGCTGATCCTCCTGATCGTGCTGATGATCCGTGGTCCCTACCGGGGGCTGGCCGCGCTGATGGCGGCCACGCCTCTCGGGGTGGCTGCGGCCTTCAACCTGCCGGCGGCGGGCGGCGCCTCGATCATGGTGGTGGACATGGGCGTGGCGGCGGCCTTCGGCCTGATGCTGCTTCAGCCCGACAGCCCGGCGCGGGTGCTGGGCTCGATGCGGCCGTTCCAGCCGGGCTTTTACCTTGCGATGATGATTCTGTTCGCCGCCTTCACGGCGGTCGTCTTCCCGCGGATCTTCGCCGGCGACACCCAGGTCTTCGGCATCGCGCGCTCGAACAACACGCTGGGCATCATCTCGATCCCGCTCCATGCCACCACCGGGAATCTGACGCAGCTCTTCCGGATCTTTCTGGACGGGATGGCCTTCTTCACCTTCGCCACGCTCTTCCGCGAATGGCCCGACGCCCGGCCGGTGCTGCGCGCGGTGGCCGTGGCGGCCTGGGTCAATGTCGCGCTCGGCTGGATCGACGTGCTGACCTTCGATCTGCACCTGGGCGCGGTGATGAAGCTGATCCAGACGGCGAACTACGCCATCCTCGACGATGTCGCCATGGCGGGCATGAAGCGGATGATCGGCGGGTTCTCCGAGGCGTCTTCCTTCGGCTACTACACGCTCGGCCTCTTCGGCTTCTGGCTGCAATACCGGCTGCGCGGCGGGCGCGCGCGCGGCAGCGGCTGGGCCTTCGCGATGACCACGCTGGTTCTGCTGCGCTCCACCTCCTCCTCCGCCTATGTCTCGATGCTGGCCTTCGTGCTGGTCGCCGGCGGCGTCGCGATGGCCCGCCAGCTTGGCCGCTCGGTGGAGCGGCGGCTCCTCGGCACGCTGGTCTGGGGGCTGGTCGTGCTCTGGCTTGCGGCCCTGGCGCTGGGGGCGGCCTATGTGCTGCTCGATCCGGTGCAGGCCTTCCTCAACCGCGCGCTCTTCGACAAGCTTGCCACCGCATCGGGGGTGGAGCGGATGGCCTGGAACATGCAGGCGCTGAAGAACTTCACCGACACCTGGATGATGGGCGCGGGCCTCGGCTCCATGCGGGCCTCCAACTGGCTGCTGGCCTGCCTCGGCTCCATCGGTCTCGTCGGCACCGGGCTTTTCCTCGGCTTTCTCGCCACGCTTTTCGCGCTGCCCCGGCCCGATGGGGATACCGAACGCACGGCCACGATCGAGGGGCTGCAGGGCGGCTGCCTCGCCATGTTCATATCCGCCATGCTGACCCAGCCCACGCCGGACCTCGGGATCTTCTTCTTCCTGCTCGCCGGACTCGCCACCGGCCTATCCCGCGGCGCGGTGCTCGAATCGCTTGGGGCCGCAAAGTGGCGGATTGGTTCCGGAATACGCGGTAATGGCCGCGTTCGCCCGGGACTGTGACCGGCAGAGGCGCCAGTTTAACGCCTTGAATACCTTCAGTTTGACCCAAGACACAGTTCTGCCAAAGTCCTGACGGTGGGGTGCCAAATTTGGTGTGGCCGAGGTCCGGTGCGCCGCGGATCCGCGTGATGGCGGGCCGCGCAAAGGGCGGGCCTTGGTGAAAGCAGGTAAATGAACAGCAGGTTGCTCCCGTTCGACACAGCCGCCGCCGCCGTCCGCCGGCATGTCCGCCCCATCTCGGCGCCCGACCGGGTCGATGTCCGCGACCTCTGGGCGCTGGTCTGGCGTCGCCGCAGGATCGTGCTCGGCGCGATGGGCGCCGGCTTCGTGCTGGCGCTGCTCGTGGCCTTTTTCATGACGCCGGAATATTCCGCCACCTCCAAGGTGATGCTGGAAGCCCGCGCACCGCAGACCGCCGCGCCCGGCCAGGTCGTGCCCGAGACGCAGGTGAACGACCAGGTGGTCAACAGCGTCGTCACGGTGATCGAATCGAACGTGCTGATCCGCAAGGCGATCGAGGAGATCGGCGCCGACAAGCTCTCCGCAATCGACCCGGCGAACCGCGCCCCCTCGCTCCTGGCGCGGATCGGCGATGGGCTGGCCTTCTTTCTGCCCAGCTCCCCGAAGGGTCCGAGCCTGATCAGCCCGCAGGAAGCGCAGATGCAGCGGCTGATCTATGTCGTGACGCAACACCTCAAGGTCACGCGCGAGACCCAGGCCAATGTCGTCGACATCGTGGTGTCGCTGCCCGACAGGGTGGTGGCGACCCGGATCGCCAATGCGCTGGCCAATGAATTCATCGTCAGCCAGGTGAAAAGCCGCCAGCTCACCGCCGGCGACGCCACCAAGGGGCTGGAAGCGCGGCTGGCGCAGATGAAAGCCGATGTCGAGAAGGCCGAGGCCGCCGTCGACAAGTACCGCGCTGCCAACCTGATCACCGATGGCGGCACGCTCGACGCCGCGACCCAGCAGCTCGGCCAGCTCAACAACCAGCTCGTCCTCGCCCGCTCTGACCGGATCGCGGCAGAGGCCGCCTATGGCCGGCTGAAGGACGTGATCGCCAAGAAGGGCTATGCGGGGGTCGGCGACCTCGTCAGCTCTCCGGTGCTCGACCAGCTCAACACCCAGCTTATGACGCTGCAGCGGCAGGACCAGATCTGGGCGCAGAACTACGGGCCCCAGCACCCCGAGCGCATCCGCCTGGCGGGTGAGATCAAGGGTGTGAAGGGTGACATCGCCGCCGAGGTTCAAAAGCTCGTCGAGCAGAAGAAAAGCGCCGTCGCCCAGGCCGAGCTGCGCGAGAAGACCATGCAGCAGAGCATCGCGGCGATGGAATCGCGCGTGGTCAAACTGTCGCAAAGCACAATCGGCCTGCGCCAGCGCGAACGCGTGGCAAGCTCCGCACGGGCCGCCTACAACAACCTCCTCAACCGGGTGAACGACTCGCAGACCGAGGCGGCGATGCAGCAGCCCGATTCGCAGCTCATCGAACAGGCGACGATCCCCTCCGCCCCCTCCGCGCCCAAGACCAAGCTGATGGCGGTCCTCGGCGCGCTAGGCGGTCTCGTCATCGGCTTCGGCGCAGTGTTCTTCCAGGAACTGACCTCGCCCAGCTTCGCCCATGCCGCCGACCTGGAGGAGGCGACCGGCCTGCCGGTCCTTACCTCGATCCCCGATGGCGGCTGGAGCTCGACGCTCGATGCCTGGGAGGAGCTGGCGCAGAAGCCCTACGGCCTCTTTGCCGAACGCATCCGCCACCTGCGCACGGCGCTGATCACCCGCGAGGGCGGCGCGCCACGGTCGCTGCTGCTGGCCTCCTCTGTGCCCGACGAGGGCAAGACGACGACGGCGCTCACGCTGGCCCGCATGGCCGCGCTGGCCGGGCGCAAGGTGATCCTGATCGACGGCGACCTGCGCCGCTCCTCGCTCAGCCAGACCTTCGGCTGGAGCTTCGCGCATGACTTCGCCGATTTCATCGCCAACCGCTGCCCGCTGGGCCGTGCGATCCGGCGCGACAAGTCGCTCGGCTTCGACGTGCTCGCCACGGCCGGCCCGCGTCCCGACGCGGCCGACGAGCTTTCCGCCGACTGGCTGAAGCCGATGATGGAATCGCTCAAGGGCAACTATGACCTGATCATCGTCGACGCCCCCGCCTCGCTCGCCGTGGCCGATGCGCTCGTGCTGGCGCAGGCGGTGGACGAATGCCTTTACCTCGTGCGCTGGCGCGAGACGCCGCGTCAGGCGGTGGCCAAGGGGCTGGCGCAATTCGCCGAGGCCGGGGCGAATGTCTCCGGCATGGTCCTCACCCAGGTCGATCCCCGGACCGGCTCGGATGTCTACGCGGGCGATTATGACTATTCGGCCTGACATCACCGCGGGCCAGCCGCTGGCGCCGGACAGCCGCCGCGTGGCGCTGATCCACTACTGGCTGGTGGGGATGCGCGGCGGCGAGAAGGTGCTGGAGGCGCTCTGCCGCATGTTCCCGCAGGCGGACATCTACACCCATGTCCATGTGCCCGGCCGGATCAGCGAGACGATCAACGCCCATCGCGTCATCACAACCTCGGTCTCGCGGCTGCCCTTCGCGCCGCGGCTCTACCAGAAATACCTGCCCTTCATGCCGCGCGCGCTCGAGGCGATCGACCTGACCGGCTACGACCTGGTCATCTCCAGCGAGGCGGGCCCGGCCAAGGGCGTGATCCCGCCACCCGACGCGCCGCATCTCTGCTACGTGCATTCGCCCATGCGCTACATCTGGGACCAGTATCACACCTACCGCGGCAGCGCCGGCCCGCTCGCCCGGGCGATGATGCCCCGCATGGCGCACCATCTGCGCACCTGGGACGCGGCCAGCGCCGGCCGGGTCGACGGCTTCGTCGCCAATTCCGGCCATGTCGCCGCCCGCGTCCGAAAGTACTGGCGGCGCGAGGCCGAGATCGTCCACCCGCCGGTGGCCGTGGACCGCTTCGCCCCCGTCCCCCGGGCCGAGCGCGGCGATTTCTATCTCTGGGCCGGCGAGCTCGCACCCTACAAGCGCCCCGACCTCGCGGTAGAGGCCTTCCGCCGCCTCGGTAAGCCCCTCGTCGTCATCGGCGGGCCGGAGAAGCGGGCTCGCCAGCTCGCCGCCGCTGCGCCGGAGAACATCCGCTTTCTCGGCCCGGCCTCCTTCGAGGTTCTTCGGGACCATCTCGCCCGCTGCCGGGCGCTGATCTTCCCGGGGGAGGAAGACTTCGGCATCGTCCCGGTGGAGGCGATGGCCTCCGGCCGGCCGGTCATCGCCTATGGCCGCGGCGGTGCGCTGGATACCGTGATCGGTGGTGAAACCGGCCTCTTCTTCGACGATCAGAGCGTCGAGGGACTGGTGGACGCCGTGGAGCGGTTCGAGGCCTCAGGCATAGAGACGATCGACCCGCTGCACCTCGCCGCCCATGCCCGACGGTTCGACGAGGCTGCCTTTCGCAGCGGCATCGCGGCCAGTCTTGCCGGCCTCGGCGTCGGCGCCCAGGCCGGCGCGCTCCGCCCGGCGCCGCCGCGCGAAGTGCCACTGCGCCCCGGCCTCGCCCTGGGGCTCGGCTAAGGCCCGTCAGAGGCCCGGCGGAGGGTCCGCTTGCGCTCGACCTCCCCCGCCTCTCCCGCCTAGGATGGCGCCGGGCCGAATGGGCCCCGGATGGGAGGGCGCCCTTGACGATTACCGTGGATCTCTGGCTCTGGCCGCTCGACGCGGCGGGGGACGCGGCCTGCCTCTCGGGTGACGAGGCCGCCCGCGCCGCCCGCTTCGTGCGGCCCGCGGATGCCACGGCCTTCCGCAACGCCCGCGCCGGACTGCGCCGGATTCTCGGCGCCTATCTTGACCGGCCGGCGGCGGATCTCGCCTTCTCCTACGGCCCCGAGGGTAAACCCGGCCTCCCCGGCGGCCCGGCCTTCAACCTCAGCCATTCCGGCCGCTGGGCCGCGCTTGCCGTCACCGCGGAGGACATCCGCCTCGGCATCGACATCGAGGCCCATCGCAGCGTGGAACAGGACGTCGCCCGCCGCTTCTTTTCCCCGGCTGAGATCGCGGCACTCGCGCGCCTGAGCGGCCCCGACTGGATCGAGGGCTTCTTCCAGACCTGGACCCGCAAGGAGGCCTTCGTGAAGGCCCTCGGCCGTGGGTTGCACCGCCCGCTCGACAGTTTCGACGTCACCCTCGGCCCCGCACCGCGCATCGCCCGGATCGCGGAGGGTGGCGAGGCCGACTGGCAGATGGCCGACCTCGCCACCGGCCCAGGCTACGCTGGTGCGCTGGCGGTGGAGGCGCGGGGGCGGCCACTGCGGCTCGCGCTGCGCGAGGGCAGGCTGCCGCTCGCCCCCTAGGCCTGTTCGGCCAGGAAGGTCTCGATCTCGCGGGCGAGATCCCTGGTGCCGAACTCGCGGCCGCGGGACACCGCCAGATCCTCGATGTAGACCGTCTTCAGCGGCCCGGTCACCACGTCCTCCCAGCCGATCGAGGGAGCAAAGGCGCGGCCACGCGGGGTGATGCCGGTGACGACATGCAGGACCGGGGCGTTGAAGGGCGCCGGCCGGTACTGGTTCCGCGCGGCCGAGATATAGGCCACGAACCCTTCCTGCTCGGGCGTCATGTCGGTCCAGCGCACCCGGTCGATCAGCCCCATGGCGCGGGCGAGCTGCAACAGCCCCGTTTTCCGCACGATCCGATAGCTCCCGAGCATCGCTGAGACGGTCATCCGCCCCCGCCGCACGGCGCGGATCTTGGTGCGCAGCGCTGCGAACCGTTCCAGCCAGCGGCGATAGCTGTCGCCCTTCAGCCGCGCGGCATAGCCCGGCTCCCACACGTCCTTGATGATGACGGCGGAGATCTCCGCCCCCTCCGCCTGCAGGATGCGCGCCGTCTCCAGCGCGATATTGCCGTGGACGCAGATGCCGAAGAAGACATATGGCCCCTCTGGCTGCACCCGGCGGACGACCTTGGCATATTCCGCCGCGATCTCCTCGAAGCTGCGCGGGGTCTGGTCGATGCCCCGGCTGCCGTCGAAAAGCCGCACGCAGGTGGCCTGGTGCCGCTCGCGCATGTGTCCCAGTGCGGAAACCATGATGCCCACGTCATTAACCGCAATGATCGGCGCGCCGGTGCCGCCGGATTGCAGCGGCTCGATGCGCCAGTCGTCCTCCGGCACCGGCGCTGCGATGGCGCCCGCAGCAGGCGCCAGCTCCGCCCGGATCAGCCCGGCGAGGCCAAGGATCGTCGGCTGCGCGTAAAGGCTCGCCACGCCGAGGCCCACGCGGAATGTCGCGCGCAGCCGCGCGATCATGCGCACCGCCAGCAGCGAGTGCCCGCCGAGGTCGAAGAAGCTCGCGCCATGCGGCACCTGCGGCAGGTCGAGAAGCTCCTTCCAGAGCGTCTCGAGCGTCGCCTCGATCTCCTCGCGGCTCTGCACCGCCGCGGCGGCCTTGGCCACGGGTACGGCGGTGGGTTCCGGCGGCACCGGCAGCCGCGCCCGGTCGATATCGCCCGATGCGGTCCGGGGCAGCGCGGCAAGGACGGAAACCCCCGACGGCCGCGCCTCTTCCGGCAGCTCTGCCGCCGCATGCGCCATCAGCGCCGCCGGCAGCTGTTCCAGCGGCATCAGGCTGCCCTCGCGGGGGCTGACGAAGCCATAGGCCTGCGCCCCCGCCGCTACCGCCGCCGCGGCGCCAACCTCCGGATGGGCGGCCAGCACCTGCTCCACCCGCTTCAGCCCGCGGCTTTCCGTCTCGCCGCGCCGCGCCAGGGCGGGGGCGAGGGGAAGCGCGCCGAGCCGCGTCTCCGGATCGGCGAAGACCGCCTCGAACCCTTGGGTGATCGTGGCGATCAGCCCCTCGATCGTCGAGCTTTCGTAGAGGTCGGGGCAATATTCGATCGTCATCCGCCAGCCCGCGGCGCGGCGCATGAAATGGATGTGAAGGTCCTGAACGGCGCCCGGGTTGAACGCCGGGGCCGGCGTCAGGCGGAAGGCGCCCTGGTCCAGCGTGTCGCTGAAGACCGGCATGAAGTTCAGCGCGACCGAGGTGATCGGCGCGCGCGATGGGTCGCGCGGCGGGTTCACGATCTCGACGAGGGTGGAGAACTCGAGGTTGCGATGCGCAAGCCCGCCTTCCACCGCCGTGCGGACGCCGGCCAGATGCGCGCCGAAGCTGGCCTCGGGCTCCGCCGGGAAGCGCAGGGCCTGGGTCACGATGAATGGGCCCACGAGCTGTTCCAGATCCGGGTCCGGCCGGTCGGAGACGGGCAGGCTGAAGACCACCTCGCGCCGCCCCGCCGCCCGGGCGAGACTGGCGCCGACCACCGCTGCGCCGAAGACGAAGGCGGAACTGCCCGCCCGTTCGACCGCCGCCTCGAAGCGGGCGTCGAACCCGTCGGGCAGATCGCCATGGATCCGCGCCACGGCATGCGAGCGCTTGGCCGGGCGGGGCTTGTCGGGCTCCAGCTCGAAATGCTCTGCGCCCTGCATCTGCCTTGCCCAATAGGCTCGATCCTCTGCCGCGACCCCGGAGGCGAGCATCTCCGCCTGCCACATGGCGAAATCGCCGTATTGCAGCGGCAGCTCGTCAGCCTCGGCGCTCCGTCCAAGCTCGAAGGCCTCGGCGAAGCGGGCGAAGTCCCGGGCGAGGACGGCAATCGACAGCCCGTCGAAGATCGCGTGATGCGCGACGACCAGAATCGTCACGCGGTCCGCGGCGCCCCGGATCGCCACCGCCCGCAGCTGGCAGGCGCGTGAGAGGTCGAAGGGCCGCGCCGCCTCGGCCTCGATGATCTCCTCGATCCGCGCCGGGCGCTCCGCCGCGGGCGTGGTGCGCAGGTCGATCAGGCTCGGGCGGAACTCCACCCGGGCCAGGACCTCCTGCTCCGGCTCGCCGTCGACCTCCGCGAAGCGGGTGCGCAGGATCTCGTGCCGTTCCACTGCGGCCTGCAGTGCGCGCTCGATATTGCCATCCTGCAGCCGTCCCTCGATCTCCCAACGCATCGCGACGTTGAGCGAGGGGTCGCCCGGGTTGAACTGGTCCAGGAACCAGAACTGCCGCTGCGCGCCCGAGCAGGGGAACCTGGCGACAACTTCGCCGCCCCGGTTCTGACTTTCTTCGGCCCGCATCAGGAAGCCCTCCGGATGCCGCGCCGCGCGCCGCCCTTGAAGTCCTGAAGCGAGGGCCGCTTTGGCGCCGCCTCCCTGCCGTCCGCGTAGGCGGCAAGCGCCCGCACGGAGGGATGGGCGAACAGATCGCGCGCCTCCAGGTCCAGCCCCGCGCCCAGCATCTTCGCGGCGATCCGGAAGACCGCGAGCGAATCGGCGCCGAGCGCCTGCAGCGTCGCCGTCACCGGCACCTCGCGGCCCAACACGTCGGCCCAGATCGCGGCCAGCTGGTGCTCCATCTCGCTCTCGGCGCCGGTCGGGCCCCCCGCGCTGGCGTCTGGCGGCGGGGCCGCGGCCTCGCCTGCCTCCGGCGCGGGCAGCGCCTTGCGGTCAAGCTTGCCGTTGGCGGTCTGCGGCAGCGCGGGAAGGATCATCCAGGACTGCGGCAGCATGTAGTCGGGCAGCGCCTCGGCCAGCGCCTCGGCGAGGGCGGCAATATCGGGCTCCACGCCCGCCTCTGGCACCAGCCAGGCCACCAGGCCCCGGTCGCCCGACGCCTTCTCGCGCACGTCCACGGCCGCCTTGTCGACGCCGGGCAGCGCGCGCAGCCGTGCCTCGATCTCGCCCAGCTCGATCCGGAAGCCACGCAGCTTCACCTGCGCATCCTTGCGGCCAAGCACCACGATCTCGCCACTAGGCAGCCGCCGGGCGAGGTCACCCGTGGCATAAAGTCTGCGCGTCCGGCCCATGAGAGTGACCTCGCGGAACGCCGCCGCCGTCAGCTCCGGTCGTTCGTAGTAGCCAAGTGCGAGGCCCTCGCCGCCGATGTTAAGCTCGCCCACCGCGCCCACGGGCTGCACCTCTCCGGCCTCGGAAAGGATGTGCAGCTCGGTGTTGGCGATCGGGCGGCCGATGGTGATCGGATCCTCCGGCCCGATCCGGCGCAGCGCGGACCAGATCGTCGTCTCCGTCGGCCCATACATGTTCCAGAGCGTGGCACCCCCGGCGGTCAGCCGCCGCGCGAGGTCCGCCGGCAGCGGCTCGCCGCCCGCTAGCAGGCTGAGGCCCGGCTTGGGCGTGAAGCCTGCCTCCAGCAGCATCGACCAGAGCGTCGGCGTCGCCTGCATCATGGCGATGTCGCCCTTCTCCAGCCGCTCGACCAGCGGGAAGGCCGCGCGTACCGCCTCGCTCGAGGGCAGCACGACCTTCGCCCCGGCCGTGAGCGGCAGGAAGAGTTCCAGCACCGCGATGTCAAACATGACCGTGGTGACGGACAGGAGCGCGTCGCCCGCCTTCAGCCCGGGCTCGCGGGCCATGGAGGTGAGGAAGTTCACCACCGCCCGATGCGGCACGGCGACGCCCTTCGGCACCCCGGTCGAGCCGGAGGTGAAGATGACATAGGCCGCGCGCTCCGAATCCGGCGCGACCGTCGAGGGCAGGCCGTAGTCCGGCGCCTGCGACGGGCGGATCAGCTTCAGCGCGGGGGCGAAGGGGGCGGCCTCGGCCACCACGGCGGCGGCCTCGGCCGTCTCCACGATGGTCTTCAGCCGCGCCTCCGGCTGGCGGGGGTCGAGCGGCACATAGGTGTGCCCCGCCTTCAGCACAGCGAGCAGCGCCACCAGCATCCCCGCGCCCCGCGGCAGCGCCACCGCCACCCGGGCTCCGGCCTTCGGCAGCGCCGACTGGATATGGGCCGCCAGCGCATCGCTGCGCCGGGCAAGCTCGCCATGGGTCATGCGGCCGGCCTCGTCCTCGACGGCAACCGCTTCCGGATCGCGCGCCGCCCCCTGGGCGACGAGGTCCTGGATCATCGCATCGCGGTCGAAGGCGAGGGCGGAGGCGTTGGTGCCCTCGACCAGCGCCTCCAGCGCCGCCGCGTCATGCATCGGCAGCGCCGCGATGGGGGTCGAGCTGTCCGCCGCGATGGCCTCCAGCACGGCGCGGTAATGGCCGATCCAGCGGCGCATCGTCTCCGCGTCATAGCAGTCGGTGTTGTAATCGACATGGATGGTCAGCCCGTCCGGCCCCTCCATCACGTTCAGGAACATGTCGAAATTCGCCGCCGCCTTGGCGTTGGTCTCGGCCGTCAGGGTCAGGTCGCCCGCGCGCATCGGGTCGATGCCGCGCTCGAAGTTGAACTGCACCTCGGTCAGCGGCAGCCGGTTCAGCGACCGCGGCACGCCCAGCTCGCGCACCAGCGTGCCGAAGGTCACCGCGCGATGCTCGAAGGCCTCCATGACGGCCCCGCTCGCCCGCTTCAGATGGGCGGCGACGGGTTCGGCCGGATCGAAGGCGGCTCGGATCGGCAGCAGGTTCACCAGGTGGCCGACCAGCGCGCCATCCTCCAGCAGCATCTGCCCCGCCGAGGGCACGCCCAGCACCACGTCGCGCGCGCCGCTGAGGCGGCCCAGCGTGACCTGCAGCCCGGCGAAGAGGGTCGCGAAGAGCGTGCAGCCCTGCTTCGCCCCGGCCTTGCGGACGTCCTTCACCAGCTCGCCCGCGATGCGTGTGCTGACCGTCGCGCCGTTGAAGCTCTTGGCCGCCGGGCGGGCCCGGTCGGAGGGCAGCTCCGGCAGCGCCGGGATTTCTGCGAACTGGCCGCGCCAGTAGGCCAGCGTCTCTGCCGAGGGCGCCGGATCGGCCTGTCGTGCATGCGCCGCGAACGAGGGCGCGGGGGCAAGCTTCGCCGCCCGGCCCTCGACCTTCGCGCCGTAAAGCTCGGCCAGGTCCTGCACCAGCAGGCCGAAGGACCAGCCGTCGACAGCGATGTGATGCGCCGTCATCACCAGCACATGTGCTTCGGCGCCAAGCCGCACCAGGTGCAGCCGCAGCACGCCCGCGCCGGTGATGTCGACGGGCTCCGCCTGCTCCTCGGCCACGATCTGTGCCAGCCCGGCCTCGGGCTCCCCCTCGCCGGAGAGATCGGTGAAGACCAGCGCCGGCGCCGCCTCGGCCCGGATCTCGAAGGACTCGCCGGAGCGGTCGAAGACCATCCTCAGCGCATCGTGCCGCGCGATGAGTTCGGCCAGCGAAACCTCCAGCGCGGGCTGGTCGAGAGGCCCGTCGAGGCGCAGCGAAAGCCCCTCGTTGAAGCTCGCCGCCGGCTTGTCGCCAAGCTGGTGGGTCATCCAGATCTCGCGCTGGCTCTCGGTCAGCGGCACACGGGCGGGCAGGGGGGCCGCCGCCGCATTCGGCGCCACCGGCGCGGCAAGCACCGTGCCATTGCCGGCAAGGATCCCTACCCTCTGAAGCGCATCAACGGACTTCGCGAAAGCGGTGAAGATCGCCTCGATGTCGGCCGCGTCATGCGCCGTGGTCAGGAACCCGCAATAGCCGTCGAGGATATGCACCCCCTCCAGCCGCATCAGCGGGAACAGAAGGCTCGCCCGCGGATCCTGCGCCGTGGCGTTGATGACGAACCAGCCGTTGAACTGGGTCACGAACCCGGGCAGCCCCCGGCTTTCCAGATGCGCGTTCATCCGCGCCGCCAGCGCCGCCGCGCGGGCGGGCACGTTTTCCCACAGCACCGCGCCCTTGGCGTCGAGATGGTCGAGCACCGCCTCGATCGCCGCCAGCGTCAGCGGATGGCGCACGAAGGTGCCGGCGAAGAAGGTCGGCGCCGCCTCGGGCTTGCTGGCGTCGCCATAGCTCCAGGCCCCGCCGTCAAGCGCGTCCATGAACCGGCCCTTCCCGGCCAGCAGCCCGATCGGCATGCCGCCGCCAACGACCTTGCCATAGGTCGCCATGTCGGCCTCGATGCCCCAAACGGCCTGCATCCCGCGCGCGTGGGTGCGGAAGCCAGTGACGACCTCGTCCATCACCAGCGCCGCGCCGCCCTCGCGGGTGATCTCGCGCAGGCTCCGCACGAAATCGGCGGGCTGCAGCTCGGGATGGCGGCTCTGCACCGGCTCCACGATCACGCCCGCGATGTCGGAAACATTGGCGCGGACCCAGTCGAGGCTCTCCTGCGCTCCGTAGGGCAGCACCACCATGTTGGCGAGGCCGGAGCGCGGGATCCCCGGCGCCACCGGCAGCGCGCCGGGCTCGCCGCGCGCCTTGCCGCGGACCAGCACCTCGTCGAACTGGCCGTGGTAGTCGTTGGAGAAGACGACGATCCGCTCCCGCCCGGTCACGGTGCGGGCGATCCGCATCGCCGCCATCACGGCCTCGGATCCGGTGTTGCAGAAGGTCACCCGCTCATGGCCGAGGAAGGCGGCCAGCCGCGCCGCCATCGGCCCGGCGAGGTCGGCCTGCGGGCCGATCGCATAGCCCTTGTCAAGCTGCCGCTTCACCGCCTCGGCGACGAAATCGGGCGAATGGCCGAAGGCGGTCTGCCCGAAACCGTTCACCACGTCGACGAAGCGGTTTCCGTCGAGATCCCAGATATGCGCGCCCTTGGAGCGTTCCGCGACGATCGGGAACACCAGCTCCTTCCAGTCCGGATGGAAGCCCGAGGCGGTGCGCGGGTCGGCATGCGTCGGCCGGAATTCGGCCGTATGCGCCTTGGATTTCGCATGGCGGGTGGAATAGCGCCGCGCGAGATCGGCCACGAAGGTGCGCTGCTCCGCCGTCAGCACGGCGGCAGAGACGTTCGGCCCTCGGCCGAGCTTGAAGCCCGTCTCCTTCGGCTCCGCCTCGGCTGCCGCGGGAATGGCAGGGGCGGGGGGCGGAACTGGGGCAGAGGTCGGAGCGGCGGCAGGCGCGGGCGCCCGAACCATGGCCGGCGCCGGAACCGCGGCGGGCTGGGCCGCCGGTTGGCCCCCGAGCGCGCGCAGCTGTTCTGCAAAGACCGACTGCATCGCCTGCATCTGCGCCTGGATCACCCCGGCTAGGTCGCCGGAGAGCATGGGCGCCGGCGCGGGCGCCACGGTAGCGGCCACGGGCGCTGGGGCAGGGGCAGCCGCGGCCACCGGGGCAGGCGCGGCCACCGGGGCCTCCGCCGGCAGGACCCCGTCAAGGTGGCCCGCCAGCGCATCGATCGACGGGTAATCAGAGATCATCGCGCGGAAGGACACCTCCACGCCGTAGTTCCGGCCAAGCGCACTTGCCGCCTGGGCCATGAAGAGCGAGTCGAAGCCCAGCTCTAGGAACGGAACCTGCGCCTCCTCCGGCCCCAGCGCGTCGCCGGAGATATCGGAGAAGAGCGCAAGCAGCTCCCCTGTCAGGCGGAGCTTGCGGTCGGCTGCGGGCATGGCGTCCTCGTCACTTGAAAGGGTCACGGGTTCAACAATGGGCTCGGCAATGGTGGCAGCATTCTGCGCCGGGGCGGGAGCGGCCGCGTTGGCCGGGACGGTCTTCGGGCCGTCCACCCAGTGACGGCTGCGCCGGAACGGATGCGGCGGCAGCGACACCTTCCGGGCGCCGCGGTCGAGGCGGGCGAAATCCACCTCCACCCCGACGGCCCAGAGGTCTGCGAACGCGGCGGCCATGACGGTCTCATCGTCAAGACCTTCCTGGGTATGATCCGGCAATGACTGGAAGATCCCGCCATGGCCGCCGCGCTTCAGGGTCTGCCCGGCGAAGGCCGAGAGCGTTCTGCCCGCCCCCACCTCGACGAACGCCGGTGCCCCGATCTCTGAATTCTCATTGGTGAACGCGCGCGCCGCCGTCTCCAGCGCCGCCTGGAAGTTCACCGGCTTGCGGGCCTGCGTGGCCCAGTAGTCCGCGCTAGTCGCCTCCGCATCCGTCATCCGAGCCCCGGTGACGGAGGAGATGATCGGCAGCACCGGCGCGGAAAGGCGAAGCCCCTCGGCCCGGGCCCGAAGCGCGGGCACGACCGGATCCATCATCGCCGAGTGGAAGGCATGCGAGGTGTGAAGCCGCACGGTGGCGATATCTGCCGCCTTCAGCCGCGCGTCGAGCGCGTCGATGGCCTCGTCCGGCCCGGCGACCACCTGCAGCTGCGGCGCGTTGGTCGCGGCAAGATCCACGCCCTGTCCCAGATGCGGCATCAGCGCCGCCAGCGGCGCGCGAACCGACAGCATCGCGCCCGCCGGCTGGTCCTGCATCAGCTGCCCGCGGGCGGCGATCAGGCGCAGCGCATCCTCGAAGCGCAGAATCCCGGCGATGACGGCGGCGGCGAACTCGCCCACCGAATGGCCGATCATCGCATCCGGCTGGATGCCGCGCGCCAGCCACAGACGCGCCGTCGCGACCTCTGTCAGGAACAGCGCCGGCTGCGTCAGCCGCGTATCCTTCAGCGCCCGCGATGCGGCCGCGTCAGAGACATCGGCATAGCACAGAAGCTCGGCGATATCGGTGTCGATCAGCGGCTTCAGGATCTCCGCGCCGCGGTCGATCCAGCGGGCGAACTCCGGTTCGGAGCGGTAAAGCCCCTTGCCCATGCCGGGATATTGCGACCCCTGGCCCGGGAAGAGGAAGATCACCTTCGGCGCCTTGTTCGGCGTCCGGGGCTTGGTCGCCGGCACCGCGCGCAGCTTGGCGGCGGCCTCCGCGGCCGATGTCGCGGCGACGGCAAAGCGATGCGGGAAGACCCGGCGGCCCTCCTGAAGCGTAAAGGCCACGTCGGCCAGCGCCGGGGCGTCGGCCCCCTCGAGCCGCGTGGCCAGCGCCCCGGCGAGATCCGCCAGAGCCTCTGCCGAGGCGGCCGAGACCGGCAGCACCTGCGGCGCCCTGGTCGTCTTCGCGCGCCCCGCGCTCGCGCCCTCGGGGGCCTCTTCCAGCACCAGATGCGCGTTCGTGCCGCCCACCCCGAAGGCCGAGATGCCGGCCCGGCGCGGCCCGGCGCTCTGCCAGGGCTCCAGCCGGTCGGCAACGCGGAACGGGCCCGACGCGAAATCGATCCGCGGGTTGGCTGAACGGAAATTCGCGACCGGCGCGATCTCCTTCGCCTTCAGCATTTGAACGGTCTTGATCAGCCCGGCGATGCCCGCCGCGACGTCGAGATGGCCGATATTGCCCTTGACCGAACCGATTGCCACCGTTCCCGGCCGCCCCGCGCCGAAGGCCCGGTTCAGCCCGGCGATCTCGATCGGGTCGCCCAGCGGCGTCGCCGTCCCGTGGCATTCGACGTAGGAGATCGTCTCCGCCGCCACGCCCGCATCGCGATGCGCCGCCGCAACCGCAGCCGCCTGCCCCGCGACCGACGGCGCGGTGTAGGACATCTTGTCGGCCCCGTCATTGGTCAGCCCGGTGCCCCGGATCACCGCGTGGATCTCGTCCCCCGCCGCCAGCGCATCGGAGAGCCGCTTCAGCACCACGACCCCGGCGCCATGGCCGAAGATCGTGCCATCCGCGCCCGCGTCGAA
Source organism: Solirhodobacter olei (assembly GCF_004010155.1). Classification (GTDB taxonomy): domain Bacteria; phylum Pseudomonadota; class Alphaproteobacteria; order Rhodobacterales; family Rhodobacteraceae; genus Solirhodobacter; species Solirhodobacter olei. Next base: position 46,740 of record NZ_RRYH01000011.1, on the reverse strand, counting down.
GGGCCGGCAGACGCCGGATACGGAGCCCATGCCGCCCTCGATCGCCATATAGCCGCGCTTCTGCGGCACGGTGATCGAGACCGCGCCCGCGATCGCCACATCGGTCTGGCCCGAACGCAGCGCGCCCACCGCCTGGATCACCGCCGTCAGCGCGGTCGAACAGGCGGTCTGCACTGTCATCGCCGGGCCCTTGAGGTCCAGCTTCCAGGAAACGCGCGTGGCCAGACACCCCGGCAGGTTGCCGGTGATCGTGGTCAGGTCCTCCAGCTGGTAGCCGGTGGCGAAGCGGTGCCCCGCGCCCGGCTCGGCCAGCAGGGTGCCGATCAGATAGGTGCTCATCGCGCTGCCGGCCCAGACCCCGATCGGCCCGGGCGCGCGGGCCGGGTCGATCCCGGCATCGTCCAGCGCCTCCGAGCAGATCTCCAGCAGCACCCGGTGCTGCGGGTCCATCCGCGTCGCCTCGCGCGGCAGGATGCCGAAGAACTTCGCGTCGAACATCTCGATATCTTTGAGGATCGGCCGCACCGCCACGTAGGAGCCAGAGCGGCGCTCCGCCTCGGTATGGCTGTCCTCCATCTCGGCGGGATCGAAGCGGGTGACGAGGTCGTCGCCGGCCCGCACATGCTCCCAGAACTCGGCGAGCGAGGCGGAGCCCGGGAAGCGCCCGGCCATGCCGATGATCGCCACCACGCCATCCTCCGGCGCCTTCGCCCCGGTCTGGCGCGGCGCCTCGGAGGGCGCCAGCGCAGCGAGCCGCATCGCCAGGTCGCCAAGCTTCGGCGCTTCGAACATCAGCGTCACGTCGAAGGCGCGGCCCAGCCGTTCCTCCAGCCGCGAATGCGCCTCGATCAGCTGGATGGAGGAGCCGCCGGCCTCGAAGAAGGTCATGTCGTCGTCCGGCCGCAGGCCCAGAAGCTCCTGCCAGACATCCGCGATCATCCCGCGCAGATCCTGCGCAGGGGCGGTCTCCGGCTTCGCCTTCTCCGCCGGGGTGTCGAACAGCGCCAGCAGGGCCTTGCGGTCGGTCTTGCCCGCGGGCGTCAGCTTCCAGTCCTCCGTCAGCTTCACTGCGCGCGGCAGGCTGGCCGGATGCAGCACGGCCCCCGCGCCCGCGAGCACCGCCTTGACGAACGCGTCCGCGTCCGCCGGCATCCCGCCTGCGGGTTTCAGCACCGCCGCGATGCGCTTGTCCCCGCCCGGCCCCGCGATCACGCCCACCGCGGCCTCGGCCAGCTGCGGCTGGTCGCGCAGCACATGCTCGACCCCGTCCAGCTCGATCCGCCGCCCGCCCAGCTTCACCTGCCGGTCGATCCGGCCGTGGAAGTCGAAAACCCCGTCGGGGTGATGCGTGGCAAGATCGCCGGTGAGGTAGACGAGTCCGGTCTTGCCCGCCCGCGGATCCTCGATGAAGACCTCGGCCGTCTTCTCCGGCCGGTTCCAGTAGCCCTGCGCCACGCCCGGCCCCGCGATGACCAGGTGCCCGGTCGATCCGATGGCGAGCGGCTGCAGGTCCTCGTCGACGACGAAGCATTCCTCGTGGTTCAGCGCACGTCCGATCGGCAGCGGCCGGCCGTCCAGCATGTCGGCCGTGATGCGGATGCCGAGGCTGTCCACCGTCGCCTCGGTCGGGCCGTAGAAGTTCTGCAGCAGGAGATCCGGATAGGTCTCCAGCAGCTTGCGCGCATGCGGCGCGCTCATCACGTCGCCGACCGAGAGGATCATCCGGCAGGAGGCGAAGGCCGGCAGCTGATGATCCACCATCATGTGGTTCATCCCGGCATAGAACATCGCCGCCGTTGTCTTGTGACGGGTCATCACCCGCCCGATCTCGTCAAGCGCGGGGAAGGGCGCCTCGACCACCGCGCAGGCGGCCCCGTTCAGAAGCGCCGCCCAGATGTCGAAGGTCGATCCGTCGCAGGCGATGGTGTTGGAATGCAGCACCACGTCATCGCTGCGCATATCCAGCGCCGGCTGACGCCAGGCGAAGGAGGTGACGCCGCGCTGCGGCACGACCACGCCCTTCGGCTTTCCGGTGGTGCCGGAGGTGTACATGACGTAGGCCGGCGTCTCCGCCTCGGCCTCGGGCCAGGCGGTGCCGGGGGCGGGCGGGGCGGACACGATCGCCTGCTGCAGCGAAAGCGCCGGAAGCCCCTCGGGCAGGATATCGCCCGCGCGGTCGGCATAGCGGTCTGCCACCAGCGCGGCGGTCAGCGGCAGGTCCGTCGCGATGAAGGGCAGCTGCTCGGGCGCATGGCTGGGGTCGAGCGGCACGAAAGCCGCGCCCGCCCGCAGAATGCCCAGCATGCCCAGGATGGCATCGACCGAGCGCGAATCCAGCAGGCCGACGAAATCGCCTTTGCCGACGCCCTGCGCGATCAGCGCGGCAGCGATCCGCTCCGCGATCTCCACGGCCTCGCCGTATCGGATCTCGCGTCCCTCGGCGAGAAGCGCGGGGGCCTCGGGGGCCTCGGCAGCTGATTTTGCGAAGATCGGCCAGATCGGGCCGGTCGGGTCGGGCGTCATGGCCGAGCCTGCGCGCATGCGTTTCCCTCCTGGCGAGAGGCCGCGCGATCCCCCCGGACCTTGCCGCCTTCCCGCCCAAGGCCCTGCAGTCGCCTGCACGGCCCGGTTAACGCCCCCTTAAAGGCGTCTCACACGCGGCCCGATTCAAGTCAACGTCCGCCACAATTCTGGCGTTAATGGACTGTTCGCGAACCGGCATGCACTGTTTCCACAGAATGCTAACACCCTGTAATCGAACGAGATTTATGGCCTGGATCCGGAGATTTGCACGCTTTAGGAAACGGATTGTTTCGGGGCGTGACCTGGGCTCACCGGCGGCGAAATATGGCAGAAATCAGGCCTGCCGCCAGCGCCGCAGCCGTCGCGCGGCCAGCCCTTTCAGCCAGGGATCACTGATCATCAGCGCGGCGGCATAAACCGCCAGCGCCGGCAGCACCACGCCAAGCGCGCGGGCCAGCGCCGGCAGATGCGCGAAGGTTGGTGCCTCGCGCAGCGCGAGGATGGTCAGCGTGCCCAGCAGGATCGGCGCGACAAGCATGCGCGCCTCGCGCAGCACCTCGCGCCAGTCGATCCCGCCATGGCGGCGCATCAGCCGGTTGCCCGCCGCCACCGCGGCAAGGCCGACGGCGACCTGCGCCCAGGCTACGCCCATCAGCCCGAACAGGGCCCCCAACGCCGTCGCCGCCGCGGCGAGGACCAGGAAGACCAGCGTGAAGCCCGGTAGCCGCCTCACCTCGCCGTTCAGCGACAGGACCGGCTCAATGGCCGCCGAGGGCAGCGCCAGCGCCCGGGCGATGGCGAGCACACCGATAAGCGGCAGCGCCGGAAGCCATTTCGGCCCGAGGAGGCCCGAGATCAGATCCGCCCCCATGAGCCCTGTCCAGATCAACACCGGTACGCCCGCCGCGATCAGAAGCTTGAAATAGAGGTTCGCCTGCCGCTGGAACCCGGTGCTGCGCAGCCCGTGATTGTCGCGCGCCTGCCGGAACATCGACCAGGCTAGAACGTAGCTCGGCGCGCCGATCACCTCGGCCACCGCGCCCACCAGCCGCTGCGCCGCTCGGTAATAGCCCACCGGAGCCGGGCCGAGGAACCCGCCGATCACGAAGGTCGCGATATAGACCCGGACGGCGGAGATCGTGCGGCTGAAGAAGATCTGCCCCGAATAGGCGCAGAGCGACCGGAACTCCGCCCGCTCCATCCCGAAGAGCGGCGCCCGCCGGGTGACCACGAAGCTGATTGCTAGATGCGTGGCCTGGAAGGTCAGCCGCCCATAGACCAGGGAGTAGACGCCATGGCCCTCGTAAAGCGCCGCCACCGCCACCGCCATCCCGAGGATCTCGCCGACGCTCTCGGCGATGGCCGAGCCCCTCAGCCCGTCCTGCCAGATCATCATCCCCTGCTGCGCCGAGGAAACCGTCGCGAGCGCCACCCAGACCGCGAAGAGCAGCAGCATGTTGCCCACCTCGGGGGCCGCATACAGCTGCCGCGCGGCAAGGCCCGCCAGCGCGACCACCACACCAGCCCCCAATCCGGAAACGATCGACACCCCCAGCACCTGCCGCGGCACCCGCTCGTCGCCATGCCATGACATAATGTAGGGGGCCCAGCCGACCTCCGACATCCGCAGCAGCAGCAGCGCACAGGTCGAGACCAGCGCGAAGGTTCCGAACTCCGCCGGCGACAGCAGTCGCGCCGCGACGACGAACAGGATCAGCTGGCTTGCCTGCGAGATCACCCTCTCGGCCACGGTCCAGGCGCCGCCCCCGATCGTGGCGGCGAGGCGCGGGGCCCCGGGTTTGTTGGCAGAATCAGTCACGGTGGCGCCTTGGCTCCCTGCATATGCAATCGGGCCCCCGTGCCCCCGTGCGCGGGTGATTGCATTGGAAGTGGGCCATTGGGGCGGTTCTGGCAATCGCCAATTTCGGGCGGTCCCGGGCGGGGCTGGCGGGCTGCCACCGGGACCAATTAAGAAAAATTAAGGTTATCAATGTGTTGAAATGTGGCGAAATCCTGTCCTGACGTTCGTTTCGCGCCTGGAAACACACAATCAAGCACAAAAGGCTCACGTGACGGGCCCGGCCTGCCGTAGAGGTGGCCTTGGGTATGATTCGGCTTGGCATTCAACCTCTTGGGGGCCAACCGATGTTTCTTCAGATCACGAGAAAGGGCCAAGAGCTCAGCCTCGTCAGTCCCACGCCGATCGCGGCGGAGGGGCTTCTGCCGGAACGTGGCGCAGTTGGGCGCGCTCCGGTTGCCGCGCCGTCGCTGCCGTGGTCGAAGGTCGCCTTCGACCGGCTCGCGGGGCTGGCCGGTCTGGTCTTCTTCGCGCCGGTGCTTCTGGCCATCGCCGCGCTCATCTTGTTCACCGAGGGGGGCCCGGTTCTCTTCGGGCATGAGCGTATCGGCCAGGGCGGCCGCCGCTTTCGCTGCCTGAAATTCCGCACGATGGCGGTCGACGCTGACCGGATGCTGCGCGAGATCCTCGCAAGCGATCCGGCCGCCCGCGCCGAATGGCAGGCCCAGCACAAGCTGAGCCGCGATCCCCGCGTTTCCCGCCTCGGCGCTTTACTGCGCCGCACCAGCCTCGATGAGCTGCCGCAGTTCTGGAACGTGCTCCGCGGAGAGATGTCGATGGTCGGCCCCCGCCCGGTGGTGGCGGACGAGCTTGTGCATTACGGCGTACATCTGGCGGAATACCTTGCCGGCCCGCCGGGCCTGACCGGGCTCTGGCAGGTCTCCGGCCGCAGCAACACGACCTATGCCGAACGTGTCGCGCTGGATGTGGAATATGTCCGGAGCCGCAGCTTCGCCAGGGATCTCGGGATCATCGTGAAAACCGCCCTGGTCGTGCTGAAGCGCGACGGGGCTCGCTAGACCGGAAGGATCTCAGAGGACGTGGACGATGGACAGAGCGACCGACGCCCAGAAGGCGGTGCAGCCCAGCACGACCGCGAGACGGATCGTCGCGGGATGACGCGCCTCCAGCCAGCCCAGTACCGGGCCCGACTGCGCTACCGGCCGCTCGCGCGGCACCGCCCCAAAGGCGGGCAGGCTCTGATGGCTATGGGCTTGCATGGCTCGCACGGGAAGAAACCTCCGGCCTCGATCACAGGATCAGAGCAACAGGAAAATCTGGCGAAATTGCGGCTGGTTCTGGCCATTGCGACGACAGGGCGCCCGAAGATCCTCGCCCAGACGCTGGAGGATCTCGCGCGGCAGAGCCGCAAGCCCGACATGATGGTGATCTCCGTCGCCGAGGCCGAGGATTGCGAGCCCGGCCAGCTGGCGCCGCTGCCCTGGCCCTGCCTCGTGGTGAACGGGCCGAAGGGCCTCTGCGCCCAACGCAACCGCGCGCTGGAGGTGCTGGGGCCGAACGACATCCTGATGATGATCGACGACGATTTCCTGATGGCGCCGGATTACCTCGAGCAGCTCATGCGGCTTTTCGAGGCCCGGCCCGACGTCGCCATGATCACCGGCAAGGTGCTGGCGGACGGCATCTGCGGCCCGGGCTTCGATTTCGCGCAGGGCCGCGCCCGTCTCGGCGCCGCGCTGGGCGACGCGGCCTCGGCGGCGGAGGAGGCCTATAACGGCTACGGCTGCAACATGGCCATTCGCGCCCGGCCGGTGCTGGCGAACGCGCTGCGCTTCGACGAGCGGCTGCCGCTCTACGCATGGCTGGAGGACGTGGACTTCTCGCGCCGGCTTGCCAGCCACGGCCGCATCCTGCGCTCGCCTGCGCTGGCGGGGGTGCATCTCGGCACCAAGACCGGGCGGCAGAGCGGGCTCAGGCTCGGCTACTCGCAGATCGCCAATCCCCTTTACCTGATCGGCAAGGGCACGATGAGCCCCCGGCGCGCCCTTCGCCTGATGGCGCGCAACATCGCCGCCAACCTGCTGCGCGCCGCCCGGCCCGAGCCCTGGGTCGACCGCCGGGGCCGTCTCAAGGGCAACTTCCTCGCCATGGCGGACCTGCTGCGCGGCCGTATGAAACCCGAGCGCGTCCTCGCGCTGGGCTAGCCCCGAACCGGGCCCACCCCGTAGGGTGCGCATTCATTGCGCACCTTCCCGCGCACCTCACCGTTCCAGGCTCGCCTCCACCCGGAACCCCTCGGGGATCCGGTCCTGGCCCGCCAGCACCAGCGCCGCCATCACCTCGCCGACCATGGGCGCCACCCCGAAGCCGATCTTGAAGCCGCCATTGGCGACGTAATGCCCCGCCCGCCCGGGCCAGGGCCCCAGCATCGGCGCCCGGCTCGCCGCCCGCGGCCGCACGCCGGCCCAGCGCGCGACGACCTCCGCCCCGGCAAGCGCCGGCACCGCCGCCACCGCCCGGGCGTGCAGATCATCAAGCTGCCCGTCCACCGTGTCCGCCGCCGTGAAGACCCGCTCGCTGGTCGATCCGATCGCCACCGTCCCATCGGCGTGCGGCACCACATGCAGCCCGCCCGCGAAAAGCTGCGGCAGCGCCCCGGCCTCGTACCGCAGGCTCAGCGACTGACCCTTCACCCCGTTCCCGACCTCGCGCCCGAGGGCGCGGGACAGCTCCGCCAGACCCTCATGCCCGGTGGCCCAGACCACGGCCCCCTCGGCCCGACCCGGCCCAAGGACGATCTCGCCCCCCAGGGCCTCGATCGCCGCCGCCAGCGCCGCCGCCGCGCGCTGGGGGTGCATCCGTGCGCTCAGCGTGTCGTGGACGACAAGCCCAGTTCCGCCCTCCGGCGCCCAGCCCGGGAAGGCCGCCGCCTCGGCCACCCGCCAGACGGCACGGTCGCCCCAGATCTCCCGCGCGCTCTCTGCCCGCGCCTCTGCCAGCGCGACGGCCTTGGCGTCGGCCAGCGGCTGCAGCCGCCCCGTCCGCGCATATCCCGCCGAAAGGCCGGAAAGTCGCTCGATCTCCCGCCAATACCCCTCGGCCATCAACAGGCTTTCCAGCTGAAACGCCTTCTTCTCGTTCCACTGGTCCGGCACATGCGGCGCCAGCGCGCCGACCAGCCCGCCGCTCGATCCCGCGCCGATCGCCCGCGCCTCGATCAGCCGGACGGTCGCGCCCTTGCGCAGGCAGGCATAGGCGACAGACAGCCCGAAGATCCCGCCCCCCATCACCGTCACATCGGCCGTTGCCATCGCCTGCGCCCTTCCGCATTGTCGCGCCCCGGGACTTAGGCCAGATGACAGACGAGAACCAGAGAGCCGAGCTGACATGGCGCGACGGCACCACCCCGGTGTCCGCCCGCTTCGACGATCCGTATTTCTCCCTCGGCAACGGGCTGGAGGAGACGCGCCACACCTTCCTCGCCGGAAATGGCCTGCCGGAGCGGTTCCGCGATGGCTTCCACATCGCCGAGCTCGGCTTCGGAACCGGCCTCAACATGCTGGCGACACTCATCGCCTGGAAGGCCGCGGGCACCCCGGGCCGCCTCCGCTACACCAGTTTCGAGGCCTTCCCGATGGCCGCCCCCGACATCGCACGCGCGCTGCGGGCCTTCCCCGAGGCCGAGGCCCAGGCCGTGCCCTTCCTCGCCCAGTGGGAGGAGGGCAGGACACGCCTCAGCCTCGGCACGATGGAGGTGGAGGTTGTGCTCGGCGACGCGCGCGAAACGCTGCCGGGCTGGGGCGGGCGCGCCGACGCCTGGTTCCTCGACGGCTTCGCGCCCGCCAAGAACCCGGAACTCTGGTCGCCCGAAGTCCTGGACGAGGTCGCCCGCCACACCACCCCGGGCGGCAGCTTTGCAACCTATACGGCGGCGGGCTTCGTCCGCAGGGGCTTGCAGGCGGCGGGATTTCGGGTAGAGCGGCTGAAGGGACATGGGGCCAAGCGGCACATGTCCGTGGGCCGGCTGGACATCACATGACCGAACAGAACAACCGTCTGGGCATCCTCCTGATGGTCGCGACGACCATGGTCTTCGCGGGCCAGGACGGGATCTCGCGCTACCTCGCCTCGCATTACAACGTCTTCATGGTGGTGATGATCCGGTTCTGGTTCTTCGCCGCCTTCGTCATCGTGGCCTCGATGCGCCGCCCCGGCGGCATCCGGCGCGCGGCGGCGACGAAGCAGCCGGCGGTGCAGATCTTCCGCGGCGTGCTCCTCGTGCTCGAAGTCTGCGTGATGATCTATTCCTTCACCGCCATCGGGTTGGTGCAGAGCCACGCGGTCTTTTCCTGCTACCCGCTCCTGATCGCGGCACTCTCCGGCCCGGTGCTGGGCGAGAAGGTCGGCTGGCGGCGCTGGACCGCCATCGGCATCGGCTTCTGCGGCGTCCTCATCATCCTCGCGCCGGGGGTGGAGGTGTTCTCGCCCCTGGCACTGATCCCGCTGGTCTCGGCGCTGATGTTCTCGCTCTACGGCCTGCTGACGCGCTATGTCGCCCGGCAGGATCCGGCCTCGGTCAGCTTTTTCTGGACCGGGGTCGCGGGGGCGGCGGCGATGACCCTCGTCGGCATCTGGTTCTGGGAGCCGATGACGACGGAAGGCTGGATCTGGATGGCGGTTCTCTGCTGCACGGCGGTCACCGGGCACTACCTGATGATCCGCGCCTACGAGGTGGCAGAGGTCGCGGCGATCCAGCCCTTCGCCTTCCTGCAGCTGATCTTCGCCTCGGCCATCGGTGTCAGCGTCTTCGGCGACGCGGTGGCGCTGAACACCGTGATCGGGGCGGTGGTGGTGGTCTCCGCCGGGCTCTTCACCCTCTGGCGCGCCCGGGTGAAGCATGAACCGGCGGTGGTGGTCACCGACCCTTCAGCTCAGCCATGAGGCGGATCTTCAGCGGGTGCCCGGCAAGCTTGGACCGGTAGATCTCGTAGCTTTCCGCCACCCGCATGATGTAGTTGCGCGTCTCGTTGTAGGGGATCGACTCGATCCAGTCGACCGGATCGACGTCGGGAGAGCGCGGATCGCCGTACTTGCTGACCCAGGAGGCCGCGCGCCCCGGCCCGGCGTTGTAGCCCGCGGCCACCAGCGTCAGCGCCGGGCCGAACCGGTCGATAAGCTTGGCGAGATAGGCGCCGCCGATCTTGGCGTTGTAGCTCCCGTCCGTCGTCAGCCGGCCCTCGTCGAAGGCCAGCCCGATCGACCGCGACATGCTCCGCGCCGTCGCCGGCATCAGCTGCATCAGCCCCAGCGCGCCCGCCGGGCTGACGATGGAGACATCGAACTCGCTTTCCCGCCGCGCGATGGCCAGCGCGAGATCGGCCGAGATCGGCAGGTCCGCCCGCGCCAGCCGGGTGACCGGGAAATAGGCGCGCGGCAGGATCACGCCGCGCCCGGCGGCAAGCTTGGCCGCCAGCACGGCGATATCGGGATCGTCATGGGCCATGGCGAAATCGGCGAAGGGGCCAAGCTCCTCCGTCTTCAGCCGCTCGGCCGCCTGCAGGAAGAAGTGCCGCGCCACCTTGTGGTCGCCCGCCTCGTCCAGAAGCAGCGCCACATGGATCAGCGGCGAATGCAGAAAGCTCGCGTGCCGCCAGTCCGGATAGTTGGGCCGCGCCAGCAGCGCGGGGTCGAGCGCCAGCCCCGCCTTCTCGGCCGAAAGCAGGCCGTAGAACGCCGTCTGGTAGCGCGCGCCCAGCAGGTAGTCGTCGCGCGCCGAGGTGGTCTTGCCCAGGGCATCCTCGGCCCGGCCCTCCCAATAGGCCGCGCGGGCGGAACTGATCGGGGTGGTCACGGCTGCCGCCAGCGCCCGGAAATGCCGCAGCGCCAGCGCCGGTTCGTGCAGCTTCCGAAGCGCGATGTAGCCGGCGAGGAACTCCATCTCGGCATAGGCCGCGCCGGGCTTCAGGTGATGCTCGGCGGCCAGCCGGTAGGCCATGTGCGGGTTGCCGCTGGTCATCTCCGCCCGCGCCAGCGCCGCGCGGTCATGCGCCCAGGCAGACGGCTCGCCCAGCGACCGGGCAGAGCGCGACCGCTCCAGCATCAGCTGCGCCGCCCAGTCGTTCTTGTCATGACGCAGCCGGTAGCGGAAGCGGTCGAAGGCCAGCCCCGCGTCATCCGCCTCCGCCTTCGGCACCGCGCGGATCAGGTCGTTCAGGCCATTCTCGCGGCCGGTCTGCAGCGCGATCCGCGCCTTGGCCAGCGCCACGGCGCCCGCGCTCGCATAGGGCAGCATCCGCGTCGCTTCCGTGGTCTGCCCGCGCCACAGCAGCCGCTCGAGACGCCGGTCGTTGTCGGGGGCGAGAAGCCGCGCGTAGCGCTTCAGCTCCTCCGCCTGCGCCGACTTGTCGTAGGAAAGCGATAGCCAGGCGCGGCGCGCCTCCGCCTCCGCCTCGTGGGTCTTGCCAAGCTCGGCCAGCGCGCGCTGGTAGGCCAGAGAGCCATCCGACGTGCGCGGCGCGTGGCCGGCGAAATAGGCGATGATGTCCGTGGGCGGCGTCGTGTTCTTGATCGCCCCCTCGCCCTTATAGCGCAGCAGGCCAAGGCCCGGCCAGTCGGGATGCCGCTGAAGGAAGGCGCCGTATTCGGAAAAATCCCCCGCGCCCGCCCGCAGCCGTTCCCATTCGATCACCGCCCGGCCCATCCCGCCCGCCCCGCGCGCGGCTGCGGTGGCGGCATCCCATTTCTGCTGGTCGGCCAGCTTCTGCGCCTCCGCCATGGCGCGGGTCTCGGGATCGGCCCGCACCGCGACGGGCGCCGCGAGCACGACAAGGGCGAGGGCGGCGGGGACAAGTCTGCTGGCGCGTGACATTCTGGGTGAAACTGTGCGGGGGTTTGGGTTCAGTCGGCGTCGACAGGCTAATTGTACCTCAGCACCCCGCGTCCGCAACACACAAACTTGGCAAGCTCGCGCCGCCCGGCTAGGGTCCGCCGGGTTCGAAGCCGGGCGATTCAGCAAGACGCCCATTGAAGGAGAAGCGTGTCATGACCAACAGGATCAGCGGATCTCTTACCGCCCTGGTGACGCCGTTCAAGAACGGCGCCCTGGACCTGGACGCGCTGAAAAAACTGGTCGACTGGCAGATCGCCGAGGGCACCACGGGCCTCGTCCCCGTCGGCACCACTGGCGAAAGCCCGACGCTTTCCCATGCCGAGCACGACCTTGTCGTGGCCGAGGTGGTCAAGGCCGCCGCCGGCCGCGTGCCGGTGATCGCCGGCGCCGGGTCGAACAACACGACCGAGGCGGTGCGCCTCGCCCAGCATGCAGAGGCCTCGGGCGCCGACGCGGCGCTGGTGGTGACCCCCTATTACAACAAGCCGACGCAGGCCGGGCTGATCGCGCATTTCAAGGCGGTGCATGACGCCACTGGCCTGCCGATCATCATCTACAACATCCCGCCCCGCTCGGTGATCGACATGTCGCCCGAAACGATGGGAGAGCTCGCCAAGCTTCCCCGCATCGCCGGCGTCAAGGACGCGACCGGCGACATCACCCGCGTCTCGAAGCAGCGCGCCACCTGCGGCGCCGATTTCATCCAGCTTTCCGGCGAAGACGCATCGGCGCTGGGCTTCAACGCTCATGGCGGGGTGGGCTGCATCTCGGTCACCGCCAACGTGGCGCCGCGGCTCTGTGCCGAGTTCCAGGCCGCCACGCTCGCCGGCGATTACGCCAAGGCGCTGGAGTATCAGGACCGGCTGATGCCGCTCCACACCGCGATCTTCCTCGAGCCGGGGCTCGCCGGGGCGAAATACGGCCTCTCGCGCCTCGGCATGTGCGGCGAGGAGGTGCGCCTGCCGCTCGTGCCGGTGACCGAGGGCGTCCGCGCCCGGATCGACGCCGCGATGCGCCACGCCGGCCTGATCAACTAGGCCGGGCGCCGCCCGGACACAAACCTTGGAAAAGGTCCCGCGCGCCCGCCGTCCCCGGCGGGCGCGCCCGCGTTTCGGGGGCCAGCGCCGCGCCCTGCCGTGCCCCGGTTTGTCGCAAAACCGTCACGCTCCGTCACATATTGGCAACGCGCCGCTCACAATTCGTTTCCGCCTTTCGGCTACCTTGATTTCGCCAACCGTGGCACAGACTTAAAGGGTAAGGAGGCGATGTCTGCGATGGAATTCCTGCCGGAAGAAGTGCGTGCCGGGCTTGAAGCCGCGCGCAAGAACGATGCCAAGCGCCGCGCCCGCCTGCGTGTGCGGGTGGGAGAGGAAACCTATCCCGTCCTGCGCATCTGGGATCGCGGCTTCGCGCTGGATGCCGAGCAGGTTCCGCATCTGCGCGGCTTGGTCGATCTCTACGACGGCTCCCGCCACCTGATGCAATGCCTGATCGTCGCCTCGGTCGAGGATCGGGGTGAGCTGGTCTGCGATTTCAAATGGTCCCGCGTGGCCGCAGACGATCCGCCGGTGGATTTCGACAAGGACGAGAACGCCCCCGTCGCGCTGATCCCGCCCCGCTGACCCCACCCTGAATGGCCCGAAACAGCGGGCGAAGCCCGCCGGGCCAGCGCCCGAGGCCCCCAGGGCGGGCGCTTCTGGTGAGTCTTCGCCCCGGCAAACCTAAGGGGTTCATTAAACCATAAACGGACAGACCTCGGCCGTCCCTAGCGCCCCCCCCCGCGGTCGGGCGCTGCCCCTCCTCACCGCGTGAGGCGCGCGCATTCATTGCGCAACGCCCTCCACCCGCCAGTCCGATGGCAGCCGGAACGCCGCCGCAAACCCCGACTCTCCCGCCCGCGTCAGCCGCAGGGCCCGGCTCTCCGCCTGCCGCACCACCCAGCCCCGCTCCAGCGCCGAGTCCAGCAGCGCCGCGCCAAGCCGCCCGGCGATATGCGGCCGCCGCTCCGACCAGTCGAGACAGGTCCGGCAAAGCGGCCGCCGGCTCTGCGTCGCCCCCGTCACATCGATGCCAAGCCCGGAAAAGAACGCCTCGCCCCGCTCCGTCACCAGCCCGGCGCCATCGGCAAGCAGCACATGCCCCTCGCGCACCAGGCTGTCGGCCAGCGCAAGGGCCAGCCGCCCGGCCATGTGGTCGTAACAGGTCCGCGCCAGCCGCAGCGCCGCGTCGCGCGGGCCCACCGGGCGGTAGCGCGGCGGCCCGTCCGCAGCCAGCGCCATCAGCGCGTGGATCGCCTGCGCCACATCTGCCGTGGCCAGCCGGTAGTAGCGGTGCCGGCCCTGCTTCTCGACCGCCAGCAGCCGCGCCTCGGTCATCTTCGCCAGATGCCCGCTGGTGGTCTGCGCTGTGACGCCGGCGTGCCGGGCAAGCTCTCCCGCCGTCAGCGCCCGGCCGCCCATCAGCGCGGCAAGCATATTGGCCCGCGCCGCATCCCCGATGAGATGGGCGACCTCGGCGATGGAATTTCCGCTGGGAAGGTTGGTCATCCGCCAAGCCTAGCATCCGCCGGCCCTCCGGTCAGCCGGGAACGCTTCGGTAACGGCCGAAGTATTCCGGCCCGGGCGCCACGCCCGTTTGACGCTCCGTCAGCCCCGGCGGGATCGCGCCTCTTGCCCTGTCGTCGCTTGATTTCCGGGGGCAGGGGGCCTTATCTCGAGCCCGGAAGCCGTGGCGCACGCAGCGGCAAGGACAGGACGGATCCATGCGCAACGCGGCATTGATACTGGGTGTGATCGGCGGGCTGATCGCGATGGTCGTGGGCTTTTTCGGCTACGGCTATACCGAGGTGGTGCGCAATCACGCCGAGGTCGGCCAGATGTTCGGCGAGGTCAGCAACGGCCAGCTGATCCAGGTGACGAGCTTCCTCGCCCCCCTCCTTGCGCTCGCCGGCGGGGCCATGGCCAAGGTCCGCGCGCTCTGGGGCGGGATCCTGATGATCGTCGCGGCGGTGCTGATGTTCAACGCCTTCGGCTTCGGCGTCTTCACCATGTTCCCGATCGGCTTCTGCCTCGTCGGCGGCCTCCTCGCCCTCGCCGCCGGCAAGCCCGACGAGCCCAAGTCGCACTTCTGACACCCGGCGTAGGGTGCGCATTCATTGCGCACCGTTTACCGCCCGTTGCGCAAACTGCCCGACCACCGTCCCGAAATACGGTACATTACGGTGCGAAAGCGGTGCGAAGGCTGTGGTGAATCGGCACCCCGATTTCTCAGCCTTTCCAGCCGCTTGCGCCGCCCGGCCTATTGCAGGTCGGCAAATGCCTTCTGCAGCCGCTCCACCGCCTCTTCCACCAGGCTCCGAGGCGCCGCGATGTTGAAACGCAGGAAGTCCTCGCCCCCGCGCCCGAAGGCCGGCCCACGGTTCACGCCGATCTGAGCCTGCGTCTCCACCCGCGCGGTGAACTCCTCCGCCGCCATCCCGGTGCGGCTGAAATCAACCCAGGCCAGGTAGGTCGCCTCCAGCGGCATCGAGGCCAGCCCCGGGATCGCGTTCACGCCTTCGTCGAAAAGCTTCCTGTTGCCGTCGAGATAGTCCATCAGGTCGTCAACCCAAGCCGCGCCCTCCTCGGAATAGGCCGCCGTCGCCATGATCAGCCCGAAGGAATTGGGCGAGATCCCCAGCGCCATCATCTTCGCCGCGAAGCGCGCGCGCAGCGTCTCGTCCGGGATGATGACATTGCCGCTGTGGCCGCCTGCGATGTTGAAGGTCTTGGTCGTGGCGGTCATCATCACCAGTCGGCCGAGGCAGTCCGGAACCGCCTTCGCCATCACGTGATGCCTGTTGCCCGGGAAGACGAGGTCGTGGTGAATCTCGTCGCTGACGATGGTCAGGTTGTGGCGCTCCGCGAAGGCGGCGATGTCCTTAAGCTCGCCCTCGGTCCAGACCCGCCCGCCCGGGTTGTGCGGCGAGCAGAGGATGAGCATCGTCTCCTTGCCGGTCATCTGGGCGTCGTAGGTGTCGAAATCCATCTCGTAGCGCCCGGAGGCGTTGACGAGCTTGCATTCCACCACCTCGCGCTCGGCAGCTTTGATGACGCGGTGGAAGGCGTGGTAGACCGGCGTGAAAAGCACGACCCCGTCGCCCGGCTTGGTGAAAGCCTCGATGCACATCGCGGTGCCGTTCACCAGGCCATGGGTGGTGAAGATCCAGTCCGGCTCGATCTCCCAGCCGTGGCGGGTCTTCATCCACCAGCCGATCGCGGCCTTGTAGTCCCGGTCGTCGCCGAAATAGCCGTAGATGCCGTGATCCACCATGCCCTGCAGCGCGGCGCTGACGCAGGCGGGCGGTCGGAAATCCATATCCGCCACCCACATGGCAAGGCCCGTCTCAGGCGAGACGCCGCAGGCCATCTCCAGGTTGTCCCACTTGGCGCAATGGCTTCCGCGGCGGTTGATGATCTCGTCGAAGGGATTGGACATGGGCTGGCTCTCCGTTTGGCGCCGACCCTAGCCGCTTCCCCGGCAGGCGCAAGACCGCCCGCCCGCACTGCCGCCTGAACCGTTGCGCGCCCGGCTCGGATCGCCTAAATCCCTCGCATGAGCCTGCGTCCGATCCTCATTCACCCCGATCCCCGGCTGCGCAAGATGTGCCAGCCGGTCGCCGCGATCTCGCCCGAGATCGTGAAGCTGGCCGACGACATGCTGGAGACGATGTACGATGCCCCAGGCATCGGCCTCGCCGCGCCACAGGTCGGCGTGATGACGCGGCTCCTGGTGATGGATTGCGTCAAGGATTCCGAGCTGCCGCCGCGGCCTATGGTGTTGATAAACCCTACGATCACCTGGTCCTCGGAAGAGCGCGGCACTTACGAGGAAGGCTGCCTTTCGATCCCCGACCAATATGCCGATGTGGAACGCCCGGCCGAGGTGAAGGTCCGCTGGCTCACCCTCGACGGCACCGAGGCGGAGGAGCATTTCACCGGCCTCTGGGCGACCTGCGTGCAGCACGAGATCGACCACCTCGACGGCAAGCTCTTCATCGATTACCTGAAGCCGCTGCGGCGCCAGATGATCACCCGCAAGATGGAAAAGCTGAAACGCGAGCGGGCCCGCGCGTGACCGACCCCGCCGACCGCCCGATCCTCAGCTGGCCCGATCCCCGCCTGCGGCAGCGGGCAGAGTCCGTCGGCGCCGTGACCCCCGAGATCCGCGCGCTCGCGGAAGAGATGCTGCGCATCATGTACGCCGCGCCCGGCCGCGGCCTCGCCGGGCCGCAGATAGGCGAGATGCGCCGGATCTTCGTCATGGACTGCGGCTGGAAGGAGGGCACGCCCACCCCCCGCGTGATGATCGACCCCGAGATCGCCGGCGCCTCCGCAGATACCATCACCCGGACCGAGGGCTGCCTGTCGCTGCCCGGCATCCCCGCCGATGTCGCCCGCCCGGCCGAGGTGACGCTGCGGTTCACCACCCTCGACGGCACGCAGGTGGAGGAGCGCTTCACCGGCTTCGAGGCGACCTGCGTCCAGCACGAGCGCGACCACCTCGATGGCGTCCTCTGCATCGACTATCTGGACGCGGCGGCCCGCGCCGCTCTCGACCCCGCACTCGCGGCCCTGGGGCCGGTATGATCCGCCCCTTCCTGCCCTGGCCCGACCGCCGGCTGCAGACCGCCGCGGCCCCGGTCGAGGCGATCACAGACGAGATCCGCGCCATCTGGGCCGACATGGTCGAGACGATGGACGCGATGCCGGGCTATGGCCTTGCCGGGCCGCAGATCGGGGTGATGCTGCGCCTCGCCGTGGTCGATTGTTCCGAGAAGCGCGGCCAGGCCGTCCTGCTCGCCAATCCCGAGATCCTGCACGCCTCCGTCCAGCCGCGCGAGCATGAGGAGGCGAGCCCGAACCTGCCCGGCTTCTCCGCCGTCATCTCCCGTCCCCGTGCGGTGACGGTGCGCTACCTGAACGCGGCGGGAGAGCTGGAGGAGCGCGACTTCGTCAACCTCTGGGCCACCTCCGTGCAGCACCAGATCGATCATGTGAACGGACGGATGTTCTTCGACAACCTCTCGCCCCTGAAGCGGAAGATGTTGCTGTCGAAGGCCCAGAAAAAGGGCCGGCGCGGATGAAACTCGTTTTCATGGGCACGCCCGATTTCGCCGTACCTATCCTCGAGGCGCTCGCCGCCCGGCACGAGGTGCTCGCCGTCTACTGCCAGCCACCCCGTCCCGCGGGCCGTGGCAAGAAGGACCGCCCCAGCCCCGTGCAGGCCCAGGCCGAGGCGCTGGGTCTGCCCGTCCGCCACCCGACAAGCCTCAAGGGGCGCGAGGCGCAGGCCGAGTTCGCCGCCCTCGGGGCGGATGCCGCCGTCGTCGCGGCCTATGGGCTGATCCTGCCGCAAGCGGTGCTCGATGCGCCGGCGAAGGGCTGCCTCAACGTCCATGCTTCGCTGCTGCCGCGCTGGCGCGGGGCGGCGCCGATCCATCGCGCGATCCTGTCCGGCGACGCGGAGACCGGCGTCTGCATCATGCAGATGGAGGCCGGTCTCGACACCGGCCCGGTGCTCCTGCGCCGCGCCACCCCGATCGGGGCGGAGGAGACGACGCAGGACCTGCGCGACCGCCTCGCCGCGCTCGGCGCAGAGGCCATCGTCGAGGCGCTCGAAACCCTCGACAGCCGCACCCCAGAGCCGCAGCCCGAGGCCGGCGTGACCTACGCCGCCAAGATCGACAAGGCCGAGGCGCGGGTCGATTTCACCCGGACGGCGGAGGAGGTCGACCGCCAGGTCCGCGGCCTCTCGCCCTTCCCGGGCGCCTGGATCGAGATCGCGGGCGAGCGCATCAAACTCCTCCGATCGCGGCTTGCCGAAGGGCAGGGGGCGCCGGGCACGGTGCTCCACGGCTTCACCATCGCCTGTGGCACGGGCGCGGTGGAGATCGTCGAGGCGCAGCGCCAGGGCAAGCGCCCGATGCCGGCGGGGGAGTTGCTGCGCGGCCTGACGCTTCCGCCCGTGCTCTGACCGATTCGGCTCAGGCGAGCCGCTTCAGCGCGTCCTTCAGGCGAAAACTGTCGCCTGGTCCACCCCAGATCAGCCGGCCCTGCCAGGCCGCGAAGATCATTGCCGCGCTGTCGCGGGCCTTCGAGCCGCCGCCGAGCCTTAGGGCGATCGCCGCCTCCACCCGCGCGCGCCAGGCCTGGCCCGCGTCATGCAGCGCCCCGTCGCGCAGGTGGCCGGCCAGAAGGCAGATATCCGCCTCCCGCCCGCGCCCGATCAGCTTCAGAAGCACCGGCACGCCCTTGGGGGAGACCGCGGCCTCGCTCTCCGCCGCCGCGGTCGCCGCCTCTATCTGGGCCCAGCCGTCAAGCAGCGCCGCGCGGACCATGCCGTCCTGCGTCGCGAACCTTTGCGCCAGGGTAGAGGCGGCAAGCCCCGTCGCTTGCGCTGCTGCGCCAAAGGAGGCAGCCTTGTCCCCCCCTTCCGCAAGCATTTGCCGAAGGGTCGCAAAGACCGTCTCGTCCGGAATGGTTCGGCTGCGCGACATGCCCGAAAGTCTAGGCGAGCGGATGTTCCTGTAAAGCCTGTTTCAGGGCCTAACCGGCGCTCTTGGCAGCTTTGCCGGCCTTGTAGGGCGCCATGCCGCCGCGGGCGAGCTCGTCGGCGCGCTCGTTCTCCTCGTGGCCGGCATGGCCCTTGATCCACTGCCAGTTGACCGTGTGGCGCCCGCGCGCCGTATCCAGCCGCTGCCAGAGGTCGGCATTTTTCACCGGCTTGCCCTCAGCCGTCTTCCAGCCGCGGCGCTTCCAGTTGAACATCCATTCGGTAATGCCGTTCTTCACATAGGCGCTGTCGGTCACCACCGTGATGTCAGAGGCCCGCCCCAGCGCCTCCAGTGCAGAGATCGCGGCCATAAGCTCCATCCGGTTGTTGGTGGTCAGCGCTTCGCCGCCGGCAAGCTCGCGGGTCTTCACCACCGCCCCGCCTTCGCGCGCGATCAGCAGGACACCCCATCCCCCGGGGCCGGGATTGCCGCTGCAGGCCCCGTCGGTATAGGCGAAAAGCTCCGGCATCTCGGCTCCCATGGTCTAGGCCCGGCCGTCATAGCCGCCCGGCAGGCGGAGGAAAACCCTCGCCTCGGCCTCAGCTGGCGCGGACCCGCGTCGCGATGAAGCGAGAGATCGCTGGGCCGAGCAGCAGCACCAGCACGAACCGTACCGTCTGCAGCGAGATGACGAAGGCAAGGTCGACGTGGCTCGTCGCGGCGATGATGGCGACAGAGCTCATGCCGCCCGGGCTGGTGGCGAGGTAGGCCGTCAGCGGATCGATCCCATCGGCCTGGGAAAGAATCACGGCCAGCAGGCCCGACAGCCCGATCAGCGCGAGGATGGCGCCCGCGATCTGCGGCAGAACCTTGATCGCGTGGCGCAGCACCGGCAGCGTGAACGCCAGTCCGATGCCCCAGCCGAGCACGGCGTAACTGACCTGCAACAGCCAGTCGGGCAGGGCGATCTGGATCAGCCCGGCGGCGTGAAGCGAACCGCCGATGGCCAGCGGCACCAGGATCGTGCCCGCGGCGATCCTGAACCGCCGGGCGATCAGAAGCCCGACCCCGGCGATCAGCAGCGCCGTGATCAGCGCCCGCGTCTCGGGGGCGTCGGCGGTGACGATGGCATGCGCTGTCCCCCCGGGGCGGGCCCAGATCCCCGCGATAATCGGCGCGATGGTCGCCACCAGCAGTACCCGCAGGTATTGCATGAAGGCCACGAGCCGCGCATCTCCGCCGAAGGGCTCCGCCATCAGCATCATCGCCTGCGCCGCGCCGGGCGAGAGGCCCCATATAGCCGTCGTCCCTGGCAGGACGTTGAGCCGCAGCAGCGCCCATCCCATCGCCGTGCTCGCCGCGATGATCGCCAGCACGACGGAGAGGAACAGCGGCGCATGGGCAAGGAAGGTGGTCAGCGCGATCGGCGTGATTGACCCGGCAATCATGCAGCCAAGGAACGCCTCCGCTACCGCCTGCGGCGGGCGCGGCAGGCGGATGTTGCCGCCGCCGACCTGCACCACGATCCCCGCCGCCATCGCGGCCAAAAGCGCCGTGGCGGGAAGGTTGAGACGCTCCAGCGGCAGGATCGCGCCGCCGGTAAGCGCCAGAAGAAGCGCCCAGATCGCCCAGCGGGGCAGTTTGGCAAGGGGGCCCGTGCCTTCGGACCCCGCGCTCACGCCGGTTGCCTGAGAACGCGGGGCACCTTGAACTCCACATTTTCCTGCGCGGTCTCGACCTTCTCCAGCGAAACCTTGAAACGGGCGCGGAACGCGGCGACGACCTCGTCGACCAGCTCCTCGGGCGCGGAGGCGCCGGCGGTCAGCCCGACAGCGGAGACGCCCTCAAGCGCACGCCAGTCGATATCCTCGGCGCGCTGAACGAGCTGGGCGTAGGAGCATCCCGCTGCACGGCCGACCTCGACCAGGCGGCGGGAGTTCGACGAATTCGGCGCTCCGATCACCAGAAGCGCGTCCACATCCGGCGCGATCTGCTTCACCGCCGCCTGTCTGTTGGTGGTGGCGTAGCAGATGTCTTCCTTGTGCGGCCCGATGATCATCGGGAAACGGGCCTGAAGCGCGGCCACGATCTCTGCCGTGTCGTCGACCGACAGCGTGGTCTGGGTGATGAAGGCAAGCTTTTCGGGGTCTCTCACATCGAGCCCCGCCACGTCTGCGGGGGTCTCGACCAGCAGAACCTCGCCCTCGGGAAGCTGGCCCATCGTGCCGATGGTTTCGGGATGGCCGGCATGGCCGATCATCACCATCTGCAGGCCCGCTTCGGCATGGCGGGCGGCCTCGATATGCACCTTGGAGACGAGCGGGCAGGTCGCATCGACATAAACCATCTCGCGCGCCTGCGCGGCGGCGGGCACGGATTTCGGCACGCCATGAGCGGAGAAGATCACCGGGCGGTCCGGCGGGCAGTCGTCCAGCTCCTCGACGAAGACGGCGCCCTTGGCGCGCAGCCCATCGACCACGAAACGGTTGTGGACGATCTCGTGGCGCACGTAGACGGGCGCGCCCCATTTCTCGATCGCCATCTCGACGATCTTGATGGCGCGGTCCACGCCGGCGCAGAAGCCGCGCGGCGCGGCGAGGTACAGGGTCAGGGCGGGCTTGGTCATCGAATTCTCGCAGGCTCCGCACTTCACCTAGGCCGGATGTGGCCCGGCGTCCAGACGCGCTCTCAGGCCTGGCTGTCGGTGGTCTCCTCGCGCTCGCTCCGCGCTTCGCGCGGTTCACGCGGCGGCCGGCCGATCACCTCGCGCAGATCGTCGAGCTCGATGAAGTTGTCGGCCTGGCGGCGCAGCTCGTCGGCGATCATGGGCGGCTGGCTGCGAATCGTCGAAACGACCGAGACGCGCACGCCCTGGCGCTGCAGGCTTTCCACCAGCGGCTTGAAATCCCCGTCCCCGGAGAACAGCACGATGTGGTCGACCCTGGGCGCCAGCTCCATGGCATCGACGGTCAGCTCGATGTCCATGTTGCCCTTCACCTTCCGGCGACCCTGGCTGTCGATGTACTCCTTCGCCGGTTTCGTCACCATCGAGAAGCCGTTGTAATGCAGCCAGTCGACCAGCGGGCGGATCGGCGAGTAGTCGTCGTTTTCCAGCAGGGCCGTGTAGTAGAAGGCGCGCAAGAGCTTGCCCCTGCGCATGAATTCCTGGCGAAGCAGCTTGTAATCGATGTCGAAGCCAAGCGCCTTGGCCGCGGCATAGAGGTTCGACCCATCTATGAAAAGGGCCAGCCTGTCATCCTTGTAAAACATTTCAATCCCTTTCAAATCTCCCGGCCGGCATCGCCATGTACGAGAGTGGTGGCACGAAATGGCTTTGTTCCAACGCGGGCAGATGGAAACTAGGATACTCGGGTTGCGTATAGAAGCATTTAGAAACGAAGACGAAACATGACAAAAACGCAGGTTACACCCGTTCTCATCGCGCTCGGGGCCAATCTCCCCTCGGCCGCGGGCGGACCGGAGCGGACTATCCCTCTGGCCCTGCAAGAGATTTCGAAAGCCGGGCTGGAGGTCGTCGCCTGCAGCCGCTTCTACGACACGCCCGCATTCCCCGACCCCTCCGATCCCGCTTATTTGAACGCTGTTGCAGCGATCGCGACCGATCTGGAGCCCGGTGACGTGCTTGCCCGCCTGCATCGGGTGGAGGCGCTCTTCGGTCGCGAGCGGATTCAGCGCTGGGGCGTGCGGACGCTGGATCTGGATCTGGTGGCCTACGGCGAACGGGTGCTGCCCGATCTCGCCGGCTTCACCCGCTGGCAGCGCCTCCCGCCGGAAGAGCGCGTGCGCCGCGCGCCAGAGGAGCTGATCCTGCCGCACCCGAGGCTGGCGGAGCGCGCCTTCGTTCTCGTCCCCATGGCCGAGATCGCGCCGGACTGGCGCCACCCGGTGCTGGGGCTGACGACGGCAGAGATGCTCGCCCGGCTGCCACAGGAAGACCGCGACGCCGTCCGCCCGCGGGCGGACGGCTGAGCCGCCCCGACCGGCAAGGGCCGGGGTCGCCCGGCGGGGCGCGGATTCTCTCCTTGTCAAGCTGGGAGGGAAGGCTTAGATAGGCGCTTCCACAGCCCAATCCTGATTGGAGTCGTTATGGCCCGCGTGACGGTCGAAGATTGCGTTGACAAGGTTCCGAACCGGTTCGAACTGGTGATGCTCGCCTCCCATCGGGCGCGCGAGATCCAGTCGGGCTCGCCGGTAACCGTCGACCGCGACAACGACAAGAACCCGGTCGTCGCCCTGCGCGAGATCGCCGACGAGACGCAGTCGGCGCCGAGCCTGCGCGAGCGGATGATCGAAAGCCACCAGACCCAGATCGAGGTCGACGAGCCTGAGGAAGACGCGATGGCGCTCCTCATGGGCAACGAGGTGGATCGCCCGAGCCAGGACGACATGTCGGAAGAGAAGCTTCTGCGCGCTCTTATGCAGGCGCAGGGGGAGGACTGAAGCGACCGCCCCCTTCGATAGGCGGCTCGCCGGGCAGGATGCGGACGGGATGATCGACGTCGATGATCTGATCGCCCTGGTCCGCAACTACAACCCGCGTACCGACGAAGGCCTGATCCGTCGCGCCTACGACTACGGCCGCGACATGCACGAGGGGCAGAAGCGCCGCTCGGGCGAGGATTACTTTACCCATCCCGTCGCCGTCGCCGCGATTCTGACCGAGCAGCGGCTCGATGACGCGACGCTGGTCACCGCGCTTCTTCACGACACGATCGAGGACACCAAGTCCACCTATTCCGAGGTCGCCCGCCTGTTCGGCAAGGAGATCGCGGAGCTGGTCGACGGGGTCACCAAGCTCACCAACCTGCAGCTCTCCTCCTCTGAGGCGAAGCAGGCGGAGAACTTCCGCAAGCTCCTGATCGCGATGTCGAAGGACCTGCGGGTGATTCTGGTGAAGCTCGCCGACCGCCTGCACAACATGCGCACCATCCGCTCGCTTCCGATGGAGAAGCAGGTCCGCAAGGCGCGCGAAACGATGGACATCTTCGCGCCGCTGGCCGGCCGGATGGGGATGCAGTGGATGCGCGAGGAGCTGGAAGACCTCGCCTTCCGAGTGCTGAACCCCGAGGGGCGATCCTCGATCATCCGCCGCTTCATCATGCTCCAGCGCGAGACGGGCGACGTCGTCCACCAGATCACCAACGACATCCGCAACGAGCTTGAAAAGGCTGGGATCGAGGCCGACGTCTTCGGCCGCGCCAAGAAACCCTATTCCGTCTGGCGCAAGATGCAGGAGAAGGACCTCGCCTTCTCGCGCCTCTCGGATATCTACGGCTTCCGCGTCATCACCGGGTCTGAACAGGACTGCTACCGCGTGCTCGGCGTCATCCACCAGCGCTGGCGCGCGGTGCCGGGGCGGTTCAAGGATTACATCAGCCAGCCGAAGAACAACGGCTACCGCTCGATCCACACCACCGTCTCCGGCCGCGACGGCAAGCGGGTGGAGGTGCAGATCCGCACCCGCGAGATGCATGAAGTCGCCGAATCGGGGGTCGCCGCGCATTGGTCCTATCGCGACGGGGTGCGGGCGCAGAACCGCTTTGCGGTCGACCCGGCGAAGTGGATCACCACGCTGACCGAACGCTTCGAGGCCGACGAGGATCACGACGAGTTCCTCGAGACCGTGAAGCTGGAGATGTATTCCGACCAGGTCTTCTGCTTCACGCCGAAGGGCGACGTGATCCAGCTGCCGCGCGGGGCAACCCCGCTCGATTACGCCTATGCGATCCACACGCGGATCGGGAACTCCTGCGTCTCTGCCAAGGTCGACGGCATCCGCGTGCCGCTCTGGACCCGGCTGAAGAACGGCCAGTCGGTGGAGATCATCACCGCCGAGGGCCAGCGCCCGCAGGTGAGCTGGATCGACATCGTCGTGACCGGCCGCGCCAAGGCCGCGATCCGCCGCTCGCTGCGCGAGGAAGACCGCGGCCGCTTCGTGAAATTGGGCCGCGAGCTTGCCCGCGTCGCGTTCGAGCATGTCGGCAAGCGCGCCACCGACAAGGCCCTGCGCACCGCCGCTCGCCGCCTCGGCCTGCCCGACGAGATCGAGCTTCTGGCCCGCGTCGGCTCCGCCGAACTCACCGCGCGTCGCGCCGTCGAAGCGCTGTATCCCGAGCTTGCCGCCGCCCAGCCGAGCGAGGAGGTCGACGTGAAGCGCCCGGTCGTGGGCCTCGCGCCGGATCAGCCGTTCCGCCGCGCGAACTGCTGCCAGCCAGTGCCGGGCGAACGCATCGTCGGCATCACCTATCGCGGTCAGGGACCGATCGTGCATGCCATCGACTGCCCGGCGCTCGCGGAATTCGAGGATCACCCCGAGCGCTGGGTGGACCTGCGCTGGAAGGCTGGCCGCCACCCGGCCGTCCATACCGTCAGCCTCAACGTCACCATCTCCAACGCGCTTGGCGTGCTGGGCCGGCTTTGCACCTTGATCGGCGAACAGAAGGCCAATATCTCGGACCTGCATTTTGTGGACCGGAAGCCGGATTACTATCGCCTGATCGTCGAAGTGGACATGCGCGACGTCGAGCATCTGCACAACGTCATGACCGCGCTGGAAGCGGAAAGCGACGTGGCCCAGATCGAACGCTACCGGGACTTGAGCAGGAAACCCTGAAGGCGGGCGAGGAAGCCGGGTGGTCTTCAAGCGGCGAGCCAAGCGAAGCGTCGGCCAGATCGTGGCCGAGACGGTCTATCCGCGCGGCGGCTGGCGGCGGGCCATCAGCTATATCATCCATCGCCTGCGCCGTCTGCCGGACAAGCCGCATCGCATCGCGCGCGGGGTCTTCGCCGGGATCCTCGTCTCCTTCACGCCATTCTTCGGGCTGCACCTGCTGATCGCGGCCGGGCTGGCCTGGGTCGTGCGCGGCAATATGATGGCTGCGCTTCTGGCGACACTGGTCGGCAACCCTCTGACCTTCCCCTTCATCATGGCGCTTTCGGTGGAGCTGGGGCATTACCTGCTGGGCCAGCCCGACACGCTCCACCTGCAGGTGATCGTGCGCAGCTTCGCCAGCGCCTCGCTGCAGCTCTGGCACAACCTCGATGCGCTCCTCTATGGTCGCGTCGCGCATTGGGACCGGCTGGAATGGTTCTTCGACCGGATCTTCCTGCCCTATCTGGTGGGCGGTCTCGTGCCCGGGATTGCCTCGGGCATCGCTGGCTACTATCTGAGTTTGCCGGTCATCGCCGCCTATCAGAAGCGGCGCGCCAAGAAGCTGCGCGCGCGGGTCGAAAAACGCGCCCAGCAGAAGGCGGCTCAGGCGCCGGCGCGGACGGAACAGGAAGGGTGAGGACATGCAACCGCTTGGCAAGCTGAGGCTCGGGGTCAACATCGACCATGTCGCGACGGTGCGGAACGCCCGCGGCTCGGCCTATCCCGATCCGCTCCGCGCGGCCGAAATCGCCGAGGCCGCCGGTGCCTCCGGCATCACAGCGCATCTGCGCGAGGACCGCCGCCATATCTCCGATGCCGATATCGACGCGCTGATGGCCGGGCTGAAGCTGCCGCTGAACCTCGAGATGGCCGCGACCGACGAGATGCAGAAGATCGCGCTCCGTCACAAGCCGCACGCGATCTGTCTGGTGCCCGAGAACCGGCAGGAGCGGACGACCGAGGGCGGGCTCGACGTGGCTGTCGACGACAACCGGCTGGCGCAGTATATCGCGCCGCTGCGCGAGGCGGGCTGCCGGGTGTCGATGTTCATCGGCCATGATCCGCGCCAGATCCAGGCCTCAGCCCGGATCGGGGCTGCGGTGGTGGAACTGCACACCGGCGCCTATTGCGACCTCCACGCCGAGGGCCGCTTCGAGGAACGCGATGCCGAGCTTGCTGCCCTACGCGAGGGCGCAGCGTTGGCCCATTCGCTGGGGCTCGAGGTCCACGCCGGCCACGGGCTGACCTACGAAACGGTCAAGCCGATCGCTGCCATTCCGGAAATCATGGAGCTGAACATCGGTCACTTCCTGATCTCGGAAGCGATCTTCCGCGGCCTCGGCCCGGCGATCGAGGAGATGCGGCGGCTGATGGACGAGGCCCGCGCCTGAGTGCGGCGGCGGGGACGAGGGGCTGTCTGCCCCTCGCGCTCCCCGAGAGTACTTCTACCAGGAAAAGTCAGCCATCGAGCTCGCGGGGGATGATGAAATCATCCGGCGCGGCGCTGGACCATGCGGCCTCGGACCAGTCGTCGATGGGAAATTCGGCAACGAGCGTGGCGCCGGTCGGATAGCGCTGGAATTCCGAATGGAGCGGCGGGCGGGCGACCAGGCGTTGGGCGAATTCGGCGATGCCGGGGTTGTGGCCCAGCATCAGCACGCAGTCGCCCGTCGCGTGCCGCAGCACCGCCAGCATCGTATCCGCCGCGGCCTGGTAGAGCTTGCGCTCCTGCCGCGGCTCGGGCGCGCCGGGCAGGGCCTCGGCAATCCGCTCCCAGGTTTCCACCGTGCGGCGTGCGTCAGAGACGATGGCTTCGTCAGGCAGGTAGCCGCGCGAGGCGAGCCAGGCGCCGATCTCTGACGCCGCGCCGCGGCCTCGCGGGTTCAGCGGGCGGTCGTGGTCGGGCATCTCGGCATCGTCCCAGCTCGATTTCGCGTGGCGGATCAGGATCAGGCGCTTGGTCATCGGTGGAACAGCCTCATGTGATAGGCGGATTGTTCGGGCAGTCTGGCATAGCTTTGCGAAACCGGACAGGCGCATCTGACACGGCAGCCACCGCTCATGCAGGCGTGACCCGCGGGCGTATCGAGAAAGCCGTGGCAGGCGTCGAGGTCATAGCCATCCGCCCCCAGCGCCCCCACCGGGCAGGCAGCGAGGCACGGCGCCGCGCAGGTGTCGCAGGGCCGCTGCGGAGGGGCGGGAAGGGGCAGGCGCTCCGGAAGGGCCAGCGCGCCGCGGTAGGAGACGAGGAGGCCCGCCGTATCATGCACCAAGAGCGTGACGGGTGAGGCCCAGGCCCGCCCGGTGCGGAGCGCCCAGGAATAGAACGGGCGATAGGGCGGTCCACCGAACGGGAAATGCGCCTCCCCCCCGAAGCGGGCGGCGAGCGCGCCGATCACCCGGGCCGACCAGCGGTCCAGCGGATCGGGCGCGCCATCGTTGAATTCGGTCGCGGCCTGCACATGCGGCCAGAAGCCGGGCTCCGCCGGACCGAGAAGAAGGAGGGTGCCCCCCCGCCCTTCCCCGGGATCCGGATGAAAGCCGCCAAAGATCGCCAGCTGCTCGTCCGATGCGGCCTTCGCGAGGCTCTCCATCCCGGTCATGCGCGGCTCACCGGCTGCGCAACCGTTCCTGCGAGGCGGTCGATCGGATGATGCTGCCCGCGCCGTGCTCGGTGTAAAGCTCCAGAAGGCAGGCATTCGGCACCCGCCCGTCGATGATCGTCACCGCGCGCACGCCCTGCTCGATCGCCGAAAGCGCGGTTTCGGTCTTCGGGATCATCCCGCCCGAGATGATGCCCGCCGCCGTCATGGCGCGGACCTCCTCGGGCGTCAGGTCGGTCACCACGTTGCCCTCGGCATCCTTCACCCCGGCAACGTCGGTCAGCAGAAGCAGGCGATCGGCCTTCAGCGCCCCGGCGATGGCGCCCGCGGCGGTATCGCCGTTGACGTTGAAGGTCTCGTTATCCTCCATCCCGGTCGCCACCGGCGCGATCACCGGGATCATGCCGGCGCGGTAGAGGTCGCGGATGATCTCCACGTTCATCTCTACAGGTTTGCCGACAAAGCCCAGCTGCGGATCGTCGGCGACGCAGACCATCAGGTCGTCGTCCTTGCCGGAGATGCCGACAGCCCGGCCGCCCTCGTCGTTGATCGCCTGCACGATACGCTTGTTGACGAGGCCGGAGAGGACCATCTCCACCACCTCGACGGTGGCCTTGTCGGTCACCCTCTTGCCGCGCACGAATTCGGACTTGATACCGAGCTTCCCGAGCAGGTCGTTGATCATCGGCCCGCCGCCATGGACGACGACCGGGTTCACGCCCACCTGTTTCATCAGCACGATATCCCGGGCGAACTCCGCCATCGCCTCTTCGTCGCCCATGGCGTTGCCGCCGAACTTGATGACGACGACGGCGCCGGTGTAGCGCTGAAGGTAGGGGAGGGCCTCGGAAAGGGTCCGGGCGGTGGCGATCGGGTCACGCATGGCCATTGTCTGCTTTTTCATCTTCGGGTTCCCGCGGTCCTGCTTT
Source organism: Solirhodobacter olei (assembly GCF_004010155.1). Classification (GTDB taxonomy): domain Bacteria; phylum Pseudomonadota; class Alphaproteobacteria; order Rhodobacterales; family Rhodobacteraceae; genus Solirhodobacter; species Solirhodobacter olei. The sequence goes on along the minus strand of NZ_RRYH01000011.1, from coordinate 17,770 downwards.
TCGTAGTGGCTTTGACCGGCCCTGCCAAGGGCCGCGTGCCGATTGCCTTTTTGCGGCCGCGGGCTAGGCTCACGCGCAGTCAGGGAGGCGAGATGAGCGAAGATCGGCAGCGGGTGATGGTTCTGACCGGGGCGAGCCGTGGGATCGGCCATGCCACGGTAAAGCGGTTCTCGGCCGGCGGCTGGCGGGTGCTCACCTGCTCGCGCCAGCCATTCGATCCGCGCTGTCCCTGGCCCGGGGGCGCTGAGAATCACATCGAGATCGACCTCGCCGACCCGAACCGCACGATCGCCGCGATCGAGCGGATCAAGGAGAAGCTCGACGGGCGGCTCGACGCGCTGGTCAACAACGCCGGGATATCGCCCAAGGGGCCGGAAGGGGCGCGGCTCAACACGCTCGACACCGATCTGAGGACTTGGGGGCAGGTGTTCCACGTCAACTTCTTCGCCCCCGTGGTGCTGGCCCGCGGCCTGAAGGAGGAGTTGGCGGCAGCCAGGGGAACGGTGGTGAACGTCACATCCATCGCAGGCAGCCGGGTGCATCCGTTCGCGGGCGCGGCCTATGCCACATCGAAAGCGGCGCTCGCCGCGCTGACGCGCGAGATGGCGCATGACTTCGGGCCGATGGGCGTTCGCGTCAACGCCATCGCGCCGGGCGAGGTCGAAACCGCGATCCTCTCCCCCGGAACCGACAAGATCGTCGAGAAGCTGCCGCTGCAGCGCCTCGGCCAGCCCTCGGAAGTGGCGAGCGTGATCTGGTTCCTCTGCTCCGGCGACGCGAGCTACATCTCGGGGGCTGAGATCGAGGTGAACGGCGCGCAGCACGTCTGACCCGCACGGGGGCCGCGGGCTATTCGAGCCCCGCCACCAGCGCGCGCAGCACTTCCATCCCCTCGCCCTTTTCGGAGGAGGTGACGACGATCTCCGGATAGGCTGCCGGGTGCTTCGCCAGCGCGGCCCTGACCTGCGCCAGCACCTTCTCGCGCTGCGCGGCAGAGATCTTGTCCGCCTTGGTCAGCACCACCTCGAAGGTCACGGCGGATTTGTCGAGCAGCGTCAGGATCTCCTCGTCCACCTTCTTCACCCCGTGACGCGCGTCGATCAGCACGAAGGCGCGGCGCAGCGTCTGGCGGCCGGAGAGGTATTCCTTCAGAAGCCGCTGCCATTTCTCGACCACCGCCACCGGCGCTTCGGCATAGCCGTAGCCAGGCAGGTCGACGAGGTAGCGCTCCTCGCCCATGGCGAAGTAGTTGATCTCCTGCGTCCGACCCGGGGTGTTGGAGGCCCGTGCCAGCGCCTTGCGGCCCGTCAGCGCGTTGATCAGGCTCGACTTGCCCACATTGGAGCGCCCGGCGAAGCAAACCTCGATCCGGTCGGCCGACGGCAGCCCGTCCATCGCCACCACGCCTTTGACGAAATCGACCGGCCCGGCGAAGAGCAGGCGGCCCTTCTCGCGGGCTTCGGCCTCGGGTTCCGGGGCGATGGGGTAGGCGAGGGTCATGGCAGAAGCTCGACAGTATCGCCGACCGCGATCTCACCGCCCTCGACGACCTTGGCGTAAAGGCCGAAGAGCTGGTGCCCGAACCCCTCGCGCAGCGCCGCGAGCGTGTCCGCGTCGCGTTCGCCCGTGGCGGGGTTGGTGGTGGTCGCCTTGCAGCGGGTTATCGGCTCCTCCACCCGCAGCCGGGCGGTGCCGATGGTCAGCTCGCGACCGATCCAGCCGGTCTCCTCCCAGGCCGGAAGCCCATCGAGCCAGAGGTTCCCGCGCCAGCGCAGCGGCGAAAGCTCCGCCCCCATGCGGCGGGACAGATCGGCGTTGGAAGCAAGGTTCAGGATCGAGATCGAAGGGTAGTCGGTATCCGTCAGCCCGCGGCCGGGCAGGGCGACGAGCGCAGCCGCCTGCGGCCCGTCCTGGGGCCCGAGCGGCGCGACCCAGTCTAGGAAACGGATCTTGTCGGCCGGGTCCTCGGGGTCGATGGTGATCTCCGGCCGGGCCGGATGGGTCAGGGTGACGCGGCCCTCGGCCTCGTCCAGCGCAGCGTTGATGGCCATCAGCGCCGGGATCTTGGACCCGATCATGAAATTGACGCAGCCGACCCAGCCGGGCGCGGCTGGGTCGAACTTGGACCGCTCATGCGCGACGGCCCAGTGCCGGTCCCAGGGCATGGGCCGGCCGGCGGCCAGCGTCACCCGCTCCAACGCCTCTCTGCCGTGCGCCTTGATCGGGTGGCGCTGGATGCTGGCCAGCCGGACGGTCATTTAGCCGCTGACTTGCCGCGCTTGAAGCTCGACCGGATGTTGCCGAAGATATCCGGCGGGTGGCCGTGGCTGCGCATGATCATGTACTGCTGCAGGAAGGTCAGCGTGTTGTTGGTGATGTAATAGAGCACCAGCCCAGAGGCGAAGTGGCCCAGCATGAACATGAAGACCCAGGGCATCCAGGCGAAGATCATCTTCTGCGTGGCGTCCGCGGGCGCCGGGTTCAGCTTCTGCTGCAGCCACATGGTGATGCCCAGCAGGATCGGCAGCGCCCCGATGGAGAGCGTGGCCAGGAACGAATGCTCCATCGGCGCCGGGAAGGGCAGCACCCCGAAGAGGTTCATCCAGGACGAGGGATCGGGCGCCGACAGGTCGCGGATCCAGCCGAAGAACGGCGCCTGGCGCAGCTCGATCGTGACGTAGATCACCTTGTAGAGCGAGAAGAAGATCGGAATCTGGAACAGCATCGGCAGGCAGCCCGCCGCCGGGTTCACCTTCTTTTCCTTGTAGAGCTGCATCATCTCCTTCTGCAGCTTCTGCTTGTCGTCGCCGGCGCGCTCCTTAAGCGCCTCCATCTCCGGCTGCAGCTCCTTCATCCGCGCCATCGAGACGTAGGACTTGTAGGCCAGCGGCAGCACGATCAGCTTCAGCACGATCACCAGGCAGATGATGGCGATGCCGACGTTGCCGGTCAGGATGTGCAGCTTGTGCAGCAGCCAGTAGATCGGCTTCGTCAGGAAGAAGAACCAGCCCCAGTCGATCGAATCCACGAAGCGCGGCACGTCCTTCTGGTTCTGGTACATCCGCAGCGTGTCGTATTCCTTCGCGCCGGCGAAGACGCGGGAACTGGCCTCGGCGCTGGCGCCCGGCGCGACGGTCATCACCGGCAGGCGGGATTCAAGCTGATAGATGTCGCTCGCCTTGGTGTACTTGTCGACCGCGGTGAAGGGCTTGCCCGTTTCCGGAATCAGCGAGGTCATCCAGTACTTGTCGGTGAAGCCGATCCAGCCGGACTTGGCATGGACGACCTTGGCAGGCCCGCCTTCGGTGGGCACATCCTCGAACTTGCGCATGCCGCCGTACCCGATCTCGTCGAGCTTGCCGTCGGTCATCTGCACCACGCCCTCGTGCAGGATGGTGCTGCCGCGCTCGGGCGGCAGGCCGTGGCGGACGATCATCCCATAGGGCTCCATCGTCACCGCGGCGCCGGTGGTGTTCTTCACGCCCTGGGTGACGGTGAACATGTAGTTGTCGTCCACCGAGATCCTGCGGGTGAAGACCAGCCCCTTGCCGTTGTTCCAGGTCATGACAAGCGGGTTCTTCGGCGTCAGCGCACCCTTGGAGGCGACGGTCCAGACCGTGTTGGCGCCCGGCACGTCGGTATAGGCCAGGCTGCCGCCCGGGGCCCAGCCGTAAAGCACGTAATAGGCGTCAGGCTTGCCGACCGGCGACAGCAGCCGCACCAGCGGCGAATCCTTCGCCAGCGTTTCCTTGTAGCCCTTCAGCTGCAGGCTATCGATCCGCCCGCCCTGGACAGAGATGGAGCCCTCCAGCCGCGGCGTGTCGATCTTGACCGTGGGCAGATCGGCGGCGGTGGCCTTTGCTTCCGGCGTGGCGCCGGCCGCCTGGCTGGCCGAGGCCGTGGCGGTAGCACCCGCCGTGGCCGTGGCTGTTGCCGAGGCCGCCGGGGCCTGCGTCTTGGCCGCGCCCGCGTTCTGTTCCGCCACCGGCTGTTTTGCCGTGTTCTTGGGGGTGTCCTGCGGCGGGAACAGCAGGAACCATACCAGGATCACGATGAAGCTCAGCGCCGTGGCGAGAATGAGGTTCTTGTTCTGGTCGTCCATCAGCGATGCCGCCCGTCCTGTCCGAAGTCAGGCGTGGTTCAACAGAAGGGGGGCGGAAAGGTCAAGCGGTTTCCCTGTGAACGCGGTCCCGGAAGCGCGATTTCCCATAATGCAGAAAGGGGCGCGCGGAGGGAAGGCCAGGCCTCGGCCGCGCGCGGATGGCGGCCGAAGGCGGTTCAGACGGCATGCCGGCCCAGCCGCGGCTGCGCTGTCAGCCGCCCGCGGTAGGCCTTGATCCAGGCCGCCGTATCCTCGACCGGCATCGGCCGGGCCAGCCCGTAGCCCTGGACATGGGAGCAGCCGAGCTGCGCCAGCATCGTATGCTCGCCCGCCGTCTCCACCCCCTCGGCAAGCGCCTCCAGCCCCAGCCGCTCGGCCATGGACAGGATGGCCGAGACCATGCGCTGCTGCTGCGGGTCGCTGTCGACATGGGTGACGAATGAGCGGTCGATCTTGATCCGGCGCACCGCGAAGCGCCTGATATTGGCGATCGAGGCATGGCCCGTGCCGAAATCATCCAGGTCGATGCCGCAGCCGAGACGTGCCAGAGCCGCGACATTGCGCACGATCACGTCATTTTCCGTCTCGGCTACCACGGTTTCCAGGATCTCGACGCAAAGCCTCTCTGGCGCCAGCTCGAACCGGTCGAGATCCCAAGCCAGCGTCTCGGGCAGGCGCGGGTTGCGCAGCTGGTCGCGCGAGAAGTTTACCGCCACGCTCGGCACGCTCAGCCCGGCCGAGTCCCAGGCCGAGAGCGCGGCCAGGGCCTGGAAAAGCATCACCTCGCCCAGCCGCTCCGACAGGGAGGCGCGTTCGATCAGCGGCAGGAACTCGGAGGGCGGGATCAGCCCGCGCTGCGGATGGTTCCAGCGCGCCAGCGCCTCGAAGCCGGTGATCGAGCCGTCGCCGGTCGAGACCTGCGGCTGGAAATACGGTCCGATATGGCCCTGGTCCAGCGCGCGTTCGATCTCGCCCCTCAGCTGGCTGATGCCGGCATGGATCCGCTGCATCTTGGCCGAGAAGGCGCGAATCGCCGCGGGACCGTTCCGCGCCGCATCATCGGCGGCGATCTCCGCCGCCTCAAGCAGCGCCGCGCCCCCGGGCGCCGCCGCGCGGTTGCCGAGGCAGAAGCCGACCGAGGCACTGACATAGACCCGTGCGGCATCGAGGCTGATCGGGTTGGCGACCACCGCCTGCAGCCGGGCCGCCAGCTGCAGGATGCTTTCGAGGTCGATCTGCCGCACGGCCGCCAGCGCCACGGCGAAGCAGTCGCCCTCCAGCTTGGCCACGCAATCGCCCTCGCGCAGCGCTCCCTCCAGCCGCTCGACGCTGCGCTGCAGGATGTGGGAATGGGCGGCATGGCCGTAGCGGTCGATCAGTTCGCACATATCGTCGAGCCGCAGCACGAGGCAGGCGGTGTTCCGGTCGCCCCGTGTCGCCTCTTTCAGCGCGGCATCGAGGCGATCGACCAGCTCTTCTCGCCGCATCGGGCTGTCGCCCGGGTAGCCCCCGGAGGGGGTTACGCGGAACGCGCCAACGGCGAAGAAAAGCAACGGCAGGGTCAATGCCACCAGCACCAGCGCGTGCTCGCCGCCCAGCCAATAGGCCGCCAGCGTCAGCGCGGGCACGAAGGCGAGGTTTTCCGGCCGTTTGAAATGGCCCGCCGCTCGCCGTGCGGCACGCGCAAACCTCTCCGCGTACGGTGCGGCCATGATACGCCCCCTTCTTCCCGCGCCGGCCAGGCCGGCCTTACCCACGTGGTGAGTTTAGGGGTCAGGGTTGATGGCTTCGTTAATCGGGGATCTTCAACTGCGGAGGATTTTCCTCAAATCCCTCGCCGTTTGAGCTGGGCCCGGACCCGAGCGCAAGGCCCGCGAAATCGAACAGCCCGGTGTCCAGCAGATGCGACGGCCGGGCGTTCATCAGTGCGCGGAACATTACTTGCCGCCGGCCCGGGCTGCGGGCCTCCCAGCCGTCAAGGATCTGCTTCACCTGCTGGCGCTGCAGGCCGTCCTGGCTGCCGCAGAGGTCACAGGGAATGATCGGGTAGTTCATCGCGCGGGCGAATTTCTCGCAATCCGCCTCGGCCACGAAGGCAAGCGGGCGGTAGAGGAAAAGGTCCCCCTCCTCGTTCACCAGCTTCGGCGGCATGGTGGCCAGCCGCCCGCCGTGAAACAGGTTCATGAAGAAGGTCTCGAGGATGTCGTCGCGGTGATGGCCAAGGACGACGGCAGAGCAGCCCTCCTCCCGCGCGATGCGATAGAGGTTGCCGCGGCGCAGGCGCGAGCAGAGCGCGCAATAGGTGCGGTTCGCCGGCACCTTCTCCTTCACGATGGAATAGGTGTCGGCATATTCGATCCGGTGCGGCACGCCCATCCGGCTCAGGAACTCCGGCAGCACCGTCGCGGGAAACCCCGGCTGGCCCTGGTCGAGGTTGCAGGCCAGAAGCTCCACCGGCAGAAGCCCGCGCCATTGCAGCTCGTGCAGCACGGCGAGAAGCGTGTAGCTGTCCTTGCCGCCGGAGAGGCAGACCAGCCAGCGCGCGCCCTTTTCGATCATGCCATAGGCCTCGATCGCCTCGCGCACCTCGCGCACCAGGCGCTTGCGGAGCTTCTTGAACTCCGTCGTCGCCGGCGCACCGGCAAACAGCGGGTGGATGTCGTCGCTTTCGTCCAGCATCGGCGCCTCAGGCGGGATCGTGGGGATGATGATGGTGATGGCGGTGGGTGCGGTCATGCTCCGGATCGGCGCCGGGGACCGGGTCGTAGCCAGTGCCGCCCCAGGGATTGCAGCGCAGGATCCGCCAGGCCGCCAGCACGCCGCCCTTCAGCCCCCCGTGCCGCTCCAGCGCCTCCATCGCATAGGCCGAGCAGGTGGGCTGGAACCGGCAGCTCCGCCCCATCCAGGGGCTGAGAACCAGCCGGTAGGCCCGCACGGGCAGCGAAAGGACATAGGCGAAGGGCGTCACGGTCCGGCCTCCTTGTGCCGCTGAGCGTGGACCCGGGAGAGGGCGTTTTCAAGATCGGCGAGAAGAACGTCGAAGGGCCGCTCCACCGTCGCCGCGGGCCGGCCGACAAGAACATAGTCCCATCCCTCGCGGCCATGAGCCGGAATTACCATGCGCGCGATCTCGCGCAGACGGCGCTTGGCACGGTTGCGCGTCACGGCATTGCCGATCTTCTTGGAACAGGTGAAGCCGATGCGGATGCCGTCCGCCGGCTCGCCCGCCTCCCGCAGGCGCGCCTGCAGCAGGAAGCCGGGCGTGCCCTGGCGCCGGGCCCGGGCGGCGCGCAGGAAATCCGCGCGCTTGGCCAGCACCGAAACGCATGAAACCGCCGCGAGGCAACCCGCGGCCTCGGCGTCTTCGCCTGCCACGGGACCCTCCGGCGGTGTCATGGGTGGTCTGGGGTCAGGCCTCAGGCCGAGAGCTTCTTGCGGCCCTTGGCGCGGCGCGCGTTCAGCACCTTGCGGCCGCCGGCGGTCGCCATGCGGGACCGGAAGCCGTGCCGGCGCGCCCGGACGAGGTTCGAGGGTTGGTACGTGCGCTTCATAGCGGGCTCCGTTACGTTTGCAGCCCAAACCCTAGGGATTCGAAGGCCGCCTGATATTCGAAGCCCGTCCTTTACGCAGGTGCGGGCCGCAAGTCAATTCGCCCGCAGCATTTCCCGGCGAGATTTCCGCACCCCGGTCGCGGGGCCCGAAATCGCTACCCAATCCGCCGCTTCCGCCCCATTCTGCCCCGGCTCGTCAAGAGATGCCATGACCGAAGATCCGCAAACCCGCCGGACCCGCGCCACGCCCTTCCTGATCCTGCTCGCCGTCATGGCGCTGGGGGCCTTGGCGCTCGGACACTGGCACGGCATGGCCGCGCTGAAGACCGATCAGGCCGCGCTCGCGGCCTTCACCTCGCGCCATTACCTGGCGGCGGTGCTCCTGTTCCTGCTCGCCTACACCGGCATTGCCGCCCTGTCGCTGCCTGTCGCCACGCTGATGTCGCTGACCGGGGGGTATCTCTTCGGCACCCTCCCGGGCGCCGCGTTCAACCTGATTGGCGCCACCTCCGGGGCCGTCATCGTCTTCCTCGCCGCGCGCGCCGGCTTTGGCGCCCGCTTCGCCGCGCGGCTCGACCGGGGCGGGGGCCGCCTCGCCCGGGTGCGCGCGGGGCTGCGCGAGGGCGAGGTCTCCTATCTCCTCGTCCTCCGCCTCGTGCCGGCGGTGCCGTTCTTCCTGGCGAATCTGCTGCCCGCGATGCTGGGCGTCTCGCTCCGCCGCTTCGCCCTGACCAGCTTCTTCGGGATGATGCCCGCCACGCTGGTCTTTGCCGCCGCCGGCGCGGGGCTGGGCCGGGCGCTGGGGACGGGCGGGACCCCGGGCGCGGGCCTCCTCTTCCGCCCGGCGATCCTTGCGCCGCTGCTCGGCCTCGCGGCACTGGCGCTGCTGCCCGTGCTGATCCGCAAGTTCGGGGGACGGCGATGACCCGGCTTCATGTCGACCTCTGCGTGATCGGCGCGGGGTCCGGCGGCCTCTCCGTCGCAGCGGGGGCCGTGCAGATGGGCGCGCGCGTGACGCTGATCGAGGGCGCCAAGATGGGTGGCGACTGTCTCAACTTTGGCTGCGTCCCCTCCAAGGCCCTTCTTGCGGCCGCCCGCGCCGGGAAGGACCACGCCGCCGCCATGGCCCATGTCGCCGAGGCCATCGCGGCCATCGCCCCGCATGACAGCGAGGAGCGCTTCACCGCCCTCGGCTGCACCGTCATCCGCGCCTTCGCCCGCTTCACATCTCCGCGCGAGGTCGAGGCCGGTGGCACGAGAATCACCGCACGCCGCTTCGTCATCGCCACCGGCGCCCGCCCTGCGATCCCCAAGATCCCTGGGCTGGACACCGTGCCTTTCCTCACCAACGAGACCCTCTTCGACCCCGGCCCGAGGCCCGGCCATCTGCTGATCCTCGGCGGCGGCCCGCTGGGTGTGGAAATGGCCCAGGCCCACCGCCAGCTCGGCTGCGCGGTGACCGTCATCGAGGCCAGCCGGATCCTCGGCCGCGAGGAGCCGGAGCTCGCCGCTCTTGTCATCGACCGCCTCCGCGCCGAGGGCGTGACCCTGATCGAGGGCGCCTCCGCCATCCGGGCCGGGCGCGAAGGCGAAGCCGTCACCCTGGCCCTGGCCGACGGGCGCAGTGTCACCGGCACCCACCTCCTCCTCGCCACAGGCCGGGTGCCCGCGCTGGAGGCGCTCGACCTTCCCGCCGCGGGTATCGAGACCGAAGGCGGCCGGGTGAAGTCGGACGCGCGGCTGCGGACGACCAACCGCAGGGTCTTCGCCATCGGCGACGCCACCTCCGCGCGTCAGTTCACCCATCTCGCGGGCTATCACGCAGGCCTGGTCGTCCGGCAGGCGCTTCTCGCGCTTCCGGCGCGGGCGCGGGCGGATCACATCCCCCGCGTCACCTATACGGTGCCAGAGCTGGCGCATATCGGCCTGACCGAGGCGGAAGCGCGGGAACGCCATGGAAAATCCCTGACCGTGATCACCCTGCCGTTCTCCGAAACGGACCGCGCGGTGACCGATGCCGCGGGGCCGGGCCTGGTGAAACTGATGGTCCATCGCGGCCGCCCCGTGGGCGTCGGCATCGCCGGTCCCCAGGCCGGAGAGCTGATCGCCCCCTGGGCTCTGGCGCTCACCGCGCGGCTGAAACTTTCGGTGATGGCCTCCACTGTTCTGCCTTATCCGACGCTCTCGGAGGTTTCAAAGCGTGCCGCAGGCACCTATTTTTCCGGAAAACTCTTTGATAATGCATGGGTGAGGCGGGTCGTGCGAGCCGTGCAGCGCGTGGTTCCCTGATCCTTACGAAGGCGCTGGAATGTCTCTGAATTCACTCTCGGGCCGCTTCCTGATCCTGACGACGCTTTTCGTCGTCCTGGCCGAGGTGTTGATCTTCGTCCCCTCCGTTGCGCGTTTTCGCGAGGATTACCTGCTTTCCCGCCTCGAACGCGCCCAGATCGCCTCGCTCTCGCTTCTGGCCAACAACGGCGCGGTCTCCGACAGCCTTGAGAAGGAGCTGCTGAACAACGCCGGTGTCCTCAACGTCGTCCTCCGCCGCAATGCCGTGCGCCAGCTCGTGCTCTCCTCGCCGATCCCGAAGCCGGTCTACGCCACATACGACCTGCGCGACGCCAGCCCGTTCAAGCTGATCCACGAGGCGCTTTCCGAACTCGTCGATCCGACCGACCGGGTCATCCGGGTGATCGGCAACCCGGTGCAGGACGCAGGCCTGCTGATCGAGGTCACGCTGGAGACCACGCCCCTTCGCAACGCGATGATCGACTATGGCCTCCGGGTCCTCGCGCTCTCGGCGATCATCTCTGTGATGACGGCCTTTCTCCTTTTCATCGCGGTGCGTCGGCTGCTTCTGGTGCCGATGCGACGGGTGGTCACGCATATGACCTCCTACGCCGAGGCGCCCGAGGATGCGCGACGAGTGATCCAGCCAACCGCCTCGGTCTCCGAGCTGCGCGACGCCGAGGTGGCGCTGCAGAGCCTGCAGAAGCAGCTCACCGGCGCGCTGAAGCAGAAGGAGCGATTGGCCCAGCTTGGCGGCGCGGTGGCCAAGATCAGCCATGACTTGCGTAACATCCTCAACACCGCACAACTCTTCGCCGACCGGATGGAGAGCAGCCGCGACCCGGCGGTAGCCCGTGCCGCGCCGAAGCTGATGAATTCCATCGCCCGGGCCGTGAACCTCTGCGAAAGCACGCTTGCCTTCGGCAAGGCGGAGGAGCCGCCGCCCACGCTCTCCTACGTTTCCCTCCGCCCCCTGATCGCCGACGTGATCGAGGGTGAGAAGGGCGTCGACGGCGAAAACGGCGAGCGCGTGACCTTCCTGGAGGACGTGCCCGCCGGTCTCACCATCCGCGCCGACAGCGAGCAGCTGCACCGGGTGCTGTCGAACCTCGTGCGCAATGCCCGCCAGGCGATCGCGGCTACGGGTGAGCCCGGCACGATCGAACTTGGCGCCGGCGAGAGCGAAAGCGCCTGGTGGATCCGTGTCGGCGACACCGGGCCGGGCCTGCCGCCAAAGGCGCGCGACAATCTCTTTACACCGTTCCAGGGCGGCGCGCGCAAGGGCGGCATCGGCCTCGGCCTCGCCATCGCCGAAGAGCTGGTGCGCGGCCACGGCGGGCGGCTGGAGCTGGTGCGGAGTGACGAGGAGGGCACGGAATTCGTTATCCGCCTGCCCAAGACCATCGCCCCGATCGACGGCTGAGCAGAATTGAATTGGCGCGCCGCGATGGTCGATTCCCCCCTTGCATTCCCTCGGCGGGCGGCCTAAATGGCGGCCTCACGCACCCGTAGCTCAGCTGGATAGAGCATCAGACTACGAATCTGAGGGTCGGGCGTTCGAATCGCTCCGGGTGCGCCACTTCCCCTATTTGCTGAATTGAGTTGGGCAAATCGCCCCCCCTGCCGCAGAGTCCTGCGCCGTGCAGGGCCAGAGATCGCCCGCGGTCTCCGACCCGGCGGGTTAGGCCTGCTGTTTCCGTGCGGCCGCCGAAGGCTCGTTGCCGTCGCGTCCCGCAGGTCGCTTCGGCCGTTCCGGCCCCCGCATCCTCACCCTCTGCTCACCCTTCGGTGACTCTCCTGCGCGTCGCGTTTCGGCAATTGCCTGTGCATCTGCATGTAAATTAAGCGCGAGCCGAGCCGTGAGGGGCCGAGGTGCCTCCGCTGTTGCCCGGCTTGCCGCGATGCAGCAACGTTTCCTTGCGGGCCATTCACGGGCCGCGAACAGGGAAATGTGCGGCGCGCCTGTCTGCGAAAACCCGACGCACCGCACATCGCAACGCTAACAATCGCTGCGGGGGGCACCATACCGCATCCGGGCCGGTCGGGACAATCCGACGCGGCTCCCGGCGGCCGGTTCTCCTGCGCTCTACAAAGGGAGCAAACTCTTGAACATCACCAGAAGAAGCCTGCTCGGCGGGATCGCCGCGGTGGGCGCCGCGCCGCTGGTGGCGCCGGTGCGCGGCTGGGCGGCCGAAGACACGATCAAGGTCGGGATCCTGCATTCGCTCTCGGGCACGATGGCGATCTCCGAGACCACGCTGAAGGACGTGATGCTGATGCTGATCGCGCAGCAGAACGCCAAGGGCGGGGTGCTCGGCAAGAAGCTTGAGCCGGTCGTGGTCGACCCGGCCTCGAACTGGCCGCTCTTCGCCGAAAAGGCGCGCGAGCTGATCAGCCAGGACAAGGTCGCCGTGGTCTTTGGCTGCTGGACCTCGGTCAGCCGGAAGTCGGTGCTGCCGGTGTTCAAGGAACTCGACAACATCCTGTTCTATCCCGTCCAGTACGAGGGCCAGGAGAGCGAGCGCAACGTCTTCTATACCGGCGCCGCGCCGAACCAGCAGGCGATCCCCGCGGTCGACTATCTGATGAGCGAGGATGGCGGCTCGGTGAAGCGCTGGGTGCTGGAAGGGACCGACTACGTCTACCCGCGCACCACCAACAAGATCCTCGAGGCCTATCTGAAGTCCAAGGGAGTCGCCGCCGAGGACATCATGATCAACTACACGCCCTTCAGCTTCTCCGACTGGCAGACGGAAGTGTCGAAGATCAAGGCCTTCGGCTCCGCTGGCAAGAAGACCGCCGTGGTCTCCACCATCAACGGCGACGCCAATGTGCCGTTCTACAAGGAGCTCGCCAACCAGGGCATCAAGGCCGAGGACATCCCCGTCTGCGCCTTCTCGGTGGGCGAGGAGGAGCTTGCCGGCCTCGACACCAAGCCGCTGGTCGGCCACCTCGCCGCCTGGAACTATTTCGAGTCGATCAAGACGCCGGAGAACGAGGCCTTCATCGCCGAATGGCACAAGTTCACCGGCAATCCGAAGCGGGTGACGAACGACCCGATGGAAGCCCATTACATCGGCTTCAACATGTGGGTGAAGGCGGTCGAGAAGGCCGGCACGATCAAGGCCGACACCGTGATCGACACGCTGCCGGGCATCAAGACGCCGAACCTGACCGGCGGCGTGGCCGAGATGCTGCCGAACCACCACATCACCAAGCCGGTCTATGTCGGCGAGATCCAGGAAGACGGGCAGTTCGACGTGGTCTGGCAGACCAAGGGCCTCGTCCCCGGTCAGCCCTGGTCGCCCTACCTGCCGGAGTCGAAGAACCTCGTCTCCGACTGGGTGAAGCTGAAGTGCGGCAACTACGACACCGTGAAAAAGATCTGCCTCGGCGCGAAGAGCTGAGGCTGTAGGGGCGCGCGCCGGCCCCAGCGCCGCGCGCGCCCCGACGAACCCCCGGGGGAGAGGCTCCATGACATCGCTGCTGCGCGCCGTGCTGACGATCTGCGCGCTTCTCTATGCCTCGGTCGCCGTGGCCGATGATTTCTCCGCGCTGGTGCAGGCGCTGCCGAAGGGCAGCTACCATGCGCGCTCGGTGGTGGTGAAGAAGCTCGGCCTTCTGGGCGACGCTCGCGCGGTGCCGGTGCTGAAGGCCCTGAACAACGACGATCTGAAGGTGGCGGGCGACGGCACGGTGCTGATCGTGAACGACACCACCGGCGCGGCCACATCCGCCATCGGCGGGGCGGCGATGGGAAAGCCCGATCCGAACAGCCTCGACCGGGTGAAGGCCAACAATATGGTCCGCCGCGCGATCCGCACCGCGATCGGCATGCTGACCCTGCGCGACCCGGACCCGGCAAAGCGGATGAAGGCCGCCGAGGACGCGCTGAAGGCGGCCGATCCCGAGCAGATCGACGCGCTCGACGCTGCGATCTCGGCCGAGCGCGACGCCGGTGTGAAAGCTGTCATGGCAGAGGCCCGCGCCGCCGCCGTGCTGAAATCCGACGCGCCAGAGGCCCAGAAACTTGCCGCGATCCACACGCTCGGCGACCGGGGTGACAACGCCGCGCTGGCCGCGCTCGTGCCCGTGGCAAACTCCAAGGAGCCCGCACTCGCCCAGGCCGCCAAGACCGCGCTTTCCGCCATCCGCGAAGCGCAGCAGTTCTGGCGCCTGGCGCAGAACATCTGGTTCGGGCTTTCGCTCGGTTCGGTGCTTCTGCTGGCGGCGGTGGGGCTCGCGATCACCTTCGGCGTGATGGGGGTGATCAACATGGCGCATGGCGAGCTGGTGATGCTCGGCGCCTACACGACCTTCGTCGTCCAGCAGGTGATCCGCGCCGACGCGCCGGGCCTTTTCGGCTGGTCGCTCGCCATCGCGGCGCCGCTGGCGTTCCTCGTCTCCGGCGCCGTCGGCATCGCCATCGAGCGCGGAATCGTCCGCCACCTCTACGGACGCCCGCTGGAGACGCTGCTTGCCACCTGGGGCGTCAGCCTGATCCTGCAGCAGGCCGTCCGCACCATCTTCGGCCCGGACAACCGCGATGTCGGCAACCCCGGCTGGATGTCCGGCGCCTTCAAGATCGGCCAGATGCAGGTGACCTGGAACCGGCTCTGGATCCTGATCTTCTGCCTTGCCGTCTTCGCCGTGCTCCTTGCCGTGCTGAAGAAGACGCCCATCGGGCTGCAGATGCGCGCCGTCACCCAGAACCGCGCCATGGCAGCGAACATGGGCATCCGCACCGGCGGGGTCGACGCGCTGACCTTTGGCCTTGGCGCCGGGATCGCGGGGCTTGCCGGCGTCGCGCTGAGCCAGGTCGACAACGTCAGCCCGAACCTCGGGCAGAACTACATCGTCGACAGCTTCATGGTCGTGGTCTTCGGCGGCGCGGGCAACATCTGGGGCACGCTTGCCGGGGCCTTTACGCTGGGCATCGCCAACAAGTTCCTCGAGCCCTTCTCCGGCGCGGTGCTGGCGAAGATCCTGATCCTCGTCGGCATCATCCTCTTCATCCAGAAGCGCCCCCGGGGTCTCTTCGCGGTGAAGGGCCGGGCGGTGGAGTCCTGAGATGCCGAGACAGGGCCTGATCGACCGCCGCCTTGCCATCTTCCTGCTGGGGCTCTTCATCCTGACCGTCGCCGTGCCGGTCGGTAATCTCGCCATGGCGGGCAAGCCGGTGCCGACCTACCTTGTCGCGCTGATCGGCAAGTACCTCTGCTACGCGCTGCTCGCCGTCGCGCTGGATCTGGTATGGGGCTACTGCGGCATCCTCAGCCTGGGCCACGGCGCGTTCTTCGCGCTCGGCGGCTATGCGATGGGCATGTACCTGATGCGCGAGATCGGGGCGCGCGGGGTCTATGCCAACCCGCTCCTGCCGGATTTCATGGTCTTCATCGGCTGGAAGCACCTGCCCTGGTACTGGTGGGGGTTCGACCATTTCTGGCTGGCCGCGATCATGGTGCTGCTGGCGCCGGGAATCCTCGCCTTCACCTTCGGCTGGTTCGCCTTCCGCTCGCGCGTGACCGGTGTGTACCTGTCGATCATCACCCAGGCGATGACCTACGCCCTGATGCTTGCCTTCTTCCGCAACGAGATGGGCTTCGGCGGCAACAACGGGCTGACCGATTTCAAGGATATCCTCGGCTTCGACCTCGCCAGTGATGGCACCAAGGTCGGCCTCACGATGCTGTCCGCCGTGGCGCTGGCAGGGGGGCTTCTGCTGTCTCGCTGGATCACCACCTCGCGCCTCGGCAAGGTGCTGGTCTGCGTCAGGGATGCCGAAAGCCGGACACGGTTCCTCGGCTACCGGGTGGAGCATTACAAGCTCTTCATCTTCACCGTCTCGGCGATGATGGCGGGGGTGGCGGGGGCGCTCTACGTGCCGCAGGTGGGCATCATCAACCCGTCGGAGTTCAGCCCCGCCAACTCGATCGAGATCGTGATCTGGGTCGCGCTCGGCGGCCGAGGAACGCTGGTCGGCGCGGCGCTTGGCGCGATCATCGTCGCGGCCGCCAAGACCTACCTCACCGGCGCGCTGCCGGAGGCCTGGCTCTACGCGCTCGGCGCGCTCTTCATCCTCGTCACCATTGCGCTGCCAACCGGGGTTCTGGGCGCGGTCGAGACCGGTATCGGGCGCCTCCGCCGCCGCCCCGCCGCCAAGGAGGCCGAGGCATGAGCGCCCACCATCCCCACGCCATCGGGGGCCTGCCGCCCGAGGAGTTGCCGCAGCTCTACCTCAACGGCGTTTCGCGCGCCTTCGAGGGGTTCAAGGCCATCAACAACCTCTCTCTCGTCATCGAGCCGGGCGAGTTGCGCGCGGTGATCGGGCCGAACGGGGCGGGCAAGACGACAATGATGGACATCATCACCGGCAAGACCCGGCCCGACACCGGCGAGGTCCTCTGGCAGCAGACGGTGGACCTGACCAAGCTCGATGAGGCCGATACCGCGCGGCTTGGCATCGGGCGAAAGTTCCAGAAACCCACGGTCTTCGAGAGTCACACGGTGGCCGACAACCTCGCCCTCGCCATCAAGGCCGACCGCTCGCCCTGGGCCACGCTCTTCCACCGTGCGGATGTGGCGGAGGCGGCGCGGATCGACGAGCTTCTGGGCATCATCCGCCTCGGCGACAAGCGCCACCGGATGGCGGGGGACCTCAGCCACGGCCAGAAGCAATGGCTGGAGATCGGGATGCTGCTGGCGCAGGACCCGCAGCTTCTGCTGGTCGACGAACCGGCGGCGGGCATGACGGATGCAGAGACGATGCTGACCGCGGACCTGCTGAAATCCATCGCCGGCGAACGCTCCGTCATCGTGGTCGAACACGACATGGAGTTCGTCCGAGCGCTTGGCTGCAAGGTCACGGTGCTGCACCAGGGGTCCGTGCTTGCCGAAGGCAACCTCGAGATGGTCAGCGCCATGCCAGAGGTCATCGAAGTCTATCTGGGGCGCTAAGATGCTGGAAATCGACGCGATCAACCTGCATTACGGCGCGGCCCAGGCGCTGAAGGCGGTAAGTTGCACCGCCCCCGACGGCAAGGTCACGACCGTCCTGGGACGGAACGGGGTGGGCAAGAGCTCTCTGCTTCGCGCGGTGGTGGGGCGGCACCCGATCACCGCCGGTGCGATCCGCTGGCAAGGGCAGGACATCGCGCGGTTCTCGCCTGCCGACCGGGCGCGGGCGGGGATCGCCTACGTGCCGCAGGGACGAGAGATCTTTCCGCTGCTGACGGTGCGCGAGAACCTCGAGACCGGCTTCGCCCTGCTGCCCCGGAAGGCCCGGACCATACCAGAGGACGTGTTCGAACTTTTCCCTGTTCTCAAGGACATGCTGGCGCGGCGTGGGGGGGATCTGTCCGGCGGACAGCAGCAGCAACTGGCCATCGGGCGGGCGATGGTGATGCGGCCGAAGCTTCTGGTTCTGGACGAGCCGACCGAGGGGATCCAGCCCTCGATCATCAAGGATATCGGCCGGGCGATCAGCTGGCTGCGCGACAAGGGGGGGCTGTCGATCCTGCTGGTGGAGCAGTATTTCGACTTCGCCCGCGACCTCGCCGATGGCTTCTACGTGATGGACCGGGGCGAGGTCGTCCTGTCCGGCTCTGGCGCCGACATGCGCGGGGCGCAGGGGGACGAGCTGCGGCGGCGGATCTCGGTCTAGCTTTTCCGGTAGGGATCGCGCGGCGCGCGGTGGGGCGAGAGGGTCTGCTGCCGGCGCTCGACCAGCATCTCGATCGCGTCGGCAAGGTGGATTTCTTCGATATGGTCATCGCCGCGGCCGACGCGGAGGCGGTGGGCCTCGATCATCACGTCGGCATGGGTGCAG
>NZ_RRYH01000107.1 GCF_004010155.1 Solirhodobacter olei | reverse complement strand
CTCGACCTCGCCAACATCGCGCTGGAGCTGCAGCAGGACGGCGTCC
The DNA here is from genome assembly GCF_004010155.1 of Solirhodobacter olei. GTDB lineage: Bacteria > Pseudomonadota > Alphaproteobacteria > Rhodobacterales > Rhodobacteraceae > Solirhodobacter > Solirhodobacter olei. The sequence goes on along the minus strand of NZ_RRYH01000107.1, from coordinate 335 downwards.
TCGTCGCCACGCTGAACCGCCCGGCCAAGCGCAATGCGCTCGACGCGGCGACGGTGGAGGAGATGGTGCGCCTCTTCGACACCGCGCCCCGCGCCGGGGTCCGCGCCATCGTCCTCGCCGCCGCCGGGGATCATTTCTGCGCCGGGCTGGATCTCGTGGAACATCACCGCGAAGACCGCAGCCCCGCCGATTTCATGCATATCTGCCTGCGCTGGCACGAGGCGTTCAACAAGATGGAATACGGCGGCGTGCCGGTCATCGCCGCGCTGAAGGGCGCCGTGGTCGGCGGCGGGCTGGAGCTTGCCTCCGCCGCCCATATCCGCATCGCCGACGCC
>NZ_RRYH01000106.1 GCF_004010155.1 Solirhodobacter olei | reverse complement strand
CCAGCTAACAATGGAGCAATTGCCTACAAGCAAGACTTCTCACCCAGTGGGAAAGCAGATTGACGCCAAGACTTTTGAACCGACTACTAAGGTAAGAGTTGACAAATACATAACACCAGATGGCGAGTTCTTACTGGTACCGCAACGGGAGCTGAATGCCGGCAAAACACAGTACAAGTACCGTGTGTATGACCATAACGTCACCAATTGCTTCGATTTCAATGAAGAGGCCGTTAAGCGTTACGACATGGAGGACGTTCATGTAATACGTATCCACGATAAGGATGGGGAGCTGTTTAAGGAGCTGGAGCTGCGCATGTACTGTGAGAAGCCAAAGTGTCAGCCGAATGTGGTGGCAAAGTTTGAACCTAAGCAGTGTGTGG
>NZ_RRYH01000105.1 GCF_004010155.1 Solirhodobacter olei | reverse complement strand
CGGCTGCGGGGCGTTTTGCTGATCCATGACTATCGACGTCCATAAACGTGTCCCCCATTGTAGAGGGAGGCGTTAAGACTGACGAATTCCGGCGACGATTGCCCCGATAGGGCCAAAGTTAATAAATCCTTTAGCAATTTGATTATCACCTGCCAGAGAATTAAGCTTCTGGGTTGAGTAGTCAGCCACAGCACCAATGGTACCAAGACCAGCAAAAGCAAGACCAGCTTTAGCAGCGACCTTGTGTGGTTGACTAGAACCTGCAAGGTTGCCAAGAGGGTTAAATCCTCCGTCTTTGAGCTTCGAGGCAGAGTCGCGGGCGGCATTAGCTGGGTTCCAAGTGTTGTACAGGGGTCCAGTGGTATTTTTGTTGGGTTTTGACTTTAGGGTGTTG
>NZ_RRYH01000104.1 GCF_004010155.1 Solirhodobacter olei | reverse complement strand
GGGACCTTTGCGCCGGTCATGAAGGCCACGGCATCGGCCATGGAGTAGTCCTTGGGGTTGATGACGCAGAGCCGCTTGCCCAGCCGGTGGATGTGGATGCGGTCGGCGACCTCGAACACATGCGGCATGTTGTGGCTGATCAGGATGATCGGCATCCCCCGCGCCTTCACGTCGAGGATCAGCTCCAGCACCCGCCGGCTCTCCTTCACCCCCAGCGCCGCCGTCGGCTCGTCCATGATCACGACCTTGGAGCCGAAGGCCGCGGCCCGCGCCACGGCCACCCCCTGGCGCTGCCCGCCCGAGAGCGTCTCCACCGCCTGGTTGATGTTCTGGATCGTCATCAGACCCAGCTCGTTCAGCTTCTCCCGCGCGATCCGCGCCATCTCGGCATGGTCGAG
>NZ_RRYH01000103.1 GCF_004010155.1 Solirhodobacter olei | reverse complement strand
GCGCTCAAGCTCATGGCGTCCGGCAAGATGGGCCAGATCGAGGAAAGACCGCTCGGATTGATCCAGGTCGCGCTTCGCAATGTCGAACGCCTTGTCGTGATGATCAACGATCTGCTCGATCTCGAAAAAGTCGCGGCGGGCAAGATGGAGATGAAGCTGCAGCCAACCGATGTCTCGAAGGTGCTCGAAGACGCCTTGGCGTCGAACGAGAGCTATGCTGCGGAGTTCGGCGTCCGGCTGATCCGCATCGGAACCAAAGCCTCCGTTATCGTCGATGCGAACCATGACCGGCTTGTTCAGGTTCTGAACAACCTGCTGTCGAACGCGGCGAAGTTCTCTCCGAGGGGAGAGACGGTCGAGGCGGAACTACGGAACACGCGAGGGGCGGTCCAGATCATCGTCAGGGATCACGGGGCGGGAATACCTGAGGAATACGGGGACCG
>NZ_RRYH01000102.1 GCF_004010155.1 Solirhodobacter olei | reverse complement strand
CTCGCCAATCTCTGCCACAACTGCGGCGCCTGCTACGTGGATTGCCAGTTCGCGCCGCCGCATGAATTCGCGGTGAACGTGCCGGCGACGCTCGCCCGGGTGCGGGCCGAGAGCTACGCCCGCTACGCCTGGCCCCGGACGCTCGCGCCGCTCTTCGCGCGCAACGGGCTTGCAGTGGCCGTGGCGGTCGCGATGTGCGTCGCGGCCTTCATCTCCGGCATGGTCTGGGTCAGTGATCCCGGCGCCCTCTTCGCCAGCGATGGACGGTTCTACCGCCTCATGCCGCATGCCGCGATGGCGTGGCTCTTCGGCGCGCTCGGCCTCTACGCGTTGCTCGCGCTCGCGCTGAGCCTCCGGGCCTTCCGCGCCGAGATCGGGCGTGACGCCGGGTTTGACCTGCCCCGCGCCACCCATGACGCCGCGACGCTACGATACCTCGACGGGGGCGGCCCTGG
>NZ_RRYH01000101.1 GCF_004010155.1 Solirhodobacter olei | reverse complement strand
CTCGCCAATCTCTGCCACAACTGCGGCGCCTGCTACGTGGAATGCCAGTTTGCGCCGCCACATGAGTTTGCGGTCAACGTGCCGGCGACGCTCGCCCGCGTCCGGGCCGAAAGCTACGCCCGATACGCTTGGCCCCGGGCGCTCGCGCCGCTCTTCGCGCGCAACGGGCTCGCGGTGGCCGTGGCGGTCGCGATTTGCGCTGCGGCCTTCATCGCCGGCACGGTCTGGGTCAGTGATCCCGGCGCCCTCTTCGCCAACGACGGACGGTTCTACCGCCTCATGCCGCATGCCGCGATGGCGTGGCTCTTCGGCGCGCTTGGCCTCTACGCGCTGCTCGCGCTCGCGCTGAGCCTCCGGGCCTTTCGCGCCGAGATCGGGCGCGACGCCGGGTTCGACCTGCCCCGCGCCACCCACGACGCCGCGACGCTACGATACCTCGACGGGGGCGGCCCTGG
>NZ_RRYH01000100.1 GCF_004010155.1 Solirhodobacter olei | reverse complement strand
ATCATCGGGGCGATGACCCGGATCATAGGGCGGGCGCGGCATACGGTCCTGGCAGAGAGCTGGATTGGGCGGATGCTGGCACGCAAGCCGAAGATGTTGGTCGGGATAGCCCTGGCGAACAAGATGGCCCGGCAAATCTGGGCCATGCTGACGAAGAACGAGGATTACTGGGATCCGGCGCTGGCGGCTGCGGCATGAGCCTCAGGGTGTAATCAACCAGCGACGGTGCCAGGGGTGTGAGAAGACGACGACCTGAATGGGCGCAATGATCGAACAGATCTGGATCAGGAAAACCATAGTCGAACGCTGAGCTACGAGCTCGGTCCCAAGATTTGGACTTGGTCCGCAGATCACCATAACGGCCCGCGGCTTCTGGAAATGCCGTACAATGAGGCCTGAAAGAAGTTCGCACTCGGTCACACGCCGATAGGGTCAGAAGCCTCTTGCATCACGGGCGGCAACCAAAGAAG
>NZ_RRYH01000099.1 GCF_004010155.1 Solirhodobacter olei | reverse complement strand
GGCTTTGTCAACTTGCCTGGATGGGTTTGAGATGGTCCCCGGCCACTTGGTTCAGGCCGTGATCCCCGCCGCGAAGTCGGCCCAGAGGCTGAAGGCATCAGCGCGGGTGTGGCGATAGGATGCTGCGGTGAGACGGTGGCGCCTGGGGCGAAAGAGGGCGGCGGTCTGGTCGAGGACGGAAAGGAAGCGCTGCGCTTGGCCGGGGGACTTGAACCGGCCCATGATTTTCTCTCGCCGTCGGGTGTGCCGGTGAGATGCCTCGGCCCGATTGTTCAACCCTTTGTGGGCACGGTGATCGGCGCTAGGGCAAAGTGCGCGTCGGGCCGCGCCGTAGCTGGGCAGCTTGTCGGTGACCAGCACACGCGGCGATCCCCAGCGGCGCATCAGCTTGCTCAGGAAACGCTTGGCCGCACTGGCATTCCGACGACTCTGCACGAGGATTTCCAACGTATCGCCCCTGGCATCGACGGCGCGCCAGAGCCAGTGCTTCCG
>NZ_RRYH01000010.1 GCF_004010155.1 Solirhodobacter olei | reverse complement strand
GATTTCTTCGATATGGTCATCGCCGCGGCCGACGCGGAGGCGGTGGGCCTCGATCATCACGTCGGCATGGGTGCAGCCCTCGGGCGGGAAGAAGCGGTAGCTGGCGAGCTCGATGGTCAAGCCCATGGGATCGTTGAAGTAAATCGAATCCATGAAGCCCCGGTCCTTCACACCCGTGTTCTCGATCCCGCGCTCGCCCAAGCGGGAGACGGCCTGCGAGAAGGTCGCCCGGCTGACGTTGAACGCGATGTGATGGACGCAGCCCGGTTCGGTCGGGGTGCGGCGCGGGTCGGGACGGCGGCTCTCATTGGTGAAGATGGTGATGAGGCGGCCGTCGCCGGGGTCGAAGTAGAGGTGGCTTTCCTCCGGGCGGTCTAGGTTAGGCTGCTCGAACACGAAGGGCATGCCGAGGAGCCCCTCCCAGAAATCGATCGAGGTCTGCCGGTCGGCGCCGACGAGGGTGATGTGGTGGACGCCCTGGGCTTGGAGTTTGCGCATCTCTCTCTCCTCGGTTTTTCGGGGGAAGTGTAGCGCGGCGGGCGGGGAACGCGTAAGGGGCTGCGGGGGCTGGAAAATCGGGGTGCCGATTTGGCACCGATTTGACACCGCTTTCGCACCGTAGTGTACCGTATTTCGGGACAGGTGGGTAAGGGTTGGTTAAGGCCTTTCCGGCCGTGAGCTGTGGAAGGGCAGGGATCGTCCGCCGTCACGCCGGAGGCGTGCCGATGTTTCGCGGCACACGGAAGGTGCGACGGAGGCGGACGGGCGCTGGCCCGGCGGGCCACGCGACGCCGTATCGGGCCGGCGGGGGAAAGGTGGGGAATCGGGTGGTGCGCAATGAATGCGCACCCTGCGCGGGCCGGGGCGCGTCGGTTACGCCAGGTGCCGGACCATGCGGGTCGAGGCGGAAAAGCCGAAGATCAGGCGCAGGGGGCCCATGCGGTCCCTGCCGCAGGGGACGAAGCCCTCGCGTTCGTAAAGCGCCCGGGCCGGGGTGTTGGCATCGGCGACGTCGAGCAGGATATCCCGGAAGCCATGGCTGCGGGCCTCGGTGCAGAGCGCCTCGATCAGCGCGGCGCCGATGCCCTGGCCGCGGGCCGCGTCGAAGACGGCGAGGCCGTCGATGCTGAACTGGCCCGGGCCGACCGCCTGCGGCAGCGCCCGGATCAGGGCGCAGCGCCAGAAGGCGCCGAAGCGGCCGTAGACGGCCACCATCTCGGGCAGCCGGCCGATGGAGACGGCGCCGCGCGCCATGCGGAAGCCGGCGATGCCCAGAAGCTCGCCCCGCTCCGAGACGGCCGAGATCATCTGCTCGGGGCAAAGCACCCGGTCGAGATAGGCCAGGGCCCGCGTCTCCGGACCCAGAAGGCGGCCGAGCTTCGGGCCGAAGGCGAGCCAGTAGAGCGAGAGCGCGGCGGCGCGGTGCCCGGCGGCGAGGCCGGGACGGATCCGCGCCACGCTCACCCCGGCAGCCCGTCTGGGAAGTCGGGGAGGGCGGCGCGGCTATGCGGCGCGCTGCCGTTCGGGATCTCGACCCCCTTCAGGTAGGTGCGGATCGTGGCGCCCGGCATCTTCTCCATCTGCAGCATGAAGGCGCGGGGGAAGAGCGTGGGGTGGACCCGCTCGAACCCCGGCAGGGAGGAGATCAGATGCGAGGAGGCATCGGCGCAAAAGGCCTGGCTGACCCAGCCGTGGTCCTCGGCCTTGTGCAGCGCCTCTTCCGCCACGGCGGCGGGCACGGGGACGGTGATCGCCACAACGTGGTAGCCGGTGGAGGACTGGAAGCGGCGATAGGCGTCGAGCACCGGATCGGTGACGCCGTAGATCACGTCGCCGCGGATCGGGGCGACGCCGCGGGTCTCGGTCTCGAAGCTGCCGGCGGGGTCGAAGATCACCCGCTCGGAGGCGTTGATCAGCACCGCAGAATGCGCCCCGGTCCCCGCCGCGGAGCGGATCGAGGTGAAGAGCGTGATCGAAGGGGGATCCTTCGTGTCCACAAAGGCCGCGTGCTGGACCACCGGCTCGGGCGCGAAGGGGCGGCCCGACCCGCAGGCGGCAACAAATAGCACGAGGCCGAGGCTGAGGAGGAGGCGGCCCATGAAACTGTCCTGTCGCTTGGTCTTCGGTCTGTCGGCGCGGCGGCGCGCTGGCCCTAGCCGTTCACGAGGCCGACGAAGATCAGCACGCAGACGACGATGATGCCGCCCCAGGTGACCATCTTCACGAAGCCGTCGAAGGTCTTCTGGTGGTCGCGGATGTCCATCGACCCATGCTCGAAACCCGCCATCAGCACCGCTCCCTTTCAGCGTTGGTTTTCTGCCCAATAGCCGATTTGCGGGCGCCTGTCACGCCATTGCCGCCCGGCGGACCGCGGCTCAGGCCGTGGTCTGCCACAGCCAGGCGCCGTCCGCGCGCCGGGTCCGGACCGCGCGGCCGTTGCGGAGGAGGTGGTTGAGATGGGCCATCGCCTCGACCAGCGCGAGCCCGTATTCGGCCGGGCCGATCTCGCGCTTGAAAAGGGCGGGGAAACAGTCGACCGCGGTGCGCGGCTGGGCGAGGCGCTCCTGCAGCCGGGCGAGCGCCCCGGCGTGGTTCTCGATCATCTGGGACAGCCTGAGCGGCAGGCCGCGATAGGGCAGCTTGTGCCCGGGCAGGATCAGCTGGTCGTCGCGGGCGAAGGGGGCGAGGCGGGTACAGCTTTCCATCCAGTCGCCCACCGGATCGGCGGCGGGTTCGCTGGGATAGACCCCGAGATTGGGCGAGATCGAGGGCAGGAGCTGGTCGCCGCCGAGCACCAGCGCCTCCTCCTCGCACCAGAGGGTGGCGTGTTCGGGGGCGTGGCCGTTGCCGATCCGCACCTGCCAGTGCCGCCCGCCGAGACGGAGGCGGTCGCCCTCGCCGATGCGGGTGTAGCCCGGCGGCAGGGGGGTGACGATATCGGCGAAATTGAAGGGCCGCTCGGCGCGGCGGGTCGCGAGCATCTCGGCCGGCATGCCGGCGGATTGCCAGAAGGCCACGGCCTGCGGGCTGGGCGTCTCCTCTACGTCGAGCGTCAGCATGCGGGCCATCAGCCAGGCGGTGCGGGTGGTCAGAAGCTCTGCCCCCCGTGCCTGGAACCAGCCCGCGAGCCCGATATGGTCGGGGTGGTGATGGGTGACGACGAGCCGCGTCACCGGCCGCCCGCCGAGCGGGCCTGCAAGGACCGCCTCCCAGATCGCGCGGCTGCGGCGGCTGTCGAAGCCGGTGTCGACGACGGTCCAGCCGTCGCCCTCGTCCAGCGCGAAGATGTTCACGTGGTCGAGCTTCATCGGCAGGGGCAGGCGGAACCAGAGGATGCCCTCGGCGATCTCGACCGCCTCGCCCTCGGCGGGGGGGGCCTCGATCGGGTAACGCAGGGTCAGGCCGGGGCTGTCCATCAGGCCGAGAGGTCTTCGAGGGTCAGCGCGTAGAGTTCCCCTGCCCCGGCACGGGCCTGGGCGAGAAGGCCCGGGGTCTCCGGCAGGATGCGGGAGATGAAGACGCCGGCGAGGCGCGTGCGGGGGCCGGAGCCGCCCTCCGCCCGCGCGGCGCGCAGGTGGTAGTGGCCGCCGAGCGTCAGGGCGAAGGCGCGCAGGTAGGGCACCGCGCCGGCGAAGCGGTCCTGCATCCCGGCGGCGACCAGTTCCTCGGTCGCCTCGCGCAGGCTCTCGGCGGCGGACCAGACGGCGTTCGCGAGGTCGGGGAGGAGGGTGCGGGCGGCCTCGGCCTCTGCCTCGATCTCCTCCATCAGGCGGAAGGCGGCTTCGCCCCCGTCCATCATCTTGCGGGCGACGAGGTCCATCGCCTGGATGCCGTTGGTGCCCTCGTAGATCGCGGTGATGCGGACATCGCGGAGGTATTGGGCGGCGCCGGTCTCCTCGATGAAGCCCATGCCGCCGTGGATCTGGACTCCGGTGCTGGCGACCGCGATGCCGGTGTCGCTGCCATAGGCCTTGGCGATGGGCGTCAGGAGCGCCGCGCGGGCGGCCCAGTCGGCCTCCCCCGTGGCGCGGGACATGTCGATGGCGGTGGCGGTGGCAAGGGCGATGGCGCGGGCGGCGAAGACCTCCGCCTTCATCGTGGCAAGCATCCGGCGCACGTCGGCATGGTCGACGATGGTGCCGGGGCCCTCGACCGGGGTCTTGCCCTGGCGGCGCTCCGTCGCATAGGCGAGCGCGTGCTGGTAGGCGGCCTCTGCCACGCCGATGCCCTGGATGCCGACGGCGAGGCGGGCGTTGTTCATCATGGTGAACATGGCGCGCATGCCGTCGTGCTTCTCGCCGACGAGCCAGCCAGTGGCGCCGTCGTATTGCATGACGCAGGTGGGCGAGCCGTGGATGCCGAGCTTGTGCTCGAGGCTGACGACCTGGAGGCTGTTGCGCGCGCCGGGGTTTCCCTCGGCATCGGGCAGGAATTTCGGGACGAGGAAGAGGCTGATCCCCTTGGTGCCGGGCACCCCGTCCGGCAGGCGGGCGAGGACCAGGTGGCAGGTGTTGGCCAGGAAGTCGGCGTCGCCCCAGGTGATGAAGATCTTCTGGCCGGTGATGGCATAGGTGCCGTCGCCGTTGGGTTCTGCCCGGGTCCTGAGCGCGCCGACATCGGTGCCGGCCTGCGGTTCGGTCAGGTTCATCGTGCCGGACCATTCGCCGGAGATGAGCTTGGGCAGGTAGAGGGCCTGAAGCTCGGGGCTGGCGTGATGTTCAAGCGCCTCGATCTGGCCCTGGGTCAGGAGCGGGTTCAGCTGCAGCGCGAGGCAGGCTCCCGACATCATGTCGTTCACCGCCGAGGTAAGCGCGACCGGCAGGCCCATGCCGCCATGCTCGGGGGGTGCGGAGATCGCGACCCAGCCGCCGTCGCGGATCGCGGCATAGCCCTCGGCGAAGCCGGGGGGCGTGCGGACGACGCCGTTTTCCAGCCGGCTCGGCTGCGCGTCGCCGGGGCGGTTCAGGGGCGCGAGGGCGGTGTCGCAGAGGCGGGCGGCCTCCGACAGGATCGCGTCGGTCACCTCGCCGGCCTCGGCGTAGCGGTCGGTCGCCGTGACCGCCAGGAAACCCACGACGTGATCGAGGATGAAGCGCAGCTCTGTGGCCGGCGCGCGATACGTCATGGTCCGTTCCCCCCGGTCTGCGGCTTGGCATCGGCGCGGTGCGCGCGTATGTGACAGCCGTCCAATGGTAACGCTAGCGCATGTGCGCCAGCCAGCAAGCCGAACGCCGCGTCACGATGCCGACAGAGACCCATCTTCTGCCCGCCACGCCGGAAGGCGTCGCCCAGGCCAGCGCGGTGCTGGGGGCCGGCGGGCTGGTGGCCTTCCCGACGGAGACGGTCTACGGCCTTGGCGGCGATGCGCGCAATGGCCGGGCGGTGGCGCGGATCTTCGAGGCCAAGGGCCGGCCCTCCTTCAACCCGCTGATCGTGCATGTGGCCGATGTCGCCGCGGCGCGGCGGATCGTGCGCTTCACCGAGGCCGCGGAGCGGCTGGCGGATGCCTTCTGGCCCGGGCCGCTGACGCTGGTTCTGGAGGCGCGGCCGGAAGCGGGGCTCTCGCCGCTGGTCATGGCCGGGCTTCCGACGGTCGCGGTGCGCGTTCCGGCGCATCCGGTGGCGCAGGCGCTGCTGACGGCCTTCGGCGGGCCGGTAGCGGGGCCTTCGGCCAATCCCTCCGGCCGGGTCAGCCCGACGCGGGCGGGCCATGTGATGGACGGCCTTGGCGGGCGGATCGAGGCGGTGCTTGACGGCGGCGCCTGCCCGGTGGGGGTGGAATCGACCATCGTCGGAGCGGCGGGGGCGCCGGTGCTGCTGCGCCCCGGCGGGTTGCCGGTGGAGGTGATCGAGGCCTGCCTCGGGGCACCCCTGGGGGCCGCGGGCGCGGGGATTTCCGCGCCGGGGCAGCTTGGCTCGCATTACGCGCCGGGCGCGGCGGTGCGGCTGGAGGCGACGGAGGCGCGGCCGGGGGAGCTGCTGATCGGCTTCGGGCCGGTGGCGGGGGAGCTGACGCTTTCGGCCACGGGGGACATGGTGGAGGCGGCGGCGAACCTGTTTCACCTTCTGCGCGAGGCCGATGCGCGGGCGGGGGGCCGTGTGATCGCCGTGGCGCCGGTGCCGGACCATGGGCTGGGGCGCGCGATCAACGACCGGCTGAGGCGGGCGGCGGCACCGCGCGGGTAGGGCGACGGCAGGGGTTTCTTACGCCATAATCGGACAGACCCGCGGCGCCACGGGCGCCCACCCGCGGACGGGCGATGGCCCGCCTGGGCGCCCCGCTGTTTCGGGCCGGGGGAATTCGGAGGGTTCAGGCCCGGCCGGCGGTCGACGACAGCGTGAGCGCGTCGACGCCGATGGTCTTCAGCGCGCGCTCCCACTTCGTCGCATTGTCGAGGGAGAAGACGATCTCGGGGCTGGCCTCGCAGCTCAGCCAGCCATTGCGCAGGATCTCTGATTCGATCTGGCCGGGGCCCCAGCCGGCGTAGCCGAGCGCGAGGAGCGCGCGTTCCGGCCCCTTGCCCCGGGCGAGGTCCTCCAGCACCTGCAGCGTCGCGGTCATGCCGAAGGTCTCGTCGATCGGCATGGTGCCGTCCTCGGCCGAGTATTCGGGAGAATGCAGCACGAAGCCGCGCCCGTTCTCGACCGGGCCGCCGAACTGGACCTTCACATCGGCGCAGTCCGGGCCGGGCGTGATCTCCAGCTGCTCCAGCAGGCGGCGGAAGCCGGGTTCCGGCAGCGGCTTGTTGACGATCAGCCCCATCGCGCCGTCATCCGAATGGGCGCAGACGAGGATCAGGGCGGTCTCGAACCGCGGATCGCCCATGCCGGGCATGGCGATCAGGAACTTGCCGGTAAGGTCCATGGATTCGGGATCTGCTGCCATGACAGAAGGATGGGGCGCGGGGGAGCGCTCTGCAAGGCCTCGCGGCGGTGCAGCAAGGCCGCAGGCGGCGGTGTTTCGCCCGAAAGTGACTTTTCAAGCCGCCCGGAGCGGCCCATCTTCTGCCGATGCGCAAGGCTTTCGCCCTTTTCCTCTGCCTGCTGTTGCCCTCGGGGCCCGCCGCCGCCGCGCCGCCAACCTCGGCCGCCGAGGTGGTGCAGGCGCGGCTGATCCCGGGCTGGCGGACCGCCGCGGGACACCAGATGGCGGCGCTGGAGATCCGGCTGGCCGATCACTGGAAGACCTATTGGCGCGCGCCGGGCGATGCCGGAATCCCGCCGCGGTTCGACTGGGCGGGGTCGTCCAACCTCTCCTCTGTCGCGATCCACTGGCCGGCGCCGCGGGTGTTCGAGCTGAACGGGCTGCAGAGCGTGGGCTATCTCCACGACCTCGTGCTGCCGATCGAGTTCACGCCGAAGGCGCCGGGCCAGCCGGTGGCGGTGCGGGCGAAGGTGGATATCGGCGTCTGCAACGACATCTGCATCCCCGTCGAGTTCGATCTGAGCGCCGAGCTCTCTGGCCCGGGGGGCGAGGTGCCGGCGATCCGACAGGCACTGGCCGAGGTGCCGGAGCCGGCGGCGCGGGCGGGGCTTTCGGGGTTCCACTGCAGCGTCCGGCCGATCAAGGACGGGCTGCACCTGACCGCGCATATCGCGCTTCCGCCGGAGGGCGGCAGCGAGGTGGCGCTTTTCGAGACCGGCGATCCGTCGATCTGGGTCGGGGCCAGCAGCACGAAGCGTCAGGGGGCCGAGCTGGTCGCGGGGGCGGACCTGGTGCCGGCGGATGCGGCGCCGTTCCTGCTTGACCGGTCGCGGGTGCGGATCACCGTGCTGGGCCGAGACCGGGCGGTGGAACTGACGGGCTGCCCGGCGGGCTGAGCCATCAGCCCATCGCGGGCGTGCCGCCTCGGGCCCGGATGCGGCGGGCGTCGCGGCGACCGATCCAGAGCGCCAGCGCCGCCCAGCTGAGGATGTAAACCCCGCCGGCGGCCAGCACGACCTCCCCCGGGAACGGCCCGATATCGGCGCGCGAGACAAGGTGGTGCCAGCTGTCGATCGGGGTCGGATGCACGATCAGCTTGCCGAGATAGGCGAGCGACTGGATCAGCAGGATCCAGAGGTAGTTGGAGCGGACCCGCCGCGCGATCGCGACCATGTAGGAGACGTGGTAGGCGGGGTTGCGGTAATCCTCGGCCAGGGTCTTCTGCCAGCCCTCCTCTGTATGCAGGTCGCCCTCGGCCAGCATCGGCACGAAAAACTGAGTCTCCAGCCAGCGGGAGCGGCCGCGCCAGACCGAGAAGTAGCGGTAGCGCCGGGCCTCCAGCGCGAGGAAGAGCATGATGAGGATGCCGACCAGGATCAGCGGCAGGGGCGAGGCGTTGGGGTTCGAGAAGGTGATCGAGAGGGCGACGCCCAGGGTGACGACCGACCAGTTGGTGGTGGTATCGAGCCGGGTTCGCCAGACCGTGGAGCGGTAGACCTCTGCCCGGTAGAGATGGGCCAGCGCGCCGATCTCGGCGGCCGAGAATTCCACCGTATCGCCGGCGTGGCGCTTTTCCATGGTGCCCTCCCCCGATCGGATGCCCGCGGCCCGGACTTCACGACAGAGTGACAGGGGCGGGCGGCCGGGTCAAAGGCCGCGTTTCGCAGGGAGAGGCGGGGTGTGGGCGGGGCGGACGAGTGCTGGCCCGGCGGGCTGCGCCCGCTGTTTCGGGCCGGAAGGCTGAGTATTTGGGCCAAGAAGAAGCGGGGGGAGGCCGGCTTTCGGCCTGGGGCGCGGCAGAAGCGCGCGGGGCCGGATTTCATGCATCCGCAATCCGCTTTTTGACGCATATCAAGGAAGCGTGAAGTCGCGCGCCCCATACCGGGCAGGCATGCGAGAATCACCGGAGCCTACAGTGTCCTCTTCGGAAAATCCTGACCAGCAGGCCCTCTATGCCGCGCGGGAGCCGGTCTTCCCCCGCCGCGTGAAGGGCAAGTTCCGAAGCCTCAAATGGTGGCTTATGGCCGTCATGCTGGGGATTTACTACGTAACCCCCTGGATCCGCTGGGATCGCGGGCCGAACCTGCCGGACCAGGCGGTGCTGCTGGATCTTGCCGGGCGGCGGTTCTTCTTCTTCTGGATCGAGATCTGGCCGCACGAGTTCTATTTCGTCGCGGGCCTGCTGGTGATGGCCGGGCTGGGGCTGTTTCTCTTCACGTCGGCTCTCGGCCGCGTGTGGTGCGGCTATGCCTGCCCGCAGACCGTCTGGACTGACCTCTTCATCCTGGTCGAGCGCTGGGTGGAGGGCGACCGCAACGCCCGCCTCAGGCTGTTCCGGCAGAAGTGGGACCTCCGGAAGGCCCGGCTGCGGGCGACGAAATGGTTCCTGTGGCTCCTGATCGGGCTCGCCACCGGCGGGGCCTGGATCTTCTACTTCGCCGATGCGCCGACGCTGGCGCAGCAGCTGGTCACCGGCACCGCGCATCCGATCGCCTATTCGACCATGGGGATCCTCACCGCCACGACCTTCTTCTTCGGCGGCTTCGCGCGCGAGCAGATCTGCATCTACGCCTGCCCCTGGCCGCGCATCCAGGCCGCGATGATGGACGAGGACACGATCACCATCGGCTACCGGTCCTGGCGCGGCGAGCCGCGCGGCAAGCACCGCAAGGCGGAAGGCGCCTCGACCCTCGGCGACTGCATCGACTGCTCGGCCTGCGTCAACGTCTGCCCGATGGGGATCGACATCCGCGACGGCCAGCAGCTGGCCTGCATCACCTGCGGGCTGTGCATCGACGCCTGCAACGACATGATGGACAAGGTCGGCAAGCCGAGGGGGCTGGTCGGCTACATGGCGCTGACCGACGAGGGGCGCGAGCGGTCGGGCGCGGCGCCGCGTCCGATCTGGGCCCATGTCTTCCGCCCGCGCACCATCCTTTACACCCTGCTCTGGGCCGGGATCGGCGTCGGCCTTGTCGTGGCGCTGTTCCTGCGCCAGCCGATCAGCCTGACCGTCGCGCCGGTGCGCAACCCGATCTACGTCACGCTGTCGGACGGGGCGATCCGCAACACCTATGACATCCGCATCCGCAACCAGGAACACACGGCGCATCCGTTCCGGCTGTCGCTTACCTCCGCCGCGCCGCTGAGCCTGTCGGTGGAGGGCGCGAGCGGTGCCGAGGCGACGGTGCCGGCGGACGAAACCAGGATTCTGCGCGTCTACGTGCTGGCCGCGCCGAAGAGCGCCGCCGCGGTCGCCGAGCGCACGCCGCTGACCTTCCGGGTGGAGGATACGGTGAGCGGGCAGGCGGCCGAGCAGGCGACTGTCTTCTTCGGCAAGGGTCATTGAGGGGGAGGGACCGGGCATGGGCAAGCTGACCGGGCGCAAGGTTCTGGCGATCGCGATCTTCTGGGTGGCCGTCGTCTTCGGGGTGAATTTCACCATGGCCTACCAGGCGGAGAAGAGCTTCCCCGGCCTCGAGGAGGAGACCGGCAACGGCTATGACGAAAGCCAGGCCTTCGACCAGATCATGAAGGCGCAGATCGCGCTGGGCTGGAAGATCGACCTCGCCTATGCCGGCAAGGCGCTGAAGGTGACGTTCCAGGGTACCCGGGGTCAGGTGCCGCAGGTCGCGGCGATGGACCTGCTGATCGGGCGGCCGACAGAGGCGAAGGACGACCAGCGCCCGATCTTCGCGCAGGACGGTCCGGTCTTCGTGGCGCGCCCGGTGACGCTGGCCCCCGGCAAGTGGATGGTCAAGATCAATGCTCGGGCCAAGGACGGGACCGAGTTCCACCAGCGGCTTGCGCTGATCGTGGCGGAGTAGGGCGGTGACCGAGACGCTTTCCGCCGCTGTCCCCGCCCCTGCGACCACCCCGGCCTCGGCCTGCCCCGCCTGCCTGGCCGTGCCGGCGGCGGAGGATCTGGCCCGGCGCGCGGCACCGGGAGAGGCGCGGCTGATGCTGTCGCTGCCGACCGCCCATTGCGCGGCCTGCATGAGCACGGTGGAGCGGGGGCTGGCGAAGCTGCCGGGCGTGCATGACGCGCGGGTAAACCTGACGCTGAAGCGGGTCGCGGTGGCGGCGGAGCCCTGGGTGACGGCGGAGGGGCTGATCGCGGCGCTGGACCGGCTCGGCTACGAGGCGCATGAGCTGGACCCCGGCAGCCTGACACCCACGCGCGCCGATCGCGCGGGGCGGGAGCTTCTGATGCGGCTGGGCGTCGCGGGCTTCGCGATGATGAACGTGATGCTTCTGTCGGTCGCGGTCTGGTCGGGGGCGGAGGGGCCGACGCGGATCCTTTTCGAATGGATCTCTGCCGCGATCGCGCTGCCGACGGTGATCTTCGCGGGCCAGCCCTTCTTCCGCAACGCGGCCACCGCGCTGAAGGCGGGGCGGCTGGGGATGGACGTGCCGATCTCGCTTGCCATCCTGCTGGCCACGGGGCTTTCGCTCTACGAGACCGCCGAGGGCGGGGGGCATACCTATTTCGATGCCGCCGTGGCGCTGACCTTCTTCCTGCTGGCCGGGCGCTACCTCGACTATCGTACGCGGGCGGTCGCGCGCTCGGCCGCGGCGGAGCTGGCCGCGCTGGAGGTGCCGCGCGCGCTGCGGATGGAAGGGGGCGCGGAGGTGGCCGTCGCCATCGCCGATCTGCGGCCGGGAGACCTGGTGCGGGTGCGGCCGGGCGCGCGGATGCCGGTGGATGGCGTGGTCGTCGAGGGGACGAGCGAACTTGACCGGTCGCTTCTGACCGGGGAGAGCCTGCCGGTCTGGACCGGACCGGAGGCGGTGGTGAGCGCGGGCGAGGTGAACCTGACCGGGCCGCTGACCGTGCGGGTGACTGCGGCGGGGCAGGACAGTTCGCTGCACCGGATGGCCGATCTGGTGGCGGTCGCGGAAAGTGCGAAGAACCGCTACACCTCGCTCGCCGACCGGGCGGCGGGGATCTATGCGCCCGGCGTGCATCTGCTGGCCTTCGCGAGCTTCCTCGGCTGGCTTTGGCGGACCGGCGGCGACGTGCATCTGGCGCTGAACATCGGGGTGGCGGTGCTGATCATCACCTGCCCCTGCGCGCTGGGCCTTGCCGTGCCGGCGGTGGTGACGGCGGCCTCGGGGCGGCTGTTCCGCAAGGGGCTTCTGATCAAGGACGGCACCGCGCTGGAGCGTCTGGCGGAGGTCGATACGGTCGTTTTCGACAAGACCGGGACGCTGACGCTCGGCGCGCCGGAGCCGGTGCGGCTGGACGCGCGGGCGCCGGAGGACCTGGCGCTGGCGGCGGCACTGGCCGCGGCCTCGGCCCATCCGCTTGCACGCGCGCTGGCCACCGGGGCCGCGGCGGCGGGGGTGGCGCCGGCGGCGGTCGAGGACCTGCGCGAGGTGCCGGGCTACGGCGTCGAGGGCCGGTACCGGGGACGCGTGGTGCGGCTGGGCCGGGCCGAATGGGTCGGGGCCGCGCCGCTGGCGGCGACGGCGACCTATCTGGACCGCGGCACCGGCGCGGCGGTGGGATTTCCCTTCACGGACCATCTGCGGCCCGGGGCTGCGGCGGCCGTGGCGGCGCTCAGGGCGCAGGGGATGGCAGTGCGGCTGATCTCCGGCGACGCCGAGGCGGCGGTGGCGGAGCTGGCCGGGCGGCTTGGCATCGCGGACTGGACGGCCGGCGCCCTGCCGGAGGAGAAGGCCGCCGAGGTCGCGCGGCTCGCCGCCGAGGGGCGCCGGGTCCTGATGGTGGGCGACGGGCTGAACGACACGGCGGCGCTTGCGGCGGCGTATGTCTCCGTCTCGCCGGCCTCGGCACTCGATGCGGCGCGGGTGGCCTCGGACATCGTGCTGCTGGGGCAGGACATGGCGCCGGTCGCCGAGGCTGCGCGGGTCGCGCGGCGCGCGCGGCGGCGTATCCGGGAGAATTTCGCGGTCTCCGCGCTCTACAACGCCGTGGCGGTACCGCTGGCGGTGCTGGGGCTCGCCACGCCGCTGATCGCGGCGCTGGCGATGTCGGCGTCTTCCATCACGGTATCACTCAACGCGCTAAGGCTGAGGTGAAGAATGACGGTTCTGGCCTATCTGATCCCGATCTCGCTGATGCTGGGGGGCATCGGCCTCGGCGCCTTCATCTGGTCGCTGAACTCCGACCAGTACGACGACCCCGAGGGCAATGCCCGCCGCATCCTGCGGCCGGATTACGACGACCACCCGAAGCCCTGATGGGCCGGGGGCCGGCCCTCAGGCGATGGTGGTGCTGACGCTGCCGATCCCCTCGACCTCCACCACGCAGGTATCGCCGTGCACCAGCGCGCCGACCCCGGCGGGGGTGCCGGTGTAGATCAGGTCGCCCGGGCGCAGCGTGACGAGCCCCGAGAGATGCGCGATCACGTCCGCGACCGGCCAGATCATGTCGGCCAGGTCGGCCGACTGGCGTTCCGCGCCGTTGACGAGGCAGCGGATGCGGCCGGTGAAGGCGCGCCCGTCATAGGGCGTGAGCGCGCCGCAGACTGCCGAGGCGTCGAAGCCCTTCGCCATGTCCCAGGGCCGCTTCATCGCCTTGGCCTGGGCCTGCAGGTCGCGGCGGGTCAGGTCGTTGCCCGCGGCGCAGCCCCAGATATGCCCGAGTGCCTCTGCGACCGGGATATCCGCGCCGCCCTTGCCGAGCGCGACGACGAGTTCTGCCTCGTAATGCAGGTCGGCGGTGGCGGGGGGGTAGGCGACGGTCGCGCCATCCTCGACCAGCGCATCGGCGGGCTTGGTGAAGAAGAACGGCGGTTCGCGGTCCGGATCGTTGCCCATCTCGCGCGCGTGTTCGGCATAGTTGCGGCCGACGCAGAAGATGCGGCGGACGGGGAAGCGCAGCGGGCTGCCGGCGACGGGCAGGCTCGGTTGCGGCGGAACGGGAATTGCATAGTCGGTCATCGGCACCTCCGCCGCCTTCCTGCCGTGGCAGGGGCAGGGGCGCAAGACCCGATCAGCGCGGGAAGATCAGCGCAGCGAGATCAGATCAGGGCGAGAGCGAGAAGCACTGGATCGCGCGGGCCTGAAGCCGGGCGCAGGCGAGATCGGCCTGGCGATGGGTGAGGCCGACGAAATTCGCCTCGTAGCCCGAGGAGCGGTCCACCACCTTGCGCAGCGCCTGGTCGAGGACGACCGGCTCTGCCAGCGCGGTGCGCAGCAGCACCTTCTCGGCCGCCGCGCGGCTGCCGAAATGACCAAGCGTGATCGCCCAGTCGCGCCCGCCGGAGGTGGAGAGACGGCTGACGACTTCCGGCGCGGCGGCCGGCTCGGCGGCCTTCGGGGCCGGTGCGACGGAGGCGAAGACGATCTCGGGCCGGGCCTTGGGCGCGGCGCGTGGCGGGACCGCGCTGGCGGAGGAGGTGGGCTCGACGCTCTGGATCGTGGCGTTGCTGACGGAGGCCTGGGTCTGGGCACTGCCGCTGGCCCCGGTAATCGTCACCTCCGAGGCGTTGACCGGCTCGCCGTCATTGTCGGCCACGGCCTCGGCCATGGTGGCGTAATGCGGGCGCGGCGCGGGGGTGAGGCTGGGCTTCTCAGGATCGGCGGAGGCGACCTGGGTCGGATCTGCGGCGGGCTGCTGGAGGCTGGCGGGCCGCGGTTCCGGGGTCACGGCGACGGTGGCGGGCGCCATCGGCGAAGTGGGGGCGGCCGAGGCTTCGGCCGTGGCGATGGCGGCGGCGACCGGGGCCGCGCCAGAGGCGGCGGCGGGCGGCTGGGCGGTGGAGGCCGCGGCGGCGGCGACGGCCACGGCAGCGGCGCTGGCCGTATCCGGGCGCGGGGCGGGCCGGGGCGAGCTTGCCACCAGCACCGAATCCTGGCCCGGCCAGCCATAGGGGATGTGGCTGAGGTCGGGCTTCACCGGCGGGCGCAGCGCCACGTTCTGCGGCGCGCGCTTGAAGCCCATGTTCAGAAGCTCGGTCATCTTCTTGTTGCGGGCGGCGACGGAGGGCTCGCCGAAGATCACGCCGATCAGGCGGACATTGCCATGCACGGCCGAGGCCACGAGGTTGAAGCCCGAGGCCCAGGTGAAGCCGGTCTTCAGCCCGTCGGCGCCCGGGTAGGAGCGCAGGAAGGCGCGGTTGGAGCTGTAGACCTCGGCCACGCCGGCGAAGGTCTTCTGCCGGCCGAAGATGTTATAATACTCGGGGAAATCGTAGATCAGGTGCCGCGCGAGGATCGCCATGTCATGCGCGGTCGTCAGGTGGCCGCGCATGGTCAGCCCGTTGGCGTTCTTGAAGGTCGAATTCATCATCCCGAGCGCCTTGGCCGTCGCGGTCATGCGCTTGCCGAAGGCCTCGCCGCTGCCGGAGAGTGCGTCACCGATGGCGGCGGCGGCGTCGTTGGCGGATTTCACCGCGGCGGCGCGGATCAGGTAGCGCAGGGCGAGCTTCTGGCCCGGGTGCAGGCCGAGGCGCACCGGCTCCTGGTCGGCGGCATGGCGGGTGATGGTGACCGGGGTGTCGAGCGAGATCTCGCCGCGGCGGATCGCGTCGAAGGTGATGTAGAGGGTCATCATCTTCGTCAGCGAGGCCGGGTGAAGCCGGGTGTCGGCATTGTCCTGGTAGAGGATCTTGCCGTCGCGCGCGTCCATGACCATGGCCGCGTAGGGCGCGGCCATCGCCCGGACGGGCACCATCAGCGCGAGCACCAGGGCCCACGCCACGAGAAGATTCACCTGGAAGGTTGATCGGACGCACTGCGCCGGACGTGCCCGCACGATCCTGGCCCCTTTTTCCTGCCTTCTACGCCCCGTCTTGCGCGGGGCCTTGCTGCTTCGCGACAGAATAGCAGAGCGCCGACTCGCCGAAAACCCGTCATTTCAAAGCGATTCGGTGGGAAATTCACGTCTTGATGAGCCGGAAGGGATCAAAACAGGAACGCGCGGTGTCGGGAATATGGCGGGCGCTACCCCGCGAGGCGGTCGAGCGCGTCGGGAAGCTCTGCCAGGCGGGCGAGCCGCAGGTAGCGCGGGGCGTCGGTGGGCTCTTCTGCCGCCTCGAATTCCCAGGTCAGCTCGTGGGGCACGTGGACGCCCCAGCCGCCGGCTTCCAGCATCGGCACCACGTCGGAGCGGAGCGAGTTGCCCACCATCATCGCGCGGTCCGCGCCCTCGCCGTGGCGGGCGAAGATCTCGGCATAGCTCTCCGCCGTCTTGTGGCTGACGATCTCCACCCCGTCGAAGAGATCGCCGAGGCCGGATTGGGCGAGCTTCCTTTCCTGGTCGAGCAGGTCGCCCTTGGTGATCAGCAGCACGCGGTAGCGGCCAGAGAGCGCCTCGACGGTCTCGCGCGCGCCGGGGAGAAGCTCGATCGGGTGCTCCAGCATCTCGCGGCCGGCGGCGACCAGGTCCGCAATCACGGCGGCGGGCACGCGCGCCTCGGTCACCTCGATCGCGGTCTCGATCATCGAGAGCGTGAAGCCCTTGATGCCGAATCCGTAGTGCCCGAGGTTGCGCCGCTCCGCCGCGGTCAGCCGCGCCATCAGGTGGTCGGGTGCCGCGTAATCCGCCAGGAGCGCCGCGAAACGGTCGTGAGTCAGCCGGAAGAACCGCTCGTTCTGCCAGAGCGTGTCATCCGCATCGAAGCCGATTGCCGTCAGACCGCCCATCGCCGCCTCCCCTCGCGCAGTGTCATCCTGGCCCGCATACCCCCGCCGGAGGCCGTCCGCCACCCCGGCCCGGTCCGCCGTCTGCCCCGATGCGCGGCATCATTTCCTGCACTCTCGATGCAATTCATCCTATCCGGGCCTTTTCTGCCGACCCGTCGGGGTTATAATATGGCACCAGCCCAAAGTCAGAGCCGCAAGAGCAAGAGCCCGGAGCAAGGATGAGTTCATCCCACCTCATGATGTCCACCCGCAAGGACGGCAGCGACGACGACGCTTCCGTCCTGACCAAGACGCGGGCGAAGACACAGCGGCCGCCGCTCTACAAGGTGCTGCTTCTGAACGACGATTACACGCCGATGGAATTCGTCGTGCATGTGCTGGAGCGGTTCTTCGGGCTTTCCCACGCCCAGGCGTTCGAGATCATGCTGACGGTCCACAAGAAGGGACTCGCCGTGGTCGGTGTCTTCTCCTTCGAGGTGGCGGAGACGAAGGTGGCGCAGGTGATGGATTTCGCCCGCCGGCACCAGCATCCGCTGCAATGCACGATGGAGAAGGAATAGGGGGATAGGGAATCGGGCCCGCAGGCCCGCCCGCCGCCCATGCCGCTTGCGGCAGCGCCACGGGCGGGGTAGCAGGCGCTCATGCGTTCCGCCCGTCTTTCCCATGCGCTTTCCACCGGCGCGCTTACCCTGCCCGAGGGACCCGTGGCCGTGTTCCGGCCGCAGGCGTCCGATGACCTTTCCGCCCTCGGGCGCGAGCGGGTCCGGGTGATCACCGGCTTCAAGCCCGATTACGACAGCTTCGCCGTGCGCGGCTATGCCGTGGCGGTGGCGCCGGAGGGCAGCTATGCCGCGGCGCTGGTCTGCCTGCCCCGCGCGCGGGCCGAGGCGCGGGCGCTGATCGCGGCGGCGGCCGCGCATCTGCCGAAGGGCGCCCCGCTGATCGTCGACGGGCAGAAGACCGACGGAGTCGACGCCATGCTGCGCGAGCTGCGCGGCCGGGCCGAGGTGGGAGAGGCAGAGGCCAAGGCCCATGGCAAGCTGGCCGTCGTCGCCGCGCCGGGGCCCGAGGCTTTTTCCGACTGGGCCGCCGCGCCGCTGGAATTGCCCGAAGGGTTCCGGACGCTGCCGGGCGTCTTCTCGGCCGACGGGGTCGATCCGGCCTCCGCCATGCTGGCCGCCGCCTTGCCCGCGAAGCTGCCGCGCCGGGTGGGCGATCTTGGCGCGGGCTGGGGATACCTGGCCCGGGCGGTGCTGGCGCGCGAGGGCGTCGAGAGCCTCGAGCTGATCGAGGCGGAGGCCGACGCGCTGGACTGCGCCCGGGCCAATGTCACCGATCCCCGGGCGCGCTTCACCTGGGCCGATGCGACGCAGGGGCGGCCGGGGCCGTTCGACGCGGTGGTGATGAACCCGCCCTTCCACAACGGGCGGTCGGCCGATCCGGCGCTGGGCCTGGCCTTCATCCGCGCGGCGGCGCATGCGCTGACGCCCTCGGGCACGCTGTGGATGGTGGCGAACCGGCACCTGCCCTACGAAGCGGCGCTGCGCGAGGCGTTCCGCGAGGTCGAGGAGGTCGCCGGCGACACCCGCTTCCGGGTGCTGCGCGCGGCGCGTCCCCAGAAGCGCTGACCGTTCCGGCCCCGATTACTCCGGATAGGTGGCCTGGCAGGCGGCGATGGCCGGGCCGGCCCTGCGGTTCAGCTCTGCCCGTTTTGCCTTGAGGCCCGCGAGGGTCCTTTTGGTCTGCGCGAGGTCGATGGCGACGGGATGGGTGGTGGTCTGCACCGTGTCCTGCCAGCACATGGTCGGGCCGGGTTCGTCGTGCCAGCCGTCGCGGCCGTGGAAACCGCGGCGCGGCGGCGGGAAGCAGGGCCGCCACAGCGGCACGATGGTCTGGTGTTCCTTCAGCGCGTAGCCGCGGTCGAGGTCGCCCTCAAGCTGCGCGATCAGTTGGTTGACCACGGTCAGGTCGTGGGTGGCGTCGGCGATGCAGCGCTCGCGCGGGGTGGCGCAGGCGGCAAGCGCGAGAACGGGCAGCAGCAGAGCGAGGCGGCGCATGGGATCCTCCGGATATGCCTGCATTCTCGCCCGGCGCGGGGCGGCCGCCAAGTGAATTCGGGCCTTGCGGCCTGTCGCCGGCGGCGGGAGGATGCCGCCGGACGAAAGCGAAGGGGCCGGAATGGCGGAGGAATTCGACGAGCGGAAGGCGCGGGCCTCGGACTGGTTCCGGGCGCTCAGGGACGAGATCGTGGCCGCCTTCGAGGGGCTGGAGGAGAGCCAGGCCAGCGGGCCCTTCGCCGGCCTGCCCGCGGGCCGGTTCGAGGTGACCGAAACCCGCCGCGCCTCTGACGACGGATCGGATGCCGGGGGCGGGCTGATGAGCGTGATGCGCGGCGGGCGGGTGTTCGAGAAGATCGGCGTCAACGTCTCCACCGTGCATGGCCGGCTGGGCGCGGCGGCGCAGACGGCGATGGCGGCGCGGGGCGTGCCGGGGATGGCGGAGGATCCGCGGTTCTGGGCCTCTGGCATCAGCCTGGTCGCGCATATGCAGAACCCGCATACGCCGGCGGTCCACATGAACACGCGGATGTTCTGGACGCCGTCTGCCTGGTGGTTCGGCGGCGGGTCTGACCTGAACCCCTGCATCGAATATGCCGATGACACCGCCTTCTTCCACCGTGTGCTGCGGGACCATTGCGAGATGCATTCGGCCGAGTACTACCCCCGCTTCAAGGCCTGGGCGGACGAGTATTTCTTCGTCCCCCACCGTGGCCGGGCGCGGGGTGTGGGCGGGATCTTTTACGACGACCTCAATACCGGCGACTGGGAGGCGGATTTCGCCTTCACCCAGGATGTGGGCCGCGCGTTCCTGCCGGCCTTCCTTGGCGTGACGAAGCGGCGGCGGGACATGGCCTGGGACGAGGCCGACCGCGAGGCGCAGCTGATCCACCGCGGGCTTTATGCCGAATACAACCTCGTCTACGATCGGGGCACGAAATTCGGGCTTGCGACGGGGCATGACGCGAATGCGGTGCTGATGAGCCTGCCGCCGGTGGCGAAATGGCCCTAAGACGGTGACGCGATCACGCCGACTCAAGTATGCTCAATGGCAGGAGATTGCCGATCGCTACGCCGCGATTTGCATTCTGCGCAGGTAACGTCAAGATTCGCGCAATCGGTGCCCTTCGGCACGTCAGAGGAGTACGATCTATGAAGAAACTCTTGCTCATCGCGCCGCTTTGCCTGATCGGGCTGGCAGGCTGCGACAACATGGCGGGGCCGAGCTATTCCAGCACGCCCGCCGTGCAGCAGGCGGAAACGGGTGTGATTGTCGGCGTGCGCACGGTCCAGGTGGCCGGGGCGAACAGCACCGCCGGCGGCGCGATCGCGGGCGGCCTTGCTGGCGCCGTGATCGGGAATCAGTTCGGCAAGGGCTCGGGCAATGCGCTGATGACCGGCGCGGGTGCCATCGGCGGCGCCCTGCTGGGTCAGCAGATGGCCAACAACATGGCCCGCCCGCAGCTGTCGCGGCAGTGGACGGTGCGGCTGGACGGTGGCGGCTCGGTCGCCGTGATCCAGAATTCCAACAACCTCTATGTCGGCCAGCACGTGCGCCTGGTGCAAGATTCGAACGGGGCCCACCTCGAGCCGATGTAAGGCCGGCGGGGCGGCGCGGCCCCTTGACCCGCGCCGCCCCGGCCCTGCTTTCGAGGCCCCGCTCCGGCGGGGCCTTTTGCACTTCGGGGGCAGCGCCCTCAGCGCGCGGCGATCAGCCCGGCGGCGCCGGCCATGATCCCGGCGCTCATCCGGTTCGCCACCTTGAGCGCGCGCGGGTTCCTCAGCAGGCGTCGGGCCCGGGTCGCCAGCGCCAGCCAGCTGAGGTCGACCGCCACCAGCACCGAGACCGCCGTCGTCGTCAGCGCCGCCCAGCCGCCGAGTCCGACATGCGACAGGTCGATCAGCGTCGGCACGAGGGCGAGGTAGAAGACCATGATCTTGGGGTTGCCCAGCGTCACCGCGAGGCCGGCGGCGAACATGCGCAGCGGCCGCGCGCGCTCGGGCAGCGCCTCGGTCCCCAGTTCGGTCGGCGCGTGCCACATCTTCCAGGCGAGGACGAGGAGATAGGCCGCCCCGGCCCACTTGAGCACCAGGAAGGCGGTCTGGAAGTGATGGGCCAGCGCGGTCAGCCCCCAGACGGTGCAGGAGATCCAGATCGCCTCTCCCACCCACATCGCCGCGACGAAGGGCAGCACCTCGCGCGGGCCGCGCGAGACGGTGCGGGCGACGAGGGCGGCGATGGAGGGGCCGGGGGCGGCGGCCACCACGGCCAGCGTCGAGGCGAAGATGAGAAGCGAGGCGAGGGTCATGGCGATCTCCCGGAGGACGACGCAGGCTGGGGTCGGGGCGCGCGCAAGTCAAGGCGGGGATTCACGCCGGCGCCCGGGGCGGATAGGCTCTGGTCCTGCGCAAGGGGGAGGGGCGATGGCAGAGGATCTCAGAGCGCTGGCCAATGCGCCGCTTTCCCGGCAGGCGGCGGCGCTCGCCGGATTCATCGAGGGGCATCCGCAGCTGATGCCGGTGCTGCGGCTTCTGCGGGACCTGGAGCTGCCGGACGGCTGGCTCGTCTCCGGGGCGATCTACCAGAATGTCTGGAACGCGATCACCGGGCGGCCGCCGGGCCATGGGGTGAAGGATTACGACCTGATCTATTTCGACGACGCGGACCTGAGCTGGGAGGCGGAGGACCGGGTGATCCGCCGCGCGGCGGCGCTTGGCGCGGACCTTGGGCTGGAGCTGGAGCTGCGCAACCAGGCCCGGGTGCATCTGTGGTTCGAGGATCGGTTCGGCTTCAAGGTGCCGCCGCTCGCCTCTTCGCTTCAGGCGCCGGAGCGCTATGCCTCCACCACCCATGCGGTGGCGGCGCGGCTGGACGCGGACGGGCGGGTGGAGATCGCCGCGCCCTATGGCCTGCGCGATATCTTCGCGATGTACCTGCGCCCCAACCGGCTGCTGCCGAACGGGCCGAGCCATGACGCCAAGGCGCGGCGGTGCCACGCGCTTTGGCCGGAGCTGACGGTGGAATGGGCGTGACCGGTCAGGCGCGCTCGTCCTTGGGCGAATCCATCACGACATAGGTGGTGATCGAGGTGACCTGCGGAAGGGTGCCCAGCGTCTCGGCATGGAAATGCTTGTAGGCGGCGATGTCGGGCACCTCCACGCGCAGCAGGTATTCGATCGTGCCAGTGATGTTGTGGCATTCCCGGACATGGGGGGAGAGGGCCATCGCCCGCTCGAACGCCTTCTGCGCCGCCTTGGTGTGCTCGGACAGGCCCACCGCGACATAGGCGGTGAAGCCGCCGCCGAGCGCGCCCGGGTCGATCACCGCGCGGTAGCCCTTGATGATGCCGCGCCGTTCCAGCTCCTGCACCCGGCGGAGGCAGGCGGAGGGGGAGAGGCCGACGCGCTCGGCGAGGTCCTGGTTGGGCAGGCGGCCATTGCGCGAAAGCTCGCGCAAGATCCGGGCGTTGGTGGCGTCAATATCGGTCATGGATTGCGAATTTCGCAGTGAATCGCCGCATATGGCAAGCCGATTGTTGCCGTATCCGCATAATCTTGCGTCCATGAACATGAACCTGCTTACCGCGCTTTTCGGCTTTGCCGTCGTGACGCTGTTCACGCCGGGGCCGAACAACCTGATGCTCATGGCCTCGGGCCTGAATTTCGGCTTCCGCCGCACGCTGCCGCATATGCTGGGCGTCGCGATGGGCTTTCCGCTGATGCTGGCGGCCATCGGGGCCGGGCTGGCGCAGGTGTTCGAGATCCTTCCGATCCTGCACCTGGTGCTGAAGGCGCTGGCGGTGGTCTTCATGCTGTGGCTGGCGTGGAAGATCGCCAATGCCGGCGCGCCGAAGGGGGCGGAGGCCGGGCAGCGGCCGCTGCGCTTCGTCGACGCGGTCGGCTTCCAGTGGGTGAACCCGAAGGCCTGGGCGATGGCGACCGTGGCGACCTCGGCCTACCTGCCGGTGCCGGGGCTGGCCGGTGTCGGGCTGGCGGCGGCGGTGTTCATGGCCTTCGGCCTCTGCTCTGCCGGGACCTGGGTGCTGGCCGGGCGGACCGTCTCGCGCTTTCTGAAGGCGGAGTGGCACCTGCGGCTTTTCAACATCGCCATGGCGCTTCTGCTGCTGGCTTCGCTCTGGCCGCTTCTGACCGAGTGACGGGGCATTGAAACGGCCCGCGGCTCCGCCTATGGCTGGGCCATGATACCCTTGCGCAAGATCCCGCTCCGCATCGGCACCCGCGGCTCGCCGCTGGCGCTGGCCCAGGCCAACGAGACGCGCGAGCGGCTGCGGGTGACGCATGGGATGTCGGAGGATGCCTTCGAGATCGTCATCATCCGCACCACTGGCGACCGGGTGCAGGACCGCTCGCTTCGCGAACTCGGCGGCAAGGGCCTGTTCACCAGGGAGATCGAGGAGGCGCTGGCCTCCGGCGCGATCGACATCGCGGTGCATTCGATGAAGGACATGCCGACGCTGCAGCCCGAGGGGCTGGCGCTGGACTGCTTCCTGCCGCGCGAAGATGTGCGGGATGCCTTCGTCTCGCCGGTGGCGGAGCGGCTGGCGGATCTGCCGGAAGGGGCCGTGGTCGGCACCTCCAGCCTGCGGCGGCGGGCGCAGCTGAAGCTGGCGCGGCCGGACCTGCAGGTGGTGGAGTTCCGCGGCAACCTGCAGACCCGGATGAAGAAGCTGGACGAAGGGGTGGCGGCGGCGACCTTCCTCGCGATGGCCGGGCTGAACCGTCTGGGGCTCGACCATGTCGCCCGCGCCGCCATCGCGCCGGAGGAGATGCTTCCGGCGGTGGCGCAGGGCGCGATCGGAGTGGAACGCCGCGCCGACGACAGCGAGACGGCGGCGCTTCTGGCCGCGATCAACGACGCGCCGACGACGCTGCGGCTGGCGGCGGAGCGGGCCTTTCTCGCGCGGCTCGACGGCTCTTGCGAGACGCCGATCGCCGGGCTCGCGCTGATCGAGGATGGCGAGATCTGGCTCAGGGGCGAGATCCTGCGGCCGGACGGGTCGGAACGGATCGCCGACGAGGGCCGGGCGCCTCTGGCGGATGCCGAGGCGCTGGGCCGGGACCTGGCGGCGCGGCTGCTGGCGCGGGCGCCGGAGGGGTTCCTGGGCTGAGCCGGCCTTTCAGATCGAGCGCACCGAGCTCCGCTCGATCAGTTCGCAATCCAGTTGTTTGTGCGCGCGCTTGCCCGGCCCATGCTCGATCATGTCGATCAGGAGCTGGGCCGCGGCGGCCCCCATCTGCTGGCGCGGCTGGCGGATGGTGGTGAGCGGCGGCTGCGAGATCTGGGCCAGCATGATGTCATCGAAGCCGATGAGGGAGACATCGCTCGGCACCGATAGCCCGAGATCGGCCGCGCCGAGGATGGCGCCGACGGCGGCCTCGTCATTGGCGCAGAAGATCGCGGTGGGGCGGTCGGGCAGCGAGAGCAGTTCGCGCGCGGCGGCGCGGCCCCGCTCGAAGCTGAAATCGCCGAGCGCCTCCAGCGCCGGATCCTGCGGCAGGCCCGCCTTGGCGAGGGCGTTCCAGTAGCCCTCCTGCCGCTGGCGGCTGATGATTCGCGCCAGAGGCCCGGTGATATGGGCAATGCGGCGGTGGCCGCGCTCCATCAGGTAGCCCATGGCCCGCTCTGCCCAGCCGACGTTGTCGACGAGGACCGAGGAGAGGTTCAGGGCGGGGTTGTCCTCCGACACCAGAACGATCGGGCTGTGCTCGGCCATCTTGGGCGAGATCCCGGCGGGCAGGTGGCCGAAGAGAATCACCAGCCCGTCGACGCGGCGGCCGAGGAACTGTTCGGAATAGAGCTGCTCGACCTCTTCCAGGCCGTCGGTGCCGCCGACCATCACTGACAGATGGTTTGCGCGGGCCACGGCCTCGGCGCCCTTGATCAGCTCGGCATAGAACGGATTGTCGAGGTCCTGCACGAGGATAAGGAGCGAGGTCGCCGCCCGGACGCGGAGCTGGCGGCCGATCAGGTTGGGGCGGAAGCCGAGTTCCTCGGCGATGCCGCGGACGAGGTCGCGGGTCTTTTCGTTGACCTGGTCGGGACGGGTCAGCGCGCGCGAGACCGTGGCCGTCGACACGCCCGCGCGGCGGGCCACGTCGGCCATGGTCAGGCGATGCGCGGGGCGCTTTTGTGCCGGTGCCGCCCGGCCGCCCGGCTTTGCCGCCTTGTCCTTCATGTCACTCGCCTTTCCGGCCGTCCGGCCGTTCCTATCGCCGCCTGCCCCGGCCGGGAAGCCCCGGTCGCGGGGACGAGCCGGTATAGGGCAGGACACGAAAAGGTTGCAATCGATTGCTTCTGAGGCTATAACTTCTGCAATCGATTGCAAGTGAGGAGGCAATCGAGGGACTACCAAAAACTCAGGGAGGATTACATGAAATCTCTTGCAGGCCGGCGTGTTGCCGGCATCGCCGGCATTGTGCTCGCCGCTGCGGCTGCGGGCCCGGCGAGCGCCGCGAAGAAGGCGGAAGTGATCCATTGGTGGACGTCGGGCGGCGAGCATGCCGCCGTCATGCAATTCGAGAAGGCCTTCGACGCCCAGGGCGGCAAGTGGGTCGACGCGGCGGTGGCCGGGGGCGGCGGCGACGCGGCCCGCACCGACGGCATCAACCGCATCATCGGGGGTAACCCGCCGACCGCGATGCAGTTCAACACCGGAAAGCAGTTCGACGAGTTAGTCTCCAACGGGCTCTTGCGCAACCTCGACCCGCTGGCCGCGAAATACGGCTGGAAGAAGGTTATCAACCCGGTCGTGCTGAGCGCGGTGACCCGCAACGGCCACATGTACGCGGTGCCGGTGAACATCCATTCGAATACCTGGCTGTGGTACTCCAACGAGGCGCTGAAGAAGGCCGGGGTGGAGCCGCCGAAGACCTGGGACGACCTGTTCACCGACATGGACGCGCTGAAGAAGC
This sequence comes from Solirhodobacter olei, assembly GCF_004010155.1. Classification (GTDB taxonomy): domain Bacteria; phylum Pseudomonadota; class Alphaproteobacteria; order Rhodobacterales; family Rhodobacteraceae; genus Solirhodobacter; species Solirhodobacter olei. Next base: position 101,042 of record NZ_RRYH01000010.1, on the reverse strand, counting down.
AGGGGCTGATCCCGCTGGCGCAGTCCGGTGACGCCTGGACCCAGGTTCTGACCTTCTTCAACGTGCTGGTCGGCGAGGGCGGCAAGGACCTTTACCTGAAGGTGATCAAGGACCGCGACGTGGCCGCGGTGAAGTCGCCGGAGTTCCTTAAGGTGGCCGAGACCTTCGGCAAGCTGCGCAATTACGTCGACAACGGCATGCAGGGTCGGCAGTGGAACCAGGCGATCGCGCTGGTGATCAACAACAAGGCCGGCTTCAACTTCATGGGCGACTGGGCCAAGGGCGAGATCACCCATGACGGCAAGGTGCCGGGCAAGGATGTCGGCTGCATCGCCGGGCTTGGCCATCACGTCTACTGGATCGGCGGCGACGTCTTCGTCTTCCCGAAGGTGAAGAGCAAGGCCGAGCAGTCGGCGCAGGACCTGCTGGCCAAGGTGATGCTGGAGCCGAAGGTTCAGGTTGCCTTCAACGACAAGAAGGGCTCCGTGCCGGTGCGTACCGACGTGTCGACCGCGGGCATGGACGCCTGCGCGCAGCAGGGGATCGCGCTTCTGCAGAAGGGGGATTACGTGCCGAGCTCGGATATCCTGATCTCGCCGGACGTGACCGGTTCGATCACCGACCTCGTGGCCTCGTTCTTCACCGACAAGAGCCAGACGCCGCAGCAGTTCGCCGACAAGTTCGCGAGCATCATCGGCGGCTGAGGCCGGTCCGGGGCCCGGGCGGGCATCTCTCCCCGCCTGCCCGGACGCCCCGGCCCCCGACCCGAGCGCCCCCGAAAGGGGCGCCCGGGCTGGTCCCGCGCACCCTTTCATCCGGTCCCACGAGCAGGAGGACGCCCGTGAAGCCCCTTCGCTTGCGCAATCTGACCCCGCAGGTCGCGCTGATCCCGACATGGGCGATCGTCATCTTCGCCTATATCGGCACGATCGTCTGGACGATCCGCATCTCGTTCACCAATTCCGGCATCCTGCCGCGCTACGACTTCGTCGGCTGGAAGCAATACGACCGTCTGTTCCACAGCCAGCGCTGGTCGATCTCGGTCGAGAACCTCGCGATCTTCGGCGTGCTGTTCATCGTCGGCTGCCTTGTGCTGGGTTTCCTGCTGGCAGTCTTCCTCGACCAGCGGATCAAGGGGGAGAGCTGGTTCCGCACCATCTTCCTTTACCCCTACGCGATGTCCTTCATCGTCACCGGCCTGGTCTGGGCCTGGATCATGAACCCGACGCTCGGCATCCAGCGGGCGGTGGAGAACTGGGGCTGGACCTCCTTCACCTTCAACTGGCTGTCGCGCGGGGACCGGGCGATCTACCTTCTGGTGATCGCCGGGGTCTGGCAGGCGGCGGGGCTTGTCATGGCGATTCTGCTCGCCGGCCTCAGGGGCGTCGACGAGGACATCTGGAAGGCCGCGCGGGTCGACGGGATCCCGGCCTGGCGCGTCTACCTTTCGATCGTCATCCCGATGCTGTCGAGCATGTTCGTGACCGCGATAGTGCTTCTCGCCATCGCGGTGGTGAAGCTCTACGACCTGGTGGTGGCGATGACGGGCGGCGGGCCCGGGATCTCGACCGAGGTGCCGGCGAAATTCGTCATCGACTATCTCTTCAACCGCCAGAACATCGCGCTGGCCACCGCGGCGGCCTCGGTCATGTTCGTGGCGGTGCTCGTCGTGCTCGGACCCTGGCTCTACAGCCAGTACTTCCGCAAGGGGAGGGGCGCGCAATGAGCCATCAGGAAAACGCCCGTGGCCCGAAGCCGAAGCGCCTGACGTCGAGCCGGATCGGCATCTATGCCTTCCTCGTGATCGCCGCGGCCTTCTTCCTGCTGCCCTTCTACGTGATGGTCGTGACCTCGCTGAAGGGTATGCCGGAGATCCTGAAGGGCAATATCTTCGCCCTGCCGGAAAAGCCCACCTTCGAGCCCTGGGTGATCGCCTGGGCCAAGGCTTGCACCGGGGTCAACTGCGACGGGATCCGGGTCGGCGTCATCAACTCCTTCAAGATCATGATCCCGTCCACCTTCGTGTCGATCCTGCTGGGCGCGATCAACGGCTACGCGCTGAGCTTCTGGCGGCCGAAGGGGGGCAACGTGATCTTCGCCATCCTCCTTCTGGGCGCGTTCATCCCCTACCAGGTGTACCTCTACCCGCTGGTGCGGATGCTTTCGCAGGTCGGGCTTTACAACACCCTGCCGGGGATCATCGCGGTCCATACCATCTTCGGGCTGCCGGTGATGACGCTGCTGTTCCGCAACTACTACGTTGCGGTGCCGATCGACCTCTTCAAGGCGGCGCGGGTCGACGGGGGCGGGTTCTGGACCATCTTCTTCCGGCTGATGATCCCGATGTCGGGGCCGATCCTCGTCGTCGCCGCGATCCTGCAGGTGACGGGGATCTGGAACGACTTCCTGTTCGGGCTGATCTTCGCCGGCCGGGACAACCTGCCGATGACCGTCGAGCTGAACAACATCGTCAACACCACGACCGGCACGAAGGCCTACGACGTGAACATGGCCGCCACGATCCTCACGGCCATGGTTCCGCTGATCGTCTACTTCGTCTCTGGCCGCTGGTTCGTCCGCGGCATCGCCGCCGGCGCCGTGAAAGGATAGGCCCATGGAACCTTCCGTCAGCATCCGTGACCTTCGCATCAGCTACGGCGCGCTGGACGTCATGCGCGATCTGCAGCTCGACATCCAGCCCGGGGAGTTCCTTGTCCTGCTTGGCCCCTCGGGCTGCGGCAAGTCCACGCTTCTGAACGCCATCGCCGGGCTGATCGACGTCTCCGACGGCGAGGTCTGGATCTCGGGCAAGAACGTGACCTGGGCGGAGCCGAAGGACCGCGGCATCGGCATGGTGTTCCAGTCCTACGCGCTTTATCCGCAGATGTCGGTGGAGCGGAACCTGAGCTTCGGGCTGCGCGTCTCGGGCCATCCGAAGGACGACATCGCCAAGCGCGTGGCGCGGGCGGCGGAGATCCTGCAGATCGAGCCGCTTCTGAAGCGCAAGCCCTCGCACCTGTCCGGCGGGCAGCGGCAGCGGGTGGCCATCGGCCGGGCGCTGGTCAGGGATGCGCAGGTTTATCTGTTCGACGAGCCGCTTTCGAACCTCGACGCGAAGCTGCGGGTGGATCTGCGGGTGGAGATCAAGCGGCTTCACCAGCGGCTCGAGAACACCATGGTCTATGTCACCCACGACCAGATCGAGGCGCTGACGCTCGCCGACCGGATCGCGGTGATGCAGGGCGGCGCGATCCAGCAGCTCGACGATCCGCTGACCATCTACAACCGGCCGAAGAACCTGTTCGTGGCGGGCTTCATCGGCTCGCCCGCGATGAACTTCTTCCACGGCGCGCTGGTCGAGGCCGGTGGCGGCCTTGCCTTCAAGGGGCAGGGGCTGGAGGTTCCGGTCGATGGCTACGAGACCTCCGGCCCGCTGGCCGCGGGACAGAAGGTGATCCTCGGGGTGCGCCCCGAGCATGTGCCCTTTGCCGAGGCGGCGGCCGGGCGGCCGGGCGCGGTGGAGGGCCGGGTCGAGCTGGAGGAGCCGATGGGTGCCGACAGCCTCGTCTGGCTGGCGCTCGGCGAGGGCCAGATGTCGGTGCGCTGCTCCTCCGGCAAGCGCTACCACCCCGGGGACCGGGTGCCGCTGGCCTTCGACATGACACGCGCCTCGCTGTTCGACGCAGACGGGCAGCACCGTCTCTGACACCCGGGCCCGCGCCCGGGGCGGGCGGGGGCCGACCGACCAACCGAAGCGCCCTGGAGGGGCGCCAGACCAAGGATAGGAAGATGACCGCGTTTAACTACCAGCTTTACTGCTCGCGCAACCACGGGCCGCTGCCGGAGACCCTGAAGATGCTGGCGGCGGCCGGCTATGCCGGCGTGGAGGGCTTCGGCGCGCTTTACGACAGGCTTGGCGCCGACGACCTTGCCCGCCTGCGGGCCGATCTCGACGCCCTTGGCCTTTCGATGCCGACGGGGCATTTCGGGCTCGACCTGATCGAGACCGATCCGGTCCGCACCATCGCCATCGCCAAGGCGCTGGGTGTAAGCGCGGTCTACGCGCCCTTCCTGATGCCGGCGGATCGGCCAGCAGACGCGGCGGGCTGGGCGGCCTTCGGCCGCCGGGTTCACGAGGCGGGGAGGCCGCTTCTCGACGCGGGGCTCGCCTTCGGCTGGCACAACCATGATTTCGAATTCAAGCCGCTTGCCGACGGGTCGCTGCCGATCGAGCACATGTTCGAGGCGGCGCCCGACCTGTCCTGGGAGGCGGACATCGCCTGGGTCGCGCGCGGCGGGGCAGATCCCTTCGCCTTCATCGAGCGCTTCGGGCCGCGGATCACCGCCGTCCATGTCAAGGACATCGCTCCCGCGGGCGAGAAGGCGGATGAGGACGGCTGGGCCGATGTCGGCACCGGCGTGCTGCCCTGGCCGGATCTGATGAAAGCGCTGCGGGCGACGCCCGCGAAGCATTTCGTCATGGAACACGACAAGCCCAGCGATGACGGCCGCTTCGCGCGCGCCTCGATCGCTGCTGCCAGCAAGTACTGAGGATCATCATGAGCAAGGAACTTGGCGTCGGGATCGTCGGCTGCGGCAATATCTCGACCACCTATTTCACCTTCGCGCCGCTGTTTAAGGGCCTGAACCTGGTCGCATGTGCCGATATCTCGGCTGCTGCCGCCGAGGCGCGGGCGGCCGAATACGGCGTGACGGCGCAGAGTGTCGAGGAACTGCTCGCCAACCCGGCAGTGGACGTGGTGATCAACCTGACCGTCCCGGCGGCGCATTACGGCGTGACCAAGGCGGCGCTGGAGGCGGGCAAGCACGTCTATACCGAGAAGCCGCTGGTGATCTCGCTGGAGGACGGCAAGGCGCTGCGGGATCTGGCGAAGTCGAAGGGGCTTTCGGTCGGGAGCGCGCCCGACACCTTCCTTGGCGGCGCCTGGCAGCATGCGCGGGCCGTGGTGGATGCGGGCGATATCGGCACGATCACCGCCGGCACCGCGCATGTGATGAGCCACGGGATGGAGCACTGGCACCCGAACCCGGATTTCTTCTTCCAGCCGGGGGCAGGGCCGATCCTCGACCTGGGGCCCTATTACATTGCCGGGCTGATCAACCTGATCGGGCCGGTGAAGCGGGTGGGCGCGCTGACCTCCATGGCGACGCCGACGCGGACGATCCTGTCCGAGCCGCGCAAGGGCGAGGTGATCCCGGTCGAGACGCCGACGACGATCCAGGCGCTGCTGGAGTTCGAGCAGGGCGCGAGCGTCACGCTGTCGGCGAGCTGGGACGTCTGGGCCCACCGCCACGTGCCGATGGAGCTTTACGGCACGGAAGGATCGCTTTTCCTGCCGGATCCGAACTTCTTCGGCGGCAAGGTGGAGATGAGCCGCCGCGACGGGCCGATCGGGGCGCTGCCCGACTGGAGCCACCCGCTTGGCATTCCGAACCAGCAGCACAAGCAGGGCATGATGGCGAACTACCGCACCGCGGGCCTTGCAGACATGGTGCTGGCCCTGATCGAAGGGCGCGAGGCGCGCTGTTCGATCGACCGGGCGCTGCACGGTGTCGACATCATGACCTCGATCCTCAGGTCCGGCGAAGAGGGGCGGTTCATCGACCTGACCACCACCTGCACCCGGCCCGAAGCGCTGGGGATCGAGGCGGCCTCGGCCCTGTTGCGGCCGGTCGCCTGAGACGCGCGGGTCCGGTCCCGGCCGCGCCCGTCAACCTGATACCGATGGAGAATTTGCATGAAAACGATCAAGGGCCCCGCCATCTTCCTTGCCCAGTTCGCGGGCGATGCGGCGCCGTTCGACACCCTTGACGGGATCTGCGGCTGGGCCGCGGGGCTCGGCTACAAGGGCGTGCAGATCCCGAGCTGGGACAGCCGGTTCATCGACCTCGAGAAGGCCTCCGACTCGCAGGATTACTGCGACGAGATCACCGGGACAGCGGCAAAGCATGGGCTGGCCGTGACCGAGCTTTCGACCCACCTGCAGGGCCAGCTCGTGGCGGCGCATCCGGTCTATGACGAGCTTCTGGACGGCTTTGCGCCGAAGCGGCTGCATGGCAATCCGAAGGCGCGGCAGGAATGGGCGGTGGACCAGGTGAGCCGGGCGGCGCGCGCCTCGCGCCGGATGGGCCTTTCGGCGCTTCCGACCTTCTCGGGCGCTTTGGCCTGGCCGTTTCTCTACCCGTTCCCGCAGCGGCCCGCGGGGCTGGTCGAGACCGCCTTTGACGAGTTGGCCCGCCGCTGGCGCCCGATCCTCGATACCTGCGAGGAGAACGGCGTCGATCTCTGCTACGAGATCCACCCCGGCGAGGACCTGCACGACGGGGCAAGCTACGAGATGTTCCTTGACCGCGTGGGCAACCATGCGCGGGCGAACCTGCTTTACGATCCCTCGCATTTCGTGCTGCAGCAGCTCGACTACCTCGATTACATCGAGATCTACCACGAGCGGATCCGCGCCTTCCACGTGAAGGATGCCGAGTTCGTCCCCTCGGGCCGGCAGGGCGTCTATGGCGGCTACCAGAGCTGGGTGGACCGGGCCGGGCGGTTCCGCTCGCTTGGCGACGGGCAGGTGGATTTCAAGCGCATCTTCTCGCAGCTGACGGCGCATGATTTCGACGGCTGGGCGGTGCTGGAATGGGAATGCGCGCTGAAACACCCCGAGGACGGCGCAAGGGAGGGGGCGGAATTCATCGCCGCCCATATCATCCGGGTGACCGAGCATGCCTTCGACGATTTCGCTGGATCGGGTACGGATGAAAGCGCCAACCGCCGAATCCTCGGCCTCGACTGATCCGGAGGGAAACATGACAGGATCCGCGCACTCCAATCGCATCCGCCTGGGCATGGTCGGTGGCGGGCAGGGCGCCTTCATCGGCGCCGTCCACCGCCTCGCCGCGAGGATCGACGGGCGGTACGATCTGGTGGCCGGCGCGCTCTCCTCCACGCCGGAGCGCGCGCGCGCCTCGGCGGCAGAGCTAGGCCTGGCGCCGGAGCGCGCCTATGCCAGCTTCGCCGAGATGGCCGCGGCGGAGGCCGCGCGCGAGGACGGGATCGAGGCGGTGGCGATCGTCACGCCGAACCACGTCCACGCGGCAGCGGCGGCGGCCTTCCTGAACGCCGGGATCCACGTGATCTGCGACAAGCCGATGACACTTTCGGTCGCCGAGGCGGAGGGGCTGGTGGAGCTGGTCGAGACCAGCGGCAAGCTTTTCGTGCTGACGCATAACTACACCGGCTATCCGATGATCCGGCAGGCGCGCGCGATGGTGCGCGACGGGGTGCTGGGCGAGATCCGGCTGGTGCAGGCGGAATATCCGCAGGACTGGCTGACTGAGCGGGCCGAGGCGGAGGGATCGAAGCAGGCCGAATGGCGGACCGATCCGGCACGCTCTGGCGCAGGCGGGGCGATCGGGGACATCGGCACCCATGCGATGAACCTTGCGAGCTTCGTTTCCGGCCTGAGACCAAGGCAGCTCTGTGCCGAGCTGACAAGTTTCGTTCAGGGGCGGAAGCTCGACGACGACGTGCAGATCCTGATCCGCTACGAGGGCGGGGCGAAGGGGATGCTCTGGGCGAGCCAGGTCGCGCCGGGGAACGAGAACGGGCTAAGGCTGCGGGTCTACGGCACCAAGGGCGGGCTCGACTGGCACCAGGAGGATCCGAACGTCCTGACCTACAGCCCCTTCGGGGAGCCGGCGCGGCGGATCACCCGCGGCGGGGCCGGATCGGGGCCGGAGGCGGCGCGGCTGACGCGGGTGCCGGCAGGGCATCCGGAGGGCTACCTGGAAGGCTTTGGCAATATCTACTCCGAGGCGGCGTCGGCGATCCTGGCGGCGCGCGCGGGGGAGCCGGTGCCGGCGGATGTCGTCTATCCCACCGTGCGGGACGGGCTGGACGGCATGCGTTTCATCGAGGCGGCGGTGCGGTCTTCAAAGGCCGGCGGGGTCTGGACCGAGGTCTAAGCCGCGCCTCCTCCGGGGATGACCTTGCCGGGGTTCAGCAGGCCCTGCGGGTCGAGCGCCTGCTTGATCGAGCGCATCACGGCAAGCGCAACGGGGTCCTTCCGCCGCGACATCGTCGGCAGTTTCGAGACGCCGACGCCGTGTTCGGCCGAGAAGCTGCCGCCGAGCTCTGCCACGACATCCTCCACCCCCTCGCGGATCCGGTCATGCAGGGCGGGGTCGGCCGCGGTCGGCCAGACGGTGTAATGCAGGTTGCCGTCGCCCAGATGGGCAACGGTGATCTCCTCCGCCCCCGGGTCGATCCGGGGCAGGCGCTCGGCCATACGGGTGACGAAGCTTTCCACCCGGTCGAGCGGCACGGCGATGTCGTTGTCGACCAGCGGCTGGCGGGAGAAGGTGATTTCTGCCGCGGCCTCTCGCCGGGCCCACATTTCCATCCGCTGCGCCTCGGAACGGGCGACCAGCGCGTCGAGGACGAGGCCTTCCTCCATCATCGCTGCCAGCGTCTCCTCCAGCAGGGTCACCACCGGGGGCTGGCCGTCGGGGCCGGGCGTCGCGTCGCGCGGGGCGGTTGCGCCAAGTTCGACCAGGAGGGTCACGTCATGCGTGGTCTCGAAGGGCGGGCGTTCGTCCGGGTGGCAGATCCGGTAACGCTCCATGTAGCTGCGGGGCATGTACTCGAAAGCCTCGACCGCGCCGCCGGAGGCGCTCTGCAAGCGGTTCAGGAGGTCCAGCGCGGCGGGCAGCGAGGGGGCTGCGACCATCGCCGTGGCATGGGCCGCCGGTTTCGGGACGAGCTTCAGCGTGGCGGCGGTGATGATGCCCAGCGTGCCTTCGGCGCCGATGACGAGGTCCTTCAGGTCGTAGCCGGAGTTGTCCTTGTGCAGCGCGCCCATCAGATTCATCACCCGGCCGTCGGCCAGCACCACCTCCAGCCCGAGGCAGAGCGCGCGGGTATTGCCGTAGCGCAGTACGTTGGAACCGCCGGCGTTGGTGGAAAGCGCGCCGCCGATCATCGCCGAGCCGCGCGCGCCGAACCAGAGCGGGAAGTACAGACCCTTTGCATCCGCCGCGTCATGCAGGCGCGAGAGGATCACCCCGGCCTCCACCACGGCGACGCGGGCCTCGGGCCGGATCTCGCGGATCCTGTTCAGCCGCTCGAGCGAGAGCATCAGCGCGCCCTCGGCCAGGGTGCCGCCCGCGAGGCCTGTGTTGCCGCAGACCGGCACGACGGGCACGCCGGCGCGGCTGGCGCGCTTCATCACCTCTGCCACGCCCGCGGTATCGGCCGGGCGGGCGACGGCGAGCGGTGCCCAGCGGCGCTTGCCGGTGGCGTCGTGGTCCTGGCCGCGGTCGGCCACCTCCTTGCCGGTGAGGACCTGGCCATCGCCCAGCAGCGCCTTCAGTTCCGCGATCAGATCCATGGTCACTCCCTCCCTCGCGGGCGGAGCTTTCCATGGCGGCCCGGGGGGCGCAAGCGGGCTCAGTTGGTTCCGGGCGCGGCGGCACGGGCGAGCAGCGCCACGACCTTCGGGCCGAGGGAGGCGACGATGCGCTTCACCCCGGCGGCATTGGGGTGGATGCCGTCGGGTTGCATGAAGGCCTCCATCGCCTGGGTGCGGGTTTCCCCGGTGCCGAGGAGGGGGGCGAAGAAATCGGGCACAAGCGTCGCGTGGTAGCGGGCGGCGAGCGTGGGGTAGATCGCGTCGAAGGCGCTCTGGTAGCCGGCGCCGTAGTTCGGCGGCGCGGGGATGCCGATGAGCATGACCGGCAGACCCTTTGCCGCTACAGCCTTGAGGATCGTGTTCAGGTTGGCCTTCGTCGTGGCCGGGTCGATGCCGCGCAGCATGTCGTTGCCGCCAAGCTCCACGATGATGGCATCGCCGCCGCCCGCGAGGGTCCAGGCGATGCGCGAGGCGCCGCCGGCCGAGGTGTCGCCGGAGACGCCGGCGTTTTCCACGGTCACGTCATGGCCGTGCGCCCTGAGCCAGTCCTGCAGCTGCGCGGTGAACCCCTGATCGGGGGCGAGGCCATGGCCCTGTGTCAGGCTGTCGCCGAAGGCGATGAGCTTCTGCGGCGCGGCGGCGGCAGGAAGCGCCAGAAGCGCCAGCGCAAGCACGCTGGCGAGAGTTCTGTTGCCCCGGCCCGCGAATGTCCCATATGCCCATGAAAGGATCCTGAGGAGGCGCGCAATGACCGACCCCGTCCTGTCCCTAGACGCGGCGCGCCTGAGCCTGCGGGGAAACGCCGGCATGGTGGAAATCCTGCGCGGCATCACGCTTGACGTCGCGCGGGGCGAGAGCCTGGGGCTGGTCGGGCCGTCGGGGTCTGGCAAGTCGTCGCTCCTCATGCTGATGGGCGGGCTGGAACGCGCCACCGGCGGCAGCGTCCGCGCGCTCGGCCATGACCTGACGGCGATGGACGAGGACGCGCTGGCGCGGTTCCGCAGAAGGAATATGGGGGTGGTGTTCCAGTCCTTCCACCTGATTCCGACGATGACCGCGCTGGAGAACGTGGCGCTGCCGCTGGAACTGGCGGGCGCGGCCGATGCCTTCGCCCGGGCGGAGGCGGCTCTGGAGGCCGTGGGTCTTGCCGCGCGGGCCCGGCATTACCCGGGCCAGCTTTCGGGCGGCGAGCAGCAGCGCGTGGCGCTTGCGCGCGCGACAGTGCCGGAGCCCGCGATCCTTCTGGCCGATGAGCCGACCGGCAACCTCGACAGCGGCAACGGGGCGGCGATCATGGACCTGCTTTTCGGGCTGCGGGACCGGCATGGGGCGACGCTTGTGCTCGTCACCCATGCGCCGGAGCTGGCGGAGCGCTGCGACCGCGTCGTGCAACTCGCCGACGGGAGGATCGAGGGCGGCGAGACGGCAGACGGCCCGGCCGCGGGCGCGGCGGCGCGGCGGGCCGGGCCATGAGGCTGGCACTCGCGGCGCGGATCGCCCGGCGGGAGCTGAGGGGCGGGATCGCGGGCTTCCGGGTCTTCCTCGCCTGCCTCGCGCTGGGAGTGGCGGCGATCGCGGCGGTGGGGCTGGTCAAGGCCTCGATCGGCGCGGGGCTGAGGGCGCAGGGCGCCGTGATCCTTGGTGGCGATGCGCAGATGCAGTTCACCTATCGCGAGGCCAATGCGAAGGAGCGGGCCTTCATGGCCGCGCATGCCACGAAGGTGTCGGAGGTCGTCACCTTCCGCTCCATGGCCGTGGTGGGGCAGGGCGCGTCGGCGGAGCGGGCGCTGACCGACGTGAAGGCGGTCGACGATCTTTACCCGCTGACCGGCCATGTGGCCCTGAAGCCCGCGATGCCGATCAGGGCGGCGCTGGCCAGGAAGGGCGGCCTTCCCGGCGCCGTGATGGACGGGGTGCTGAGTGCGCGGCTGGGGTTGAAGCCGGGCGATACCTTCCGGCTGGGCACGCAGGCGTTCCGGCTTTCGGCGGTGCTGGTGAAGGAGCCCGACAGCGCCTCTGCCGGGTTTTCCTTCGGGCCGCGAACGATCGTTCGGAAGGCGGCGCTTGCCTCGTCGGGGCTGCTGCGGGCGGGCACGCTCTTCGACAGCAAATACCGGCTGTTGCTGAAACCCGGCGAGAGCCTGCCGCGTCTGAAGGCGGCGGCGCTGGCGGCCTTTCGCGACACCGGCCTGCGCTGGACCGACAAGCGCGACGCGGCGCCGGGGATCTCGCAATTCGTGGCGCGGATGGGATCGTTCCTGGTGCTGGTCGGCCTTGCCGGGCTGGCGGTGGGGGGGGTCGGCGTCTCGGCGGCGGTGCGGGCCTATCTTGAGCGGAAGACCGCGACCATCGCCACGCTTAAGGTGCTTGGGGCCGAAGGGGGGACGATCTTCCTGACCTACCTGATCCAGATCGGGGTGCTGACGGTCGTGGGGGTGGCGTTGGGCGTGGCGCTGGGGGCCGGGGCCGTGGCGGCACTGGCGCCGGTGATCGCGGGGCTGGTGCCTTTCCCGGTGGCCTTCGCGGCCTACCCGGGCCCGCTGGCGGAGGCCGCGCTTTACGGGGCCCTCACCGCGCTGATCTTCACGCTCTGGCCGCTGGCGCGGACAGAGACGGTGCGCGCGGCGGCGCTTTACCGCGAAGGCGGGACCGGCGGGCGCCGGCCACGGGCGCGATACCTGCTGGCGCTGGGCGCGCTGACCGCGGTGCTGATCGGCGGGGCGGCGTGGTTTTCGGGCGAGGTGAAGCTGGCGCTCTGGTCGGCGGCGGGCGTTCTGGCGGCGCTGGGCGTGCTAGTGCTGGCCGCCGCCGCGCTGCGCCGTCTTGCCCGGCTGCTGGCGCGGGCGCGGATCATGCAGGGGCGCACGGCGCTGCGCCTCGCGCTCGGCGCCATCGGCGGGCCGGGGGAGGAGGCGGCCTCGGTCATCCTGTCGCTCGGCCTCGGGCTGGCCGTGCTGGCGGCGGTGGGGCAGATCGACGGCAACCTGCGGGCGGCGATCAGGACCGACCTGCCGCAGCGCGCGCCGTCCTATTACTTCGTCGATATCCAGCCGGACGAGCTGCCGGGGTTCCTGAACCGGGTGCAGAATGATCCGGGCGTGAGCCGGGTCGAGACCGCGCCGATGCTGCGCGGGATCATCACCCGGATCAATGGCCGCCCGGCGAAGGAGGTGGCGGGCAATCACTGGGTGCTCAAGGGCGACCGGGGGGTCACGATGTCGGCCACGCCGCCGTCGAATACCAAGGTCGTCGCGGGCAAGTGGTGGCCACCGGATTACGCCGGGCCGCCGCAGATCAGCTTTGCCGCCGACGAGGCGAAGGAGATGGGCCTGAAGCTCGGCGATACGATGACGGTGAATATCCTCGGGCGGGATATCACCGGCACCATCACCTCGTTCCGCGACGTGAACTTCCGCAGCGCCGGGATGGGGTTCATCCTGTCGATGGATCCGGCGGCGCTGGCGGGGGCGCCGCATACCGATATCGCCACGGTCTATTGCACCCCCGCGGCGGAGGCGCCGCTGCTGCGCGATCTGGCCACGAAATATCCGAACATCACCGCCATCCGGGTGCGCGACGTGATCGCGGAGGTGAGCCAGGCGCTTTCCGCCATCGCTTCGGCCACGGCCTGGGCGGCGGCGGCGACGCTGCTGACGGGCTTCGTGGTCCTGATCGGCGCGGCGGCGGCGGGGGAGCGCGGGCGGCTTTACGAGGCGGCGGTGCTGAAGACGCTCGGCGCGACGCGGGGGCGGATCCTCGCGAGCTTCGCGCTTCGCGCCGCGATCCTCGGCGCCGCGGCGGGTGTGGTGGCGATCCTTGCAGGCGGTATCGCCGGCTGGGCGGTCATGCGCTTTGTGATGAAGGCGCCCTATGTGTTCGAGGCGGGCTCTGCCATCGCCATTGTTCTGGGCGGCGTGCTCGCGGTTCTGGCGGCAGGCGCGCTCTTTGCTTTAAGGCCGCTCTCGGCGCGGCCGGCGCGGATCCTTCGGGCACAGGAATAGCGGGGGCGCTGCCCCCGCACCCCCGGGATATTTCCGGACGGAAAGGGAAGGGGAGTTTCCCCGGTCAGTAGCCGAGCGCGCAGCCGTCCTTGCGGGGATCGGAGGCGGCTTCCAGCACACCGCTGTCGAGGATCCGGATCGCCTGTGCGCCGCCGATCGGCGTCTTCGGCACATGCACCTTGTGCCCCATCTCGGCCAGCTCGGCGCGGATCGCGTCGCCATAGCCGCGTTCCACCTCCATCCCCTCGGCACCGGAGAAGCTGCGCGGGGCGTCGAGCGCCTCCTGAAGATCCATGCCGTAATCGACGAGGTTGGTGACGACGCGGGCGTGGCCATTGGGCTGGTAGGCGCCGCCCATGACGCCGAAGGGCATCTCCACCGTCCCGGCGCGTCGCAGCATCGCGGGTATGATCGTATGCATCGGACGGCGGCCGCCCGTGGCCTCGTTCGGGTGGCCCTCGGCCAGGGTGAAGCCTGCGCCGCGGTTCTGGAAATTGATCCCGAAGCGCGCCGAGGCGAGGCCGGAGCCGAAGCCGTGGAAGATCGAGTAGATCATCGACACGGCCATGCGGTCGCGATCCACCACCGTCAGGTAGACCGTCTCGCGATGCACCGCCTCGGCCAGCTTCGCGGGGTCTGCCATAGCGCGGCCCGGGTCGATCAGCGCGGCGAGACGCTCCGCCGTTTCGGGGGCGAGCATATGGGCCAGGCGGGTGGTGCGGTCGGGATCGGCGATGAAGCGGTTGCGGGCGTCATAGGCGAGCTTCGCGGCCTCGGCCTCCAGATGCGCGCGGCGGGCGCCGAACGGGTCAAGGCTAGCGAGGTCGAAGTGCTTGAGGATGTTCAGCATCAGGATCGCCGTCGCGCCCTGGCCGTTTGGCGGATGCTCGACCAGTTCCACGGGCCCGTAATGGCCCGAGACCGGGTCGGCGTAATCGCAGGCGGTGGCGGCGAAATCCGCCAGCGTATGGGTGCCGCCGAGGGCCTGGAGGGAGGCGACGAGATCCTCTGCCACCTCGCCCTCGTAGAAGCCGGCGCGGCCGTCGCGGGCGATGCGGCGCAGCACCTCTGCCTGGCCGGGGGCGCGGAAGACCTGGCCGGCCTTCGGGGCCTTGCCGTCGAGCAGGTAGAAGCGGCGGGCGTCGCCCTTCAGCACCTCCTCGCCCTCTGCCCAGTCGAAGGCGGTGCGGGGGCCGACGGGCACGCCCTCCTCCGCGTAGCGGATCGCCGGGGCGAGGCTGGCGGCGAGGCCAAGGCGGCCCCAGTCGGCCGAGAGCCGGCAGAAGGCGTCGACCGCGCCGGGGACGGTCACCGCCTCCGGACCGTGGAGCGGCACGCTGGACAGGCCGCGGCCGCGCATCTCGGCGGCCGAAAGCCCGGCGGGTGCGCGGCCGGAGCCGTTGAGGGCGACGATGCGCTCTTCCCCGGCCGGTTTCAGCAGCACGAAGCAATCGCCGCCGAGGCCGGTCATCCCGGGCTCGCAGATCCCCAGCAGCACCGCCGCGCCGATGGCGGCGTCGACCGCGTTGCCGCCGGCTTGCAGCAGTTCCACCGCCACGCGGGCGGCCAGCGGATGCGAGGTCGCGGCCATGCCGTTCTGGGCATAGACCTCTGACCGGCCCGGTTTCTGAAAGTCGCGCATCGCATCCCCCCTCGCGTGAAGCGACGGGAGACTAGGCTGGGGGTCGGGCGATGTGAAGGGGGGTAAGTCCTCGGCGCCGCAAACTGGGTGGGGGCTGTTGGCTGCGGCGCCGAGGGAAGCCGTTTAAGCTACGAGACCCTGTTTCGACCTGCCCTGCGGCGGCGATTTGCTGAATGTGGGGCATTCTCGGGGCAGTGTTTCCGGTGCGGGAACGGTTCAGTCAAAGGCGCCTGATTGGATGGCGGAAAGGCGGAATCGAAGCTCGTTTCGCCCCGCGTGGCGGCGGTAGGCGATGTCCCGGGTCAGGCTGTGAATCAGTGGCCAGCCGAATCCCCCCTCGGGCAGAGCGTCGCCCGTGGTGCGGGTGTCGGGCCGGGGCGGATGGCCCTGCGGGAAGGGTCGCCCCTCGTCGGCGACGAAGACCTCGAGGCCGCGGGGGCCGGGCCGAAGCTGCAGCTCCACCGGCCCGGGGGTGTTGCCATAGGCGTGTTCCACGATGTTGTTCAGGACCTCGGCAAGCACGATCTCAACCGTGCCGCGCAGCTCGGCCGAGGGCAGGTGAGGGGCGAGCGCGGCGAGGCTTTCGCGCAGCGCGGCGCGCACGGCCAGCGCCTCTCCCCGGAAGCGGCGGTGGAGGACGCGGGAAGGCGCCTCCGTATCAATTGTGCCCCGCGCCTCCGCCCCGGGCCGGGTCAGCAGCACCGGGCGCTGGGTGGGGGGATCAGACGGCATGGGCGCGGCCGGGCGCCTCCATCTCCGTATCCATCTCCGGCAGGGTGGCGTGGATGGTGAAGACACTGTCCATCCGGGTCAGCCTAAAGACCTTCGCCACTGTGGGCGTCAGGCCCGACAGTTCCAGCGGGCGGTCGGGCGGCAGCAGCTTCATGACCGCCACCACGACGCCGAGCCCGCTCGAATCGAGGAACTCGACGCGGGAGAGATCGAGGATCACCCGCGCCGACGGCCGGGCGATGGCGGCGCGCATCGCCTCCTTGAACTGGATCGCCGCGGCAGCGTCGATGCGGGGATCTGCCACCTGCGCGATCAGCGTGGTTCCGCGTTCTTCCAGCCGCAGGTCCATCGGCCCCTCCTTCCGGTCTTGCGCTGGGCAGGCTAGGCCGCGATCCTTACGATTCGGTGGACATCGGATTTCACGGGAGGCGGCGGATGCCGGAAGTGGTGATCGCAGGGGCGGCGCGGACGCCGATGGGCGGGTTCCAGGGCGCTCTGTCGGGGCTCGACGCGGCCACGCTCGGCGGTGCGGCAATCGCCGGCGCGCTGGCGCAGGCCGGCATCGCGACCGCGCGGGTGGAGGAGCTGCTTATGGGCTGCGTTCTGCCGGCGGGCCAGGGACAGGCGCCCGCACGGCAGGCGGGCTTCAAGGCGGGCCTGCCAGAGTCCGTGCCCGCGACCACGCTGAACAAGATGTGCGGTTCCGGCATGAAGGCGGCGATGCTGGGCTTCGATCAGGTCGCGCTCGGCGCCGCCGGGCTTGTCGTCGCGGGCGGCATGGAGAGCATGACGAACGCGCCCTACCTGCTGCCGAAGATGCGCGCCGGCGCGCGGCTCGGCCATGCGCAGGCGGTGGACCACATGTTCCTCGACGGGCTGGAGGATGCCTATGACAAGGGCCGCCTGATGGGCACCTTCGCCGAGGATTGCGCCGCGGCCTTCCAGTTCACCCGGGGCCAGCAGGACGACTACGCCCTTTCCTCGCTGTCGCGCGCGCTGGCCGCGCAATCCTCCGGCGCCTTCGGGCGGGAGATCGTGCCGGTCACGGTGAAGACCCGTGCGGGCGTCTCCGAGGTCGGCCAGGACGAGCAGCCGCTTACCGCCCGGCCGGAGAAGATCCCGCAGCTCAAGCCCGCCTTCCGCGAAGGGGGCACGGTGACGGCGGCGAATTCCTCCTCGATCTCGGACGGGGCGGCGGCGCTGGTGCTCGCCTCGGCCGATCTTGCGAAGGCGGAGGGGTTGCCCATCCGCGCCCGCATCCTCGGCCATGCCAGCCACGCCCAGGCGCCGGCCGATTTTCCGACCGCTCCGATCCCGGCGGCGCGGAAGCTTCTGGAAAAGCTCGGCTGGTCGGTCGGCGATGTCGACCTCTGGGAAGTGAACGAAGCCTTCGCCGTCGTCCCCATGGCCTTTGCGCGCGAGACCGGCGTCAGCCTCGACCGGTTGAACGTCAACGGCGGGGCCTGCGCGCTCGGCCATCCGATCGGCGCCTCCGGCGCACGGATCATGGTGACGCTTCTGAACGCGCTCGAGACCCGCGGCCTGACGCGCGGCATCGCCGCGATCTGCATCGGGGGCGGCGAGGGCACCGCCATCGCCATCGAGCGCGTCTGACCCCTTGCCCACTTTCCGTCCCGAAATATCCTCGGGGGTGAGCCGCGCCAGCGGCGAGGGGGCAGACGGCCTCCTTCCTCCCCACCAAGAAAGCCCGACGATGACCGACTATCCCGCCCTTGCCGCCCGCATCCAGGCCCTGACCGAGGGCGAGACCGATGCGGTTGCCATCATGGCCACGCTCGCCTGCGAGATCCACGCCGCGGACGACCGCTTCGACTGGACCGGTTTCTATCGGGTCGTGGGTCCCGAGCTTCTGAAGATCGGCCCCTACCAGGGCGGGCATGGCTGCCTCGTCATCCCCTTCTCCAAAGGCGTCTGCGGCGCCGCCGCGCGCACGGGCGAAACCCAGCTTGTCGACGATGTGGAGGCCTTCCCGGGTCATATCGCCTGCGCCGCCTCGACCCGGTCCGAGATCGTGCTGCCGGTGCGCGGCGGCGACGGCGCGCTGATCGGCGTGCTGGATATCGACAGCGACCGCCCGGCGGCCTTCACGGCCGAGGATGCCTCGGCCCTCGCCGCGATCCTCGACGACGCCTTCGCGGGCGTGCGCGGTGGCTGATCCGGCTACGCAGACGCATCGGGGCAGCTGCCTCTGCGGCGCCGTCGCCTATGAGGTGGAAGGGCCACTCCGCCCGGTCATCGTCTGCCATTGCCGCCTGTGCCGGGCCTGGTCGGGCCATGTTTTCGCTGCCACCTCGGCCCCGCTTTCGCACTTCCGGCTGACACGGCAGAAGGGGCTGGCCTGGTACCGCAGCTCGCCCGCCGCGCGGCGCGGGTTCTGCGGCGCGTGCGGGGCGAGCCTTTTCTGGAAGCCGGACGGAGAGGAGCGGATGTCCTTCGCCGCCGGCAGTCTGGACGGGGTGACCGGGCTCGCCGTGATCCAGCACCTCCTGCCGGAGGAAGCGGGTGACTATTACAGCCCCGAGGGCCCGCCACCGCCTGCGGCCGAGGTCCGTGGCCGGGCCGCGGCGTCCTGCATCTGCGGTGCCTGCCGCTTCAGCCTGCCGCTGCCGCTTGGCCCTGCCACGGCCTGCCATTGCAGCCAGTGTCGCAAGCTCTCGGGGCATTACGCGGCCTCCTTCGATGTCGCGGAGGCGGCGGTCGACTGGCTGGCGCGGGAGACGCTACGGACCTGCCGCACTCCGGGCGGGGCGGAGCGCGGATTCTGCGGCGCCTGCGGGTCGAGCCTCTGGTTCCGCGCGCCGGATGGCAGTTTCTCGGTGGAGGGCGGCTGCGTCGAGGGGGCCACGGGAGGGCGGCTCGCGGGCCATATCTTCACGGCCGGGAAGGGCGATTACTACGCGATTGACGACGGGTTGCCGCAGACGCCGGGCGCCTGAGGGGGAGCTCAGAGGCGCCGGCTCGGCACCCAGGCATAGCCCGCGGGAGAAAGGATCACCGCCTCGCGCAGCCCGTGGGCGGTCTTGTCCGTCGGCGGCTGGAGGAGGACCGCGTCCGGATAATCGGGCAGGCGCGCCACGGCGGCGTCGGGGTCGGTCTCGTGCAGGCGCAGCTCGATGCCCAGCCCGCGGGGCGGGGCCGGCAGAAGCGCATGGAGCGGGTGGGTTGCATAGGTTCCGTCTGCATGCAGCTGGAAGGTCTGGGCGCCATAGCGGACGATCGCGAAATCGCCGCTCGGCTGGTGCAGCGCCAGGCCGAAGACGCCGGCAAGGAATTCCGCCTCGCGCGCCACGGAGGGCACTAGCAGGTTTACCGTCAGCCCGGTGAGCGCCTGGCCGAAGGTGACCGCATCCACCCTGTCGTAATCCATCCCTGCCCCCTCGCCGTCGCGCCCTGTGCGCGGCAGCTTGCGCGATGGGGGCCCGCGCGTCTAGATGGCCGCAGGTTCGGAGCCCGTTTCGATGCTGCATCTCCTCTTTGCCTTTCCACCCGGTCACCTCGCCGCCTTCATCGCCGGGGGGCTGGTGCTGAACTTCGCGCCCGGGGCGGACGTGATCTTCGCCACTGCCTCTGGCATCCGGGGCGGCCCGCGGATCGGGGCGCTGGCGGGGCTCGGGGTGGGGATCGGCGCGATCTGGCACGTGACGCTGGCGGCGCTCGGCCTCTCTGCCGCGATCGCCGCCTGGCCCGAGGCGCTGAGCGCGATCCGCTGGATCGGCGCAGTCTACCTTGTCTTTCTCGCCTGGAAGTCCTGGCGGGCGAGCGGCACGCTGCCCGAGGGGCGCGGCGCGGGCGGCGGCTGGCAGGCGGTGCGCCGCGGTTTCCTGTCGAATGCGACGAACCCCAAGCCGATGCTGTTCATGATCGCGTTCCTGCCGCAGTTCACCGACCCCGCGCTCGGCCCGGTCTGGCAGCAGATCGTGCTTCTGGGGGGAATTTTCGCCTTCACCGGCACGCTGGTGACGATGGGCTATGGCATTCTCGCCGGCCATGTCCGCCACGCGCTCGGCCGTCGCATGGCCCTGCTGAACCGGATCGCGGCGCTGATGTTCGGCGGGCTGGCGCTGCGGCTGATCGTCGACTGAGCCCTGCGGCGCGCGGGCCTTGACGCCCCTGCCCGGCACGCCTAGCCACGGCGGCATGGACGAATACGCCCCCCCGGACGAGCCGATGCGCATCCTGCATGCCGATGCGCATATCCTGGTGCTCGACAAGCCCTCCGGCCTGCTGTCGGTGCCGGGCAAGGGCGAACATCTGGCCGACTGCCTGATCGCCCGCGCGCAGCGGGTCTACCCCGAGGCGCTGCTGGTTCACCGGCTCGACCGCGACACTTCGGGCGTGATCGTCTTTGCGCTGACGAAGGCGGCGCAGAGGTTCCTGAGCCTCGAGTTCGAGAAGCGGCGGGTGAAGAAGGTCTATCTCGCCCGGCTCTGGGGCGAACTAGAGCCGAGGACCGGCACCGTGGACCTGCCGCTGATCGTCGACTGGCCGAACCGCCCGCTGCAGCATGTGAATTTCGAGACCGGCCGGCCCGCCGTGACCGACTGGCGGGTGGTGCGGCACGAAGACGGCACCACCCGCGTCCGGCTGATGCCGAAGACCGGCCGCAGCCATCAGCTTCGTGTGCATATGAAGGAAATCGGACACCCGATCCTCGGCGACCCGTTCTACGCGGAAGGCCCGGCCCGCGACTTTCCCCGGCTGATGCTTCATGCCGAGAGCCTGAAGATCAACCACCCCGACGGCGGTCGCGGGCTCGCCTTCTCGGCCCCGGCGCCGTTCTGATTTCTTCTTGGTGAAAATACTCCCGCCGGAGGCGGCGGGCGGTTGGGCCGGGGGCCTCCGGCGGGAGTGTTTCGTCCAGGAAGAAGCGCGCCCCTCAGATCTCCAGCGCGGCCTTGCGCCCCTCGTGGAAGGCGAAGGGGGCAAGGCGGGGGGCGGCGGCGTCGCCGATCAGGCGGATGTCGAGATCGGAGAGGTCGGCCGAGAGCGGATCGAAGGCGCGGTTGGTGGTCGACATGACGAGCGCGGAGGCGGCGATCCGTTCCTCCGCGCCGGTGAGCATGGAGCGCACCGTGGCGCCGTCGCCGTGCCATTCGGTGATAACATGCTCCGTCAGGCTGCGTGCGCCGAGACGGGCGAGACGGTGGCGCAGCGGGATGTCGGCCGAGGTCCGGGTCAGCTCCTTGCCCAGGTAGGGTTCCGGCGTGACGATGGTGACCTGCTTGCCCTGCTCGGCGAGATGCCAGGCGGTGCCGAGCCCGCGCCAGTGGCCGCCCTCGTCGTATAGGATCACCGTCCCGCCGATCTTCGCCTCGCGGCGCATCACCTCCTCCGGCGCGAAGACCTGGCCGCGGGCAAGGCCCGGCAGTTCGGCGGCCTGCGGCAGCCACCGCTGGGTGAAGTCGGGATCGGGCAGCGAGCCGGTGGCGAGGAGGACGACATCGGGCGCGCGGGCGCGGATGTCCTCTGCCTCCAGGTAGGCGTTGAGGCTCAGCTTCACCTGCAGCTTCGCGAATTGGCGTTCGTACCAGTCGAGCAGGTCGAGGATCTGGCCCCGGCGCGGCTGCTCTCCGGCCAGCCGGAACTGGCCGCCGATGCGGGCAGAGGCCTCGGCGATTTCCACCTGATGCCCGCGCTCGGCCGCGGCGCGGGCGGCTTCCAGCCCCGCGGGCCCGGCGCCGACGACGAGCACGCGCTTTGGCGTTTTGGCGCGGGTGAAGCGGTCGCCGCCCCATTCGAACTCCCGCCCCGCCGAGGGGTTGATGAGGCAGGAGATCCAGTAATCCCGCGCCCGGCGGCCCCAGCACATCTGGTTGCAGGATATGCAGCCGCGCACGTCTTCGGCCCGGCCCTCGGCGGTCTTGCGGGCCAGGTGCGGGTCTGCGATCTGGCCGCGGACGATGGAGACGAGATCGGCCTGGCCGGAGGCGATGATCGCCTCGGCATTCTCCGGGGTGCGCACATGCGCCTCGGAGGTGATGCGGGCGTGTTTCACGATCGCCTTGAGCTCTTCCGTGAAGGGGGCGGTGAGCTTTTCGCCGTAGAGGAAGGTCGGCATCAGCCGCTCGAAATCCAGATAGCCGCCATGGCCGCAGGTGACGTAATCGACCTCGCCGGTGGCGTCGTGGAGGGCGACGATCTCTGCCAGCGCCTCGCGCGAGAGCAGCACGTCATAGGCGTCGGACAGCGAGATCGCGAGGCCGATGATGAAATCGTCACCGCAGGCGCGCCGGATATTATGAATGATCGTCCTGGAAAGCCGGGTACGATTCTCCAGGCTGCCGCCCCACTTGTCGTCCCGCCGGTTGGACCAAGGGGTCCAGAATTGGTCGAGCAGCGAATGGTAGGCGGCCCAGACCTCCACCCCCTGGAAGCCGGAGGCCTGGGCGCGCAGCGCGGCGGCGGTGTGGGCGTCGATGATCTCCTCGATCTCCGTCTCGCTCATGGCGTGGGAGCCGTCGCTGTCGTGGTAGGAGGGAAGGCCGGAAGGACCCCAGCCGGGGGCAAAGCTAAGGTCCTGGTCGGCGTGCTGGCCGACGGAATAGAGCTGCTGCAGGATCACCGCGCCCGCTTCCTTCACCGGCTCGGTGATCTTTCGGAAATGCGGGATCACCTTGTCCGTGCCGGGCAGGAAGTTGCCGCGGGTCAAGACGGCGGTGCGGTGGACCGGCATCGGTTCGGCGACGATCATCCCCGCCCCGCCGAGCGCGCGTTCAAGGAGATAGGCGCCGAAGCGGGGGCCGGGCAGGCCCGCCTCTGCCATGTTGGCGGTATGGGCGCCAAAGACCACGCGGTTGCGCAGGGTCTGGCCGCGCAGGCTGATCGGGGAGAGGAGATGAGGATGGGTGGCGGACATCGGCGGGCTCCCGGGCTGGCGTTCCGACGGGCGGTCTGACCCGATCGTAGGGCCGCCCCCGCCCGCCTGCCCGGGCCCGGTGCGACATGCGGGCGGCGATGCGCGTCGTTTTCGGGCGGGCCGCCGCGGTCCGGCCGGGCGGGGGACTCGCCATCGCGGCCCGGGCGGCTTATGTCTGCCGGAAGACATCCTTACCATGAAAGGGACACCCCATGGGTCTGCGTATCAACGACATCGCCCCCGACTTCACCGCCGAGTCGACCGAGGGGACAATCCGGTTCCATGACTGGATCGGCGACGGCTACGCGATCCTGTTCAGCCATCCGAAGGATTTCACCCCGATCTGCACCACCGAATTCGGGGCCGTCGCGCAGCTCGCGGGGGAATTCGCGAAGCGGAAGACCAAGGTGATCGGCGTCTCGGTGGACAGCGTCGACGACCACAAGAAGTGGAAGCGCGATATCGAGGCCTTCGCCGGCACCTCGGCCGACTTCCCGATCATCGACGACAGCTCGCTGACCGTCGCCAAGGCCTATGACATGCTGCCGGCAGAGGCGGTGCTGCCCGACGGCCGCACGCCCGCCCATACGGCCACGGTGCGCACCGTCTACATCATCGGGCCGGACAAGAAGGTGCGGCTGACGATGACCTATCCGATGTCGGTCGGCCGCAACTTCGCCGAGATCCTGCGGGCGCTCGACGCGGTCCGGATCACCGACGGCGTGCCGCTGGCGACGCCCGCGAACTGGGTGCCGGGGCAGGACGTGGTGGTGGCCACCAGCCTGAACAACGACCAGGCGCAGGAGAAATACGGCAACCTCGACATCAAGCTGCCCTACCTGCGCTTCGCGAAGTCGCCGGTCTGATCGGGCCGGTCGCTGGGTCCCGGCCGGGGCCCAGCGGCCTGTCCGTCCCGGGTCCCGCTATCGACGGGCCTTAAGGGCAGCGTCAGATCATCAAGCCGCCGTTGACGGCGGGCATGCCCCAGATCCTGACAGCAAAAGGCCCCGGCGGTTACGCCGGGGCCTTTCGATTTCGTGCGGGAAGGGAAGGCCTCAGGCCTCCGCGTCCTCTTCGTTCTTCTTCTCGACGATCTCGGCGCCGGTTTCCTGGTCGACCATCTTCATGCCGAGCCGGACCTTGCCGCGGTCGTCGAAGCCGAGGAGCTTCACCTTCACTTCCTGGCCTTCCTTCAGGACTTCCGAAGGATGGGTCAGGCGCTTGTTGGCGATCTGGCTGACATGAACCAGCCCGTCGCGCTTGCCGAAAAAGTTCACGAAGGCGCCGAAGTCGACGAGCTTCACGACCTTGCCGGTGTAGATCCGGCCTTCCTCGGGCTCCGCCACGATCGAGTAGATCATGTCATAGGCCTTCTTGATCGCTTCGGCATTGGCCGAGGCGATCTTGATGATGCCGTCGTCGTTGATGTCGACCTTGGCGCCCGAGGTTTCCACGATCTCGCGGATCACCTTGCCGCCCGAGCCGATCACTTCACGGATCTTGTCGGTCGGGATCTGCATGGTCTCGATGCGCGGCGCGTGGGCGGAGAACTCGCTCCGGCCCTCGGTCAGCGCCTTGGCCATCTCGCCGAGGATGTGCATCCGGCCGTCCTTCGCCTGGGCGAGGGCCTGCTCCATGATCGCGGGCGTGATGCCGGCGACCTTGATGTCCATCTGCAGCGAGGTGATGCCGCTTTCGGTGCCCGCGACCTTGAAGTCCATGTCGCCGAGGTGATCCTCGTCGCCGAGGATGTCGGTCAGCACCGCCCATTTGCCATCATCCTCGAGGATGAGGCCCATGGCGACACCGGCGACCGGCGCCTTCAGCGGCACGCCCGCGTCCATCATCGACAGCGACGAACCGCAGACCGTGGCCATGGAAGACGACCCGTTCGACTCGGTGATCTCCGACACGATGCGGATCGTGTAGGGGAAGTCGGTCGCCGGCGGCAGAACCGCCTGCAGCGCGCGCCAGGCCAGCTTGCCGTGGCCGATCTCGCGACGGCCGGGCGAACCCACGCGACCAACCTCGCCGACCGAATAGGGCGGGAAGTTGTAATGCAGCAGGAAGTTCGAGCGGAAGTTGCCGTGCAGGGCGTCGATGATCTGCTCATCCTCGCCGGTGCCCAGCGTGGTCACGACCAGCGCCTGAGTTTCGCCCCGGGTGAAGAGGGACGAGCCATGGGTGCGCGGCAGCAGGCCCACTTCCGAGACGATCGGGCGGACCGTCTTGGTGTCGCGGCCATCGATCCGGGCACCGCCCGAGATGATGTCGCCACGCAGGATCGAGCTTTCCAGCTTCTTGAAGGCAGAGCCGAGGTTCGCATCGGCCAGGTCCTCTTCCGACAGCGCGGCCTTGATGGCGTCGCGCGCGGCGGAGATGGCGTTGGTGCGCTCCTGCTTGTCCTTGATCGCGAAGGCGGCGCGCATCTGCGCTTCGCCCGCGGCCTTCACCTTGCCGTAGAGCTCGGAGTAATCCGGCGGGGTGAAGTCGAAGGGTTCCTTGGCGGCCATTTCGGCCAGCGAGATGATCAGGTCGATCACCGGCTGCATCGCCTCGTGGCCGAACTTCACGGCGCCCAGCATCTCGGCCTCGGAAAGCTCGTAGGCTTCCGATTCGACCATCATAACGGCGTCCTTGGTGCCGGCGACGACCAGGTCGAGGCGCTGGTCGGGGTTGTTGCGCAGGCCTTGCAGGTCGTCGACCGCCGGGTTCAGCACGTATTTGCCGCCCGAGAAGCCCACGCGCGCCGCGCCGATCGGGCCCATGAAGGGCACGCCGGAGATCGTCAGAGCCGCCGAAGCCGCGATCATCGCGACGATGTCGGGCTCGTTGACGAGGTCATGGCTCAGCACCGTGCACATCACCAGCACTTCATGCTTGAAGCCGGGGACGAACAGCGGGCGGCACGGACGGTCGATCAGGCGCGCGGTCAGCGTTTCCTTTTCGGAAGGCCGGGCCTCGCGCTTGAAGAAGCCGCCCGGGACCTTGCCGGCGGCGTAGTATTTCTCTTGGTAGTGGACCGTCAGGGGGAAGAAGTCCTGCCCCGGCTTCGGTTCCTTGGCGAAGGTCACGTTGGCCATGACGGAGGTCTCGCCGAGCGTGGCGATGACAGAGCCGTCGGCCTGACGGGCAACCTTGCCGGTTTCCAGCGTGAGCGTTTCTTCGCCCCACTGGATGGATTTTTTCACTTCATGGAACATCTAGCGTATCCTCTTGGGAGCGCTCCCGGCCCCTGCCGGGTCTCCCGTTTGAATGGCGGCCCCATTGCCGCCGCCCCCAATCCTCTCGCACGCGCCCGGGGGCCGAAGGCGTCACGTCTCAGATGGCGGGGGCCATACAGGAAACGCGGCGGTTTGGGAAGCGGGATTGCAGGCGGTGGCCTTGCATCGGCATCTGGTGGCCCCGGAATAGCGAAACGCCCGCTCCTTTCGGGGCGGGCGTCCGGTCGTCCGTCTGGACAGGATCAGCGGCGCAGGCCGAGACGCTCGATCAGCGACTGGTAGCGCGACACGTCCGTCTTCTTGAGGTAGTCCAGCAGCTTGCGGCGCTGCGCCACCATCATCAGAAGCCCACGGCGGGAATGGTTGTCCTTCTTGTGGGATTTGAAGTGCTCGGTGAGCGTGGCGATGCGCGAGCTGAGGATTGCCACCTGGACTTCCGGCGAACCGGTGTCGCCTTCCTTGGTGCCGTATTCCTTGATCAGGCGGGTCTTTTCTTCGGCAGTGATCGACATCGGGGTCTCCTGGTTGAGGGTGATGGCGCAAGCCGGGATGTCGTCCAGCAGGGCCCTTGGAGGTTCCACACGGGGCGGATGCGGGCGTATAGGGGAATTTCTCCGATAAGGAAAGCGGAAATCCCCTTGGGCAAGGGGCGGGCCGGGGCGGGCCACGGTGGCCCCCGGCATCAGGCGAGAAGGGCCCAGGGCTCCGGCTGGCGGGCGTAACCGATGTAGAGCGGATGCCGCGGCGCGCCGGCGCGGGTCAGCCCCAGGTGCCAGAGCGACGCGCCGGCGGAGCGCATCAGCGCCTCCACCGCCGCGCCGCGGTCGAGATGCGCGCCATGCGTGCCCCAGCCGCAGATCACCCGGTCGGCCCAGGCCGCGCCCTCCAGAAGCGCCGCGTCATTGGCCGGGCCGATGGGCAATGCCGCGCGCTTCAGGTCTCGCGGGTCGGTCGCGCGCCAGGCGAAGAGGTTGCAGACCCTGAAGCCGCCGTAGCCGAGTGCCCGAGCCCGGCGCTCGCAGCGTTCGACCGTCGGGTCGTTGCGCTCCTCGGTCGCCGTGGAAGGGTTCAGGAGGATGTAGAGGAGCCGCCCGCCGCCCGGTTGCCATTCCCGCGTCAGCGCGTAGCGATAGGCCTCGCAGGGCGAGTAGAGCGCGGAGGAGGCGACCTCCCCCCGGCGATGATGGCGTGCGATCATGCGGCAGGCTTGCCGCGCGGCGGCGCGGCGCGCAAGGGGCCTGGGGGCGGAGGTGGGCCGGAGGGGCCGCTGGAGTATTTGGGCCAAGAAGAAGCCGGAAGGGCCGGGCTTCGGCGAGGGGCGGGGCGTTGACATCCTGGCCGCGGGGGCTTCAGGTTCTGGCACGATGAACCACCGCCCAGACATCCACGACCGTCTTGCCGCCAGCCTGAAGGCCGCGCGCCGCTCCAAGGGGCTGAGCCTCGATGCGGTGGCAAAGCTCTCTGGCGTCAGCCGCTCGATGGTCAGCCAGATCGAGAGGGGCGAATCGAGTCCGACGATTTCTACCCTCTGGAACCTGACCCAGGCGCTGCATGTCGATTTCGCCGGGCTCTGGGAGGGTCGGACCGCGCCGGGGATAGAGGTGATGCGCGCCGGCGCCGCGCCGCTGATCGAGGGGCGGGGCAACGGCGTGCGCATCCGCATTCTCAGCCCACCGGAGGAGGCGGGAGCCCATGAGGTCTACGATCTCGACCTGTCTGCCGGCGGCGCGCTGGTCAGCGACCCACACGGGCCGGGCTGCCAGGAGCAGCTGACCGTTCTGGAGGGCACGCTGCTGGTCTCCTCCGGTGGCGAGAGCGAGCGGCTCGGCCCCGGCGACACGGCGCGCTATGCCGCCGACCGGCCGCACGAGATCCGCGCCGAGGGCGGCGCGGCGCGGGCGATCCTGGTGGTGAAGAACGGCTGAGCGTCCGCTTTGGCGGATGCTCGTTCCGCCATCTTGACTGATCGCGGATCTGCGGGCAGTCTGTCCGCCAAAGCGGAGGCACATCTTTTATGGCGGAAATATCATCCATGGCGAACCGGGCATCCTTCCTCGCCCATCTCGAAACCGAACTCGCCGGGATCGAGGCCGAGGGGCTGATGAAGCGCGAGCGGCTGATCACCTCGCCGCAGGGCGGGTGGGTTTCGGTGGAGGGCCGTGCCGGGCGCATGGTGAACCTCTGCGCCAACAACTACCTCGGCCTCGCCGATCATCCGGCCCTGATCGCCGCCGCCAAGCAGGCGATGGACGACCACGGCTACGGCATGGCCTCGGTCCGTTTCATCTGCGGCACGCAGGACCTGCACCGGCAGCTGGAAACCCGGCTGGCAGGGTTCCTGGGCACGGACGACTCGATCCTCTTCGCCGCCTGTTTCGACGCCAACGGCGGGCTCTTCGAGCCGCTTCTGGGGCCCGAGGACGCGGTGATCTCGGATGCGCTGAACCATGCCTCGATCATCGACGGGATCCGGCTCTGCAAGGCGAAGCGCTACCGCTACGCCAATTCCGACATGGGCGATCTGGAGGCGCAGCTGAAGGCCGCCCGGGCCGATGGCGCACGGCACATCCTGATCGCGACCGACGGTGTCTTTTCGATGGATGGCTATCTCGCCAAGCTGCCGGAGATCGCAGCGCTGGCCGAGACATACGGGGCGCTGACCATGGTGGACGATTGCCACGCGACCGGGTTCATGGGGCCGCAGGGGCGCGGGACACCCGCCCATCACGGGGTGAAGATCGATATCCTCACCGGCACGCTCGGCAAGGCGCTTGGCGGCGCGCTGGGGGGATATATCGCCGGGCCGCAGCCGGTGATCGACCTGCTGCGCCAGCGCGCGCGGCCCTATCTCTTCTCCAACGCGCTGCCGCCCGCAGTGGTCGGCGCCGCGCTGGCGGCGCTCGACCTGGTCGAGGCGGCGGACGATCTGCGCGCGAAGCTTTTCGACAATGCCGCCTATTGGCGGGCAGGGCTTAAGGCGGCGGGGTTCGACCTGCTGGAGGGCGAGCACCCGATCGTGCCCGTCATGCTGGGCGAGGCAAGGCTGGCGCAGGAGATGGCGGCGGCGCTTTACGCCCGCGGGGTCTATGTCGCCGGGTTCTTCTTCCCCGTGGTGCCGAAGGGCCGCGCCCGGATCCGCACGCAGATGAACGCGGCGCTGAGCCGGGAGGATCTGGATTTCGCGCTCTCGGCCTTTGCCGAGGCCGGCAGGGAGGTTGGCGCGCTATGACCAACGAGATGAAGGCGCTGGTGAAGGCGAAACCCGAGCCGGGGCTGTGGCTGGAGCATCGGCCGGTGCCCGAGATCGGGCCGGACGACGTGCTGATCCGCATCCGCAAGACCGGCATCTGCGGCACCGACGTGCATATCTGGAACTGGGACGAATGGGCCGCGCGGACCGTGCCCCTGGGCCTTGTCACGGGCCATGAGTTCGCCGGCGAGATCGTCGACATGGGGCGCGATGTCGAGGGGCTTGCCATCGGGCAGCGCTGCTCGGGCGAGGGGCATCTGATCGGGCATCTCTCCCGCCAGGCGCGGGCGGGGAAGTTTCACCTCGACCCCGAGACGCGCGGCATCGGCGTGAACGAGCAGGGCGCCTTCGCCGGCTACCTGCGGCTTCCCGCCTTCAACGTGGTGCCGCTGCCCGACGAGATCGACGACGAGATCGGCGCGATCCTCGATCCGCTGGGCAACGCCGTCCATACCGCGCTGTCCTTCGATCTCGTGGGCGAGGACGTGCTGATCACCGGCGCCGGTCCGATCGGGATCATGGCGGCGGCGGTGGCGCGGCATGTCGGCGCCCGGCACGTGGTGATCACCGATGTGAACCCGGCGCGGCTTGCGCTGGCCGCCGAGGTGGCGGACGTGGTGCCGGTCAACGTGGCCGAGGAGGATCTGAAGGACGTCATCGCCCGGCTGAAGATGCGGCAGGGCTTCGACGTGGGTCTTGAGATGTCGGGCAGCCAGGCGGCGATGGACCAGATGGTCGAGGCCCTGGTGATGGGCGGGCGCATCGCGCTTCTCGGCATCCCTCCGGGGAAGTCTCCGGTCGACTGGTCCCGGATCGTGTTCAAGGCGATCACCATCAAGGGCGTCTACGGCCGCGAGATCTTCGAGACCTGGTACAAGATGATCGCCATGCTTCAGAACGGCCTCGATATCCGCAAGGTTATCACCCACCGCTTCCCGGCCGAGGACTTCCGTGAGGGGTTCGAGGCGATGCGTTCGGGCAGGTCCGGCAAGGTCGTGCTCGACTGGGGCTGAAGGCGCCTCTGGCGGGGATTCCTGAATCAGGGTGAAGGGGCCCACGCGATGCGCGGGGGCTTCTTCCTCGCTGAAATACTCATGCGGCCTTTCGGCCCGCGCCGCGCTCAGAGGTTGAAGACGCGGGAAGGGTGCAGCTCTCCCGACCGGTAGTGACCGACGGCGATGGGCTGGCCCTGGTAGCTGGCCCAGGCCTCCTCGCCGTATTCCACGTCGGAGGCGATCACCATGCCGGGGTTGCCGTTCTTCAACCGTGCGGCGCCCTCTGGCGTGGCCTTCAGCTCTGGCAGGTCGGCGAGGCCGAGCGCCAGCGGCTTCAGATGGGCGTCGAGGGCCTCGGTCTTCGCCAGCGCATCGATCAGCTCCAGGCTCACGCCCTCCTCTGCCTCGAACGGGCCGGACCAGACCCGGCGCAGCCACTGGACATGGCCGAGACAGCCGAGCGCGCGGCCGAGGTCGCGGGCGATGGAGCGGACATAGCCGCCCTTGCCGCAGACCATCTCCAGCTCGACATGGTCGGCATCGGGGCGGGCGACGAGCTCGAGGCTCTCGACCCAGAGCGGGCGCGGCGCGAGGTCCAGCCGCTCGCCTTCGCGGGCAAGGTCATAGGCGCGCTCGCCGTCGACCTTCACGGCGGAGAACTGCGGCGGGACCTGCTGGATCTCGCCGCGGAAGGGGGCCAGGGCGGCCGCGATCTCGGCATCGCTCGGGCGGGCGGCGGAGGTCTCGATCACCTCGCCCTCGGCATCGTCGGTGGTGGTGGCCGCGCCGAGCGTGGCCGAGAAGCGGTAGCACTTCAGCGCCTCGGTGATGTAGGGGACGGTCTTTGTCGCCTCGCCGAGGGCGACGGCGAGAACGCCGGTCGCGGCCGGGTCGAGCGTGCCGGCGTGGCCCGCCTTCTGCGCGTCGAAGGCCCAGCGGACCTTGTTGACCACCGCCGTCGAGGTCACCCCGGCGGGCTTGTCGACCACCAGCCATCCCGAAATCGCGCGGCCCTTGCGCTTGCGTCCCATCGTCCGTCCCGAAGTTGCGAGGCCCGCCTGCTACTGCGAAGGCCCCGCCCCGTCAACCGCCGTACCGATGATCGGCCCCATCGGCAGGCCGCCGTCCGCCCGGCCGATCCCCGGCGCGTCGAGGCGCGAGATGCTGCCGTCGAGGTAGAGCGCCTCGGGCAGGTGCAGGGCGTCGCGGAAGAGCCGCGCAAAGGCATCGAAGTTCACCGGAGCGTCGGAGATGGCGAAGACGGCGCGCCGCCCGTCCGCCGAGACGCCGACGCCGTTGCGGATGTGGACGGAGGGTGAACCCGGCAGGAAATGCGGATGCAGCTTGCCGTGGATCACCAGCATCGGTCCGGATTGGGTGGCATAGCGGCAGGCGGGCGGCTGGGCTGCGAAGGCGCGGCTTTCGGTGATCGAATAGCCCTCGGGCCCGATGCAGAAGACGCCGTTCGGCAGAAGGCCGAAGTTCCCCGGCCCTTCGCGGGTGACTATGGGCGCGATCTGCCGCCCGTCGATGATGGCAAGGCCGAGCGGGCGGCGGTCGGGCGCGTACATCCCGGCGTTCATCGCGAATCCGACGTGTTTTCCGGTCTGCGCCAGAAGGGCGGAAAGGCGACCGAAGGTGCCGATCAGGGCGCCGTCCGGCCCGTCCTGCCAGATCCTCAGCTCGTCCTGGCTGAAGCGGGTCTCGCAGACGGTATAGGGCGTGCCGTCGAAGGTCAGGTCGCGGCAGGCTGGGCCGGGATCGGCGGAGGCGGGCAGCGCCAGGAACAGGGTGAGGCCGAGCGCGGCGCGCGCGGCGATCCCCTCAGTCATCCGCCTCTTCATCGGCCCCGTCATCGCCGACGATGTCGCGGCGCACGGTGTCCTCGTTCAGCAGGCGCCGGGTCTCGTCCATCCGGTCGAAGGTCTCGTCCAGCTCGAAGCGCAGATCGGGGGCGTATTTCAGCGTCAGGTCCTGCGAGACAAGGTGGCGCAGCTCGCGGCTGTGGCGGCGCAGGAGCGTCAGTGCCTCCTGCCGCTGCCCGCCGCCGAGCGGCATGATGAAGGCGGTCGCGTGCCGCAGGTCGGGAGAGCAGCGCACCTCGCCAACGGTGATCGGGATCCGGTTGAGATCCGGGTCGTGAACCTCGGCGCGCAAGAGTACCTCAGACAGCTTGCGGCGGATCAGCTCGCCGACGCGAAGCTGACGTTGAGAGGGGCCATGGGCCGAGGTGGTGTGGTGGCGTGCCATGCCGGCTGAGATAGGGCAGGACGGCGCCGCCCGCAACCGGGGCTTTGCCCAGGCCAGCGGGTCGGCTATGGAAGGCCGACAGTCAGGGAGTGGTGATATGGCGGAAGGTCCGGGGATCGTGGTCACGGGCGCCTCGGGGCGCATGGGGCAGATGCTGGTGCAGGTGGTGACGGCAAGCGACAGGGCGCGGCTCGTCTCCTGCGTCGAACGGACCGGCCATCCCTGGATCGGACGCGATATCGGCGAGGCGATGGGCGGGGCGCCCCTCGGCGTGACGGTGACCGAC
This sequence comes from Solirhodobacter olei, assembly GCF_004010155.1. GTDB lineage: Bacteria > Pseudomonadota > Alphaproteobacteria > Rhodobacterales > Rhodobacteraceae > Solirhodobacter > Solirhodobacter olei. The sequence goes on along the minus strand of NZ_RRYH01000010.1, from coordinate 68,354 downwards.
GACGCGCTTGAGGCATTCTCCAGGGCGCAGGCGGTGCTGGACTTCACCGCGCCCGAGGCGACGCTGGGCTTCGCGGCGCTGGCGGCACAGGCGCGCGCGGTGCATGTGATCGGCACCACGGGGTTCTCGGACGAACAGATCGCGGCGCTGGAACCCGCCGCGCGTCATGCGGTGATCGTGCGGGCCGGGAACATGAGCCTTGGCGTCAACCTTCTGGTGCGGCTGACCGAAAAGGTCGCCGCCGCGCTCGACGCCGATTTCGATATCGAGGTGGTGGAGGCGCATCACCGCATGAAGGTCGACGCGCCCTCCGGCACCGCCTTGATGCTGGGCGAGGCTGCGGCGAAGGGCCGGAGCGTGGCGCTGGCGGATGTGGCCGACCGGGGTCGCGACGGGATCACGGGCGCGCGCGAGCGGGGGCATATCGGCTTCGCCTCGATCCGCGGCGGCGACGTGGTGGGAGAGCATGACGTGATCTTCGCCGCCGACGGCGAGCGCGTGGTGCTGCGCCATGTCGCGACCGACCGCGCGATCTTCGCCCGCGGCGCGCTGAAGGCGGCGCTCTGGGGGCAGGACAAGAAGCCCGGACAGTACGACATGATGGACGTGCTGGGGCTCTGAGCGCCACCAGCCCGGCGGGCCTGGCGTTCCGCCGAACGCTCCCTTGCGGCGGTCCCCCGCGCGCTCTAGGCAGGTCTCAGTCAGACTGCCGGAGACCGCCATGACCACCGACCCGCTTGCCCCTGCCGAGATCGCCCGCGTCGCGGAGCTGATCGCGCCGCATGTGCGCCACACGCCCTGGCTGGAGCTTGACGCGGCAGGCTTCGAGGGGCTCGACCATCCGGTGGCGCTGAAGCTTGAGCTTCTTCAGCACTCCGGGTCATTCAAGGTGCGCGGCGCCTTCGCCAACCTGCTGACGCGCGAGATCTCTGCGGCCGGCGTGGTTGCGGCCTCCGGCGGCAATCACGGGGCGGCGGTGGCCTATGCGGCGCAGAAGCTCGGCATCCCGGCCTCGATCTTCGTGCCGGAGGTGGCCTCTCCCGCCAAGCTCGACCGCATCCGCAGCTATGGCGCGCGGCTGGTGGTGGGCGGGGCGCGCTATTCGGACGCACTGGAAGCGAGCCGCGCCTTCGTGGCCGAAAGCGGCGCGACCGAGATCCATGCCTATGACCAGCTCGAGACGCTGCTGGGCCAGGGGACGCTTGGGCGCGAGATCGCGGGCGACCGGCCGGATTTCGACACGCTCCTCGTCGCGGTGGGCGGCGGCGGGCTGATCGGCGGTATCTCGGCCTGGTTCCAGGGCGCGAAGAAGATTGTGCCGGTGGAGCCGGAGGGCGCGCCATCGCTCGCCATGGCGCTGGCGGCAGGCCATCCGGTCGATGCGCCGACCGAGGGGGTGGCCGCCGATTCTCTTGCCCCGCGGCAGATCGGGCAGATGACCTTCCCGCTGGCGCGCGACCATGCCGGGCCGGTGGTGCTGGTCTCGGACGATGATATACGGGCGGCGCAGGCGCGGCTCTGGTCCGAGGCGCGGGTGGTGGCGGAACCGGGGGGCGCTGCGGCCTTCGCGGCGCTCGCCTCCGGCAAGTACCGCCCGGCGAAGGGCGAGCGCGTGGCCGTTCTCGTCTGCGGCGCCAATACCGACGCGGTGCGCTTCGGCTGAGGCCGGTCGCCGGGCCTCAGAAACGGGGCCTCAGAAGTCGATGGCGAGGCCCTTCTTCTCCCAGTCGCCGTAGCGGACCGGCTCCGGCCCGTCGCGGCCGCCGAACTCGGTCGGCAGGCCTGCCTCTTTCGCGGCGGCCTTTCGGCGGGCTTCGGCCTCCGCCAGGGCACGCTGGGCGGCGGGCGGCAGCTCGGTCTTCGGCGTCTCGGTCATCCCCGGTCCTCTCGGCTTCCTTGTGCGATCTCTGACCCTGATATAGGCGAGGGCGCGCGGAAGCGACAGGCCGGAGGCGGGATGGCGAGGGCGGACAAGACGCGGCAGGCGGCGGTGGCGCTGGTCGAAGGGGTGATCGACGAGGGGCGGATGCTCTCGGAGCTGGTGGCGGGCGAGGGTCCGCTCGCCGCGCTTTCGCCGGCCGAGCGGGCGCGGGCGCAGCGGCTGGCGCTGTCGGTGCTGCGCCATGTCGAGCCGGTGGACCGGATCTTGCAGGAATACCTCCGCAAGCCCCCGCCGGGCACGGCGCTGCATGTGCTGCGGCTCGCCGCGGTCGAGATGCTGGTGGAGGGCACGCCGCCCCATGCGGCGGTAAGCTCGGCGGTCGAGATCCTGCGCGCCGGGCGGCGGACGGCGGCGCTTGCAGGCCTCGCCAATGCCGTTCTGCGGAAGGTCGCCGAGGCGGGGGACGCTTTCGCGAAGCTCCCGCCGCAGCGGCTGCCGCGCTGGCTGCGCCAGCCGCTCGTCCATCTCTGGGGTCGCGAGGTCGTGGCGGCGATCGAGGCCGTTCAGGCCGGCGTGCCACCGCTCGACCTGACACTGCGCGCGGGCGAGGACCCCGCCGGTTGGGCCGCGCGGCTGGAGGCGGAGGTGCTGCCCACCGGCAGCCTGCGCCGCGCCGCGGGCGGGCAGGTGAGCGCGCTCGAGGGCTACGAGGCTGGCGCCTGGTGGGTGCAGGACGCCGCCGCCGCGCTGCCGGCGCGGATGCTGGCCCCCCAGCCCGGCGAGCGCGTGCTCGACCTCTGCGCGGCGCCCGGAGGCAAGACGCTGCAGCTTGCCGCTGCGGGGGCGCGGGTGACGGCGCTCGATGTCTCGCCGCACCGGATCGAGCGGGTGCGCGAGAACCTGGCCCGTACGGGCCTCGCCGCCGACGTGGTGGTTGCCGATGCGCTCGACTGGGAGACGGCTGACCCGTTCGACGCGATCCTGCTCGACGCGCCGTGCTCGGCCACGGGCACGATCCGGCGGCATCCCGACCTGCCCTTCGTGAAGGACGGGACGGAGCTTGCCGGGCTGGTCGACCTGCAATCCCGGCTGATCGACCGGGCGGTGGCGATGCTGAAACCCGGCGGGCGGCTTGTCTTCTGCACCTGCTCGATCCTGCCGGAAGAGGGCGAGGGCCAGCTTGCCGCCGCGCTTGCCCGCCATCCCGGGCTGGGGGTGGAAGACACCCTTTCCCCCGGTGTGCCCGAGGGGTGGCGCGCGCCCGGCGGCGGCATCCGCACGAGGCCGGATCACTGGGCGGAGACCGGCGGGATCGACGGCTTCTTCATGGCCGTGCTGCGCCTTTCCGCCTGACGCTTCCAGTGCTTGCCTTGGCGCGGCGCTTGGCGCAGGATGCGGCCGAGCCGTGGCGATGGCGTCGCCACAGGGCCCTTGGCCCGTGCTCGCGGATCATCCGCCATCGTCCTGCACGCCGGGATCTTTCGGGGTCCGCGGGGACCCCTTGACCGGAGGTCTGACATGGCAACGCAACGCCCTGATTTCTACCGCATCCACAACGGCGAGAAGGCTACCCTTCCCTTCGCCGTGGAGGAATACGAGGAGCGCCTGGCCGGGCTGCGCGACATCCTCGAGATGCATTCGCTCGACGCGGCGGTGCTGACCTCGATGCACAACATCGCCTATTACTCGGGCTTCCTCTACTGCAGCTTCGGGCGGCCCTATGCCTGTGTCGTGACGCGCGAGGATTGTGTGACGATCAGCGCCGGGATCGATGCGGGCCAGCCGTGGCGGCGGTCGGTGGGTGACAACCTCACCTATTCCGACTGGCAGCGCGACAACTTCTGGCGCGCGGTCGCCCATGTCGTGGGCGAGGGCAAGGCCGTGGGGGTGGAGGCCGACCACCTGACGCTGGTGCAGTCGGAAAAGCTCGGCGCGTTCCTGAAACCCGCGCGGGGCATGGATATCGCGCCCGCCACGATGCAGCAGCGGATGCTGAAATCGGATGCCGAGATCGCGCTGATCCGTGCCGGGGCCGCGGTGGCGGACCACGGCGGCCACGCGATCCGCGACGCGGTGCGCGCGGGTGCACGCGAGATCGACATCGCCATGGCCGGCCGCGACGCGATGGAGGCGGAGATCGCCAAGCGCTTCCCCGAGGCCGAGTACCGCGACACCTGGGTCTGGTTCCAGTCCGGGGTCAACACCGACGGGGCGCATAACCCGGTGACGGGGCGCAAGCTGAAGCAGGGCGACATCCTGAGCCTCAACTGCTTCCCGATGATCTCGGGATACTACACCGCGCTGGAGCGGACGATGTTCGTGGGCGAGGTCGATGCGGCGTCGCTTTCGATCTGGCAGGCCAACGTGGAGACGCATGAATACGGGATGAGCCTGCTGCGGCCGGGGGTGAGCTGCGCCGAGGTGACGGCGCAGATCAACGCCTTCCTCGAGGAGCGCGACCTGCTGCAATACCGCACATTCGGCTATGGCCATTCCTTCGGCGTGCTGTCGCATTACTACGGGCGCGAGGCGGGGCTGGAACTGCGCGAGGATATCGACACGGTGCTGGAGCCGGGCATGGTCGTCTCGATGGAACCGATGCTGACCCTTCCCGCCGGCCAGCCCGGCGCGGGCGGGTATCGCGAGCACGATATCCTGGTGATCACCGAGGACGGCGCGGAGGACATCACCGGCTATCCCTACGGGCCGGCGTTCAACGTCGTCGGGTGAGAGGCGGGCCGGGGTCGTCCGCCAGGGCGGCCCCGGTGCCGGTCAGGCGCGTTTGACGAGCTTGATAAGGAACAGCAGGATCACCGCGCCGATCGTGGCACGGATGATCGCCGCGATCAGCCCGCCGCCGATGCCGAGCCCGATCGCAGGCAGCACGAAGCCCGCGACGAGCGCGCCGAGAATGCCGACGACGATGTTGCCGATCAGCCCGAAGCCGTAGCCGTCGACGATCTTGCCGGCGAGCCAGCCTGCGACCGCGCCCACGATCAGCATGACGATGATTGCCATTCATTCTCTCCCATAACCCCGGTTCAGACCCGGATGACGTAATCTTTCAAGGTCGTCTCGACCACTTCCCAGACCCCGCGGAACCCCGGCCAGATCACCACCGCGTCGCCCGGGCCGAGGAGCAGCGGTTCCCCGCCATCCTCGCTGAGCACGGACCGGCCGGAGAGGATCCGGCAGTATTCCCACTCGGTATACTCCACCCGCCAGGCGCCCGGCGTGCTTTGCCAGAGCCCGGCGAAGAGGCCCTCGCGCTCCTCCACGTTCCAGGTCGTGTGGACCGGATCGCCGGAGAGAAGCCTTGCCGGATCGGGCCGCGAGGTTTCCGGCGCGCAGCCCTCGCGGCTCAGGCGGTAGGCGTGGGGCATGCTGGCCTCACTGGTCCCAATAGACGCCGGTCAGGTCGTTCGACTGGTTCGGCTGGTTGGCCCAGAGACCGTGGATATGCACGTTCGCCACCCCGAGCTTGGGATATTGGAAGAGGTAGGCGTTAACGTAATCCTTGGCGATGATCGTCTGCGCTTCCTTCAGGAGCTTGCCGCGCTCGGCCGGGTCGGAGGTGGCCTGCAAGGTCTTGATCAGTTTCTGGAATTTCGGGTTGTTATAGCCGAAATAATAGTTCGGACGGGCATAGATATCGATGTCGTTCGCCTCGGTGTGGCTGACGATCGACAGATCGAAATCATGCCGCTTGAAGACCTGGTCCAGCCATTGCGCCCATTCCATGTCGGTGATGGTCACGTCGATGCCGACGGCCTTCAGCTCGTTCTGGATGATCTCGCCCGAGCGGCGCGCGTAGGAGGGGGGCGGCAGGGCAAGGCGGAGCTTCAGCGGCAGTTTCACCCCGGCCTCGGCGAGGAGCTTCTTCGACAGCGCGGGGTCGTATTTCGACAGACCCGTGAGGTCGACGTAGTTCGGATCGGTCGGCGGGAAATGGGTGCCGATGGGCGTGCCGTAGCCGAACATCGCGCCGTCGATGATGTCCTTGCGGTTGATCGCATGGGCGATCGCCTCGCGGACTTTAATGTTGCTCAGCGGGGGGTTGCGGTTGTTCATCGCCATGATCGTCTCGCCCTGGGTGGTGCCGACGATGACCTTGAACTCCGGGTTCGACTTGAACTGCTGCAGCGTCTCGGGCGCCGGGAAGGCGGGATAGGCGTCGATCTGGCCGGACATGACGGCGGCGAAGGCGGCGTTGGGGTCCGAGACGAACTTGAAGGTGGCCTTGGCCAGCGCGGGCTTCTTGCCCCAGTAGCCGGGGTAGCGCTTCAGGTCGATGTGGTCACCCTTCACCCAGTCTACGAACTCGAACGGGCCGGTGCCGATCGGGTGGGTCTTGTCCTCCGCGACCGTCTTGGGAGAGACGATGACCGAGTCGCCGAGCGCGGTGAGGAAGATGAAATTGCCGTCGGGGTTCTTCAGGGTGAAGCGCACCGTCGTCGGGTCGACCACCGTAACGCTTTCAATATCCTCGTATTTCGGCTTCTGGGCATTGGGGCTGTCGGGGCCGCGGGCGCGGTCGAAGCTGAACTTCACATCCGAGGCGGAAAACGGCGTGCCGTCCTGGAAGGTGACGCCGGAGTGGAGGTGGAAGGTCCAGACCTTGCCGCCGTCGGTCACGTCCCAGCTCTTGGCGAGGTCGGGGGCGATGGAGCCGTTCTCGGTGACTTTTGTGAGGCCCTGGAAGATGTTGGCGTAGGTCACCTCCTTGATCGCGGCGGCGGCGCCGGCCGTGGGATCGAGGATCGGCGGTTCGAGCTGCATGCCGATGGTGATGGTGTCCTTCACGGCGAAGGCGGCGCCGGCCGTGAGCGCCACGGCGGCCGCGGCGAGCATGAGGCGTTTCAACATGAGGCTCTCCCTGGATCCTGGCCGGGCTGCGGCCCGGGCATGTTCCACGGGATGGGGCGGCCAATCAAGTTAAACCGGGGGAGGGCTGCCGCGGGATCGGCAAAGCCCTGGCGGGGCCGGAAAATCGGGGTGCCGATTCAACACCGATTTGGCACCGCTTTCGCACCGTAATGTACCGTCTTTCGGGACGGTGGTGTGGCGGTTTGCGCAACGGGTTGAGCGTGCGGCGGTGCGCAATGAATGCGCACCCTACGGGGAGGAGTGGCTATTCCTCGGCGTGGCAGACGGCCTCGACGTTGTTGCCGTCGGGGTCGAGGACGAAGGCGCCGTAGTAGCTCGGGTGATACTGCGGGCGCAGGCCCGGGGCGCCGTTGTCGCGGCCGCCGGCGGCCAGCGCCGCCTTGTGGAAGGCGTCGACCTCGGCCCGGGTCTTCGCGGCGAAGGCCACGTGCATGCCGGAGCCGGGGCGCTTGCCGGTGCCGATCCAGAAGAACGGGCGGTGTTCGGCGCCGAAGCCGCAGAAGCGCTCGCCGCCGGTCTGCTCGGGCGTGACCTCCATCACGACGGAGAGCGACAGGGGCGCCAGCGCGCGTTCGTAGAAGGTTCGGGAGAGGGCATAATCGGCGACGGGGAAGCCGAGATGGTCGATCATGGCGGATACCTCCTGCCCCCGACGGTGCCGGGGCCGGCCGGCGCGGTCAATGCGGCGCGTCAATCAGCAGCTCGGCCAGAACCAGCGCCATGACGCGGGCCGCATCCGCCATGTCGTCGACCCCGATCCATTCGTCGGGCTGGTGGGCGAGGTCCAGGATGCCGGGGCCGTAGGCGATGCAGTTCCTGAGCTTTCCGATCCGGTCGATGTGCTTCTGGTCGTAGGTGCCCGGCGAGACGACGTAATCGGGCTGGCGGGCCAGCACCGTCTCGATCGCGGCGGCGGTGGAGCGGACGACCGGCGCGGCGCGGTCGGTCATGGTCGGCTGGACCTCGAAGAGATCGCGGATCTCGTAGGCGAAGCTCGGCCGGCGCGCCTTCACCCGCTCCATCAGCGCGGCGATCTCGGCTTTCACCGCGCCGATGTCCTCCTCGATCAGGAAGCGGCGGTCGATGGTGATGGTGCAGCGGTCGGCGACGCAGGCGGCGGGCAGGCCAGTGTAATCCTCGTCCTGCTCCGGCTCGCCGCCGTGGACGGAGTTGACGTTGAGCGTGGAGGAGCGGGCACCCTCGGGAACCACGGGCATGGCGGTGGTGCGGGTGGCGAGCAGGGGGTAGAGCGTCTCCTCCATCTCGGCCAGCACGGCGCCCATATGGCGGATGGCGCTGTCGCCGAGGAAGGGCATGGAGCCGTGGGCGATGCGGCCCCTGGTCTCGATCTCCGCCCACCAGACGCCGCGATGGCCGAGGCAGATGCGGTCCTTGTTAAGCGGCTCGGGGATGATGACGTGCTGGACCCGCTCGGGGGCGAAATGGCCCTGTTCGGCGAGCCAGGCGACGCCGCCGTAGCCGCCGGATTCCTCGTCCGCGGTGGCCGAGATCTCGATCGCGCCGGAGAAGTCGGGGAAGGCGGCGAGGAAGGCCTCTGCCGCGACGACGGCGCTGGCGATGCCGCCTTTCATGTCGCAGGCGCCGCGGCCGTAGATCTTCCCGTCCTTCAGCTCGCCGCCGAAGGGATCGGTGGTCCAGCCGTGGCCGACGGCGACAACATCGTGGTGGCCGTTGAAATGCACCGTCTCGCCCGGGCGCGTGCCCTCGCGCCGGGCGAGGAGGTTCCAGCGCGGGTAGGTATCGCTGTCGGCGATGGCGCCCCGGGCGCGGAGGAACTGGCAGGTGAAGCCGGCGGGCGCGAGCTCGGCGGCGAGGTAGTCGCAGATTTCGCGGTACTTCCGGCCGGGCGGGTTCAGCGTGGGGATGCGGATGAGGCCCTGGGTCAGCGCGATAAGCCGCGCGCGGCGGGCGGCGATCTCGGCGGCAAGGCGGGTGTCAGCGCTCAGCATGGCGCGACGGTAGACCGGCGCCGGGCGTCCTGCAACGGGGCTTGCGCCGGGCTGCCCGGGCGGGGAGGGTGGCGGCCGGGAGGGCTGTGATGGCCGCGTTGATTGCCGGGATGATCCTGCCGCTTGCGGTGCTGGTGGTGGTGGCCGCGCTTCTGCCGCGGCTGATCGAGCGGCGGCTGGGGCGGCGGCCCTGGGCGCTTGCGGTGAATGCCGCGGCCTCGGCCGTTCTGCTGGTGGCGCTGGCGGGGGGCTATTTCCTGCTCCTCTACACGTTGCAGGACCCGCGCGTGCTGACCTTCGCGCGGGCGGAGCCGGGCGCGGCGTTCCGGCACTTCGCGGGGCTGGGCGGGATGGCGGGGCTGGTCTGGGCGCCGGTGCTTGTCGTCTCGCTGATCTCGCCCGCGCGGCGGAGGTGATTGCCGCGCTGCCGCATGGTGCCTAGATTGGGGCAGGGCCGAGATGGCCGGAACCGGGCAGACCGAGGGTGCGATGCGATATGTGAAATGGGGTTTCCTGCTCGGGCTGGCGCTGATCGTCATCGCGTTCCTCGATTACACCCTGCCGAGCCACCAGGTCGTCCGCGTCGTGGGCGTCACCAGCCAGCGGATCGACATGGGGATCAACGGCTGGTTCTTCGCCTCTCCCGACGCGGGGACGAAGGGCTCGAACGCGCCGGGGCAGGGGCGCGACATCAAGTTCATCCAGACGGTGAAGCCGAACGGCGAGCCAATGGTGTTCCGCAACGAGGATACCGGCTGGGGCTGGCCGCCCTATTTCAAATTCGACACGTTCAACCTGCAGACGCGGGCGCAGGAGCTGGTCTCCAAGACCGACCAGCCGGTCTGGGCGATGGTGACCTTCTACGGCTGGCGCAGCCAGCTGCTGACGATCTTTCCCAATGCGCTGAGCATCCGGAAGGTCTCTGGCCCCGATGTGACGGTCTTTCCCTGGACCAGCGTGATCGTGCTGGCGCTTCTGGCGCTGCTGCTGCTGTTCATCCGGCGCTGGTGGATCCGGTTCCAGCGGCGGCGGGTGGCGCCGGTGCTGGCGGATGTGGCCGATGTGCTGGACGAAGCAGACGACCGGGCCAAGGGGTTCTGGCGGCGGTTCGGCGGGCGGTAGCGCCGCCTTATCGGGCGGGGGGCTGCGCCCCCCATGGAAAGGGGGGCGGGGCGTTACGGTGGGGTGGTGCGCAATGAATGCGCACCCTTCGGCGAGCCGGCCGTCCCCGGCCGATCAGGCGTGGATGGCGCCGTCGCCGCAGGCGAGCGCCGCCTCGCGCACCGCTTCCGAATAGGTCGGGTGGGCGTGGCAGGTGCGGGCGACGTCTTCTGCCGCGGCGCCGAATTCCATGGCGACGCAGATCTCGGCAATCAGCTCTCCCGCCGCCGGGCCGATGATATGGGCGCCGAGGATGCGGTCCGTCTCCTTGTCGGCGAGGATCTTCACGAAGCCCTCGGCGGAGAAGGTCGCCCGCGCCCGGCCGTTGCCCATGAAGGAGAACTTGCCGGCCTTGTAGGCGCGGCCCGCGGCCTTAAGGCTTTCCTCGGTCTCGCCGACGGATGCGACCTCGGGCGAGGTGTAGATGACGCCGGGGATGACGCCGTAGTTCACATGGCCATGCTGGCCGGCGATGACCTCTGCCACGGCCATGCCCTCGTCCTCGGCCTTGTGGGCGAGCATCGGGCCGGCGATGGCGTCGCCGATGGCGTAGACGCCCGGCACGTTGGTGCGCCAGCTCTTGTCGGTCGCGATCTGGCCGCGCTCGGTCAGGGTCACGCCCAGCGCCTCCAGCCCGAGGCCCTTGGTGTAGGCGCGCCGGCCGGTGGCGACGAGCACGGTCTCTGCCTCGATCACCGCCTCCTTGCCGTCCTTGCGCATCTTGTAGCTGACCTTGGACTTGGTCTTGGTGCTCTCGACCTTCTGGACCGCGGCGCCGGTGATGATCTCCAGCCCCTGTTTCTTCAGGAGTCGCGCGAAGGTGCGCTGGACCTCTGCGTCCGAGCCCGGGATCAGCGTGTCGAGGAATTCCACGACGGTCACCTTGGTGCCGAGGCGGGAGTAGACCGAGCCGAGTTCCAGCCCGATGACGCCGCCGCCGATCACAACCATGGTCTTGGGAATCTTCGGCAGGCTGAGCGCGCCGGTGGAGGTGACGACGCTCTCCTCGTCCACCGTCACGCCGGGCAGGCTGGAGGCTTCGGAGCCGGAGGCGATGACGATGTGCTTCGCCTCGTGGACCTCGTCGCCGATTTTCACCTTGCCCGCGGCGGGGATCGAGGCCCAGCCGGTGAGCCGGTCGATCTTGTTCTTCTTGAACAGGAACTCCACACCCTTGGTGTTCTGGGAGACGACGTCTTCCTTGAAGGCCTGCATCTTGGCCCAGTCGACCTTGGGGGCGGAGACCTTCACGCCCATCTCGGCGAAGCTGGTTTCGGCCTCGTGGACCATGTGCGAGGCGTGCAGCAGCGCCTTCGAGGGGATGCAGCCGATGTTGAGGCAGGTGCCGCCGAGCGTCTCGCGGCCCTCGACGCAGGCGGTCTTGAGGCCGAGCTGGGCGCAGCGGATCGCGCAGACGTAGCCCCCCGGTCCGGAACCGATCACGATCACATCATAGCTGGCCATGGGAGGGGTCCTTTCTGTGTCGGGGCCGGGGGCTCTGCCCCCGGACCCCCGGAGTATTTGTGCCAAGAAAAAGCGGTGTTGTGCGGCTGTCGCGTCATCGGCTCAGAGGGCGAGGAGCAGCAGCAGGACGGTGGAGGCGAAGCCGATCAGCCAGAAAAGGGTGCGGAAGCCGACGAGGTTGAAGACATAGGCCGGCAGGTAGAGCACGCGGGCGCCGAGGAAGAGCTGGGCGAGGATCAGCGTGTCGGGGCTGAAGGCGTCGTTCGCGTTCAGGATCAGGATTGCCGGGGCGAAGAGCGCCATGGCGACGACGGAGTTGTTCAGCGCGCGGTCGAAGCGGCCGGCCATGCCCTCCAGCGTCCGCTTCTCGTCGCGGGAGGAAAGCAGGTAGCCCATGTCGAGCTGGGTCGCGGCGCCCGTGGCCTGCCCGAGAAGGGTGAGGGCGACCAGGAGGCCGTAGAGGGCGAGGATGGTCATTTCGTGGGTGAGCATCTTTGGGCTCCGTCTAGGGGCGCGCCGCAACGGGGCGCATTGCCCGGGCCATGATGGCGAGATGAATGGCGAGGGCAAGGGCCAGTGCGCCGGCCTCGGCCCCGGCGCCGGCCTGCGGCGCGAGCCGCGCGAGGCTCCAGAGGCCGAAGGGCAGGAAGAGGACGAGCGCGGTCCAGGCCCCGGGGTTGTAACGGCGCCTGAACGCCGCGGGCAGGAGATGGATGACGCCGTTGACCAGGATCAGCCAGATGGGAACGAGGGCCCAGCCGGGGCCGGCGTCCTCGGTCAGCCAGAGCGCGGCGGCGAAAAGGGCCCAGACGGCGACGATGTTGACGATGAAGACGTCGCCGTGGGTCAGCCCGGCCCGGCCCTTCGCCACGGTTCCGTTGATGTAGAGGCGGAAGCGGTCGCCGTCATGCTCCTCCCACTGGTGGAGCATGTAGACCGGCAGGGCGAGATAGCAGAGCGTGCCCGCCGGGCCGAGTGCGCGGGTGAGAAGCGGCGCGAGGACGAGGAGCAGGATCCCCGCCATCGCGCCACCATAGACCCAGTTCGCGGTCAGCCTGGCGAGCATGGCCGCCTCACAGATCCATCAGCAGGCGGCGCGGATCCTCGAGCGCTTCCTTGACGCGGACGAGGAAGGTCACCGCGCCCTTGCCGTCGACGATGCGGTGGTCGTAGCTGAGCGCGAGATACATCATCGGGCGGATGACGATCTGGCCGCCGACCACGACCGGGCGGTCCTGGATCTTGTGCATCCCGAGGATGCCCGACTGCGGCGGGTTGAGGATCGGCGAGGACATCAGCGAGCCGTAGACGCCGCCGTTGGAGATGGTGAAGGAGCCGCCCTGCATCTCGGCCATCGAGAGCTTGCCGTCGCGAGCGCGGGTGCCCAGTTCGGCGATCTTCTTCTCGATCGCGGCGAAGCCCATCTGGTCGGCGTCGCGCACCACCGGGACGACGAGGCCCGAGGGGGTGCCCACGGCCACGCCCATGTGGACGTAGTTCTTGTAGATCACCTCGGTGCCGTCGATCTCGGCGTTGACGTCGGGCACTTCCTTCAGGGCATGGCAGCAGGCCTTCACGAAGAAGGACATGAAGCCGAGCTTCACGCCGTGCTTCTTCTCGAAGACGCCTTTGTATTCGTTGCGCAGTTCCATGATCGCGGACATGTCGACCTCGTTGTAGGTCGTCAGCATCGCCGCGGAGTTCTGCGCGTCCTTCAGCCGGCGCGCGATGGTCTGGCGCAGGCGGGTCATCTTCACGCGTTCCTCGCGGGCGGCGTCATCGGCAGAGACCGGGCCGCGCGGCAGGGCCGGGGCCTCGGCGGCGGGCGGCGGCGGGGCGGATTTCGTCGCCGAGACGGCGCGGGCCACGTCTTCCTTCATCACGCGGCCGTCGCGGCCGGTGCCCTGGACCTGCGCGCGGTCGAGGCCGGCGTCGGCCATGGCCTTCTTGGCCGAGGGCGCGTCTTCCACGTCAGAGCGCGCGGGCGCTGCGGCGGGGGCCGGGGCCTCCTCGGCCCTGGCCGGGGCGGGGGCCGAAGCGGTGTCGGCGGCGGGCGCGTCGCCCGCTTCGCCCTCGGCGATCACGGCGAGCCTGGCGGAGGCGGCGACGGTCGCGCCCTCCTCGGCGATGATTTCCTTCAGCACGCCCGAGGCGGGGGCGGGAACCTCGACCGAGACCTTGTCGGTTTCCAGTTCGCACAGCATCTCGTCCTGCGCGACATGGTCGCCGGGCTTCTTGAACCAGCTGGCAACGGTTGCCTCGGTCACGCTTTCGCCGAGGGTCGGCACCATCACGTCGATCATCTTCGCCTCTCCTGCGCCATTGGCCCGGGCCTTCGCGGCCGCCTTTGGCGGTTGATTGTCCTTCGCGCCTTCCTCTGCGGCCCCGAGCTGGGCCAGAAGGGCGGATATGCCTACCGTGGCGCCTTCCGGCGCCACGATCTCGATCAGCTTGCCGGCGGACGGGGCGTGGACTTCCACCGTCACCTTGTCGGTTTCCAGCTCGCAGAGGATCTCGTCTTCGGCAACGTTGTCGCCCACCTTCCTGAACCAGGTGGCGACCGTCGCCTCCGACACGCTTTCCCCAAGGGTCGGAACCCGGACTTCCGTCGTCATGCTCATTCTCCGATGGTCAACGCTTCGTTAACGAGCGTCTCCTGCTGGCTCTTGTGCTGGCTCATGAGGCCAGTGGCGGGCGAGGCCGAGGCGGCGCGGCCGACGTAGCGCGGGCGCTGGTGCTTCGAGCCGAGGCGCGTCAGCACCCATTCGATGTTCGGCTCGATGAAGGTCCAGGCGCCCTGGTTTTTCGGCTCTTCCTGGCACCAGACGATTTCCGCCTGCTTGAAGCGGTCGAGTTCCTTCGACAGCGCCATCGCCGGGAAGGGGTAGAACTGCTCGATCCGCATCAGGTAGACGTCGTCGATGCCGCGCTTGTCGCGCTCGGCCAGCAGGTCGTAGTAGACCTTGCCGGAGCAGAGCACCACGCGCTTGATCTTGGCGTCGGCGACCAGCGTCGTGTCCGAATGCCCCTTCTGCGCGTCGTCCCAGAGGACGCGGTGGAAGGCGGAGCCGGTGGTGAAATCGGCGGCATCCGAGATCGCCAGCGGGTGGCGCAGCAGAGACTTCGGCGTCATCAGCACCAGCGGCTTGCGGAAGCTGCGGTGGATCTGGCGGCGCAGGATGTGGAAGTAGTTCGCCGGCGTCGAGCAGTTGGCGACGATCCAGTTGTCCTGGGCGCAGAGCTGCAGCCAGCGTTCCAGCCGGGCCGAGGAGTGCTCGGGGCCCTGACCCTCGTAGCCGTGCGGCAGGAGCATCACGAGGCCTGACATCCGCAGCCACTTCGACTCGCCCGAGGAGATGAACTGGTCGAACATGATCTGCGCGCCGTTGGCGAAGTCGCCGAACTGGGCTTCCCACATCGTCAGCGCGTTGGGCTCTGCCATCGAGTAGCCGTATTCGAACCCGAGCACCGCGTATTCGGAGAGCATCGAGTCGATGACCTCGTAGCGCGACTGGCCGTTGCGGATGTTGTTGAGCGGGTAGTAGCGTTCCTCGGTCGACTGGTCGACGAAGCCGGAATGGCGCTGCGAGAAGGTGCCGCGGGTGCAGTCCTGTCCGGACAGGCGGACCGGGAAACCCTCGGTCAGCAGGCTGCCGAAGGCGAGCGCCTCGGCCGTGGCCCAGTCGAAGCCCTGCCGGGTCTCGACCATCTTGGCCTTGGCCTCGAGCAGGCGGCCGACGGTCTTGTGCAGGTCGAAGCCCTGCGGCACGCGGGTAAGCGCCGCGCCGACCTCCTTCAGCGTCTCGGGGGCGATCGCGGTCTGGCCGGGCTGGTATTCCTCGCCCTCGCGGCCCATGCCGGACCAGCGCCCGTCCAGCCAGTCGGCCTTGTTCGGGCGGTAGTCCTTGCCAGCCTCGAACTCTTCGTTGAGGTGGGACTGGAAGGCGGCCTTCATGTCCTCGATCTCGCCCTCCGGGATCAGCCCGTCCTTGACGAGCCGCTCGGTGTAGAGCTGGAGCGTGGTCTTCTGCTTCTTGATCCGGTTGTACATGAGGGGGTTGGTGAACATCGGTTCATCCCCCTCGTTGTGGCCGAAGCGGCGGTAGCAGAAGATGTCGATCACCACGTCCTTGTGGAACTTCTGGCGGAACTCGGTGGCGACCTTAGCGGCGTGGACCACGGCCTCCGGGTCGTCGCCGTTGACGTGGAAGATCGGCGCCTCGACCATCAGGGCGATGTCGGTCGGGTACGGCGAGGAGCGCGAGAAGCTGGGTGCGGTGGTGAAGCCGATCTGGTTGTTCACCACGATATGGATGGTGCCGCCGGTGCGGTGGCCCTTCAGCCCGGAAAGCCCGAAGCATTCCGCGACGACGCCCTGGCCCGCGAAGGCCGCGTCGCCATGCAGCAGGATCGGCAGGATCTGGTGGCGGTCGGTGTCGGCGCGCTGGTCCTGCTTGGCGCGGGCCTTGCCGAGCACGACCGGGTTCACGGCTTCCAGGTGCGAGGGGTTGGCGGTGAGCGACAGGTGGACGGTGTTGCCGTCGAAGCTGCGATCGGACGAGGCGCCGAGGTGGTATTTCACGTCGCCCGAGCCGTCGACGTCCTCGGGCTTGAAGCTGCCGCCCTGGAATTCGTTGAAGATCGCGCGGTAGGGCTTCTGCATCACATTGGCGAGGACCGAGAGGCGGCCGCGGTGCGGCATGCCGATCACGATCTCCTTCACCCCCAGCGCGCCGCCGCGCTTGACGATCTGCTCCATCGCCGGGATCAGGCTTTCGCCGCCGTCGAGGCCGAAGCGCTTGGTGCCCATGTACTTGACGTGGAGGAACTTCTCGAAGCCCTCGGCCTCGACCAGCTTGTTCAGGATGGCCCGGCGGCCTTCGCGGGTGAAGCTGATTTCCTTGCCGTAGCCCTCGATCCGCTCCTTCAGCCAGGCGGCTTCCTCGGGGTCGGAGATGTGCATGTACTGCAGCGCGAAGGTGCCGCAGTAGGTGCGCTTCACGATCTCCAGGATCTGGCGCATGGAGGCGGTCTGCAGCCCCAGCACGTTGTCGATGAAGATCGGCCGGTCCATGTCGGCCTCGGCGAAGCCGTAGGACTTGGGCTCCAGCTCCGGATGGGTGCCCTTGTCGGAGATGCGCAGCGGGTCGAGATCGGCGACGAGATGGCCGCGGATCCGGTAGGCGCGGATGATCATCAGCGCGCGGATCGAATCGAGCACGGCGCGCTGCAGCTGGGCGTCGGAGAGGCTGACGCCCTTCTCGGCGGCCTTGGCGGCGATCTTGTCGCCGGCGGCCTTCACGTCCTTGGCCGGGATCATCGGCCATTCGCCGGTCATCGCGGCGGTCAGCTCGTCGGTCGGGACGGGCGGCCAGTCGGTGCGGGCCCAGGAGGGGCCTGCGGCCTGGCGGCGGGCCTCGGCCTCGCTGTCGCCGAGCGCGGCGAAGAATTCCGCCCATTGCGCGTCGACGGAGGCCGGATCGGCGGCGTATCGCGCCTCGAGCTGGGCCACGTATTCGGCATTCGCCCCCTGCAGGAAGGAGGAGGCGTGGAAGGCGTCGTTGGGGGAGTGTTCGGTCATGGGGATACCCTACCGGTTCGCGCGAATTGAGCTGGTTTTGAGGATGAGAAGGGTCGGGGGCGGCGGCGACTGCGGATCGGCGCCCGCCACTTTCCAGAGACCCGGGAGATCGTAGAGATAGTAGCTGCCCTGCAGCGAGGAGCGGCCGGCCGCGGCCTCGAACCGGCCGGCGCCGAGCACGGCGCCGCTGGCGGCGCCC
Organism: Solirhodobacter olei; assembly: GCF_004010155.1. Lineage (GTDB taxonomy): Bacteria > Pseudomonadota > Alphaproteobacteria > Rhodobacterales > Rhodobacteraceae > Solirhodobacter > Solirhodobacter olei. The sequence goes on along the minus strand of NZ_RRYH01000010.1, from coordinate 51,210 downwards.
GGGTCGCGGACGAGGCCCGGCAGGCCGGTCAGCAGCGCCTCGTCGGCCGGGGCCAGGGCGAGGGTGCAGGCGACCCCGGCGGAGGCGGGCAGGTAGTGCTGCGGTTCGAAATAGCGGCGGATGAGGTTCGCCGTCCGCTCCGACGGGCGGGCGACGCTGATGGAGACGCCGGGGCCGGAGAAGGAGACCGAGCGGGCCGCGGCAGGGGCCGCCTTGGTGCCGGGGAAGGCCATGCTCTGCAGCGCCTGAAGCCCGAGGGCGAGGGCCACGCCCTGCGGCGTGGACAAGGCCCCGATCTCGGCCGCGGTCTTCGTCTGGGCGATGTAGAGGCCAACGGACTTCGCCAGCGCCATGAAGCGCCCGTCCTGGCTTGGCGGCTTGGCAGGCGGGGTGACGGGCTGCCAGCCCATCGCAGCGACGGCCTTTACCGTCGTGTCATAGCGCGCGTCGGGCGCGGTGCAGGCGGCCAGGACCGCCTGCAGGCTGGGCGGGGACTTGGCCGCGCTGTCGGGCAGCGGCTGGGCCGGGGCCTGAGGCGCGATGGCCAAGCCGAGGGCCAGCGCGGCAGAGGCCCAACGGCCCTGTCGCCCAAGCTCCGGCTCTGGCATCGCGCCCGGCTGCATGGCCCCGGCTACCCCTTGATCGCCTTCATGACGGCCTCGCCCAGCGTCGCCGGGCTGTCGGCCACGACGATGCCGGCGGAACGCATCGCCTCGATCTTACTCTCCGCATCGCCCTTGCCGCCGGCGACGATGGCGCCCGCGTGACCCATGCGGCGGCCCTTCGGCGCGGTGCGGCCCGCGATGAAGCCTGCGCAGGGCTTGGCCCGGCCGCGCTTCGCCTCGTCCTTGAGGAACTGGGCGGCTTCCTCTTCGGCCGAACCGCCGATCTCGCCGATCATGATCAGCGAGGTGGTTTCCGGGTCGGCGAGGAACATCTCGAGCACGTCGATATGCTCGGTCCCCTTGATCGGGTCGCCGCCGATGCCGACCGCGGTCGACTGGCCGAGGCCCATGTCGGTGGTCTGCTTCACGGCCTCGTAGGTGAGCGTGCCGGAGCGGCTGACGACGCCGACGCTGCCGCGCTTGTGGATGTGGCCGGGCATGATGCCGATCTTGCAGGCGTCGGGCGTGATGACGCCCGGGCAGTTCGGCCCGATCAGGCGCGAAGCGGAGCCGTCGAGCGCGCGCTTCACCTTCATCATGTCCAGAACCGGGATGCCTTCGGTGATACAGACGATCAGCTCCATCTCCGCGTCGATCGCCTCGAGGATCGAGTCGGCGGCATAGGGCGGCGGCACGTAGATGACGGAGGCGTTGGCGCCGGTCACGGCGCGGGCCTCGTGCACAGAGTTGAAGACCGGCAGGCCGAGGTGTTCGGTGCCGCCCTTCCCGGGCGTCACGCCGCCAACCATCTTGGTGCCATAGGCGATGGCCTGTTCGGAGTGGAAGGTGCCCTGCGAGCCGGTGAGGCCCTGGCAGATGACGCGGGTCGTTTCGTCGACGAGAATGGCCATCAGATTTATCCCTTCACCGCTTTGACGATCTTTTCGGCGGCATCGGAGAGATTGTCCGCAGCGATCACGTTGAGGCCGGAGTTCTGGATGATCTCCTTGCCCTTTTCCACGTTGGTGCCCTCGAGCCGGACGACCAGCGGCACCTTCAGGCCGACTTCCTTCACCGCGGCGATCACGCCCTCGGCGATGATGTCGCAGCGCATGATGCCGCCGAAGATGTTCACCAGGATGCCCTTCACGTTCGGGTCGGAGGTGATGATCTTGAAGGCCTCGGTCACCTTGTCCTTCGTGGCGCCGCCGCCGACGTCCAGGAAGTTGGCGGGTTCCGCGCCGTAGAGCTTGATGATGTCCATCGTCGCCATGGCAAGGCCCGCGCCGTTGACCATGCAGCCGATCTCGCCGTCGAGCGCGATGTAGTTCAGGTCGAACTTCGAGGCGGCGAGTTCCTTCGGATCCTCCTCCGTCTCGTCGCGCAGCGCGAGGATGTCGGCGTGGCGGAACAGCGCGTTGTTGTCGAAGCCGACCTTGGCATCGAGGCATTTCAGATCGCCGCCCGGCATCAGGATGAGCGGGTTGATCTCGACCATCTCCGCGTCCTTCTCGACGAAGAGGGTGTAGAGCTTGCTCACCAGGTCGACGCATTTGCCGACCGACTTGCCGGTGAGGCCCAGCGAGAAGGCGACGCGGCGGCCGTGGTAGGGCTGGAAGCCGGTGGCCGGGTCGATGGAGAAGGACAGGATCTTCTCCGGCGTCTTGGCCGCGACTTCCTCGATGTCCATCCCGCCCTCGGTCGAGGCGACGATGGAGATGCGCGAGGTGACGCGGTCGATCAGGAGGGCGAGGTAGAACTCCTTCTCGATGTCGGAGCCATCCTCGATATAGATCCGGTTGACCTGCTTGCCAGCCGGGCCCGTCTGATGCGTGACCAGCGTGCGGCCGAGCATCTGATGCGCCATCTCGGTGGCTTCCTCGACCGATTTGGCGAGGCGGACGCCGCCCTTCTCGCCGGCCGCGGCCTCCTTGAAGTGGCCCTTGCCGCGCCCGCCGGCGTGGATCTGTGCCTTCACCACCCAGAGCGGGCCTTCCAATGCGCTGGCAGCCGTCTTGGCCTCGTCGGCCCTGAGTACCACCCGGCCGTCGGAGACCGGGGCGCCGAATTCGCGCAGGAGCGCCTTCGCCTGGTATTCGTGAATGTTCATGAAACCGTCCCGTCTGGTGAAGTTTGGCGGAGGCTTGGCACAACGGGCCGGGGCCATAAACGCAATTCGACGCGATGAGCGGGTTTCGGGGGAAAATAGCGGATTTTGTGATCACGGTCTGAAAAAGTGTGATCACAAAAGAAATCAGCGCCGCGAGGGCGCTGATTCGTTTGCATCAATTCTTAAGGAAAGCAGGCGGTGCGGCGTGCCCCGGGCCTTCGCCCGGCGCGCGGCGGCCTGCTCAGGCCAGGCTCGGCTCGATGCCCTTGCAGGCTTCGACGAGACCCTTCACGGCGCTGACCGACTTCTGGAACATCTCGTTCTCGTCCGGGTTCAGCTTGATGTCGACGATACGTTCGACACCGCCGGCCCCCAGCACGACAGGCGCGCCGACATAGAGACCGTCGAGGCCGAGGGCGCCCTTCACGTAGGCCGCGCAGGGCAGGACGCGCTTCTGGTCCTTCAGGTAGGCTTCGGCCATCTCGATCGCCGACGCCGCCGGGGCGTAGAAGGCGGAGCCGGTCTTCAGCAGGCCCACGATCTCGGCACCGCCGTCACGGGTGCGCTGGACGATGGCGTCGAGCTTTTCCTGCGTGGTCCAGCCCATCTTGACCAGATCCGGCAGCGGGATGCCGGCGACCGTCGAATAGCGGGCGAGCGGCACCATCGTGTCGCCGTGGCCGCCGAGCACGAAGGCGGTGACGTCGCGCATCGAGACGCCGAATTCGACGCTGAGGAAGTGCCGGAAGCGGCCGCTGTCCAGCACGCCGGCCATGCCGACGACCTTCTCGTGCGGCAGGCCGGAGAATTCGCGCAGCGCCCAGACCATCGCGTCTAGCGGGTTGGTGATGCAGATGACGAAGGCGTCCGGGGCATGGGCCTTGAGGCCTTCGCCGACGGCCTTCATGACCTTGAGGTTGATGCCCAGCAGATCGTCGCGGCTCATGCCCGGCTTGCGGGGCACACCGGCGGTGACGATGCAGACATCGGCACCGGCGATGTCAGCGTAGTCGTTGGCGCCCTTGAGGGTGACGTCGAACTTTCCGATCGGGCCCGATTCCGCGATGTCGAGCGCCTTGCCCTGCGGCGTGCCTTCGGCGATGTCGAACAGGACGACGTCGCCCAGCTCCTTGGTCGCGGCGAGATGGGCGAGCGTGCCGCCGATCTGGCCGGCGCCGATGAGCGCGATCTTGGGTCTGGCCATGGGAAACCTCCGGTCGGTTGATGACGCGCGATGGGTAGACCCATCGGAAGGTCCGCGCAAGTGCGCCGCGGCGCGGCGAAACGGGGCCGGGCTGGCGGGCCCGTCATGTTTGCGCTAAAGCCGCAAGGCCCGCTGGGCAAATCCCCGGGCGGCACGAGGCGGGGGGGCATGCATTTCGATCTTCTGTTCTTCGCCGTGGCGGTGCCCGCGGTCCTGTTCGCGGGTGTCTCCAAGGGCGGTTTTGCCGGTGGCGGGGCCTTTGCGTCGACGCCGATTCTGGCGCTTGTGATCGCGCCCGGCCACGCCGTGGGCCTGATGCTGCCGCTTCTCATGATGATGGATGTGGCCACCCTGAAGCCCTATTGGGGCAAGTGGGACGGCACCGCGGCGAAGCTGCTGCTGATCGGCGCGCTGCCCGGCATCGCGCTTGGCGCCGCGATCTACCATCTGACCAATCCCAATGTCTTCAAGCTGCTCATCGGGGCGATCTCGATCGGGTTCGTCGCCTTCCAGATGGCGCGCTCCACCGGCCTTCTGCGGCTGGAGGGGCATGGCGTGGGGCCGCGGGCGGGGCTCGTCTCGGGCTTCGGGACCGGGTTCACCAGCTTCGTCGCCAATGCGGGCAGCCCGCCGGCGGCGGTCTACCTGCTGCTGAAGGGCGTCACGAAGACCGAGTACCAGGCGACCAACGTGATCGTCTTCTGGATCGTGAACCTGATCAAGTTCATCCCGTTCCTGAGCCTGGGCATCGCCACGCATCAGACACTGCTGGCGGACCTGATGCTGGCCCCCGTGGCGCTGATCGGCGCATGGCTGGGGGTCAAGGCGCATCACGCGGTGCCCGAGAAGGTGTTCTTCGCGCTGACCTACGTGCTGCTGGTCGCCACCGGCGGCAAGCTGATCTGGGACGCGCTGATCTGAGCGCCTGCGGCCCCCGCCTCTAGGCGCGCCCGAAGGTCCAGCGCGTGGTCTGGCGGTAGGTTTCGCCCGGCGCCAGCGTGACCGGGGGAAAGCTGTCATGCGCGGCCGCGTCGGGCCAGCCCTGGGCCTCCATCGCGATGCCGGCGTGGTGGCCGTAGGGCTGGCCCGAATGGCCGAGGTAGGGAGCGGTCTTCAGGCCCGCGCCGTCGTAGACCTGAAGGCCCGGCTCGGTCGTTTCGATTGTCATGGTGACGCCGCTTCGGCCCGTCAGCTCTGCCGCGAAGGCGAGGGGGCGGCGGGCGGAGGCAAGGCAGAAGTTGTGGTCGAACCCTTCGCTCAGGTCCAGCACCCGGCCCGTGCGCAGGTCGAAGGCGCCGGACACCGGGGCGGGGGCGCCGAGCGGCAGCAGGGCGGCGTCGACGGGCAGGTAGCTGTCCGCCGCGACGCGGAGCCGGTGGCCCCCGATGTCGGCGCGGCCGTCGAGCGCCCAGTAGCTGTGGTTGGCGAGGTTCATCAGCGTCGGCGCGTCGGTCGTGGCGGTCAGCTCGAGCGTCAGCGCCCGGCCGTCGAGGGCGAAGCGGGCCGAGATCTCTCGGGTGCCCGGGAAACCGCCGAGCCCGTCCGGCAGGGTGAGCGCGAGCGTCGCCCCGGCCCCGGTGGCCTCCACGATGCGCCAGGTGCGGGCATGGGTGCCCGTGGCGCCGGAGTGGAGGAGGTTCGGGCCCTCGTTTGCCTCGAAGCGGAAGTTTTTCCCGCCGATCTGCGCCTGCGCGCCGCCGATCCGGTTCGCGACCGGGCCGACCACGGCACCGGCATAGGCCAGCGGGCCTTCATAGGCCGCGAGCGTGCCGGAGCCGAGCGTCAGGCTGTAGGGCACGCCGGCGAGCCGCAGGTCCTGCAGGATCGCGCCGCGGGTCAGGATCGTGGCGGAAAGCTCGCCCGCGGCCAGGCGGATCGCCTCGATCCTGTCGCCGGAAGCGGTGGTGCCGAAGGAGCGGGTCGATGCCATGAGCGGATTTCCGAATAAATGTTTACAATAGGACCCGCGGCGCGGGCAGGCCGCGCGCGCCCGCGGGGGCGGTGAAGGTGCTGCCACTGAGTGGATGGGCGGCCAGTGCCCTGGCCGACATCCCCTCGCGCGCGGAGGTGCAGAAGAGCGTGGAGAGGTCGGGGCCGCCGAAGGCGGGGCAGGAGGTCTGCGGCGCGCCGAAGGTGACGGCGCGCAGGAAGCTGCCGTCCGGCGCGTGGACGGCGACGCGGGAGGCGCCCCATTCGGCGAGCCAGAGGTTGCCCTCGGCATCGAAGGTCGCCCCGTCGGGGTTGAGGCCCTCGGGGGAGAGGTCGAGGAACAGCTCCGGCTCCGCCGCGGGCCAGCCCTCTGCATCCAGCGCGACGCGCCAGACCTTGCCGATCGCGGTGTCGGAGAAGCAGGCCGACTTGCCATCCGGCGCGAAGCTGATGGCGTTCGGGATGGAGAGGCCGGGGACAAGGCGGCGAAGCTCGCCCTTGTGGTAGCGGTAGATCGCGCCGGCGCCGGCCTCGGCCTTCTTGCCCATGGTGCCGATCCAGAAGCCGCCGAGCGGGTCGGCGCGCCCGTCGTTGGAGCGGGTGGCCGGGTTGTCGGCCTCCAGCGCGCAGACATTGCGGCGGGCGCCGGTGGCGAGGTCGAACCGGAACAGCGCCGTCTCGGAGGCGACCAGCAGGCTGTCGCGGGAGATCCAGCCGGCGGCGGACACGCGTTCGTCGAAGGCCCAGTGGCGGGTCTCGCCCTGCTCACGGGTCAGCAGGCGGTTGTTCAGGATGTCGAACCAGAACAGTTGTTCACGTTCCGGATGCCAGAGCGGACCCTCGCCCAGCTCGCAGGGGGTGGCGTCGAAGATCTCGCTCATGTCCGGGCCTTTGTGCGGGGGGTGTTCCGGGTCATTTGCCCTGCCTCAGCAGGCCGCGGGCGGCGGCGAGGCCGGCCAGCGCGGCGGTGTCGCCTGACACCCATTGCGGCGCGAGGCCCTGGCGGGTGAGGGCGGCGGCATAGGCCTCGCTCACCTCCTCGGCGCCGATGATGACGATCTCCTGCCCCAGCCAGTAGGGCTTGGCGGCGGCCAGTTCCGCCCCGATCAGGGCACCCGAGAGGCGGGCGCGGGCGGTTTCCGGCGGGAGATCGTCCAGAAGCCCCTCCGCCCGCAGCGCGAAGAGCCGGGCGGCCAGCCGGTCCGGGCGGGAGAGGGCATCGTCCACGGCCATGGCGAAGGCGTCATCGCTCCAGCCCGCGGTCTTCACCGAATGGCGCAGGACGGACTGGTTGGCGAGCAGTGCGAAAAGCTCGCCGGTCATGAAGGTCTGGAAGCTCACCACCTCGCCCGCGCTGATGCGGACCCACTTGGTATGTGTGCCGGGCAGGCAGAGGACGCCGTCGAAATCGGGAGTGCCGGCCAGGAAGCCCGCGATCTGCGTCTCTTCCCCGCGCATCACGTCGGCGGGCACGGGCTGGCTCAGGCCGGGCAGGATGTGGACGGCGAGGCGCGGATCCTGCACCGGCGCTTCGGCGAAGCTGCCGGCGACGAGCGGCGTGCAGGGCACCGCACGATACGGCGCCTGGACCCAGCCCTGACGGGAGCCGACCATGCCGCAGGCGAGGACCGGCGTCACCCGACCCGGGGGCAGCCAGTCGCCGATCAGGGCCAGAAGGGCGGCCTCGAACCCGCCGGGTTCCATTCGGCTCATCCCCGCGTCGGAGCTGGCCTCGGCCGCGATGCCGCCCTCGGCGTCGAGCGCCCAGGCGCGCAGCCGCGAGGTGCCCCAGTCGACGGCGATCCAGTCGGGGCGGACGGGTGCGGGGGCGAGCGGGGCGCTCATGCGCGCGGCTCGGCGCAGGGGCGGTGAAACGGGACGTGAGACATGCTTGGAACCCTCCGGCGGCGACAATGGGCGGGCGCGCCGGGGAGTTCAAGGGGCGGGGGCGGGGCCGGCATACCCTAGCCGGTCACGCAGTCGGCAACCGTCTTCGCGAGGTTGGTGAGGAGCCGGGCGTAGAGGCCGGGGGAGGGTACGTCCGCCGCCGCGGTGCCGGCGAAATCCTGGCCGGCGCCGATCTTCACGCCCGTGCCCTCGGTCACGGCGGCGATGTAGCGCGGGTCGCGGCCGACCTCGGGGAAGACGCAGACGGCCTTGCCGTCGCGGATCACCTTGCGGATGGCGGCGAGGCGGGCGGCGGATGGTGCTGCGGCATCGCCAAGCTCGATCGTTCCGACGACGGTCAGGTGGTAGTGATCGGCGAAATAGCCGAAGGCGTCGTGGAACTCGACGATGGGCTTGCCGCGGGCGGGGGCCAGCTGGACCATGAGCTTCGCGTCGAGGGCCTGGAGCCTGGCCTGCGCGGCCTTGGCATTGGCGTTGTAGGTGGTGGCATGTGCCGGGTCGAGCCTGCCCAGCGTCGCCGCGATGGTGCCGAGCCAGGCCTCGGCATTGGTCGGGTCGAGCCAGGCGTGCGGGTCGGTGCCGCCGCCGCCGTCGAGCTGGCGGACATGACCGCCGCCGTCATGGAGAAGCGGCACCGACTGCGCCCTGGCGCCCAGCGTTTTCAGGGCCTTGGCGAGGCCGGGCATCAGTTCCGGCCCGTCCCAGAACACCACGTCGGCACGCGCCAGCGCTTCTGCCTGCGAGGGGCGCAGCTGGAAGTCATGCGGGTCGCCGCCGACCCTGTTGAGCATGACGGGCGTGCCGAGATTGCCCATCACCTGCAGGGTGAGCGACTGGATCGGCGCGAAATCGGTGACGACCCTCGGCACAGCGGCGCAGGCGGGTCCGGCAAGGAGCAGGGCGGAGAGGGCGAGGGCGAAGCGGCGCATTGGGGCCTCCGGGGGCTGCGGATGGGGCTTGCTGTTCGGGCTTCCCTCAAATACGTTACGAGATAACATGTCAAGATATGTTATTCTATAACGTGCGAGGGTGAGATGACCGATCGCGACACGCCCGAGACGACCGACAGCGCCGCCGCGCGGGCCTTCTCGGCGCATGACCATGAGGCCTGCGCCGGAGAGGTGCTGGCCCGGGCCGAGGCGGTGAGTGCCGCACGCGGCGCGCGGCTGACGCCGGTACGCCGCCGTGCGCTGGAGATCCTGCTGGAGGCGCACCGGGCGATGGGGGCCTATGAGGTGCTCGACCGGCTGTCGGCCGAGGGCTTCGGCAAGCAGCCGCCGGTGGCCTACCGGGCGCTCGATTTCCTCGTGGAGCAGGGGCTGGCGCATCGGATCGCGCGGCTCAACGCCTTCACGGCCTGTGTTCACCCGGGCGAGGCGCATTCCGCGGCCTTCCTGATCTGCCGCGCCTGCCACGCGGTTGCGGAGGCCGAGGCCGACCCGGTCCGCGTGGCGCTGGAGGCGGCGGCCGGCGCGGTCGGTTTCCAGGTGGAGCGCGCGACGGTGGAGGCGCTGGGCCTCTGCCCGTCCTGCCGGGAGGCGGCAGCGGCATGAAGCTGATCGAGGCGAAGGGCCTTACGGTCCGCTTTGGCGGGGCCACGGTGCTGGAGGCGGTGAATTTCGCCGTCGAGCCGGGGGAGATCGTCACCGTGGTCGGGCCGAACGGGTCGGGCAAGTCGACGCTGCTGCGGGCGCTTCTGGGTATCGTGCCCTCGACCGGGGAGGTGAGACGCAAGCCCGGGCTCCGGATCGGCTATGTGCCGCAAAGGCTGCATATCGACCGGGGCCTGCCGATGCCGGTCGGGCGATTCCTGTCGCTGCCGCGGCGGCGCGGTGCGGCAGAGGTGGCGGCGGCGCTGGCGCGGGTCGGGCTGCCGGGCGCCGAGGCGCGGGCGATGGCCGATCTTTCCGGCGGGCAGTTCCAGCGGGTGCTGCTGGCGCGCGCGCTTCTCATGGCGCCAGAGATCCTGATCCTCGACGAGCCGACACAGGGCCTCGACCAGCCGGGCGAGGCTGGGTTCTACCGGCTGATCGACGAGGTCCGCCGAGAGATGGGCTGCGCCGTGCTGATGGTGAGCCATGACCTGCATGTGGTGATGGCGGCCTCGGACCGGGTGATCTGCCTCAACGGGCATGTCTGCTGCGAGGGGACGCCGCAGGTCGTGTCCAACGCGCCGGAATACCGCGCGCTCTTCGGGCTGGGAACGCAGGGGGCGCTGGCGCTTTACCGGCACGCGCATGACCACGACCACGAGCATGATCACGGCCACGGCCACGATCACGCCCATCCGCATCACGCCGAAGGGGGCCAGGATGCTTGACGATTTCCTTGTCCGCGCCGCGCTTGCGGGGCTGGGTCTTGCTCTGGCGGCGGGGCCTTTGGGCTGCTTCGTCGTCTGGCGGCGGATGGCCTTCTTCGGCGATGCGACGGCGCATGCGGCGATCCTGGGCGTTGCGCTGTCGCTGGCCTTCGCGGCCTCGATCTTCGCGGGGACGCTGGGGGCGGCGCTGCTGATGGCGCTTCTGGTCTCCACGCTGGCCGGGCGCGGCTGGGCGGTGGATACGACGCTGGGGGTGCTGGCGCATTCGGCGCTGGCGCTGGGGCTGATCGCGATCAGCTTCGTGCATGGCGTGCGGGTGGACCTGGAGGCCTATCTTTTCGGCGATATCCTCGCCGTCTCGAAATCCGATCTGGTGGTGATCTGGTCCGGCGCGGCGCTGGTGGCGGTGCTGATCGGCTTGCGCTGGTCGGCGCTTCTGACCGCGACGCTGTCGGAGGACCTCGCCCAGGCCTCCGGGGTCAGCCCGGGACGGGAGCGGCTGGTGCTGACGCTGGCGCTCGCCGTCGTGGTCGCGGTCGCGATCAAGGTGGTGGGGGCGCTCCTGATCGCGGCGATGCTGATCATACCGGCCGCCGCCGCGCGCGGCCTGGCCCGGACGCCTGAGGCGATGGCGGTGGGCGCGATGGGGGTGGCGGCCATCTCCGCGCTGGGCGGGCTGGGCGCCTCGCTGCAGTTCGACACGCCGGCCGGGCCCTCGATCGTCGCGGTGGCGGCGGGGATCTTCGCGGTCTCGGCCGTAGCGTCGGCTTTGCGGCGGGCCGGATAGGGCGCTGTGGCGCTTACCGGCCGACGCTGACGTAGGCGGTAAAGCCGGCCTTCTCCGCATCCTTGGCGGAATAGATGTTGCGCAGGTCGGCCATGGCCGGGCGTGTCATCCCCCTGGCGATGCGGGAGAGGTCGAGCGCGCGGAATTCGTTCCACTCGGTCAGGATGACGAGGACATCGGCGCCTTTGGCGGCGGCATAGGCGTCCTCCTCCCAGGTGACGCCGGGCAGCAGCGCCTCGCCCTCCTTGCGGCCCTGGGGATCGACCACGCGGACCCGCGCGCCGCCGCCGACCAGCGCCGGCACGATGGTGAGCGACGGCGCCTCGCGCATGTCGTCGGTGTTGGGCTTGAAGGTGACGCCGAGGACGGCCACCGTCTTGCCGTTCACCGTGCCGTCGCAGAGGTCGATGATCCGGTCGATCATGCGCCGCTTGATCTCGTCGTTGACCTTGATAACCGTCTCGGTGATCTGCATTGGCACGGCATATTCCTGGCCGATGCGGGCCAGCGCGCGGGTGTCCTTCGGGAAGCAGGAGCCGCCGTAGCCGGGGCCGGCGTGCAGGAACTTGTTGCCGATCCGCCCGTCGAGCCCCATGCCGCGGGCCACGTCCTTCACGTCCGCGCCGACGCGTTCGCAGAGCGCGGCGATCTCGTTGATGAAGGTGATCTTGGTCGCGAGGAAGGCGTTGGCGGCGTATTTGATCATCTCCGCCGACTCGAGGTCGGTGTAGACGATCGGGAATTCGCGCAGGAAGAGCGGGCGGTACACCTCAGCCATCACCTCCCGAGCCCGCGGCGTCTCGACGCCGACGACCACGCGGTCGGGGCGCATGAAATCGTCGATCGCGGCGCCTTCGCGCAGGAACTCGGGGTTGGAGGCGACGTCGAAGTCCGCCCGCGGGTTGGCGGCGCGGATGACCTCGGCCACCTTCGCGTTGGTGCCGACGGGGACGGTCGATTTGGTGACGACGACGGCGTAGCCGGTCAGCGCCTTCGCGATGTCCTCTGCCGCGGCCATGACGTAGGTGAGGTCCGCGTGGCCGTCGCCGCGCCGGGTCGGCGTGCCGACAGCGATGAAGACGGCATCGGCCCCGGCGACGGCAGAGGCAAGGGCGGTGGTGAACGAGAGCCGCCCGGCGGCGACGTTGCGGGCCATGACCTCGTCGAGCCCGGGCTCGTAGATCGGCACCTCGCCCGCCTCCAGCATCTCGATCTTGCGGGGGTCCTTGTCGACGCAGGTCACCTCATGGCCGAAATCGGAGAAACACACCCCGGACACCAGGCCCACGTAGCCCGTCCCGATCATCGCAATCTTCATGAAACACTCCTCAGGCCAAGTCGTACCGGTCCTGCGCGATCCGGTGTAGGCTGTCAATCGCCGCGCCGGGAGGCGGGGCGAATCCCGCCGCCGGGGAGGCGTTCGATGCTGCGGATGTGCCGCCTGCTGATCGTGGTGTTGCTGGCCCTGCCGGGGCCGGCGCTGGCGGCGACCTGCCGGCTTGTGCCTGTCTCGGGGGCCGCGGCCCAACTGCCGGAGGCGGCGGCGATCGACGCGGCGCGGCTGGATCTGGCGATCCTGATGCAGGTGAATTACGCGCGCTGCCGGGCGGGTGTGGCCGCGCTGGGGCCTGCGCCGTCGCTGCGGCAGGTGGCCATGGCGCAGGGGCGCTGGATGGCGATCCGGCAGCGGCTGACGCATAACGGCGGGCCGCCGGGGCTCACGAGCCTGCGCGCCCGGCTGGCGGCGAGCCGGATCGAATACCGGACGGGGGGTGAGAACATCGCCACCGTCTCGGCCTACCGGATCGACAACCGGCGGATCCGGCTGGGGCCGGGGGCCTGCGACTTCCGCGATATGAATGGCCACGCGATCCCGCGGCAGAGCTACGCAAGTCTCGCCGCCGAGGTGGTGGCGAACTGGATGGCCTCTCCCGGCCACCGGCGCAACATCCTCAACCCGGCCTTCCGGTGGAGCGGGACAGGGTTCGGGTTCGACCGGCGGGGGAGCTTCTGCGGGACGTTCTATCTATCGCAGATGTTCGCCGGTTGAGGCGGATCAGACCGCGTAGAAGCCGCGGTACCAGTCGACGAATTTCTGCACGCCCTCTCGGATGTCTGTCTTGGGGAGCGCGCCCACCAGGCCTTCCAGCAGGTCGGTCGAGGCCCAGGTGGCGGGCACGTCGCCGGGCTGCATCGGAAGGTAGTTGCGCTGCGCGGGCTGGCCGAGGGCGGCCTCTACGGCGGCGACGAAATCCAGCAGTTTCACCGGCGCGCCGTTGCCAATGTTGACCACCCGCCAGGGCGCGACGGGCGAAAGGCTGTCGCCGGCCACTGGCGCGCCCGCGCCGGGGATGGCGCCGATCAGGCGGTGGATGCCCTCGACGAGGTCGTCGACATAGGTGAAATCGCGCATCATCTCGCCGTGGTTGTAGATGTCGATCGGCTGGCCTTCGAGGATCGCCCGGGTGAACTTGAAAAGCGCCATGTCCGGGCGCCCCCACGGCCCGTAGACGGTGAAGAAGCGGAACATCGTCACCGGCAGGCCGTAGAGATGGGCGTAGGAATGGGCCATCGCCTCGTTCGCCTTCTTGGTCGCGGCGTAGAAGGACATCTGGGCATCGGCCTTGTCGGTCTCGCGATACGGCATCTCGGTATTGGCGCCGTAGACCGAGGAGGTGGAAGCCATCAGCATATGGGCGGGCGGATGGGCGCGGGCGGCCTCCAGCAGTTCGAATGTGCCCTGCAGGTTGGCGGTCACGTAGGATTGCGGCGCCTCGATCGAGTAGCGCACGCCCGCCTGGGCAGCGAGGTGGACGACGACCTGGGGCCTGACTTCCGCCATCAGGGCGCGGAGGCGGCCGGGCTCCTCCAGCATCGCCTCGACGGGGCGGAAGGCGGGGTTCTCTGCCAGCATCTCGTGCCGCCGGCGCTTCAGCGCGGGGTCGTAGTAATCGGTCATGCCGTCGAAGCCGGTGACCTCGAACCCCTCGGCCAGCAGACGCGCGCAGAGGTGGTAGCCGATGAACCCGGCCGAGCCGGTGACGAGGGCGGTGCGGGTCATCTGGGCCTCCCTGGAAAGCGCGGCCACCTTAGGCGCGGGCGGGCCGGGGTCAAGCCGGGGGCCTGGGCTTTTGCCTGGTCGAAATACTCCCGCCGGGCGCCCGGCCCGTCCGCCGCGCCCCCGGCGAGAGTATTTGCGCCAGGAAAAAGGGCCGGTCAGAACCGGGCGGGAAGGACACCGGCGAGGGCCGGGTCGGGCGGGGTGCCGGCGAGGTGCCCCTCGATCAGCGCGGCGGTGCGGGGGGCGAGGGTCAGGCCGATATGACCGTGGCCGAAGGCGAGGAGGATCTCGGGGCCGGCCTTCGACGGGCCGATGACCGGAAGGGAATCCGGCATCGAGGGGCGGAAGCCGAGCCAGGTGCGCGAGGGCGCCGGCAGGTCGGGGAAGACCGCGCGGCTGCCCTCGATGATCCGCGCGATGCGATGGGGAGAAGGCGGGGCATTCAGCCCGCCGAGTTCCACCGTGCCGGCGGCGCGCAGGCGCCCCGACATCGGGCAGAAGTAGAAGCCGCGGGAAACCGGGCAGCTGGGGCGGGCGACGGGGGCCTCTGCCATGTCCCATTCGACATGGTAGCCGCGTTCGGTGTCGAGCGGGATGCGGTCGCCTGCCGAGCGCGCGAGCGCGCGGGAGCGGGCGCCGGCGGCGATGACGGCGCGGGCGGCGCCGAGGGTGCGGGGGCCTTCGGGGCCCTGCGTTTCGATGGTGACGCCGCCGCCCTCCCGGCGCAGCGCCCGAGCCTCGGCGGTGACGATGCGGGCGCCGGCGGCCTGGGCGGCCGTTGCGATCGCCGTGACGGTGCGGCCCGGGTCGGAGAGAAACCAGGTGTTGGGGAAGAAGGCGGCGCCGGCGAAGCGGCGTGGCAGGTTCGGCTCCAGCTGGCCAAGCTCGTCGGCCGTAAGGATTTCCACCGTTACGCCGAGGGTGCGGCGGTGGGCGAGGTCGGCCTTGGCGGCCTCGACGTCGCGGGGCGTGTCGTAGAGGTAGAGGTTGCCGGTCTGCCCGAGGCCCTCTGCCGCGCCGACCTCTGCCGCGAGATCGCGCCAGCGGGCGCCCGCGTCCGAGAGCAGCCGGGCCAGCACGGCCGAATTGCGGCGGGCCGGGCCGGGGAGCGACTGCGCCGCGAAGCGCAGTAGCCAGGGGGCGAGCGTCGGCAGCGCCGCCTTGCGGATCGCGAGCGGCGAGTTCCGGTCGAACAGGAGCGAGGGCAGGGATTTCAGCACATCGGGCGTGCCGACCGGCATCACGGCGTAATCCGCGATGGTGCCGGCATTGCCGAAGCTCGCACCCGAACCGGGCGGGTTCGGGTCGATCAGAACGACCTCCCGCCCCGCCCGGGCGAGCCGGAGCGCGAGGGTGAGGCCGACCACGCCGGCCCCGACGATTGCGACTTCTGCCTCCCGCGCGGCCATGGCTTACATGCAGGCGTCGAAGAGGGCGCGGGTGTTCTCGCGCGTCATCGTGACCGGGTTGCCGCCGCAGGAGGGATCCTCCAGCGCCATCTCGGTCAGCTCGTCGAGACGGGAATATTCCACGCCCATGGCCGAGAGGTTTTCCGGGATGGAGAGGGTGGCGCGCAGTTCCAGCACCGCCTCGTGGAAGCCGCCGAAGCCGCCGGGGATGCCGAGATAGGCGGACGCGCGGGCGATCCGCTCCTCGATCGCGGGGCGGTTGAACTCCAGCACCATCGGCATCACCACGGCATTGGTGGTGCCGTGATGCGTGCCGTAGACCGCGCCGACCGGGTGCGAGAGCGAGTGGATCGCGCCGAGACCCTTCTGGAAGGCCACGGCCCCCATCGCGGCCGCGCTCATCATATGGGCGCGGGCTTCGAGGTCATCCGGGCTGGCATAGGCCTTGGGCAGGTTCTCGAACACCAGCCGCATGCCTTCGAGGGCGATGCCCTGGCTCATCGGGTGGTAATGCGGCGAGCAGTAGGCCTCCAGGCAGTGGGCCAGCGCGTCCATGCCGGTTCCGGCGGTGATCGCCTTCGGCATGCCGACAGTCAGCTCCGGGTCGCAGATCGTCACCGCGGGCATGAGCTTCGGGTGGAAGATGATCTTCTTCTTGTGGGTCTCGGTGTTGGTCAGCACGCCGGCGCGGCCGACCTCCGATCCGGTGCCGGCGGTGGTGGGCACGGCGACGATGGGGGCGATCCTGGCGGCGTCGGCGCGGGTCCACCAGTCGCCGACATCTTCGAGGTCCCAGACGCTGACGGTCTGGGCATGCATCAGCGCGATCATCTTGCCGAGGTCGAGCGCGGAGCCGCCGCCGAAGCAGATCACCCCGTCATGCCCGCCGGCCTTGAAGGCGGCTATGCCGGCCTTCATGTTGGCCTCGGTCGGGTTCGGATCGACCTCGCAGAACATGCCGCGGCCGAGGCCGGCGGCCTCCATGATCCCGAGCGCCTGGGCGGTGATGGGCAGGGCGGCCAGCGCGCGGTCGGTCACCAGGAGCGGCCTTTTCAGCCCCGCTTCCTTGCAGAAATGGGCAAGCTCCTGGATCCGGCCGGGGCCGAACTTGACGGCGGTGGGATAGGACCAGTTGGCGGTGGGCGGGGTCATTTCGTCACCTTCTTCAGATGGTAGGATTTCGGGCGCGTCACCGCCATGTAGCCGAGCGCGGAGAGCGAGGCGCCCCGGCCGGTATCCTTGCAGCCCGTCCAGCACAAGGCCGGGTCGAGGTAGTCGCAGCGGTTCATGTAGACGGTGCCGGTCTGGATCTGGGCGCCCACCGCGGCGGCGCGTTCCGGGTCCGAGGTCCAGAGCGAGGCGGTCAGGCCGTAGGGCGAGTCGTTCATCACCGCCACCGCCTCGTCATCGTTCTTCACTGGCATGATGCCTACGACCGGGCCGAAGCTTTCCTCGCGCATCACCCGCATCTCGTGGTTCACGTTGATGAGGATCTGGGGGGCGAGGTAGGCGCCGCCGTCGTCGGCGGGGAAGAGGTGCGGGTCGATCAGCGCGGTCGCGCCCTCGGCCAGCGCATCGGCGATCTGGCTGCGCACGACATGGGCGAAGCGGGTGTGCGCCATCGGGCCAAGCGTCGTCGCCTCGTCCATCGGATGGCCGAGGTGGAGCTTCTTCACCCACTCCACCGCCTTTTCGACGAAGGCGCTGTAGAGGCTCTGGTGGACGTAGATCCGCTCGATCCCGCAGCAGCACTGGCCGGCGTTGAACATCGCGCCGTCCATCAGCCCGTCGACGGCGGCGTCGAGGTCGGCGTCGTCCATCACGTAACCCGGGTCCTTGCCGCCGAGTTCCAGCCCCAAGGGCGTGAAGGTGCCCGCCGCGGCGCGTTCGATCGCCTGCCCGCCCGCGACCGAGCCGGTGAAGTTCACGAAGTCGAACGCGCGGTCGGCAATCAGATCCTCGGTCGTGGCGTGGTCGAGGATGACGTTCTGGAAGACATCGGCCGGAACGCCGCCTTCGTGCAGCGCCTGCGCGAGGCGCTCGCCGACGAGCAGCGTCTGGCTCGCGTGCTTCAGGATCACGGCGTTGCCGGCGATCAGCGCCGGGACGACGGTGTTGATCGCGGTGAGATAGGGGTAGTTCCAGGGCGCGAGGACGAGGACCACGCCCAGCGGCTCGCGCTCGATCCGCCGCTCGAACCGGTCGGAGGCCTCGACCACGGTGGGGGCGAGCGCGGTCTCGGCGATGCTCGCCATGTAGTCGGCGCGTTCGTTCACGCCGCCGAATTCGCCGCCGAAGCGGACCGGACGGCCCATCTGCCAGGCGAGTTCCTCGACCGCGGCGTCCTTCATCGCGGTGAGCGCGGCGATGCCGGCCTTCACCTTCGCGACCCGCTCCGCCAGCGGCAGCGCCGCCCAGTCCGGCTGCGCCGCGCGGGCGCGGTCCACCGCCGCCTGCGCATCCTCGTGCGAAAGCGTCTGCCGCTCGGCATAGACCCGCCCGTCCACGGGCGAGATCAGTTCGATCGTCTTGGTCATGGTGTCCTCATTTGGTCCGGGCCGGGATCAGCCGTAGCTGCTGACTTCGATCAGGTTCCCGTCCGGGTCGTTGAAATAGATCGAGGTGATCGGCCCTCTTGCCCCGGATTTCTGCACCGGGCCCTCGGCGACCACAACGCCTTCCGCGCCGAGCCGGTCGAGTACCGCTTGCGGCGCCCAGCGGGTGAGAAGGCAGAGATCGCCCGAGCCGATGCAGGCATGGTTGCGGGTCTCCTGACCAAGCCTCTGCAGGTTGATCTTCTGCGCGCCGAAGCGCAAGGCGCGGCGGCCGTCGCCGAATGTCACAGGCTCCATGTCCAGCACCCGGGCGTAGAAGCGCGCCGCGGCGTCCGGGTCGCGCACGGTCAGGACCAGGTGGTCGATCGCCTCGATCATCTCAGGCCCGCTCCAGCCCCCGCTGAAGCTCGAAATCCGTCACCACGCGGTCCATCTCCTCGATCTCCCAGGTGGCGGCGCGGGTGTAGTGCTCCACCACCCCGTCGCCGAAGGCGGCGCGGAGCATCTTCGAGCCATGCAGCCGCTCGGCCGCGGCGCGCAGCGTCTTCGGGATCTCGCGCACGTTCGCGGCGTGGTAGGCGTCGCCGGAGGCCATCGGCTCCAGCTCCAGCTTGCGCTCGATGCCGTCGAGGCCGGCGGCGAGCATGGCGGCGAGCGCCAGATAGGGGTTCAGGTCCGACCCGCCGATGCGGCATTCGACGCGGATCGCCTTGGTGTTCTCGCCGCAGATGCGGAACCCCGCGGTGCGGTTGTCGAAGCTCCAGACGGCCTTGGTCGGCGCGAACATGCCTACGACGAAGCGCTTGTAGCTGTTGACGTAGGGGGCGAGGAAATAGGTGATCTCCTCGGCATGGGCGAGAAGCCCGGCGAGGTAGTGCTCCATCACCTTCGACATGCCATGCGGGCCGTCCGGGTCGCGGAAGGCGGGCTTGCCGTCCTTCCAGAGCGACTGGTGGACATGCGAGGAGGATCCCGCCCGGGCGTGATCGTATTTCGCCATGAAGGTGACAGAGCGGCCCCTGGCGAAGGCGATCTCCTTCACCGCGTTCTTGACGATGGCGTGGTTGTCGGCGGTGTCGAGCGCGTCGGAATACTTGACGTTGATCTCCTCCTGGCCGACTTCGGCCTCGCCCTTGGAGCATTCGACCGGGATGCCGGCGCCGAAAAGCCCGTTGCGGACGGCGCGCATCACCTCTTCCTCCTTCGTGGTGCCGAAGATGGAATAGTCGATGTTATGGGCGCCGAGCGTCTTCGGGTCGCGCCAGTTCGCGTCGCGGAGCTGGGCGTAGCTCTGCTCGAAGAGGAAGAACTCCAGCTCCGTCGCCATCATCGCGTCGAACCCCATCGCCTTGGCGCGGGCGACCTGCTTCTTCAGGATCGCGCGGGGGGACTGGGCAACCTCCTCGTGCGTCTCGTGGTCGAAGACGTCTCCGAGGACCATCGCCGTACCCTCGAGCCAGGGCACGCGGTGCAGCGTCTTCATGTCGGGCTTCAGCGTGTAGTCGCCGTAGCCGCCCGCCCAGGAGGCGGAGGCATAGCCGGGCACCGGGACCATATCCATGTCGACGGTCAGCAGGTAGTTGCAGCAATGCGTCTCTTCATGGGCGCTTTCGATGAAGTGGCTGGCGTGGAAGCGCTTGCCCATCAGGCGGCCCTGCATGTCCACCATGCAGAGTACGACGGTGTCGATCCGGCCCGCGGCCGCCTCCGCCTTCAGATCCTCGAAGCTCAGATTGCCGGCCATGTCATTCCCCCTTGCGCGCTTGCGTCCGGCGGCTGACCGCCCGGCTGGCCGTTCCCGGATGTCGCCTGGCTTCGTCCGCGCCGGGGCCCTCGCGGCAGCGGCAACAGGGGAGAGGACCGACCCGCAGAGCGGCAGCGGGAGATCCCGCGGACCTTTGCGCCGAGGCTGCCCGCTCGGCCCGAGCCCTGTCAAGCGGGATCGCGCGGCCCGCCGGGGTTCCGGCGGCTCAGTAGCCCCGGGCGCGGTCGACGCGGTGGAGGAAGGGCACGCCCGCCTCGCCGCGGCGGATGTTCTCGGCGATCACGCGCGAGGCGCTGGCGGGGCGCGTGTCGGCGGCGATATGGGGCGTGACGGTGACGCGGGGGTGGGCCCAGAACGGATGCTCCGGCGGTAGCGGCTCGGTGCGGAAGACGTCGAGCGTGGCATGGCCGAGCCGGCCCGCGTCGAGCGCGGCCAGAAGCGCCGCGTCGTCGATCAGCGGCCCGCGGCCGGGGTTGATCAGCGCGGCCCCTGGCGCGAGAAGCGCGAGGCGCCCGGCATCGATCAGGTTCGTCGTCTCCGCCGTCAGCGGCAGCAGCAGCACCACGATCTCCGCTCCCGTGAGCGCCCGGGCCAGCCCCTCCGGCCCGCTGAGGCAGGTGAGGCCCGGCACCTCCTTCGGCGTCCGGCTCCACCCCGTGACGGGGAAGTTCAGCGCGGCGAGGGCCTGGCCGCAGGCCGCCCCCAGCGCGCCAAGCCCGAGCATCGTCACCTTCCGCTCGCGCGCTACCGGCGGGATCAGGTTGTGGCGCCAGATGCCGTCCTGGTTCAGCACATGGGTATCGAGGCCCAGGTGGTGGCGCAGCACGTTGCCCACGACATATTCCACCATCCCCTCGGTCAGCGCCGGGTCGACCATGCGGCAGAGCGGCATCGTCAGCCCCGGTAGGCCCACGATCTTCTCCACCCCCGCCCAGAGGTTCAGCACCGCCTTGCAGCGGGTGTAGGGCGCGAAATCCGAGATCGTGCCGCCCGGGGCGAAGACGATATAGTCGACCTGCTCCGGTGCGATCTTCTCGGCCATCTCCACGTCCAGCCCGGCCTCGGCGAAGGCTTCTGCCAGCGGCGCGCGGTATGCCGGCCAGAGGTCGGGCCCGGCGGCGAACTGGACGGTGATCGGCATTGCTCTCTCCCTCGGGCGCATCGGCCCTGTCTTTCATCCTGGCAAGAATGTTCCGCGGGTCAGGGGGCGGCGCCCCTGGCGGGACCCGTCAGATACACCGCCCGCCGTCGACTTCAAGCGCGACCCCCGTCACCATAGAGGCCTCGTCCGAGCAGAGATAGAGCGCCGCCGCACCCATGTCTGCCGGGGTCGAGAAGCGCCCGATCGGGATGGTGGCGAGGAACTTCGCCCGCATCTCGGGCGTATCCTCTCCCATGAAGCTTTTCAGAAGCGGCGTCTCCCCCGCCACCGGGCAGATCGCGTTCACCCGCACGCCGAACGGCGCCAGCTCCACCGCCATGGACTTCGTGGCTGTGATCATCCAGCCCTTCGAGGCGTTGTACCAGCTCAGCCGCGGCCGGGGCGACAGCCCGGCGGTGGAGGCGACGTTGAGGATCGCCCCGGCATTGGCCGCCTTCATCCGCGGCACGATATGGCGGGCGGCGAGGTATACGGACTTGGTGTTGACGGCGAGGACGCGGTCGAAATCCGCCTCGCTCACCTCCTCCATCGGCGCAGGGAGATGGGTGACGCCGGCGTTGTTCACCAGGATGTCGATCTTGCCGAACGCCGCCATCGCCGCCTCGCCCATGGCGCGGACCGAGGCGTCCTGGCTCACGTCTACCACTTGGCCGAGCCCGCCGATGTCCGCCGCAACGGCCCGGGCGGCTTCGGCGTTGATATCGGCCACCATGACCCGCGCGCCCTCTGCCGCGAAGGCGCGCGCGATACCCGCCCCGAAGCCCGAGCCGCCGCCCGTCACGATTGCCGTCTTTCCCTCCAGCCGCATCCTTGCCTCCCCTGCGGTTTCCTCTGTCCTGCGCCTCTCAGCCGTGATGCGCCGCCACGGTCTTCAGTGTCGAGAAGCCGTAGAGCGCCTCGAACCCCTTCTCGCGGCCATGGCCGGACTTGCCGATGCCGCCGAAGGGCAGCTCCACCCCACCGCCGGCGCCGTAGTTGTTCAGAAACACCTGCCCGGCGCGGAGCCGCCGCGCCATCCGCATCGCGCGGCCGCCGTTCTCGCTCCAGCAGCTGGCGACGAGGCCGTAGCCGGTGCCATTGGCGATCGCCACGGCCTCTTCCTCGCCCTCGAAAGGGATGACGACCTGCGCCGGGCCGAAGATCTCGTCCTGCGCCAGCCGGTGGTCGGGGCGGACATCGGCCAGCAGTATGGGGGCGACGTAATGGCCGCCCGCGGGGGCGTCTTCCACGATCCTGCCGCGCGCGGCGACGGTGAGGTCGGAGGAGAGGGCGAGGAAGCCCTCCACGATCTCCTTCTGCCGGGCGGAGATCAGCGGGCCGACGTCGAGATCCGCCATTGCCGGGCCGACGCGGAGCGCGGCATAGCGGGCGGCCATGCGCTCCACCACCTCGGCGTAGCGGGCGCGCTCCACCAGGATGCGGGAGGAGGCCGAGCAGGTCTGCCCCGCGTTCTGGATCCCGGCGTTGACGAGGAAGGGCAGGGCCTTGTCGAGATCGGCATCGGCGAAGACCACCTGGGGGGACTTGCCGCCGAGTTCGAGCGTCACCGGCACGACGTTGCGCGCGGCAGCCTCCTGCACCAGCTGACCCACCGCGACGGAGCCGGTGAAGCTCAGATGACGCACGCCGGGATGGGCGGAAAGCGCCGCGCCCGCCTCTTCGCCCAGGCCCGGGACGACGTTCAGCGCGCCGGCGGGCAGGCCCGCCTCCTCCGCCAGCCGGGCGAAGGCGAGGGCGGTGAGGCACGCCTCCTCGGCGGGTTTCAGCACGCAGGCATTGCCCATGGCGAGCGCCGCGCCGACCGAGCGGCCGATGATCTGCATCGGGTAGTTCCAGGGGATGATATGGCCCGTCACCCCATGCGGCTCGCGCAGCGTGTAGACGGTGTAGCCGTCGAGATAGGGGATCGTCTCGCCCATCACCTTGTCCGCGGCGCCGGCGTAGAACTCCATGTAGCGCGCCAGCGCCAGCGCGTCGGCCCTGGCCTGTTTCAGCGGCTTGCCGACATCGGTGGCCTCTAGCACGGCGAGGTCGTCCACCCGCGCCAGCACCAGCTGCCCGATGCGGGCGAGGATGCGCCCACGTTCGGCCGCGCTCATCCGGCCCCAGTCGCCCAGAAGCGCGCCCTCGGCGGCCGCAACGGCGGCGTCGATCTCGTCCCTGCCGCCCCGGGCGATGGTGCCAATGCCGAGGCCGGTGGAGGGATCCTCCAGCGGCAGGGTCGCGGCGGCGGCAATCCAGCGCCCGCCGATGAACATCTGCGCGGGGTCAAACCACAGTCTGTCGAGCGGCATCGTCTTCCCTCCAGTCGGGCGGCAGGCGCGGCGAGGCCGCCACCAGGGTCTTCGTATAAGCATGGGCGGGGGCGTCGAAGACACGGCCCGTCTCGCCTTCCTCCACGATCTCGCCCGCCTGCATAACCAGAACACGGTCGGTGATCGCACGGACCACCGCAAGGTCGTGGCTGATGAAGAGATAGGCGAGGCCGTGGCGCGACTGCAATTCGGCCAGCAGGTCCAGCACCTGCGCGCGGACCCGCACGTCGAGGGCGGAGACCGCCTCGTCCAGCACGATCAGCCTGGGGCGAAGGATCAGCGCGCGGGCGATGGCGATGCGCTGGCGCTGGCCGCCGGAGAACTCGTGGATGTACTTCCGGGCATCGGCGGGGACGAGGCCGACCTCCTCCAGCGCGCTGGCTACCCGCGCGGCGGGGTCGGCCGGCGGCTCATGCAGCAGGTGCAGCGGCTCGGCCACGAGGCGTGCGACGGTCCAGCGCGGGTTGAAACTGCCGTAGGGGTCCTGGAACACCGCCTGCATCTTGGCGCGCATCGTCCGGTGCATGTGGTGGCCGGCGCGGACCGCCTCCCCCCCCAGCCGGATCGTGCCGCCTTGCAGGACGTCGAGGCCGAGGATGGCGCGGGCGAGGGTGGACTTGCCGCAGCCGGACTCACCGACAAGGCCGAGGCTCTCGCCCTCGTGGAGCGTGAAGCTCACCCCCTTCACCGCGCGGAAATGGGACTGCGGCCCGAAGGGGCGGGTGCGGGGCAGGGTGTAGGCGCGCTCTGCGCCCGCGACCTCGAGAAGCGGCTTTTCCGTCCGCGTCACCTGCCGCGCAGGGGCGTGGTCGGAGGCGGCGAAAAGCCGGCGGGTGTAGTCATGCGCCCGGGTGCGGAAAAGGGCCTCGGTCGGCCCGGCCTCCACGATCCGGCCGGCCTGCATCACGGCGACATGGTCGGCCATGCCAGCCACCACGGCGAGGTCATGGGTGATCAGCATCAGCGCCATGTCCTCCTCCTCCACCAGCCCCTTGAGCAGGTCGAGGATCTGCGCCTGCGTCGTCACGTCGAGGGCCGTCGTCGGTTCGTCGGCGATCAGCAGCTTCGGGCGGAGGGCAACCGCCATGGCGATGCAGACGCGCTGGCGCTGGCCGCCCGAAAGCTCATGCGGGAAACGGTCGAGCGGGAAGCGTTCCTCGAAGAGCCCGACGCGGTCGAGGCGTTCCCGCGCCACCTCCAGCGCCGCGCGGCGGCTGGCGGCGCCGTGGATCATCAGCGTCTCCGCCACCTGGTCGCCGATGGTCTTGACCGGGTTCAGCGCTGTCATCGGCTCTTGGAAGATCATGCCGATTTCACGGCCTCGAAGCGCGCACATCCGGCGTTCCGAGAGGGCGAGGAGGTTCTCGCCCCCCATCGCAGCCCGTCCCGTGCTTGTCCCGCCGTAGGGGAGGAGCTGCATCAGGGCCAGCGCCGTCATCGACTTGCCGGAGCCCGACTCGCCGACAAGGCCGAAGACCTCCCCCGCGCGGATGTCGAAGTCGAGGCCGTGCAGGATCGGGGCGCGGTGGATCGAAAGCTGAAGATCGCGGACGGAGAGGAGCGTCATGACCGGCGCCTCAGCCGTGGGTCGAGGAGGTCGCGCAGCCCGTCGCCCATCAGGTTCAGCCCCAGCACCGTCAGCACGATGGCGAGGCCGGGGAAGATGGCGAGCTGCGGCGCGAAGGCCATCATCGTCTGGCTGTCGGCCAGCATCCTGCCCCAGGAGGGCGTGGGTGGCTGCGCGCCGAGGCCGACATAGCTCAGCCCCGCCTCGGCGAGGATGCCGAGGGAGAACTGGATGGTGCCCTGCACGATCAGGAGGTTCGCCACGTTCGGCAGGATATGCTCCACCGAGATCCGGGCCCGGCGCTTGCCCGCCACCTGCGCCGCGCGGATGTAGTCGAGCGTCCAGAGGCTCAGCGCGCCGGCCCGGGTGACGCGGGCGAAAACCGGGATGTTGAAGATCCCGATGGCGAGGATCGCGTTCAGCGCCGAGGGCCCGAAGACCGAGGTGATCAGGATGGCGATGACGATGGCCGGGAAGGCGAAGACCAGGTCGCCGCCGCGCTGGATCACCTCGTCGGTCAGGCTGCCGCGGCGGGCGGCAGCCCAGAGGCCGAGCGGCACGCCCCCGGCCATGCCGATTGCCACGGCGACGACGGCGACGGCGATCGACGTGCGGGCGCCGACCATCAGCTGGGAGGCGACGTCGCGCCCGAACTGGTCGGTGCCGAGCCAGTGCAGCGGCCCCGGCGGGCGGAATTTCTGCGCGATGTCCATCGCGGCATAGGGATAGGGCGTCCAGACATAGGACAGAATTGCCAGCGCCAGGAAGAACCCGGCGAGGCAGGCGCCGATCCAGAGCGTGGCGCGTCCCCTTCCCCTCATGCGCCGGACCTCATGCCTGCCGCCTCAGCCGCGGGTCGATCAGCGCATAGGCGATCTCGACGACGAAATTCACCACGATCACGGCGGCGACCAGAAGCATCACCACCGATTGCACCACGATCAGGTCGCGCTGGGTGATGCCCTGGAAGATCAGCCGGCCGAGGCCGGGCAGGTAGAACACGTTCTCGATGATGATCCCGCCGGCGAGGAGGAAGGAGAACTGCAGCCCTAGGATCGTCAGGACCGGGATCAGCGCATTCCTGACCGCATGGCGGCGCACGGCCTGCCCGCTCGAGAGCCCCTTTGCGCGGGCGGTGCGGATGAAATCCTGCCCCAGCGTGTCGATCAGCGAGGAGCGCATCACCCGCGCGAGGATGGCCGCCTGCGGCAGGGCAAGCGCGATGGCCGGAAGCGTGAGCGAGCGGAGCACGGGAAGGACCCCCGCCTTCCAGCCGGGAAAGCCCCCGGCGGGCAGCCAGTGCAGCTTCAGCGCGAAAAGCAGCGCCAGCAGCATGGCGAACCAGAAGTTCGGCACCGCGATGCCGAGCTGGGTGAAGCCCATGACGGTGAGGTCCGCCCCGCGCCCCCGCCGTGCGGCGGCGAGGATCCCGGCCGGTAGCGCCAGCGCAAGGGACAGGAAGAGCGCAAAGAGCGTCAGTGGCAGCGAGACCTGAAGCCGTTGCAGCACCAGACCCGCGACCGGGACGCGGTAGGTATAGGAGGTGCCGAGATCACCGCTCAGCATGCCGCCCACCCAATGCAGGTAGCGGACCGGCAGCGACCCCGTCAGCCCCAGGGCCTTGCGCAGGGTCTCCACCGACGCCGGTGTCGCGTTCAGCCCCATCATGAAAGTCGCGGGGTCGCCCGGGATGATCTGCACGACGGCAAATATCACCAGGCTGGCGACGACCAGGCTGAGCGCAAGCGATCCCAGGCGCGACAGCACGAAGCTCAGCATCGGCCCCCCTTTCCGACGCGGAGCCTAAGCGGGCCTGCGCGGCAGGTCCAGCCTCCGGACGCGGGCCCGCACAACAGGCGCCAAGGGATGCGGAGGTCGCCTCCGGAAATCCGGCAAGAGGGCTGGACCTTGGCGCGGCCGGGAATATGTTGCGCACGAGTCGTCGGTGCCGGGGCCGCCGGCTTGCACGAGGGAACGGGCATGGATCGCGTGGTGGAACAGGATGCAACAGCGGCCCGGAAGGGGCGGCGCCCGGTGGAAGCGGATGGCCTGCCGATGCCCCGCCGCGCGCTGGCCTGGGCGACCATCATCGTCGGGCTGACGCTTGCGGTGCTCGACGGGACGATCGCCAACGTGGCGCTGCCGACCATCGCGCAGGAGTTCAATGCCCCTGCGTCGACCTCGATCTGGATCGTGAACGGCTACCAGCTTGCCATCGTCATGGTGCTGCTGCCGCTTTCGTCGCTGGGCGAGAAGTTCGGCTACCGCCGGGTCTACCTGACCGGAATCGCACTCTTCACCCTGTCATCGTTCTTCTGCATGGAAGCGACCTCGCTCGGCATGCTGACCGCGGCGCGGATCGTGCAGGGGCTCGGCGCGGCGGGTCTGATGGCGGTGAACGCGGCCGTGCTGCGCTACACGGTGCCGCAGGCGAAATTCGGCGTGGCGATCGGGATCAACGGCCTTGTCGTCGCCTCTGCCGCAACCGCCGGGCCGGTGATCGCCGGGGTGATCCTGTCGGTGGCGAGCTGGCGCTGGCTTTTCGCGCTGAACATTCCTCTGGGGCTTCTGACCATCGCGCTTGGCTGGAAGAACCTGCCGGAGAGCGACCGGACGGATCATCCGTTCGACTGGCTGAGCGCGATCTGTTCCGCCGCGGCGATCGGGCTTCTGATCACCACAATCGACTCGCTCGGCCACGAGATTGGCCTGGCGGAGCTTCTGCCGCAGGCGCTGGGCATGGTGCTGGCCGGCTGGGCGCTGGTCCATCGCTCGCGCCGCTCGGCCCGGCCGATGCTGCCGCTCGACCTGATCTCACGGCCGATCTTCAGCCTGTCCATCTTCGCCTCAACCGCCGCGTTCACGGCGCAGATGCTGGCCTTCGTGTCGCTGCCCTTCGCCTTCCAGACCGTCGCGGGCTATCCGCCGGAGATGGTGGGGATCCTGATGATGCCCTGGCCGCTTGTGCTTGCCGTGACGGCGCCGGTGGCTGGCTGGCTGGCCGACCGGCATTCGCCGGCGATCCTGGGCGGGATCGGGCTGGTGGCGCTCTGCATCGGGCTGACGCTGCTGGCGATGCTGCCGAGCCATCCGGTGCAATGGGACATCGCCTGGCGGATGGCGGTCTGCGGCTTTGGCTTCGGCATGTTCCAGGCGCCAAACAACCGCATCCTGATCGGGTCTGCCCCCAAGGCGCGCAGCGGCGCGGCCAACGGAATGCTGGGCACCGCACGGCTTACCGGCCAGTCGATCGGCGCGGCGCTGGTGGCGCTTCTTCTGGGCCGGATGGGCATGGTCGGCACCGACCTGGCGCTGGCGCTGGGGGCAGGGTTCGCCGGGGTGGCGGCGCTTCTCAGCCTCACCCGCCTGGCGGTCTGAGCCGGACGGCAGCCGGCCATTAACGTTTGTTATGTTGCTGCAAGCGCGAGAAAAGATTAGAGCGGAGCCATCGGTCCCTGTCATCGGAAGGAGGACTGTATGAGCCTGACCGAATTCCAGGGCGAGACCACGGCACCGGTCGCCCCGCCTCACACCGCCAGCCACATGCTGGCAAATGCGCAGCGGACCACGGATTTCCTCAAGGCGCTGTCGCATCCGGCGCGGCTGGTGATCCTGTGCAAGCTCGCCGAAGGGCCGCTGACTGTGGGCGAGCTGGAGGCCTTCCTCGACCTGCCGCAATCGGCCGTCTCGAAGCAGCTGGCGCGGCTGCGGGACGACGACCTTGTTGAATTCCGCCGCGATGGCCGCTCGATCACATATTCGTTGAAGGGCGAGCGGACGCGGCGGGTGATCGGCACGCTTTACACCGAATTCTGTGACTGAACCCTTTCGCCCGTGAGGCGGAGGTGCCGGGGGCGAGGGGCTGTCTGCCCCTCGCGCTCCCGGACGATATTTGCGGACAGAAGAAGGGGGCCGGGGGTGGTCCGCGGGACCTTCGGTGGGGCCAAACTGGTTCAACCGTTAAACCATACCGCAATCGCACCGTAACCGCACCGCATGGCCACCGTATCCTACCGACGTTGCAGGCGTTAAGCTCCACGCCGGGAACGGGAGAGGGAGCCGGGATGAAGGCTGCGATTTTCGATGTGTTCGGGACAGTGGTCGACTGGCGTTCCGGCGTGGCGCGGGATGTGGCCGCCTTCCTGGCCCGCCACGGCGTGCAGGGGGTCGATGCCTTCGCCTTCGCCGATGCCTGGCGGCGGCGCTACGGGCCGGCGATGGCGGAGATCGGTTCCGGAAGGCGCGGCTTCGTGCGGCTCGACGTGCTGCATCGGGAAAACCTGGAGGCGAGCCTCGTGGAGTTCGGCCTCTCGCCCGGAGCGTTCGCGGATGCGGAGCTGGAGGACCTGAAC
The DNA here is from genome assembly GCF_004010155.1 of Solirhodobacter olei. GTDB lineage: Bacteria > Pseudomonadota > Alphaproteobacteria > Rhodobacterales > Rhodobacteraceae > Solirhodobacter > Solirhodobacter olei. Next base: position 22,161 of record NZ_RRYH01000010.1, on the reverse strand, counting down.
CAGGCCTGGCACCGGCTCGATCCCTGGCCTGATGCGGTGGCGGGGATCGCCCGGATGAAGACTGGGATGATCGTGGCGCCGCTCTCGAACGGGAACATCGGGATGATGGTGAACATGGCGCGGCGCGCGGGGCTGCCCTGGGACGCGATCCTCGGGGCGGAGGTGGCGCGGGCCTACAAGCCGGCGCCGGAGGTCTATCTCGGCGCGGCGGAGACCCTGGGGCTCGATTGTGCCGACGTGCTGATGGTGGCGGCGCATAACGGGGACCTGGCGGCGGCGCGCGGGTGCGGGATGCGGACGGCGTTTGTCTTGCGGCCCGAGGAGCATGGGCCGGGGCAGGTGACGGACCTGGTGCCGGATGAGGATTGGGATTTCGTCGTCTCGGGGATGGGGGAGCTGGCGGACCGGCTGGGCATGTGACGCGGGGGCGGTTTGGTGCGCAATGAATGCGCACCCTACGTGGGGAGGAGAGCCGGTGCCCGCCCTTCGGAGCGGACGGGCGCAGGCCCGGCGTCGCTGCGCGACGCTGTTTCGGGCCGGGGGAGGGGTGTCAGATCGCGCGGCCTTGCAGGAGCTTGGGGAGGTCCCCGGTCAGGCCGGCGGCCTCCCGGATGAAGCGGCGGCGCAGGCCCGGGAAGGCATTAACCGTTCCCATGCCGATGTCCCGCGCGGCGCGCAGCAGCGGGTTGTCGTTCGAGAACAGCCGGTTGACCGTATCCATCCCGAGTGCCAGCGCCGTCGAGTCGAACCGCCGCCAGCGCTGGTAGCGCTCCAGCACGTCGAGCGCGCCGATATCCTCGCCGATGCGCTGGGCCTCGATGACGACCTCTGCCAGGGCCCCTACGTCGCGCAGCCCGAGGTTCAGCCCCTGCCCGGCGATCGGGTGGACGCCATGCGCCGCGTCGCCCACGAGCGCGACGCGCTCGGCCACGAAACTGTTGGCCAGCGTCAGGTTCAGCGGGTAGGTGAAGCGCTTACCCTCGAGGCGCAGCGTGCCGAGGTAGTCGCCGACCCGCTCGCGGAGCGCGGCGAGGTAGCCCTCGTCGTCGAGCGCCTGGATCGCCCTCGCCGTTTCCTCCCGCTCCGACCAGACGATGGCGGAGCGGTTGCCGGTCAGCGGCAGGATGGCGAGGGGGCCAGCGGGGGTGAAGAACTGCTGGGCGATGCCCTCGTGCGGTTTCTCATGCGCGATGGCGCAGACCAGCGCGGTCTGGCCGTAGCCCCAGCCGCTGCGCGAGATGCCGGCGCGCCGCGCAGTGCCGGAGGCGCGGCCGTCACAGCCGGCGAGGAGCCGGGCGGAAAGGGTCCGGCCGGAGGCGAGCGTCACGGTGATGCCGCCGGGGCCGGTCTCCTGCGCGACCACGGTATCGCCGGAGATCTGGGTGATGCCCGGGGTCGTCCCCATCGCGGCGAGGAAGGCCTGCCGCAGGTGGCGGTCCTCCAGCATGAAGCCCATCGGGCCTTCCTCCAGCTCGCCATTTGCGAAGTCGAGGAAGAAGGGCGAGGGCCCTTCGCCCACCCGCCCGTCGGAGGCGCGGACGCCGAGGATGGGCTGGGCCTTGGCGGCGACGGCGGGCCAGACGCCCACGGCGGCAAGAAGGCGCTGCGAGGCGAGCGCCAGCGCGTAGGCGCGGCCGTCGAAGGCGTCGTCGGCGCGGATCGCCTGGGGCAGGGCGTCGATGACCGTGACGGAGAGCCCGGCCTGGGCGAGGGCCAGGGCGAGGGGCGGGCCGTTGAGGCCGCCGCCGAGGATGATCACGTCGCAGTCCGTTGTCATGGGGGGCAATATGGGCAGTTGCGCGGGATTGTCCATGCGTCGGTTTGGGCAGGGGGGTGTCGGAGGGCCGGTGCGCAATGAATGCGCACCCTGCGCGGAGAGGAGGGGCAGAAGCGCCCGCCCTTGGGGGGGCGGACGGGCGCTGGCCCGGCGGGGCTCGCGCCCCGCTGTTTCGGGCCGAAGGGGCGGTGGCTTTTCTCCTATTCCCCCTACCGCGATTGCGCTTTAGGCAGAGGGGGCAGGCGGAAACGGGAGGCGGGCATGTCGGCGGATTGGCTGTGGATGACGGCGGCGGATCTGGGGCGCGGGATCGGTGCCGGGGCGATCGACCCTGTGGCGCTGACCGAGGCCTATCTGCAGGCGATCCGTTCCCATGATCTGGGCGACCGAATCTATGCCCGCCTGACCGAGGACCGGGCGCTGGCCGAGGCCAGCGCAGCGGCGGAGCGCGCGAAGGCCGGGCTGCGGCGCGGGCTTCTGGACGGCGTGCCGGTCAGCTGGAAGGACCTTTTCGACACCGCCGGCGTCGCGACGGAGGCGGGCTCGGCGCTGCTCGCGGGCCGGGTGCCGGGGACGGATGCGGAGGTGCTTCGCAATGCCACGGCGGCGGGTCTGGTCTGTCTTGGCAAGACGCACATGTCGGAGCTCGCCTTCTCCGGCCTCGGCCTCAACCCCGTGACCGCGACGCCGCCCTGCGTGAACGATGCCGAGGCGGTGCCGGGGGGATCTTCCTCGGGCGCCGCGGCCTCGGTGGCCTTCGGGCTGGCGCCGGCGGGGATCGGGTCGGACACCGGGGGATCGGTGCGGGTGCCCTCGGCCTGGAACGATCTCGTCGGGCTGAAGACGACGCATGGCCGGGTCTCCTCGGCCGGTGTCGTGCCGCTGGTGGAGAGTTTCGACACGGTCGGGCCGCTCTGCCGCTCGGTCGAGGATGCGGGGCTGCTGCTGGCCGTGCTGGAGGGCACAAAGCCGGCCGATCTGGGGGGTGCGAGCCTGAAGGGCGCGCGGTTGATGGTGCTGGAGAACGTGGTGCTGGACGATCTGCGCGAGGCGCCGCGGCAGGGGTTCGAACGGGCCCTCGCTGCCTTTGCCGAGGCGGGCGCGGTGATCGAGAGGGTCGCGGTGCCGGAGCTCGACGAGGCGATGGGGTTTGCCGGGGCGACCTTCGGGCCGGAGGCCTGGGCGATCTGGCGGGACGTGATCCGGGCGGCACCGGAGAAGATGTTCGACCGTATCCGTGAGCGGTTCGAAGGGGGCGCAAGCGTCTCTGCCGCCGATCACATCGCCGCGTGGCGGCGGCTGCGCGCGCTGCGCCGCATCTGGGCCACGCGGGTGGCGGGATATGATGCCGTCCTGGCGCCGAGCTGCGCGATCCTGCCGCCAAAGGCCGCCCGGCTTCTGACGGACGCGGAGCATTATACGACGGAGAACCTGCTGACGCTGCGCAACACGCGCGTGGCGAACCTCATGGGGCTTCCCGCGCTGACCCTGCCGACGGGAATCCCCTCGACCGGGATCATGCTCATGGGGGCGCCGATGGGCGAGGAGAGCCTGCTGCGGACGGGGCTTGCGGCCGAGGCTGCGCTGGGTATCCGGCGGAAAAGCCACAATTTCGCCTGACAAGCGGCGGAAGGCAAAGCCCTTTCTGGACGCGGGCCGGATCGGACGGTATCGTTCGGGCGACACGGGGCGACACGATCCCGGTTTGAGGCAGATATGAACTTTCCAGAGCGGTTTTCGAACCTGCCAGAATACGCGTTTCCGCGTCTGCGGAGCCTGCTCGATCATCACGAGCCGGGCGGGCCGGCTATTGCGATGACGATCGGCGAGCCGCAGCATGCCCCGCCGGGCTTCGTGGGCGAGGTCCTGGCGGCGAACCTTGGTGGCTTCGGCAAGTACCCGCCAAACGACGGCACGCCGGAGCTGCTGGCGGCGATCTCGGCCTGGGTGAAGCGGCGCTTCGGGGCCGATGTTCCGGCCGAGGGCATCATGGCGCTGAACGGCACGCGCGAGGGCCTTTTCGGCGCGCTCATCGCGCTCTGCCCGGAAGCGAAGGCCGGGCGGCGGCCGCTCGTCCTCGTGCCGAACCCGTTCTACCAGGTCTACGCCGTGGCCGCGATCGCGATCGATGCCGAGCCGGTCTTCGTGCCCGCGACGGCGGCGACCGGGTTCCTGCCGGATTATGCCGGGCTGCCTGCCGAGGTGCTGGACCGGGTGGCGGTGGCCTATCTCTGCTCGCCCTCGAACCCGCAGGGGGCCGTGGCCTCGAAGGAATACCTCGCCGAGCTGATCGGGCTGGCGGAAAAGCACGATTTCATCATCTTCGCCGATGAATGCTATTCCGAGATCTACCGCGATGCGCCGCCGACCGGCGCGCTTGAGGTCGCGGCCGAGATCGGCGCGAATCCGGAGCGCGTCTATGTGTTCCACTCGCTTTCCAAGCGGTCGAACCTGCCGGGGCTGCGCTCGGGCTTCGTGGCCGGCGGCCCGCGCGGCATGGCGCGGATCCGGCAGCTTCGGGCCTATGCCGGAGCGCCGCTGCCGCTGCCGTTGCAGCGGGTGGCGGAGCGGGTCTGGTCCGACGAGGCGCATGTGGTGGAGAACCGCGCGCTCTACCAGGAAAAATACCGGATCGCCGACGAGGTCTTCGGCGGTCTTCAGGCCTACCAGGCGCCGGAGGGGGGCTTTTTCCTCTGGCTGCCGGTGGAAGATGGGGAACAGGCGGCCCTGAAGCTCTGGCGTCAGACCGGGGTCAGGGTGCTGCCGGGGGCCTATCTCGGCCGCGAGGTCGAGGGGGGCAATCCGGGGCGGGGCTACATTCGCGTCGCAATGGTCGCCCCGAGAGACGAGATGCGCCGCGGGCTGATCCAGCTTCGCGACTGTCTATACAAGTGAGGACGAGGCACGGCATGGCATCCTATCAGATGAGGCAGCGCGATCCGCTTCTGGATCAGGACACCCAGGCATTGCTGGAACGGCGCGGCAAGGAGCTGATCGGCCTCGCGCTGCTGGCGCTCGGGGTGCTGGCGGTGATCCTGCTCGGGTCCTACGCGCCGGGCGATCCGGGCTGGATGTCGGACACACATGCGCCGACGAAGAACCTTCTGGGCACGCTGGGCGCCACCGTCGCCTCGCCGCTTGTCGTCATCGCGGGGATGGGTGCCTGGGGTGTGCCGGTGGCGCTGCTGACCTGGGGCGCGCGGCTGGTCACCCATCGCGGCGAGGACCGGGCGATGAACCGGGTGATCTTCGCGCCGATCGCGGTGGCGCTGACCTCGATCTTCGCCTCGACCTATACGCCGGCGGCGGACTGGGGCCATGCCTTCGGCCTTGGCGGGCTGTTCGGCGACACCGTGCTTGGCACGCTGATCGGGATGCTGCCCTTCGGCGTGGGGCTGTCGCTGAAGCTGCTGTCCGTCCTGGTCGGCGCGGGGTTCATCGGCATGAGCCTTTTCGTTCTGGGCTTCGATCTGGCGGAACTGGGCGTGGTGGGGCGGTTCCTGCTGGTCGGCACGATCCGGACCTATGACATGATCCTGCGGATGACCCGCCACGGCGCCGCGGGGTCCTATCGCGCGGCCCAGGCCGGGGCGGTGGGCTCGGTCAAGGCCGCCGCGGCGATCCGCGACCGGCAGGCCGCGCGGCGCGAGGCCGAGATGATGGACGCGGCGCTGGGACGTGGCGAGGAGGACGGCTATGGCCGGCCCGAGCCGCTGATCGCGCGCCGCCATGCCGTGCCGATGGCGGAGGCCCCGGCCTATGCCGCCGCCCCGGCCCCCGCGCCGGCGCCGCAGCCCGCGCGCGGTTCGTTCCTCAGCCGCATGTCGCCGCTCAAGCGCCGCCCGGCGCCGGAGCCGGAGCAGGTGGCGCCGACCTTCGCCGAGGACGAATGGTCCGATGCGCCGAGCGAGGACCGCATCCGCGCCCGCATCGCTCATGCGATCAGCGCCCGCGGCCGCCCGGCCCCGGCGCCGGTCGAGCCGACCGCGCCGCGCTTCCGCGGACCGAAGCCGCTCGTCCTGTCGCCTGCGCCGGCCGCCGCCGCCGCGCGGATGGAGCCGCCCGTGATGGGCCGGGGCGGGCCCGGCACCGGCCTGCCGCCGCAGCCGCGGGTGACCGCGGGCGAGGCGCCCGCCCAGCCGACGCTTTTCGCCGAGGAACCGGCCGACGAGATGCTCGAGCCGCTCGACCCCTACGACGTTGATCCGGACTATGAGGAGACGCCGCGCTTCCTGCCCTCCCAGGCCGAGCCCCGGCGTGTTGTGCAGGCCCCGGCGGCCAAGCCCGCCCAGCCTTCGCGCCAGGCCCGCGCCGAGGCCCAGCCCGCGCTGCGCTTCGATGCGCCGGAGGGGATCGCGTACGAGGCGCCGCCGCTCAACCTTCTGACCAACCCCGCCGACGTGACCCGCCACTACCTTTCCCAGGAGGCGCTGGAGGAAAACGCGCGGATGCTGGAAAGCGTGCTGGACGACTACGGCGTGAAGGGCGAGATCGTCTCGGTCCGCCCGGGCCCGGTCGTTACCCAATACGAGCTGGAACCGGCACCGGGGCTGAAGGCCAGCCGCGTGATCGGGCTGGCCGATGACATCGCCCGTTCGATGTCGGCGCTGTCGGCGCGGGTCTCGACCGTGCCGGGCCGCTCGGTCATCGGGATCGAACTGCCGAACGCCAGCCGCGAGAAGGTGGTGCTGCGCGAGATCCTCGCCGCGCGCGACTTCGGCGACAGCCATATGAAGCTGCCGCTGGCGCTCGGCAAGGACATCGGCGGCGATCCGGTCGTCGCCAACCTCGCCAAGATGCCCCACCTGCTGATTGCCGGTACCACCGGCTCGGGCAAGTCGGTCGCCATCAACACCATGATCCTCAGCCTCCTCTACAAGCTTTCGCCCGAGGAATGCCGGCTGATCATGATCGACCCGAAGATGCTGGAGCTTTCCGTCTATGACGGTATCCCGCATCTCCTCTCCCCCGTCGTGACCGATCCGAAGAAGGCGGTCGTGGCCCTGAAATGGGTCGTCGGCGAGATGGAGGAACGCTATCGCAAGATGTCCAAGATGGGCGTGCGCAACATCGAGGGCTTCAACGGCCGCGTACGCGAGGCGCTGGCCAAGGGCGAGATGTTCAAGCGCACGATCCAGACGGGGTTTGACGAGGATACGGGCGATCCGGTGTTCGAGACCGAGGAGTTCGAGCCGAAGTCGATCCCCTATATCGTCGTCATCGTCGACGAGATGGCCGATCTGATGATGGTCGCCGGCAAGGAGATCGAGGCCTGCATCCAGCGGCTGGCGCAGATGGCGCGGGCCTCGGGCATCCACCTGATCATGGCGACGCAGCGGCCCTCTGTCGACGTCATCACCGGCACGATCAAGGCGAACTTCCCCACCCGGATCTCGTTCCAGGTGACGTCGAAGATCGACAGCCGCACCATCCTTGGCGAGCAGGGGGCCGAGCAGCTTCTCGGCATGGGCGACATGCTCTACATGGCCGGCGGCGCGCGGATCACCCGGATCCACGGCCCCTTCGTTTCTGACGAGGAGGTCGAGGAGATCGTGACCCATCTGAAGAGCTTCGGCCCGCCGGAATACATGTCGGGCGTGGTCGACGGGCCGGAGGACGACAAGGCCGACGACATCGACCTGGTTCTCGGCCTCGGCGGCAACACCGACGGCGAGGATGCGCTTTACGATCAGGCGGTGCAGGTGGTTCTGAAGGACCGCAAGTGCTCCACCTCCTACATCCAGCGCAAGCTGGGCATCGGCTACAACAAGGCCGCGCGCCTGGTCGAGCAGATGGAGGAACAGGGGCTGGTGACGCCGGCGAACCATGTCGGTAAGCGCGAGATCCTGGTGCCGGAGCAATAGGGCGGATCGCCGCCCATCCAGCCGCGTGTTCCGCAGGCCGTGACCGGTGGGGGATGGATTGTGACCGCCCCCGCCCCTAGATCGAGGCCATGACCATGCTCCGTTCCCTTCGTGCCTGTGCCGTGGCCCTGTTTTGCGCCCTGCTGGCAAGCCCCGCCGCGGCAGGCGCCGCCGAGATCCCGCTGCCTGCGATTTCGGCCTATCTCAACGCGCTCGACACCGCCAAGGCGACCTTCGCCCAGAAGAATTCCGACGGGACCGTCTCCAACGGCGAGCTGTTCATCCACCGGCCCTACCGGATGCGTTTCCAGTACGACCCGCCGAACAAGGCGCTGGTAATCGCGGGGGCGGGATCGGTTGCGGTCTTCGATCCGAAGTCGAACCAGCCGCCGGAGCAGTACCCGCTGGGCCGCACGCCGCTGGCGCTGATCCTGGCGCCGCGGATCGACCTGGGGGAGGCGAAGATGGTCGTGTCGCATCGCGAGACGCCGGGGGGGCTGACCGAGGTGGTGGCGCAGGATCCGGCGCATCCCGACGACGGGCAGATCGCGCTCTACTTCGCTGCCGATCCGATCACGCTGAAGGGCTGGATCATCACCGATGCCTCCGGCGGGCGGACCGAGGTGCAGCTTTCGGCGCTGAAGACCGGGATGACGCTGCCCGACAGCCTGTTCGACATCCGCGCCGAGACGCAGAAGCGGCTGGGCCGCTAGCGCCGCGCCCGGCGGGTTGGCGAAGGAGGAAGGCTGCGGCGGGCCCTCAGTACCAGCCGCAGGACAGAAGCTGGGTGTTGTACAGCTTGGCGCGGGATTCCACCCGGTTTGCCACCCCGATCAGCCAGCCCTTGGAGCGGTAGCTGCGCGACAGGTAACCGCCGATGCCCTCGTGGTAGGCCAGGTATTGGTCCCGCGCATCGGATTTCGGGATGCCCGCCTGGCGGTAGGAGCGGTCCATGTACCAGCCGATGAAATCCGACGCGTCGCGGAAGTTCTTGCGGCTGGCGCCGTAGCGGCCGGTCTGCGATCGGTAGTCGTCCCACGTGGAATTCAGCACCTGGGCATAGCCGAGCGCCGAGGACGCCCGGCCCATCGGGATGATCCCGAGCGCCCAGCGGTAGGGCGTGCGCGCGCCGCGCCTGAAGCCGGATTCCTGGTAGATCGTGGCCATCTGCACCGCGACGGGCACGCCCCAGCGGCGTTCCGTTGCCATCATGTCGCGCATGTATCCTGGCCTTTCCCGCGCGATCGCGCAGGCGTCGTCCTGATTCTGCGGCGGTGCCCGGTAGCCGCAGGATGCCAAAATGGTGAGCAGCAGCGCTGCCCGCAAGAACTTGCCCATCTGCCTCTCACATTCTTATTTTGTGTTAAGAATAACGAAAATGAGGTGGCAAGGGAATGCCCGCGTCGCGGACGTGGGGCGAATTCTTGGTCAATGACCGGGTCAAATGCTGACCCGGATGAGGCGGCAGGAGGGTAACTGTCGGGTTTCGTACCACAATCGGCGTTGGTTTTTTCAACTTCGCCGGATGGACAGGAATACGCGTGAGGATTAGTAAACCAGTTCAGGGGACGAAGTTCATGATGTTGGCCACGCAAGCGAAGTATCATATCGGCCAGGTTCTGCGCCACCGCAAGCACCCCTTCCGGGGGGTCGTCTTCGATGTGGACGCCATGTTCGCCAATACCGAGGACTGGTACCAGGCCATCCCGGAAGAAAGCCGCCCCTCCAAGGACCAGCCGTTCTACCACCTGCTGGCCGAGAACGATCAGAGCTACTACGTGGCCTATGTCTCGGAGCAGAACCTGGTGCCGGACGAGACCGGCGAGCCGGTCGACCACCCCGACCTGCCCGAGCTGTTCGGCGATTTTCAGGACGGCCGTTACCCGCTGCAGTTCCAGCTGAACTGAGAGGCGGGGGACCTTTCCCTGACCTGATGACGTTGCGCGGCGTTTCCGATGCACCCGGTCCCGGTCGTCCCCCGCGGCGGGTGCGGCCTCAGCGGATCGGCAGGATGCGGTCCAATGCCGCGTCGAGGGGCGCCCAGTCGTCAAGCTGAAGCCGTACCGGCAGGGCGAGGACGCGCATCCGGAAGCTTTCGGGCAGGCGCACGGCGTCCTTCTCGGTGGTGACGAGCTGGGCGCCCGCCGCTCGGGCCTCGGCGTCGAGGCGGCGCATCAGGCCTTCGGAGAGGGGCTGGTGATCGGCCAGCGCCTCGGTCCGAAGAAGCCGGGCGCCGAGGCTGCGGAGCGTGGCGAAGAACTTTTCCGGATGGCCGATGCCGGCGAAGGCCATGACGGGGTGGTCCTGCCAGTCGATCCCCATCTCCAGCGGCGCCAGCGCGCCGGTGAGGCGGGGGAGCGTGGCGGTGGCGGCGCCCCAGGTTCGGGTGAAGCGGTCCTGCGCTTCGGGTCCGCCGATCGTCAGCATCAGGTCGGCGCGGGCGAGGCCTGTGGCGACGGGCTCTCTCAGCGGGCCGGCGGGAAGGCAGCGGCCGTTGCCGAAGCCGAGCGCGGCATCGGCGACGACGAGCGACAGGTCCTTGGCGAGGCCGGGATTCTGGAAGCCGTCGTCGAGCAGGATGATGTCTGCCCCTCCGGCCGCCGCTGCACGGGCGCCGGCGGCGCGGTCGCGGGCGATCCAGCAGGGCGTGAAGCCGGCCAGCAGCAGTGGCTCGTCCCCGGTTTCCGCGGCGCGATGGCGGCGGGGGTCGACACGGGTCGGGCCGGTGAGGCTGCCGCCGTAGCCCCGGGACACGACATGCGGGGTCAGGCCACGGGCCTTCAGCCGCTCGACGATCGCGATGGCGGTCGGCGTCTTGCCTGTGCCGCCGGCGTTGAGGTTGCCGACGCAGATCACCGGCGGGCCGACGCGTTCCCCCGGCCCCTGCCGCAGCCGCCGGGCGGTCCCCATTGCATAGAGCGTGCCGAGAGGCGCCAGCACCCGGGCCTGCCAGCCCGGCGCGGAGGGCGGGTTCTGCCAGAAGCCGGGCGGCGTCATTGCGCGTCCTTCGGCGGCTCCACCGCGCCAAGGAGGAGCCGGGCAACGCGGTCCGTCACCTCTGCCCCGGCCGTGGTTGCGGCCCAGGCGTCATGCGCCAGCGCCGCGGCGCGGTCGGCGGCGAGAAGATCGCCCACCGCCTCGCCCAGTTCGGCGGCGGAGCGAACCTCGCGCGTGGCGTGCGCCCGGGCGAGCAGCGCGAAGGCCGGGTCGTGCCCGCCGTGCCGGGGGCCATGCAGGATGGCGGAGCCGAGCGCGGCCGGTTCGTAGGGCGAGCGCAGGCTGCCCGTCCCGGCAAGGCTGCCGCCAAGGAAGCTCATCGGCGCGAGGCGGTACCAGAGGCCCATCTCCCCCTCGGTATCGGCGACGTAGACCTGGGTCTCCTCGCCCAGCTCCTCGTCGATGGAGCGCAGGGCGGTCAGCCAGCCTTCGGGTTCCGCCAGCGCCCTTGCGAAACGGGGGCCGTCGGCGGGGTTCTCGGGCACCACGATCAGCAGCAGCCGGTGCGCCAGCCGGAGCGCGGCGCGATGGGCGGTGATGACGGCGGGCAGCTCCGCCTCCGGCAGGCCGGCGACGAGCCAGATCGGGCGGGCGGCGAGCTGGGCTGTCATCGCCTCGCGCTCGGCGTCGTTGCAGGGGAGCGCCTCCGGCACCGGCTCCAGCGGCGCCAGCGTCTCGATCGCGGCGCCGGGGCCGGCGAGGCGGCGCAGGCGGCGGGCGTCCTGGGCATGGGGGGCGAGGATGCGCGCCAGGGGCCCCATCAACCCGCGCGAAAGGCCGGGGATCAGCCGCAGCAGCATCGGCGCGGGCAGGTCTGGCTGGATCAGGTGAAAGGGCCGCTGCGCCCCGGCGCCGGCGAGCAGCACCGGCGAAAGCGGGCCGCCAACCTGGGCGATCGCCTCGGGCTGCCAGTGGGTGAGGAAGGCGGCGAGCCGGGCCGGATCCTCGACCGGGGGCGGGCGGTGGAGCACGCGCCGCGGCAGGGCGGGCGGATCGGCGGGGCAGGTGAGCAGGATCGTCAGCCGCGCGCGTTCCTCGGACAGGCGGCGGACCAGCTCCATCGCTGCCGAAAGCCCCTCGGCCCGCGGCACGTGCAGCCAGATCAGCGGCCCGCGCGGACGGGCCGGCTCCGCGTCCTCGGCCCGCGCGGCGCGCCGGCGCCGGGCGGTCAGCGCGAGGTAGAGCGAAAGGCCTGCCGGGCGCGGCATGGTGGTCGGGGTCAGGCCCCGAGTTCCTCGGTCGGGCCGGCGGCCTGTTCCTCGTCCCGCAGCCGGTGGATATGGGCGATGAAGTAGCGCATGTGGGCGTCGTCCACGGTCCGCTGGGCCTCGGCTTTCCAGGCGGCATGGGCGCTCTGGTAATCGGGGAACATGCCGACGATGTGGATCTGCGAGACGTCCTTGAAGACGTTCTTGGACGGGTCGGCGAGTTCGCCGCCGAAGACGAGATGGAGACGCTGGGCCATTGTTCTGCTCCTTGGGGGATCTGGCCGCGACCCTAGCCAAAAGCGGCCCCGGGTCAAGACGAGGGCGGCAGGGGCGTGGGGGCTTGCGGAGCGCGCGGGGGACGGTGCTGGGCGTGGGGCTGGTCGCGCGTGTCAGTGGCCGAGGCGGCGGGACAGCAGATCGGCGTGAAGCGCGGGCGGCGCGGCCAGAACACCGGGGCCGAGCGGCGAGTCCCGGTTGAAACGCAAGGGCTGGCCGGTGCCGTCGGTCACCGTCACCCCCGCGCGGGCGCAGATCAGCGCGCCGGCGGCAATGTCCCATTCCCAGGTGTCGCGGAAGGTGACGAGGCCGTCGTGCTGACCCTCCGCCACGAGGCAGAGCCGCCAGGCGAGCGACGGCCGGAAGGCGCGCTTCAGGTCCGGCACGCCGCCGGGCCAGTTTTCTGCCGCCAGTGCGCCGCCGCTGGTCAGCACGCTTGCGCCCTCGGCCCGATGCACGGCCGAAGGGGTCAGGGGCGCGCCGTTCAGCTCTGCCGGGGTGTCGATGGAGGCGGTGTAGAGAAGCTCCAGCGCGGGAAGGAAGACCACGGCGGCGGTGATCTCGCCGGCTTCGGCGACCGCGATGGAATGGGCGAAGCCCGCCTCGCCCTGGATGAAGGCCCGCGTGCCGTCGATCGGGTCGACGATGAAGATGCGCTTGGTATCGAGCCGGGCCTTGGTGTCCTCCGTTTCCTCGGAAAGCCAGCCGTAGTCGGGGCGGGCGGAGCGCAGGACGGTAGCGATCAGGCGGTCGGCCTCGATATCCGCGGTGGTGACGGGGCCGGCGCCGTCGGGCTTCTGCCAGACCTCCGGCGAATGCCGCCAATGGGCCATGGCGATCTGGCCCGCCTCGCGCGCGGCGCGGGTCAGGAGCTGGAGGTCACTCTCCGGCAAGGGTCAGCCCCTCGACGCGGAGCGACGGGCAGACGAGAGACAGCCAGTCGCGACCGTCATTGGCCGGGGTCAGCGTCTTAAGCATGTCCCGCAGGTTTCCGGCGACGGTGCATTCGTTGACAGGGTAGGCAATCTCGCCCTTCTCGACCCAGAAACCGGAGGCGCCGCGCGAATAGTCCCCCGTCGTCGGGTTGATCGAGGAGCCCATGAGCGAGGTGATCAGAAGCCCCGTGCCCATCTCGGCCAGCAGCTCCGCCTGGGTCTGCGTCCCCTGGGTGAGGAGGAGGTTCGAGGTCCCGGGCGAGGGCGGGGCAGAGGTGGAGCGGCTGGCGTTCGCGGTGCTCTTGAGGCCGAGCTTGCGGGCGGTGGCGAGGTCGAGCGTCCAGCCGGTCAGCACGCCGGCATCGACGATCCTGCGGGCGTGGGTCGGCAGGCCCTCGGCATCGAAGGGGCGGGAGCCGCTGACGCGGGGGCGGTGCGGATCCTCGGTCAGTGTCAGGCCGGTGGGGAGCACCTGTTCGCCCAGGGCGTCGCGCAGCCAGGAGGAGCCGCGGGCGATGGCGCTGCCGTTGATCGCACCGATCAGGTGGCCGATCAGCGAGCCGGCCACACGCTCGTCATAGACGACGGGATAGGCGCCGGTCTTGGGCTTCCGGGCCCCGGCGCGGGAAACCGCGCGCTCGCCGGCGCGGCGGCCGATCTCTTCTGCATCCATCAGGTCGGCCTGGTAGGTGCGGGCGTCGGCGTACCAGTCCCGCTCCATCCCCGTGCCGGTGCCAGTGATCGCGACGCAGGAGAGCGAGCGGGAGGTCTGCGCGAACCCGCCCGAAAAGCCGTTCGACAGCGCGATGTGCAGCGCGCTTCGCCCATAGCCGGCACCCGCCCCGTCGACCTGGCTCACGCCCTTCACCGCGCGGGCGGCGGCCTCGGCGCGGAGCGCGTCTTCCTCCAGCGCGGCGGCGGCGGGCTCGGCGGCCGGGTCGGCGAGGTCGAGCGCGGCGAGATCCCAGTCCCGCGCGATCTCGGACGGGTCGGCGAGGCCGATGTTGGGATCCTCCGGCGCCTCGCGCGCCATTGCGACGGCGCGTTCGGCCATTGCGGCCATGGTCTCGGCCCGCGTGTCGGAGGCGGAGACGCAGGCCTGGCGCTGGCCGATCAGCACCCGCAGGCCGATGTCAACGCCCTCGGAGCGTTCGGCCTGTTCGAGCTTGCCCGCCCGGGTTTCGACCGAGATCGAGCGGCCCTCGACGGCGAGCGCGTCGGCGGCATCGGCGCCTGCCTTCGTGGCTGCCTCGAGCAGCGCATGGGCAAGGGATTCAAGCGTATCGGGCATGGCCAGGCCTTTCGGTTCGGACCATTCGGACCTAGTGGGGCCGGGCCCGGACTGCAAGCACCGATGGGGCAATCCTGCGCGAGGGGTGGATGGGGCGCTGACCCGCCCGCGGGCGCTTTCGAGGGCGAGGAGGGCAGGGGAGCGAGGGCGCGGCGCGCTTGACAGCGCGCCCGATTGCCCGAAGGATCGCCGCCATGACCACGATGCAGCAGACCACCGGGCTCTTTTACGGCCGTCGCAGATAGCGGCGGTGGTCTTTTCGCATGTGATCGAAGGCCGCCATGGGGCGGCCTTTTCTTCCGAACCATGGCGGGCAGAACCCGAGGATGGAGAGGAAGATGGAAGGCGATATCGAAACTGAAGACGACGCGGGGGCTGGCGTGCGGATCCGCGCGGTGGCGGCGGGGGACCTGCCGGCACTGGCGGCAATGGTGGCGGCGCTTGCCGCGCATCACGGCGACACGGCGCGGGCGGATGTCGCGGCGCTGGCACGCGACGTGCTGGGGCCCGCGCCCTGGCTCCAGGTGCTGGTGGCGGAGGGGGAGACCGGGCTACTGGGCTATGCCGCGCTCTGTCCGCGGGCGCAGCTGCAGTTCGGGCTGCGGGGGATGGACCTGCATCACCTCTACGTGGCGCCGGTGGCGCGCGGAAAGGGTCTTGGCCGGCGGCTGATCCGGGCGGCGGCGGCGCGGGCGGGGGCGGCGGGGTGCAGCTTCCTTACCGTCGGCACGGCGAGCGGGAACTGGCATGCCCAAACCGTCTACCGGGCCTGCGGTTTCGAGCCGGTGGCGCGCGACGGCGGACTGTTCCGCATGGCGCTGACGGGCGGGGCTGCGGCCTGAGATGCGGCCTGAGATGGCGAAGGCCGCCCCGGTTGCCCGGGGCGGCCCTTTTGTTCCTTGCGCCCAAACCCGCTACTGGATGCGCTGGCCGTTGGCGAGGATGGCGCCGTCCTGCTTGAACTCGATCTTGGTCTTCAGCACGTCGTCGCCGGCGGGCTCGGTGAACATGCCGAGCATCATCCGCACCCCTGCCGCCTGGTTCTCGGGCAGGAGGCCCATCTGCGTCAGCTTCTCCATCAGCGCGTTGCCGCCGGTGAGCTTCAGCTCGACATCGCCCACGGGGCGCGGCGCCGGGCCGGAGTTGTCGAAGGTGACGGCGCCCTTGCCGGTCAACTCTGCTCCGAGCGCGGTCAGCTGAAGCTGGTTCAGCTTCAGCGACTGCAACTGGCCCGGATCCATCGGCGGATGCTCTGCCAGCTTCGGGTCGAGCAGGTCCATCCCCAGCTTGCCCTGGCCGGCGAGGTCGACGATCAGGGTCGCGGGGGTGTGGGGCAGTGCGCCGGTCGGATCGAAGAGGCCCCAGACCTCCTTGTTCACGCTGAGGCCGATGATCCGGGTCAGCAGGCTGAAGTCCTGCGGGGTGTCGGATTTCGCAATCGGCACGGTCAGCTGGAACTCTCCCGACTTCTGGCTAATCTTGACCTCCGGCAGGGGGAGGTCGGGCACCTGCAGGGTCAGCTCGCTGTCATTGTCCTGCGCGCCGTAGCGCAGGTGGTCCTTGCTCATGTCGACGGTGAGCGTGCCGGTGCCGGTGCTTCCGGTGATCGTGCCGGGCCCCTTGGGCGAGACATAGGCGACCTTGAGGCTGGCGGGCCCGTGGGTCAGCGCGCTCGACAGGCTGTAGCCCGCCGCCAGCGCCTTGGCCATGTCGGCCTGGATGTCGACGCCCTTCGGGAGCACGGCATGGCTGGTGCCCTTGAGGTCTGCGACCTCCGCCTCGACATGGGCGGATCCCTTTTTCTCGGGGTTTGCGACGTCGAGCGCGAGCTTGAACGACTGTACCGAGCCGCTTGCATCGGTGATCGCCGGGTCCGTGCCGGTGATATGCGCCGTGCTCTCCATCCCGGTGAAGGTGATCCCGCCCTTGGCGTCGACCGGCTTGCCGTCTGCGACGATCGAGCCGATGGCGAGGCCGACGCTGGCGGCGCTGCTCTGCAGCGTCAGGTCGTCCGTGGTGCCGGAGACCACGGTCTTCAGCCCGGATTGGCTCAGCTTCAGCGTGACGTCGGCGGAGCGGTCCTGGCCCTTCTTGCCAGGCTCGGGCGCGGCATGAATCGCCACCGTCGCGCCGGGCGCAGCGGTGACGGTGACCTTGCCGTCCGCGCCCTCGGCGAGGTCGAGCTCGGGCAGCGAGACCGTGCTGGTGGTCGGCCCATGGGCCGTGGTGAGCGTCACGTCCTTCAGCTGCAACGTGCCGCCGGCGCTCGACCTCGATCCGACGGCGATCTTGCTGCCCTGGGCTTCGATGCGGGATTGCAGCGCGGACCATACGGCATCTGCCGTCAGCGCGGCTGCGGCGCTGCCGGACAGGAGGGCGGCCGCAACCGTGGCCGCGCCGAGCAGGCGCAAAGACTTCATAATAAACCTCTCCGGATATACATTAAGGGATCTCTCCTCAGCATCTTGCGGGGCGGGGCGCCGGTCAAGGGATTCCCTCGGCCCGCGGGACGGGCTAACAGGCCCCGAAAGCAGCAGGACGGAGGGTGTTATGGCGGAACTGGCAGGCAAGGTCGTTGTGATCACCGGGGCGAGCCGGGGGATCGGCGCGGCGGCGGCGCGGGAGTTCGCGGCAGAGGGCGCGAAGGTCGGGCTTCTGGCGCGCGACGCGGACGCGATCGCGGCGCTGGCCGAGGAGACGGGCGGCCACGCGGTGGCCTGCGACGTGGCCGACCCTGCGGCGGTCGCCGCCGCGCTGGAGGCGGTCGAGGCGGCCTTCGGCCCGGTCGACGTGCTGATCAACAACGCCGGCATGATCGACCCGATCGGCCATATTGCAGAGACCGATGCCGAGGCCTGGGGCCGCAATATCGACGTGAACCTGAAGGGCGTCTTCAACGGCATGCGCGCGGTGCTGCCGGGGATGATGGCGCGGCATTCCGGCACGATCATCACCGTCAGCTCGGGCGCCGCGCACAACCCGCTGGAGGGGTGGAGCGCCTATTGCGCCGCCAAGGCGGGTGCGGCGATGCTGACCCGCGTGGCCCATGTCGAGGCCGGGCCTGCCGGCGTCCGCGTCATGGGGCTTTCGCCGGGAACGGTGGCGACCGAGATGCAGGTGAAGATCAAGGCCAGCGGGATCAACCCGGTCAGCCGCCTTGACCCGAATGCGCATGTTCCCGCCGACTGGCCGGCGAAGGCGCTGGTCTGGATGTTTACCGCCGATGCCGATGCCTTCCGCGGCCAGGAGATCCAGCTGCGCGACGCTGCGATTCGCGCCCGGCTGGGCCTGCCGGCATGATCGTCACCGAGGCGCGGGATGGCATCTGGCGGCTCCGGATCATGCGTCCGGAGAAGGCCAATTCGCTGACCCGCGCCATGCTGGTGGCGCTGGAGGAGGGCGTCGCTGCCGCCCGCGCCGCCGGGGCCCGGGTGCTGGTGCTGACCGGGACCGACAGCGTCTTTTCCGCCGGGGCGGATCTGGACGAGGCGCGGGCGGGGCTTGCCACCGATCCCATCTGGGAACGGCTCTCGGCCGCCGTGGCGGGGTTTCCGGGGCTGACGGTGGCGGCGCTTAACGGCTCTGTCGCCGGGGGCGCGCTGGGGATGGTGCTTGCGGCCGACCTGCGGGTGGCAGCGGCGGAGAGCGGGAAGATCTTCTACCCGGTGATGAAGCTGGGGTTCCTGCCGCAGCCCTCGGACCCCGGGCGGCTGGCGGCGCTGATAGGGCCGGCGCGGGCGAAGCTGATCCTGATGGCTGGCGCGCGGGTGACGATGGAAGAGGCCCTGGGCTGGGGCCTCGTCGACCGGCTGGTGCCGAAGGCGGCGCTGGACGCCGAGGTGGAGGCGCTGGCGGCCGATGCGCTCGGCGCCAAGGCGGAGCATGTGGCGGCGATCAAGCGGATGATCTGAGGCCGTAGGGTGCGCAATGAATGCGCACCCTACGGGTCTTGCGGTGAGGCCCAAGGCGCGCCCGCCCTTGAGGGCGGACGGCCGCTGGCCCGGTGGTGCTGCGCACCGCTGTTTCGGGCCGGGGTGGCGGAAGCCTCGGCCGGGTTGTATCCCCCTGTTTCGGGTCGGGAATGGCCGGCGGGGTTTCGCCCTTGCTCTAAAGGCCCCGCCCCCGCCCCGGCTGTTGACATCCCCCCCGACTCCCCATATACGGCGCGCACTTCGGGCAGCGAGGGGACCCTCCCTGCCTGCATGTCACGAACGGAAGTGGTCAAGATCCGGGCCTTTGCCCCGATCCTCTGGAATTCCACCGCGTCGCCCTCGCGAAGGGGGTGAATGCGGTTTTGGTGCTTTGCGGATAGGCCGCGGAGCATGTCGAGAAGCGGCATCCCCGACCGGGGGTGAGTATTGACAGGCTTAACACGAGGAAAGTGTATGCCAACTATTCAGCAGCTGATCCGCAAGCCGCGGCAGCCGAACGTCCGGAAATCCAAGTCGCAGCACCTGGAGCAGTGCCCGCAAAAGCGCGGCGTCTGCACCCGTGTCTACACCACGACGCCGAAGAAGCCGAACTCGGCCATGCGTAAGGTGGCCAAGGTCCGCCTGACCAACGGCTACGAAGTGATCAGCTACATCCCCGGCGAAAAGCACAACCTGCAGGAGCACTCCGTCGTGCTCATCCGCGGCGGCCGGGTGAAGGACCTTCCGGGCGTGCGCTATCACATTCTGCGCGGCGTTCTGGATACCCAGGGCGTGAAGGATCGCCGTCAGCGGCGTTCGAAGTACGGCGCGAAGCGGCCGAAGTGAGGAGATAGAGCATGTCCCGTCGTCACGCCGCCGAGAAGCGCGAAGTCCTGCCCGATGCCAAGTTCGGCGATCGGGTTCTGACGAAATTCATGAACAACCTGATGATCGACGGCAAGAAGTCGACTGCCGAGCGGATCGTCTACGACGCGCTGGACCGGGTTCAGACCCGTCTCAAGCGCGAGCCGATCGAGTGCTTCCACGAAGCCCTCGACAACGTGAAGCCCTCGGTCGAGGTGCGTTCCCGCCGGGTCGGCGGCGCCACCTACCAGGTGCCGGTCGAAGTGCGCCCCGAGCGCCGCGAGGCTCTGGCCATCCGCTGGCTGATCATCGCCGCCCGCAAGCGCAACGAGAACACCATGGAAGAGCGTCTGGCTGCCGAGCTGTCCGATGCGGTGAACAACCGCGGCACCGCGGTGAAGAAGCGCGAAGACACCCACAAGATGGCCGACGCTAACAAGGCGTTCAGCCACTACCGCTGGTGAGGCAATTCTGATGGCACGCGACTACCAACTTAAGCGATACCGCAACTTCGGGATCATGGCCCACATCGACGCGGGCAAGACCACGACGACGGAGCGGATCCTCTACTACACCGGCAAGTCCCACAAGATCGGCGAAGTCCATGACGGCGCCGCCACGATGGACTGGATGGAGCAGGAGCAGGAACGCGGGATCACCATCACCTCGGCCGCGACGACGACCTTCTGGCAGCGCCAGGAAGATCCGACCGCCGAGGGGACCTCTGATACCAAGTACCGCTTCAACATCATCGACACCCCCGGCCACGTCGACTTCACCATCGAAGTCGAGCGTTCGCTCGCCGTGCTCGACGGTGCCGTCTGCCTTCTCGACGCCAACGCCGGTGTCGAGCCGCAGACCGAGACCGTCTGGCGCCAGGCCGACCGCTACCACGTCCCGCGGATCGTGTTCGTCAACAAGATGGACAAGATCGGCGCCGACTTCTTCAACTGTGTGAAGATGATCAAGGACCGTACCGGCGCGACCCCGTGCCCGATCGCCCTGCCGATCGGCGCCGAGGACAAGCTGGAAGGCCTGATCGACCTCGTCACGATGGAAGAGTGGACCTGGAAGGGCGAGGACCTCGGCGCCTCCTGGACCCGTCAGGCGATCCGTCCGGAGCTGAAGGAACTGGCCGACGAGTGGCGCCACAACCTGGTCGAGCTTGCCGTGGAGCAGGACGACGAGGCGATGGAAGCCTACCTGGAAGGCACCGAGCCCGACGTGGAGACGCTGCACGGGCTGATCCGCAAGGGCACGCTGTCGCTGACCTTCGTTCCGGTCACCGCGGGCTCCGCGTTCAAGAACAAGGGTGTCCAGCCGCTGCTCAACGCGGTGATCGACTACCTGCCGTCGCCGCTGGACGTGAAGCCCTACATGGGCTTCCTGCCGGGCGACGAGACGGAAACCCGGAACATCGAGCGGTCTGCCGATGACGCGCAGCCGTTCTCGGCGCTCGCGTTCAAGATCATGAACGACCCGTTCGTCGGCTCGCTCACCTTCACGCGGATCTATTCCGGCGTCCTGAAGAAGGGCGACCAGATGATGAACTCCACGAAGGGCAAGCGCGAGCGCGTCGGCCGGATGATGATGATGCACGCCATCAACCGCGAGGAAATCGAAGAGGCCTTCGCGGGTGACATCATCGCGCTGGCGGGTCTGAAGGAAACCACCACGGGTGACACGCTCTGCGATCCCGCCAAGCCGGTGGTTCTGGAAACCATGACCTTCCCCGATCCGGTCATCGAGATCGCGGTGGAACCGAAGTCGAAGGCTGACCAGGAGAAGATGGGCCTCGCGCTCGCCCGCCTGGCCGCCGAAGACCCGTCCTTCCGCGTCGAGACCGACTTCGAATCGGGCCAGACGATCATGAAGGGCATGGGCGAACTTCACCTCGACATCCTGGTCGACCGCATGAAGCGGGAGTTCAAGGTTGAGGCGAACATCGGTGCGCCGCAGGTGGCCTATCGCGAGACCATCTCGCGCGAAGCCGAGATCGACTACACCCACAAGAAGCAGACCGGCGGCACGGGCCAGTTCGCCCGCGTCAAGCTGATCATCACCCCGACGGAACCGGGCGAAGGCTATTCCTTCGAGTCCAAGATCGTCGGCGGCGCGGTGCCGAAGGAATACATCCCCGGCGTCGAGAAGGGGATCAAGTCGGTCATGGACTCCGGTCCGCTGGCGGGCTTCCCGGTGATCGACTTCAAGGTGGCGCTGGTCGACGGTGCCTTCCACGACGTCGACTCGTCGGTCCTGGCCTTCGAGATCGCCTCCCGTGCAGGTATGCGCGAGGGCCTGAAGAAGGCCGGCGCGAAGCTGCTGGAGCCGATCATGAAGGTGGAAGTGGTGACGCCGGAAGAATACACCGGTGGCATCATCGGCGACCTGACCAGCCGTCGCGGCATGGTTCAGGGCCAGGACAGCCGTGGCAATGCCAACGTCATCACGGCGATGGTGCCGCTCGCCAACATGTTCGGCTACATCAACAACCTGCGTTCGATGTCGTCGGGCCGCGCGGTCTTCACCATGCAGTTCGACCACTACGACGCGGTTCCGCAGAACATCTCGGACGAGATCCAGAAGAAATACGCATAACGGTCGGTGCGCGCGCGAGCGCGCACCCTACCCCCAACCCAGTAGGGTGCGTGTTCTCACGCACCGCCCGATAGGAGAAGAAAGATGGCGAAGGCAAAATTCGAACGCAACAAGCCGCATGTGAACGTCGGCACGATCGGCCACGTTGACCACGGCAAGACGACGCTGACGGCGGCGATCACGAAGTATTTCGGCGAGTTCAAGGCCTATGACATGATCGACGCGGCGCCGGAAGAACGCGCCCGTGGGATCACGATCTCGACCGCGCACGTGGAATACGAGACGCCGGCGCGCCACTACGCGCACGTCGACTGCCCCGGCCACGCCGACTACGTGAAGAACATGATCACGGGTGCGGCGCAGATGGACGGCGCGATCCTCGTGGTTTCGGCGGCCGACGGCCCGATGCCGCAGACGCGCGAGCACATCCTGCTGGCGCG
>NZ_RRYH01000001.1 GCF_004010155.1 Solirhodobacter olei | reverse complement strand
GCTGAATTCGACGGCGCGGCAGATGGCAGAGGAATGAAGGTTTGCGAGTCAGGCTTGGTTTTCGGCAATGGCTGCAGGCGGCGCACAATCGCGTCGCGCAAAATATCGCCAGTGGCCGGGCTTACGACGATCTCGCGTAGCACATATTCGTTCTTAGCCCGAATAAGTACCCGGTTGAGCCAGGTCGTATTGACCCTGACGATCGTATAGCCCTGTTTCTTCAATGCCCCGATGACAGGCTGCGCCAGTGCAATTGCCTCATTGCCCGGCGCAGCATGCGCCGCGGGGACATATCCACCCGCGACGCAAGCCACCAGAAGAAGAGCTCGGAACACCCTCATAAAACGCCTGACCCACACAATTCCGCCCCGGACAACCTCCCGGAAGTTCTCCGAAGAGCTTAGGCGGAATTTCCCGTAATATCTTCAGGAAACATGCAACAGGCGAGTATTATTTTTCACGGCCGCCTTGAAGACCGTGACCATGGCCTCTGGCGTGCTCGGCGTCCGCAGCGAGGCGTCCGAGATCGCGAAGCGCTCATGGCTCAGGTCGTCTTCGGCGAAGTAGCGGGACCCGGCGACGACGACGGCCAGCGGGTTGTGCCGACGGAAGCTCATCAGCAGGTCGATGGTCTGGCCCATGGTCCGCCGATTGTCGACCTGCACCGTAACCAGCTGGCTGCGCGTCACATTGGACGGAACCTGCGCAAGCCCACGCGGCACGTTGACGTCGAAGACGACATTGGCGGCAATCGCCTGGATCACCCCGGCACAACCGAGGATCTGGCCGTCGACATCGCCGAGGATATGCAGGTCGCACCCCTTCAGTTCGTCCGGGATCACCGGCAGGTCCGACCAAAGCCGGGCCGGCTCCCTATCGCCGCTCTCGCGGCCCATGCGGCTGTGGAAAAGGCCATGCTCATTGCGGGCCATCGGTGCAGTGGCGGGGATGCGATAACCATCGGCCCCATCGACACCAACATGTTCCATGCGGTCCATGAGATTCATTTTCGCTCTCCTTACCCCACCCAGGCGCACGTTTCGGGACCGAAATAATCCTCGAGGTTGCGCCTGATCCGTAGTTTGCCGGACTGCGTGTGCCCGAACCATCCGACGCAGGGGCCAGAGCCGCGACCTCGTACCAAGGTAGGAGGCGTGATTTATGCTGTAATTTTGGGCCCTTTTGCGCTGTGCCGCCTCGTACTTTGGGACTAGGGCCGCCCGGGGCGCCCACAGGCGTACCGGTACTCACCCCAACTCGACACAACCGCAACGCGCAGAACGACTCACCAAAGTTGTGGCCCACAACTCATGTGCGGCGTGGCAGATTACAGGTGCGGATCGGGATCGCGCGCGCCGCATGTGACCCCGGAACCTCGCTATGCTTACCCCTGCCCCGCCCCCAGCGCGGCACTGAAGAGAAGCGCCAGACGCGCGTCCCGGGCCCGGTCTATATGCGCCCGCGCGGCCTGCTCCGCCCGCTCCGGGTCATGGGCCGCGATGGCGGCAAAGATCGCGTCATGCTCCGCCCGCGCAGCCTCGATCCGGCCGGGAACGGAAAAGGTCGTGCTCGGCAGAAGCGCCAGCGAGTCCGTCAGGTCCGCCAGCATCCGCGAGAGATAACCGTTGTGCGCCGCCTCGCAGATCGCCTCGTGAAAGGCGAGGTTCAGCCGCGCCACCTCCGCCGCCCCGCCGGCGCTGGCGGACAGCAGCCCATGGACGTGGCCCAGCCCCGCAAGGTCTCCGGCAGAGGCATTCTGCGCCGCCAGCCGCGCTGCCGCCCCCTCCAGCACCGCCCGCATCGCGTAAAGCTCGACAATCCGCGGCCGCGTCAGCGCTGCCACCGCCAGCCCGGCGCCCGCGCTTTCGACCAGCCCACGCTCCTGCAGCCGCGCAAGCGCCTCGCGCACCGGGGTCCGGCTGACGCCCAGCTCGGCGCCAAGGTCTTCCTCCCGCAGCCGCATGCCCGGCTGCAGGACGCCCGCGCGAATCCGTGCCAACAGCGCGTCATAGACCTGGCTGCCGCGAGAGGACGCCCCGCGCCCCCGGCCCTGCCCCGTCTCCGCCATGCCTGCCCCTCTCCAGTGCGCGCCGCCAGAACCGCCAGCGCAATTCTTGTATACAGCCGGATACAGGCGTATCCAAGCCCGAGCGGAGAATCGCGGTAAGGGGGAGACCGCAGATCATGAACACATCGATGTCACGGCCCGATGTGCTGGTGATCGGCGGCGGCAACGCAGCGCTCTGCGCGGCGATCGCAGCCCGGCGACACGGGGCGGAGGTGCTGGTCCTCGAAGGTGCGCCGAAATTCTACCGCGGCGGCAACACCCGCCACACCCGCAACATGCGCTGCGCCCATGACACCGCCACCAGCCACCTCACCGGGCCCTACAGCGAAGCGGAATTCTGGGATGACCTGAGCCGCGTCACCCAAGGCAAGACCGACGAGGACCTCGCACGCCATATGATCGCCCAGTCCAAGGACATGCTCGGCTGGATCGCCGAACAGGGCGTGCGTTTCCAGCCGTCTCTCGGCGGCACGCTCAGCCTTGGCCGGACCAATTCCTTCTTCCTGGGCGGCGGTCGGGCGATGCTCAACACGCTCTACCGAACCGCGGAAGGCCTCGGCGTCCGCGTGCTCTACGATGCCCCCGTGACCGCGCTGGAGGT